>NZ_JBIATV010000016.1:0-260184 GCF_042892175.1 Streptomyces sp. NPDC001828
TCAGACTCTTTCGTGTCCGATTTCCTCGGTGCCTTTCAGGTTCTCCCTCTCGGGTTTCCCTTTCCGGCGGCTCCGACTCTATCAGATCCTTTCGGGCCCGATTCCCGGTCTCCCGGGGCCAAGTCGGCTTGTCTTCCCGGCTGTTGGGCCGTTTCGACGAGTGAGACATTAGCGGAATCCTGGCCCCCGACGCCAATCGGGGTGCGTCCTCGAACGCGGATTCCTCATTTCGCAAAAGCGCACGAAAAACGAGACGACGAGGTGTCGTTCATGAGAAGTGGTTGATGCGGAATGGCTGTCCGGGGACCGACCGGGGTCGGCGCTCACGTCGGACAACTCGGAGAACACTACGTACCGGGGATGGCGGTGTCAACCCTCGCCCAGGGGCCCGTGGGAGGCCTCCGGACCGGGCTCGCGCGGAGCCGGTTCCGGGGGCTCGTGCGCCTGTGACCTCGTACTTTCGGCCGAGGCAGGCCTGGCGGGACGGCCGATCTCGTGGTCGCGCCCCGCGTCCTAGCTTGGCGGGTATGAGGTCTCTTCTTCGGATTGCCGTGGCCGCCGTGACCCTCCTCCTGCTGGGGATGGCCGTCGCGCCCGGGGCCGCGCACGCCGTGAACGGTGATGAGCGCATAGCCCAGATGCGGCTGCGGGTCGTCGACGCGGTCAATGAGGGGACCCTGGGCGAGATCCAGAGGCTCCGGGCCGCCATGAGGGGCGACGCGTCCGACGAGGTCGCCCGGCTTGAGACGAAGTTGCGGGACGGGTGGCAGCTGGCGGCGGAGTTGCGTTCGGTGCGGGCGGCGGCCGTGGCTCATACGCGGGGCGTCATGAGGGGCGCTGTCCCCGTCGGCTCGGCTGTCGGCAGCCATGTCGGCCCGGCTGCCGAGATGTCCGCCGGGTCCGCGTCCGGTCCGGCTGTCGCGTCTGCCGTCCGCTCGGTGGATCCGTCGAGCGGGGCCGCGGCTCGGGACGGTCACGAGGACAACGTGTTCGAGGCGGCGCGGGCCGCGCTTCCGGGCACTCCGGTCGGGGTGTTGAGCCTGATCGGCGGGGGTGCGCTCGCGCTGGTCGGGAGCGGGGTGGCCGCCGCGGTGGTGCGGCGGCCGTACAAGAAGGGGTAGCGGGACGGGTCAGCTGTTGCCGGAGGCCAGTTCGCGGCTGCGGTCGCGGGCGGCTTCGAGCGCCGCGATCAGGGCGGCCCGTACTCCGTGGTTCTCCAGCTCGCGGATCGCGCTGATGGTCGTGCCGGCCGGGGACGTCACCGCCTCGCGCAGCTTCACCGGGTGTTCGCCGCTGTCGCGGAGCATCACGGCGGCGCCGATCGCGGACTGCACGATCAGGTCGTACGCCTGGGCGCGCGGCAGGCCGAGCAGGATGCCGGCGTCCGTCATGGCCTCGACCAGGTAGTAGAAGTAGGCCGGGCCCGAGCCGGAGAGGGCCGTTGCCGCGTCCTGCTGCGACTCCGGTACGCGCACGGTCTTGCCGACGCCGCCGAAGATCTCCTCCGTATGGGCGAGGTGGTCCGGCGTGGCGTGGCTGCCGGCGCTGATCACCGACATGCCCTCGTCGACCAGTACGGGTGTGTTGGGCATGACGCGTACGACCGGCGTTCCGGAGGCGAGGCGGGCCTCGATGAACGAGGTCGGGATGCCCGCGGCGGCGCTGATCACCAGGCGGTCGTTGGTGAGGTGCGGGGCGAGCTCGTCCAGGAGCGTTCCCATGTCCTGGGGCTTCACCGCGAGGATCAGGGTGTCCGCGCGCTTGGCGGCCTCGGCGTTGGTGACCGCGTCGACGCCGTAGCGGGTGTGGAGTTCGGCGGCGCGCTCGGAGCGGCGGGCGGTCACGAGGAGGTTGCCCGGGTTCCAGCCCGCCCGGATCATTCCGCTGAGGAGGGCCTCGCCGATCTTGCCGGTGCCGAGGACTGCGACGGTCTGGGTCATGCGGTCACCCTCCAGGTGGTGCGGCGTTTCGTGACGTCATCCTCGCATCGGGGGCGGCTGCCCGGAGGGGGCGTCCGAAGTGCGGTACGGGGCGGGTACGGGGGCGGTACAGGAGTACGTCGGGGGTGGGGTCACGGGGTGCGGCGGGGCAGGGTGGCCGCTCCCAGGGTGAGGACCAGGAGCGCCACCGCGGCCACGATGCCGGCGTCCCTCGCGAAGGCGGCGGTGGCGTGGGGGTGGTGCAGGACCTGGGTCATCGCGTCGACGGCGTAGGACATGGGCAGGACGTCGGAGATCCAGCGCAGTACCGGCTGCATGTCCTCGCGCGGGGTGAACAGGCCGCAGAGCAGGAGCTGGGGGAAGATCACGGCCGGCATGAACTGGACCGCCTGGAACTCCGATGCGGCGAAGGCCGAGACGAACAGGCCGAGGGCCGTGCCGAGCAGCGCGTCGAGGAGGGCGACCAGGAGGAGCAGCCAGGGGGAGCCGGCCACGTTCAGGTCGAGGAGCCACAGGGCGATGCCCGTCGCGATGAGCGACTGGAGCACGGCGATCGCGCCGAACGCGAGCGCGTAGCCGCCGATGAGGTCGCCTTTGGCCAGGGGCATGGCGAGGAGGCGTTCCAGGGTGCCGGAGGTGCGTTCGCGCAGGGTGGCGATGGACGACACCAGGAACATCGTGATCAGCGGGAAGATGCCGAGCAGTGAGGCGCCGATGTCGTTGAAGACGGCCGGGCCGGCGTCGAACACGTACCGGAGCAGGATGATCATCAGGGCCGGGACGATGAGGAGCAGCGCGATGGTGCGCGGGTCGTGGCGCAGCTGACGCAGGACGCGGGCGGCGGTCGCGAAGGTGCGGGACGCGGTCATGGGGTCGCCTCGTCGGGGTGGGTGGGCCCCTGGGGGCGGGGTGCGGTCATCGGGAGGCCTCGTCGACCAGGTGGAGGAAGGCCTCTTCGACGGTCTCGGTGCCGGTACGGGTGCGCAGGGCGTCCGGGGTGTCCTCGGCAAGGAGGGCGCCCTCGCGGAGCAGGAGCAGGCGGTGGCAGCGTTCCGCCTCGTCCATGACGTGGGAGGACACGAGGAGGGTGGTTCCTCGGGTGGTGGCGATGGAGTGGAAGAGGTTCCACAGGTCGCGGCGGAGTACGGGGTCGAGACCGACGGTCGGCTCGTCCAGGACGAGCAGTTCCGGGGTGCCGAGGAGGGCGACGGCGAGCGAGACGCGGCTCAGCTGGCCGCCGGAGAGCCGGCCCGCCAGGTCGTCGGCGTGGCTGGTGAGGCCGACGTCCTCGATGGCCCGGGTGACGGCTTCGGCGCGGGTCGCGCGGGTCGCGCGGGTGGCGCGGGTGGCGTGGGTGGCGCTGTGGGGGCGGCCGGGGTGGAGTACAGCCGCGAAGTAGTCCAGGTTCTGACGTACCGTCAAATCCTGGTACACGGAAGGGGATTGGGTTACGTAGCCGATGCGGGTGCGCAGGGCGGGGGTGCCGGCGGGGGCGTCCAGGACCGTGAGGGTGCCGGTGACGTTGGCCTGGGTGCCCACGATGGCCCGCATCAGGGTGGACTTCCCGCAGCCGGAGGGGCCGAGGAGTCCGGTGATGCGGGCTCGGGGGACCGTGAAGTCCAGGCGCCGGAGGACTTCGCGGTTGCCTCGTACGACGGTGAGGGCTCTTGCCGATACGGCGGGGCCGGGGGGTGGGTCATCGGTGGCGCCGGGGGCGGGTGGGGCCTCGCGTGCGGGGGTGGTGCGGTCGCCCGGGGTGGGGGTGGCCGCCCCGGGCCCGGTTGTGGTGCGGTCGCCCGGGCCGTGCGGGTCGTAATTCACCATGTGATGAATAGTGCGCTCGGCCGGGTTCGGGCGTCAAGGACCGTCACAGCCCTTCGTTGCGGGCCAGGCGCAGGTGGACGACGTAGCTCTCCTCGACGGTGCCGTCCGGGAAGAGCTCGCTCAGGACGGCGTGCTCCCGGGTCATGAACTCCCTCGTCCCTTCCTCGCCGAGGACCAGGAATGCCGAGTGGCTGCCGAGGTTCGCCAGGTGGGTGGCGAGGGGGACCTTGCGGGTGTGCGGGATGTTTCGTTCGGTGAAGGTCAGGCCGGGGATTTCGGTCCAGGGGTGGGCTCCGCGTTGTTGGGTGGGTGCGGGGTGGGTCGGCTCGGTTGGCTGGGTTGCCTCGGCTGGCTGGGTTGTTTGGAAGAAGGCGTGTACTCGGGCGTCCTGGTCGGCGAGCCACTGCGCGGAGTGGTCCGTGATGTTCCACCACAGGGCGAGTGCGCCGCCGGGGCGCAGTACTCGGCGGGCTTCCGGGCCCGCCTTCGCCGGGTCGGTCCAGTGCCAGGCCTGGGCGTACGTGATGAAGTCCGCGGATGCGGTGGCGAGGGGGAGGTGGTTGCCGTCGCCCCGCACGAGGGGGATGTCGGGGTTGTCCCTGCGGAACTGTGCGGCCATGCCGTCGCCGGGCTCCACCGCGGTGACCCTCGCACCGCGCGCGTGCAGGAGGGTGCTGGCGATGCCGGTGCCGGCGCCGATGTCCGCGACGCGCGCGTTGCGTAGGGGGTGGGCTGCGAGTTCCTCGACGGCGTCGAGGAGTTGGGGAGGGTAGGAGGGGCGGTTCGCGGAGTATTGGGCGGCAGCGGCGTTGAAGGAGGTTGCTCGGGTCATGCGGGCGAGTTTGCCGTGCGGCGCGTTGGGGGTGGGTCGTTTTCCCACCCGCCCGCCCGTTCCGCCGTACCGGGAGGTTCGGGGACCTGTGGGGGTGCCTGTTCGCCGGCGGGCTCGGGTTGGGGACGGGTTCTGGGGGCGGCGCTGGGGGGGGTGACTTTGGCCTCGGGTCGTGCATGGCTTGGCGCGCAGTTCCCCGCGCCCCCAGCCACGGCAGTGCCGGGCCGGGATGATCAGGCTCGGCCCCTGGGGCAGCAGCCCGCCCTTCGGCCTCGGGTCGTGCGAGGCTTGGCGCGCAGTTCCCCGCGTCCCCAGCCATGCCGGCACCGGCCCGGGTCGGTGAGGCTCGGCCCCGGGGCAGCAGCCCGCCCTTCGGCCTCGGACCGTGCGGGGCTTGGCGCGCAGTTCCCCGCGCCCCCAGCTCTGCCGGTACCGGCCCGGGTCGGTGAGGCTCGGCCCCGGACCAGCAGCCCGCCCCTCCGCCGTCGGCCGTGCGGGGCTTGGCGTGCAGTTCCCCGCGCCCCCAGCCATGCCCGTGCCGGGTCGGGGCGATCTGGCTCGGCCCCGAGGGCGGCAGCCCGTCCCTCGGCCGTCGGCCGTGTGGGGTCGAGCGGCTCGGGTCTGCCGGGGTGGGGGCTACTTGCGCTTGGGGCGTTTGCGGGGGGACGGGGTGGATTTGCGGCGGGCGTAGCGGGTGCGGGCCGCTTCGTATTCCTTGCGGTGCAGGGACTCGCCGGGGGCCTCTGTGAAGGTGCGGGCGGCGTAGGCCAGCAGGGAGCCGATGAAGCCGATGGTCTTCAGGCCCTGGAGGGAGCGGTCGGCCTCCGGGTCGGCGGGGCGGGTCGAGAAGCCCTCCCAGGTCTTGCGGAAGGCCATCGCGCTGCAGATCGCGAACATCACGACCACCAGCACGTTCACGAACGCACCCGTGTTCGCGAGCTGCAGGCCCTCGTACGCGAAACGCAGGACGAAGCACGCCGCCACCGCCGCCACCAGCGCGCCGATCCCCACGCCCGCCCGGCGCAGGCCGTAGCCCTTGTCGTGGTCCACCCACGTCGTGCCGAAGAAGCGGATGGGCTCGGGCCGGGGGCCGGCGGGGGTCGCCCCGGCCGCTCCTCCGGTACCGGCGGCGGCGTCGCTTTCGCCCTTGTTCTCGGTCATGACCCCGATTATCCCCGGATTCGTCCGGTCGCCGTCAGCCGCAGCGCGGGGCCACGTAACCGTCGCTGCCCGTCTTCACGTACGCGTCCGCGACGAACCGGCCGTTGCCGATGTTGTCCCAGATGTCCGAGGTGCCGTACGGGCCCGAGACGCGCGTGCCGGGCGTCTGGCAGTTCACCGGGACCGTCGCGCCCAGCGGCAGTACGTCGACGATCGAGTAGCCCGTGCCCGGACCGCTGCGTACGTTCAGTTCGCAGCCGGGGGCCACCGGGTAGCGGCGGTTCGTTCCCAGCGAGGACGACAGCGAGGACGGCGCCGACGCCGCCGTTTCGGCCGATTCTGATGTCATGTCCAACTCCCCCATTGGCTTCACTCTGCGTGCAACACGCAGGCTAGCAAGCCCCATCGGGACCGTACGGCCCATCGACTAGGCTCCGTCGGGCGTACGCGTGAACCGGACACACGGGGGTGGGCCATGGCGTCGCCGCGCAGTGTCGGGTTCGGGGCGCCGGGCGACGACGATCCGGAATCCGTCGGGGCGTACCGGCTCGAAACCGTCATCGGCTCCGGCGGCATGGGCGTGGTGCATCTGGCCACCTCCCCCTCCGGAATGCGGCTCGCCGTCAAGGTCGTGCACGCCCAGCACGCCGCCGATCCGGAGTTCCGGGCCCGGTTCCGGCAGGAGGTGTCGGCGGCCCGGCGGGTCAGCGGCGCGTTCACCGCCCCCGTCGTCGACGCCGACCCCGACGCCGAGCGGCCCTGGATGGCCACCCTGCACGTCCCCGGGCCCACCCTCGCCGAGCGGGTCAAGCAGAGCGGGCCGCTGGACGCCGTCGGGGTGCGCCGGCTCGGGGCCGGGCTCGCCGAGGCGCTGCGCGACATCCACCGGGCGGGGGTGGTGCACCGGGACCTCAAGCCGAGCAACGTCCTGCTCGCCGCCGACGGCCCCAAGGTCATCGACTTCGGGATCTCGCGTCCGTACGACAGCGATCTGCGCACCGAGACCGGCAAGCTCATCGGCACCCCTCCCTTCATGGCGCCCGAGCAGTTCCAGCGGCCCCGCGAGGTCGGGCCCGCCGCGGACGTGTTCGCCATGGGGGCCGTGCTCGTGCACGCCGCGACCGGGCGCGGGCCCTTCGACTCCGACTCGCCCTACGTCGTCGCCTACCAAGTCGTCCACAACGAGCCCGACTTGGACGGCGTGCCCGACGACCTGGTGCCGGTGCTGCGCGGCTGCCTCGCCAAGGATCCCGGAGACCGGCCCACCCCGGACCAGCTGATGTCGGCGCTGCGGTCCGCCGCGTACGGCTCCGAGGCTCAGATCCCCACGCAGCAGTTCCGTATCCCCGTCAGCGATTCCGTCGGTGGTCCTGACGTTGGTCCCGTCAACGATTCCGTCGGTGGTGCTGACGATGGTCCCGTCAGTGACTCCGTCAGTGGTCCCGTCCGTGACTCCGCGGCCGCCGCCGAGCGGGACGCACCCGCTGCCGCGAAAGCGGCCTCGGGCCGGCGTTTCCGCTGGGTTGCCGGGGTCGCGGTGCTCGTCGCGCTCGGCGGGGGCGGGGTCGTCGGTGTGCAGATGATGCCCGACGGGACGGGGGCCGTGGCCGCCGCGCCCGAGCAGCAGGACGGCGCTCAATTCCGGCCGTGGAGTGCCCAGTTGGAGGCTCCGGGCAAGGCGGGCGACGGCGGGAACCGTACGGCTTTCTGCTCGGCCGGGGACGGCGACGGCGCGCTGTACTGTTCCGCGCCCGGCATCGCGCTGGCCCGGCTCGACGCCCTCAGCGGGAAGGTCGTGTGGTCGGTGGCGGGGGCGGGCGGACAGCTGCTCTCGGACGACTACGCGCCGGCCGTTTCAGGCGGCCGGGTGCTGGCCAGGGCGCCGGGCGGGCCGCTCAGGGCGTACGACCCGGGCACCGGGAAGCCGGTGTGGTCCGCCGACGTGTCGGCGTACTCGGGGGTGCGTCCCACGGGTACCGCGGTACTGCTCACCACGGCGGACGGGCACGTCACCGCGCTCAACTCCGTTACGGGCAAGGCGATGTGGCGGAAGCCGCTGGGCGGGCCCCGGGCTCAGTGGATCGTGCCCGGCGGCGCGGGGGCGAAGGCGGCCTACGTCGTGACGCCCTCCGGCGACGGCGGCACGACCTCCGTCGCCGCCGTCGATCCGGCCGACGGTTCGGTGCGGTGGCGAGCCAGGGCGGAGGGGCGGCTACGGCCCGTAGCGGCCGACAGCAGGGCCGTCGTACTGCTCGCCACCGACGCGGACGGGTTCACCACGGCGGTCGTACGCCTCGACACCGCCACCCACACCGCCCGCCGCACCACGCTCACCGCGCCGCTCGACCAGGCGCAGGCCGGGGTCGACGGGGATGCCGTGTACCTGTTCGGGGCGGGTGGGGCGCTGGTCGCGGTCGACTCCGCGCACGGCACCGAGAAGTGGCGGCTCGACACCGGGGTGGCCCGCGCCTCGCGGCCGCTCGCCTCGGGCGGGCAGGTGTTCCTGACCGGCGCCGACGGCCGGCTGCTCGCCTTCGACGCGGGCAAGGGCGTACTCGCCGGGCAGACCAACCCCCGTATGAACGAAGGGCGTTACACCTTCACGCCCGCTCTCCCCGCACCGCTCGCCGTCGGGGGGCGGGTGTATGCCGCCTCCCCCGACGGGTCGGTGTTCGGGGTCGATCCCGGGGACATCGGGAGTTGGTGACGTCCCGTCAGGCCGCTGTCGCCCGGTGGCGTCAGCCGAGCTTCGAGACGTCCCTGACCGCGCCCCGGTCGGCGCTGGTCGCCATCGCCGCGTAGGCGCGCAGCGCGGCGGACACCTTGCGCTCGCGGTCCTTCGGGGCGAACACCCCGCCCAGCGCCTCGCGCCGGGTGGCCAACTCGTCGTCGGAGACCAGGAGTTCGATCGTACGGTTGGGGATGTCGATCCGGATGCGGTCGCCGTCCTCGACGAGCGCGATGGTGCCGCCGGACGCCGCCTCGGGCGAGGCGTGGCCGATGGAAAGGCCCGAAGTGCCGCCGGAGAAGCGGCCGTCGGTGATCAGCGCGCAGGTCTTGCCGAGGCCTCGGCCCTTGAGGAACGACGTCGGGTACAGCATTTCCTGCATGCCGGGGCCGCCCTTGGGGCCCTCGTAGCGGATCACGACGACGTCGCCGTGCGTGATCTGCTTGGTGAGGATCTTGTCGACGGCCTGCTCCTGCGACTCGCAGACGACGGCCGGGCCCTCGAAGGTCCAGATCGACTCGTCGACGCCGGCCGTCTTCACGACGCAGCCGTCCTCGGCGAGGTTGCCGCGCAGGACCGCGAGGCCGCCGTCCTTGCTGTACGCGTGCGCGGCGTCCCGGATGCAGCCTTCGGCGGCGTCGGTGTCCAGGGTGTCCCAGCGCTCGGACTGCGAGAACGCGGTGGCCGAGCGGACGCAGCCGGGGGCGGCGTGCCACAGCTCGACCGCCTCGGCGGACGGGGAGCCGCCGCGCACGTCCCAGGCGTCCAGCCACTCCTTGATGGAGCGGGAGTGGACGGTGTGGACGTCCTCGTTGAGCAGGCCCGCGCGGTACAGCTCGCCGAGGATGGCGGGGATGCCGCCGGCCCGGTGCACGTCCTCCATGTAGTACGTACGGTCCTTGGCGACGTTCGGGGCGACCTTGGCCAGGCACGGGACGCGGCGGCTCACGGCGTCCATGTCGCTGAGGCCGTAGTCGAGTTCGGCCTCCTGGGCGGCCGCGAGCAGGTGCAGGATCGTGTTGGTGGAGCCGCCCATGGCGATGTCGAGCGCCATGGCGTTCTCGAAGGCGGCGCGGGTCGCGATGGAGCGGGGCAGGACGGAGTGGTCGTCCTGCTCGTAGTGGCGCTTGGTGATCTCGACGACCGTGCGGGCGGCGTTCTCGTACAGCGCGCGGCGGGCGGTGTGGGTCGCCAGGACCGAGCCGTTGCCGGGGAGGGAGAGGCCGATCGCCTCGGTCAGGCAGTTCATGGAGTTGGCCGTGAACATGCCGGAGCAGGAGCCGCAGGTGGGACAGGCGTTCTCCTCGATGCGGAGGATGTCCGCGTCGGAGATCTTGTCGTTGACGGCGTCCGAGATCGCGTCGACCAGGTCGAGCGTGCGGACCGTGCCGTCCACCAGGGTCGCCTTGCCGGACTCCATCGGGCCGCCGGAGACGAAGACGGTGGGGATGTTGAGGCGGAGCGCCGCCATCAGCATGCCGGGGGTGATCTTGTCGCAGTTGGAGATGCAGATCAGGGCGTCGGCGCAGTGGGCTTCGACCATGTACTCCACGCTGTCCGCGATGAGGTCGCGGGAGGGCAGGCTGTAGAGCATGCCGCCGTGGCCCATGGCGATGCCGTCGTCCACGGCGATGGTGTTGAACTCGCGGGGGACCGCGCCCGCGGCCAGGATCGCCTCGCTGACGATGCGGCCCACGGGGGCGAGGTGGGTGTGGCCCGGCACGAACTCGGTGAAACTGTTCGCCACGGCGATGATCGGCTTGCCGATGTCCTCGCTCGCTACACCGGAGGCCCGCATAAGGGCGCGGGCGCCCGCCATGTTGCGGCCGTGGGTGACTGTGCGGGACCTCAGCTCGGGCATCGTCGCTCGTCTCCTAGGTATGGGTCTGCTCTGGTGCGAGCCTACGCCTGGCTCCGCCATCTGGACAGGGCGTCCAGATGTTGGGACGCGGGGTTCGCCATGTGGCCCCCGGGCCGGGCGGGGCCGGGTCCCTGGGGCTGCGCCCCGGACCTCCTGTTTTTGGCCCCTCCCCGCCCCTTCCCGAGACCCTCCGGGGGTTGAAGGACCCTGGGGTCTGGGGCGGAGCCCCAGGGGTCATGCCTCGGTCAGGTAGTGCTGGAGGGTGGGGCCCACCAGGGCCACGATCCGGGCGGGCGGGGCCGACGCCAGGGGCTCCAGTTCCAGTACGTAGCGCATGATCACGATGCCCATCATGTGCGACGCCGCCAGCTCCGCCCGGAGCCGGGGGTCGGGGACGGAGAGATCGGCGGCGATCCGTTCCAGCATCCGCCGCAGCACCACGCCCCGCAGCACCTTCGCCGCCGCCTCGTGCGTGAGGGCCGAGCGGATCACGGCCAGCAGCGGGGCGCGGGTCGCCGGGTTCTCCCAGATGGCGAGGAAGTGGCGGGCCAGGCGTTCGCCGAGGCCGTCGAGGGAGTCGCCCAGGATCGCGTCCACGGTCAGCGCCGGTTCGAAGTCGACTTCGATGGCCGCCGCGAACACCGCCTCCTTCGTGCCGAAGTAGTGGTGCACCAGGGCCGCGTCCACCCCCGCCGCCTTGGCGATGCCGCGCATGGACGTCTTGTCGTAACCCCGGCCGGAGAACTCCGTACGGGCCGCAGCGAGGATCCGTTCGCGGGTGCCGGGGCCGTCGTCGCCGGCCGAGCGCGGCGGACGGCCGCGCCGGCGCGGGGCGGCGTCCGTCATGCGCGGCGGGCCGGCGCGGACGCCAGGTGCAGCCGGGTGAAGGCGAGTGCCTCGGCAAGGTCGGCCTCGCGTTCGGCGGCGGACATGGCCCGGCGGGTGTTGACCTCGATGACGACGTGGCCGTCGAAGCCCGTCAGGGCCAGCCGCTCCAGGAGTTCCGCGCAGGGCTGGGTGCCGCGGCCGGGCACCAGGTGCTCGTCCTTCGCCGAGCCGCGGCCGTCCGCGAGGTGGACGTGGGCCAGGCGGTCGCCCATCCGGTCGACCATGGCCATCGCGTCGATGCGGGAGGTCGCGGCGTGCGAGAGGTCGACCGTGAAGTTCCGGTAGTCGTCCTTCGTGACGTCCCAGTCGGGGGCGTACGCCAGCATCTCGCGGTCCCGGTAGCGCCACGGGTACATGTTCTCGACGGCGAATCTGACGTCCGTCTCGTCGGCCATCCGCCAGATCCCGTCGACGAAGTCGCGGGAGTACTGACGCTGCCAGCGGAAGGGCGGGTGGACCACCACCGCGGAGGCGCCGAGCCTCTCCGCCGCCGACCGCGCCCGTTGCAGCTTCACCCAGGGGTCGGTGGACCAGACCCGCTGTGTGATCAGGAGACATGGCGCGTGGACGGCCAGGATCGGCACCTGGTGATGGTCGGAGAGCCGCCGCAGGGCTTCGATGTCCTGGCTCACGGGGTCGGTCCAGACCATGACCTCGACGCCGTCGTAGCCCAGGCGCGCGGCGATCTCGAAGGCCGTTGCCGTCGACTCCGGGTAGACCGAGGCCGTGGACAGGGCGACCTTCGCATCCGGGATGCGCACCACTGGTTCTGCCACGGAGACAGGGTACGGGCCGTCGCCGCGTGGAGGGGAGGCGGTCCGGCGACCCCGACGAACGTCACACCCGCCGGTAACTCCGGGCCCGCCGCACCGGTCTCCCTCAGCCCACCGGCAGGTGGTCGAGGTGGCGCAGGATCACGCCCTCGCGCAGCGCCCAGGGACAGACCTCCAGTTCGTCGACCGCGAACAGGTCCATCGCGCCCTCCGCGACCAGCGCCCCCGCGAGCAGCTGCGGGGCCCGGCCCTCCGAGACGCCGGGCAGTGTGGTGCGCTGCTCGGTCGTCATCGCGGCGAGCTTGGGCACCCACTCCTCCAGTGACTTACGACTCAGGGTGCGCTGGACGTAGGCGCCCTCGCTCGACCGCGCGGCCCCCGCGATCCGCGCGAGCTGCTTGAACGTCTTCGAGGTGGCGACCACGTGGTCGGGCCGCCCCGAGCGCGTGAACTCCCCTACCGTGCCCGCGATTTGGGCCCGTACATGGCGGCGCAGTGCCCGTACGTCGGCCGGGTCCGGCGGGTCGCCCGGCAGCCAGCCGGCGGTCAGGCGGCCCGCGCCCAGGGGCAGCGAGACCGCCGCGTCGGGCTCCTCGTCGATGCCGTACGCCACTTCGAGGGAGCCCCCGCCGATGTCGAGCAGGAGCAGCTTCCCGGCCGACCAGCCGTACCAGCGGCGCGCCGCGAGGAAGGTGAGGCGGGCCTCCTCCTCGCCGGAGAGCACGGCGAGGTCGACGCCGGTCTCGTCGCGGACCCGGGCGATGACGTGCTCGACGTTGCTGGCCTCGCGCACCGCGCTGGTCGCGAAGGGGAGGAGCTCCTGGACGCCCTTGTCCTCGGCGGAGAGCAGCGCCGCGCTGATCGTGGCGACGAGCCGGTCGATGCCCTCGGGGCCGATCGCGCCGTCCCCGTCGAGGAGTTCGGCGAGCCGCAGCTCGGCCTTGTGCGAGTGCGCGGGCAGCGGCGCGGCACCGCCGTGCGCGTCCACCACCAGCAGATGAACCGTGTTCGACCCCACATCGAGGACTCCGAGTCTCATGGACTGAACGCTACTGCGCGTGGCGACACCCCCTCGGACATACGCTGGAGGTGTGCCAAAGACGAAAAAGGCGAAGCCGGGCAAAGCCAAAGACCCGAAGAACCCCGCGAAGCTGTCGAAGGACGGGCGCGGGGGGGCTCAGGACGAGCAGGGGATCGACTTCCCGCGCGCCTGGGTCGAGTTCCCCGACCCCGCCGACGACGAGCAGGTCTTCCGCTGCGACCTGACGTGGCTCACCTCACGGTGGACCTGCATCTTCGGAAGCGGCTGCCAGGGCATCGAGGCGGGCCGGGCCGACGACGGCTGCTGCACGCTCGGCGCCCACTTCTCCGACAAGGACGACGAGAAGCGGGTGGCCGGGCACGTGGCGCGGCTCACTCCCGAGCTGTGGCAGTTCCACGACGTGGGTACGGACTCGGGCTGGATCCAGACCGACGAGGACGGCGACCGCCAGACCCGCCGCTGGAACGGTTCGTGCATCTTCCAGAACCGGCCGGGCTTCGCGGGCGGCGCCGGCTGCTCGCTGCACATCCTGGCCCTCAAGGAGGGCAAGGAGCCCCTGGAGACCAAGCCGGACGTCTGCTGGCAGCTGCCGGTGCGCCGCACGTACGACTGGATCGAGCGGCCCGACGACACCAAGGTGCTGCAGATCTCGATCGGCGAGTACGACAGGCGCGGCTGGGGCCCGGGCGGCCACGACCTGCACTGGTGGTGCACCTCGGCGACCTCCGCGCACGGCGCGGGTGAGCCGGTGTTCGTGACGTACAAGCCGGAGCTGACCGAGCTGATGGGCCCGGAGGCGTACGCCGTGCTCGTCGAGCAGTGCGAGGCGCGGCTCGCCTCGCAGCTGCCGCTCGTCGCCCCGCACCCGGCCGACCCGAAGCGGTAACTCCCTTATCCAGTAAGGGAGTTGTCAGCCGCTCGGGGTCGAGGACGGCGGCGTCTGCGAAGGGGTGGGCGTCGCCGTCGGGGTGGGGCTCTGGCTCGGCGGCGTGGGTGTGGGCGTCGGTGTGGGGCTGCCCGGGCTCTGGGTGGGCGGGGTCGAGGCGGGCGCGCTGGATCCGCCGGGGCCGGGGTGGCCCGTGTTGCCGGGGTCGGGCGAGGACGGGGTGACGATCGGGGTGCCGTCGCCGCTGATGCGTACGGCGGCGCCGGAGGGTGCCACCTCGACGCGTACCGACCAGGCGTGGTGCGGCTCCTCGGCGTGGTCGACGCGGATGTAGACGGTGACGCTCTCGCCGGGCGCGAGGTGGCCCGCGCTCTGGCTGAAGGTGAGCCAGCGGGCCCGGCTGCGCAGCGACCAGTCGACGGGGCCGCCGCCGGTCGAGGTGAGCGTGAGCACGGTCGTGTCGCCCGCCGAGCTGGCCGCGACCGCGAGCCGGGCGGGGCCCGCCGGGGCGGTGGTGGGGCTGATGACCTCGACCGACACGTCCGGGGCGCGACTGCCGGCGGTGAAGCGGCTGTCGGGCTCGCTGCGGGCGTTGCCCGCGTTCTCGTAGCGGTCGTACGGATGCCCGGGGAGCCCGCCGGGGTTGTCGGCCTCGCTCGCGGTGACCTTGGCACCGCCGCCCTCGGGCTCGCCGGTCGCGGGGGCGCCGCGGTAGGCGGCCCACAGCGCGAAGACGGGGGCCGCCACGACGGTGGCGACGACGGTGGTGGTCACGGCTCTCGCGCGCAGCCGGTCGCGCCGGGCGGCCCGGTCCTTGGGGTCCATCGGGAAGCCCGTGCGGTCGAAGCGCGGGGCCCCGCCGCGCGTCCGTGGCACGTGCAGCATCGCGGCCTGGGCGGCCGCCCGGGGTGCCTCGGCGAGGGGCAGCGCGGCCGGGGAGACGGTCGACCCGGGCCACGGGCCGGCCGCGCCGGTGCGTTCGGCGGCGCGGCGGCAGCGGGGGCAGTCGTCGACGTGCCGGACCAGTTCGCGGCGCAGCGCGGCGGAGAGCAACACCTGGTGGTCGCCGGTCAGTTGGGCCACCGTGGGGCAGCCGCCCATCTCGACGACGGCGAGCGCGGCCCGGGTCCGCTCGACCTCGCAGGCGCCGGCGGCGAGCAGTTCGCGCGCGGCCGGATAGTTCATGCCGAGCACCGAGGCGACCTCGCGGGCGCCGAGCTGGTGGCGGACCGCGAGTTCGAGGGCCTCGCGCTGTTCGGGGGTGGTGCCGGCGGCCTCCGGCCAGGCCAGCAGGGCGAGTTCGCGGTGGCGGCGCTCCTGCTCCTCCTCGGACACGTCCACGGCGGGAGCCGGTTCGGGGGCGCGTCCGGTGTGGGCGCCCTGCCGGCTGCGCCTGCGCTCGGCGAGCTTGCGCAGACAGGCCCAGCGGGCGAGCGCGTACAGCCACGCCTTGCGTTCGGCCTCGGTGGCGGGGCAGCGCGCGTACTGGCGCTCGGAGACGGCGAGTATGTCGCCGAGGGCCGCGGTCGCCTCGTCGTGGTCGCACAGGACGGAAAGACAGTAGGTGAACAGGCCGTCGAGGTACGCCTCGTACCGCGCGGGCGGCCGCTGGGCCAACATCCGGGGCGCACGGCGCTGCGCCCGGTGTGCGCCGGTGTTGTGCGCTGGTTGATCCAGTCTGCTGCTCGTCACGCGTGCGACCGTAGGGGCAGCATCAAGGCTTCTTCGTACCGGTTGAGCATATTTAATCCTTACGGGTGAATGTATCCCTCAAAAGGGGACAGGAATTGGGAATTCCATGGCATTCCATGGCAGACCCATCACGCACTGTGCAAACGGGCGCAAGGGATCAGGGCGACGCGCGCCCGGCCCCGTCCACCCGAACGGCGGGGCGCGGAAATCCCCGCCCCACTCCCCGGCCCCGCGCCGCGCCCCCGCCGGTCCGCCGTACGTCCTCCGGGCGGGACTGTCAGTGGGCCCCTATACGGTGACGCCATGGCTGCCCGTACGAAATCCGCGAAGGACCGGCCGTCCTACCGCTGCACCGAATGCGGCTGGACCACCGCCAAATGGCTCGGCCGTTGCCCCGAGTGCCAGGCCTGGGGGACGGTCGAGGAGTACGGCGCGCCCGCGGTCCGCACCACGGCGGCGGGCCGGGTCTCCACGGCGGCGCTGCCCATCGGCGAGGTGGACGGCCGCCAGGCCACCGCCCGCACCACCGGCGTCGCCGAGCTCGACCGGGTGCTCGGCGGCGGTCTCGTGCCGGGAGCCGTGGTGCTGCTCGCGGGCGAGCCCGGCGTCGGAAAGTCCACGCTGCTCCTGGACGTGGCGGCCAAGGCCGCCGACGAGGACCACCGCACGCTCTACATCACGGGCGAGGAGTCGGCGAGCCAGGTCAGGCTGCGCGCCGACCGCATCAAGGCGCTCAACGACCATCTGTACCTGGCGGCCGAGACCGACCTGTCCGCCGTGCTCGGCCACCTCGACGCGGTGAAGCCCTCGCTGCTCGTCCTCGACTCCGTGCAGACCGTCGCCTCGCCCGAGATCGACGGCGCGCCCGGCGGCATGGCCCAGGTCCGCGAGGTCGCGGGCGCCCTCATCCGCGCCTCCAAGGAACGCGGCATGTCCACGCTCCTGGTCGGCCACGTCACCAAGGACGGCGCGATCGCGGGCCCCCGCCTCCTGGAGCACCTGGTGGACGTGGTGCTCTCCTTCGAGGGCGACCGGCACGCGCGTCTGCGCCTCGTACGCGGCGTCAAGAACCGCTACGGGGCGACGGACGAGGTGGGCTGCTTCGAGCTGCACGACGAGGGCATCACCGGACTCGCCGATCCCAGCGGCCTGTTCCTCACCCGGCGCGACGTCGCGGTGCCGGGCACGTGTCTGACGGTCACCCTGGAGGGCCGCCGTCCGCTGGTCGCCGAGGTGCAGGCGCTCACCGTCGACTCCCAGATCCCTTCCCCGCGCCGGACCACCTCGGGCCTGGAGACCTCCCGCGTCTCGATGATGCTCGCGGTGCTCGAACAGCGGGGGCGCATCACGGCGCTCGGCAAGCGCGACATCTACAGCGCGACGGTCGGCGGGGTGAAGCTCTCCGAGCCCGCCGCCGACCTCGCGATCGCGCTCGCGCTCGCCTCGGCGGCCAGCGACACTCCGCTGCCCAAGAACCTGGTGGCGATCGGCGAGGTGGGCCTCGCGGGCGAGGTCAGAAGGGTCACCGGAGTGCAGCGCCGGCTCGCCGAGGCGCACCGGCTCGGCTTCACGCACGCCCTGGTGCCGACCGACCCCGGCAAGGTCCCGGCCGGTATGAAGGTCACGGAAGTCGCCGACATGGGGGACGCGCTGCGGGTGCTGCCGCGTGGGCGTCGCGCACAGGCCCCACGGGAGGAGTAGCCGCGCCGGTAGACTTTGCCCTGGTCTCGCCCGTCCGTACGAGCAGTACGCGAGCCGTACGCGCCGTATGAGCAACACCGGAGGAGTGCAGTGGCAGCCAACGACCGGGCATCAGCACCTGGAAAGTCCGGCACAGGCTCCGGTAACGAAGCACTGATGCGCGCCGCGCTGAGCGCGGTCGCGCCCGGCACCGCGCTCCGCGACGGCCTGGAGCGCATCCTGCGCGGCAACACGGGCGGTCTGATCGTCCTCGGCCTGGACAAGACCGTCGACTCGATGTGCACCGGCGGCTTCGTCCTGGACGTCGAGTTCGCCGCGACGCGACTGCGCGAGCTCTGCAAGCTCGACGGCGCGCTCGTCCTGGACAAGGACATCACCAAGATCCATCGGGCCGGTGTGCAGCTCGTGCCGGACGCGGGCATCCCCACCGACGAGACCGGCACCCGCCACCGCACGGCGGACCGCGTCTCGAAGCAGTGCAACTACCCGGTGGTCTCGGTCTCCCAGTCGATGCGCCTGATCGCGCTGTACGTGAACGGCGAGCGCAGGGTCCTTGAGGAGTCGGCGGCGATCCTGTCCCGCGCCAACCAGGCGCTGGCCACCCTGGAGCGCTACAAGCTCCGCCTCGACGAGGTGGCGGGCACGCTGTCCGCCCTGGAGATCGAGGACCTGGTGACGGTACGGGACGTCACGGCGGTCGCCCAGCGCCTGGAGATGGTGCGGCGCATCGCGACGGAAATCGCCGAGTACGTGGTGGAGTTGGGCACGGACGGACGCCTGCTCTCCCTCCAGCTGGACGAGCTGATCGCCGGGGTCGAGCCCGAGCGGGAGCTGGTCGTACGGGACTACGTGCCCGAGCCCACCGCGAAGCGCTCGCGCACGGTGGACGAGGCGCTGCGCGAGCTCAACGACCTCACGCATGCGGAACTGCTCGAACTGCCCATAGTGGCAAGGGCGTTGGGCTACAGCGGCTCGCCCGAGACGCTGGACTCGGCGGTGTCCCCGCGGGGCTACCGGCTCCTCGCGAAGGTACCGCGGCTGCCGGGGGCGATCATCGAGCGCCTGGTCGAGCACTTCGGCGGCCTGCAGAAGCTGCTGGCCGCCTCGGTGGACGACCTCCAGACGGTCGACGGCGTCGGCGAGGCGCGGGCGCGGAGCGTGCGGGAGGGGCTCTCGCGGTTGGCCGAGTCTTCGATTCTGGAGCGGTACGTGTAGCTGGGGCGGGGTTGGTTGGTCCCGGGCCTCCTGGGGGGCTCCGCCCCCAGACCCCCGTTCGCGCCTTAAGGGCGCTCGTCCTCAATCGCCGGACGGGCTGAGGTTGCCCGGTGCTGGCCCGCACCGGGCATTTAGGGGCGCGGGGAACTGCGCGACCAGCCACGCACGGTCCGCAGCCGGAAAAAGGGGGGCCCGGGGGGCGCAGTCCCCGGAGGGTCTCGGGAAGGGGCGGGGTGGGGAGCTAGTCCTTGGCCAGGGCGAAGGAGGCCCGCGCTACCGGGAGGCCGGGGAGGTGGGCCTCCAGGAGGTAGGTGCCCGGGGGGATCGCGCCGGGGGGCGGGGTCGCACAGGCCGGGGCGGACTTCGTGCGGTCCCACTCCACGGTGTGGGTGATCGTGGCGCTCGCCGGGACCTGGAAGAAGACGTTGGCGTCACCCGACGGGCAGTCGTCCGTCGACCACACGCGGTCGTTCGCGGTGGACGTGACCGTCACGACGGCCCCCTTGGGCCCGAGGTCCGCCTTGCACGCCGACGCCGCGTTGTTCTTGAGGACGACCTCGATGCGCGGCTTCTCCCCCGGCTCGTACGACGTCTTGGTGCTGCGCAGGGTCAGCGACAGCGCCCCGGGCGCACAGGTCGGCAGGCTGGAGTCGGCCGGCACCTGGCTGCCCGCGCTGCCGCCACCGCCCGAACTCCCGCCGCTGGAAGCCGAGTTGGCGCCGCCGGAACCGCCCGATCCGGTACTCGTACCGCCGTCACCGGAGTTGGCGCCACCGGAGCCGCCCGAGCCACCGGAACCCCCCGAGCCGCCCGAACCGCTCGACTCGTCGCGTCCGCCCGGTGCCGAGCTGATCGCGGGGCCCGAGCCGGAGGGACCCGGGGTGATGGACTGCGTGGGGTTGGGGCCCTTGTCGTTGCCGCCGCCCTTGTTCCCGCTGCCGCCACCGGAGGTGACGACCCATAGGACGAGAACGGCGAGCAGCGCGATCAAGGACAGCGCGACTGCCCTCCGTCGCCAATAGATGGAGGAGGGAAGCGGCCCGACCGGATTGCGCAGAGATCCCACGCACCGAACCTTACGAGAGATCGCGGCCAACTCCCGCCCCACCCGCCGCCACTCCGGCCAAGTTTTCCGGATCATCATCCCGGAGCGCCCCGCTCCGCGGTCCGGGCGCCGCCTCACGGCCGACTCGTGGTCACCCCCCATTCATGATTCATACTGTCGGTCACCATGGATAGTGAGCTCTACCGCAACATCACCGACTTCGCCCACGACATGCCGTCCTGGGTGCAGAGCTTCGTCGAGGTCTGGACGGAGCTCGGCCTGCTCCTGTTCGGCGTGCTGTTCGTCTGCGCCTGGTGGCGGGCGCGCCGCCGGGACACCACGGCGTTCGCCCTCGCCCTGCTCGCGCCGCTCGCGACCGCGGCCGCCTACGTGTGCAGCGAGGTGATCAAGTCGCTGATCGACGAGGAGCGGCCCTGCCGGGCGGTGGCCGGCGCGGCGACCTCACTGATCGCCTGCCCGGTCAACGGCGACTGGTCGTTCCCCTCGAACCACGCCACCATCGCGGGCGCGGCCGCCGTCGGCCTGGCTCTCGCCTGGTCGCGGATCTGGCTGCTCACCGTGCCGATGGCGCTCGCGATGGCCTTCTCCCGGGTCTTCGTCGGGGTGCACTATCCGCACGACGTGGCGGTCGGCCTGGTGCTCGGCACCGTGATCGCGCTGATCGTGGTGAAGGCCGGCACCCGGCCGGTGCGGGCGCTGGCCGAGTCGATGCGCGGCAGCGACATCGCGGCCGTCGCCTGGTTCACCGGACCCGGCGCACGTGTGCACGCCAGGCAGCACGCACGCCGCTGAGGGCCGGTGCGCGCCCCCCTTGGGGCCCGAACATGCCAGGATCGGCTCTGCGATGAACATTCTGCCGACGATGCCCACCGTGCCCACGCCCATGAACGAGACCAACCCGGCGGCCGCCGAGCCCGCCGTACTCCACGAATCCGTCATCGGATGGTTCGGCGAACACGCCCGCGACCTGCCCTGGCGCCGCCCCGAAGCGGGCGCCTGGGGCGTGATGGTCAGCGAGTTCATGCTCCAGCAGACGCCGGTCAGCCGCGTCCTGCCGGTGTACGAGCAGTGGCTGGCGCGCTGGCCGCGCCCGGCCGACCTGGCCGCCGAGGCACCCGGCGAGGCGGTACGCGCCTGGGGCCGGCTCGGCTACCCGCGCCGGGCGCTGCGGCTGCACGGCGCGGCCCTGGCCATAACGGAACGGCACGGCGGCGACGTACCGGCCGACCACGGGCAGCTGCTCGCGCTGCCCGGCATCGGCGAGTACACGGCGGCCGCGGTCGCCTCGTTCGCCTACGGGCAGCGCCACGCCGTCCTGGACACCAACGTCCGCCGGGTCTTCGCCCGGGCCGTCACCGGGGTGCAGTACCCGCCGACCGCGACCACCGCCGCCGAGCGGCGTCTCGCCCGCGCGCTGCTGCCCGAGGACGAGGTGACGGCGGCCCGTTGGGCGGCCGCCTCCATGGAACTCGGCGCGCTGGTCTGCACGGCGAAGAACGAGACGTGCGTGCGGTGCCCGATCGCCGCGCAGTGCGCGTGGCGGCTCGCCGGCAAACCCGCACACCAGGGCCCGGCCCGGCGCGGCCAGACGTACGCCGGCACCGACCGCCAGGTGCGCGGCCGGCTGCTCGCGGTGCTGCGCGAGGCCACCGGTTCCGTACCCCAGTCGGCGCTCGACGCGGTGTGGCACGAGCCGGTGCAGCGGGCCAGGGCGCTGGACGGGCTGGTCGCGGACGGCCTCGTCGAGCCGCTCGAAGGCGGCCTCTACCGGCTGCCCCAGTCCTGATTCCGGCCCGGCGGCCGGGGGTGCCCGACTGTGTCCGTAACGCCCGAAAGAACGGCGTTACCCCTGGAAAACGGCGGTAAACCTCGGCTGTTACACAACCGATGGCTCTCCGTGCGTCTGCCGACGGCTGCTCCGCACAGGCCCGTGACAAGTCCTCCGTAGCTTCATTCACGTAAGCGACCAGCAGGGCGAGCGGGACCAGCTCACGGGGATGACGGAGGCGGTTGGGTATGGCGCAGGGCGAGGTGCTTGAGTTCGAGGAGTACGTACGCACCCGGCAGGACGCGCTGCTGCGCAGTGCCCGGCGGCTCGTTCCGGACCCGGTGGACGCGCAGGACCTCCTGCAGACCGCGCTGGCCCGCACCTACGGCCGCTGGGACGGCATCGCCGACAAGACGCTGGCCGACGCGTACCTGCGCCGGGTCATGATCAACACCCGGACCGAGTGGTGGCGCGCCCGCAAGCTCGAAGAGGTTCCCACCGAGCAGCTGCCCGACGCCCGCGTCGAGGACGGCTCCGAGCAGCGCGCCGACCGCGCCCTCCTGATGGACGTCCTGAAGGTGCTCGCCCCGAAGCAGCGCAGCGTCGTGGTGCTGCGACACTGGGAGCAGATGAGCACCGAGGAGACGGCCGCGGCCCTGGGCATGTCGGCCGGCACCGTCAAGAGCACGCTGCACCGGGCGCTGGCCCGGCTCCGCCAGGAGCTGGAGAGCCGCGAGCTGGACTTCCGTGCCCTTGAGCACGGCTACACCGGCGAGGTAAAGGGGCGGGAGCGGTGCGCGGCCTGAACAGGCGGAGCGGGGGCGCTCTGACGGCGGGGACCACGGCACTGGCCGGGCTCTCCGCCCTCGGGCTGCTCGTGGCCGGTTGTTCCACCGGCGGCACCGGCACCCGGGACGAGGGCGTGGCCCCCCAGTCCGACAAGGTCGCCCACACCACCCCGTCGCCGAGCGCGTCCTCACCGGCGCCGTTCACGAAGGTCGACCCGGTGCGGCTGCTCAAGGGCGACCCGAAGGTGAGTCCCCGGGTGAAGGCCGAGCTCAAGCCGTGCACCAAGGACGAGTACCCCATCGACGTCTCGTACGGGCACCTGACCGGCACGACCGGCCAGGACGTCGTCGTGAACGTCATGAACTGCGCGGACGCGGTCGGCCTCGGCGCCTACGTCTACCGCGCGTCCGGCGCCTCGTACGACAACGTCTTCACCGCCGAGGAAACGCCCGTGTACGCCGAGATCGACCGGGGCGACCTGATGGTGACCCGGCAGATGTACGCGGCCGGCGACAAGCCGGCCTTCGCGTCCAGCGAGGTCGTCACGACCTATCGCTGGTCGGGCGGTGCGAACGGCAAGTTCGCCCAGCAGGACCAGGTGGAGAACGACTACAGCAAGGCCGTCGACGGCAGCTCCCCCGCGCCCGTCCCCGCCACTCCCTGACCCGCCCGCCCGTGTCGGCAAGCGGCGCCGTGAGCATGCCGCAGACTGGGTACTGCGCCCGGAGCCGTTCGACAGCGACCGCAGCACGCACGACCTGTACGACCGGCGGGCGCCGGAAGAGACCGCCGGAGAACTGAGAGAGCAGCGCGATGGCCGAGACCCATGTTCTGTTCGTCGAGGACGACGACGTCATCCGTGAAGCCACCCAGCTCGCCCTTGAGCGGGACGGCTTCACCGTGACCGCCATGCCCGACGGGCTCTCCGGCCTGGAGGCGTTCCGCGCCGACCGGCCGGACATCGCCCTGCTCGACGTGATGCTGCCGGGCCTCGACGGCGTCAGCCTGTGCCGCCGCATCCGCGACGAGTCGACCGTGCCGGTCATCATGCTGTCCGCGCGCGCCGACTCCATCGACGTCGTCCTCGGCCTGGAGGCCGGCGCGGACGACTACGTCACCAAGCCGTTCGACGGCGCCGTCCTGGTCGCCCGGATCCGCGCCGTGCTGCGCCGCTTCGGCCACGCGGGCGGGCCCGGCGCCACCACCGAGACGTCCGACGAGGCGCCCGAGCGCGGGGTGCTGGCCTTCGGCGACATCGAGATCGACACCGAGGGCATGGAGGTCCGCAAGGGCGGCGAGACCGTCGCCCTGACGCCGACCGAGATGCGGCTGCTGCTCGAATTCTCCTCGGCGCCCGGCACGGTCCTGTCCCGCGACAAGCTCCTGGAGCGGGTGTGGGACTACGGCTGGGGCGGCGACACCCGGGTGGTGGACGTCCACGTCCAGCGGCTGCGCACCAAGATCGGGCAGGACCGGATCGAGACCGTCCGCGGCTTCGGCTACAAGTTGAAGGCGTGAGGGCCAAGTGAGGCGTCCCGAACAGGAACGAGTCGCATGAGGCGCTTCGCCCTGCGCACCGGGGTCCGGTGGAAGATCAGCATCGCCATCACGGCCGTCGGCGCGCTCACCGTGATGGCGCTCAGTCTCGTCGTGCACAACGCGGCCCGGGTCTCGATGCTCGACAACGCCCGTGAAGTGCAGATGGAGCGGCTCAACTTCGCGCAGAACTACTACGAGACCAGCAACAAGCGGGTCCGCTTCGGCACCAAGCTGAACGATCCCGTGCTGCCGCCCGCGCTGAAGTCCAAGGCCCTGCAAGGGCGCAAGGTCTCCTCCGTGCAGGAGCGCGACAGCGGCCCGCCCGACATCTGGGCCGCCGTACCGGTGGGCAACGGCGACGTCCTGTCGCTGCACTCCACCTTCACCGACCGCAGCTCCAACGTGATGGCCGACCTCGACCGCGCCCTGGTCATCGGCTCGGTCGCCGTCGTCTTCGGCGGCTGCGCGCTCGGCATCCTCATCGGCGGCCAGATCTCGCGCCGGCTGCGCAAGGCGGCGGACGCGGCGGGCAAGGTCGCCGAGGGCAACACGGACGTCCGGGTACGGGACGCCATCGGCGGTGTCGTACGCGACGAGACCGACGAGCTCGCCCGTGCCGTCGACGCGCTCACCGACGCGCTGCAGGAGCGCATCGAGGCCGAGCGGCGGGTCACCGCGGACATCGCGCACGAGCTGCGCACCCCGGTCACCGGGCTGCTCACCGCCGCCGAGCTCCTGCCGCCGGGCCGCCCCACCGAGCTGGTGCGCAACCGGGCGCAGGCGATGCGCACCCTGGTCGAGGACGTCCTGGAGGTGGCCCGGCTCGACAGCGCGTCCGAGCGGGCCGAGCTCCAGGAAGTCGCGCTCGGCGAGTTCGTGAGCCGCCGGGTCGCCGCGTTCGACCCCGAGGTGAAGGTGCGGGTCGTCCACGAGTCGTGGGTCAACACCGACCCGCGCCGCCTGGAGCGCATCCTGGGCAATCTGCTCGGCAACGCCGCGAAGCACGGCCGGGGACCGGTCGAGGTCACCGTCGAGGGCCGCGTCGTACGGGTCCGCGACCACGGGTCCGGGTTCCCCGAGGCGCTGCTCCGCGAGGGGCCGAGCCGCTTCCGTACGGGGTCGAGCGACCGGGCGGGCAACGGGCACGGGCTGGGTCTGACGATCGCGGCCGGCCAGGCCAAGGTGCTCGGCGCCCGGCTCACCTTCCGCAACGCCGCGCCCGAGGGAACGCCCAACGCGGCGGGCACCGGCGGGGCGATCGCCGTCCTGTGGCTGCCCGAACACGCGCCGACCAACACGGGGAGCTTCCCGGTGCAGCCGCCGTCGTCGAAGAGCGCACGGCAGGTGTAGCCGACGGGTGGGCGAAGTGGGAGGCGCCAACGGGCAACAGTGGCAACACTGTTGACCATGCATGAGGGCCCACGCACTTCGCCGTCCGATCCCGTATCGCCATCGCCGCCGCTCTCGCTGTCGCCGCCCACCGAGCCGCCCGATCCCGTGGAGCCGGTGGAGGCCGTGGAGCCGGTGGAGGCCGAGCGGCGGGCGACCTGGTTCGAGCTGTTCTGCGACCTCGTGTTCGTCGCCGCCGTCGGCCAGATCACCCGGCGCATCAGCGCCGAGCCCACCCTCGGCTCGGTCGCGGCGGCGGCCGCCCTGTTCGTACCGCTGTGGTGGACCTGGGTGCTGTACGCGGTCCGGGCCAACCGGGCCGACCGGGACGTCACCTCGCACCGGCTGCTGACCATGGCGGGACTCGTGGCGGTGTGCGGGCTCGCGGTGTTCGTGGGCAGCGTGGGCACCTCCGACAGCGCGGACACCGGCTTCGCCCTCTCCTACCTCGGCGCGCGGCTCGGCGTCGCGATGCTGTACGCCCTGGAGGCCCGGCGGGATCGGCGGCTGGTCCCGCTGCTGCGTTCCTTCGCGACGGGGTCGGCGGTGTCCGCGGTCTTCTGGGCGGGCGGCGCGCTGCTCGCCCCCGCGGGGGCCGTGCGGTACGGGATCTGGGCCGGCGGGATGGCGGTCGACCTGGCGATTCCGCTGCTCTCGGGGCGGCGGATCGCGCTGGCCCCGCACCACGCCGAGCATCTGCGCGAACGCTTCGGCCTGTTCACCATCATCGTGCTCGGCGAGTCGGTGCTCGGCTTCACCAACGGGCTCGTCCAGGCGCGTACGGCCGGCTCCGCGATGGTGACCGGGGCGGCGGCGTTCGCGCTGTGCGCCTGCCTGTGGTGGTCCTACTTCAGCGCGAGCGGCACCCGGCCCGGTGCGCATGCCCAACTCGCCGACAACACAAGGCTGTTGCACGCCTACGTCCTGGGCCATCTGCCCGTGCAGCTCGGGCTCGCGGTGGCGGGGGGCGCGGTGGGCACGGCGGTCCTCGGCTCGGCCAGCCGGCTCACGACCGCGCTCGCGCTGTGCGTCCTGGGCGGGGTCGCGCTGTTCCTGCTGTCCACGGCGGCGGTGCGGGGGGCCTTCACGGGGGTGGGGGATCCGGTGGTACGCCTCCGTCTGGTGACGGCGCTCCTGATCGCGGCCCTGGTCCCCGCGGCGGGGCACGCCCCGGTCTGGGCGATGCTGGCCGCGGCGGCGGGGCTGCTGGCCCTCTCCGTGGCGGCGGAGGCCCCCAGTCACCGCCGCCGCCTGGCCGAGCCGGCCTGACCCTGGCCGGTCCCCACGTGCGGCTCCGCCCCAGACCCCGGGGGGCTTGCCCACCCACCCGCCCGCGACTCGGGGCTGGCTGGCCTCGGCCCCCTGGGGCTCCGCCCCAGACCCCGGGGGATTTGCCCGCCCTCCCGCCCGTGCAGGGGGCTGGATGGTTCGGCTACTGGGGCTGCGCCCCAGACCCCCTGAGGGGCTGCGCCCCTCGAACCCCCTTCGGGGCTCCGCCCCGGACCCCGTTCGCGCCTGAACGGCGCTCGTCCTCAAACGCCGGACGGGCTGTAGGCGTCCCAGCACCGGTACTGCCAGGGGCGCGGGGAACTGCGCGACCAGCCACGCACGGTGGACGGACGAAAACGGTTTTTTAGGGGCGCGAGGAACTGCGCGACCAGCCAGCCACGGTGGACGGACGAAAACGAGGTCAGGGGCGCGGGGAACTGCGCGAACAGCCCCACGGTCCGCAGCCGGCATCCCCTCCCCCGGAGGCCAAGCGGCGGGGCGGGGCGGGGCGGGGCGGGGCAAAAAAACCGCCTCCCCGCCCCCGCCCGCGCACGCGGAGGGGACCAGGGAGGCGGCACAGCGCAACAGGCCCGAACTACAGCACCGGCTCCGAAAGCGGCGCAGCCGCATCCACCGGGGCCTTGCCCTGCTCCGGCGCCGGCGCGGCACCCCGCAGCGGGACCTCCTTGACGAACAGGGCCGCCACGAACATGGCCACCGCGATGATCGAGCCGACCAGGAACGTCCCGTGCGTACCGGAGGACACCGCGTACTGGTACGCCTCACGCACCGGCGCGGGCAGCTTCAGCAGGCTCGCGTGGTCCAGCTGGGCCGAGGCCAGCTTGCCGGCGCCGGAGCCGAGGCGGTGGGTCATCTCGTCGCCGACCCGGTTCGTGAAGATCGCGCCCATGATCGAGACGCCGAAGGACGAGCCGAGCGTACGGAAGAGGGTCGTGGAGGACGAGGCGACGCCCATGTCCTTCATCTCGACGCTGTTCTGCGCGACCAGCATCGTGATCTGCATCAGGAAGCCCATGCCCGCGCCGAGCACGGCCATGTAGACGCCGGACATGAACCGCGTCGTGGTGGTGTCCATCGTGGACAGGAGGAACAGGCCGACCACGACGAGCGCGCCGCCCACGATCGGGAAGATCTTGTACTTGCCGCTGTTGGTGGTGACCCGGCCCGCGATCAGCGAGACGGCCATCATCGAGAGCAGCATCGGGAGCAGCAGCAGACCGGAGTTGGTGGCGGAGGCGCCCTGCACGGACTGCTGGTACAGCGGCAGGAACAGCATCGCGCCGAACATCACGAAGCCGGTGAGGAAGCCGATGCCGGACATCAGCGAGAAGTTCCGGTTGCGGAAGATGTGCAGCGGCAGGATCGGCTCGGCGGCCTTCGTCTCGACGAAGAGGAAGCCGACGATCGAGACGACGCCGAGCGCGATGAGCTCCATGATGATCGCGGAGCCCCAGGCGTACTGCGAGCCGCCCCACGTGGTGACCAGGACGATCGACGTGATGCCGACAGTCAGCAGGATCGTGCCGAGGTAGTCGATCCGGCCGCGGGCCCGCTTCTTGGGCAGGTGGAGCACGGCGGTGACCATGGCGAGCGCGACCGCGCCGAGCGGGATGTTGATGTAGAAGGTCCAGCGCCAGCCGAGGTGGTCGGTGATGGCGCCGCCGACCAGCGGGCCGCCGATCATGGCGAGCGCCATGACGCCGGCCATCATGCCCTGGTACTTGCCGCGCTCGCGGGGCGGAATGAGGTCACCGATGATCGCCATGACGCCGACCATGAGACCGCCCGCGCCCAGACCCTGGATCGCGCGGAAGCCGATGAGCTGGCTCATGTCCTGCGCCATGCCGCTGAGCGCGGAGCCGATCAGGAAGATCACGATGGAGGTGAGGAAGGCGCCCTTGCGCCCGTACATGTCGCCGAGCTTGCCCCAGATCGGCGTGGACGCGGCAGTGGCCAGCGTGTAGGCCGTCACCACCCACGACAGGTGCTCAAGTCCCCCGAGTTCGCCCACGATCGTCGGCATCGCCGTGTTCACGATCATGTTGTCGAGCATGGCGAGCAGCATCGCGATCATGAGCGCGAGCAGCACCACCCGCACGCTGCGCGGCTGCGGCCCGTCGGTCACCCCCGACTCCGCCGCCTTCTCTTTAGGTATCCCCGTCGCCATCGTCCCCAACTCCCTGAAACCGCGTCCACCGGGTGAGGCACTTACTTGCCGCCCGGCTAGTTACCACTACACTGGGGAAGGTAGACCGTAACTAGCCGGGCGTCAAGTAAGTACATGACTCACGGCACGGCCGCCGGGGCACGGCGGCCGTACGCATTCGGGAGAGCGGCATGGCCAGAGGAAACACCCGCCAGCGGATCCAGGACGTTGCCCTGGAGCTCTTCGGCGAGCAGGGGTACGAAAAGACCTCGCTGCGCGAGATCGCCGAGCGGCTGGATGTGACGAAGGCGGCGCTCTACTACCACTTCAAGACCAAGGAAGACATCATCATCAGCCTCTTCCAGGACCTCACCAGGCCCATGGACGAGGTGATCGAGTGGGGCCGGACGCAGCCGGGCACGCTCGACGTCAAACTGGAGATCCTGCGCCGCTACAGCGAGGCGCTCTTCGGGGCGGAGCCGCTGTTCCGGTTCATGCAGGAGAACCAGGCGACCATGCGCGAGCTGAGCATCGGCGAGATGTTCAAGGAGCGGATGCACGCGATGGTCGACCTGCTGAAGGATCCGGACGCCTCGATGGCCGACCGGATCCGGTGCTTCACGGCGCTGTTCTCGATGCACGCCGGGATGTTCGTCCTCAAGGACATGGAGGGCGACCCCGAGGAGAAGCGCGTCAGCGTCCTCGAGGTCGCCAGCGACCTGGTCACCCAGGCCCACCACAACTCGCCCCGCGCCTAGGCCTGTTGGGCCCCGGTCCGGGCGACTTCGACGGTCAGACGGTGAGGCCGACCGTCCGCAGGAAGGCGACGGGGTTGACGGCCGAGCCGTAGTTCGGCGACGTACGGATCTCGAAGTGCAGGTGCGGGCCACTGGAGTTGCCCGTGTTGCCGGAGAGCGCGATCCGGTCGCCGGTGCCCACGGTCTGGCCGACGCGCACGTTGATCTGCGACAGGTGCGCGTACTGCGAGTACGTGTTGTTGGCGTGCCGGATCACGATCGCGTTGCCGTAGGCGGGGCCGTCACCGGCGCCGACCGGGCCGGCCTTGACGACGGTGCCGGCGTGCGCGGCCGAGACGGGCGTGCCGTTGGGCACCGCGAAGTCCTGGCCGGAGTGCTTGTGCGACCACATCGAACCGCCCAGGCCGAAGCTGGCGCTCAGCGTGTAGTGCGTGACCGGGTGCACCCAGGACGCGGCCTTGGCGGCGGCGGCCTGCTTGACCGCGGCGGCGGCCTTGGTCTGCGCCTTGGCCTGGTCGGCCACGGCGGACGTGGTGACGGAGGTCGGGGCCAGCGACGCGGAGTCGGCGGCCGCGGCACCCGCACCGAGGAGCGTCGCGGCGCCCGTTCCGGCGGCGACGGCGGCGATCGCCACGGCGCGCAGGCGGAACGCGGACGGGCGGACGGTCTTGGACAGGGTGCGCTGGGGCATGCGGGAGCTCTTCCGTACGGCGACAGGGTGATCCGCCGAGTGAGACCCAGAGTGAGTTCCGGCGGCATGCGCGGACCCGGCACGCACAGCGGCACACCGGGTCGGCCTCACCTTGGTAACCCAAGCCCCCATCTCCGCCCAAAACGCCCATCTACTAACGAAAGCCGTAACGATCAGGCTGGGAATACGTCCGGTGCGCGGCCAACGCCCCCTAGGCCGCGTAGTAGACCCCCGGGGCCCTGTGTGCCTTGTCACCGGGTCCCGGACCGAAGCCCTTCCCTTTCGGGACCAAGGCCCAGCGGCCCTCGCCGGACGACCCGCGACCCGTAGCGGCTCCCGCGCGGCCGGGCCCCGCACCCGTGACCGGCGCCGTCCACCCCTCACGTGGAGGCTCCCCGCCGACGGGGCCCGGGCCCGGCCCGGCCGACGAGGGCCGTGGCGCGCGAACCCGCCGCCTGGCACCCGCCGCCCGCCACCGGCACCCGGCACCCGGCACCCGGCACCCGGCACCCGGCACCACCCTCCCACCCCTGTCCCAACTGCCTTATCCAGCGCGAGAATTGGGGCGAGCGAGGGGACTGTGTCATGACCGACGACAGGCATGCTTTCGACGGGATCGAGCTGGCCGACGCCATCGAGTCCGTACGCGAACAACTCACCGAGGCCGCCGCGCGGGCCTCCGGACAATCGCTGGTCTTCGAACTCGGCCAGATCCAGATGGAGTTCACGCTCGAACTCCGCAAGGAGGTCAAGGGCGGGCTCAAGGTGCGGGCCTGGGTGGTGGACGCGGGCGCCGAGGCCGGGCGCGACACGGGGCGCACGCACAAGGTGGCCTTCACCCTGACGCCGCGCGCCGCCACCGACGGCGCCGCCTGGAGGGTCGGCAACGCCGGGCCCGGTGGGGGCTTCGCGGCCGGGCCGCGATGAGCACCTCCTTACCCACGACCGCCGACCGGGTCGTGGCCGTGCTCTCCGACGGGCACCAGGGCAGCGGGGTCATCGTCTCGCCGTGGCTGGTGCTGACCTGCGCGCACAACCTGGTGGGCGCCCCGCCGGTCCGTCTCGCCCACCCTTCCATCGGCGAGGTGACCTCCCAAGTCCTGTGGCAGGACGCCGAGTTGGACGCGGCGCTCATCTACAGCGACGAGGAGCTGCTGCCCGGACTGCTGCGCCTCGGCACCGTGGACACCGCGCAGTCGCTGCCCGGCTGCGAGATCATCGGCTTCCCCGACATCCAGCGCTACGGCGCCGACCACCACCTCGACTACGACCAGTTCGTCGGCACCGTCCTGCCGGTGGCGGGCAGCCTGCGTGACGACCTGGTCTGCGAGCTGCACCGGCCGCCCGCCACCGAACGCGCGGACGGCAGCTCGCCGCTGGCCGGCCTCTCGGGCGCCCCGCTCTTCGCGGCGGCCACCCTGCTCGGCCTGGTCAAGGAGATCCCGCGCGGGCGCGGCCACCGCAGGGTGGTGTGCGTGCCGCTGCGGGGCATCTTCGCCTCCGAGGGCTTCCGCGCCGCGTTCGCCACTCTGGCCGCGCCCGCCCCGCTCGAACTGGTCACCGGCGTACCCCCGGAGGACCAGCGCTACGAGCACGAGTACGCGGAGGCCATCGGCGCCTCGTACCGCAAGACGAAGATCTTCGGCCTGGACGAGCTGAACAAGCGGGACTCCGAGTGGGACCTGGACACCGCCTACCTCAGCCTGGAGGCGAGACCCAAGGCCACCGAGCCGCCGCAGGCGGGCCGCCCCCTGATGGACAGCGCCCCGCAGCGCATCGACGCCCTGCTCGCCTCCCGCCCGCGCGTCCTGATCCGGGGCGAGGCGGGGGCCGGCAAGACCACCCTGGTGTGGTGGCTCGCGGCGCACGCGGCGGCCGGCCGGCTCGGACCCGGCCTCGCCGACCTCAACGCGCTCGTGCCGTTCGTGGTGCCGCTGCGCACCCTGCGCGCCCAGGGCGCCACCTTCCCGCTGCCCGCCCAACTCCCCACCGCAGCACGGCTCGTGGTGGACGCGGCACCGGAGGGCTGGGCCGGCCGGGTCCTGAAGACCGGGCAGGCGCTGCTCCTGGTGGACGGGCTCGACGAGGTGCCGCAGGAGGACCGCGAGGAGGCCCACCGCTGGCTCGCCGCCCTCCTGGACCGCTATCCGCGCACCCGCTGCGTGGTGACGGTACGGCCGATGGCGGTCGAGCCGGACTGGCTGAAGTACGCGGGCTTCGAAGAGCTGCGGCTGCTTCCGATGAACGACGAGGACATCACCGCCTTCATCGCGGCCTGGCACCGCGCGGCCCGGCTCGACAGCGGCCCGCACGAGGACCTGGACGAGCTGGAACGCGATCTGTCCGAGCAGTTCAAGCAGAACAGCACCCTCAAGGGCCTCGCGCGTACTCCCCTGCTGTGCGCCGTCATCTGCGCCCTGCACCGGCTGCGCCAGGGCTTCCTGCCCGACACCCGCTGGAAGCTCTACGAGGCGGCCCTGCGGATGCTGCTCGGCAACCGCGACCAGCAGCGCAAGGTCGAGGCGCCCGAGGGCATCGAGATCAGCGCCGAGGAGTGCACTGAGCTGCTCCAGCGGATCGCGGTGTGGCTGGTGCGCGAGGGCCAGTCGGAGTTCTCCCGCGACCAGGCGCTGCGCCAGCTCAAGCGGGCCCTGTCCGGCATGGAGAACGTCCGCGGCCAGGGCACCCCCGAGGACGTCCTTCGCCACCTGCTCAACCGCAGCGGGCTGCTCCAGGAACGCGCCGACGACGTCTTCCAGTTCACCCACCGCACCTTCCAGGACTTCCTCGCCGCGAAGGAGTTCGTGGAGGACGGGCACCTGGGCGAACTCCTCGGGCACGCCTCGGAGGAACAGCAGTGGCAGGACGTGATCCTGCTCGCCGCCGGGCACTGCGGCCGCCGCGACCGGCCCGTCCTCGTCAACGGGCTGCTCGACGCGGGCACCCGCCACAGCGCCCACCAGGACAAGGCCAAGATCCATGTGCTCGCGGCCCGTTGTGCCCAGCACGCCGCCTACCTCGACGAGGTGACCGCCCGCCGGGTCCGCGAACACATCGCGGCGCTGCTCCCGCCGCGCGACCTGGAGACCGTCACCCTGCTCGCCCGGCTGGGCCCGTCCGTCCTCGGCCATCTCCCGGACCCGGGCACCACCTCGGCCGAGGCGCTCGGACACGTCGTCGGGCTCATCAACCGGGTCGGCAACGCGGAGGCCATCGAGCACGCCCGCGCCTGGTCGGCCGCCCACCCGCACGCGGCCGACCTGTTCGCCACCGAGTGGTCGCGCTACCCAGCCGAGCGCTACGCCCGCGAGGTGCTCGCCCACCTCGACCTGCGGGAGGCCCTGCTGCACGTGGAGACCCGCTGGCAGCTCGCCCAGCTCCCGCACGTGCCGGGCGCCCGCCGGCTGTGGATCACCGTGCCGCCCGACCTGACCGCGGACGAGCTGCACGCCTCGCTGCGCGGCCGCGAGGTGGCGGCCCTGCGCCTGAACGGCACCGAGCGCCTGGCCGACCTCGCCTTCCTGCGGGACAGCGCGGAGCGCCTCGCGGACCTGGAGGTGCTGCGGGGCTCGGGCCTGCGCGATCTCACCCAGCTCGCCCGGCTGCCCGTCCTCACCTCGCTCGGGCTGCTCGACGTGTCCGCGCAGGAGGTCGACCTCTCCCCGCTCGGCGAGGTGCCGGCCCTGCGCACCCTGCTGTTCGGCAGCAGCACGGATCTCCACCTCGCCCAGCTCCCGGTGCTGGACCACGTCACCACCCTGCATCTGGAGGCCGACCAGGTGGCCGGCTTCGACGCGCTGAACCGCTGGCCCGCCCTCACTTACCTGGAGCTGGCCCCCTCCTCGTCGGCGACCACCCGGCGGCTCCTGGCGTACGTGCGCGGGCAGCCCGGCATCGTCCGGCTCGGCGTCGCGCTGAGCTCGGTGGCCGCGCTCGCCGGGGTGGCCCCGCTGCCCAGCGTCCGCCACCTCGACCTGTGGCTCGCCAACTCCGACGGCGACCTGGGCGCGGTCCTCGCGGTGTTCCCGGCCCTCACGACGGTGGACCTGGCGGTCGGCACCGTCCAGGCCGGCTCCTGGAACCCGGGCGCGCTGCTGCGCCGCCCCGGCCTGACGGTCACCGTCAACGGCGGCCCGCTGGCCCCGTGAGCGCACGAAAAAGGGGCTGCCCCGGCCCGTACGTGACGTACGGGCCGGGGCAGCCCCTTCAGGCGAGGCCTCCGAAGAGGACTACGCCTCCTTGCTCAGGTTCGGACCGCCGCCGGCGGCCGCGTCCTCGATCGGCGGGACGTCGGGCAGAGCCGACTTCTCCTCGCCGCGGAAGGTGAACTTCTTCTCCTCACCCTCGCCCTCGGTGCCGATGACCACGATGTGACCGGGGCGCAGCTCACCGAAGAGGATCTTCTCGGAGAGGATGTCCTCGATCTCCCGCTGGATCGTCCGGCGCAGCGGCCGGGCGCCCATGATCGGGTCGTAGCCCTTCTTGGCGAGCAGCGACTTGGCCTCGGCATTGAGCTCGATGCCCATGTCGCGGTCCTTGAGGCGCTCGTCCACCTTGTCGATCATGAGGTCGACGATCTGGATGATGTCTTCCTCGGTCAGCTGGTGGAAGACCACCGTGTCGTCGACACGGTTGAGGAACTCGGGGCGGAAGTGCTGCTTCAGCTCCTCGTTGACCTTGGCCTTCATCCGGTCGTAGCCGGTCTTGACGTCACCCTGGGCGGCGAAGCCCAGGTTGAAGCCCTTGGAGATGTCCCGGGTCCCGAGGTTGGTCGTCATGATGATGACCGTGTTCTTGAAGTCCACGACCCGGCCCTGGGAGTCGGTCAGACGACCGTCTTCCAGAATCTGGAGCAGGGAATTGAAGATATCGGGGTGGGCCTTCTCGACCTCGTCGAACAGGACGACGGAGAACGGCTTGCGGCGCACCTTCTCGGTGAGCTGGCCGCCCTCTTCGTAACCCACGTAACCGGGGGGCGAACCGAAGAGGCGGGAAACCGTGTGCTTCTCGCTGAACTCCGACATGTCGAGGGAGATCAGCGCGTCCTCGTCGCCGAAGAGGAATTCCGCCAGCGTCTTCGACAGCTCGGTCTTACCGACACCGGACGGACCGGCGAAGATGAACGAACCACCGGGACGCTTCGGGTCCTTCAGACCGGCACGCGTGCGTCGGATCGCCTGCGAGAGCGCCTTGATGGCGTCCTTCTGGCCGATGACGCGCTTGTGCAGCTCGTCCTCCATGCGGAGCAGCCGCGAGGACTCCTCCTCGGTGAGCTTGAAGACCGGGATGCCCGTGGCCGTGGCCAGCACCTCGGCGATCAGCTCGCCGTCGACCTCGGCGACGACGTCCATGTCGCCGGCCTTCCACTCCTTCTCGCGCTTGGCCTTCGCGGCGAGCAGCTGCTTCTCCTTGTCGCGGAGAGAGGCCGCCTTCTCGAAGTCCTGGGAGTCGATGGCCGACTCCTTGTCGCGGCGCACGCCCGCGATCTTCTCGTCGAACTCGCGGAGGTCCGGCGGCGCGGTCATCCGGCGGATGCGCATCCGGGAACCGGCCTCGTCGATCAGGTCGATCGCCTTGTCCGGCAGGAAGCGGTCCGAGATGTACCGGTCGGCCAGCGTCGCGGCCTGGACGAGGGCTTCGTCCGTGATCGAGACGCGGTGGTGGGCCTCGTAGCGGTCGCGCAGACCCTTGAGGATCTCGATGGTGTGCGGCAGCGACGGCTCGGCGACCTGGATGGGCTGGAAGCGTCGCTCGAGAGCGGCGTCCTTCTCCAGGTGCTTGCGGTACTCGTCGAGCGTGGTGGCACCGATGGTCTGGAGCTCACCGCGGGCCAGCATCGGCTTGAGGATGCTCGCCGCGTCGATCGCGCCCTCGGCGGCACCCGCACCCACCAGGGTGTGGAGCTCGTCGATGAACAGGATGATGTCTCCGCGGGTGCGGATCTCCTTGAGGACCTTCTTCAGGCGCTCCTCGAAGTCACCGCGGTAGCGGGATCCGGCGACCAGGGCGCCGAGGTCCAGCGTGTAGAGGTGCTTGTCCTTGAGCGTCTCGGGCACTTCGCCCTTGACGATCGCCTGGGCCAGGCCCTCGACGACGGCGGTCTTGCCGACGCCGGGCTCGCCGATGAGGACCGGGTTGTTCTTGGTACGGCGCGACAGGACCTGCATGACGCGCTCGATCTCCTTCTCGCGCCCGATGACCGGGTCGAGCTTGGATTCGCGAGCGGCCTGCGTCAGGTTGCGGCCGAACTGGTCGAGCACCAGGGACGTGGAGGGGGTGCCCTCCGCAGGGCCGCCGGCCGTGGCGGCTTCCTTGCCCTGGTAGCCGGAGAGCAGCTGGATGACCTGCTGCCGCACCCGGTTGAGATCGGCGCCCAGCTTCACCAGGACCTGGGCTGCGACGCCCTCGCCCTCGCGGATCAGGCCGAGCAGGATGTGCTCGGTGCCGATGTAGTTGTGGCCGAGCTGGAGGGCCTCGCGGAGCGACAGCTCCAGGACCTTCTTGGCACGGGGCGTGAAGGGGATGTGGCCGGACGGGGCCTGCTGGCCCTGACCGATGATCTCCTCCACCTGCTGGCGGACCGCCTCGAGCGAAATCCCGAGGCTCTCCAGGGCCTTAGCGGCGACACCCTCACCCTCGTGGATCAGGCCCAGGAGGATGTGCTCGGTGCCGATGTAGTTGTGGTTGAGCATCCGGGCTTCTTCCTGAGCCAGGACGACAACCCGCCGCGCGCGGTCGGTGAACCTCTCGAACATCGTTAATCGCTCCTCAGAGCGGTCGGGCAGTAAGGGGGCGGTCCCCTCCCTGTCCTTCCGCATGCTAGTCCCGCAGGGCGGGACAGCTCATTCCAACTGCCGACACCCGTTCAATGCCTCCCGGCCCGAACAGCCGACAACTGCTCCAACCCGATGGTGCGAGACGATGTTCCCGCAGGCCAGACAGATACCCCTGTCTCCAGTACGCCGATGGCGAACGTGAGACCGCCTGACGAGCGTGTCGCCCCTCCCCACTAGGAATGTCTTACCCGCCCGGACTGACACTCCATGCGAAAGACCCCGGTTCCGTAAGCTACGGGCGAACAACCTTGCGCCCGCTCACACCCCCGAGCGCCCCACAATTCCCCACGGAGCGCGTTCGTCCGGAAACCCAGCGTAACTCGGCGCCGTTTCTTCAGTTGCTCCGGGCATGGCCCTCACCGTCCCGCAGCCCCGCGCACCCCTGGATGGCTCGCTCGCGCAGTGGTACGAGCGCGGGCTCGGCTGGGCCGTCTCCGAGGGGCCTCCGGTCCAGCTGCTCACCGGACTGCGCTTCGACGTCCTCGAGCTCCCGGCGAGCGCCGGCTTCGCCCTCCTGGAACGGTACGAGCGGACCGGCCCCGTCGCCCTGGTGGGGCGCCGGATGCGGCTGCTCGTGGCGGCCGGAAGCGCGGACGAGCTGCCGGGGCTGCTCGACTGGCTGGAGTGGGGCGGGGTCGCCCTGGATCTGCGCGCCATCGGCGCCGGAGGCCGCATGACCGCCCCGGTTCCGCCGGGCTGGGCCGGCTCGCGGGGGGCCGCCGTGTGGGTGCGGCCCCCCGAGCCCGGGTGCGAGATCGAGGCGCGGTTGCCCTCGTTCACCGGATTCACTCAGTGCGGCGGTGCCGGCGACGGGGACGGTTCTGATGCCTCCCGCGCCGCGCGGGGCGGCCGCGCCGCGGGCCTCAGCCTCGTGAGGCTGGTGGCCGCGGCGGCGACGGAATGCCACCGGGCCCGGTTGTTCCACGCGAAATCCCCAGGTGGTACGGGGAACACGGAAACTCAGCCGTTCTGCTTCTCGTAGGCCTCACGGATTTCGGCCGGGACACGGCCGCGGTCGTTAACGTTGTAGCCCTGCTCCTTGGCCCACTTGCGGATCTCGGCCGTGTTCTGGTTGCCGGTGCCGAGCAGCGCGCCACGGGCCTTGCCGCGACCGCCCGCCGCGCGGCCACCGGTACGCCGGCCGCTCTTGAGGTACGGCTCAAGGAGACCGCGGAGCTTGTCCGCGTTGGCGGTGGTGAGGTCGATCTCGAAGCTCTTCCCGTCAAGAGCGAACGTCACGGTCTCGTCAGCCTCGCCACCGTCGAGGTCATCGACAAGAAGGACCTGAACCTTCTGTGCCACCGGATTTCCTTTCATCGAAAATGCAGTACGCGGAAAGGAAACCGCTTTTGACTGGAAAACACAAACCCCCTGGAGAGGTTCAGGATCCTTGCTCCACGGGAAACGTACGCGATTCGGACATAGGGTTCCGACAGCTTCCCGCCGCTTCCCCGATCACAGGTGCAGAAGCATCCGGGTGTTGCCCAAGGTGTTCGGCTTCACTCGTTCGAGACCGAGGAACTCGGCGACGCCCTCGTCATAGGAGCGCAGCAGCTCGCTGTAGACATCTGTGTCGACCGTATCGACCGGAGTCTCCCCGATCTCGGTGAACCCGTGCTTCGCGAAGAACGGGACTTCGAAGGTGAGGCAGAAAACCCGCCGCACTCCGAGCCAGCGGGCGGTCTGGAGCAGCTTGGTGAGCACCAGATGTCCGATGCCGGAGCCGTGGAACTCGGGGTCCACGGCGAGAGTGCGCACTTCGGCGAGGTCTTCCCACATCACGTGCAGCGCCCCGCAGCCGACCACGCGGGCGTCCGAGTCGCGTTCCGCCACCCAGAACTCCTGGATGGACTCGTAAAGCGTGACCGTCGCTTTGTCGAGCAGGATCCCGCCTCCGACGTACGCGTCGAGAAGGCTTCGCACGGCCGGTACATCGCCGGTCCTGGCCCGGCGGACGGTGACCGCATTCGCGGCGGGATAAGACATGCCTGGACGCTATCGCCCCGCTTCGGCTCCGGGCGCATCGCCCTCTTCGGATCCTTGTTCGGCTTCGCGGTCCCGTTCGGGTTCCGGCTCCTGCACCATGCGCACGGCATCGCGCAGCGCTTCGCGCTCCTCGGGGGACATCATGCCGAAGAAGGCGACCAGTGCGGCCGCACGGTTGTCGCTCTGGGACCAGGCTTCGTTCATCAGCGCCGCGGCGTACGCGGCCCGGGTGGAGACCGCCGTATATCGATAGGCCCGCCCGTCGACTTCCCTGCGGACCCAGCCCTTCTGATGGAGATTGTCCATTACGGTCATGACCGTGGTGTACGCGATGGACCGTTCCTGCTGAAGGTCTTCGAGGACTTCCCGGACGGTCACCGGGCGGTTCCACTGCCAGACCCGGGTCATGACGGCGTCTTCCAGCTCTCCCAATTGACGGGGCACATCTGCACCATAGTGGGAGATGTCGCGAATGGCTGGTTATTTGCAGTTAGCGCGCAGCAAAAAGGGCGCACGCGGGGAAATACCCCTGTGCGCCCCCCGCTGTGCGTACCCCTGCGGACCCTGCGGTCAGGGAGAGGCGGGCTTCTGCTGTGCGGCCTCGGCGCGGGCGAGCGCGCTGTCCACGGCCGCGTCCTCCTTGCCCTTGTTGGGGCCGCCCTGGCTCTTCACGATCGTCACGACGAGCGCGATGAAGAAGACGGCCATCACCACGGGGGGCAGAAGCGCGGAAACGTAGTCCATACCGACAGAGTAGCTAGCCCGCCCGGCGTTCCTCGGCCGGGGGCTCGGGACGGCGGCGTGGCGGGAAGACCTCGGAGGGCTTCGGCACGGGGCGCTCGGGCGCCGGCGCCGGGCGGACCGGGGTGCCCGGCCGCGGCTCGGCGGACTTGTCCTGGTCGGCGGCGCCTCCGCCGACCAGGGTCAGGAGCCTGCCGCGCCGCTCGGGCGCCGCGACCGCGCGGCCGGCCAGGCGGGCCCGTACCGAGCGCTCGGCGAGCCGGCGGCAGCGCTCCAGGAGGGCCGCGCACACCGGGTCCGAGCGCAGCGCGCGCAGCGCGGCCAGGTCGTCGGGCCCGGGGTCGTAGCCGGCCGCCAGGGCGTCCTGGAGCAGCTCGGTGTAGCCGGGCAGCGAGCCGGGGAGCGCGTCACGGTAGCGGGCGAGGTCGGCGAGCAGGAAGGCGCGCAGCCGCTCCCCCTCGCGGACGGCCTCGTCCACGGAGTCGGCCAGGCGCAGGCAGTCCCGGATGTCCTCATCCTGGACGGCGCTGGGGTGGAGGGCGACGGCGAGGGCGCGTCGGAGCACACGCAGCTCGTCCGCACCGAACGCCATGCCGCCACGGGATCCGTATGGCGTGGGCATGCGGTGACGATACGTCGTAAATGGACAAAATCCGCTTAACGGGCCGATGCCGGGCGCGTTGTGGGGTATCCCGGTCCCCGCGCGCCCGGCCGCCGTCTCAGAAGGCGCGGGACTTCAGGAACGTGCCACGTTGCGCTCGTACACGAGGCGCAGACCGATCAGGGTCAGCCACGGCTCGTGTTCGTCGATCTCCTCGGCCTCGCCCAGCACCATCGGGGCGAGGCCTCCGGTGGCGATGACCGTCACGTCGTCCGGGTCGCCCTCGGGGCCGACCAGTTCGCGCTTCATGCGCCGGACGACGCCGTCGACCTGGCCCGCGAACCCGTACACGATGCCTGCCTGCATGGCCTCGACGGTGTTCTTGCCGATCACCGAGCGGGGCCTGGCCACCTCGATCTTGCGGAGCTGGGCGCCCCGGATGCCGAGGGCGTCGACGGAGATCTCGATGCCGGGGGCGATGACGCCGCCGACGTACTCGCCGCGCGCGCTGACCGCGTCGAACGTCGTGCCCGTACCGAAGTCGACGACGATCGCGGGGCCGCCGTAGAGCTCGACGGCGGCGACCGAGTTGACGATGCGGTCGGCGCCGACCTCCTTGGGGTTGTCGGTCAGGACCGGCACGCCCGTCTTGATGCCGGGCTCCACCAGGACCGCCGGGACGTCGCCGTAGTAGCGGCGGGTCACCTCGCGCAGCTCGTGCAGGACCGAGGGGACGGTCGCGCAGATCGCGATGCCCTCGATGCCGTCGCCGAGCTCCGCGCCGAGCAGCGGGTGGGTGCCCATCAGGCCGTTGAGCAGCACGGCCAGCTCGTCCGCGGTGCGGCGGGCGTCGGTGGAGATCCGCCAGTGCTCGACGACCTCCTCGCCGTCGAACAGGCCGAGGACGGTGTGGGTGTTGCCGACGTCGATGGTGAGCAGCATCAGGCCGAGCCCTCTCGGCCGGCCTCGCGCAGGTCGAGGCCGATGTCCAGGATGGGCGAGGAGTGGGTGAGGGCGCCCACCGCCAGGTAGTCGACGCCCGTCGCCGCGTACTCGGTGGCGGTCGCCAGGGTGAGGCGGCCCGAGGATTCGAGCATCGCGCGGCCCGCGACCAGGGCGACCGCCTCGGCCGTCTCGGCCGGCGTGAAGTTGTCGAGCAGGATCAAGTCGGCCCCGGCGTCCAGGACTTCGGTGACCTGGGCCAGGGTGTCGACCTCGACCTCGATGGCCAGGTCCGGGAAGCGGCCCCGTACGGCCTTGAAGGCCTCGGCCACACCGCCGGCCGCGACCACGTGGTTGTCCTTGACCAGCGCCGCGTCCGACAGGGACATGCGGTGGTTGACGCCGCCGCCGCAGCGCACCGCGTACTTCTCCAGGGCGCGCAGGCCCGGGGTGGTCTTGCGGGTGTCGCGGACCTTGGCGCCGGTGCCCTCGAGGGCGTCGGCCCAGGCGCGGGTGGCGGTGGCGATGCCGGACAGGCGGCACAGCAGGTTGAGCGCGCTGCGCTCGCCGGTCAGCAGGTCGCGGGTGCGGGTCGTGACGCTGAGCAGCTTCTGGCCCGCGGCCACCCGGTCGCCGTCGGCGACGTGCCGCTCGACCTCGAACTCCTCGGTGCACACGATGGACAGGATCGCCTCGGCGACCCGCAGGCCCGCGACCGTGCCGGCCTCGCGGGCGGTGAAGTCGCCGGTGGCGACGGCGTCCTGGGGGACGGTGGCCGCCGAGGTGACGTCCATGCCGCCGTCCAGGTCCTCCTCGATGGCGAGGTGGGCGATGTCCTCGACCTGGACGGGGTCCAGGCCGGACTCGGCGAGCAGCGCGGCGAGCGCGGGGTCGAGCCCGCACTCGTACACCTCCTCGCCGCCGCCGCAGCCGCAGTCGTCGCCGCAGCCGCCGCCCTGGACGGGCGCACCGATCTGGATCAGGGGGACGTCCACCGGCTGGGGACGGAGTTCCTCGGGCGTGCTCACGGTTACGGCTCCAGGGGGGTGGCTGCGACGGTCGGGGGGAAGGTGGCGCTGGTGGTGGGGCGGATGTCCAGGGACCGCCCGGGGGTGATGCGGACGACGAGGTGGCGGCGCCAGGCCGCGTCGTCGCGGTCCGGCCGGTCCTCGCGCCAGTGGCAGCCGCGGGTCTCCTCGCGGGCGGCCGCCGCGGCGACCAGGACCCGGGCGACGAGCAGCAGGTTGGTGGTCTCCCACGCCTCGACGCCCGGCACGGCGGCCTTGCGCTCGTCGGCGCGGATCGCCTCCAGGCGCTCGGCGGCCCCGGCGAGGCTCTCGGCGGAGCGGAGCACCCCGGCGCCGTTGGTCATGATCCGCTGGATCTGGATGCGGGCCGCCGGGTCGAGCAGCGGTACGGGACCGTCGTGCGGGTCGGCCTCGGCCTCGTGGCGGTCGGCCCCAACGGCCGCACCCTCGTGCCGGTCGGCCTCAACGGCCTTGTCCGGTACGGGAGTTGTGGTGGGTCCGGCCTGATCCTTCGTGATGTCCGCCGCGATGTTCTCGGCGAAGACCAGGCCCTCCAGAAGGGAGTTGGAGGCGAGCCGGTTGGCGCCGTGCACTCCGGTGCAGGCGACCTCGCCGCAGGCGTACAGGCCCGGCACGGTGGTGCGGCCGCGCAGGTCGGTGCGGATGCCGCCGGATGCGTAGTGCGCGGCCGGGGCGACCGGGATCGGCTCGGTCACCGGGTCGATGCCGTGCGAGCGGCAGGCGGCCAGGATCGTCGGGAAGCGGTGCGCCCACATCTCGGCGCCGAAGTGCCGGCCGTCCAGGTACATGTGCTCGGCGCCCCGCGCCTGCATCTGACGGGTGATGGCCTTCGCGACGATGTCGCGCGGGGCGAGCTCGGCCAGCTCGTGCTGCCCGAGCATGAAGCGGGTGCCGGACGCGTCCACCAGGTGGGCGCCCTCGCCGCGCACGGCCTCCGAGACCAGCGGCTGCTGGCCCTCGGAGTCGGCGCCGAGGAAGAGGACCGTGGGGTGGAACTGGACGAATTCGAGGTCGGAGATCTCGGCGCCCGCGCGCAGCGCGAGGGCCACGCCGTCGCCGGTGGACACCGACGGGTTGGTGGTCGCCGAGAACACCTGGCCCATGCCGCCGGTCGCGAGCACCACCGCGGGGGCGCGGACCGCGCCGACGCCGTCGTGCTGGCCCTCGCCCATGACGTGCAGGGTGATGCCGGCGGTGCGGCCATGCTCGTCCTTGAGGAGGTCGAGGACCAGGGCGTTCTCGATGGTGCGCACCGCCCGGGTGCGGACCGCCTCGACGAGCGCGCGGGAAATCTCGGCGCCCGTCGCGTCGCCGCCCGCGTGCGCGATGCGCCGGCGGTGGTGGCCGCCTTCGCGGGTGAGCGAGATCGCGCCCGACTCGTCGGTGTCGAAGTGGGCGCCGGTGGCGATCAACCGCCGTACGGCGTCCGGGCCTTCGGTGACGAGGAGGCGTACCGCGTCCTCGTCGCACAGGCCCGCGCCCGCCACCAGGGTGTCGTCCAGGTGCTGCTCGGGGGTGTCGCCCTCGCCGAGGGCGGCCGCTATGCCGCCCTGCGCCCAGCGCGTGGAACCGTCGTCCAGGCGGGCCTTGGTGACGACGACCGTGGCCAGGCCGGCCGCGGTGCAGCGCAGCGCGGCGGTCAGGCCCGCGACGCCGGAGCCGACGACCACGACGTCCGCGTCGATGGCCCAGCCGGCTGCGGGGGCGTCGAGCCGTATTCCGGTACTGGTCATTCCGGTGCTCCGAACGTGAGCGGGATGTTGTCGATGAGGCGGGTGGTGCCGACGCGGGCGGCGACGGCGAGGATCGCCGTGCCGTCGAATCCCTCCGGCGCCTCCCGGAACGTCTCCGGGTCCACCAGCGCCAAGTAGTCCGCCACGACCGGAGGTTCGACCTTCGCGGCGGCGTCGAGCACGCCCTGGGCGACGGCCTTGATGGCGGCGGGCGACGGCGCGGCCGCGGCGACCGCGTGGGCGTCGGCGGCGGCGCGGGCCTCGCCGATCGCGGTGAGCGCGTCGGCCCGGCCCGATACGGCGCCCCCGGCGGTGGCCCGCGCGTACAGGGCGTGCTCGGCGGCCAGCCGGTCGCGGGCCGCGAACAGGGCGCGCGACAGGGCGCGGGCCGCGGCCCGTTCGGCCGGGGCGAGGTAACGGTTGCGGCTGGACAGGGCGAGCCCGTCGTCCTCGCGCACGGTCGGTACGCCGACGATCTCGACGGGGAAGTTCAGATCGCGCACCATGCGCCGGATCAGCGCCAGCTGCTGGGCGTCCTTCTGCCCGTACAGGGCGACGTCGGGCGCGCTGAGGTGGAGCAGCTTGGCGACGACGGTCAGCATGCCGTCGAAGTGTCCTGGCCGGGCCGCGCCTTCGAGGAGCTCGCCCATGGGGCCCGCGGTGACGCGCACCTGGGGCTCGCCGCCGGGGTAGACCTCGTCCACGGAGGGCGCGAACACGGCGTCGGCGCCCTCCCGTTCGGCGATCGCGCGGTCCGCGTCCAGGGTGCGGGGATAGCGGTCCAGGTCCTCGCCCGCACCGAACTGCAGCGGGTTGACGAAGACGGTGACCACGACCTGCCCGTCGGGTCCTGCCAGCTCGCGCGCGGTGCGGATCAAGGTGGCGTGGCCCTCGTGCAGCGCGCCCATGGTCATCACGACGGCACGGCGGCCGGTGTGCCGGAGGGCCGCGAGCTCCGCGGCCGTACGCACCAGAGCGGTCATCGCTCGTCTCCTTCGGCGAGCACCCCGAGCAGGTCCTGGGCGAGCTCCGGCTTGAGCAGTCCGTGCGCGAGCGCCCGGTCCGCGGTCGTACGGGCCATCGCGAGGTATCCGGCGACCGTGCCCGGCGCGTGCTTGCGCAGCTCGGCCACGTGGGCGGCGACCGTGCCCGCGTCGCCGCGCGAGACCGGCCCGGTCAGGGCCGCGTCGCCCGAGCGCAGGGCGTTGTCGAGGGCCGCGCCCAGCAGCGGGCCGAGCATCCGGTCGGGGTGGGCGACACCGGCCTTGCCGAGCAGCTCCATCGACTGGGCGACCAGCGTGACCAGGTGATTCGCGCCCAGCGCGAGGGCCGCGTGGTAGAGCGGGCGGTCGCCCTCGGCGATCCACTCGGGCTCGCCGCCCATCTCGATGACCAGGGCCTCGGCGGCGAGCCGCAGCTCCTCGGGGGCGGTCACGCCGAACGAGCAGCCCGCCAGGCGCCGGACGTCCACGGCGGTGCCGGTGAACGTCATCGCCGGGTGCAGGGCGAGCGGCAGCGCGCCGGCCCGCCTGGCCGGGTCGAGGACGGCCGTGCCGTACCGCCCGGAGGTGTGCGCCAGGAGCTGGCCGGGGCGGATCGCGCCCGTCTCGGCGAGGCCCTCGACCAGGCCCGGCAGGGCGTCGTCGGGGACGGTCAGGAGGACGAGCTCGGCGCGCGCGAGGACCTCGGCGGGCGGCACGAGCGGCACGTCGGGCAGCAGGGCGGCGGCCCTGCGCACCGAGGCGTCGGAGACGCCGGAGACCGCGACCGGGCGGTGTCCGGCCAGCTGGAGCGCGGCGGCGAGGGCGGGGCCGACCCGGCCCGCGCCGACGACGCCCACGGTGAGGCGGGCGGGGCGGTCCGCCGGGCTGTGTTCGTGGCGGTGCTCTGGTGGTGCGTTCACGCGGTGGGGCCTTCCGTTCCAGTCCGCGAGGGGTACCGGACGCCAAACCAAAATCAAACGGCCCGCTCATGCTACGCCCAGGCCCCGGAAACCCCTTGGGTTGTCCACAGGGTGTGGGCGATCATCGCCCCATGCCCGATACCGAGCCGAATTCCCTCCCCGATTCCCCCTCCCAGGTCCCGGAAGCGACGCGGGACGAAACCCCGGAACAGGCCAAGCAGCACCGCCTGGCCGTCTTCAGGAGCGCCAAGCGGACCCTGGCGTACCAGTCGGTCGACCACACCATGGCGGAACGTCTGGCGGCCCTTCTGGCGGACGGCGCCGAGGTCTACGACCTGGACGCGTTCGCCGACCTCTACGGCGACGGCCCGGTGGCCGAGCTGGAGCGCCGTACCGCCGAGGAGCTCGGCTTCCCGGCCGCCGTCTTCTTCCCCACCGGCACGATGGCCCAGCAGGTCGCGCTGCGCTGCTGGGCCGCGCGCACCGGCGACCCGACGGTCGCCCTGCATCCGCTCGCCCACCCCGAGGTGCACGAGCGCCAGGCCCTCGGGCAGCTCAGCGGCCTGCGCACGGTCCACCCGACCGCCGAGCCCCGGCTGCCCACCGCCGACGAGGTGCGCGACTTCGAGGAGCCCTTCGGCACCCTGATGCTGGAGCTCCCGCTGCGCGACGCGGGCTATGTCCTGCCGACCTGGGACGAGCTGGTGGCCGTGGTGGACGCGGCCCGCGAGCGGGACGCGGTGGTCCACTTCGACGGGGCCAGGCTCTGGGAGACCACCGCCCACTTCGGCCGCCCGCTGCGGGAGGTCGCGGGCCTCGCGGACAGCGTGTACGTGTCCTTCTACAAGACGCTGGGCGGTCTTTCCGGCGCGGTCCTGGCGGGCCCCGAGTCGCTCGTCGCGCAGGCCCGCACCTGGCGCCACCGCTATGGCGGCCAGCTCTTCCAGCAGTTCCCGACGGCCCTCTCCGGCCTGCTCGGCCTGCGCCGCGAGCTGCCCGAGCTGCCGTCGTACGTGGCCCACGCCAAGGTCGTGGCCCGGGCGATCCACGAGGGCCTCGCCGCCGCGGGCGTGCCGTGGTTCCGGGTGCACCCCGAGCCGCCGCACACCCACCAGTTCCAGGTGTGGCTGCCCTACGAGGCCGAGGTGCTCAACGCGGCCTCGCTCCAGCAGGCCGGGGCCGGGGTCTGTCTGTTCCGACGCTGGCTGGCGAACCCCTCGGGCCCGGCCGGCATCGCCGTCACGGAGGTCACGGTCAACGCCCCGGGCCTGGAGTGGAGCGCCGAGGACGTCCGGGCCGCGGTGGCCGACTTCGTACGGCTCCTCCCGTAGCCCGCTCCCCCGCCCGCTCCCACGGGGCACACGGGTCCCACCGGGCGCACGGGTCTCACCGGCCTCACGGGCAGGCGGGCGGGCGCCTGTGGTGCTGCGGGGCGATCAGGTGGGCCAGGGCCGCCCGCAGCCGGCCGGTGGCGAGGCGGCCCGCGAGGACCGCCTCGAAGCGGCGGTAGTCCCGTATCGCGCGCACGGTCGCCACGTCGTGGGTGCCGGGTACCGGAGGCGCGGGCTCGCCGAGGCGGGCCGCGCGGTAGCTGTCGATCATGTGCTGCTGCATCGCGTCCATGTCTCCACGGTGAGCCCGTGCGGGCGCCGCGTCGCGCCGATTGACGAGCCGCGTCAAATGGCGCCCTGACCAGTGCCGTCGATTGACCGGGACCGTCAATCGGCGGCCTCTTTGTCAGTGCGCCGGTGCACCATGGGCGCATGAGCGTGACCATCGACATCACGGGCCTGCCGCCCGAGCGCATCGGCTTCGCGGTCTCCCCGCTCGCCGAGCTGGGCCTGGCCCTGCACGCGCTCTCCGAGCCGGGTCACCACCCGGGTCTGCACGGCTGGGCGACGGCGACCGCGGCGGCCCTCAAGCCCGACCTCGCGGACCGGCTGCACGAGGCCGAGTTCCTGTGGCGCAACACCTTCTCCGACGTGTTCATGCCGTTCGCGGGCATACCGGGCCACGACGGCAGCACCGGCGCCACGCTGGCCGAGGACCTCGACCTGCTGGACCGCCTCACCGACGAGCGCTTCACCTCCGCCGCCCTGGAGTTCACCTGCTCCAGCCTGTACGGGGTCAAGACGCTCTCCGCGCTGCACGATCCGGCGATGCGGATGCGCGCCCTGGAGATGGCGGCGACGCGCGGCCCGCACCAAGTGGACTTCACCAAGCGCCTGTTGGACGATCCCGCGTCCGTACGGGCCTGGCTGCGGCGTCTTCTGGAGGACTGCGACCAGGCCTTCTTCGCGGACACCTGGCAGCGCGTCCGGGTCCAACTGGCCGCCGACGCCCGGCACAAGGCGGAGCTGCTGCGCCGCAAGGGCCTCGACGAGGCGATCGGGGCGGTCTCGGCCGCGCTCAGCCTCGACCAGGGCGGCACCCGGATCAGCGTCGACAAGCTGGCCGAGGGCCGCACGATCGCCACCGACCCGGAGCCCGGCGCCGGCCTCACCTTCGTGCCCACCTCGTTCGGCTGGCCGCACCTGATGGTGCTGCACGCGCCGGGCTGGCGGCCGGTGATCCACTACCCGGTGCACGGCCCCGAACTGCCCTCGCCCGCCTCGGTGGAGACCCTCAAGCTGCGCATGGAGGCGCTGGCCCACCCGATGCGGATGCGCCTGTGCCGCAATCTGGCCCGCTCCCCCTACACGACGAGCGAGCTCGCCGACGCGCACGGGATCACCGCGCCGGAGGTCTCGCGCCATCTGGCCGTCCTGAAGAAGGCCGGGCTCATCACCACCCGGCGCCGCGGCCGGTACGTGCTGCACCAGCTGGACCTGACGGTGGTGGCCCGCCTCGGCAGCGACTTCCTGGAGGGCGTACTGCGCTGAGCGCGCGGGCGCGCGGCCCCGGCCCGGCCGGGCGTACGGCCGGGCCTGCCCCGCCTCAGCCCGCGCCGCCCGCCCGCACCAGGCCGCTCTCGTACGCGAGGACCACCACCTGGACGCGGTCGCGGAGTTCCAGCTTGGTGAGGATGCGGCCCACATGGGTCTTGACCGTGGCCTCCGACAGGACGAGCCGGGCCGCGATCTCGCCGTTGGACAGCCCCTGCGCGACCAGGAGCATGACCTCGCGCTCGCGCTCGGTCAGACGCTCCAACTGCTTGTTCTCGGGCCCCTTGCCGCTGGTGGGGAGCATCGGGGCGAACCGGTCGAGCAGTCGCCGGGTCGTCGAGGGCGCGACCACCGCGTCGCCGCTGTGCACCGAGCGGATCGCGGCGAGCAGTTCGGCCGGCGGCACGTCCTTCAGCATGAAGCCGCTGGCCCCCGCCTTGAGCCCGGAGAAGGCGTACTCGTCGAGGTCGAAGGTGGTCAGGATCAGCACCTTCGGCGGGTTCGGCGCCTCGCAGATGCGCCGGGTGGCCTCCACCCCGTCCAGCCTCGGCATGCGCACATCCATCAGGACGACGTCGACGGCGGTCGCACGCAGGATGTCGATCGCCTCCGCGCCGTCGCCCGCCTCCGCGACGACCTCCATGTCCGGCTGGGCGGCGAGCACCATCCGGAACCCGGTGCGCAGCAGCACCTGGTCGTCGACGAGCATCACGCGGATCGTCATCGTTCCCTCTCCATCACGCCGTACAAGTCCGGTCACATGACCACGTACAGGAAATCAGTGGGCCGGCTTGAGCGGCAGCAGGGCACTGATGCGGAAGCCGCCGCCGGGGCGCGGCCCCGCGTCAAGGGTGCCTCCGACCATGCCGATCCGCTCGCGCATGCCGATCAGGCCGTGGCCCTGCCCGTCCGCGCCGCCGTCCTCGTACATCTCGTGGGCGGCGCCGCGGCCGTCGTCCTCCACGAGCAGGCCGAGGCCGTCGTCGAAGTACACGAGCCGCACGCTGGCCCCCGCGTCCGGACCGCCGTGCTTGCGGGTGTTGGTGAGCGCCTCCTGCACGATCCGGTACGCCGTCAGCTCGACGCCGCTGGGCAGCGGGCGCGGGGTGCCCTCGATCTTGAAGTCGACGGTGAGGCCGGCCCCCCGGACCGTCTCCACCAGGTCCTCGATCTGCTGGACGTCCGGCTGCGGGACGTACTCCCCCGCCTCCTGGTGCTCACCGGTGCGCAGCACGCCGAGCAGCCGGCGCATCTCGGCGAGCGCCTGACGGCCCGTCATCGAGATGGTCTCCAGGGCCGTCTTCGCCTGGTCCGGCGAGGTGTCCATCACATAGGCGGCGCCGTCGGCCTGCACCACCATCACCGACACGTTGTGCGCCACCACGTCGTGCAGCTCACGGGCGATCCGGGCCCGCTCGGCGGCGACCGCCACCTTGGCCTGCGCCTCGCGCTCCCGCTCCAGGCGCGAGGCCCGCTCCTCCAGCTGCGCGAAGTACGCCTTGCGGGTGCGCATCGAGTCGCCGAGCACCCAGGCGAGCACGAACGGGACCGTCATGATGATGACGAAGAAGACCTTCTCCTGCCCGCTGCTCCCCACCCCCGTCGCCATCCAGCGCACATGGGCGAGCGGAGCCGCGAACAGCCCGCCGATCAACGCGACCCGCGAGGCCCAGCGCTCACCCGCGGAGGCCACGGTGTAGACGAGGACCAGCATCGCGAAGTCCTGGACCTGCGGCTGGACGTTCAGCGCCAGCTGCGCCAGGCCCACGGCGATGACGAGGAGCAGCATCCGCTCGGGCATCCGGCGGCGCAGCGCCACGGCCACGCCCATCCCGAGCGAGACCAGGACCTGGAGGCTCCAGGCCGGCTGCTTCGGGTCGTGCGCCGCCGACAGGATCTGCAGGCAGGAGAACCCGAACAGGACGAAGGCCCAGAAGGCGTCGACCCCGGTCGGGTTCCTGCGGATGAAGTCGTAGAGGCGCTGCACGTAACCCAGCGTAGGGAAAGCGGACAGGTGCAGGGGTCAACCGCCGGGGCGATCCTGATCCCGGCGGCGTACTCCGCAAGGTGGAGACTTGGACGCGTGACGGATGAGACGTGTCAGCACTCCGGCGACGAGAACGGGCCGGAACCGGTGGATCCGGCCGAGCGGGGCGCGCCCGTCGGGTGGCGGGCGGCCACCGAGCGCGCGCTGTACGGGGACGGCGGGTTCTATCTGCGGCCCGAGGGGCCCGCCGGCCATTTCCGCACGTCGGTACATGCCTCGCCGCTCTTCGCGGGGGCGGTCGCCCGCCTCCTGACAGAGGTCGCGGCCGGGCTCGGCCCCGGGCCCTTCGACCTCGTGGACGTCGGCGCCGGGCGCGGGGAGCTGCTCACCGGGGTGCTCGCCGCGCTGCCCCCGGACTTCCCGGTCCGGCCGTACGCCGTCGAGCGCGCGGCCCGTCCCGCCGGGCTCGACGAGCGGATCGTCTGGCGGGATTCGGTGCCGCGGGGGATCCGGGGGCTGCTCTTCGCGAACGAGTGGCTCGACAACGTGCCGGTGGAGGTCGCCGAGGCCGACGCGGCGGGGGTCCCCCGGCTCGTCCTCGTCGGGCCCGACGGCACCGAGACCCTGGGCGCGCCGGTGGCGGGCGCGGACGCGGGATGGCTCGCGCGCTGGTGGCCGCTGAGCGAGCCGGGCACTCGGGCCGAGATCGGGTGGCCGCGCGACGAGGCGTGGGCGGCCGCGGTCGCCTCGCTCTCGGCGGGGCTGGCGGTGGCCGTGGACTACGCGCACGAGCGGGGGGCCCGGCCGCCCTTCGGAACGCTGGCCGGATTCCGGGGCGGGCGCGAGGTGGTGCCGGTGCCGGACGGCTCCTGCGACATCACCGCGCATGTCGCCCTCGACGCGTGCGCGCTGCCGGGCGCGGAGCTGCTCCCCCAGCGCGAGGCCCTGTCCCGCCTCGGCGTCTGCGGGGCCCGGCCCCCCTTGGCCCTGGCGTCCTCGGACCCGGCGGCGTACGTACGCGCGCTGGCGGCGGCGGGGGCGGCGGCCGAGCTCACCGCCCGGGGCGCCCTCGGCGACTTCCTCTGGCTCCTCCAGCCCCGACCCCCAGCGCCTTAGGGGCACGGGGATCTGCGCGCCCGTCGTCCCCGCCGGGGCCCGGGTGGCAGGGGGGTCGGGGCCCCCGGGGGATACTGGCCCGCATGACGGAGACGACGGTCGGGATCGGGGGCGGGGCGGAGAGCACCGACATGGTGCTCAACATCGGCCCCCAGCACCCCTCCACCCACGGAGTGCTACGCCTCAAGCTCGTGCTCGACGGCGAACGCATTCAACAGGCCGAGCCGGTCATCGGCTACATGCACCGCGGCGCGGAGAAGCTCTTCGAGGCCCGCGACTACCGCCAGATCGTGATGCTGGCCAACCGCCACGACTGGCTCTCCGCGTTCTCCAACGAGCTCGGCGTCGTCATGGCCGTGGAGCGGATGCTCGGCATGGAGGTCCCCGAGCGCGCCGTGTGGACCCGCACCCTGCTCGCCGAGCTCAACCGCGTCCTGAACCACCTCATGTTCCTCGGCTCGTATCCGCTGGAGCTCGGCGGCATCACCCCCGTCTTCCACGCCTTCCGCGAGCGCGAGGAACTCCAGGCCGTGATGGAGGAGGTCTCCGGCGGCCGCATGCACTACATGTTCAACCGGGTCGGCGGCCTCAAGGAGGACCTGCCGCTCGGCTGGCTCGGCCGGGTCCGGCACGCCATCGCCTCGGTGCGCTCGCGCATGGACGTGTACGACCGCCTCGTCCTCGGCAACGAGATCTTCCGCGCCCGCACCAGGAACGTCGGCGTGCTGTCCGCCGAGGCCGTGCACGCCTACGGCGTGAGCGGCCCCATCGCCCGTGCCTCCGGCGTCGACTTCGACCTGCGCCGCGACGAGCCGTACCTCGCGTACGGCGAGCTCCAGGACACCCTGAAGGTCGTCACCCGCGCCGAGGGCGACTGCCTGGCCCGCTTCGAGTGCCTCCTGGAGCAGACCCACAACGCGCTCGACCTCGCCGACGCCTGCCTCGACAGGATGGCGGACCTCGCGCCCGGCCCGATCAACCAGCGGCTGCCCAAGGTCCTCAAGGCGCCCGAGGGCCACACGTACGCCTGGACCGAGAACCCGCTCGGCGTCAACGGCTACTACCTGGTCAGCAAGGGCGAGAAGACCCCGTACCGGCTGAAGCTGCGCTCGGCCTCGTACAACAACATCCAGGCGCTCGCCGTCCTGCTGCCGGGGACGCTGGTCGCCGACATGGTGGCGATCCTGGGGTCGCTGTTCTTCGTCGTCGGTGACATCGACAAGTAGGTTCCGTTCAGGCCCGGTTGGACGTGCGGCCCGCCGGTGAGCCGCCCCGGGTGTAGAGCAGCAGCATCACCCGCGCCCCCGGCGACGTCACCGGCTCGGCGACGGACGTGGTCACCCGACCCGGGCCGTACAGCGCGTGGTTGAGGGGCCGCTCCGAGCCGTCCGGGTAGGCGATGGGCGCCGCGGCCGCCGCCTCGTACAGCGGCCCGGCCACCGGGTCCCGGCGCACGTCGGCCTCCAGGCGGGCCAGCGCCGCGTTCCCCGGACGCAGTTCCACGGCGTGCCGCAGCTGCGGCATCACCACCGGCGCCCAGGATCCCGCCCAGTCGGCGAGGACCACCTCGCGCGCCTCGGGGTCCAGGAGCATCCAGCGCATCGGGTTGGCCGGGGGCTCGCCGCGCGGGAAGAGCTCGGCGAACTCCTTGTTGTGCGCCAGCAGGTTCCACTCGGCGTCATTGATGTACGCGATCGCACCACTGATGCCGTCGACGGCCCGCTGCCACTCGACGGGCACGGTCAGGCCGGAGTCGCGGTGCAGCGGGTTCGGCGGCGCCTCGCGCCGGGTGAGCCGCCACAAGAACGCCCACTCCTGCTCGTCGAACCGCAGAAGGGTGGCCACGGCCGTCAGCAACTCGGCCGAGGGATGCGGGAGTTGACCGTTCTCGAATCTGTTGTACGTGCCCGGCGTGCGCTCCAGGAGTACGTCCAGCTGCTCCTGGCTGAGCCCGGCGGCGCGCCGCCCGGGGCCGGGGCGCCGGGGCGGGAAGCCCGCCGAGGTGGGACTGACGGCGGCACGCCGTTCGCGCAGCAGTGTCCGCAGGGCGGCGCGGTCGGCGGCGGCGGGATGCAAGGGGAGCGCCTTCCGTGGCGGGGGCGGTCGGTGGGGGCGGCCGTGGGGCGCGAAGCGGACCGCACGGCCATTATCTGCACCTGTGCCCCCTGGAAAGACCTCGGGGCCGCGATCACAATGGTCCCGTGGCCGCTTCGGGGGGAGCGGCCTGCCGGACGCCGACTGTCCCGTGCGTCCGGATTCTGCGGCAGGTACCGACACTCGCCACGATGCAGCGGCCTCGGTACCGGCCGCAGACCATTTTCCGCGCTCTACGAGATCGCGGTCCGCAGCTCCGCCAGGTCCAGCTGTTCCGTCTCGTCGTGGGCGGTCAGGTCGATGACCTCGCCGACGACCTTGTCGGGGCCCTGCTGCACCCGGTTCGCGAGGACCTCCTCGCCCACCACGTCCGCGAGGTCCTCGTCCTGGACGGCCTCGATCGCGGCCGCCTTGTGGTCCGTCTCGTGGTTCGCCCCGTGGTTCGCCCCGTGGTCCTCCCCGGGCTCGGCCGGCTCCGCGCCGCCCGTGCCGAAGAAGTCGAAGCTGCCCTCGGGACGCACCGCGCGGCGCGCGAGGTAGGGGACCACGGCGGAGGCCACCGGCGCGGGGGCCGCGGGCAGTTCGGCCTGGCGGGGCTTGGCGGTGAGGGCGGCCGACGGGCGGGTGTGCTCCCCGCTGCCGAGGGCCGCCGCGGGCTTCCCCTGCGGCTCCTCCGCCTCCCGGGCCGCGCGCGTGCGCGACGCCTCGGCCTCGGCGCGCGCCTTCGCCTGGCGTTCGGCACTGAGCGAGAGGGACTCCAGGGCGCGGGCGGCCGCGAGATAGGAGGCCGGCGTCGGCGTACTGCCGGACGCCGTGAGCGCCTTGGGGCCGCCGGACTCAAGCGCGAGCTGACGCCGGCCCTCCAGGGCACTGGCCCGCTCGGTCTCGGCGTTGGCGTAGCGCCGCAGCAGGGCCGCGTGCTCGCCGCGCAGCCCGGCCAGCTCCATGCGCTTGGTGCGCAGCTTGGCGTCGAGGCGGCCGCGCAGCTCGCGCGACTCCTCCAACTCCGTCTCCAGCTCGGCGATCCGCTCCTCGGTCCGCCACTGGTCGGCGGCGCGCGAGCGGGTCAGCTCCGCGACCCGGCGGCCCGCCGCCCGGTCCCAGGCGCGCATGAGCACCGAGCCGGTGACGCAGGCCGCCGCGGCGGCCGCGGCCAGCGCCCGCAGCGCCGTTGGCTGGTCGAAGAGCCAGGCGCCACCGGCGCACAGAACGGAGACGCCGGCGACGGCCGACGGCTGAAGGAGCCGGTGCAGCGGAGGGGAATGACGGTGGCGTCCACGTGGCATGGCCTGAAATTTACCGTGTGTAGCCCTCACATGGACCCCCACCCGTCAATCTGTTCCCCTGTAGTTACTCCGATCGCCAAATTCCGCTACTTCTTGATCAGTCCCTTGGACTGGAGATACGCCTTGGCGACATCGGCCGGCTTCGCGCGCTCGGCGTCGACCTTGCGGTTGAGATCCACGAGATCGGTGGTCGTGAGCGCCTTGGTCAGCTTGCCGAGCGCATCGGCTATCTCCTGGCCGCCCGCTTCCTTCGCATTGACGACCGGCAGGACGTTGTCCGCGTTCTGCAGCTTCTTGTCGTCCTCGAGCAGGACGAGGCCGTAGGTGTCCAGCGTCGCGTCGGTGGTGGTGGTCAGCACCAGCTGGTCCACCCCGTCCTTGACGGCCTGCTTCGCCTGCGGGGTGCCGACGCCCTTGGGGTCGATGCCGGTGACGTCGATGCCGTACTTGGAGGTGAGACCCGGCTCGCAGAATGGCCGGACCTTGCACTCGTCACCGGCGGCGATCTTCACCTTGGCCTTCGAAGTGCCCAGGTCGGAAAGGGTCTTGAGGTTGTTCTTGGTGGCGAATTCCTTGGTCACCGCGAACGCGTTCTGGTCCACCGCCTCGCCGGCCGGCAGAACCTTCAGTCCGCGCGGGCCCGCGAGCTTGGACAGTTCGGCCACGGTGGCCGTCACATCGCTGGAGGCGAGGGGCTTCGCGTTGGCGCCGTTCACCTTGGCATTGAGGAATTCGGTGAGGGTGGCCGCGTATTCCGGTACGACGTCGATCTCGCCCTTCTCCAGGGCGGGTTCGTACAGTTCGCGGTTCTTCACGGTGGTGACCGAGGTCGAGTACCCGGCGTCGGCCAGGACCTGCGAGTACAGCTCCGCGAGCACCGCGGACTCGGTGAAGCCGGCCGCGCCGATCACCAGCGAGCCCTTCTTCCCGCCGCCCGTACTGCTGGAGCCGCCCGAAGCGCTCGAACTGCTCTTGTCCTTGCTCTTTTCCAGGCTGTCGCCGCCGCACGCGGCGAGCGTGCCGGCCAGGGCCAGCGTGCCGAGCACCGCACCGGTCGTGCGCAGGATCTTGCTCATGAGGGTTTCACCGTCCAGGAGATGTCACGAAATCAAGGGAGTTGCGGGGTCACGGTGTGGGGGCAGCCGGGGCCGCCGAGGCGGGGCGGCTGGAAGCGGAGGGTCGGATACGGGCCGGACACGGGCTCACTGACGCTTGCGCAGCGGGCTGAAGAGGCGGTCGACCGTCACCAGAGCGCCCTCCACGAGCAGGGCGAGCGCCGCCACGAGCAGGGCACCCGCCACCACCTGGGGGGTGTTGTACACCGCGAACCCCTCCGTGACTATGCGTCCGAGCCCGCCCAGACCCGCCATCGCGGCGATCGTCGCCGTGGCGATGATCTGCACCGCCGCCGAGCGCAGGCCGGTCATGATCAGCGGGTAGGCGAGCGGCAGTTCCACCTGGAGGAAGAGCTGGCGGCCCGACATGCCCATGCCGCGGGCCGCCTCCACCGCCGCCGGGTCCACCTCGCGCATCCCGACATAGGCGTTGGTCAGCAGCGGCGGGACCGCGAAGAGCACCAGGGCGATCACGGTGGGCAGATAGCCCGCGTTGCGCAGCGGGGTCACCATGAACAGGGCGAGCACCGCGAAGACGGGGATCGCGCGGCCGACGTTGGAGATGTTGACCGCGAGCGCGCCGCCCTTGCCGATGTGGCCGAGCCACAGCGCGAGCGGCAGGGCCACCAGGCAGGAGACCACGAGCGCCAGCGCGCTCACGTACACGTGCTCGCCGAGGCGGTGCCAGGCGCCGTCGTCCCCCGACCAGTTGGCACCGGTGGTCAGCCATGTCCAGGCCTGCGGGAAAACCCCCATCGCTCAGACCGCCTTCGCCGTACGGATGCGGGTCCACGGCGTGAGCAGCCACTGGACGCCGAGGAGCAGCAGATCGGCGGCGATCGCGAGCACCACGCACAGGACGGACGCGGTGAGGATCTGCGCCTTGAAGAAGGTGGGCAGGCCCTGCTCGATCAGGTTGCCCAGGCCGCCGTGGTCGACGAGCGAGCCGATCGTGGTCAGCGCGACCGTGGCCACCGTGGCGATCCTGAGCCCGGCCATCAGGGCCGGCAGCGCGAGCGGCAGCTCGACCTCGAACAGGAGCCGCACGCGGCCGTACCCCATGCCGCGGGCCGCCTCCAGCGCGTCGGCGGGCACCGATTCGAGCCCGGCCAGGATGTTGCGCACCAGGATCGTCAGGGAGTAGAGGACCAGGCCCGTGATCACCAGGCCGGCCGAGAGGCCGAGCACCGGGAGCAGCAGCGCGAACATCGCGAGCGAGGGCACGGTGTAGAGCACGGTCGTGAAGCCGAGGACGGTGGCCGCGACGCCCTTGCGCCCGCGCGCGAGCAGCGCGAGCGGGAAGGCGATGAGCAGGCCTATCAGCACCGAGACCGCGGTGATCCAGATGTGCTGGACCGTCGCGTCGGTGAGCTCCTGGCTCCGGGAGCTGACGTATTCCCAGCAGATCCAGTCGTTCGCCGCCAGGCAGTTCCCCGCCACTCCCCCACCTCCCCCTGACACCTCGTCGGTGCCCCGAACGTACGTGCCAAAACCCTATCCCCGACCACTGACAATCGACCTGCGCCTTTGCAGTACAGCAACATGGGCTTCACACAAGCGCGCCCGCCAGCCTTCACAATGGGGAACCATGATCCGGTTCGAGCACGTCACCAAGCGGTACGCCGACGGCACCACCGCCGTGGACGACCTGTCCTTCGAGGTGGCCGAGGGTGAACTGGTCACCCTGGTCGGCCCGTCGGGGTGCGGCAAGACCACCACGATGAAAATGGTCAACCGGCTCATCGAGCCGACCAGCGGACGGATATTCCTGGACGGCGAGGACATATCGACCGTCGACCCCGTTCAACTGCGGCGCCGCATCGGCTACGTGATCCAGCAGGTCGGGCTCTTCCCGCACAAGACGGTCCTGGAGAACACCGCGACCGTCCCGCATCTGCTCGGCGTGAAGAAGTCCGTCGCCCGGGAGCGCGCGGCCGAGCTGCTCGACCTGGTCGGGCTCGACCCGAAGACGTACGGCTCGCGCTACCCGGAGCAGCTCTCCGGCGGCCAGCGCCAACGGGTGGGCGTGGCAAGGGCGCTGGCGGCCGACCCGCCCGTGCTTCTGATGGACGAGCCGTTCGGCGCGGTCGACCCGGTGGTGCGCGAGCGGCTCCAGAACGAGTTCCTGAGGCTCCAGTCGCAGGTGCGCAAGACGGTCCTGTTCGTCACCCACGACATCGAGGAGGCGGTCCGCCTCGGCGACCGCATCGCGGTCTACGGGCAGGGCGCCATCGAGCAGTTCGACGCCCCCGCCGCCGTGCTCGGCGCCCCCGCCACCGACTACGTCGCGGACTTCGTGGGCGCCGACCGCGGCCTCAAGCGCCTTTCGGTGACCCCGATCGAGGAGAGCGACCTCGACCAGCCGCCCGTGGTCCACCTCGACGACCCGCTGCCGGCCGACATCGCGCGCTGGGCGGTCGTCCTGGACGGCGAGGACAACCTGCACGGCTGGATCTCCGGCGAGCAGGCCCGGCTCGGCAAGGGCACCGTCCGCGAGCACGCCCGGCGCATGGAGGCCTGGCTGCCGGTCGGCGCATCGCTCAAGCAGGCCTTCGCCACGATGCTCCAGCACGACGCGGGCTGGATCGCCGTCATCGACCGCGAGGAGCGGGGCCGCTTCCTCGGTGTGCTCACCCCGGCCCGCCTGCACGAGGCGCTGCGCCGCTCCATCGACGCGGACGCGCAGGCGGTGCCCCGCACCGAGGTGCGGGTCGAGTCGGTGGAGTCGGTCAGCTCGCGCTGAGCCGCCCGCTGATCCACTCCAGGGTCGGCGGGATCTCGCGGCGCCAGGTGTTGAAGTTGTGGCCGCCGCTGTCCAGCGTGATCGAGGAGACGCGGCCCGGCGCCTTCACCTTCTTGATGAAGGCCTGGGTCGGCTTGTAGTTCTCCTCGCCCGAAAGGGAGCTGGTGACCAGGAAGGACGACTTGCCGGCCGGCAGGTGGTCCAGGCTCCACAGCAGGTTGGCGCGGTTCTTCTCGTGCTTGTTGCCGTGGAAGAGGTCACCGGTCGTCGGGTCGTCGGCCGCCTCGTAGTACGCCGAGAGGCCCGCGCTCGCCGCGAACCGCTCGGGATGCTGCATGCCGATCTTCAGGGCGCAGTAGCCGCCGGTCGAGTTGCCGATGAAGCCCCAGTTCTGCGGCTTCTTGCCGACCCGGTAGTTCGCCGAGATCGCGTCCGGCACGTCCTTCGCGAAGAACGTCTCGGTCTGCGGGCCGCCCGGTATGTTCACGCACTCGGTGTCCCGCTGGCCCGCCACCGTCGGGCGCATCATGATCAGGATCATCGGCTGCATCTTCTTCTGCTTGGCCTGGGCCCAGGCCGTCTTCGGGTACCTGAGGCCCTTGAGCAGGTTCTCGGCCGTGCCGGGGTATCCGGTCAGGACGACCGAGGCGGGGAACGTCTTGTTCTCGTACGCCTTCTGGAAGTACTCGGGGGGCAGGTACACATAGGCCGGGCTGGTGATCTTCGACTGCTCGCCGGCCAGGACGATCTTCTGTATCTCGCCGCCCAGCTGCGGCTTGCCCGCGCCGGGGGTGTCGGGCTTCTGCTTGGCGACGACCTGGATGTTCCGGCCGCCGGCCGAGTGGTCGACGACCTTGCCCATGTCCTGCTCCTGCCCGAACAGGTCCGCCCAGGACCCGTAGAACAGGAACGAGTTGTTGGCGGCCAGACCGACCGAGGCGAAGATCGCCAGCTGGGTCGCGAGCAGCAGCCCGATCCGGCCCGTCACGGCCTTCCAGCTGCGACGCGCCAGGCGCGGCCACAACCAGATGGTGACCGCGAACAGCACCACCGCCAGGAACACGGCGAGTGCCAGGACCTTGTTGCTCGTGAGACCCATGAGTCGATGAAACTTTCTGACTGAGATTTTCCTGAGACCGAGGGAACCCGCCCCCCACAAGTCCCGTCCTAGAGGACGCAAATTGTCCGGCTGGACGGTGCGGACGCCGTCCCCCGGCCAACTGAATCTCTCGCGGAGTCACGGGAAGCGATGTCTGTCAGGATAGATGGGGACAAAAACGGATCGGTTCCGACTCGTGTACGAAAGGTCCTCCGCGGGCCGCGCCCCGAGTCGGTTCCCAAGCTGGTCGGTACGGCCTGCACGATCGTGGGCCTCCTGGACGTCGCGGCCGGAGTCTTCGATCGCGTCCGGCACAGTCGGTTCCACACCGTCAGCGAGGTGCTGCCGGGCACCTTCGGCCCCTTCGCGGCGGCCGTGGCACTGTGTGCCGGCATCCTGCTGCTGCTCCTCGCGCACGGCCTGAAGCGCCGCAAGCGACGAGCCTGGCGGGCCGCCGTGGTGCTGCTGCCGATCGGGGCGGTGGCCCAGTTCTGGTACCGGCACTCCGTCGTCGGGGTGCTGATCTCATTGGTACTTCTCACCCTGCTCGTCCGCCACCGGAGCGAGTTCACGGCTCTGCCCGACCCGCGCAGCCGCTGGAAGGCCGTCGCCAACTTCTTCCTGATGGGAGCGGGATCGCTGGGCCTCGGCCTGGTGATCGTGAGCGTCCACCCCAACCGCACGGTCGGCAACCCGAGCATCGTGGACCGCATCCAGCACGTGATGTTCGGCCTGTTCGGCGTCGAGGGGCCGGTCGAGTACCAGGGCAAGACCAGCTGGACGGTCGGCTACTCGCTCGGCGCGCTCGGCCTGCTCACCGCGATCACCACGATCTACCTGGCGTTCCGCCCCGAGCACCCGGCGGCCCGGCTCACCCAGGACGACGAGCACAAGCTGCGCGAACTGCTCGCCAAGCACGGCGCCCGCGACTCGCTCGGCCACTTCGCCCTCCGCCGCGACAAGGCCGTCGTCTTCTCGCCCAGCGGCAAGGCGGCCGTCACCTACCGCGTGGTCTCCGGCGTGATGCTCGCCTCGGGCGACCCGATCGGCGACGTCGAGGCCTGGCCCGGCGCCATCGAGCGCTTCATGGACGAGGCCAAGGCGCACTCCTGGACCCCGGCGGTCGTCGGCTGCTCGGAGACCGGCGGCGAGGTCTGGACCCGCGAGACCGGGCTCGACGCGCTGGAGCTGGGTGACGAGGCGGTGGTGGACGTCGCGGATTTCTCCCTCGCCGGACGCGCCATGCGGAACGTACGCCAGATGGTCAAGCGCATCGAGCGCAATGGCTACGAAACCCGCGTACGGCGCGTTCGTGACCTCTCCGACGGTGAGCTCGAGCGCGTCCGCCGGGCCGCCGAGGACTGGCGCGGCACGGACACCGAGCGCGGCTTCTCGATGGCGCTCGGCCGCATCGGCGACCCGAACGACGGGGACTGCGTGATCGCCACGGCCCACAAGGCCGACGACGAGGGCGCCGTCCCCTCCCCCTACGGCGACCTGAAGGCCATCCTTCACTTCGTCCCCTGGGGCAAGGACGGAATGTCGCTGGAGATGATGCGCCGCGACCGCGCGGCCGACCCCGGCATGAACGAGCTGCTGATCGTGGCCTCCCTCCAGGCCTGCGAGAAGATCGGCGTACGCCAGGTATCGCTGAACTTCGCGATGTTCCGCTCGGCGCTCGCGCGGGGCGAGAAGATCGGCGCGGGGCCGGTGCTGCGGCTGTGGCGGGGGCTGCTGGTCTTCCTCTCCCGCTGGTTCCAGATCGAGTCGCTGTACAAGTTCAACGCGAAGTTCCAGCCTCGGTGGGAGCCGCGCTTCATGGTCTACCGGGCCCACGCGGACCTCCCTCGCATCGGCTTCGCCGTGATGCAGGCGGAGGGCTTCGTGAACCTGGGTCTCCCCGCCCCCCTGGCCCGCCTCACCCGGGCGGTCCGACGGGACCGCGGCGCCTGCGCGCACGTCCCTCCGGGCAAGCAGGGCGCGACGGCGGCGTAGCCGCCACCACCCCCTCGAACCCCGGTTCCGGGTCCCCCTGCGGGGGCCTGGGCCGGGGTTCCGCGTTTACCCCCTCGCGGGGAGCCCGCCGGGAGCGCTGCGGAAAGCTCGGGGCGCTCCTGGCAGGACCGGTGCGGGGCCGCACCGGGCGTCTCAGCCCGCCGCGGCCCCGCCCAGGCGTCAGGCGTTCTGCAGCTCCGGGTCCGGGGCTTCCGAGGACGCCGTGACCCGGCGGGCGCGGAGGCCGTCGGAGGAGAGGCCCACCAGGGCCACGCCCACCACGAGCACGAACGCGACCCCGGCCAGCGCGAAGCTGAGCGTGAACTGGCTCTCCGCCGGCAGCGGAGGCACCCCGGCCGGCAGGCCGGAGAGCACCTTCGAGGCGAGCAGCGACGTGATCACCGCACTGGCGATCGCGGAGCCGACCGACCGCGAGATGGAGTTGATCCCGTTCGCGATGCCCGTCTGGTGGTGCGGGACGCTCGCCACGATGAGCGCCGGCATCGCCGCGTACCCGAAGCTGATGGCCGCTCCGATCAGCATGCCCGCGAGGATCACGGACGCCGTCGAGTCGTGCGCCCCGGTCAGCCAGGCGAAGCCGAGCACACCGAAGGCCGCGCCCGCCGCGAGCGTGAAGCGCGCTCCTATCCGCCCGACGAGCTGCCCGCCCAGCGGCGCGGCGACCAGCGAGACGAGCGTGGTCGGCAGCAGGTACTCGACGGAGGCCCGCAGCACCGAGGCGGAGAACCCGTAGCCGGTGAGGCGGTCCGGCATCTGCACCAGGTACGAGACGCCGATGAACTGGGAGAACATCGCGAAGCCGAGGAGCAGCCCGGCCAGGTTGGTGAAGAGCACCGGCCGGTGCGCGAACATCCGCATGTCGACCATGGGCGCCGCGACCTTGCGCTCGACCAGGACCCACACCCCGGCCATCACGACCGCGCCGACGAAGAGGCCGACCGTACGGGCGGAGGACCAGCCCCACTCGTGGCCCTGCGAGATGGGCAGCAGAAGCAGGACGAGGAAGGCGGCCAGGGTGGCCGCGCCGAGCCAGTCGGTGCGTCCGCCCGTCTTGTTGCGGGAGGCCGGCACGACGGCGATGACCGCGACGAGGGCGAGGACCGCGAGGATCACGGCGAGCCAGAGGACCCGGTGGTAGTCGGGGTGCGAGCCCTGCGTGAGCAGCCCGGCGCCGACGAGCGCGAGGCCGCTGCCGAACGCGAGGGTGCCGCTGACCAGCGCCATCGCGCCGTGCAGCTTCTGCGCCGGTATCTCCTCGCGCAGCACGGACAGCGCCAGCGGGAAGATCGCGGTGGCCGCGCCCTGGAGCACCCGGCCGATGATCAGCAGGACGAGCGAGCTGGTGGTGGCGGCGAGCACGGAGCCCACGACCATGACCACGAGCACCCCGATCAGCGTCGGCTTCTTGCCGTGCATGTCGCCGAAGCGGCCGAGCAGCGGGGTGAAGACGGCCGCCGAGAGCAGGGTCGCGGTGGTGACCCAGCTGACGCCCGAGGTGGTGGTGCCGAGGTCGTTCTGGATGATCCCGAGGATCGGCACGACCAGGGTCTGCATCATCGAGACGACCATGGCGGCAAGGCCGAGGACCAGGACGAGCCCGGTACCGCCGCTGGGGCGTTGGTTAGTGGTCACTTTTTCTTCCGTACGGCAGGAGTAGGTACTTGAGCACATGGAAGCTTGATTACCTCAAGCAACTTAATGAAGGTAAACATCAAAGGTTGAGGTAGTCAAGTTTCGCTCGAACCACGGGTACAGTGGACGGCATGCCTGGAACCAGCCGCCCGACCGCCGTCAGCAACGCCGCGCTCATGGACGCCATCTGGGACTCCCTGGCCGGCTTCTACGGCGACTTCACCTCGGCCGCCGCCGACGAGGGCCTCACCTCCAGCCAGGCCAAGACCCTGACCGTGCTGCGCCGGGGCCCCGCCTCCATGCGCTCGCTCGCCACCACGCTGCACTGCGACGCGTCCAACGTGACCGGGATCATCGACCGCCTCGAAGCCCGCGCCCTGGTGCGCCGTGAGCCCAGCCCCACCGACCGCCGCGTCAAGAACGTCGTCCTGACGGACGACGGCATGCGCACCGTGGAGACCGTCCGCACCGGCATGCTCGCCACCCACACCGCCCTCGACGGGCTCCCCGACGCCGACCGCGTCGCCCTGCACGATCTCCTCCAGCGCCTTTTCGCCACCCCCGAGCGTGGTCCTGGAACGCCCGGCTGACGCCTAGGCTTGACGTATGAGTACGTGGAACGCGCGGGGGTCCGTCGAAGGCCTGCCCGAATGGGACCGCTGCGCGGTCATGGGCGTGGTCAACGTGACGCCCGACTCCTTCTCCGACGGCGGCAGGTGGTTCGACACCTCCACCGCCGTCAAGCACGGCCTCGACCTCGTCACCGAGGGCGCCGACCTCGTCGACGTCGGCGGCGAGTCCACCCGCCCCGGCGCCTCCCGTGTGGACGAGGACGAGGAGCTGCGCCGCGTCATCCCCGTCGTACGGGGCCTGGCCGCCGAGGGCGTCACCGTCTCCGTCGACACCATGCGCGCCCGCGTCGCCGAGCAGGCGATCGCGGCGGGCGCGGTCCTGGTCAACGACGTCAGCGGCGGTCTCGCCGACCCCGCGATGATCCCCGCCGTCGCCGCCACCGGCGCCCCCTTCGTGGTCATGCACTGGCGCGGCTTCAGCCAGGACATGAACAACCGCGCCGTCTACGCCGACGTGGTCGCCGAGGTCGTCGCCGAGCTCCGCGCCCGCACGGAGGCCGTCATCGAGGGCGGCATCGCCCCCGAGCGGCTCGTCATCGACCCGGGCCTCGGCTTCGCCAAGCAGGCCGACCACGATCTCGCGCTCGTCGCCCACCTCGCCGAGCTGCGCGCGCTCGGCCGCCCGGTCCTGGTCGCCGCCTCCCGCAAGCGCTTCCTCGGCCGCGTCCTGGCCGGCCACGAGGGCGCCCCGCCGCCCGCCCGCGAGCGCGACGCGGCCACCGCCGCCGTCTCCGCCATCGCCGCCCACGAGGGCGCCTGGGCGGTCCGCGTCCACGAGGTGCGGGCCACCGCCGACGCCGTCCGCGTGGCGCACGCCGTAGAGGGAGCCCGGTGAGCGCGCGCACCGAGAGCGAGGCGGTCGAGCGCGCCAACACCGCGTTCTACGAGACCCTGGAGCGGGGCGACTTCGACGAGCTGTCCGCCCTCTGGCTGGACGCCACCGAGGCCGGCGACACCGGGATCTCCTGCGTCCACCCGGGCTGGCCGGTGCTCTCGGGACGCGGCGAGGTGCTGCGCTCGTACGCCCTGATCATGGCGAACACGGAGTACATCCAGTTCTTCCTGACCGATGTGAAGGTCGTCATCCTCGGCGACACCGCGCTCGTCACCTGCACCGAGAACATCCTCAGCGGCGGCCCCGCCGAGGAGAGCGGCGAGCTGGGCCCGCTCGTCGGCCAGCTCGTGGTCGCCACCAATGTGTTCCGCCGCACATCCGAGGGCTGGCGCCTCTGGTCCCACCACGGCTCGCCGGTACTGGCCGAATCGGGCGACGAAGAGTCGGAAGAGGACTGAATCCGGGCACGATTGGGGACTTCGGAAGGCTGAAGCCGGAGTCTCGGAGGGTTGAAGCCGGAGTCATCGGGTAGGGGCGGCTACCAGGCCTGTCCTGATCTGTCCATAGCCCCCGTGGGCGAGCAGTGTCAGTGCCCGCAGGTAGATTCGATTGTGGGCACCATGCCGCCCGCACGCGGCCGCATGCCCGTCTGACCAACGACAGCAGGAGTGATTCGCGTGGATCGTGTCGCGCTGCGCGGCCTCAAGGCCCGTGGGCACCATGGCGTCTTCCCCCGGGAACGCGAAGAGGGCCAGACCTTCATCGTGGACCTGGTGCTCGGCCTCGACACCCGCCTCGCGGCGGCCGACGACGACCTGGCGAAGACCGTGCACTACGGCGTGGTGGCCGAGGAGGTCGTGGACGTCGTCCAGGGCGAGCCCGTCGACCTGATCGAGACGCTCGCCGAGCGGATCGCCCAGCAGTGCCTCAAGCACGAAGGGGTCCAGGAGGTGGAGGTGGTCGTCCACAAGCCCGACGCGCCGATCACCGTCCCGTTCGACGACGTGACCATCACCATCACCCGGAGCCGAGTATGAGCGTGTTCTCGCAGGGGGCCGCGCAGAGCGACCCGACCGTACAGCCGGTGCCCGCCTCCGTGGTCGAGCAGGTCGACGCGGCGGACGTGACGCTCTCCAACCCGCGCCGCGCGATCATCGCCCTCGGGTCGAACCTGGGCAACCGCCTGGAGACGCTCCAGGGCGCCATCGACGCCCTGGAGGACACCCCGGGCCTGCGCGTCAAAGCCGTCTCGCCGGTGTACGAGACCGAGCCCTGGGGCGTCGACCCCGGCTCCCAGCCCTCGTACTTCAACGCGGTCGTCGTCGTGAAGACCACCCTGCCCCCGGCCTCGCTCCTGGAGCGCGGCCACGCCATCGAAGAGGCCTTCGACCGCGTCCGCGACGAGCGCTGGGGCCCGCGCACCATCGACGTCGACATCGTCGCCTACGCCGACGTCGTCTCCGACGACCCGGTCCTCACCCTGCCCCACCCCCGCGCCCACGAGCGCGCCTTCGTGCTCGCCCCGTGGCTCGACGTGGACCCCGAGGCCCAGCTGCCCGGCCACGGCGCGATCGCGGACCTGCTGAGCGGCGTGGGCCGCACCGGCGTACAGCCGCGCGCCGATCTGGAACTCCGCCTGCCCGAGTAGTCGTTACGCTTCTTAAGGTCGATCACTCGAGACGCGAAGGGCCCTACTCCGTGAAGCAACTGCGCCTGGGCGTGCTGGCCGGTCTTTTCGCCATCGCCGGAGTGCTCTCCTGGGCGGGCGCCCGGCTGTGGGACTCGGTCTCCACCCTGCCCAGCGTGCCGCTCGCGGCGCCCATCGTGCTCGGAGTGATCGCGGTCGTCCTGCTCGCGACCGGCCTTTCCATCCGCGCCCGGCTGCGGGCCCAGCGCGAGCGCCGCCCGGGCGCCAAGGGCGTGGAGCCCCTGATGGCGGCCCGCGCGGTGGTCTTCGGCCAGGCCAGCGCCCTGGTCGCGGCCCTGGTCTGCGGGATGTACGGCGGCACGGGCGTCTACCTGCTCAGCTACCTCGACGTCCCGGCCCGCCGCGACCAGGCGATCTACGCCGGCTTCTCGGTGCTCGCCGGCATCGCGGTGGTGGCCGCCGCGCTGTTCCTGGAGCGCGTCTGCAAGCTGCCCGACGACGAGGACGACAACACGGCCCCGGTCACCTGAGGCGCCGTCACCCCCGCCGCGACGCCGAACGGCCCCGCCCCCCTGCCGAAGCAGAGGAGCGGGGCCGTTCGCCGTCAAGGGGCCCCATCCCGCCGGGAGTTCGGCGGTACGGAGTCCAGCGGGCCGCGCTCGGGCTCAGCGGGCCAGGATCAGGCTCATCGCCTCGCTGCGCGTCGCCGGGTGGCGGAGCTGGCCGCGGACCGCCGACGTCGTCGTCTTCGCACCGGGCTTGCGTATGCCGCGTACCGACATGCACATGTGCTCGGCCTCGATCACCACGATGGCGCCGCGCGCGTCGAGGATGCGCATCAGCGAGTCCGCCACCTGGGTCGTGAGGCGTTCCTGCACCTGGGGCCTGCGGGCGAACACGTCCACCAGGCGGGCCAGCTTGGACAGGCCGGTGATCTTGCCGGACTCGGCGGGGATGTAGCCGACGTGGGCCACCCCGTGGAACGGCAGCAGATGGTGCTCACAGAGGGAGACGATCTCGATGTCCTTCACCAGGACCATCTCGTCGTGGCCCAGGTCGAACGTCGTCGTCAGGACCTCCTCGGGCGTCTGCCGCAGACCCGCCAGGATCTCCCGGTAGGCCCGGGCCACCCGCGCCGGCGTCTCCTGGAGGCCCTCGCGGTCCGGGTCCTCGCCGACGGCTATGAGGAGCTCGCGCACCGCGTTCTCGGCCCGCTTCTCGTCGAACTCGCCGATCTTGGCCTCGCCGTCCAGCGTCACCGGGTCGGTCATCTGTGCCTCGTTCCTCGACTGGCAATCCATGCGCGTGGCCGGAAAACACCCGCGCCCCCACAGGCTAGAACCTGGGGGGCGCGGCATGCATTCCGGGGCCGGTGCGGCCCCGGTGCTCAGCTCTCGGGACGGTCCTCGGGGGCCGGGATGGCCTCCGTGGGCGTCTCCAGGGGCGTGGAGCCGTTGGTGCTGGTGGTGGCGCCGTTGGTGAGCGCCAGCTCCTTGGGCGAGAGCACCGGCGGCCTCGTCGACGGCGTACGCCGCGAGGAGCCGGTCCAGGCCGGGCGGGCCGGGCGCTTGACGATGCCGGAGAAGACCTCGGCGATCTGCTCCTTGCCCAGCGTCTCCTTCTCGAGGAGCTGGAGGACCAGGTTGTCGAGGATGTCGCGGTTCTCGACCAGGATCTCCCAGGCCTCGTTGTGCGCCGTCTCGATGAGCTTCTTGACCTCTTCGTCGACGAGCGCCGCGACCTCTTCCGAGTAGTCGCGCTGGTGCCCCATCTCGCGGCCCAGGAACGGCTCGGTGTTGTCACCGCCGAACTTGATCGCGCCAAGACGCTCGGTCATGCCGTACTGCGTGACCATCGCGCGAGCGGTGGACGTGGCCTTCTCGATGTCGTTGGCCGCGCCCGTCGTCGGGTCGTGGAAGACGAGCTCCTCGGCCGCGCGCCCGCCCAGCATGTACGCCAGCTGGTCGAGCATTTCGTTGCGCGTGGTCGAGTACTTGTCCTCGTCCGGCAGGACCATGGTGTAACCCAGGGCCCGGCCGCGCGACAGGATGGTGATCTTGTGGACCGGGTCCGAGTTGGGAGAAGCCGCGGCGACCAGGGCGTGACCGCCCTCGTGGTACGCGGTGATCTTCTTTTCCTTCTCGGACATGATCCGCGTCCGCTTCTGCGGACCCGCCACGACGCGGTCGATCGCCTCGTCGAGGGCGTGGTTGTCGATCAGCTTCTTGTCGCTGCGCGCCGTCAGGAGCGCCGCTTCGTTCAGCACGTTCGCCAGGTCGGCGCCGGTGAAGCCGGGGGTGCGGCGGGCGACGGCCGAGAGGTCGACGTCCGGGGCGACCGGCTTGCCCTTCTGGTGGACCTTGAGGATCTCCAGACGGCCCTGCATGTCCGGACGGTCGACCGCGATCTGGCGGTCGAAGCGGCCGGGGCGCAGCAGCGCCGGGTCGAGGATGTCGGGCCGGTTGGTGGCGGCGATCAGGATGACGCCGCCCTTCACGTCGAAGCCGTCCATCTCGACGAGCAGCTGGTTGAGCGTCTGCTCGCGCTCGTCGTGACCGCCGCCGAGGCCCGCACCGCGGTGTCGGCCGACGGCGTCGATCTCGTCGACGAAGACGATCGCCGGGGCGTTCGCCTTGGCCTGCTCGAAGAGGTCACGCACGCGCGAGGCGCCGACACCGACGAACATCTCGACGAAGTCGGAACCGGAGATCGAGTAGAAGGGAACGCCGGCCTCACCCGCGACGGCGCGGGCGAGCAGCGTCTTGCCCGTACCGGGCGGGCCGTACAGCAGCACACCCTTGGGGATCTTGGCGCCGACGGCCTGGAACTTCGCCGGCTCCTGGAGGAACTCCTTGATCTCGTGCAGTTCCTCGACGGCCTCGTCGGACCCCGCCACATCGGCGAAGGTCGTCTTCGGGGTGTCCTTGGTGATGAGCTTGGCCTTGGACTTCCCGAAGTTCATGACTCGGGAGCCGCCGCCCTGCATCTGGTTCATCAGGAACAGGAAGACCACGACGATGAGGACGAAGGGGAGCAGCGACAGCAGGATCCCGAGGAACGGGTTCTGCTTGTCGGGCGAGACGGTGTATCCCTTCGGGATGTCACCGCCCTTCACTCCGGTCTGCAGCTGGTTGGCCATGTCGGTCGCCTGGGCGTCACCGATGTAGTTGGCCTGAACCTTGCTGCTGCCCTTGACCTTCTGGCCGTCCTTCAGGTCGATCTTGATGACCTGACTGTCACCAGTGGTGATCTTGGCCTGTTCGACCTGCTTGTTGTTGATCGCCTGAACGACATCGGATGTGTCGACCGTCTTGTAGCCGCCCGACGAGCCGACGACCTGCATCAACACGACCACGGCGAGGACGGCCAGCACGATCCACATGACCGGCCCACGGAAGTATCGCTTCACGTCCATCCATACGGAGCGAGAACGCCCCGTCCCTCCTGCCCGTAGGTAAATGCTGCTGTGAGTGTGACTAAGACTGTGTGTAAAGACTGTTCTTCGGACGGTACCCCAGCATTGTCACCCGTGGTCGCACGGTACGGCTGACAAAGGGACCTTCCCCTGCTCCAACGGCGGGAGGCGGCCTGTGGTTCCCCGAACGGCCCGGGTTGCGTCAGCCGCCGTAGACGTGCGGCGCGAGCGTGCCGACAAAGGGGAGATTGCGGTACTTCTCGGCGTAGTCGAGGCCGTAGCCCACGACGAATTCATTCGGAATGTCGAAACCGATCCACTTCACGTCGATCGCGACCTTTGCGGCATCCGGCTTACGGAGCAGCGTGCAGACCTCGAGGGAGGCGGGCTCGCGCGATCCGAGGTTGGAAAGAAGCCACGACAGGGTCAGGCCCGAGTCGATGATGTCCTCGACGATCAGGACGTGCTTGCCCTTGATGTCGGTGTCCAGGTCCTTGAGGATCCGCACGACGCCGGAGGACTGGGTGCCCGCACCGTACGAGGAGACGGCCATCCAGTCCATGGTGACCGGGGTGGACAGCGCGCGGGCCAGATCCGCCATGACCATGACGGCGCCCTTGAGAACGCCGACGATGAGCAGGTCCTTGCCCGCGTACTCCGCGTCGATCTTCCCGGCCAGCTCCGCCAGCTTCGCGTCGATCTCTTCCTTGGTGATGAGCACCGACTGGAGGTCGGTGCCCATGTCCTTCTCGTTCACCCGGGCCGCTTTCTTGGGGGGTTCGGTTGGTCCGTGCGGGAGCCGAGTTACGTGCGTGAGCTCAGCTCTGCCGAATGACCAGTCTGCCACCCTGCCGACGGGCGACGACGCGGCCCGGGAGATTGATGGCCCGCTGGCCGCGCCAGCTGGTGATCAGCTTGTCGACCTCCTCCACATGGCGGGCGAAGAGCGAACCGGCGGGCGCCCCCGCCTCGATGACCTCCCGGCGCACGATGCGGCGGCGCACGGCGGGCGGCAGCGCGTAGAGCTTCGCGCACTCCAGGAGCCCGGCGTCGTCCCGTACGGTCGCCTCCGCCTGGAGGGCCCAGGCGTCCAGGGCGTCGGCGTCGTCGCGGGAGAGCTGGGCGGTGCGGGCGAGGGCCTCGACGACGCCCTTGCCGAGCGCCTTCTCCAGGGCGGGCAGGCCCTCCTGGCGCAGCCGGGAGCGGGTGTAGGCGGGGTCGGCGTTGTGCGGGTCGTCCCAGACCGGCAGGGACTGCACCATGCAGGCCTTGCGGGCGGTCTGGCGGTCGATCTCCAGGAAGGGGCGCCGGTAGCGGCCCGCCGCCCCCGAGACGGCGGCCATGCCGGAAAGGGAGCGCGTGCCGGAACCGCGGGCGAGCCCGAGGAGCACGGTCTCGGCCTGGTCGTCGCGGGTGTGGCCGAGCAGGATCGCGGCGGCGCCGTGGCGCTCGGCGGCGGCGTCCAGGGCGGCGTAGCGGGCGTCCCGGGCGGCGGCCTCGGGCCCTCCCTCGCGGCCCACCCGCACGGCGACGGCCTCGGCGGGGTCCAGGCCCAGGCCGGTCATGCGGGAGACGACCTCGGCGGCGCGCAGGTCGGAGCCGTGCTGGAGGCCGTGGTCGACGGTGATGCCGCCGGCGCGCAGCGAGAGCTTGCGGGATTCGAAGGCGAGGGCGGAGGCGAGCGCCATGGAGTCGGCGCCGCCCGAGCAGGCCACGAGCACCAGGGGCTCGGGCGCGGTGCTGCGGCCGCCGGTCCCGGGACCGGCGGGGGCCCCCGCGGTCACGGCGGTGGCGACGGCCTCGTGGTCGCGGGAGTGTTCGTTCAGTACGTCGTGGAGTACGCGGCGAACCGCCAGGCGTATCGCTGCGACCGCAGGATGGGGACCCATGTCCGGTGCCCTTCGGTGAAGTTGGGGGGTGCCTCGGCGCGGAGAGGAAGCGGGGGAATCGGAGGAGCGGGGTAACAACCGGGGCTGTTCAGTCACACAGAGTGCGTAGATGGTGACAGAACAGAGCCGTTACCCGAGCATTGCACGCCTACCCATGCCCCACGGTCCCTCGGATGGGTGATTCCCGCGTTGACACCCGCCCACCGGCGGCTTTCGGGTCAGGACTCGGCGCGGCGGTGGACCCGGGCGACCCAGTCGGCCGGCTTGGCGATCTCGGACTTCGTCGGAAGCGTGTTCGGCGAGGTCCACACCCGGTTGAAGCCGTCCATGCCCACCTCCTCCACCACGGCCCGCACGAACCGCTCGCCGTCGCGGTACTGGCGGAGCTTGGCGTCGAGGCCGAGGAGCTTGCGCAGCGCCATGTCGAGCCGGGAGGCCCCCTTGGCCCTGCGCTGCTGGAACTTCTCGCGGATCTCCCCCACCGAGGGCACGACCTGCGGGCCGACCCCGTCCATGACGTAGTCGGCGTGCCCCTCCAGGAGGGACATCACGGCGGTGAGCCGGCCGAGGATCTCGCGCTGGGCCGGGGTCTGCACCAGCTCGACGAGGGAGCGGCCCTCGTCCTCCTCGCCCTCGGGGCGGCCGCCCGCGAACGTCTGGGCGGCCTCGCGCAGCCGCTCGAGGACGGTCATCGGGTCGACCTCGGTCTGGTCGAGGAACGACTGGATCTCGCTCTCCAGGTGGTCGCGCAGCCAGGGCACGGCCGTGAACTGGGTGCGGTGGGTCTCCTCGTGGAGGCACACCCAGAGCCTGAAGTCGTGCGGGGCCACGTCGAGTTCGCGCTCCACGTGGACGATGTTGGGCGCCACGAGGAGCAGCCGCCCGCCGCCGCCGGGCGCCGCGGGCAGGTCCCGGGTGGGCGGCGCGAACGTCTCGTACTGCCCGAGGACCCGCGAGGACAGGAAGCTGAGCAGCGCGCCCAGCTCGACGCCGGTGACCTTGCCGCCGACCGCGCCGAGCACGGCCCCGCCGGGGCTGCTCCCCCGGCGCTCCTGCATCTTGTCGAGCAGTGGCCGCAGCACCTCGCGGAAGCCGGCCACGTTGGCCTTCACCCAGCCGGCCCGGTCGACGACCAGGACCGGGGTGTCCTCGGGCTCTACGCCCTCCGGGATCATCCGGGTGAACGCCCGTACGTGTTCCTCGGCGGCCTTGGCGTGCCGACGGAGCTCGGCGACGATCTCACGTGCCTCGTCGCGGCTCACGTCGGGGCCCGGCCGCACCAGTCGGGTCGCGGTCGCGACCGCGAGGTTCCAGTCGACCATCCCAGAGGTACCTGCACCGCCGATGCCAGTCATGCGTCAACCGTACGTTGTCGACACCGTGAGGGAACCCGGTCGGCGTCCCTCAGTGCGCGGTGAGCCGGGTGGCGAGCCGGTCGAGCGCCCGCTGTGCGGGGGCCGGGTCGGCGCCGGGCGGCCCGGCCGAGAGGAAGGCGAACGCCAGGAGGTGGCCGCTCGCGTCCACGACCGTGCCGGCCAGGGTGTTGACCCCGGCGCCGCCCAGCGTGCCGGTCTTCGCCCTGACCAGGCCGGTCGCGGCGGAGGCGGAGCCGTAGCGGGCGCTGAGGGTGCCGGTGAACCCGGCGACCGGCAGGCCGGTGAGGACCGGGCGCAGTTCGGGGCGGGTCGGGTCGGCGGCCTTCGCGAGCAGTCTCGTGAGCAGTCCCGCGGTGACCTTGTCGGCCCGGTTGAGTCCGCTGCCGTCCGTGAACACGCTTCCGTTCAAAGGGAGTTGGAGCTTGCCGAGCTGGGCGGCCACCGCCTCGGCGCCCCCGTCGAAGCTCGCGGGCCTGCCGGTGGCGATCGCCGTCTGGCGGTTCAGTGCCTCGGCGATGTCGTTGTCGCTGTTGGTCAGCATCCGCTCGACGACATCGGGCAGCGGCGCGGACAGCGTGCTCGCCAGCTCCTTGGCGCCGGCGGGCCTGGCGCCCGCCACCGGGCCGTCCACCCGCACTCCCCGGTCCCGCAGCAGCCGGGCGAAGGCCCGGGCGGTGTCGCCGGCCGGGTCGGCGGTGCGCCCGGCGGGCCCGCCGTCGGCGGCTCCGGCGTCCGAGGTGCGCCCCTCGTCCGTCATGAGGGCGACGACCGGCGCCAGGTTCTCGTTGGGCCCGATCGGATGCACCGGGGTACCGCTGAACAGCGAGGCGTCGTAGGCGAGTTGGACGTGGTCGAGGGAGCGGGCCCGCAGCGCGCGGGCGGTGCCGTCGGCGAGCGCGGTCAGGCGGGCCGTGTCCAGGGTGGGATCGCCGCCCCCGACGAGCGTGAGCGCGCTCCCCTCCACGGGGGCCACCACGGTGGTGGCGAAGCGGTGGTCGGCCGGGAGCGCGGTGAGGACCGCGGTCGCCGTGGCGATCTTGACGGTGGAGGCCGGTGTCATGGCCGCGTCCGCGCGCGACGCGTACAGCTCCTGGCCGGTGATCGTGTCGATCACCGAGGCCGCCGGCCGGGCCCCGAGCGCCGGGTCGCCGAGCAGCGGGGCGAGGGCGGCGGGCAGCGCGGCCGCGACGGGGGCGCCGCCGGGGACACCGAGGGCCGCGAGGACGCTGGGCGCGCTCGGAGCCGGAGCCGGAGCGTCCGGATCCGTGGGGCGCTGGTGATGTGCGCCACCCCTGGCCTCCCGCGATGCGGCCCGGTCGCGCTCGGCCGTACGCTGGCCTGAGTCCCACGGTCCGGCCAGGGCCACGGCCCCGGCCGAAAGTGCCAGGCCGACCGCCGCCGCACCTGCCGTGAGCTGCCATGTCTTGGGTCCCGGCACCGAGGACCAGCCCCTTTCGCGATCACACACCTGCGTGAGGGACACTTAATCACCAGAACTGCGTCCGGCCGGGAACTCGGCGGCGACGCAGCCCCGTCCGATGCATGTGCTGATCATGGAGGAGAGCCACCCGTGGAGTTCGACGTCACCATCGAGATCCCGAAGGGATCGCGGAACAAGTACGAGGTCGACCACGAGACCGGCCGGATCCGCCTGGACCGTCGACTCTTCACCTCGACCAGCTACCCGGCCGACTACGGCTTCGTCGAGAACACCCTCGGCGAGGACGGCGACCCGCTGGACGCCCTGGTCCTGCTCGACGAGCCGACCTTCCCGGGCTGCGTCATCAAGTGCCGCGCCATCGGCATGTTCCGGATGACCGACGAGGCCGGCGGCGACGACAAGCTGCTGTGCGTCCCGGCGTCCGACCCGCGTGTCGAGCACCTGCGCGACATCCACCACGTCTCCGAGTTCGACCGCCTGGAGATCCAGCACTTCTTCGAGGTCTACAAGGACCTGGAGCCCGGCAAGTCCGTCGAGGGCGCCGACTGGGTCGGCCGCGTCGAGGCCGAGGCCGAGGTCGAGGCCTCCTACAAGCGCCTTGAGGCGCAGGGTGGCGCGCACTGACGCGCGTACTTCCGTAACGACTGCGGGCGGCTCACCTCCGGGGTGGGCCGCCCGCAGTCGTATGAGTTCATGACGGCCCACATACTGGGCAGGCGCACGCAAGCGGCCGGAGGGAGGCGAGGGACCAGTGGGGTCCGAGCAGCACGATGTGATCGAGGACCGCAAGCCGCAGTCCGACGAGGCCCGCAGCGCCTTCGCGCCCCCCGAGGGTGTGGACCAGCCGCAGGTGCCCGAGGAGGAGTCGCCGACCTCCGAGTTCGCGCTGCCCGCCGGGCTCGCCACTCCGGTCGTCGAGCAGCCCGCCGACCAGCCGGCCTCCGCGTTCACCACCCCCAGCGGCTACACCGCGCGCGAGCCGAACCCGATGGCGACCACCGGGTCGATGCCGCTCGTGCGGCTGTCCAAGGACGCGCCCTGGCAGGACCGGATGCGCACCATGCTGCGCATGCCGGTCGGCGACCGGCCGGTCGCCGAGCCGATCCAGAAGCACGACGACACGGGCCCCGCGGTGCCCCGCGTCCTCGACCTGGTGCTGCGTATCGGCGAGCTGCTGCTCGCGGGCGGCGAGGGCGCCGAGGACGTCGAGGCCGCGATGTTCGCGATCTGCCGCAGCTACGGCCTGGACCGCTGCGAGCCGACGGTCACCTTCACCATGCTGGCCATCACCCACCAGCCCTCGCTCGTGGACGACCCGGTGACGGCCAACCGCACCGTGCGCCGCCGCGGCACCGACTACACCCGTCTGGCGGCCGTGCACCGGCTCGTCACGGACATGACCAGCGAGGACCACGAGGTCTCTCTCGAAGAGGCCTACCGGCGCCTCGCGGAGATCCGCCGTAACCGCCACCCCTACCCGGGCTGGGCCCTCACCACCGCCTGCGGGCTGCTCGCCGGCGCGGCCTCCGTGCTGCTCGGCGGCGGCATCACGGTGTTCCTGGTGGCGGCGGTCGGCGCGGTGCTCGGCGACCGTCTCGCCTGGCTGTGCGCGTCGCGCGGGCTGCCGGAGTTCTACCAGTTCGCCGTGGCCGCGATGCCGCCCGCCGCGATGGGCGTGGCCCTCAGTCTGCTCCAGTGGAAGCTCAGCGCGCCCGCGGTCATCACCGGTGGCCTGTTCGCCCTGATCCCCGGACGGGCCCTGGTGGCGGCCGTCCAGGACGGTCTGACCGGCTTCTACGTCACCGCCGCGGCCCGGCTGCTCGAAGTCGGGTACTTCTTCGTCGCGATCGTCGTCGGCGTCCTGACCGTCCTGTACGGCGGACTCCAGTTCCACGCCCAGCTCAACCCGGAGGGCACCTTCCAGCCCATCGACCGGCCGATCCTGCAGACCCTCGCGTCGATCCTGCTCTGTCTGACCTTCGCGGTCCTGCTCCAGCAGGACCGCTCCACCGTGCTGATCGTGGCCGCCAACGGCGGGGTCGCCTGGGTGGTGTACGCCTCGATCGCCGTCACCGCGAAGGGCTCCCCGATCATGGCGACGGCCGTCGCGGCCGGCCTGGTCGGCCTGTTCGGCCAGCTGCTCTCGCGGTACTGGAACACCTCGGCGCTGCTGTACGTGACCGCCGCGATCGGCCCGCTGCTGCCCGGTAGCGCCACCTACTTCGGTGTCCTGGCGATCGCCCAGAACCATCTCAACCAGGGTGTCACCTCGCTGGCCAAGGCGGCGGCGCTGGCCCTGGCCATCGCGATCGGCGTGAACCTCGGAAACGAGATCGCCCGGCTCTTCCTGCGGGCCCCGGGCGCGGGCCGCGCGGCCGCGAAGCGGACCCGCGGCTTCTGAGCCGGCCCCGAAGGGGGCCCGGCTCCGCCGCGCGGGGCGCGGCCGGCCCCCACCGGGCTGCGGCCATAGGCGCCGGCCCAGCCCAGCCGCTTACCCGCCGCTGAGCGCTCAGCGCTCAGCGCTTGGCGTGGCGGCCGCCGCGCTGCGGGGCCTCACCGGGGCCGCCCGGGCCCTCGGCCGCCGGCGGGTTCTTCTTCGCCTTGGAGCGGGCCCGCAGGAACTCGATGGCGATCGGGACGACCGAGACCAGCACGATCGCGACCAGGATCAGCTCGATGTTCTTGTGCACGAACTCGACGTTGCCGAGGGCCGCGCCGAGCAGCGTGACGCCCGCGCCCCACAGGGTGCCGCCGATGACGTTGAAGGTGACGAACGAGCGGTAGTTCATGCCGCTGACGCCCGCGATGATCGGCGTGAACGTCCGCACGATCGGCACGAAGCGGGCCAGGACCAGCGACTTGGGCCCGTACTTCTCGAAGAACTCGTGGGCCTTCTCGACGTTCTCCTGCTTGAAGAGCTTCGAGTCGGGCCGGCTGAACAGCGAGGGGCCGACCTTCTTGCCGAACAGATAGCCCACCTGGTCACCGAGGACCGCGGCGAACACCACCAGGACGCACACCAGCCACAGCGGGGTGTCCAGCTTGCCGGTGGTGACCAGCAGGCCGGTGGTGAACAGGAGCGAGTCGCCCGGCAGGAAGAAGCCGATGAGCAGGCCGGACTCGGCGAACACGATGATCAGCAGGCCGACCAGGCCGAAGGTCTGCAACAGATAGTCGGGGTCCAGCCAGCTCGGTCCGAGGGCGAGGGAAGTCACGGGTACCGGGCTCCTGGGTGTGGGTGTGGGTCGGGCTGTCTGCCGTCGGCAGCCAAAGTTATCAACGTAACGCGCGAAAGCGAGGTTCCAGGGGCAGGCTGGAAGGACGGACAGGCGCTACCGAAGGGGAACCGGATGGGCATCGAGGAATACGGCGGCGGACAGGGCCCGCAGTCGGACGTACTCGTCGTCACCACGAACGACGTGCCGGGTTACACCGTGCAACAGGTCATCGGAGAGGTGTTCGGCCTGACCGTACGCTCCCGCCACCTGGGCAGCCAGATCGGCGCCGGCCTCAAGTCGATGATCGGCGGCGAGCTGAAGGGCCTGACCAAGACGCTGGTCGAGACCCGGAACCAGGCGATGGAACGGCTGGTGGCGCAGGCGAAGGCGCGGGGCGCCAACGCGGTCCTGATGATGCGGTTCGACGTGACGGAGGCGGCCGACGTGGGCACCGAGGTGTGCGCGTACGGGACCGCCGTGATCCTGGCCCGCAACTGAGGTCGCCCCCTCCAACTCCCCTTCCCGGAAAGGCGGTTGATCCTTCATGGCACTGCACCGCGGCGGCAGCGACAAGGACCGTACCGACGAGAAGGAGTACGGGAGGCTCGCCCTGAACCCGTTCTTCGGCGAGGCCGACCCGGTCGGCTCGATGACCTCCGCGCCGCCCCGGCACCGGCTGCCCGACCGGCCGCTGGCCCCCGCGACCGCGTACCAGGTGGTCCATGACGAGCTGATGCTCGACGGGAACTCCCGGCTCAACCTGGCGACCTTCGTCACCACCTGGATGGAACCGCAGGCCGGGGTGCTCATGGCGGAGTGCCGGGACAAGAACATGATCGACAAGGACGAGTACCCGCGCACCGCCGAGCTGGAGCGGCGGTGCGTGGCGATGCTCGCCGACCTGTGGCACGCCCCGGACCCCGGTGCCGTGGTCGGCTGTTCCACGACCGGGTCGAGCGAGGCGTGCATGCTGGCCGGGATGGCGCTCAAGCGGCGCTGGATGAACCGCAACGCGGACCGCTATCCCTCGCGCGATGCCCGCCCGAACCTGGTCATGGGTGTGAACGTGCAGGTGTGCTGGGAGAAGTTCTGCACCTTCTGGGAGGTCGAGGCGCGGCAGGTGCCCATGGAGGGCGACCGCTTCCACCTCGACCCGGAGGCCGCCGCGGCCCTCTGCGACGAGAACACGATCGGCGTCGTCGGGATCCTCGGCTCGACCTTCGACGGGTCGTACGAGCCGATCGCCGCGCTCTGCTCGGCGCTCGACGATTTGCAGGAGCGTACGGGTCTGGACGTCCCCGTCCACGTCGACGGGGCGTCCGGGGCGATGGTCGCGCCCTTCCTCGACGAGGACCTGGTGTGGGACTTCCGGCTGCCGCGGGTGTCCTCCATCAACACGTCGGGCCACAAGTACGGCCTCGTCTACCCCGGGGTCGGCTGGGCGCTGTGGCGCTCGGCGGAGGAGCTCCCCGAGGAGCTGGTCTTCCGGGTGAACTACCTCGGCGGCGACATGCCCACGTTCGCGCTGAACTTCTCGCGGCCCGGGGCGCAGGTGGTGGCCCAGTACTACACGTTCCTGCGGCTCGGCCGGGAGGGGTACCGGGCGGTGCAGCAGACCACGCGGGACGTCGCGCGCGGGCTCGCGGAGCGGATCGACGCGCTCGGGGACTTCCAACTCCTCACCCGTGGCGACGAGTTGCCGGTGTTCGCCTTCACCACGGCGCCGGATGTGCGCCAGTACGACGTGTTCGACGTCTCGCGGCGTCTGCGGGAGCGGGGATGGCTGGTTCCGGCCTATACCTTCCCGGCGAACCGGGAGGATCTGTCGGTGCTGAGGGTGGTGTGCCGCAACGGCTTCTCCTCCGACCTGGCGGCCCTGCTCCTGGAGGACCTGAGCCGCCTGCTGCCCGAGCTCCGCCGCCAGTCCGCTCCCCTGGGCCGCGACGAATCCGAGGCCACGGCCTTCCACCACTGACCCCCTCCGCCCCGGGGCTGGCGGGCCCCGGGGCGCCACGAGGTCAGGGGAGGACGCCCACGAACGGGTCGCCCTCGTCGGCGAAGACGTACGCCCCGCCCTCGATCCGGGCGATCAGCCCCCGCGTCCACCCCGCCTCCGCATCCGCAGAGTGCACCCACATGTTCATGATCTCGCCGATGTGGCCCAGCTGGGCCGGGCCGCCTTCCGGCACGTAATACTCCGTCACCGAGCCGCGCCACGCCGCCAGCTTCTCCAGCCGGTCGCGCAGCAGCGCGAGCGCCTCCGCTCGCGGCAGGTCGACCATGAAGCCGATCGCCGCCGAGAGCACGTCCATCTTCTGGTCGTAGGAGGCGAGCGCCTCGCGCAGCAGGCGGAAGTACTCCGCCCGTCCCGCCTCCGTCAGCTCGTACTCCGTGCGCGGCGGCCCGCCCGCCGTGCTGGGCGCCACCTCGTGCGCGAGGAGCACGCCCTGCTTGGCCATCTGCTTGAGCGCGTGATAGATCGAACCCGGCTTGGCGTTGGACCACTCGTGGGCGCCCCAGTACTCCAGGTCGTTGCGCACCTGGTAGCCGTGCGCCCGGCCGTGCTGACGTACCGCGCCGAGGACGAGGAGGCGGATGGCTGACATGACCGCAAGACTATGACCCCGCCCCCGCGCGCGAAGCGTCAGGCGTTTGCGAGCGCCACCAGCTCGAACGCCGTCTTCCCGTCGAGCGACTCGCGGATGATGTCCGCGTGCCCGGCGTGCCGGGCGATCTCCTCGACGAGGTGCATCATCAGCCAGCGCATCGAGACCCGGCCCTCCTTGGGGAACCACGGCGCATCGGGCAGCGGGAACGTGTCGTCGAGGGAGGGCACCTTGTGGATGAACTCCTCGGTCTCGGCGGCCACTTCGGCCCAGAAGGCCAGCATGCCCTCGACGGTCTCGTCCCCGACGAGGACAAAACTCTCGTGCCAGGTGGACTGGTCCCGCTGCTTCTCGTTGGGCCGCTGCTGCGCCATCCGCAGCCAGTTCAGCTCGCACTCGGCGACGTGCTTGAGCAGCCCGGACAGGGACAGCTCGCTGGCGCTCGGCCGGCTCGCCGCCTGCTCGTCGGTGAGCCCGATGAGCGCCCGGCGCAGCCCGCCGCGCTGGGCCTCCACGAAGTTGATGAGAGCGCCGCGCTCGTCGCCGTGCGTCTCCGAGGGAACGTGAGTGACCATGATCCAACCGCCTTCTTCCGCGCTTGCCGTTCAACCCGACAAGAGACACGGTAGGAGGCATAGAGGTCAGATGCTGTCCTCTACTTCGGGCGTCGGCGCGGCGGCCGGCAGCCCGCCCCGCACCCCGCTCAGAACGGGAACGGGCTCCGCTCGTGCTGGACCGAGATCCACTTCTGGGTCGTGAACGCCTCGACCGTGGAGTCCCCGTTCAGGCGGCCGAGCCCCGAGTACTTCTCGCCCCCGAAGGCGACCAGCGGCTCGTCCTGGATCGTCGAGTCGTTGACGTGCATCATCCCGGTCTCGATCCGCTTGGCGAACCGCACCCCGCGCTCCACGTTCGCCGTGTGCACGGCCCCGCTGAGCCCGTACGGGCTGTCGTTGGCGATGCGTACGGCCTCCTCCTCCCCGTCGAAGGGGATGAGCAGGGCGACCGGGCCGAAGATCTCCTGGCGCAGTACGGGAGAGTCGGCGGGCAGGCCCGTCAGGACGGTGGGCTCCACCAGGTTGCCGCGCGTGCGGCCCCGTACGAGCGCGGTGGCGCCCTCCGCGAGGGCCTGCTCGACGAGCGAAGTCAGCGCCTCCGCCTGGAAGTTGTTGATGACGGGGCCGATGTCGGTGGCCGGGTCGGCCGGGTCGCCCGTTCTGAGCGAGGCCACCTTGGCGAGGAACTTGCCCGTGAACGCCTCCTCCACCGACCGGTCGACCAGAATCCGGTTGGCGGCCATGCAGACCTGGCCCTGGTAGACGAAACGGCTGAAAACAGCCGCGTCCACGGCGTAGTCGAGGTCGGCGTCGTCGAGGACAACAAGCGCGCTGTTGCCACTCAGCTCCAGGATGACGCGTTTGAAGTGGCTGCCGGCGATCGAGGCGACATGCCGCCCGGTGCGGTCCGAGCCCGCGAAGGAGATCACCTTGGGAACGGGGTGCTCGATGAGCGCGTCGCCGATCTCGGCGATGTCGGTGACCAGGACGTTCAACAGGCCCGCGGGCAGCCCCGCGTCCTTGAAGATCTTCGCTATGAGCCCGCCGCCGACCACCGGCGCGTTCTGGTTCGGCTTGATGACGACCGCGTTGCCCAACGCAAGTGCCGGGGCTATGGACTTGATGGTCACGAGGAAGGGGAAGTTGAAGGGGCTGATCACGCCGATCACACCGACCGGCAGCCGGTAGACCCGGTTCTCCTTGCCGTCGACCGGGGACGGCAGGATGCGCCCCTCGGGACGCAGGGCCAGCTGGATCGCCTCGCGCAGGAACTCCTTGGCGAGGTGGACCTCGTACACGGCCTTGAGGCGGGTGCCGCCCAGCTCGCTGACGATGGCCTCGATGATCTCGGCCTCGCGCTCCTCGGTGATCCGCAGGGCGCGCTCGAAGACGAGCCGACGGGTGTACGGGTTGGTGTCGGCCCACTCCCGCTGGGCGCGCTCGGCGGCGCGATAGGCCTCGTCGACCTCCTCGACGGTGGCCACGGTGATGGTGGCGAGCTTCTCCCCGTTGTACGGATCGAAGTCGATGATGTCCCACGACCCGCTGCCGGTGCGCCACTGGCCGTCTATGAACTGGTGGGCGAGGTCGGTGAAGAAGGACATGCCATCCCCTACTGCTGTGTCCGCCGGCTCCGCGCGGTCAACCGCGTCACTGGCCTGATGTGACGTCATCCTACTGATGAGTCAGCTGAGTTGAAGGAGTCCGCGCAGAAGATCGCGGCTCTCTTCCGGGCCGGGACTGTCCTGTTGCAGCCGGGCCATGGCCCGCTCGTACTGCGCGACCTCTTCGGGCTTGTCCAAATACAGTGCGGAGGTGAGCTGTTCGAGATACACGATGTCCGACAGATCGGACTCGGGGAACCGCAGCATCGTGAAGGCGCCGCTCTCGCCCGCGTGCCCGCCGAAGCTGAACGGCATCACCTGAAGGTTGATGTTGGGCTGCTCCGACATCTCGATCAGATGCTTCAACTGGCCCCGCATGACGTCACGTTCACCGTAGGGACGACGGAGTGCGGCCTCGTCGAGCACCGCGTGGAACTGCGGGGCCCGCTCCGACACCAGGGCCTTCTGACGTTCGAGACGCAGCGCGACGCGCTTGTCTATCTCGGCGGCCGGCGCACCGTGCATGCCCCGCGAGACGACCGCGTGGGCGTACGCCTCGGTCTGCAACAGGCCGTGCACGAACTGGACTTCATAGATGCGGATGAGCGAGGCCGCGCCCTCCAGACCGATGTACGTCTGGAACCAGCCCGGCAGCACATCGCCGAAGCTGTGCCACCAGCCCGCGATGTTGGCTTCCTTGGCGAGGCCCAGCAACGACATGCGTTCCGCCTCGTCGCCGACGCCGTAGAGCGTGAGCAGGTCCTCGACATCCCTGGCCTTGAAGCTCACCCGCCCCAACTCCATACGACTGATCTTGGACTCGGACGCCCGGATCGAATAGCCGGCTGCTTCCCGGGTTATGCCGCGCGACTCGCGCAGGCGCCTCAGCTGAGAGCCCAGCAGAATGCGCCGGACCACCGAGCCTCCGCCGGCCTCGACTGCGCTCGGCCGGGGGGATCCCCATGCCTCCCCTGCGGTCACTTCGCCGTCCTCCCCATCCAATGGTGGTGGGCAGTCTGCCATCAAAACGCTTCACCCCGTACCCGCGTGATTACGGAAATGGTCAAGGAGTGAAATCGGCCTGAGGAACTTCTGAGGAAGAAATGAGCAAGAAACGGCACGGTCGTGGACAGGTCGGTCGCGTGCACGTGCATCTGCCCTTGCATCGGGCCGAAGCATTCGGAACCATGGTCCTCGCGCACCTGCGTGCTCAACTGCGTCTAGTCGCTTGCGTCCTGTACCGCCACGGCCGCGAACCCGGGAGTGCCTCGCATGGGGACGAATGGATCGACCATGCTGGAGCCTTACGAGCCCTTAAGGCAGGCGCTTCCGCCCATCGACCCCTCGACCGTGGCGGGTTCCGCGTCCTGTGCGCTGCCCGCGCGCTACGAAGCGGTGCGCGGAGCAAGGAAGTTCACCGGCTCGACCCTCACGCAGTGGGGTCTCGGCGAGCGTTTCGACGACGTCGCCCTGGTCGTGTCGGAACTCGTCACCAACGCGCTGCGCCACGCCCTGCCCGCCGACACCCCGCGCGAGACCGAGGTCCCGGTACGGCTGCACCTGATGCGCTGGACCAGCCGCCTGGTGTGCGCGGTGCGCGACCCCAGCGACGAGAGCCCGGTCGAGCGCGCCGGTGACGACTTCGGCGCCGAGTCGGGCCGCGGCCTGTTCCTGGTGGAATCCTTCGCCGACAGCTGGGGCTGGCACCCGCTGTCCGGGGCGATCAGCGGCAAGGTCGTCTGGGCCCTGTTCCGGCTGCAACCGTCGGACTGAGTCGGACTGAACGGACGGGAAGCCAGCTCCCAGGGACCCCCCCAGGGACCCTTCTCGCCTGCCGCTGACGCCTGTGGGGCCCCGCACCCCCGCTGCTGACACCTGTCAGTCGAGGGCCGTGCGCGGACCATCCTCCCGGCCGTCACCACCACCCGGCGTCAGTCGGCTATCAGATGGTCGAACTCGCCGTCCTTGATCCCGAGCAGCATCGCCTCGATCTCCGCTCTGGTGTAGACGAGGGCGGGCCCGTCGGGATGGCGTGAGTTGCGTACCGCCACCCCACCGCCCGGCAGTTTGGCGAATTCGACGCAGGACCCCTGCGAGTTGCTGTGCCGGCTCTTCTGCCACGCGGCACCCTGAAGCGCCGCTGCCGCCATGCCGTTGTACGCGTGGTGCAAGGTCGCTCCCGGGATGTGCAGACGTGCAACTGTGAATGGTCAACTGCCCCGGATCATAGCTGTGTTCATGTGCGCCTGCATGGGAAGATGCACGTGCACGCGGGGTGCCCGAGCGGTTACAGCCGCCCCGGCCCCCTCGCGCCACGACATCCGCGCCGGGCCGTCCCCGTTCGAACTCCTCGTACACAAGAAGAGACGCGCTCCGGCGCCCGCTGGTTCAGACTTTCGCGCCCAGGGGCGGGCCGCTTCGGCTGGTAGCTTGTCGCGGTCTTGAACACCGTTCAGCGCCTCGGCGCTCACAGGGGGAAGTCACACCGTGCACAGGCACATACGTACCGCCGGATTCGCCGCGGCCGGGCTCTCGGTCGCCCTGGTCCTGACCGGCTGCGGCAGCGGTAGCAAGAGCGACGACGAGCCGGCCGCCAAGTCGTCCAACGGCTCGGGCAGCGCGTCCTCGGCGCCCGGCGCCGCCGGCACCCCGGCCAAGGCCGCCGATCTGCAAGGCAGTTGGACCGCGACGACCGGCGGCAAGAAGGTCACCATGGCCGTCGCGGACAAGAAGGCGGCGCTGCTCTCCCCGCACGTGTGCTCCGGCACCGTCGCCGAGAGTTCCAGCATGACCATGCTCACCTTGAAGTGCGCGGACGGGAACACCGAGCGCACCCAGGGCATGGCCACGATCAAGGGCGACAAGCTGGAGGTCACGTGGGAGGGCGCCGGGACGGACTCGTTCACCCGGGGCCAGGCGGGCTCGCTCCCGGCCGGCCTCCCGACGGCGGGCCTGCCGACCCCGTAACGGCAGCCGGAGGGCCGGTCGGGAACCCCAACTTTCCTACGGCTTAGGCGAGTTGGAGACGGTAAGAGCGTCCGTCAGATCATCGAGGCAGTGCAGGACCAGACCGGCCCCCCGTCGCACCACGCGGTCGGGCACGCCCTCGCCGTCCCAGGCGTCCAGGGCCTGCTCGACCTCCTCCCAGCGCGGGACGCGCCGCTCGCGGACCGCCTTCGCGCCCTGCTCGGTGGCCTCGCGCAGCGCCTCGGCGAGTTTCGCGGCGGCCGGCACCGGCACCGCGTCCCGGTCCGGCAGGTGTGCCTCCATCAGCATGGCCGTACGCCCCAACTGACTGAGCGCGTGGGCGGATTCGTCCGCCGCGAGGTGCGAGAGACCCCGGTGCCGCACCGGCTCGTGGGTCGCCTTGTCGAGCGCCTCCTGCCAGGCGATGCGGGCCTCGCGCGTGTCGAGCAGCGCCTGGCGCAGCTCGCCGGTGCCGCGGTCCGGGTCGGCGTAGTGGGCGACGACGGCGGAGGCGTAACGGCCGTTCGCGGCCAGCCAGTCGGCGAGGCGGGTGCGCAGACGCGGGGTCTCCCAGGCCGGGTAGACGGCGTACGAGACCATCGCGAGCGCGCCGCCGATCAGCGTGAGGAACACGCGGTCGGGCACGGTCTGGGTCCACTGGAGGCCGCCCATGCCGAGCAGGAAGACGACGTACGCGGAGACGCAGCCGCTCAGCACCGCGTAGCCGGTACGCATCAGCAGATAGGCGAGGAACGCGCAGGCCACCGCGATGGCGGCGGACAGACCGGTGTCGGGGTGGGTGAGCTGGACGATGCCGGTGGCGAGGGCGACGCCGACGAGGGTGCCGCCGAAGCGGGCGACCGCGCGGGCGTAGGTGAGCGTGAAGTCCGGGCGCATCACCATGACGGAGGCCATCGGGGCCCAGTAGCCGTGGCCGAACGGCAGGACGTAGCCGAGCAGATAGCCCACCGTCGCCACCGCGCAGACCCGTACCGCATGCCGGAACACCGGTGAGCGGCGGCGGCCCAGCTCGGCGCGCATGGTGCGCAGGGCGCCCGGGACCAGCCGGGGCAGGGTCGGCCGGAGCAGGGGCTCCGCTCCCTGGCCGGTGCCGCTGCCCTGGGCGGTTTCGACGACGTCCGCGAGCAGGGTGGTGAGCCGGCCGGCGGCGCGGCGGGCGGGTCCGGTGAGGATGGCGCCGGTGTCGGGGGTGGCGAGGGCGGCCAGGGCCGGTGGCGGAATGGTGGGTGCCTCGCCGTGCCGGACGGCCCGGGCGGCGGCGTCCAGGACGGTGCCCGCGGCGGCGAGCAACTCCCTTACCCGGTGGCGTTCCTCGCCCTCCTCCGGCACGCCGAGCGCGGGGTCGGCGAGCGAGGCGAGCACCGGCCTGATCCGCTCGGCGACACCTCGGGCGCCGTGCAGTTCGGCGGGACGGCGGCGGGCCTCGCGCGGGGTGACGGCGGCGGCGAGCCGGGCGGTCATGAGCGGCTCGGGGTCGAACGGGGCGACCGGGTCGTGCCGCAGCCTGCGCGCGTAGTCGGCGACCGCGGCCAGGGCGTCGGCGAGCGCGTCGCGCTGGGCGCCCCAGCGGCGGATGGGGAACAGGACGACGAGGGCGGCCTGGACGATCCCGCCGACCGCGATCATCCCGGCGTGCCCGGCGGCCTCGGCGACGGTGCTGGGGAGGGTGACGGTGACCAGCATGATCGCCACGTTCGACGAGGCGATCACCCCGACGGTCGGGCCGACCGCCCAGGCCAGGCCCGCCATGAACGTCCACAGGGCGAGCAGCAGCAGGAAGAACGGGGAGTGGGTGCCGACGAGGTAGCCGAGGAAGGTGGAGATCGCGAGCGAGAGGCCGGAGGCGAGGGCGAGCACGGGGCGCGGTCGCCAGCTGCGCTGGTACGTGGCGATGGCGCCCTGGAACGCGCCGAATGCCGAGCTGGCGGCGACGGAGGGGCCGAAGAGGGTGAGGCTGATGCCGACGACGATGGCGAGGCCGGCCGCGCCGCGCAGGGCGACGAGGGGTTCGAGCCGGCGCCGCTCGACCTTCAGCCCCGAGCGGGCGGTCTCCTTCAGCGCCCGAACCCAACTCATGATCCCGAGGCTACCGGGTCGCCTGCGGCGTGGCTCCGGGTTGGGGGTGCGGCCGGTCGAGGTGCGCTGGGGCTCCGCCCCAGGCCCCGGGTTCTTTGCCCCTCCCCGCCCCTTCCCGCAACCCTCCGGGGGGAAGTGGGGTGGGTGGGCTTCCGGGGCTGCGCCCCGGGCCCCCTGTTTCCGGCTGCGGCCCGTGCTCGCTTCTCGCGCAGTTCCCCGCGCCCCTGAATGCCCGGTGCGGGCCAGCACCGGGCACCTCAGCCCGTCCGGCGTTTGAGGACGAGCGCCCTTAAGGCGCGAACGGGGTCTGGGGCGGAGCCCCAGGGGGCTCGGCCTACCCCCCCTAGCCCTCCAGGCCGCGCATGCGACCCCGGTGGGCGCGGTCCGCCGCCGCCCGGCCGTCCCGCCAGCCCGACTCGTCCGAAACCCCCCGCACCCGCGTCGACACCGTCCGGGGAAACATCTCCTCCGCCCGCCCCGCGACCGCCACCGCCCGCGTGGCCAGCACCGGAAGCAGCTCACCTCCGAACTCCGCCTCCACCCCCCGCGCCGTCGCCGCGAGCAGATCCCCGAGCCTCCCGGCGTACGCCAGCAGGAACGACTGCCGGAACGTCTTCGTGCGCTTGCGCCCGCCCGCCCGCTGCGCCGCCTCCGCGGCCGTCATCGCCGCCGTGCCCTGCACGAGGAGCGAGGTGTGGAGCAGCTCCACCGCCTCCAGGTCGCCCTCGAACCCGACGACCGTCGAGAAGCCCAGCTCGGAGTTCCACACCGCCCGGCAGTGGTTGGCGGAGGCCACCGCGTCGAGCAGGATCGCCTTCGCCGTCTCGTACGGCGCGTCCACCCCGATCCGGCAGGCCCCCGGCACCTCCCCGCCCGCCCCGCGCTCCGCGAGCAGCGCGTCGTCCACGCTGTGCCGGGCCATCAGCTCCTGCGCCTTGGCGGTGAGCGCCTCCGCCTCCTCGGGGAACCCGGTCGCCTCGGCCTTGGCCAGCAGCGCCCGGATGCGGGCCAGCGTCTTCGGCTCGCCGTGCACCGGCGGTCCGAGCACCGAGGCGCCGGGCGCGGGCCCGGCCGGCTCGATCGCGGGCAGCGCGAGCAGCACCCGGTACAGCTCCAGAACCGCCGTGGCGTACGAGAAGCGGTCGGCCCGCCACTCCTCGCGGGGCAGCTCGTCGAGCTGCCCCTGCCAGCGCGCGGGCAGCCGCTCGTAACGGGACAGCTCGTCGCGGATCAGCCCGGCCAGGATGCGTACCTGCGGCTCGTCCAGGTCGCGCCGTACGATCCGTACGACATCGGCGGGCTGCCACCCCCGGTCCCAGGCGCGCCGCACGAACTCCCGCCCGCGCAGGGCGAGTTCGGCATCCGCTTCGGGCGCGGCGGCCAGCAGTGAGGCGCCGGTGTCGAGCGCCGCGTCGCCCTCGATGTACAGGGCCGCCGCGAACGCGCGGTCCACGGCCTCCATCACCGCACCGCCCGGCGTACGCGCGGCCAGGTCACCGCGATGGGCCCCACCGTCATGGAAGTCTCTCCTCGACAAAGCTCGACACGATGCTCGACGGATCTCTACGAATCCTGGCGTCCCGGACCCGACAATCGTCCCAGCTGTCGAACGGAACCACGAAACGCGGGCCGCCCCACCGGCCCTGATGGGCCGGGCCCGCCCAACGAAAGGATCGCCGTGTCGCCTCTGCGCACCTCCTCCCTGGCCGCGCTCACCCTCCTCGCCGCCGGCCTGACCCTGACCGCCTGCGGCGGCGCCAACGGTGGCTCCGACAAGGTCGCCACCGACACCCCGGCCGGCACCGCCACCAGCAGTACCGGTGCCGGTACCGGGTCCGGTTCCGGCTCCCCCGGCACGGACGGCGGCCGGACCATGGCCCCCTCCGGCGGCAGCACCGGCGGCGGCACCGACGCGGGGACCGGGACCGGCACGGGCGCCGGGGGCTCCCACTGCCAGACCTCACAGCTCGCCTTCGCCATCGCCCCCGGCAGCGGAGCCCAGTCGAAGGGCTCGCAGGGTGCCGTCACGATCACGCTCACCAACAGGGGCGCCAAGTCCTGTGTGATGAAGGGCTATCCGGGCGTCGATCTGGTCGGCGGCACGACCAAGTGGTCACTGACGCGTCAGACCTCCGAGACCCCCTCGGCGGTCACCGTACGACCCGGCGCGACGACCACCTTCAACATCTTCTACCTGCCGTTCGACAAGGGGGACGGGCAGGAGTTCCAGCCGAAGTCGATCGTGATCACCCCGCCGAACGAGACCCACTCCCACACCCTGGCCTGGGAGTACTCCTCCGTCCTGCTCCAGGACGGCGCGACCCACCCCGGCACGTACGTCAGCCCCGTCGGCTCGAAGTGATCACATGCCGGCTCCCGTCAGGCGGTTCGCGAAGGTGGACAGCGTGTAGGTGCCGATGCCGAGGACCACTTCGAGGGCGTTCTGCTCGGTGTAGCCGTACGACAGGAAGTCCTTGACGCTCTCGTCCTCGACGCCGCCCGCCTTCGCCAGGACCGCGAGGGCGAAGCGGCGTACGGCGTCCAGCTCGGGGTCTTCGAGCGGACGGCGCTCGCGCAGGGCGGTCAACAGGGCTTCGTCCGCGCCCAGTTCGCGCAGTCTGCGGGTGTGCATGTCCACGCAGACATGGCACTCGTTGCGGACGGCCACCGTCATCACGAGGACCTCGCGCGCCACCGGCTCCAGGGTGGTCTGCTCGAAGAGGGCGTTCAGTTTGAGGAAGCCGTCGAGCAGGTGCGGGGAGGTGGCCATCCGTGCGACCGGCGGAGTGAGCCGGCCGAGGTGGCGGATGGTGGCCTCCATCGACTTGCGCGAGGCGGCCGGAGCCGATTCCAGGGTGTGCTCGGCGAACAGCGCCGTGGAGGCCGTGGTGGACGGGCTGGTGGACGGGCTGGTCTCGGTGGACATGGTGAAGCCCTGCTTCCGTACGGCCGGGACGGCGGCCCACGCCGAAGCCCCGGGACTAGAATGGACAACGTGGTTGACGAAAAAAAGGTAAACCAGGTTGTCGATTCTCGCAACGTCCGGCCTTCGGGGCCCCCGGCCGACGCGGGCACGCCCCAGGCGCCGCCGACCGGCAAGGCCGGGCACACGCCACCGCCGGCGCCTCCCGTCGACGCGCCCGGATACGAGCTGCCCCTGCTCCTGCTCGCCGGGTTCCGCTCGCTCATCGACCGGCTGCACGCCGAGCTCGCGCGCCAGGGACACCCCGACATCCGGCCCGCGCACGGCTTCGCCCTCCAGGCCATCGGCCTGCCGGGGTCGACCGCGAGCGAGATCGGGCGGCGGCTCGGCGTCTCCAAGCAGGCGGCGGGCAAGACGGTGGACCGGCTGATCGCGCTCGGCTACGCGGAGCGCGCCGACGACCCCGGCGACGCCCGCCGCAAACTGGTCCGGCTCACCCCGCGCGGCCTCGACGCGCTCGCCCGGTCGGCGGCCGTCTTCGAGGAGCTGAGGGCGAGTTGGGGCGAGACGCTGGGCCGCGACCGGCTGCGCGAGCTCGAAGCGTCTCTGCGCACCGCCGTGCCTCCGGAGGCCTTCCGCCTCGACGCGTCGAGCTGGCTGGGGAGTTGAGCGGAGCCCTTGCTTCGAGCACACTCGAGCAGGCTTTGATGGCCCCATGAAGTACACCCAGCTCGGACGCACCGGACTCCAGGTCAGCCGTCTCGTCCTCGGCACGATGAACTTCGGCGGCGAGACCGAGGAGGCCGACAGCCACGTCCTCATGGACGCCGCACTCGACGCGGGCATCAACTTCTTCGACACCGCCAACATCTACGGCGTAGAGGAGGACAAGGGGCTCACCGAGAAGATCCTCGGCTCCTGGTTCGCCCGGGGCGGCAGCCGCCGCGACAAGGTCGTCCTCGCCACCAAGATGTACGGGGACATGACGCCCGGCAAGCCGTGGAGCAGCGAGGCCTGGCCCAACCACAACAAGCTGTCGGCGGTCAACATCCGCCGCTCCGTGGAGGCCTCGCTCAAGCGCCTCGGCACCGACCACATCGACGTCTACCAGTTCCACCACGTCGACCGGGCCACCCCGTTCGAGGAGATCTGGCAGGCCATCGACGTCCTGATCACCCAGGGCAAGATCCTCTACGCGGGAACCTCCAACTTCCCGGGCTACAAGATCGCCCAGGCCAACGAGACCGCCGCCCGCACCGGCCGCCTCGGCCTGGTCAGCGAGCAGTGCCTCTACAACCTCGCCGAACGCCGCGCCGAGATGGAGATCATCCCGGCCGCCCAGGAGTACGGGCTCGGCGTCATCCCCTGGTCTCCGCTGCACCAGGGCCTGCTCGGTGGCGCGCTGCGCAAGGAGCGCGACGGCACGGGCTCGCGCACGACGAGCAAGGGCCGCTCCGCCGCCGGCCTGGCCGACCCCGCAGTGCGGGCCCGGGTGCAGGCGTACGAGGACCTGCTCGCCAAGCACGACCTCGACCCGGGCGAGGTGGCCCTCGCCTGGCTGCTGACTCGGCCCGGCGTGACCGGCCCCATCGTCGGACCGCGCACCGCGGCCCACCTCGAATCGGCTCTGCGCGCGCTGGAGTTGGAGCTGAGCGAGGAGCTGCTCGGCGCGCTCGACGAGATCTTCCCCGGCCCCGGCCCCTCCCCGGAGGCCTTCGCCTGGTAGGCCGCCGTGCCCGAGGGGCCGGTCCCGCGCCGCCCGCCGTACCCGAGGGGCCGGTCCCGGGCGGGGGAGTCCCGGCCCGGCCCCTTGCCTTGAGCGCGCTCGAAGACGTTGGCTGGTCTCCCATGAAGTACACGCAGCTCGGACGCACGGGTCTCCAGGTGAGCAGGATCGTCCTGGGGACGATGAACTTCGGACCGCAGACCGACGAGGCGGCAAGCCACGCGATCATGGATGCCGCGCAGGGCGCCGGCATCAACTTCTTCGACACGGCCAATGTGTACGGCTGGGGCGAGAACAAGGGCCGTACCGAGGAGATCATCGGCAGCTGGTTCGCCAAGGGCGGCGACCGGCGCGACAAGACCGTCCTCGCCACCAAGCTGAACGGCAACATGGCGGCGGGCGAGCCCTGGCCCAACCACCACAAGCTCTCGGCGGTCAACATCCGCCGCTCCGTGGAGGCCTCGCTCAAGCGCCTCGGCACCGACTACATCGACCTCTACCAGTTCCACCACATCGACCGCCTGACCCCCTTCGAGGAGATCTGGCAGGCCATCGACGTCCTCATCGCGCAGGGCAAGATCCTGTACGCCGGTTCGTCCAACTTCCCCGGCTACAAGATCGCCCAGGCCAACGAGATCGCCGCCCGCACCGGCCGCCTCGGCCTGGTCAGCGAGCAGTGCCTCTACAACCTCGCCGAACGCCGCGCCGAGATGGAGATCGTTCCGGCGGCGCACGAGTACGGGCTCGGCGTCATCCCCTGGTCGCCGCTGCACGGCGGCATGCTCGGCGGCATCCTGCGCAAGGAGCGCGAGGGCACGGGTGCCCGTTCCAAGGGCGGCCTCGCGGCCCAGGCCCTCACGGATCCGGCGGTGCGGCAGCGCGTCGAGGCGTACGAGGAACTCGTCGCCAAGCACGGCCTCGACCCCGCCGAGGTGGCCCTCGCCTGGCTGCTGACCCGGCCGGGAGTGGCGGGCCCGATCGTCGGGCCGCGCACCGCGGACCAGCTGGACGCGGCGCTGCGGGCGGTCGAACTCGACCTGTCCGAGGAGTTCCTGGCCGCCCTCGACGACGTCTTCCCCGGCCCCGGCCCGTCGCCGGAGGCCTTCGCCTGGTAGCCGCCGCGCGCCGGTCCGGAGCCCGGGAGCTCCGGACCGGTCAGCCGGCCGGCCCGATCAGCTGGAGGTCCCCGTAACCGGAGTCGGGGCTTGGCGAGCGTGCGGGCGCCGTCCCTCCGGTCCCGCTTGAGGGGCGCGCGGTCTCGTCAGGGACGCGCGGTCAGCCGACGGCGGCCGCCACCGCTACGACGACGAACATCAGCACGAGCACACCGGCCATGATCCGGTTCCTGGTCTTCGGGTCCACCCCTTGAGCCTAACCGTCCCGGCCGAGCGGCCAGCGGGCGACCGCCTCGTAGCGGGGGCGCTCCCCGGGGACGCCCGTGTGCGGCAGGCTGCTGCGGATCAGCGCCAACTCGGCGACCCGCCAGGGGCTTCCCTCGAACGCGGCGAGCCCGCCGACATAGGGCCCCAGGTCCATCGGGGCGCGCGAGCGGGCCAGGGTGAGGTGCGGCACATAGCGGCGGTGCTGGTCCATCGGGATGCCGGAGCGGCGGGCGGCCGCGTCCGCCCGTTCGGCCAGCAGCCGCAGCTCGTCGAGGCCGCCCGCGACCCCGGCCCACAGGGCGCGCCCGTCGAAGCGGCCGCCGCCGTGCAGGCGCAGCGCGAAGGGTTCCGTGCGGCGGGCCGCTCGGCGCAGCCGTTCGCGCAGCTCGTCCAGGACCGCGTCGTCGACCTCGCCCAGGAACGCGAGGGTGAGGTGCCATCCCTCGCGCCCGGTCCAGCGCAGCCGATCCGCGCCGGGCAGCTCCGCCAACTCCCTTACCGCACGGGCGAGTTCGTCGACGGCCCGCGCGGGAGGAAGGACGGCTGCGAAGAGGCGCATGGGGACAGTCAACCAAGATCGGCCCCGGGTGTCGCGCACGGCGAGTACCGCCCGTGGGAGACCGGCCGCCGCGACCCGGTACGGAAACGGCCCGGCCCCCGCAGTCGGGGGCCGGGCCGAGCCGTGCCGGGTCGTGCTGAGCCGTGCCGAGCCGGGTCGTGCCGTTCCGGGCCTGGCCGTGCCGGGTCGTGCTGCCGCATCCGGTGGGCTTGCGGGCGCGGGCACGGGCCGTCAGGCGGCGGCCACGAGCGCCGGGTTCCTCGGAACGAATTCGAGGTGCCGGTGGCCGGGGCGTACGTCGACCTTCAGGCGCAGGTTGGCCGCGCGGGCCAGCATCAGGCCGACCCCGACCGCGGCCACGCCGCAGATGAGACCGCCGAGCGCGAGGCTGACGCGGACGCCGTAGACGTCGGTCAGCCAGCCGAAGAGCGGGCCGCCCAGCGGGGTTCCGCCGGTGAAGACCATCATGAACAGGCTCATCACCCGGCCCCGCATCTCGGGGTCCGTGGCCATCTGCACGGAGGCGTTGGCGGTCACGTTCACCGTGAGGCCCAGGATGCCGACGGGGATGAGCAGCGCCATGAACAGACCGAGGTCGGGCGCCCCGGAGGCCGCGAGTTCGAGCACCGCGAACAGCACCGCCGCGAGCACCAGCATCCGCAGCCGCGTACTGGAGCGACGGGCCGCGAGGAGCGCGCCGACCAGCGAGCCGATCGCCATCAGGCTGTTGAACACGCCGTACATTCCGGAGCCGCCGTGGAAGACGTCGGAGGCGAACGCGCTCAGCCAGATCGGGAAGTTGAACCCGAAGGTGCCGACGAAGCCGACGAGCACGATGGGCCAGATCAGTTCGGGCCGCTCCGAGACGTACGCGAGCCCTTCCCTCAGCTGGCCCTTGCCGCGCGGGGCGAGACGGGTCGGCTGGAGCTCCTTGGTCCGCATCAGCGTCAGCATGATCAGCGGGGCGGTGAAGGACAGGCCGTTGGCGAGGAACGCCCAGCCGGGTCCGACGGCCGCCATGACGACACCCGCGACGGCGGGGCCGACGAGCCGGGCGGACTGGAAGTTCGCCGAGTTGAGGCTGACCGCGTTGCGCACCCGGTCGGGTCCGACCATCTCGGAGACGAAGGACTGCCGGGTCGGGTTGTCGACGACGGTGACCAGGCCGGTGAAGAACGCCGTCAGATACACGTGCCACACCTGGACGTGTCCGGACAGGGTCATCACGGCGAGGAAGAGGCCGCCGAGGCCCATCGCCGCCTGCGTCACGAACAGGATGTTCCGCTTGGCGAACCGGTCGGCTATGACGCCGCCGTACAGGCCGAACAGGAGCATCGGCAGGAACTGCATGGCGGTGGTGATGCCCACCGCCACCGAGGAGCCGGTGATCGTCAGGACCAGCCAGTCCTGGGTGATCCGGGCCATCCAGGTGCCGATGTTGGACACGATGGCGCCGGAGAAGAACAGTCGGTAATTGCGTACCGCAAGCGAGGAGAACGTCCCCCCGCCACGCTTGTTGTAGGTGGGGGTAGGTGCGGGGGCGGAGTCTGCTCCGGATCCCGTACTCAAAAGGGCTCGCCTCCTAGTGATGCGCGTTTACAGGTGTGCGAGCTTCTCCAGGACCGGGGCGGCCGCGCGCAGCTTCGCCCATTCGTCCTCGTCCAGACCTTCCACGAGGGAAGCCAGCCAGACGTTGCGCTTGCGGCGGCTCTCTTCGAGCATCGCCTCGGCCTCTTCGGTCTGGCTGACCACCTTCTGGCGGCGGTCATCGGGATGCGGCTCCAGCCTGACCAGGCCCTTCGCCTCCAGCAGTGCGACGATTCGGGTCATCGACGGCGGCTGTACGTGCTCTTTGCGCGCCAGCTCACCGGGGGTGGCGGAACCGCAACGGGCAAGGGTGCCGAGCACCGACATCTCGGTCGGGCTGAGCGATTCGTCGACGCGCTGGTGCTTGAGGCGCCGGCCCAGCCGCATGACGGCCGAGCGCAGGGAGTTCACGGCGGCGGCGTCCTCGCCACTGTCGTGGGACAGGTCAGACATGTTCGTTAGCATAACTCATTACTCTGGCTAAATACCACTGGGTTAAGCCCAGGTGTCGAGCGCCACACCGGCCCCATCCCGCCGGGCATCACCGAACATCACCCGAACGAGTGAGTTGGCCGGGAAAAGTGACGCGCGATGCCCTGGCGGGCGGCGACCCTCGCTCCATGGGGACCAGCGTGCTCAGCCTGCGGATAGACGGTGAGCTGCTCGAACGGCTCAGGCACCATGCGGCGAAACGCGGAATGAGCGTCCAGGACTATGTGGTCCGGACGCTCATTCGCGACGACTTCGACGAGCGCTTCAAGGCGGCGGTCGATGAGACGGAGCGGTTCTACGGGGCGGCGTAGGCGTGCCACCCGGGCGGGGCCGCTCGCGCGGTTCCCCGCGCCCCTGGCCGTACCGGGGCATGGGCACCCTCAGCCCGAACCCGCAGGGGGCCCGGATCAGGTCAGACCCAGTGCCGGCATCAGGTAGTAGAAGGCGAACACCGCCGAGACGATGTACATCGCGACCGGGATCTCGCGCGCCCTGCCCGCCACCAGACGCAGGACCGTGAAGGTGACGAAGCCCATCCCGATGCCGTTGGTGATCGAGTACGTGAACGGCATCATCAGCATCGTCACGAAGGCCGGGATGGCGATCGTCCAGTCCGCCCAGTCGATCTCGCGGATCGAGCCGGACAGGATCAGGAAGCCGACCGCGAGCAGCGCGGGGGTCGCCGCCTGGGAGGGCACCATCGTGGCGAGCGGGGTCAGGAAGAGCGCGACGGTGAACAGCCCGCCGGTGACCACGTTGGCGAGGCCCGTGCGGGCCCCCTCGCCGACGCCCGCCGTGGACTCCACGAAGCAGGTGGTGGCCGACGAGGACGAGGCACCGCCCACCGCGACCGCGATGCCGTCGACGAACAGCACCTTGTTCATGCCGGGCATGTTGCCCTTGGCGTCGGTCAGGCCCGCCTCGTCGCTGATGCCCATGATCGTGCCCATCGCGTCGAAGAAGCACGAGAGCAGCACGGTGAAGACGAAGAGGATGCCGGTCAGGACGCCGACCCTGGAGAAGCCGCCGAAGAGGCTGACCTGGCCGACGAGCCCGAAGTCCGGGGTGTCGACGGGGTTGCCCGGCCACTTCGGGGTCGTCAGACCCCAGGACGGCACCGTCGCCACCGCGTTGATGATCATCGCGAGGACGGTCATCGCGACGATGGAGATCAGGATCGCGCCGGGCACCTTGCGGACCATCAGCGCCAGCGTGAGCAGCACGCCGAGCACGAAGACCAGGACCGGCCAGCCGAGCAGGTGCCCGTTGCCGCCGAGTTCGAGCGGCACGGTGGTGTGCGCGGCGTCCGGCATGCGCGAGACGAAGCCGGAGTCGACCAGGCCGATCAGCATGATGAACAGGCCGATGCCGATCGCGATGCCCTTGCGCAGGCCGAGCGGCACCGCGTTCATGACGCGCTCGCGCAGCCCGGTCGCGACCAGGAGCATCACCACGATGCCGGCCAGGACGACCATGCCCATGGCGTCGGGCCAGCTCATCCGGGGCGCCAGCTGGAGGGCGACCACGGTGTTCACACCGAGCCCCGCCGCGAGCGCGATCGGCACATTGCCGATGACGCCCATGAGCAGCGTGGTGAAGGCCGCGGTGAGCACGGTCGCGGTGACCAGCTGTCCGCTGTCGAGCTGGTGCCCGTACATGTCCTTCGCGCTGCCGAGGATGATCGGGTTCAGCACGATGATGTAGGCCATCGCGAAGAAGGTCGCGAATCCGCCACGGACCTCACGGGCCAGGGTGGAACCCCGCTCGGAGATCTTGAAGTAGCGGTCGAGGCCGTTGGTCGGCCTGTTGGGTACCGGCGGCTGAGCTGCGGCGTCGACCGTGTCGGGGGCCGAGGAGGGCATGCGGAACCTCAGTCGTGAAGGGGCGGGGAAACGGCACGTACCCGAACTTCTTTGGACGTTTTAACGAACAGAATGAGTCAGCCGTAAGCCGTTTCAGTATGAATACATAAGTCGAAGATCACCATCTCCGCGCGTAGACCCCTGCAACGCCAAGGGGTCACCGCAGGTGGACGGGGATCGCCACGATGCCGGACCGGGCATCTCCCGGTGTCCGGATTCCGCGAAAACGGCGCGCCCTACACTGATCGCATGGCGAAGTGGACACCCCAGCACGAGGCGCCGGAGCCCCTTGAGGGCCCCGTGGTCGCCACCATCACCGGCGGCACGATCCTCTGGTTCGTCCTCTTCCTCGTCCAGCTCCCCTTCTACGGCTGGTTCGACGACCACGGCCACCTGTGGTGGGTGTGGACCTGCCTGGCCGGCGGCGGCCTCGGCCTCATCGGCATCTGGTACGTCCGGGGCCGCGACGCCGCCCTCAAGCGGCACGCCGCGCAGGAGGCGGGCGCCGCCGGGCAGGGCGCAAGGGCCGAAGGTCAGTAACGCGCGGGACCTCTGTACAGCCGCAGGACCATTCGTCTCCTCCCAGGGTCGGATGTTCGGCCGTCCCGGCAGGTGAAGCGCCCGATCCCCCCGTACCGTCGAAATCATGACGCAGCCCGCCAACATCGACGCCGGGGCGGAACTCGACCCCGTCCATCCCATGAAGCCGCCCGCCACGGCGCGGCGGGCCGGCGGTCTGACGACGGCCGAGGTCGCCGAGCGGGTGGCGCGCGGCGAGGTCAACGACGTTCCGGTACGCAGCAGTCGCTCCACCGCCGAGATCGTCCGCGGCAACGTCTTCACCCGGTTCAACGCGATCATCGGCGTGCTCTGGGCGGTCATGCTGGTCGTCGCGCCGATCCAGGACAGCCTCTTCGGCTTCGTGATCATCGCCAACACCGGCATCGGCATCATCCAGGAGATGCGGGCCAAGAAGACCCTGGACGGGCTCGCGGTCATCGGCGAGGCCAAGCCGACGGTCCGGCGCGACGGACGGGCCGTGGAGATCTCCACGTCCGAGATCGTGCTCGGTGACGTCATCGAGCTCGGGCCCGGCGACAAGATCGTGGTGGACGGCGAGGCGGTCGAGGCCGACGGCCTCGAAGTCGACGAGTCCCTCCTGACCGGTGAGGCCGACCCGGTCCTGAAGAAGGCCGGCGACAAGATGATGTCGGGCGCCTTCGTCGTCGCGGGCGGCGGCGCGTTCACCGCCACCAAGGTCGGCCGGGAGGCGTACGCGGCTCAACTGGCCGAGGAGGCAAGCCGGTTCACCCTCGTCCACTCCGAGCTGCGCAGCGGCATCTCGACCATCCTCAAGTACGTCACGTGGATGATGATCCCCACCGCGCTCGGCCTGGTCATCAGCCAGCTGGTGGTCAAGGACAACAACTTCAAGGACTCCATCGCCCGCACGGTGGGCGGCATCGTCCCGATGATCCCCGAAGGGCTCGTCCTGCTGACCTCGGTCGCCTTCGCGATCGGCGTCATCCGGCTCGGCCGCAAGCAGTGCCTGGTCCAGGAGCTGCCCGCGATCGAGGGCCTGGCCCGCGTCGACGTGGTGTGCCTCGACAAGACGGGCACGCTCACCGAGGGCGGCATGGACGTCACCGAGCTGCGCCCCCTGAACGGCTCGGACGAGGCGTACGTACGCAAGGTGCTCGGCGCGCTCGGCGAGTCCGACCCGCGCCCCAACGCCTCCCTCCAGGCGATCATCGACGCCTACCCGGACAGCGAGGTGTGGCGCTGCACCGAGTCGCTGCCGTTCTCCTCGGCCCGCAAGTACAGCGGCGCCGCGTTCAGCGAGGGCGACGGCGAGAACAGCACCTGGCTGCTCGGCGCGCCCGACGTCCTGCTGAAGACCGGCGACCCGGCGCTCGCGGAGATCGACGCGCTCAACGAGCAGGGCCTGCGGGTGCTGCTGCTGGCCCGGGCCTCCCGCGAACTCGACGACCCCGCCGTCGCCTCCGACGCCAAGGCCACCGCGCTCGTCGTCCTCGAACAGCGGCTGCGGCCGGACGCGGCGGACACCCTGCGCTACTTCGACGAGCAGAACGTCAAGGCCAAGGTCATCTCCGGTGACAACGCGGTCTCCGTCGGCGCGGTGGCCGGGAAGCTCGGCCTGCACGGCGCGGCCGACACGGTCGACGCGCGCCAACTCCCCACCGACCAGGACGAGATGGCCGACGTCCTCGACTCCAACTCGGTCTTCGGCCGGGTCACCCCGCAGCAGAAGCGCGACATGGTGGCCGCCCTCCAGTCACGCGGGCACACGGTCGCGATGACCGGCGACGGCGTGAACGACGTGTTGGCGCTGAAGGACGCGGACATCGGCGTGAGCATGGGCTCGGGCTCGGAGGCGACCCGGGCGGTCGCCCAGATCGTCCTGCTCAACAACAGCTTCGCCACGCTGCCTTCGGTGGTGGCGGAGGGGCGTCGCGTCATCGGCAACATCACGCGGGTGGCCACGCTGTTCCTCACGAAGACGGTCTACTCGGTCCTGCTGGCCGTCCTCGTGGTCTGCTTCCAGGTCGAATACCCCTTCCTGCCAAGGCACTTGACCCTCCTCTCCACCTTCACCATCGGCATCCCCGCGTTCTTCCTCGCCCTCGCGCCCAACAAGGAGCGCGCCAAACCGCACTTCGTGCGGCGGGTGATGCGGTACGCGATCCCCAGCGGGGTCATCGCGGCGGTGGCCACGTTCGTGACGTACATGGTGGCGCGGGCGTACTACACCGGTTCGGGCGAGCTGGACGCGGAGACCAGCGTCACGACGCTGACCCTCTTCCTGGTCTCCATGTGGGTCCTGGCGATCATCGCCCGCCCCTACACGTGGTGGCGGATCGTCCTGGTGGTCGCCATGGGCGTGGCGTTCCTGCTGGTCCTGGCGGTGCCGTGGCTGCAGAACTTCTTCGCGCTGAAGCTGGTCGGGGCGGTGATGCCGTGGACTGCCGTCGGCATCGCGGTGCTGGCGTCGGCGCTGCTGGAGCTGGTGTGGCGCCGCGTAACGCTCCGCTACCCGGACTAGGGGGTGCCCGTTGCCCGGGCCCGGCCGGCCCCGCTGGGGCTCCGCCCCAGACCCTGGGGCTCCGCCCCAGACCCCCGTTCGCGCCTAAAGGGCGCTCGTCCTCAAACGCCGGACAGGCTGTAGGTGTCCCAGCACCCGGCGCCGCTAGGGGCGCGGGGAACTGCGCGAACGGCCCCTACGGTCCGCAGCCGAACCAGGGGGCCCGGGGGCGCAGCCCCCGGAAGCCCTTACCATCCCCACCCGCCCCCGGAGGGTTGAGGGAAGGGGCGGGGAGGGGCCAAAACCCCGGGCCCGGGGCGGAGCCCCGGCGTACGCCCCGCTAGTCGAACCAGCGGGCCGTCGACAGTTCGGCCGTGCGGGACGGGTCCTCCAGAAGCGCCGCCACCTCGAAGCGCCGGGGCCACTGGGAGGCCGCCCAGGCGAGGCCCGCCGCCACCCCCTCCAGGGTGGACGCGTGGACCGTACCGTCGGCCGAACGACGCCAGTCCAGCTCCACCCCACCCGCCCGCAGCTCCTCGTGCTCGACGTACGTCGAGGGCGCGGCCGGCCCCAGCAGGGCCCGCACCGCCTCCGGCACCTCGTGCTCGACGCCCTCGGACGTCACCTCCGCGGCCGCCGCCTCACCGAGCCGCCCCACCTGGAGCAGCTCCGCGAGCTCGGCCGCCCGCGCCGGGGCGACCGGGAGCAGGGGCAGGCCGGCGGCGAGGGGCAGCAGATCGGGCGCGTCCGCCACGACCGCGTCGGCCGCGTCGACCACCCGCACCTCCCCGTCCACGACCGCCCGCAACTCGTCCGGCAGCGTGACCTGCTCGGGGTCGAGGTCGGCCAACGCCGTGTAGAGGGCGTGGAGTTGAGGGGCGGACACCGGGCGCTCCGGATCCCCCAGACGGCCGAGGAGTTCCGCCGCACCGCCCGGCTCGTCGAGCAGCGCGGCCACCGAGGTGCGTACCCCCAGCGCCCGCAGGACCTGCGCGTCGTCGAACCCGGTCGCGTCCACGGACTCGTACAGACCGGCCAGGAGCGGGTCGGAGCCGGCCGCGCGCAGGCCCGCGGGGCGCCGCCCGGCGAGCACCGGGTGGTCGCGCAGCCACCACGCGGTGTAGGGGCGTACGGACTCCGTCGTGCCGTCGGGCAGCAGCACGCGCACCGGCTGGACCAGGGCGTCCCGCAGCGGCGGCCGGGCGAGCAGGGCGAGCGCCTGCGGCCAGGATTCGTCGTCGACGAGGTCGAGGTCCCGGACGGCGACGATCTCGGTGGCGACCGGCGGGACCGGCGTCTCGGGCAGCCGGTCCAGGACGTCCTCGCACCACACGTCGACCGCGTCGAGCAGCCCCGCGTCGTCCGGTTCGGCGAAGTCCCCGTCGCGGGGCTCCAGTTCGTCCGGGTCGAGGACGACGTCGGTGGCGCGTACGAGGGCGAAGGTGGCGAGCACTCCGCACGCGGTGAGCGGCTGCTCGCCCCAGCCGTCCGCCAACTCCCGGTCCACTTCGGCGAGTTCACCTTCACGGATGACGGCGGCGAACGGCGATCCGGGCAGGACGAGTTCGCCGGCCGGGGCGAGCTCGCCGTCCTCGTCGGGCAGGGCGAGCGCGCCGAGCCAGGGCTCGTCCCCGGGTTCGAGAGCCGCTTCCCGCACCAACGTCAGTACGGTGTCGGCGAGTTCATCGGCATCCAGGGCGTCCTCGTCCCACACCTCCCCGCTGTCGAGCGAGCCCGCCACGGCCGCCCGTACCTGAGGGGTCGTCAGGACCGCGCGCGGGGTCGCGGGCAGCGCGCCGAGCTTTTCGAGCAGCGGGTGGGTCGCGTCCGGATGGGCGACCTTCAGACCGAGGCGGCCCAGGTCGGACGGGGTGTCGGCGAGCGGAAGCAGGATCTGCCGGGGCCCGATGGCGGTACGGCCGCCCACGAGCGGCACCGGAAGTCCGGACAGCCGGTCGGGGTCGACCCCGGCCAGCGTGTCGTACAGCCGGTACCACCACTCGGGGTCCCGCTCCGCGCCCGCGATGCGCTCGATGGCGTCGCCGAGCGAGAGCCGCCCGACCTCCAACGCCCTCAGTTCCGGGCGCCGTTCGAGACCGGCGGGCAGCAGCGTGGGCAGCACTTCGGCGAGCACGCGCACCGTGTCCACGCCCACGCCCTCGACGACCTCCGCCTCGAAGGGGCGCAGCGCGACGAGTTCCTCGGTGGGCGCGGCGGGCGCCAGGAACGCGACCCGGGGCAACAGCTTCAGGACGGCCGCGCGCAGGGCTCCGTCCAGCTCGCCCCGGCCGAGCGGACCCGGCACCAGGTCGACGACGCCGGTCGACACCGGCCGCCAGGCGCCGAGGAGTTCGGCGTACGCGTCGGCCGCGCGCCGCACCAGGAAGTCGGTGAGCGGGCCGGGCGCGGGGTGGCGGCGCGCGGTGTCGAGCGGGAACGAGGCGATGAGCAGCGCGGGCACGCCGAGCGGCTCGTCGGTGGGGGTCGGCGCGTGCACCACGGCGGCGGTACGGGGCCGTTCGGGCGCGCCGTCCTCGTCGACCGGGACCGCCCAGGTCACCGTCCAGTGCGGCCGGAGCCGCTCCTCGACGGGCCGGTCGGCGAGCAGCTCCTTGCCGATCGGCCCGTGGTGGCTGACGGTCCGCCAGCGGTGGATGGATTCGTCGCGGCTGTCGTCGATGTGTACGTACGCGTCGTGCACGGACCGCCTCAACACCCTTGTGGCGTCCGGGGTTTCGACGACGATCTCGCTGAGGCCGGGGAGGGTGAGCAGCAGGGCGTCGTCGATGCCGTCGAGGAGACGGCGTACGAGGTCCTCGGCGGTGCCGTCGCGCAACGGCAGCACCACGACGGTGTCGTAGCCCTCGGGGGCGGCGCCCTCGGCGGGCAGCGGCAGCCTGAGCAGCGGTACGTGTCCGTCGCGGCGGCGCAGTTCGTCGCCGAGGCCGGGGCTGGCGAGGGCCGCGTCGGCGGCCAGCTCGCGGGCCTCGGCGAGCGACCAGCGCACGCCGCCGGTGCGTCCGACCACGGCGGGCTCGTCGCTGACGGCGAGCACCGCGGCGAACCCGACGCCGAAGCGGCCCACGGCGACCTCGGTGTCGGCCCGCTTGGCGCTGGCGCGCAGCGTGGAGAGCGACTCGACGCCGACGGCGTCCAGGGGGGTGCCGGTGTTGGCCGCGGCCAGCACGGCGGGGGTGTCCTGGGACGCCGGGTGCAGCGTCAGCCTGAGGCGGCCCGTGGTGTTCGCCCTGGCCGCCGCGTCGGCGGCGTTCTGGGCGAGCTCCACGACGAGGCGGTCGCGGTAGCCGCCGAGGGCGAGGTCCTCCTCGGCGTTGGCGTCCTCGCGGAATCTGGCCGGGCCCGCGCCCCAGGCGTTCAGGACCCCGCGCCGCAGCCGCGCCGTCCCGAAGGGGTCGGCCCCTTCGGCCGCCATCGCCTTGACGATCACGCCGTACTCCGCTCTGTCCTGCCCCGCGTCCCGGGACCGCGGCCCGAAGGTACCGCGCGCCGGGCGGGTGGCCTCAATTCCGCCGACCGGGGCTCTGCCCCGGGCCGGTGGAGTGGGGTGGGTGGGCTTCCGGGGGCTGCGCCCCGGGCCCCCTTTTTTTCGGCTGCGGACCGTGCGGGTTTTTCGGCTGCGGACCATGCGTGGCTGGTCGCGCAGTTCCCCGCGCCCCTAGCAGCACCGGTGCTGGGACACCTTCAGCCCGTCATGGGGGTCCCCCCTGGCCCTTAAGGCCTTGGGGGAGATTGAGGACGAGCGCCCTTAAGGCGCGACCGGGGGTGCAGGGGGCGGAGCCCCTTGCGGGGGTTCGAGGGGCGCAGCCCCTCAGGGGGTCCGGGGCGCAGCCCAAGGGGTGCCCGTGTGCCCGGGGTTACGAGTGGCCCAGATCTTCCGTGGGGTCCGGGGTCTCCCCGACCGAGCCGTCCCGCGCGGGGCGCAGCGGCAGCGGGTCGGGGGCGACCGTGTCCAGGACCGGCGCCGCCGGACGCGGCGGCTTCGGCATGACCGCCGCCTCCGAATGCCCCCCGCACCCGTAGTCGAGCGCCACGACACGCCCGTCCGCGGGACCGAACTCGTTCGCGCAGATCCCGAACGCCTGGGACAGCGACCCCGCGATCGGGACGAGGAACGCACAGGACTCGCAGGAGGCCGGCGCCGCCTGAGCCATCGCGGTCTTCCCGCCGAAGGACTCCTCCCAGCGGTCGGCCGCGGCGTGCAGCCCGTACCGCGAGAGCACCCGCGCCCGCCGCATGCCGAGCTCGTCGGCGACGGACGCGATGGAGCCGCGCGCGGTGCCCGCCGGGGCCGCGTCGGACCGGTCGGCCAGCTCGGCGTCCTCCGCGTCGACGCGTTCGGCCATCTCCTCGGAGACCGCCGAGTTCGGCGGCGGCGCGTCCTCGCCGGTGTAACCGGGTTCGAGGCGCAGGTCGTCGGCCTCGGTGGGCAGCAGGTCGCCGGGGCCCATGTCACCGGGCCGCAGCCGCTCGCTCCACGGCACCCACTCGGGTGCCTGGAGGGCGTCGGGCCCGGGCAGCAGGACCGTCTCGTCGAGGGTGACCAGCTTCGCGCGGGAGGCCCGGGCGACGGTCACCGCCCAGCGCCAGCCCCGGTATCCGGGCTCCTTGCACTCGAAGAAGTGCGTGACGACCCGGTCGCCCTCCGACACGAGGGTCACGTGCTCGCCGACCACACCGGGCGCGGCGGCTTCCTCCGCCGCCTCGCGGGCTAGGTCGACCGCCTCGGCGCACAGGCGGTCAGGGGTACGGCTTCGCGTCGTCGCAGCACTCACAGGTCTCGCTTCTCTCCTACGCCGTCTCACGGGTGCGCCGGGGAGCCGAATGCGTACGGGGCGGGCGGAGCGGACCAGGGGGCCGCGTCAACGTCCGCGCCCGGGCGATCAACTGCCCAGCGGCTGTCCAGTTCACTGACCAAGGGGGTCCCCCCTGCTCCGTATGAGCGTGGAGGCGCACCTTCTGCGATCCATTCTGCGGGATCACGGAGAGGCGCGCGGCCTTGGGCAGCCGCGGGCGGCGCGCCTGTCACGCTACCCCCTTCGTGGCCCCCGGCCCACCTGCACGTCCGAATCCTGGTTCGGGTCGGACGGGCTTGGGGCACTATGGCGGGGTGGCAACCGCGAGGTCGTCAGGTTCTTCGGACGGGTCCGGCCGCCTGGGCAGGGCAGGGCGGACGGTCGGTCGCGCCCTGCATTCGCCCTTCACGGGGACGGCGCGTTCGATCAGAAAGGCCACCCACGCGCACGGCGCCGGTGAGTCGGGGCTCGGCAAACTGATCGAGCTGCACGCGGTGAACGGCGCCGGCGACGTCATGATCACCGTGGCGCTCGCGTCGACCGTGTTCTTCTCCGTGCCGACCGACCAGGCCCGCGGCCGGGTCGCCCTCTACCTGGCGATCACGATGGCGCCGTTCACCCTCCTGGCGCCCGTCATCGGCCCGCTGCTGGACCGGATGCCGCACGGGCGGCGCGCCGCGATGGCCGGCGCGATGCTGGCCCGCGCCCTGCTCGCCCTGACCATGTCGGGCGCGGTCGCCACCGGCGGCCTCGAGCTCTACCCCGCCGCGCTCGGCGTGCTGGTCGCGTCGAAGGCGTACGGCGTGGTCAGAAGCGCCGTGGTGCCGCGCCTGCTGCCACCGCGCTTCTCCCTGGTGAAGGCGAACTCACGGGTCACCCTCGCCGGTCTGCTGGCCACCGGCGCCGCCGCCCCGATCGGCGCCGGGCTCTCCCGCATCGGGCCCGAGTGGCCGCTCTACGGGGCGTGCTGTGTCTTCATGGGGGGTACGTTCCTGGCCTTCACGCTGCCCGCCAAGGTCGACTCCGCCAAGGGCGAGACCAAGGCGCGCCTGTCCGACCGGGGCGGCCAGAAGCCCAGCCTGCGCACGGTCGGGGTGTCCGTGCAGAACGGCCTGTACGCCAACGCCGCGCTGCGCTCCCTGTCCGGGTTCCTGATCTTCTTCCTGGCGTTCCTGCTGCGCGAGCACCCGCTGTCCGGGCAGAGCGCGGCCGTCTCGCTCGGCATCGTGGGTGTCTCGGCGGGCGTCGGCAACGCGCTCGGCACGGCGGTCGGTTCGCTGCTGCGGGCGCGCGGGCCCGAGGTGCTGATCGTGACGATGCTGACGATCGCGCTGGGCGCGGCGGTCCTGTCCGCCGCGTTCTTCAGCGGGGTGATGGTGGCCGTGCTCGGCGCGACGGCCGGGCTCACGCAGGCCCTGGCCAAGCTGTCCCTCGACGCGATGATCCAGCGCGATGTGCCCGAGGAGGTCCGCACCTCCGCGTTCGCCCGCTCGGAGACGCTGCTCCAGGTGGCCTGGGTGCTCGGCGGCGCGATCGGCATAGCGCTTCCGCTCAACGGGATCCTCGGCATGTCGGTGGCCGCGGCCCTGCTCGCCCTGGGAGCGGCCGTCTCGGTGCGGGGCCTGCTCGGCGCGGCCCGCCGCGGTACGCCCCACCCCCGGGTGGCCTGAGCCGCCGGGCGCGCCAGGGCCCGTACGGGCCGGGCGGGGCGGCGCCACACCGTACGCCGCACCCCCGCGCGGCTTGGCTCGGGGCGACCGATAGCCTTCCCCCCATGACCGTTGCCCCGCGGCGGAGCCGCACAATGTCACTTGCTTCCGGTAGGACCCGCCGGGCCGGCTTCGCACTCGCCGCCGCCTCCGCCGGACTCCTCGTCCTCTCCGCCTGCGACAAGCCGACGGCGCTCGCGACCGTGACGGTCGGCACGAACTCCGTCAACGCGGAGGCCTCCTGCCGCGGCGAGGACGGCAAGCCGCTCGCCGAGACCAAGCTCACCGGCTGCCTCAGCGGCGTCAAGGACGCCAAGTCGATCGACTACGCACCCGGCTCGACCCTGCGCCTCGGCGTCGACCCCAAGGTCGTGGAGAACGGCAGCAAGTGGATCGCGCTGCTCGACGGCAGCCCGATCACCGAAGCGTCCTCGCAGACCTACCGGAGCTTCCCCAACGCCGACGTCTTCTCCACCGGCGGCCAGGGCGCCACGCCGAAGGAGAAGAAGGTCAGCATCGTGCAGGTCGACAAGGACAACAAGCCCGAGTCGGTCTGGAGCTTCACGCTCAAGCGCACCAACTCCTGACGACCGGGCCCCGCCTGATGCGTGTACTGGTCGTGACCGCGGTGGCGGCGGAGGCGGACTCCGTCGCCGCCGGCCTCGCGGTCGCCGGATACGCGCCGCCCGCCGAGGAGCCGGATCGTCCCGGCGGCACGCGGCCGCCGGCCACCCGTACGTCCGCGGGCTTCAACGCCCGCGCCTTCCGCGCCGAGGGCCGTGCCGTCGACGTGGACGTGCTGCCCGCCGGGGTGGGCCCGGCGGCGGCCGCGGCCGGTACCGCCATCGCGCTCGCCCGCGCCCCGTACGACCTGGTCGTGTCGGCCGGGATCGGCGGCGGCTTCCCCGGTGTCGCGCCGCTCGGCTCGCTCGTCGTCGCCTCGCACCTGATCGCCGCCGACCTGGGCGCCGGCTCCCCCGAGGGTTTCCTGCCCGTCACCGAACTGGGCTTCGGCCGCGACCGCCTGGCCGCCCCGCCCGGCCTGTGCCAGGCCGTGGCCCGGGCCACCGGGGCCCTGCCCGGCCCGGTCCTCACCGTCACCACCGCCACCGGCACCGCCGAGCGCGCCGCCGAACTCCTGGCCCGCCACCCGTCCGCCGCCGCCGAGGCGATGGAGGGCTTCGGCGTCGCCGAGGCCGCCGACCAGTACGGCCTGCCGGCCCTCGAAATCCGTGCGGTCTCCAACTCCGTGGGCCCGCGCGACCGTTCGGCCTGGCGGATCGGCGACGCCCTCGCCGCCCTCACCGACGCATTCGGGAAGCTCCCGCCCGCACTGGAGAGTTGGACCTCGCATGAGCACTGAACCGGCGCTGAAGATCGCCTACTCTCCCTGCCCGAACGACACCTTCGTCTTCGACGCGTGGGCGCACGGCCGGGTGCCGGGCGCGCCCGGACTCGACGTGACGTTCGCCGACATCGACATCACCAACGGCATGGCCGAGCGCGGTGAGTTCGACGTGCTCAAGGTGTCGTACGCGGTGCTGCCGTGGGTCCTCGACGAGTACGCGCTGCTGCCGTGCGGCGGCGCGCTCGGCCGGGGCTGCGGCCCGCTGGTCCTCACGCGCGAGCCCGGCACGGACCTCACGGGCCGGACCGTCGCCGTGCCGAGCGAGAAGTCGACGGCGTACCTGCTGTTCCGGCTGTGGGCCGCGGACGTCGTGCCGGGCGGGGTCGGCGAGGTCGTCGTCATGCCGTTCCACGAGATCATGCCCGCGGTGCGCGACGGCAAGGTCGACGCGGGGCTCGTCATCCACGAAGCCCGCTTCACGTACCAGAACTACGGGCTGCACTGCCTCGCCGACATGGGCCAGCACTGGGAGTCCACCACCGGGCTGCCCATCCCGCTCGGCGCGATCATCGCCAAGCGCTCCCTCGGCGAGGACACGCTGCGCCTGCTCGCCGAGTCGGCCCGCGCCTCGGTGCGGCTCGCCTGGGAGGACCCGGAGGCGTCCCGGCCGTACGTGCTGGAGCACGCCCAGGAGATGGACCCGGCGGTGGCCGACCGGCACATCGGGCTCTACGTCAACGAGTTCACCGCCGACCTCGGCGAGGACGGCTACGCCGCGGTGCGGGGTCTGCTGACACGCGCCGCGGCCGAGGGGCTCGTCCCGCCCCTCGGCCGCGATGCGCTGTCCTTCGGCTGAACCCCGACGGGGCTACACGTCCAGTTGGTCGGCCACCGCGCGCAGCAGGCCCGCGATCTTCTTGCCGGCCGCCTTGTCGGGGTAGCGCCCCTTCTCCAGCATGGGCGTGATGTTCTCCAGGACCGTGGTCAGGTCCTGGACGATCGAGGCCAGTTCGTCGGGCTTGCGGCGCTGGGCCGCGGCCACCGAGGGGGCCGGGTCGAGGACCGTCACGGACAGGGCCTGGTCACCGCGCTGACCGGCGACGACGCCGAACTCGACGCGCTGGCCGGGCTTGAGTGCGTCGACCCCGGCGGGGAGCACGGAGGAGTGGACGAAGACGTCGCCGCCGTCGTCGCGGGAGAGAAAGCCGAAGCCCTTCTCGCTGTTGAACCACTTGACCTTGCCGGTAGGCACGTCTGTCCTCGTCCTCGTACTCGTCGTTGTGTGCGGGGGCGCCGAAAACGGCTCTGGATAGCACGACAGCGGGTCGCCTTCCGACCCGCCGACACCAAGGCTAATGGTCCAGGGGCAGCTGACAAGACGTCCCGGCCTGTCCTTACGAGCAGGGAACTACCCTGGCTGGGTGAGTACCGAAACCCAGGCCAGGACCGACCGCGACGCCCTCACCACCGGTGATCGGCTGGTTCGCGTCGGCGTCGTCGTGTTCTTCGTCGGCGCGCTCGCCACACTGGTCACCGTGGCGCCGCTGTTCCTGCACACCGCCCCGTTCCCGTCCGTCGCCTATCTGGTCTGCATGCTGATGGGCGTCGGCTTCCTGATCGCGGGGGCGGGCGTGCTGCTCACCATCGCGGAGCAGCGCCGCCGGGCCCGCGCCTGACCGGCCCCGGAGCCCACCCGAACCAGCCGGTCCCGTACGCGAGTACGAGGCCCGGCTGTCAAGCGCGTTCGGCGGCGTAACCCTTCAACCAGGCCGGAAATGACGTCAGATCGTCGAGTACGACGTCGGCGCCGGCCTCGCGCAGCTCGTCCGCGCCGATCGGACCGGTCGGCACCCCGACGGACAGGGCGCCCGCGGCGCGCGCGCCGAGCACATCGCCGAGATGGTCGCCGACGTATACGGACGCGCCGTGCTGGCGCAGCGCGACGGCCTTGCCCTCGGCCCACAGCCCGCCGACGACCTCGTCCGGGGTGATGCCGAGGTGGTCGAGGTGCAGCCGGGCCTGCGGGGCGTTCTTGGCGGTGACGACGACGGCCCGGCCGCCGAGCTCCCGCACCGCGCGCACCGCGTCGGCCGCGCCGGGCAGCGCGGGGGTGGGCAGGATCGCGCGTGTGGGGTAGATCTCACGGTATTTGAGGACCATTGCCGCGATCTGCTCCTCGGGGAACCAGTGGCGCAGCTCCCAGTCGAGCGGCGGACCGAGCCTGCTGACGGCCTGGTCGGCGTCGATGTACGTCCCGGTCGCGGCGGAAAGTTCCTGGTAGACGGCGTGGATACCGGGGCGCGAGTCGATCAGGGTCATGTCGAGGTCGAAGCCGACCGTGGGTGCGTCGAGGGGCATGAAGGCCATTGTGCCCAGACGGGCGGCGGAACCGGGCCCCTAGACTGGCCCGGTAGTTAGCCAAGCCTTACCGAAGCCGGCTCGCCGAGGTCAGACCTCATCGGAGCCGGCCTGACCGAACCCTCGAAACGCCGACCGTGATGGGCCTTATGTCAGCCGCCGCACCCCGCAGGACCAGACGCGTGCTCGCGACGGCGGCGGCCGTCGCGGCGCTCCTCGTCGCGGTCCTGCTCTCGCTCGCCGTGGGCGCGCGCCAGATCCCGCCGTCGGAGGTCCTGGACGCGCTGTTCGGCGGCGCGCACACCCCCAACGCCGAGGTCGTCCGCGAACTGCGGGTCCCGCGCACCCTGATCGGCCTGATGGTCGGCGCCGCCCTCGCGGTCGCGGGCACCGTCCTCCAGGGCATCACCCGCAACCCCATCGCCGACCCCGGCATCCTCGGCATCAGCCAGGGCGCCTCGGTCGGGGTGGTCCTCGCGATCGCGTTCCTCGGCGTGCACACACTGACGGGGTACGTGTGGTTCGCGTTCGCGGGCGCGGCCGTCGCATCCGTCGTGGTGTACGCGATCGCCTCCAGCGGGCGCGGCGGGGCGACCCCGGTGAAGCTCGCGCTCGGCGGGGCCGCGATCAACGCGCTGCTCGTGTCCGTGACGATGGGCGTCCTCACGACGAAGGCCGCGGCCCTCGACGAGTTCCGCTTCTGGCAGGTCGGCTCGCTCGCCGGCCGCGATGCCCAAGTCGCGCACCAGATATGGCCGTTCCTGCTCGTCGGGGTCGTCCTGGTGGCCTGGGTGGCACGCGGCCTCGACGCGCTCGCGCTCGGCGAGGACGTGGCGAGGGGCCTCGGCCAGAACGTCGCGACGGTACGCGTCCTGGGCGGCATCGGCGCGACCGTCCTGACCGGCGTCGGGGTGGCGGCGGCCGGGCCGATCGCCTTCATCGGCCTCGCGATCCCGCACATCGCCCGCGCCATCGTGGGCAGCGACCACCGCTGGGTGCTGCCGATGGCCGCGCTCGTCGGCCCGGTGATGCTGCTCGTCGCCGACACCGTCGGCCGCATCGTGTTCCCGCCCAGCGAGATCCCGGCGGGCGTGATGACCGCCCTGATCGGCGTGCCGTTCCTGGTCACGCTGGTCCGCAGGAAGGCGGTGCCGGCATGAGCGGCACCCGGGCCCCGGCCCCCCTCGAAGGCGGTGCCGGCCCGAGCACTCCCGCCTCCGCCGGGCCGCGCGTGCGCCCCGCCGGATACACCGTCGTACGGGCCGGACGGGCCGCCTTCCTGCTGCACCGCAGGGCGACGGCGGTGGGCACTGCCCTGCTCGTCCTCCTGGCCGCGCTCTGCGTCGCGTACCTCTGCGTCGGCGAGTCCTTCGTGCCGCCCGGCGACGTGCTCAAGGTGCTGACAGGACAGGACTCCTACGCCGAACTCGTCGTCGGGACCCTGCGGTTGCCCCGGATGGTGGTGGGCCTGATGGTGGGCGCCGCGTTCGGCGTCGCGGGCGGACTCATCCAGACCGTCGCCCGCAACCCGCTGGCCAGCCCCGACATCATCGGCATCAGCCAGGGCGCCTCCGCGCTGACCGTGGGCGCGATGACGTTCGGCGTCACCTCGTACACCGTGCTGCCGTACCTGTCCGTCGTCGGCGGAATCCTGGCGGCGGCGCTCGTGTACGTCTTCGCGTGGCGCGGCGGGCTGCACGCGACGCGCTTCGTCCTGATCGGCATCGGCTTCGCGATCGCGCTGCGCTCGATCACCACCCTCTTCATGACCAAGGGCGACTATCTGGTCGCCCAGCAGGCCCAGATCTGGATGACCGGCTCGCTCAACGGGCGCGGCTGGGACGAGGCCGCGCCGCTCGGCTGGGTGCTGCTCGCGCTGGTGCCGGCCGTCCTGTGGGCGGCCCGCGCCCAGCGCACGGTCTCCCTCGACGACGACACCGCGACCGCGCTCGGCGTGCGTCTCGGCCGGGTGCGGCTCGGCCTGGTCGTCATCGGCGTGATCCTGGCCTCCGTCGCGACGGGCGCGGCCGGGCCGGTCGACTTCGTGGCGCTGCTCGCCCCGCAGATCGCCCGCCGGATGACCCGTACCGCCCAAATCCCCTTGTTCAGCTCGGCGTTGACGGGCGCGGTCATCGTCGTGCTGGCCGACCTGCTGGCCCGCAAGCTGTTCTCGCCGACCGAGCTTCCGGTGGGCGTGCTCACCGCCGTGATCGGCGCCCCGTATCTGATCTGGCTGATCGTGCGCAGCCGTACGACTGGAGGAAAGTAGATGACCAGCCGGCTGACGGCCCGCGAGCTGACCCTCGCCTACGAGGACCGCACGGTCGTGCACGGCCTCGACCTCGCCGTGCCGGACGGGCGGGTGACGGTGATCGTCGGGCCCAACGCCTGTGGAAAGTCGACCACGTTGCGCGCGCTCGGCCGGCTGATGAAGCCACGGGGCGGCGCGGTCCTGCTCGACGGTACGGAGCTGGCGCGCATCCCCACGAAGCGGATCGCCCAGTCGATCGGCCTGCTCCCGCAGTCGCCCGTCGCGCCCGAGGCGATCACCGTGGCCGACCTGGTCTCGCGCGGGCGCCAGCCGCACCAGCACTGGTGGCAGCAGTGGTCGGACGCGGACGAGCGGGCGGTGACCGACGCGATGGACCGCACGGACGTGACGGCCCTCGCCGACCGCCCGGTGGACGAGCTGTCGGGCGGCCAGCGCCAGCGGGTGTGGATCGCGATGGCACTCGCCCAGGAGACGGGCGTCCTCCTCCTCGACGAGCCGACCACGTACCTGGACATCTCCCATCAGGTCGAAGTCATGGACCTGGTACGGCAGTTGAACCACGAGCGGGGCCGTACGGTGGTGATGGTCCTGCACGATCTCAACCAGGCCGCGCGGTACGCCGACCACCTCGTGGCGATGAAGGGTGGGCGGATCGTGGCCGAGGGACGCCCGGAGGACGTGGTGACGGCGGACCTCGTACGCGAGGTGTTCGGCCTGGACTCGGTGGTGGTCCCGGACCCGGTGACGGGCTCGCCCCTGGTGGTGCCCGGCGCCCCCTACGCGCCCCCGAAGGACTCGTCCCCCTAGGAGAGGATTCCCGGATGACCCTCCCCCGCCGCACCCTGCTGCTCGGCGCGCCGGCTCTGGCGATGACGGCCTGCACGTCGGCAGGGACCAAGTCCCCTCCGCCGGAAGGGAGTTCGCGCGTGCTGAGGACGGTGATGGGGGACGTGCGAGTCAAGGGCCGGCCGCAGCGGGTCGTCGTCCTGGACACGGCGGAACTCGACTCGGCGATCACGCTCGGCGTGCGCCCGGTCGGCGCGACGCACGCGGACGTCGCCTCAGGGTTCCTCGACTACCTCCCCAAGGACCGGCTCGCCGGGATCAAGGACGTGGGCACGATGCCGAGCCCCCGGCTCGAGTCGATCGCCGCGCTCGAACCGGACCTGATCCTGACCAGCAAGGTGCGGCACGGCGACAAGTACGGGGAGCTGTCGAGGATCGCGCCGACGGTGATGACGGAGTCGACGGGCTACCCCTGGAAGCAGAACTTCCAAGTGCACGCGGAGGCGCTGGGGTTGACGGCCGAGGCGGGACAGGTGACCGCCCAATACGGCTCGCGGGTAAGGGAGTTGACGGCCCGGCTCGGCGGTGCCGCCAAGGCGGCGGCGATCGAGGTGAACGTCGTCCGCTTCGTCGAGGGTGCGGACATCCGCATCTACGGGCGCCAGAACTACATCGCGACGATCCTCGCGGACGTGGGCCTCGGGCGGCCGGCGATCGTCGACAGGGCGAAGGGCGGATTCGCGTACGAGGTCAGCCCCGAGCGGATCGATCTCGCGGCGGCGGACGTGATCTTCTACACGACGTACGGGGATCCGGGGAAGGCGGGGGCGACGCGGACGCTCGCGGGGTCGTTGTGGAAGGGGTTGCCCGCGGTTCGGGCGGGGCGGGCCCATGGGGTGGACGACCAGCTCTGGATCCAGGGCATCGGTTACACCGCCGCCACCCAAGTACTGTCCGAACTGAGCAAGTTGCTCCCCCACTGACCCCCTGCGGCACCCTCAGCGCGCGGCACGCTGAGCGCGCCACACCAGGAACGCCGCCGACCCCACCGCCGCGATCCGGATCAACCACGGCCACATGCCCGACAGGGCAACCCCCATCTCCCCCGGCGCGATCGGCTCGCCCCAGCGCCCGTCCTGCCGCCCCCAGAGCCAGACCAGACCCCCCGCCAGCGTCAGGCCGGGCACGCCGAAGACCGCCCACTTCGACTCGGCGGGGCTCAGCCGCCGGGAGGCGTACGCGAGGAGCCAGCCCGCGCCGAGCGCGAGCCACAGGCCGAACAGCGCGCCCGCCACGAGCAGCGCCGCCGCGAGCAGCAGGAGGGGGTTGGAGAGGCCGGGGCGCGGGCCCCGGGCCCCGGCGCGGCGGCGCAGGCGCAGGCGGCGCCGCACCGGGGCGGCCGGGACCAGGTCGGCGTCCTCCGACTCGTCCTCGCCCCCCTCGTCCTCGTCCTCCTCGTCCCCCTCCTCGCCGTCGAGTTCCTCCACCGGCGGCCGCAGTATCTCCGGGATCTCGACCCCGCCGACGAACCCCGCGACGGAGTCGCCCCCGAGCGGGCCCGGCGGCCCGACCCGCCACCAGTCGGGTTCGTCGCCCTGGCGGCCGAGTTCGTCCATGCCCGCGAGGTGCGGCGGCGCCGGAACCGAGGGCGCGGGAGGCTCGGCCTCCGCCTCGCGCTTGCGCGGTCGCGGCACGCGTTTGGCCCGCCCCGGGAACAGCCGGTCCCGCTGAGCCGGCACGGCGCCCTCCGACGCGGGCTCCGGGGCCGGCTCCGGGACGTACGACGCGCCGGAACCGGAACCGGAACCGAAGCCCAATCCCGCGCCGGAGGCGGCCCGTTCCACCAGCTCATCCGGCGTTCCGAACCGCCCGAGCACCCGCCGTACCGTCGCCGGGGTTTCCGTCCCGTACTTCGCCCGCTGCCGGTCGATCTCGTCGCGCAGCGACGACACCAGGCGCATCCGGTCCCCGGAGGGCAGTTGCCGCTGCTGGGCCAGGTCCCCGACCCGGCTCAGGTAGTCGTAGACCAGCTGGTCGCTCTCGATCCCCACGCGCGTTTCCCCTCCGCGAGCCCGCCCCGCGGCCACCCTGAGAGCCGCCGTCCGCCGGTCCGGTCGCGTTTCGGACACCGGCTACGGGTCCTGACGGTAGCGCGCACGGGCTACCGTGGGGCGGATGGGGACCGGCGAGCGCAATCAGGAGGCGCACGTGCCCGAAGGAACGACCGGCGCTACGGACAGAGCTACCGCGGCAGCGCGCACCGCCGCCTCGGCACCCCGTACCCTCGCCGAGTCCCTGCGCGCCCGCCCCGACGAGTCCCTCGCCGCGCTGCTGCGGATCCGCCCCGATCTGCTCAGCCCCGTACCGGGCGACCTCACCCAGCTGGCCACCCGCGCCGGCACCAGGGCCTCCGTCGTACGGGCCCTGGAAAGACTCGACACCTTCGCGCTGCAAACCGCGCAGGTCCTCGCGGTGGCCCCGGACCCGGCCCCGTACGACGCCGTGCGCGACCTGCTCGGCGGGGACGACGGCGACCCGGAGGTCGAGGCCGCGCTGCCCGGCGCGCTCGCGGCGCTGCGCGAACAGGCCCTGGTGTGGGGCGGCGACGACCGGCTGCGCCTGGTGCGCACCGCCCGCGAACTGCTCGCGCCCTCCCCCACGCATCCCTCGCCCACCGGTCTCGGCCCGACCGTCGCCGAGGCGATCTCGGGAATGTCGCCGGGCCGCGTCCAGGAGATCCTCCGGGCCGCCGGGCTGCCGGCCACCCACGACCCGGTGTCCGCGGTCGCCGCGCTGACCGCGCTGTTCACCGACCGGACGCGGATGGCGGAGCTCCTCGACAGCGCCCCGTCCGACGCGCTGACCGTCCTGGACCGTCTGGTGTGGGGCCCGCCGTACGGCGAGGTGTCCGCCGACCCGCCGCCCCCGGTGCGCTGGCTGCGCGACCACGGCCTGCTGCTCCCGGCGACCGCCCGCACCCTGGTGCTGCCGCGCGAGGTCGCGCTGCACCTGCGCGCCGGGCGCGCGCACCGCACCACCGAGCCGGTGCCGCCCGCCGTCGCGCCGCTGCGCGAATACCGTCCACAGGTTGTGGACGCGACCGCGGCGGGCCAGGCGTTCACCGCGCTGACCACCGTCGAGGACCTGCTCGCCGAGTGGAACGAGGGCGGCCCCGCCGTGCTGCGCGCCGGCGGCCTGTCCGTACGAGACCTCAAGCGCACCGCGACCGCCCTGGACGCGACCGAGCCGATCGCCGCGTTCTGGCTCGAACTCGCTTACGCAGCAGGCCTGTTGGCGTCCGACGGCGAGGCGGACGAGCGCTACGCGCCGACCCCCGAGTACGACGACTGGCTGGAGCTGCCGCCCGCCGAGCGCTGGTCCCGGCTCGCCGTGGCCTGGCTGGGCGCCACCCGCACCGCCGGGCTCGTCGGCGAGCAGGACACCAAGGGCCGCACCCTCGCCGCGCTCGGCCCCGACCTCGACCGCTCGCCCGCGCCCGAGGTCCGCCGCCGCGTCCTGACCCTGCTCACCACGCTGCCCGAGGCCACGTCGCCCGACCCCGCCTCGCTGCTCGCCCGGCTGCGCTGGGAGCACCCGGCCCGCAGCGGCCCCGAGGACCTGCGCTCGCGGCTCGCCCAATGGGCGCTGTCCGAGGCCGAGTTGATGGGGGTGACCGGCCGGGGCGCGCTCACCACGCACGGCCGCGCCCTCCTCACCCCCGCCGCCGGCCCCGCCGAACGCGGCGCGCTCGGTGTGCTCGCCGCCGACGCGCTGGCCCCGCACCTGCCCGAGCCCGTCGACCACGTCCTGCTCCAGGCGGACCTGACGGCGGTCGCGCCGGGACCGCTGCGGCGCCCGCTCGCGGCGATGCTGGGGGTGCTCGCGGACATCGAGTCCAAGGGCGGCGCGACCGTCTACCGCTTCACGGCGGGCTCGGTGCGCCGCGCCCTCGACGCCGGCCAGACCGCCTCCGACCTCCAGGCGTTCCTGACCGAGCACAGCCGTACGCCGGTGCCGCAGCCGCTCAGTTACCTCATCGACGACGTGGCCCGCAGACACGGCCACCTGCGGGTGGGCGCCGCCTCGGCGTACGTACGCTGCGACGACGAGGCGATGCTGGGCGAGATCCTGGCCGACAAGCGCAGCCAGGCCCTGCGCCTGCGCCGCCTCGCCCCGACGGTCCTTGCCACCACGGCCGAGCCGGGCGCGCTGCTCGACGGGCTGCGTTCGATGGGCTACGCCCCGGCCGCCGAATCCGCCGAGGGCGATGTCCTGATCACCCGCGCCGACGCCCGCCGCACTCCGCGCCGCACGGCCCCCGTGCCGGTCCCGGACGGCCCGCCGCTGCCCGACGAGACGCTGCTCGACGCGGCGGTGCGGGCGATCCGGGCGGGCGACACGGCGGCGACGGTCGTACGCAAGGACCAGCCGGAGGCCGCCCGCACGGACGGCTCCCTGCCGCGCACCTCGCCGGCGGAGACGCTGGCCACGGTGCAGGCGGCGGCGATGACGGGCTCCGCGGTGTGGATCGGGTACGTCAACGCGGAGGGCTCCGCCAGTCAGCGGGTCATCGCGCCGGTACGGGTGGAGGGTGGGTTCGTCACGGCGTACGACCACACGGCGGACGAGGTCCGCACGTACCCCCTCCACCGCATCACCGGCGTATCCGAACTCGCCGACGACCCGGCGTAGCCCCCCGGGGGCTCCGCCCCCAGACCCCCGTTCGCGCCTTAAGGGCGCTCGTCCTCAAACGCCGGACGGGCTGAAGATGCCTGTACTGGCCAGCACCGAGTAGTTAGGGGCGCGGGGAACTGCGCGAACGGCCCCTGCGGTCCGCAGCCGAAGCGGGGGCCCGGGGCCAGGGGCGCAGCCCCCGACCCGGGCTAGTCGATGTCGACAGACCCGTCCCGCTTGGCGGGCCCGTCCCCCGAGCCCGACAACAGCCCCGGCAGGGACAGCTGAGCCGGGCCCTTGGAGCCGCGGTCGCCCGAACCGCCGAGGTTCTGCCGGACGGAGTCGAGAATCGTCAGGCCCTGCCCGACGAGCCCCGCCGCGATCTCGCCCAGGCCATCCGCCCCGTTGAGCACGTTGACGTTCGCCCCCGCCAGACCGCCCGCCGCTTCCTTCACGATCTGCGGCAGCTGGTCGATGAGCATCCGGTCGAGCGCGACGCGGTCGTACGACGCCGCCGCCTCCGCCTGGATCTTCATCCGCTCGGCCTCGGCGATCGCGAGCACCTTGATGCGCGCCGCCTCCGCCTCCGCGGGCTTCACGATCTCGGCGACGAGCTGCTGCTGGCGGAGCTCGGCCGCGCGCTGGGCCAGCTCGGTCTGCGCGAGGAGCACCTCCTGCTGGGCGTGCGCCTGGGCGAGCGGACCGGCCTGCGCGGCCTGCGCCTGCACGCGGTCGACCTCCGCCGAGTACTCCGCCTTCACGACCGCTGTCTGCCGCGCGTACTCCGCCTGGTTGCGCGCCGCGACCTGCTCGGCCTCCACCGAGGCCTGCGTGGCCTGGGCCTGCGCCACCTGGGCGGCCCGCTGGATGGCGGCCTTGTGCGGCGCGGACATCGCGTCGATGTAGCCGACCTCGCCGTCGTCGATCGACTGGATCTGGAGCGAGTCGACGATGAGGCCGATCTTCGCCATCTCGGTCTTGGACGTCTCAAGGACCTCCGCGGCGAGCTTCTGCCGCTCGGTGACGATCTCCTCGACGGTCATCGAGCCGATGATGGACCGCAGGTGACCTGCGAAGATCCGGCCGGTCAGGACCGACATCTGGTCCTGGTCGGACAGGAAGCGCTGGCCCGCGTTCACGATGGACTCGGTGTCGTTGCCGACCTTGAACGCGATCACGGCGCGTACGTGCAGCGCGATGCCCTGCTTGGTCACACACGTCTCGGTGACCTCGGCCTCGCACATCGACAGCGTGAGGAAGCGGGTCTTGCGGAAGATCGGCAGGACGAACTTGCCGTGGCCGGTCACTACGCGGAACGGGGCGCCCCCGAGACCGCGCCTGCCACCCGAGATCAGCATCGCCTCGTCGGGGGCGGGCACCCGGTAACCGAACATTGTTGTCTCCTTAGCCGGCGTCTGCGGCGAAGCCGCCCAACGCATCCAACGGATCGGCCCACTCGATGACGTCCACCTGGCGGGTGCCACGCGAGCCGATCACGAGCACGGTCGCCCCCTTCGGCAGGGGTTCCTCCGACCAGGCGAGGAAGGCCTCCGTGCCACCTCTGACGCTCACCACGACCTCACCGGGCCCGGCGGTTCCACGAGTGGCCACGTGCAGCACCCCGGGGCAGCCGACGACGGCGTTGTCCTGTTCCACGGCCTGGCGCCCCCCATCGTTCTGGTCCTGGATTCCAGACCTTAGACCTGCCGGGATCACCCGCCTATCCTCGGGCCACCCCGTGTTCGACCTACCCCTCCAGGGTCGCACCGACCTGCCGCCGACCCCCACTGAGCCCGCCGATGCGGCAGACTGGAAGTTTGCCCGCCCTCCCCGGGTGGCCATCCGTCGGAAGGACACGCCCCAGGTGACCGGACCACTCATCGTCCAGAGCGACAAGACCCTGCTCCTGGAGGTAGACCACGAGCAGGCCGACGCCTGCCGTCGCGCCATCGCGCCCTTCGCGGAGCTGGAGCGGGCGCCGGAGCACATCCACACCTACCGGGTGACTCCGCTGGGCCTGTGGAACGCGCGGGCCGCCGGTCACGACGCGGAGCAGGTCGTGGACGCGCTGGTCGAGTACTCGCGCTACCCCGTCCCGCACGCCCTGCTCGTCGACATCGCCGAGACGATGGCCCGCTACGGCCGACTCACCCTCAGCAAGCACCCCGTCCACGGCCTGGTGCTCACCTCGACCGACCGCCCGGTCCTCGAAGAGATCCTGCGCTCGAAGAAGGTCACCCCGCTGGTCGGCGCCCGCCTCGACCCGGACACGGTCGCCGTGCACCCCTCCGAGCGCGGCCAGATCAAGCAGACCCTGCTGAAGCTGGGCTGGCCGGCCGAGGACCTCGCCGGATACGTGGACGGCGAGGCGCATCCGATCGAGCTCGCCGAGGACGGCTGGGCGCTGCGCCCGTACCAGAAGCAGGCCGTCGAGGGCTTCTGGCACGGCGGCAGCGGTGTCGTGGTGCTGCCCTGCGGCGCGGGCAAGACGCTGGTCGGCGCGGGCGCGATGGCCGAGGCGAAGGCGACCACGCTGATCCTGGTCACCAACACGGTCTCGGCCCGCCAGTGGAAGCACGAGCTGGTGAAGCGCACCAGCCTGACCGAGGACGAGATCGGCGAGTACAGCGGTACGAAGAAGGAGATCCGCCCGGTCACGATCGCCACGTACCAGGTGCTCACGACCCGCCGCAAGGGCGTCTACGCGCACCTGGAGCTGTTCGACTCGCGGGACTGGGGCCTGATCGTCTACGACGAGGTGCACCTGCTGCCCGCGCCGGTCTTCAAGTTCACCGCCGACCTCCAGGCCCGCCGCCGCCTCGGCCTGACCGCGACGCTGGTCCGCGAGGACGGCCGCGAGTCGGACGTGTTCTCGCTGATCGGGCCGAAGCGGTTCGACGCGCCGTGGAAGGAGATCGAGGCGCAGGGCTACATCGCGCCCGCCGACTGCGTCGAGGTCCGCGTGAACCTGACGGACTCCGAGCGCCTCGCGTACGCGACCGCCGAGACGGAGGAGAAGTACCGCTTCTGTGCGACGACCGCGACCAAGCGGAAGGTCACGGAGGCGCTGGTACGCCGTTTCGCGGGCCAGCAGATCCTCGTCATCGGCCAGTACATCGACCAACTCGACGAGCTGGGCGAGCACTTGAACGCGCCGGTCATCAAGGGCGAGACGACCAACGCCCAGCGCGAGAAGCTGTTCGGCGCGTTCCGCGAGGGCGAGATCAGCGTGCTCGTGGTGTCCAAGGTGGCGAACTTCTCGATCGACCTGCCGGAGGCGACGGTCGCCATCCAGGTGTCGGGCACGTTCGGCTCCCGCCAGGAGGAGGCCCAGCGCCTGGGCCGCGTGCTGCGCCCGAAGGCCGACGGCCACCAGGCGCACTTCTACTCGGTGGTCGCGCGCGACACCATCGACCAGGACTTCGCGGCCCACCGCCAGCGCTTCCTGGCCGAACAGGGCTACGCCTACCGGATCATGGACGCGGACGAGCTCCTCGCGGACAACTGACCTTCCACCGCACGGGAGTTGGGCCCGGCGGCGAGTGCCCGCCAGGCCGACCGGCCCACCACCGCGAGCCCGACCAGTGCGTACGGTGACGCCAACGGCTGCTCCCAGAGCGGCAGTTGGAGGTCGAGATCGCCCTCGTGCGGTACGAGCCACAGGCTGCGGGCGGTGAAGACGAGGACCACGAGGGCGGCCGTGCGCGTCCGCCCCTCGGCCCACAGCACGGCGATCAGCGGGACGCACCACACCCAGTGGTGCGACCAGCTGATGGGCGAGATCAGCAGCGCGGTGAACGCGGTCACGAGCAGCGCCCAGCGTTCGTCGGCGGCGCGACGGGCGGTCCACAGCCCGGCGGCGCCGACGGCGACGGCCGCCACCGCCCACAGGGCGCCGGGCTCGGCGGTGTGCAGCAGCCGGGCGAGCAGCCCTTGCAGGGACTGGTTGTCGACGATCCAGGCCTTGCCCACCCGGCCGGTCTCGAAGAGCCGCCGGGTGAAGAACTCGACGCTGGCGTAAGGGAGTACGAGCACCCCGACGAGCACGGTCGCCCCGAACCCCGCGAGCGCGGTGACGGCTTCCCTGCGGCGGCCCCGTACCAGCAGATACAGGACGAAGAACAGCGGGGTGATCTTCACCCCGGCGGCGATCCCGACCCCGAACCCCTTGCCGGGGGCGCCCGCCGGCCGGGAGAGGTCCCCGAGCACGAGGCAGGCGAGCGCGAGGTTGACCTGCCCGAAGAGCAGCGTCTGGAAGACGGGCTCCAGCCACAGTCCGAACGCGACGGCGGTGACCACGTACGCGGGACGGATCCTGGCATCGGCGAACCGGCAGGAGAGCAGAACGAGAGCCGCGAGCAGCGCGGCGTTGCCGACGCAGAAGGCCGCCTTGAGGACGGGAAGCGGCACGAAGGCGGTCGGCACGAACAACAGGGCCGCGAACGGGGGGTAGGTGGCGGGCAGCTGCCACGAGGTGACGGTGAACCCGTACAACGAGGTGCCGTTCGCGACGGCCGCGCCTTCCGCCCGGTAGACCAGGGCGTCCGCCATGGGGATCCGCAGGGCGGCACAGAGCGCGGCGAGCGCGGCCAGCGAGAGCGGAAGCAGGGCCCAAGTGGCAGCACGCAGTGAGTGATTGGTCACGCGAAGTGACCCTAGTCAGCTGGGCGGCAACTCGGTGCGGGCGACGCGGGCCCGCACAAGGGAGGGGCGGGCCAGTGCTGACGCCGCCTGACCTCGGCGGGGTCAGTGCTGGCGCCGCCGGACGCCGGCTTCCTCGGCGTACTCCCCCATGACGACGACGCTGAAGGCGGCACCGGCGAGAACTCGCGCGGCCCGGACCGCGTTGCCGATCTTGTGGGTACGGTGAGGGGCGGCTCCGGAGGCGGTGGCACCGTTGGGGGCGCCTGGGCGGACGGAGGGGGCTGGGGTGAAGGTCGCTGCACTCATACCTCCATGATGGAACTCGGACAAGCCAGACACATCGATCCCGGGGCTGAATCTCCGCACCGCCCGTGTAGTCCTCTGGTCCGACGCCGTCCCCTACGGGTATGACCGATCGCCTGCCGCGCGAGGGACGACGGTCCCGGGGAGGGTGATCCCGGCCGGGCCGTTTGTCACACCACCCGCCTCTCCCGTGTCAGAGCGGACGAGCGGAGCCATCACACGACGCGACGGAGGAACACCCAGGATGGACGAAGCCGCCGAACACTTCGCCCAGCGCTTCGAGGAGCACCGCGGCCATCTGCGTGCGGTGTCCTACCGCATGCTCGGGTCCCTCAGCGAGGCCGAGGACGCCGTCCAGGAGGCCTGGCTGCGGGCCGGCCGCGCGGACCGCACCGGGGTCGAGAACCTGGGCGGCTGGCTCACCACGATCGTCGCGCGGGTCTGCCTGAACATGCTGCGCTCGCGCGGCACCCGCCGGGAGGCGGCGCTCGACGTCCAGGATTACGAGTACGTGCGCGTGCCGGACCCGGTGCTCGGCCCGGTGGACGCGGCGGACCCGGAGCAGGAGGCGCTGCTCGCCGACTCGGTGGGGCTGGCGCTGATGGTGGTCCTCGAAACCCTGGCCCCGGCGGAACGCCTCGCGTTCGTCCTGCACGACATGTTCGCGGTGCCGTTCGACGACATCGCGCCGATCGTCGACAAGACGCCGGCGGCGGCGCGCCAGCTGGCCAGCCGGGCGCGGCGGCGGGTGCGGGGCCGGGCGCCCTCCCCGTCGACCGACCGCGCCCGCCAGCGCGAGGTGGTCGAGGCGTTCATCGCCGCGGCGCGCGGCGGCGACTTCGAGGCGCTGCTCGCGCTGCTCGACCCGGACGTGGTGCTGCGCGCGGACGCGGGCGGCCTGCCGACGACGAAGCTGGTGCGGGGTGCGCGCAAGGTGGCCGAACAGGCCCACAGCTTCCGCAGGTTCGCCCCCCTCAACCGGGTCGTCCTGGTCAACGGCATGCCCGGCATCGTGGGGGTGTCGGAGGGCCGGGCGTTCTCGGTCCTGTCCTTCACGCTGTCCCCGAACGGCACGATCACCGAACTGACCATCCTGGCGGACCCCGCGCGGGTCCCCACGCTGGACGTGTCCTTTCTGCCGGGCTGAGCGGAGCGCGTCGGGGGTTGGGGGGCTCGCTTGCCCTGCGGGCGGGCTGGCCCTGCGGGCGGGCTGGCCCATGCGGGCCGTGCGGAGATCCGGCTGCGGACCGTGCGTGGCTGAGCGCGCAGTTCCCCGCGCCCCTAACCCCGTTCCCGTCCGCCCACCGTGCGCGGCTGATCGCGCAGTTCCCCGCGCCCCTAAACCCGTTCCCGTCCGCCCACCATGCGTGGCTGGGCGCGCAGTTCCCCGCGCTCCTTGGCGGTACTTGTGCTGGCCCGTGCGGGCAGCTTCAGGCCGTCATGGGGGCCCCTGGCCCTTGAGGCGCGAACGGGGTCTGGGACGCAGCCCCAGGGGACCGGACCGGCGCACCCGAAAAGCATTGGCCCCCCACCCGGCCCGGGGCCTAAAATCCCCCCTCCCCCAAAACCGCCGGAGGCACCCCGTGCAGAGGCACGACCCCGACCCCGACCCCCTCCTCCACGAACGCACCCACCTCACCCACTCCCGCGCAGCCCTCCGCGCCATGCGCGAAGACGTCGAGTCCCTCGACATCAAGGACGTCACCGCGAACTGGGTGAACGCCGCCGTCCTCCAGCGCCAGATCGACGACCGCATCAAGGCCCTCGCCGACCTCTCCCACACCCCTCTCTTCTTCGGCCGCCTCGACTACCTGCACGCCCCCGGCGCGGACCTCGCGGAGGGGGCCGAGGGGGAGAGGTTCTACATCGGCCGCCGGCACGTCCACGACGCCGACGGCGACCCGATGGTCATCGACTGGCGCGCCCCCGTCTCGCAGCCGTTCTACCGCGCCTCGAAGAAGGACCCGCTGGACGTGGGCCTGCGCCGCCGATTCGGCTACACGGGCGGCGAGTTGACGGCCTACGAGGACGAGCACCTCACGGACCCGACGGAATCGGCGCAGACCAGCAAGCTGCTCCAGGCGGAGATCGAACGCCCCCGCGTGGGCCCGATGCGCGACATCGTCGCGACGATCCAGCCCGAGCAGGACGAGATCGTCCGCTCCGGCCTGAGCGGCAGCGTCTGCGTACAGGGCGGCCCCGGCACCGGAAAGACCGCCGTGGGCCTGCACCGGGTCGCCTACCTCCTCTACGCCCACCGCGACCGCCTGGCCCGCACGGGCACGCTGGTCATCGGCCCGAACAAGTCCTTCCTGCACTACATCGAGCAAGTGCTGCCCGCCCTGGGCGAGTTGGAGGTCAAGCAGGCGACGGTGGACGACCTGGTGACCGCCGGCGTCGAAGTGCGCGGCACCGACCCGGCGGAGTCGGCCGTGGTCAAGGGCGACGCCCGCATGGCCGAGGTGCTGCGCCGCGCGGTCTGGTCCCACGTCACGACGCCCGCCGAACCCCTGGTGGTGGTGCGGGGCTCCCGCCGCTGGCGCGTCCCGGCCTACGAACTGGCGGAGATCGTAGAGGAGTTGAGGACCCGGGACATCCGGTACGGAGCAGCGAGGGAAGCCCTGCCGCAACGGATCGCGCACACGGTCCTGGTCCGGATGGAGCAGGCGGGCGAGGCGCCGGACGACCGGGTGCAGGACGCGGTGGCGCGGAACACGGCGGTGAAGGCGGCCGTGAAGACGATCTGGCCCCCGGTGGACCCGGCGAAGCTGGTGCTGCGACTGCTGAACGACCCCGACTTCCTGGCCGCCCACGCCGAGGGCGTCCTCAGCGCCGACGAGCAGAAGACGATCCTCGCCCCCAAGCCGGCGCGCAGCGTGAAGGCGGCGAAGTGGTCGGCGGCGGACGCGGTCCTGATCGACGAGGCGAACGACCTGATCGCCCGCACGCACTCGCTCGGCCATGTCGTACTCGACGAGGCACAGGACCTCTCCCCCATGCAGTACCGCGCGGTCGGCCGCCGCTGCACGACGGGTTCGGCGACGGTCCTGGGTGACCTGGCGCAGGGCACCACGCCCTGGGCGACGGCGAGTTGGGCGGAGGCGCTGCGGCACCTGGGCAAGGGCGAGGCGGTGGTGGAGGAGCTGACGGCGGGCTTCCGCGTGCCGCGCGAGGTGATCGCGTACGCCTCGAAACTGCTCCCGTCGATCTCCCCCGGCCTGGCCCCGGTGGAGTCGGTGCGTGAGACGCCGGGCTCGCTGACCGTACGGGAGTCCTCGGACCCGGACGCGGACGTGGTGGCCGCGTGCGTGGAGTCGCTGGCCCACGAGGGCTCGATCGGCCTGATCGCGGCCGACCCCCGAATTCCCGTGCTGGCGGCGGCACTTGAGGCGGCGGGCCTCCCGTACCTGGCCCCCGGCGAGGAGACGACGGCCGACTCCCGCCTGACCCTGGTGCCGGCGTCCCTGGCGAAGGGCCTGGAGTACGACTACGTGGTCCTGGACGAACCCTCGGCCGTGGTCTCGGCCGAGCCCGACGAACGCACGGGCCTGCGCCGCCTGTACGTGGCCCTGACCCGAGCGGTATCAGGCCTGACGGTAATCCACGCCACCCCCCTACCCCTCCAGCTGACCTAGCCCCCTACGGACCGCGGGGCGGGGGCGTCCGCGCAGTTCCCCGCGCCCCTTAGCGGTACCGGGTGCCAGGGCATCCTCAGCCCGTCCGGCGATTGAGGACGAGCGCCCTTAAGGCGCGAACGGGGGTCTGGGGGCGGAGCCCCCAGGGTCCCGGAACCAACCAACCCCGGGCAACGGGATGGGGGTCCCCCCTGCTCCTTCAGAGCTTGGGGGAGGGTGGGAAAGCACCCCGGACCCGCCCCGCTACGCGTCCAGCGCCGCCCGCCACTCCGCGACGGCCCCGGAGGAAACCGGCGCGGACCACCCGCCGGGACGGGACGCCCCGCCAATGTGCACCGCGTCGATCCCCGCCCCCCGCAGCACCGGCAGGTGAGCGAGGGAGAGCCCACCCCCCACCAGGATCCGCGGCTCGTAGCCGGGCTCACCCCGACGCCCCGCCTCGGCGAGCAGCACCGGCAGCCCGTCGTCGACGCCCAGCGAGGACCCGGCCGTCAGGTACGTGTCGAGCCCGGGCAGCCCGGCCAGCTCCTTGCGCAGGGCGTCGCGGGAGGCGGCCCGGTCGATGGCCCGGTGGAAGGTCCAGCGGCACCCGGACAGCGCGGAGGCCAGCGCCCGTACCGCGTCCATGTCCGGCCCCCCGGTCTCGTCGAGGAAGCCGAGTACGAACTCGTCCGCCCCCTCGGCCCGCAGCGCCTCCGCATCCCGTACGAGCGCGTCGACGTCCCCCGCCGCGAACCCGTCCGCCGCCCGCAGCATCACCCGCAGCGGGATGTCGACGGCCGCGCGGATCGCCGCGAAGGTCTCCAGGGGCGGGGTCAGCCCGTCGGCCGCCATGTCGGTGACCAGCTCAAGGCGGTCCGCCCCGCCGGCCTGGGCCGCGACGGCGTCCTGCGCGTCGAGCGCGATCACCTCAAGCAGTGCGCGGTTGCTCATCTGACCCCATTCCTCCGTAACCCGGGCCCGGCTCGGCCCAAATAGGTCTAGTCCATTCACTAGCCTACGCCGCGAGATGCCCATCCACGCGGACGGCAAAACGCCGGTGGCGCCCTTTCCGCCGTGCGCCGGACACCATCCGGCAAGCCATCGCTTGCACCCGATACACCCTGGGGGTATACATGTCTCTGGATTGATACCCCCTAGGGGTATAATCGAGAGCAAGCCGCCCACCTCCCACCGTCCACCACTCACAGCCCACCGCCCTCCACCCCGAGGAGCAGCAGCCATGACCACCACCGCCCCCGGCGCCGCCGCCGACGTCGAACTCGCCATCGGCGGCATGACCTGCGCCTCCTGCGCGGCCCGGATCGAGAAGAAGCTCAACCGCATGGACGGCGTCGAGGCCACCGTCAACTACGCCACCGAGAAGGCGAAGGTCACCTTCCGCGAGGACGTATCCGTGGCCGACCTCATCGCCACCGTCGAGGCCACCGGCTACACCGCCAAGGAGCCCGCGCCCGTACCGCCCGCACAGGCCGGGCCGGGCGCCGACGCGGAGCCCGCCGACGAGCTCCGGCCGCTGCGCGCGCGGCTGCTCACCGCGGTCGTCCTCGCCGTCCCCGTCATCGCGATGTCGATGGTCCCGGCCCTTCAGTTCGCCTACTGGCAGTGGCTCTCGCTGGCCCTGACCGTGCCGGTCGTCACGTACGCCGCCTGGCCCTTCCACCGGGCCGCCTGGACCAACGCCCGGCACGGCGCGGCGACGATGGACACGCTGATCTCGGTCGGCACCTCGGCCGCGTTCCTGTGGTCCGTGTGGGCCCTGTTCTTCGGCACGGCGGGCCACCCCGGCATGACCCACCCCTTCGAGCTGACCATCGGCCGCTCGGACGGCGCGGGCAACATCTATCTGGAGGCCGCCGCCGGGGTCACCGCCTTCATCCTCGCCGGGCGCTACTTCGAGGCCCGCGCCAAGCGCAAGGCGGGCGCGGCCCTGAAGGCACTGCTCGAACTGGGCGCCAAGGACGTCACCGTCCTCGGCCCGGACGGCAGTGAACGGACCGTACCCACCGCCGAGTTGAAGGTCGGCGACCGCTTCCTGGTGCGGCCCGGCGAGAAGATCGCCACGGACGGCACGGTCGTCGAGGGCTCGTCCGCCGTCGACGCCTCCCTGCTGACCGGCGAGTCCGTCCCGGTGGAGGTGGCCCCCGGGGACGCCGTCACCGGTGCCACCCTCAACGCGGGCGGCCGGCTCGTCGTCGAGGCCTCCCGGGTCGGCGCGGACACCCAGCTCGCCCGCATGGCCAGGCTCGTCGAGGACGCCCAGAACGGCAAGGCCGCCGCCCAGCGCCTCGCGGACCGGATCTCGGCCGTCTTCGTGCCGGTCGTCATCGGCCTCGCGCTCGCCACCCTCGGCGTCTGGCTGGCAACCGGCTCCGGCCTCACCGCCGCGTTCACGGCCGCCGTCGCCGTGCTGATCATCGCCTGCCCGTGCGCACTCGGCCTCGCCACGCCGACCGCCCTCATGGTGGGTACGGGCCGGGGCGCCCAGCTCGGCATCCTGATCAAGGGCCCCGAGGTCCTGGAGACGACCCGCAAGGTCGACACGATCGTCCTGGACAAGACGGGCACGGTGACCACCGGCCGCATGACTCTGCTCGCCGTGCACACCGCCGACGGCATCACGGAATCCCAAGTCCTGCGCCTGGCAGGTGCGTTGGAGCACTCCTCCGAGCACCCCGTCGCCCGCGCGGTCGCCGAGGGCGCCACGGCCGAGGTCGGCACCCTGCCCGCCCCCGAGGACTTCGCCAACATCGCGGGCCTCGGCGTCCAGGGCGTCGTCGAAGGACACGCGGTCCTGGTCGGCCGCGAGAAGCTGCTCGCCGAGTGGGCGATGGAGCTCACCCCGGCTCTGAAGAAGGCGAAGGAGGAGGCCGAGGCGGCGGGGCGTACCGCCATCGCGGTCGCCTGGGACGGCGAGGCCCGCGCGGTCCTCGAAGTCGCCGACGCCGTCAAGGAGACCAGCCCCGAGGCCATCGAGCGGCTCCGCGCCCTCGGCCTCACCCCGATCCTGCTGACCGGCGACAACCGGGCCGTCGCGGAGGCGGTCGCGGCCGAGGTCGGCATCGAGGAGGTGTACGCGGAGGTCATGCCGCAGGACAAGGTCGACGTCATCAAGTCCCTTCAGGCCGAGGGCCGTTCGGTCGCCATGGTCGGCGACGGGGTCAACGACGCGGCCGCCCTCGCCCAGGCCGACCTGGGCCTGGCGATGGGCACGGGTACGGACGCGGCCATCGAGGCCGGCGACCTGACCCTGGTGCGCGGCGATCTGCGGGCGGCGGCCGACGCGATCCGGCTCGCGCGCAGGACGCTCGGCACGATCAGGTCCAACCTGTTCTGGGCCTTCGCCTACAACGTCGCCGCCCTGCCGCTGGCCGCGGCCGGCCTGCTCAGCCCGATGATCGCCGGGGCGGCGATGGCCTTCTCCTCGGTCTTCGTGGTCGGCAACTCCCTGCGCCTGCGCGGCTTCCGGGCCACCGAAAACTGACCGGCGCCCCGGCCCGCCCCCGATCAGGCTCCGATGTCGCCCGCCCGGTGGCCCACGGCGCCCAGCGCGTGGACATCGGCCAGGGCGACCAGCGGGTCGGGGGAGGGTCGGCACCCCCATGCCCTCGGCCGCCGAGGGCGGGAGGGGCCGCCCTCATACCCTCGGCCGCCGAGGGTGTGCGGCCCGCCCCCGATACCCTCGGCGGCATGCCGCACAACGACCCCCTCCGCGCCCGCTGGCACGCCGCCCTCCTCGCGGCCCGCCCCGCCGGCGCCGGCCCCGTGGACCCGGACCCGTACGGGGACAACCTCCTCGCCCGCTGGGCGGAGCCGCAGCGCCGGTACCACGACACCGCCCACCTCACCGCCGTCCTGGACCACATCGACGTGCTGGAGCGGCACGCCGACGACCCGGACCTCGTACGCCTCGCCGCGTGGTTCCACGACGCCGTGTACTTCCCGGACCGTTCGGAGAACGAGGAGCGCTCGGCCCGGCTCGCCGAACGCGCCCTGAACGAGGCCGGGTTGAGCCCGCAGAGCGTCGCCGAGGTGGCCCGTCTGGTACGCCTGACCGTCACCCACGCCGCCGAGGAGGGCGACGCGAACGGCGCCGTCCTGTGCGACGCGGACCTCGCGATCCTGGCCGCCGCCCCGGAGGCGTACGCCGCCTACGCCGCCGCCGTACGCGAGGAGTACGCCTTCGTGCCGGGCGAGGCGTTCCGCACCGGCCGCGCCGAGGTGCTCTCCCAACTGCTCGCCCTGCCAAGGCTGTTCCGCACCCCGTACGGCGAACGCGAGTGGGAGACAACGGCTCGGGAGAATCTCGAGGCGGAACTGACCCTGCTGACCGCATAATCGGCCCGAGCGCACCGCTCGCCACGCCACCGCGCGCGAGCGTCCACCGCTCGCTCCGCTCCCGGACGGAAAGCAGGTATCCCGCGTGCTCCCCGTGACAGTCCAGGCCGACCGCCTCGCCCTCCACGAGCTGACCCGCGCCTCGGCCACCGAACTGCAGGACGGCGGCTCCGGCGGCTGGGAGTGGGCGCCCGGCGGCCCGCACGAGGGCAGCCGCTTCGCCGCAGGGAAGATGCTGGCGGGCATGGACACCGGCCGCCACCGTACGGGCTGGGGCGCGTACGTCATGGTCCGCACCGAGGACGGCCGGGCGATCGGCGGGATCGGCTTCCACGGCCCGCCCGAGGACGGCCGGGTCGAGATCGGCTACGACCTGGCGGATTCCGCACGCGGCCACGGGTACGCGACCGAGTCGCTGACCGCGCTGACCGCCTGGGCGCTCGCCCAGCCCGACGTCGAAACGGTGTACGCCACGACGGACGAGGACAACACCGCCTCGCAGCGCGTCCTGGAGCGGGCCGGGTTCCGCCGCATCGGCGACACCCCGCGCCCGATCGGCGGCCGCGAGGCCCAGCACCTCTTCGAGCGGTCCCGGGACGCCGGGGAGTAGCCCGCCCCGGCGACCGCCGGGGGAATACGGATCCGGCCACCGGCGTTGGCACCCGACATGCCCGCCGAGCCCATACCCACGCCCGTGCCCGCCTCCCCACCCCCCGGCTCCACCGCCTCAGCGGCCCGTATGCCGCTCGCCGTCTACATCCTCGGCCTCTCCGTCTTCGCGCTCGGCACGAGCGAGTTCATGCTCACGGGGCTGCTGCCGTCCATCGCGGACGACATGAACGTCTCGATTCCGCAGGCGGGCCTGCTGATCTCCGCCTTCGCGATCGGCATGGTGGTGGGAGCCCCGCTGCTCGCGGTGGCCACCCTGCGACTGCCGCGCCGCACCACCCTGATCTCGCTGATCACGGTGTTCGGCCTGGGCCAGGTCGCGGGCGCGCTGGCCCCGAACTACGCGCTGCTCTTCGCCTCCCGGATCGTGTCCGCGCTGGCATGCGCCGGGTTCTGGGCGGTCGGCGCGGCGGTCGCCATCGCGATGGTGCCGGTCAACGCGCGGGCCCGCGCGATGGCCGTCATGATCGGCGGCCTGTCGATCGCGAACGTCCTGGGCGTGCCGCTGGGCGCGCTCCTGGGGGACAGCCTGGGCTGGCGTTCCGCGTTCTGGGCGGTCGGCGCCGCGTCCGCGATCGCCCTGGTCGGCATCCTGACCCGTATCCCGCGTATCCCGCTCCCCGCCGAGAAGCCCCAGCTCGGCCGCGAGCTGCGGATCTACCGCGATCCGCAGGTGCTGCTCTCGGTCGCCGTCACCGCGCTCGCGGCGGGCGGCGTGTTCTGCGCGTTCAGCTACCTCAAGCCGCTCCTCACGGACGTCGCGCACGTGGACGCGGGCTGGGTCCCGGCCGTGCTCGGCCTGTTCGGGGTGGGCGCGCTCATCGGGACGACGATCGGCGGCCGGGTCGCCGACGCGCACCTCTTCGGCGTGCTCCTGAGCGGCATCACCGCCTCGACGGTGTTCCTGGTGGCGCTCGCCCTGTTCGCCTCGACGCCCGCCGTCGCGATCGCCCTGTCGTTCCTGCTGGGTCTCTCGGCGTTCTACACGGCCCCCGCGCTCAACGCCCGCATGTTCAACGTGGGCGGCGCCGCCCCGACGCTGGCCGGCGCGACCACGACGTCCTCGTTCAACCTGGGCAACACCGCCGGGCCCTGGCTCGGCGGCGTCGTGATCAGCGCGAACCTGGGCTTCGCCGCCACCGCCTGGGCGGGCGCCGCGATGACGGTCCTCGCCCTCGCCCTCGTCACGGCCTCCCTGCGCCTGCACAGGTCCCAGTCCCGCGTCGTGGCCCGCTCGGCCGACCAGACCCTCGCGGCGTCCCCCGCCGAGGTGTGACCCCGCGCCGTACGCGACGAGCCCGTACACGGCGAAGCCCGTACACGGCGAAGCCCGTACACGGCGAAGCCCGTACACGGCGAAGCGCCCCGCCCCCGGTCTCCCGGGTGCGGGGCGCTTCGGTGTTCCCCCGGCGGACCGGGGTCACTCACTGCTTAGGCAGGGGTGACGTTCTCCGCCTGCGGGCCCTTCGGGCCCTGGGTGACGTCGAAGTTGACCTGCTGGTTCTCCTGCAGCTCACGGAAGCCGGTGGAGTTGATCGCGGAGTAGTGGACGAAGACGTCCGGGCCGCCGCCGTCCTGCGCGATGAAACCGAAGCCCTTTTCGGCGTTGAACCACTTGACGGTGCCGGTTGCCATGTGTTTCCCCTGTCGAGGATCGCGGGGTACTGGCTTGTCAGTACCCCTGGGTGAGGTGATCGCCCTGGTCCTCGGACATTGCTGCAAGGCAAACGCCCACGGCGTAAACCGCGGGCGCTGAGACTTCGGAACCACGACTACTGGCAAGGAAGTTAGCCGATCCGCAGTCGTCTGGCTACGGGCCGCAGCCGAACCGGGGACAAGTTCCGGCCAGCGGAGTCCTCCGGCGGGGCCCGGACGGGCCGTCCGGGCCCCTCAGGCCGGGCGCCCCTTGGGTCGTCTGAGCCCCGCCTCCGTCAGACGGCGCACGAGTTCCTTCGAGCCGATCTCCAGGGCACCCGCCCGCACCGCGTCCGCGTACCGGTGCGAGGGCACGTCGTAGTGATCGCGCTCGAAGGCGCGCGGCGGACAGCCGATGGCCGCCGCGAACGCGTGCAGCTCCTCGTACGAGACGTCGCTCACCAGGTGCGACCACATGCGGCCGTGGCCCGGCCAGGTCGGCGGGTCGATGTAGACGGTCATCCGGCGAGTCCGCCGACCTGGGCCACCACGACGCCCGCCTTGCCGCACACCCAGTGCGGGTCGGGGCCGAGCTCCGGCTCCACGTCCAGGGCGTGCGGGTCGCCCGCGTCGCACACCGGGCACAGCGGCCAGCGCCCGTACCGCTCCAGGAGGGCGTCCTGGACGTCCTGGGCGACGAGCCCCGCCACGAACTCCGTGCCCTCGGGCCACTGCTCCACCCACCAGCGCCGGTGGGTGACCGCGTCCTCGACCATCGAGACGACGTCCGCGTGCGCCACATCGCGCGCCGCCAGGTCCGCCAGGACCAGGGCGCGGGCGGCGTGCAGTGCTTGTTCGAGCGGCTGGATGGGTTGTGCGTCGTCCATGCCCTCCATTGTCACCCCACCCGCCGCACGTCCGTCCGGCCCCCGTGACGGGCGCGGAACGGGACCAAGGGCCGGGCTGCGACGGGACCAAAAGGGGGTTGACCGCGGAACGTCCCGAAAATATCTTTCAAGAGTGACCAACGACGTGAAGGAAAGTTTCAGCGGAAGCGGCGGCGCCCCGCCCGCCCCGGCGGCCCTCGCGGCCAAGGTGCGTACGCTCGCGCCCTCCATGACCCGCTCGATGCAGCGGGTCGCCGAAGCCGTCGCCGGTGATCCGGCCGGCTGCGCGGCCCTCACGGTCACCGGCCTCGCCGAGCTCACCGGCACCAGCGAGGCCACCGTGGTGCGCACCGCCCGCCTCCTCGGCTACCCCGGCTACCGCGACCTGCGCCTCGCGCTCGCGGGGCTCGCGGCCCAGCAGCAGTCCGGCCGGGCCCCCGCGGTCACCGCCGACATAGCCGTCGACGACCCGATCGCGGACGTCGTGGCCAAGCTCGCCTACGACGAGCAGCAGACCCTCGCCGACACCGCGGCCGCCCTCGACACCGTCCAACTCGGCGCCGCGGTCGGCGCGTTGGCGGGCGCCCGGCGCATCGACATCTACGGCGCGGGCGCCTCCTCGCTCGTCGGCCAGGACCTCGCGCAGAAGCTGCTGCGCATCGGCCTCATCGCGCACGCCCACACCGACCCGCACCTCGCGGTCACCAACGCCGTGCAGCTGCGCTCGGGCGACGCGGCGGTGGCGATCACCCACTCCGGCTCGACCGGCGACGTCATCGAGCCGCTGCGCGTCGCCTTCGACCACGGCGCCACCACCATCGCGATCACCGGCCGCCCGGACGGCCCGATCTCGCAGTACGCCGATCACATACTGACGACCTCGACGGCCCGCGAGAGCGAGCTGCGCCCGGCCGCCATGTCGTCCCGCACGAGTCAACTCCTCGTCGTGGACTGCCTGTTCATCGGCATCGCGCAGCGCACCTACGAGACGGCGGCCCCGGCCCTCTCCGCCTCGTACGAGGCGCTCGCCCACCGGCACAACCCCCGCACCCGCTAGCCCCACCGGCACCCCCGCCCGAGCCGCCGAAAAACGACACCCGCACCCGCACCCGCCAGAGCCGTACGCAGAGAAAGAGCAGCCGTCACCATGACCACCCAGGACTACGCCGAGCTGCGCGCCCAGCTGGCCACCCTCACCACCGAGGCGTTCCGGCCCGAGCTCGCGGAGATCGACCGGCTGCCGACCGCCGAGATCGCCAGGATCATGAACGGCGAGGACGCCACGGTCCCCGCCGCCGTGGCCGAGCGGCTCCCGGACATCGCGGCGGCCATCGACGCCACGGCCGCGCGGATGTCGCGGGGCGGCAGGCTGGTCTACGCGGGCGCCGGCACGGCCGGGCGGCTCGGCGTCCTGGACGCCAGCGAGTGCCCGCCCACGTTCAACACCGATCCGTCCGAGGTCGTCGGCCTGATCGCGGGCGGCCCGTCCGCGATGGTGAAGGCGGTCGAGGGGGCCGAGGACTCCAAGCAGCTGGCGGCCGAGGACCTGGACGCGCTGCGCCTGACCGAGCTCGACACCGTCGTCGGCATCTCGGCCTCGGGCCGCACCCCGTACGCGATCGGCGCGGTCGAGCACGCGCGGCGCCTGGGCGCCCTCACGGTCGGCCTGTCCTGCAACGCGGGCTCCGCGCTCGCGGCCGCGGCCGAGCACGGCATCGAGGTCGTGGTGGGCCCCGAGCTGCTCACCGGCTCCACCCGGCTGAAGTCGGGCACGGCCCAGAAGCTGGTCCTCAACATGATCTCGACGATCACGATGATCCGGCTCGGCAAGACCTACGGAAACCTGATGGTCGACGTGCGGGCGTCCAACGAGAAGCTGCGCGCCCGCTCGCGCCGCATCGTGGCCCTCGCCACCGGCGCGGACGACGCCGAGATCGAGGCCGCGCTCGCCGCGACGGACGGCGAGGTGAAGAACGCGATCCTGGTCATCCTCGGCGGCGTCGAGGGCGACACGGCCGCCCGTCTCCTGTCCGAATCCCGGGGCCATCTGCGTGCGGCGCTGCACGCGGCCCCCTGACCCCACCCCCACCGGCCAAGACCCGCACAGCAAGGCACCCGCACCATGGCACCAGAGAACAAGAACCGCGCCACCGCCGCCGCGATCCTCCCGCTCGTCGGCGGTGCCCGGAACATCGACTCGATCGCCCACTGCATGACGCGCCTCCGCCTCGGCCTGAAGGACCGCTCGCTGGTCCAGGACGAGGCCCTCAGGGCGCTGCCGGCGGTGCTCGGCGTGGTCGAGGACGACACGTACCAGATCGTGCTCGGCCCCGGCACGGTGGCACGGGTGTCCCCCGAGTTCGAGGCCCTGGTGGCGCAGGAGGACACGTCTCAACCTGCCGCCACGCCAACGGAGTTGGCGGCGAAGGGCGCCGAGCTGAAAGCGGCCCGGAAGGCGGCGAACGCCACCCCCTTCAAGCTGTTCCTCCGCAAGGTGGCGAACATCTTCGTGCCGCTGATCCCGGCGCTGATCGGCTGCGGCATCATCGCGGGCCTCAACGGCCTTCTGGTGAACCTGGGCTGGCTGCCCGGCGTGACGCCGGCGCTCGCCGCCATCGCGTCCGGCTTCATGGCCCTGATCGCGGTGTTCGTCGGCTACAACACGGCGAAGGAGTTCGGCGGCACGCCGATCCTGGGCGGGGCGGTCGCGTCCATCATCGTGTTCGCGGGCGTAGCGAAGATCATCGTCTTCGGCCAGACGCTGGCCCCCGGCCAGGGCGGAGTCCTCGGCGCACTGGGCGCGGCACTGCTCGCGGTGTACGTGGAGCGGTGGTGCCGGCGCTGGGTGCCCGAGGCCCTGGACGTCCTGGTCACGCCGACCGTGACGGTCCTGGTGTCCGGTCTGGTGACCCTCTACGGCCTGATGTTCCTGGCGGGCGAGGTCTCGACGGGCATCGGGCACGGCGCGAACTGGCTCCTGGACAACACGGGCGCGTTCGCGGGCCTGGTCCTGGGCGGCCTGTTCCTGCCCCTGGTGATGCTGGGCCTGCACCAGGCCCTGATCCCGATCCACACCACCCTGATCGAGCAGCAGGGCTACACGGTCCTGCTCCCCATCCTGGCGATGGCGGGCGCGGGCCAGGTGGGCTGCGCGATGGCGGTCTACCTGCGGGCGAAGCGCAACGAGCCCCTGCGCACCACCATCAAATCCGCCCTCCCCGCCGGATTCCTCGGCGTCGGCGAGCCCCTGATCTACGGAGTCTCGCTCCCCCTCGGCCGCCCCTTCGTCACGGCGTGCGCGGGCGGCGCGGCGGGCGGCGCGTTCGTGGGCCTGTTCTCGATGCTGGGCGACAAGGTGGGCTCCACGGCGATCGGCCCCTCGGGCTGGGCCCTGTTCCCCCTCCTCCAGGGCAACCACGGCCTGGCCACGACGATCGCGATCTACGCGGGCGGCCTGCTGGCCGGCTACGCGGTGGGCTTCCTGGCCACGTACTACTTCGGCTTCACCCAAGACTCCCTGACGGCCCTCAACGCCACACCGGGCCCGACGGAGGCGGGGACCACGGCGGACGCACCGGCCAAGGAACCGGCCACCGCCTGAACCCCGCTCGCGCCCCGGCCCCCGCTCACACCCCCCGCCCCCGCCCCCACTCCTCGAACTCCCCCACCACGTCCCGCAGCCGCCACGGCGGGTCCTTCAGGAACATGTCGCGGAGTTCGGGGACGGGGACCGACGCCGGGCGGTAGTCGTCGTCCTCGTACAGGTCCTCGTGGTCCGGGTCCTCCATGGGGTCCCCGGGGACGCCGACGAACGGGCCGTCCCACGTCGCGAAGTCCGACGCCGGATTGACCTTCCAGACCGCCCCCGCCCGCACGCACACCTCGCCGAGGTACCAGGCGGGGGCGGTCAGGCGCGGGGTGTCCTGGGCGGCGCGCACGTCCTCCCAGGCGGCCCCGGCGAAGTCCGCCCGTACCGCCCGCTCCAGCGCGTCGACCGAGGACGCGGAGAAGTCCCACTGCCCGGGGTGCGAGGCGGCCCACTCCCCGAACGCCGCCTCCTGCCGCGCCAGCCACGCCGCGAGCCGCGGGTGGTCCGTCCACTGCTGATCGAGCTCGCTCATGGCACCCGAGCGTACGGGAGCGGTGTAAGGGGCTTGTGGAGATGGGGAGTTGGGAGTTTGGCGGCTCGGAAAACTGTGGGGCTCCTGTGGGCCGCGAGGGCTACCGTGTGGTGCTGCGCGACACCATCGAGCACGGGGGCCCCTGGTGTCGCAGCATGCTGCACGCCCACTTCTTCGGGCTCCCGGGGAAAGACACGTTCGCGTGAACCGACCGATCTCCCGGATATCTCCGATATCCGCATCCACCCGCCGACCACACCTGTGGCCACGCGCCGCCGTCGCGCTCGCCACCGTCGGCATCCTCTCCGTCAGCGGCCTTCCACAGCTCCAGGGCACCGCCGACGCCGCGACGAAGGCCATGCCCTGCCAGCAGATGTTCAAGCTCAAGGGCAAGCCCACCGACCCCGGCAAACTGCCGTGGGCCAACGGTGACGCGGCCCGGCCCGAGGCCGACTGGGACTCCTACGGATTCCCCAACCAGCGCCAGGCCATGGACGGCCTGACCCTGCCCGACGACCCCGCCGAGCGCGACAAGATCCTCGGCAAGCTCACCCTGCCCTACAAGAAGTACGCGGAGGGCACCCCCGAGCGGGTCTACGCCACGTACAAGGACTACCTGTCGCGCAACGGCAACACCGACACCAAGTACGGCGGCTTCGGCAACTGGCTCAACGAGGCCTACATCGAGGTGTACGGGCGCAACCCGCGCGGCGAGGCCTTCCACGGCAAGGTCGTCAAGGACCTCGGCCTGATCGGCCCGGACTGGATCTGCGAGGAGACCGTCACGGTCACCGACCCGGACACCGGCAAGCCCTACACGCGGCGCTTCGACGCGGTCAATCACAAGACCAAGGAAGTCGTCGAGATCAAGTCCGGCGGAAACCACGACAGTTCGCAGGCGCCGAAGGACCGCGCGTTCCTCAAGGATCCCAAGTACAAGGACTACAAGCTGCGGTACGCCTTCGGGCAGCAGCAGTCCCAGGACACCGCCCGCTACACCGAGAGCCTCAAGAAGCTCGGCGGGGCGGGCCGGGTCACCACGTACGAGCACGTCTCCACGCCGGAGGCCCAGTTCAAGCCCGGCAAGTACACCGCGCAGGACACCGCGCGCAGCATCGGCCGCAGCCCCGACGTCATCCGGCAGTCGCCGCCCAACCCGGCAGACATGAAGCGCCAGATGGACCGCATCCGGGCCGCCGACCCCGAGGGCCTGCGCGTGCGCGGCCCCGGCGGCGTCGACTTCTCCAGCCTCGAACTGCGCTACGTCGGCAAGCCGGTCAAGGGCCAGGGCCTCAACTACTCGTTCTCCGCCAACAAGGTCGACGAGTCCTCGGGCCTCGGCTACGGCGGCAAGGAGCGCGCCGAGCTCATCTCCGACTCGTTCTTCACCTGGCTCGCCCTGACCCGGGAGAAGTTCTGGGTCAACCTCAACCCGGACGAGCCCGACCGGGTCATGGACAAGACGTTCGGCACGACCGACGCCGGCCGCGTCCTGCTCCAGGCCGACCTGGAGATGAAGCACGACTACGCCAAGGACATGGACCCCCGCACCGGCATCGGCAAGGAGCTCTTCGCCAAGCTCGCGGCCGAGAACATCCCGTGCACCCACGGCGTCCGCAACTGGATCGTGCCCAAGCCCGCCGAGGTCCGCGAACAGGACGGCGGCCTCTACATCCTCGACGCCCCGCTCAAGGTGAACTCGGTCCCGCAGGACTTCAAGACCCCTCAGCCGAACGGCAGTTGCGACCTCACCGAGGCCCAGCACAAGCGCGTCCAGGAGCTCATGGACACGATGATCGTGCCGGACATCGAGAAGAAGGTGAACACCGACGCCAAGTACGCCGACCTGCGCACCGTCTACAACGCGCGCGTCGCCGCCGAGTGGATCCGCCAGCAGGACGCGAAGTCGCCGACGGACTACCACGCGGTCATCAACAGCAACAAGGTGACCGACTGGCCCCTGCGCGGCAAGAACGCCTCGTGGACGCCCACGCAGACGTACAAGGAGTACGTGAAGTCCTTCACGGAGGGCGACTACAGCTACCCCTGCGAGAAGGCCGGCCGTCCCGGCACCTGCGTGGCGGGTGGCGTCGACTTCTCCAAGTCGCCCAAGCAGAACGTCACTCAGGCCAAGTTCACCGCCGAGCACAAGAACCTGCCCCGCACGACCGACATCTCCGTCAGGGCGATGACGGACGACGCGGAGAACAAGGCGCTGCTCGCCCTCGGCGGCAACACGGCGGCCCACACCGGTACCGGCACGGGCGGAGACCCGACCCCCGCCCCGACCCCGACCCACACCGGCGGCGGCTCCTCCACTCCCCCGGCCACCCCGGCCCCCGCCCCCTCCGGCCAGGGCGGTCACCGGCCGGCCCCCGGTGACCAGCACGCGAGCGGCGGCCTCGCCAACACCGGCACCCAGATCGCCACGATCGCGGGCGTGGCCGCGCTCCTGGTCGGCGCGGGCGCCGGCCTCGTCTGGCTCCGTCGCCGCCGCAACGGCCTCGGCTAGGAAGGCTCAGCGGCAGGACGTTCAGCAGGAGGTTCAGCAGGAGAAGGGGAAGGGGTGTCGCCGATCGGCGGCGCCCCTTCCGCGCTGTACGTCCCGGCCAGAACGGCGACCAGCCGCAGCGCCATGTCCATGTTGCAGCGCCCCAGATCCACCAGCGGGAACAGGACGTGCCCCCCGCACGTCAGCGGGTCGATCCTGAGCGACGGCAGCACCACCCCGGCCCGCCCCAGTTCCGTACGCAGCTGCTCCACGGCGTCCTCCGCCGCCCGCACCCGCTCCATTGCCGTCAGTGCCATCTGCCTTGCCTCCTGCACACCGAGTGTTCCGCTTTCCTCACCCAGCGTGTCCGAGTCCCGCTAGCCTGACCACCGACGGCAACCCAACAACCCCGCATGTCCAGGGAGTTGCCCATGCCAGGCCCCAAGGACCTCGACCCCTCCTCCTCCCCCCGCGCCTTCCTCGGCGCCGAACTCCGCTTCGCCCGCGAAAAGTCCGGCCTCACCCAGGACGACCTCGGCCGGCCCCTCTTCGTCTCCGGCTCCTTCATCGGCCAACTCGAAGCGGGCACACGGCGCATGCACCTCGAATACGCCCGCCAGATCGACGAAATCCTGGGCACGGAGGGCTTCTTCACCCGCAACTGCGTCGCGGCGGCGAAGTCGAAGTACCCGGACCACTTCGCGGAGGCGGCGGAAGCGGAGGCGGTCGCGACGACCATCCGCGAGTACGCGCCGCTGCTGATTCCGGGGCTGCTTCAGACGGAGGCGTATGCGCGGGCGATGTTCCGCGCGGGCCACCTGACGGCGCCGGAAGAGTCGATCAACGAGCTGGTCGCCAATCGACTGGCTCGCTCTCAGCTCCTCGACGACCCAACAAAGCCACTGTTGTGGGCGGTGCTCGATGAAGCAGTCCTACGCCGGAGGGTCGGCGGATCGGCGGTCATGGCCGAGGCGCTGGCCCACGTTGCCGCGTTGGGCTTCCGACATCGCGTCATCGTTCAGGTGCTGCCGTTCGACGCCGGCGCACACATGGCACTGGAGGGCTCCCTCAAACTGATGGCCTTCGAGGACGCACCCCCGCTCGCCTATCTCCAGGGCCTTGGAACTGGACGGCTCCAGGACGACCCGGCCACCGTCACTCAGTACGAGCTGACCTACGATTTGGTCGGGGCCAGCGCGCTGTCACCACAACAATCCCTGGCCCTGATCGAATCAGTGGCGGAGGATTACGCCCATGAGGATCAGCCCTGAGTACGACCTGAGCAAGGCCACGTGGCACAAGTCCAGCTACAGCGGAGCGAGCGGCGGCGACTGCCTGGAGATGGCCCGCTGGCAGAAGTCCAGCTACAGCGGTGGCGACGGCGGCAACTGCCTTGAGGTGGGCCGTTGGCGCAAGTCGACGCACAGCGGCGGCAGCGGCGGCGACTGCCTCGAAGTCAGGGACGACGTACCGCACATCGTCCCGGTCCGGGACTCGAAGACCGCCCCCCACGGCCCGACGCTCGTGTTCCGAGCCGGGGCGTGGTCGGCCTTCATCGCGGACGTGAAGGGATCCAACGCGGCAGCCTGAGAACGCAGTTCACCAAGACGGGCCGGTCACCTCCCCGAGGTGGCCGGCTCGTTGCGCATACGGCTCGAAGCTCACGCGCCGGACGCCGAGCCGTGCTGGAAATCGAATGGGTGGAGGGCACTCCGAACGCGTCCGAGCCCACGCCGCCCAGGCCCGCGCGGCAGCGACGTGCCGGTCCGAAAGGACTCCGGCGTGACCATGCGGCCCATCCGTGCGCGTAGCGGGGCACGATATAGGGGGAAGAGGCGCGAAGCCATGACCCCCAGCACCACCAAGGGGCCGCGCCCAAGGGGTCAAGTCCCCTGCCCTGTGCCCTACTTCGTCGACCTCAGCGTGATCCCCCCGTTGCCACTGGTCAGGCTCAGGTGGTGAGGGGCGGAGGGGTCGTCGGGTATGCCCAGCGTTTTGTGGCCGTGGCCGGTCTGGGCGGTGACGCGGTAGGGGGCGGGCGGGGCCGTCACCGTGATGCTGCCGTTGGAGGTCTGGGCCGTGACGTCCTGGGCGGTGTCGGGGGTGAGGGAGATCGAGCCGTTGGACGCCATGGCCGTCGTGCCCGTGCCCTTCAGGCCGTTCGCGTCGATCGAGCCGTTGCTCGTGCGGATGTCGACCGGTCCCGTCGCGCCCCGTACCTTCACCGCGCCGTCGCTCGTGGACACCCGCACCTGGCCGACCGAGGACAGGCTCAGCCCGCCCGCCTTGGTGGAGCCGGTGACCGGGATTCCGGCCGGGACGTCCACCGTGTAGTCGACCGAGCAGCGGCCCTCGCAGCCGCCGAGGACCAGCACGCCGTCCTCCACGCGGTACGTCGATCCCGTCGGCTTCGTCTTGCCCCGGTAGGTGACCTCGCGGTGCACGGACACCTTGGTGAGGCCCTGCTTGCCGCGCACCCGGAAGCCGTCCGACTTCCCGTCGATGCGTACCGCGGTGATCTTGTCCTTGACGCTGCTGTCGTCCTTGAACGTCTGGTCGTCCAGCGGGCCGCACGCGCCGAGCGCGCCGGCCGCGAGGACGGTCAGGGTCACGGCTGCGACGGAGCGGATCCGCAGTCGTGTGCTGGTCATGAAAGTCCCCCGGGTTGATGCGAGTTGGGGCGGTCAGGGCCCCTCTGATCACCAAGCTAGCCCCGCTCGCGTACCCGCACCATGGAGCCAGCACCACCTTCGGAGTTCGGAATTTCCCAGCCTCCCGGGTTCGGAAATGCCCCCCGAGGTCCCGAGGCAGGTGCCGAGGCCCGGAAACGCCCGAGGGCGGCACCCCTGTGATGGGGATGCCGCCCTCGGCGTACAGCTACCTACATGGAGCTACCGATCCTGGACGGATCAGAAGTCCATGTCACCGCCCGGCATGCCGCCCGGAGCGGCCGCGGCGGCCTTCTCCGGCTTGTCGGCGATGACGGCCTCGGTGGTGAGGAAGAGCGCCGCGATGGAGGCGGCGTTCTGCAGCGCGGAGCGCGTGACCTTCGCCGGGTCGATGATGCCCTCGGCGATCATGTCGACGTACTCACCGGTCGCGGCGTTGAGGCCGTGGCCGACGGGCAGGTTGCGCACCTTCTCGACGATGACGCCACCCTCGAGACCACCGTTGACGGCGATCTGCTTGAGCGGGGCCTCCAGGGCCAGCTTCACGGCCTTGGCGCCGGTCGCCTCGTCACCCTCGAGCTCGAGCTTCTCGAACACCGCGGAGGCCTGGAGCAGGGCCACGCCACCACCGGCGACGATGCCCTCTTCGACGGCCGCCTTCGCGTTGCGGACGGCGTCCTCGATGCGGTGCTTGCGCTCCTTGAGCTCGACCTCGGTCGCGGCACCGGCCTTGATGACCGCAACACCGCCGGCGAGCTTCGCCAGGCGCTCCTGCAGCTTCTCGCGGTCGTAGTCGCTGTCCGAGTTCTCGATCTCGGCGCGGATCTGGTTGACGCGACCCTGGACCTGGTCGCTGTCGCCGGAGCCGTCGACGATCGTCGTCTCGTCCTTGGTGATGACGACCTTGCGGGCGCGGCCGAGCAGGTCGAGACCGGCGTTCTCCAGCTTGAGGCCGACCTCCTCGGAGATGACGGTGCCGCCCGTGAGGATGGCGATGTCACCGAGCATGGCCTTGCGGCGGTCGCCGAAGCCCGGGGCCTTGACGGCGACGGACTTGAAGGTGCCACGGATCTTGTTGACGACCAGGGTCGACAGGGCCTCGCCCTCGACGTCCTCGGCGATGATCAGCAGCGGCTTGCCGGACTGCATGACCTTCTCGAGGAGCGGCAGCAGGTCCTTGACCGAGCTGATCTTCGAGTTGACGATCAGGATGTACGGGTCGTCGAGCGACGCCTCCATACGCTCCATGTCGGTGGCGAAGTACGCCGAGATGTAGCCCTTGTCGAAGCGCATGCCCTCGGTGAGCTCGAGCTCGAGACCGAAGGTCTGCGACTCCTCGACCGTGATGACGCCTTCCTTGCCGACCTTGTCCATCGCCTCGGCGATGAGCTCGCCGATCTGGGTGTCGGCGGCGGAGATGGAGGCCGTAGAAGCGATCTGCTCCTTGGTCTCGACATCCTTGGCCTGCTCCAGGAGGGCGGCGGAGACGGCCTCGACGGCCTTCTCGATGCCGCGCTTCAGGGCCATGGGGTTGGCGCCGGCGGCGACGTTGCGCAGACCCTCGCGCACCAGGGCCTGGGCGAGGACGGTCGCGGTGGTCGTTCCGTCACCGGCGACGTCGTCCGTCTTCTTGGCGACTTCCTTGACCAGCTCGGCGCCGATCTTCTCGTACGGGTCCTCGAGCTCGATCTCCTTGGCGATGGAAACACCATCGTTGGTGATCGTGGGGGCGCCCCACTTCTTCTCGAGGACGACGTTGCGGCCCTTGGGGCCGAGGGTGACCTTGACGGCGTCGGCGAGCTGGTTCATCCCGCGCTCGAGACCGCGCCGTGCCTCCTCGTCGAACGCGATGATCTTGGCCATGTGAAGTGGTCCTCCCGGACAGGGGTGGCGTTCTTCGTGGATCGCGCCGGTGCCCGCGACGGACGGCCTGCAGCCCTTGTGGTTCCTTGCCCCACCCGGCCTGCGGACCTCACTGACCCGATCCAAGTTCTGTCACTCTCACTGGGAGAGTGCTAAGCCCAATGATTAGCACTCGGCCCCTGCGAGTGCAAGCGAGTCTCTTGAAACGGACCCCTGCGCGTAGGGGTGCCGGGCGGTCCCCGGCGGCCTGTCGGCGGTCGGCGCCCCGGGACGCTTGAAGGGGGCCACCCTCACGGGTGGCCCCCTTCAAGTCTGCTTGCGTCGGTGGTCGATCGCGCCGAGATCAGACGGCGAGCTTGACCATGTCCGCCTGCGGACCCTTCTGGCCCTGCGAGATCTCGAACTCGACTCGCTGACCTTCTTCAAGGGTGCGGTAACCGTCCATCTGGATCGCGCTGTAGTGGACGAAAACATCCGCACCACCGTCGACCGCGATGAAGCCGTACCCCTTCTCCGCGTTGAACCACTTGACGGTGCCCTGAGCCATGCCTAACTCCCCTATTACTGGCCCTTGCACGGGACCACACTTCGCGGACCCGGGTCAGACCTGCACCCTCCGACAGGAGAGGGTGTGCGCCGGAACGCGTCGACCGCGGCTGAATGTATCTGCCCAACTGCCCTCTGCAACAGGTCAATCGGACGAGAATTCCGGGCACGCACGGGGAGCGGAATGCCATTTATTCTGCGTTCCGGGGCAAGTCGGGCCGGGCAAAGCGCACTTAAGGCGCAAAGGGCTCTCACACTTTGACCCCATGTTGTCGCGTTCTCATATGCACTTGGCACTCGAAGCGAAGGGGCTTCCCCAACTGTACCCCGCTCAACCATGTTGAATTGCCCCCTCCGCTTCTCGTGCGGAGGGGGCAACTCAGGCGCAACTCGCGGTCAACTCCGAGTACGGCCCGGGTTAAACGCGGAGCGGGTCAGCCGCCCGCGACCGCCGGGATGATCGAGACGCCGGCGCCCTCGGGCGTGGCGGTCTCCAGGCCCTGCTCGAAGCGCACGTCGTCGTCGTTGACGTAGACGTTGACGAAGCGGCGCAGCTTTCCCTGGTCGTCCAGGACGCGCGCGGCGATGCCCGCGTGGTTCTTCTCCAGGTCGGCGATGACCTCGGCGAGGGTGGCGCCCTCGGCGGCGACCTCGGACTTGCCGCCCGTGTAGGTGCGCAGGATCGTGGGGATGCGGACGTTCACGCTCATGGTTCGGTGCTCCTAGTCGATCGGCAGTGGCTCAGTGGGCGAGGCCCGCGTCGCGGAAGGCGTCCAGGCTCGGGCGGATGGTCGCGGTCGCCTGGGACGTGGCGGCCACGGCGTCCAGCGTCTTGAGCCCGTCACCGGTGTTGAGGACGACGGTGGTGAGGGACGGGTCGAGCAGACCGGCCTCGATGAGCTTCTTGGTGACGCCGACCGTCACACCGCCCGCGGTCTCCGCGAAGATGCCCTCGGTGCGGGCGAGCAGCTTGATGGCGTCGACGATCTGCTCGTCGTCGACGTCCTCCACCGCGCCGCCGGTACGGCGCGCGATGTCCAGGACGTACGGGCCGTCCGCCGGGTTGCCGATGGCGAGCGACTTGGCGATGGTGTCCGGCTTCTGCGGGCGCACGACGTCGTGCCCGGCCTTGAAGGCGGTGGACACCGGGGAGCAGCCCTCGGCCTGGGCGCCGAAGATCTTGTACGGCTTGTCCTCGACGAGGCCGAGCTTGATCAGCTCCTGGAGCCCCTTGTCGATCTTGGTGAGCTGGGAGCCGGAGGCGATCGGGATGACCAGCTGGTCCGGCAGCCGCCAGCCGAGCTGCTCGCAGATCTCGTACGCCAGCGTCTTGGAACCCTCGCCGTAGTAGGGGCGCAGGTTGACGTTGACGAAGCCCCAGCCCTCGCCCAGCGGGTCGCCGATGAGCTCGGAGCAGAAGCGGTTCACGTCGTCGTAGTTGCCCTCGATGCCGACGAGCTCGCCGCCGTACACCGCGGCCATGACGACCTTGCCCTGCTCCAGGTCGTGCGGGATGAACACGCAGGAGCGGAAGCCGGCCCGGGCCGCGGCGGCGCCGACCGCGCCGGCGAGGTTTCCGGTGGAGGAGCAGGAGAGCGTGGTGAAGCCGAAGGCGCGGGCGGCCTCCAGGGCCTGCGCGACGACGCGGTCCTTGAAGGAGTGCGTCGGGTTGCCGGAGTCGTCCTTGACGAACAGCTTGCCGGGCTCGACGCCCAGCTCGCGGGCCAGGTTCTCGGCCTTGACGAGCTTGGTGAAGCCCGGGTTCAGGTTCGGCTTGTCGGCGACGTCCGCGGGGACGGGCAGCAGCGGGGCGTAACGCCAGATGTTCTCGGGGCCGGACTCGATCTGCTTGCGCAGCGCCTCGGGGTCGCCGAGGGGCAGGTCATAAGCCACTTCGAGCGGTCCGAAACACAGTTCACAGGCGAAGATCGGGCCAAGTTCGAAACGCTGGCCGCACTCGCGGCAGGAAAGTCCGGATGCCGGACCGAGGTCGACGGCGGTGCGGGATTCAACAGTCTGAGCAGACATGGAGGGGAGGCCCTTTCTCCTCATCTTCCTCATGACGAACCTCGCCATGAGACGGATTTGGCACCTTCCCTAGCCGGTGGCCCCGTGTCTTGACCGAAACGATCGACGAGAACCGACTGGAGGGTTGCCGGGGCTTCAACGGGCCGTATCCCTCTGCCCCTCTGGATGAGCGGTATTCGATTGTCAGCGTGACGACCCCCGACATGCGACGGTCATCCGCGTTGTTCAAGACTGTAACCGAAGCCCTGGACGGTTGAGATAGTCGTCCGAACCGCGAGATGGATCACACAAGGAGGCCAGGAGCCGTGCTGGAAGAGGTGGAACGCTGGCTGAGCAGGCGTTCCTGGTCCGCGGCCGAGCGGCCGATCGAGCGGATCCTGGCCGCGAAACACCGCACGGGAACGACCGTCAGCGTGGTGCTGCCCGCCCTCGACGAGGAGAACACGGTCGGTGAGATCGTCGCCGCGATCCGGCGCGAGCTGATGACCGGTGCCGTGCCGCTGGTCGACGAGCTGGTGGTCGTCGACTCCGGCTCCACCGACCGTACGGCCGAGGTGGCGGCGCGGGCCGGCGCCCGGGTCGTGCACCGCGACACGATCCTGCCGCGCGTTCCCGCGCTGCCCGGCAAGGGCGAGGTGCTGTGGCGCTCGCTGCTCGTGACCAGTGGCGACATCGTGTGCTTCATCGACGCCGACCTGAGGGACTTCGACGCCGGGTTCGTGTCCGGCATCGTCGGGCCGCTCCTGACCGAGCCGGACGTGGCGTTCGTCAAGGCGATGTACGACCGTCCCTTCGGGGACACGGCCGGCGAGGGCGGCCGGGTCACCGAGCTGGTGGCGCGTCCGCTGCTCAATCTGCACTGGCCCCAACTGGCCGGAATCGTCCAGCCGTTGGGCGGCGAGTACGCGGCCCGGCGCACGCTCCTGGAGCGGCTGCCCTTCCCCGTCGGGTACGGCGTGGAGCTCGCGCTGCTCGTGGACGCGCTGCACACGGTGGGCCTGGACGCGCTGGCCCAGGTCGACGTGGGCGTACGCAAGCACCGCCACCAGGACGGACAGGCGCTCGGCCGGATGGCCGCCGCGATCTACCGCACCGCGCAGCTGCGCCTTTCCCGGGGCCATCTCGTACGGCCCGAGCTGACCCAGTTCGAGCGGGGCGCGGACGGCTTCGTGCCGCGCACGTATCCGGTGGACACCGAGGAGCGGCCGCCGATGCGGGAGATCGAGGAGTACGCGGTCCACCGGGCGGCCTAGGTTGCGGGGAGGGAGGGGCCTGGCCGGTTTCGGCCCATGGGGGTGGGCGTACGGGTGTTTGAGGTATTGCGGGGCGGGCTAGGTTCCGCAACATGGTCACCGCGCATGAAACCTCCCGGGCTCAGGTCCTTGTCGCCTCCAACCGAGGCCCCGTCTCGTACACCCTGAAGGACGACGGGTCGCTCGAACCCAAGCGGGGCGGGGGCGGGCTCGTCTCCGGGCTCAGCGCGATCGGCTCCGACGTGGAGTCGGTGTGGGTGTGCGCGGCGCTTGGCGAGGGCGACCGCGAGGCGGTGCGGCAGGGCGTCGGCGAGCAGGGTGTCCGCATGCTGGACATCGATCCCGAGGTCTTCGCCGACGCGTACAACGGCATCGCCAACTCGGTGCTGTGGTTCGTCCAGCACATGCTGTACCAGATTCCGCTGGAGCCGGTCTTCGACGCGGAGTTCCGGCGGCAGTGGGCGTCGTACGAGGCGTACAACCGGGCGTTCGCCGAGGCGCTGGCGGCCGAGGCGGGGGACGGGGCGCGGGTCCTGGTGCAGGACTACCACCTGGCCCTGGTGCCGGGCATGCTCCGCGAGCTCCGCCCCGACCTGCGCATCGGCCACTTCTCGCACACGCCGTGGGCGCCGGTGGACTACTTCCGGATGCTGCCCGACGACATCGCCGAGCAGCTGCTGCGCGGGATGCTGGGGGCCGACCGGCTCGGGTTCCTCACGCGGCGGTGGGCGTCGGCGTTCCTGGACTCGGTGGCGGGGGTGCTGCCCCCGCAGGACGGCGAGGTGTCCGGCCCCGACGGGGAGGGGCGCCGCTTCTTCCGGCACGCCCCGGCCGGCGGCCGGGGGCGCGAGACGGAGATCGCCGTCCACTCGCTCGGCGCGGACGGCGACTTCCTGCGGCGGCGGTCGCACGAGGCCGACGTCGAGGAGCGGATGGCGGCCCTGCGCGAGCAGGTCGGGGCGGGCCGCAGGACGATCGTGCGGGTCGACCGCACCGAGCTGTCCAAGAACATCGTGCGCGGACTGCTCGCCTACCGGCACCTCCTGGACACGCGCCCCGAGTGGCGCGAGCGGGTCGTGCACGTCGCGTTCGCCTATCCCTCGCGGCAGGACCTCGCGGTGTACCGGGACTACACGGCGGAGGTGTCCCGGGTCGCCGAGGAGATCAACTCCCTTTACGGGACGCCTGGTTGGACCCCGGTCGTGCTGCACGTGCAGGACGACTTCGCGCGCTCGCTCGCCGCGTACCGGCTCGCGGACGTCGCCCTCGTGAACCCCGTCCGCGACGGCATGAACCTCGTCGCGAAAGAGGTCCCGGTGGTGTCCGACGCGGGCTGCGTCCTCGTGCTCTCGCGGGAGGCGGGGGCGTGGGCGGAGCTGGGGGAGGACGCGGTGGTGGTCAACCCGTACGACGTGACGGGGACGGCGTCCGCGTTGCACGCGGCGCTGTCCATGCCGGAGGGGGAGCGGGCGGAGCGGACGAAGCGGCTGGCGGTGGCGGGTACGGCTCTGCCGCCCCGGCGCTGGTTCACCGACCAGCTCGAGGCGCTGAGCTCCTAGCCGGGGGGGGTTGCCCACCCGCCCGCCCGTGGCCCGGGGTTGGTTGGTTCCGGGCCCCTGGGGCTCCGCCCCAGACCCCGTTCGCGCCTGAACGGCGCTCGTCCTCAAACGCCGGACGGGCTGAGGATGCCTGCGCGGGCCAGCACCGACCACCCGGGAGGGCTGAAGTGCCCGATGCGGCCCAGCACCAAGGCTTTTAAGGGCGCGGGGAACTGCGCGACCAGCCACGCACGGTCCGCGGCCGGACCAGGGGGTCCGGGGGCGCAGCCCCCGGAAGCCCACCCACCCCCACTCACACCCCCCGGAGGGTCTCGGGAAGGGGCGGGGAGGGGCGAAAATCCGGGGTCTGGGGCGGAGCCCCAGCAGGGCCCAGGGGTTACAGGTGCCGGGCCAGGGCTGCCAGGAAGGACGTTACCGACGCGGGGCCGTTCAGGGACAGGTCCGCCCGCTCGGCCAGCTCGGGGATCACCGTGTCCGCCGCCACGAGCAGCCCCGGCACACCGTCCGAGCGAAGCTTCTCGACGGCGGCGAACGCGGGAAGGTCGCCCAGATCGTCGCCGGCGTACAGCACGGACTCGGCCCCCACCTCGCGGAGGTACGCCGCGAGCGCCACCCCCTTGTCCATGCCGGGCGGCCTCAACTCCAGGACCATGCGCCCGGGTTCGAGGACCAGGCCGTGTTGCGTGGCCAGCTCCGCGAGCGGTTCGCGCAGGGCCTCGAAGGCGGCCACGGGGTCGGTGGCCCGGCGGGTGTGGACGGCCACGGCCTGCCCCTTCTCCTCCACCCACGTACCGCGCCACGCACCGTGCGATTCGAGGAACCCGGGGAGTTCGGCACGGGCGGCGGCCACGCCGGGGTGGGGGGCGGGGGTGTGGACGGTGCCGGTGACCGCGTCCCAGCGCTCGGCGCCGTAGTGGCCCAGGACCACGAGGTGCTCCAGGCCGGGTACGCCCGCGAAGCCCCCGTAGCGAACGGCCACCCCGGCCGGCCGGCCGGTGATCACGGCTACGGACGCCACGTGCGGGGCGAGCGCGGCGAGCGCGGGTACGGCGTCGGGGTGGGCCCGGGCCTTCTCGGGATCGGCGACGATCTCGGCGAGCGTGCCGTCGAAGTCGATGGCCACGACGGCCTTCTTCGGCCGCGCGAGGATCGCGGCGAGGCCCTCGCGGCCGGACGGGGTGGCGGGGGTCGGCAGGGGTTCCGGTGGGCTTCCCATGCGGGTGACCCTATCGGGGAGCGGGAGGGAGAGGGGCGGGGGCACGTATGGCGCAACGGGGCGCGGGCTCAGCGCCGGTCGCGCTGCTCGTCGCGGACCCGGCGGAGACGGTTGACCGTGACCGGGTCGTGGGCGAGGGCGCGGGTGTCGTCGAGGAGGGCGTTGAGGAGCTGGTAGTAGCGGGTGGGTGAGACCCCGAGCTCCTCTCGGACGGCCCGTTCCTTGGCGCCGGGGGTGGGCCAGGCCTGCGCCTCCATCCGGAGGACGGCGCGGGCGCGGGCGTCCAGGTCGTCATCTGCCATGCCCCCCACGGTAGCCGCCCTCCCCGGGTCGGCCCCGGCCCCGATAGGCCCCGGCCCCGGTCGGACCCGGGTGGGCCCCGGGTCGGCCCCGGGTCGGCCCCGGCTGGGGCGGGGTGCCTCGGCCGCGGGCCGTGCGGGGTTGCTCGCGGGGCGCTTTCCCCACCCCGCCCCTTCCCGAGACCCTCCGGGGGTGGAGTGGGGTGGGCAGACTTCCGGGGGCTGCGCCCCCGGGCCCCCTGGTTCGGCCGCGGACCGTGCGTGGCTGGTCGCGCAGTTCCCCGCGCCCCTAACCCCGATCTCGTCCTCGTGCCGTGCGTGGCTGATCGCGCAGTTCCCCGCGCCCCTGTAGGTGACCCGGCACGGGCATCCTCAGCCCGTCCGGCGTTTGAGGACGAGCGCCCTTAAGGCGCGATACGGGGTCTGGGGCGGAGCCCCAGGGGCCCGGAACCAACCAACCCCGGGCCACGGGCGGGCGGGTGGGAAAACACCCCGGGGTTTGGGGCGGGGCCCCAAGGAACCCAGGGTTATTCGGCGTTCTCCGCGTCCATCGCCACCTTCGCGATGTCCTGAAGCACCGCCTTCGGCGACCCCCCGGGCGCCACCGCGGTCCCGATCTTCTTCTTCACCGTCTCGCTCACCTTGGGCCACGACGTCTTGCCCACCGGAGGCAGCTCGGACGTCGGCAGCGCCGCCAGGAACGGCTTCAGTTCCTTGTGCTTGGAGTCCGCCGCCATCGCCGAGGACGCCGACACCGTGGACGGCAGCAGGTCGTACTGGTCGGCGAACTTGAGCACGTTCTCGTCGGAGAACGTGAAGTCCAGGAACTTGCCGATCTGCGCCCGGTGCCCGCCCTGCTTGAAGCCCATGATCCAGTCGGCGACACCCATCGCCGCCTTGGCCTGGCCGTTGGGCCCGGGCAGCGGGACCATGCCGAACTTGACGCCCTTCTTCTTGGCCTGCTCCATCAGCGAGGGGTGGCCGTTCAGCATGCCGACCTCCCCCTTCGAGAACGCGTCGAAGGCGGCCTGCCGGTTCAGCTTGGCGGGCGCGACCGGGCCGGTCAGTTCGGGCTCGACCAGGTTGCTCTTCAGCCAGTCGAAGGTCTGGATGTTCTCGGGCGAGTCGATGTCGTAGCCGTCGACGGTGTTGGTGTAGCCGCCGTTGCCGCTGAGCATCCACATCATGGTCTCGGCCTGCGCCTCCTCGCTGCCGAGCGGCAGCGCGAAGGGGGTCTTCACGCCCTTGGCCTTGAGCGCCTTGGCGTCGGAGACGATCTCGGCCCAGCTGGTGGGCGCCTTGATGTGGGCCTGGTCGAACAGACTCTGGTTGTAGAAGAGCAGCCGCGTGGAGGCCACGAACGGCATGCCGTACTGGACGCGCTTGACGTTGCCCGCGTCCGCGAGCGGGGCGAGGAAGTTGGCCTCGACGGGGATCGAGAGCAGCTGGTCGACGCTGTAGAGCTTGCCGCCCGCCGCGTAGTCGGAGTAGGCGCCGATCTGCGCGATGTCGGGGGCGTTGCCCGCCTTCACCATCTCGGCGACCTTCGCGTCGACCACGTCCCAGGAGAAGATCTGGACGTCGACCTTGATGCTCGGGTTCTTCTTCTCGAAGTCGGCCACCACGTTGTGCCAGTAGGTCTTCGTGGTGTTGCCGCCGGCTATGTCGTAGTCGGCGGCCACCAGCTTGAGGGTGACGTCACCGGACCCGCTCTGCCCGCCGCATCCCGAGAGCACTGCCGTCATACCGAATGCGGCAACCGCCGCGGTCAAGCCCAAGAAGCGCCTGCGCACGCGCTATCCCACCCTCGTTGTGATCCTGACGGATCCAGTCGGTCCCCCGTGACGTCCTGTATTTGAGCTGCGATTTTCCCTCATACGGGGGTATGAGGTCTACACCAGTCGCATATCGCTTCCGCAACGCCCGGTGCAAGAGTACATTGGGAAACTTTCACCGCAGAAAGCGCTTTCTATTTCATCCGGCGAGTGGACTAGACCTTTAGTGGGTGTTGGCGCGAGACTGTCTCCCGTGAGACACGTCATCGCCCTGGATGTGGGCGGCACCGGTATGAAAGCCGCCCTGGTCGGGGCGGACACCGCGCTGTCCGGGGGCGCTGCCCCCAGACCCCCCAAGCTGCTCCACGAGGCGCGCAGGCCCACCGGCAGAGAGCGCGGCCCCGACGCCGTCGTCGAGTCGATCCTCGCGTTCGCCGCGGATCTGCGGGCGTACGGCGAGGAGCACCTCGGCGAGAGCGCGGTCGCGGCCGGCGTCGCGGTGCCCGGCATCGTCGACGCCGAGAACGGGATCGCCGCGTACGCCGCGAACCTGGGCTGGCGGGACGTGCCGATGCGGCGGCTGCTCAGCGAGCGCCTGCACGGGGTGCCGGTCGCGCTCGGCCACGACGTGCGCACCGGCGGCCTGGCCGAGGGCCGCGTCGGCGCGGGCCGGGGCGCCGACCGCTTTCTGTTCGTGCCGCTCGGCACCGGCATCGCGGGTGCCATCGGCATCGACGGCCGGGTCGAGCCGGGCGCGCACGGCTTCGCCGGGGAGATCGGCCACATCGTCGTACGCCCCGGCGGCATCGCCTGCCCGTGCGGCCAGCGGGGCTGCCTTGAGCGGCTCGCCTCGGCCTCCGCGGTGACCCTGGCCTGGGCCGAGGCGAGCGGCGACCCGGACGCGGACGCCGCCGACTGCGCCAAGGCGGTGGAGTCCGGCGACCCCCGCGCCCTCGCGGTGTGGCGGAACGCGGTCGAGGCGCTCGCCGACGGCCTGGTCACCGCGCTCACGCTGCTCGACCCCCGCATGCTGATCATCGGTGGCGGACTCGCCGAAGCCGGGGAAACCTTGTTCGTACCGCTCCGGGCCGCCGTCGAGGAGCGGGTGACGTTCCAGAAGCTGCCCGAGATCGTCCCCGCGGCGCTCGGCGACACCGCCGGGTGCCTGGGCGCGGGCCTGCTCGCCTGGGACCTGGTGGCCGAGACCGCCGCGGCCGCCGGCCCCGGCGACCCGACCGCCGACCCCCGTGAACCGAGCGCCGACTCCGACCCCGACTCCAGTGAGGTAACCGCCTGATGGCCGCATCGAAAGTTCTCTCCGGCGCTCGCGTCGTCCTCCCGACCGGGGTCGTCGAGAACGGACGCGTGATCGTCGACGGCACCGCCATCGCCGGGGCCGCCCCGGCCGACGCGGACTCGCTCGACCTGGCGGGCCACTGGATCGTGCCCGGCTTCGTCGACACGCACAATCACGGCGGCGGCGGCGCCTCCTTCACCAACGGCACGGTCGAAGACGTCCTCAAGGGGGTCCACACCCACCGCCTGCACGGCTCGACCACCGTCGTCGCCTCCACGGTGACCGGTGAGATGGACGTCCTCGCGCAGCGCGCCGGACTGCTGTCCGAGCTGGTCGAGCAGGGCGACCTGGCCGGCATCCACTTCGAGGGCCCGTTCATCTCGCCCTGCCGCAAGGGCGCGCACAGCGAGAGCCTGCTGCGCCATCCGGACCCGGCCGAGGTCCGCAAGCTGATGGACGCCGCGCGCGGCACCGCGAAGATGTTCACGCTGGCCACCGAGCTGCCCGGCGGCCTCGACTCGGTGCGCCTGCTCGCCGAGCACGGCGTCATCGCGGCGATCGGCCACACCGACGCCTCGTACGAGCAGACCGTCGAGGCGATCGACGCGGGCGCCACCGTCGCGACCCACCTGTTCAACGCGATGCCGCCGCTCGGCCACCGCGAGCCCGGCCCGATCGCGGCCCTCCTGGAGGACGACCGGATCACCGTCGAGCTCATCAACGACGGTACGCACCTGCACCCCGCGGCCCTCGAACTCGCCTTCCACCACAAGGGAGCGGACCGCGTCGCGTTCATCACCGACGCGATGGACGCGGCCGGTTTCGGCGACGGCCTCTACCACCTGGGCCCGCTGGAGGTCGAGGTCAAGGAGGGCGTGGCCCGGCTCGTGGAGGGCGGCTCGATCGCGGGCTCCACCCTCACCCTGGACCGCGCGTTCAAGCGCTCGGTGACGATCGACGGCCTCTCGGTCGAGGACACCGTACGGGCGCTGTCGGCCAACCCGGCCCGGCTGCTCGGCCTCGACGACAAGGTCGGCTCGCTGGAACCGGGCAAGGACGCCGACCTGGTGGTCCTGGACGCCGACTTCGCCGTCAAGGGCGTTCTGCGCAAGGGCAGTTGGATCGTCGAGCCCGAGCTCGGCTGAGCCCCGGCCCGCGCCTTTCGCGGGAATCGCACGGCGGCCGGTCCGGGGTCTGGGCCTGCCGCCGTCCGTTTGACATGATCACCGGGTGATTCTGACCGTCACGCTGAACACCGCACTGGACATCACCTACCGCATCCCCGCCCTCGTACCGCACGCGAGCCATCGCGTGGACGAGGTCACGGAGCGCCCCGGCGGCAAGGGCCTCAACGTCGCCCGGGTGCTTGCCGCGCTCGGGCACGAGGCGGTCGTCACGGGATTCGTGGGCGGCCCGAGCGGCGAGGTGCTGCGCGCGCTGCTCGCGAAGGACGCGCCCGTCGACGAGCTCGTCCCCGTCGAGGGCGCCACCCGCCGGACCATCGCCGTGGTGGACGCGGCGACCGGCGACACCACCCAGCTCAACGAGCCGGGACCGCTGGTCTCGCCCTCCGAGTGGGACGCCTTCCTCGCCGCGTACGGACGGCTGCTCGCGGGCGCCGACGCGGTGGCCCTGTGCGGAAGCCTGCCGCCGGGCCTGCCGGTCGGCGCGTACGCGCAGCTGGTGCGCCAGGCCCGCACCGCGAAGGTGCCGGTGCTCCTGGACACCAGCGGGGAGGCGCTGCGCCGGGGCATCGCGGCGCGGCCCGATCTGGTCAAGCCGAACGCCGACGAGCTGGCGCAGCTGACCGGTTCGCGCGAGCCGCTGCGGGCGGCGCGGGACGCGCGCGGGCGCGGCGCGCACACGGTGGTCGCCTCGCTCGGCGCCGAGGGCCTGCTCGCCGTCTCCCCCGACGGCCTGTGGCAGGCGGCGCCGCCGGCCGTTGTGCGCGGCAATCCGACGGGCGCGGGCGATTCGGCGGTGGCCGGACTGCTGTCGGGCCTGGTCGAGGGCCTGGACTGGCCGGGCCGGCTGACGCGCGCGGTGGCCCTGTCCGCGGCGACCGTGGCGGCGCCCACGGCGGGCGAGTTCGACCGCGCCACCTACGAGAAGACGCTCGGCTCGGTGCGCGTGACCGAGCACGCGCCCTGAGCCGAGCGTCCACTATATCTGACGGGTCGTCAGTCGGTGGTCAGCCAGAGCTGATCGAGGTTGACGTTGCACTGGTTGCCCTGCTCGCAGGACAGCTTGATCTCGTTGACGCCCTTGTTGAGCGTCACGTTCGCGAACGTGGTCTGCCATCCCTTGGCCCAGTCCCCCGCCGGGGAGTGGGCGAAGTTCTGCATGTTCATCGGGCGCGACTCGGCCTTGCCGTTGAGCGATATCGTCGCGTTCGCGTCCGCACCGGGGACACCGAAGCGCAGGCGCAGCTTGTACGCGCCGGCCTTGGGCACGTTGGGCTTCCAGGTGACCGAGGCGCCCACGTTGTTGAAGTTGCCGACGAACGCGCCGCCCGTGCCCTTGGCGCCCGGCACATTGGTGCCGACCTGCGCCGAGCCGCCGAGCGTGAGCGTCGCCGCGTCGCCCTTGGGCAGCTCCGTCGAGCCGGAGGGCGTGGACGAGGGGTCGCCGCTCGGCGTGGACGAGGCCTGACCGGACGCCGAATTGCCCGGATTGGCCGCGTTGTCCTTCTTGTCCGTGTCGCCGCTGTTGCTGGCGAGCGCCACCGCGATGCCGATGACGACGGCCGCGACCACGGCGACCGCGCCGATCAACAGGCCCTTGGTGTTGGGGCCCCGGCCGCCACCGCCGTTCTGCTGCGGGGGCGGGCCCTGGCGGGGCGGGGCGCCGCCGGGGTAGGTCTCGGGGGCCGCGTACTGGGCGGTCGGCTGCCCGTACTGCTGCGGTGGGGGCCCCTGGTGCTGCTGTGGCGGCCCCTGGTACTGCTGCTGCGGGATCTGGCCGCCGTACTTGCGCTCACCGACCGTGCGCACCTGGTTGTACGACGTCCTGGGGACTCCGGGCTGCTGGTGCCCCACCGTCGGACCCGGGTAGCCGTAGCCGCCACCGTTGCGGGGCGGGTTGGCGCCTGCCGCCTGCCCGTCCTCGTAGAGGTAGCCGAACGGATCGTCGTCCTCGGGGGTGTTCGCGCCGCTGTTGCCGGGCGTCGTCATCCGGGGTCACTCCTCACTGTCCGCCAGCCGTCGCCGACCGGCCGAGCCTACCCCGAACGGACCACTGCCCGATCTGGCCCCGACCACACACCGCCGGGGCCGGGCCGCGGTCAGCCCGCGCGGCGGTGGACCTTGGAGCGGGAGCGCTTCTCGATGTACATCCGTTGGTCCGCGGAGCGCAGTACCTCTTCCACGGACATCCCGCAGCTGGCCCAGCCGATGCCGAAGCTGGCCCCGACGCGGACCGCCCGGCCGTCGACCCGGATGGGCGGAATGATCGCGTTGCGGAGCCGGACCGCCAGGTCGGCGGCGTCCGCCGCGCCGAGCCCGTCGGCGAGGACGACGAACTCGTCACCCCCGAGCCGGGCGACGGTGTCGCCGTCGCGGACCCCGGTGGTGAGGCGGCGGGCGACCTCGATCAGGACGGCGTCACCGGTGTGGTGGCCGAACCTGTCGTTGATCGACTTGAAGCCGTCGAGGTCGCAGAAGAGCACCGCGAGCCCCTTCGTACCGTCGTCGATCTCACTGTCGGGGGCCACGGTGTGGACGTGGTGGTCGTACGGTCCGCCGCCGGGCACCGCCTCGAAGTCGAAGCCGTCGGCGCGGAAGGCGTGCCCGTGCACCTCGGTCTCGGCCGCGCCCGGCGGCCGGCCGTAGGCCGCGTCCAGGGACTCGGCGGTGGCCGCCGGGCCGACCGAGTGCGGCCGGGGACAGAGCCGGGCCGAGAGCCTCGCGCGCAGCTCGGCGCTGTTGGGCAGGCCGGTGAGGGCGTCGTGCGAGGCGCGGTGGGCGAGCTGGAGCTCGTGCCGCTTGCGGTCCTCGATGTCCTCGACGTGGGTGAGCAGGAAGCGCGGCCCGTCGGCGGTGTCGGCCACCACGGAGTTGCGCAGCGACACCCAGACATAGGTGCCGTCGCGCCGTCCGAGCCGCAGCTCGGCCCGGCCGCCCTCGGCGGAGGTGCGCAGCAGCGTCCCTATGTCCTCGGGGTGCACGAGGTCGGCGAAGGAGTAGCGCCGCATGACGGAGGCGGGCCGCCCGAGCAGCCGGCACAGCGCGTCGTTGGTGCGCAGCAGCCGCCCGTGCTGGTCGCCGCCCATCTCCGCGATGGCCATGCCCGAGGGCGCGTACTCGAAGGCCTGCCGGAAGCTTTCCTCGCTCGCGCGCAGCGCCTGCTGCTCGCGCTCCAGGCGGACGAGGGCGCGCTGCATGTTTGCGCGGAGCCGGGCGTTGCTGATCGCAATCGCGGACTGCGACGCGTACATCTGGAGGGCTTCCCGCCCCCAGGCGCCGGGCTTGCGGCCGTTGCGCGGCTTGTCGACGGAGATGACGCCGAGCAGTTCCTGGGTGCCGCCCGCGGAGTACATCGGGGCGTAGAGGCGGTCCTGGGGATGCCACTCGTCCTCGAACCGGGGGTCGGGGCCCTCGGTGTACCACTGCGGTACGTCGTCCTCCAGGAGCACCCAGCCCTCGGTGTGCGGGATGAAGCGCAGGCCGTCCCAGTCCTCGCCCATCGCCAGGCGGCGCTCCCAGGAGGTGCGCGAGCCGACCCGGCCGGTGATCAGGGCTTCGGCGGCGGCGTTGCCCGCGAAGGCGGCGACGACCAGGTCACCGTCGGGGCGTACGAGGTTGACGCAGGCCAGCTCGTAGCCGAGCCCGGCGATGACGCCGTCCGCGACGGTCTGCAACGTGTCCGCGAGGCTGCGGGCCGTGTTGAGTTCCCCGACCACCTGGTGCAGCTGCCGCAGGGTCGCAAGACGGACGTAGGGCTCCGACTCGGTCTCCATTGCTCGCTCTCCCCGAGACCTCGACAGCAACTCCTGGCTTCAGATCGGCATTCCTTTGTGCACTGTCCAGCCACTGAATCACAGCGAGCTGTCTAGCCGGTACACAGGGTCAACAAATAGTGCCTTCTGTGACTCAAGTCACAGCAGATGATGGGGTGTTGGCCGTTCTTTCCGTCTTTGCCCCCTACCTTTCCTGAACGCAAACTGAGAACGGGCCGAGAACGGACGGAGCCTTCACGCGCGGCGCGCGGCGGCCGGATCCGCATCGGCCCAGGGACCTAGGTCCCGCCTGGTCCCAAGGCCCGATGCGCTTCGCGGTGGCAGGAGACTAGCGTTCCGCTTGTGTTGCAGACACCCCTGACCGCCGCCCTTTCCGCACTTGCTCCGGAAACCCCGCATCCTGTGGGGGTGAGCAATGACGAGTTCCGCGCCGCGATGTCCCGACTGGCCGCAGGCGTCGTCCTGGTGACCGCGCACGACAGCGACGACGGGCCACGCGGCGAAGACGTCGGCATGACCGCGACGGCCTTCCTCTCGGTCTCCCTCGACCCGCCCCTCGTCCTGATCTCGCTGCGCAACGGCTCACGGATGGACGACCTCCTCGCCGAACAGCCGCTGTGGGCGGTGTCGCTGCTGTCAGAGAGCCAGCGGCACATCGCGGGCCGGTTCGCGATGAAGGGCCGGATCAGCGACCGCCTGCTGTTCGAGGACATCCCCTACACCCGGGGCGAGGTGAGCGGCGCCCCCCTGGTCGGCGGCGCGCTCGCGACCCTGGAGTGCCGCACCGAGCAGCGCATGGAGGCGGGCGACCACACCCTGGCCATCGGCCGCGTCCTGACGGCGAACCTGCCGAGCGCGGAGGGCGGGCCGCTCACGTACTTCCGGGGACGGTACCGGCAGTTGGGGTGACGCCACGGCCCGGCAGGAAGCTCCTCTGGGACTCCCGCGTCAGCCCTGCCGCACGCGCGGCTTCCGTGCGCTTGGCCGAGGCAGGGCTCAGGGCGCCGGTGCGGATCGTGGCCTCGCTCAACTGCCCCCACGGGGGCGGCCGCAGGAATGCCACCCTCATCAGGCCGTCGCCGAGATCGAGGGTGACAAGACCGGTGCGGCCGTCACGCTCGTACACGACGTAGTCCCACTGCTTCACGTCGTGGCTCCCTCGTCGAGCACGGCCGGAGCGTGCGGGGGCTGCGACCACCTTCTCGGTGCCGGCCGGTCGAGGAGCCGTTCCTGCCCGACCCGCGCCAGATCGGCGACCCGGACGGGATCGCACACGTCACCCACGCGTTCCGGCGGCACGGCCCAGTGCGTACGCGGCCCCTGCCTGCGGCTGGGGTGCGGAACCGCCAGCCCGGACCCACGCCCCAGGCAACGGCTCGCCGGGGCCTGCCAGCCCCGTGCGGTCCGGGTCGGGACGAGGGCGTAGTACGCGCCCGAATCGCGTACTACCGCCCCCTGGAGGTACTCCGCCAGGAACCAGGCCGGCGTCGCGTGCGCGGTGCTGCCCACGGCGGCGTGCACGACCGCGTCGGCGACCCTGACGGCGTCGAACCGGGCCCCGAGCGCGATCACGGGAGTCGCCTCCGGGTCGCGCCCCCACTCCCGGAGCGCCGGTACGGCCTCGGGCATCGGGCCCGCGAGCCACGCGGTGAGCTCTCGTACGTCCGTGGTGCTCATGCTGCGGCGCCGGGGGTTTTGACGGCGTCCCGTTCGACGTCGGCCAAGGTCGGACGGGCACCTCCGACACTGGGCCGAGTGCGGGCCTTTCTGCGAGGCACGTTCATCATCTGCTCCGGTTCCTTCACTGGCATGGAGTGAAGGTAGGGGCGGATCAGACCCGTTGCCCGAACAGGGAGTTCGGGCGAACCCAGGGTTCGGGTCCGTCAGGTGATGTGGAGACGTTCGGCAAGGCTGTCGACCTGGCGGCGATAGGTGGGCCGTACCCGTCTGCGCAGTTCTGCGATGAGGGTGATCGCCGTCGGGCTGCGCGAAAGATCCTCCGGTGAGAGTTCCTCCAGTGCGAGGAGGTGGACGAGGACCGCGGCGTCGTCCCGGCGCATGGCGTAGCAGCGAGCTACTTCCAGAGTGAACGTGAACTGCCGCTCCCGGCTGGGCAGGGCTTCGGTGTCGACTTCGTCCGCGACTCGCAGCGCTTCGGCCGACTCGCCGGCAAGCATCTCGATACTGAGGGCGTGCAGTTCCACGTTCGTGGGACCGAAGACGGTGTGCTGCACGTTGCCTTCCCCGGCCTCCCTCGCGAGGGGGACGGCCTTCTCCGCCAGGCGCGCTCGGGCGTTCCACCACTGGTGGCGGCGGGCCGCTGCAACAACGGCGACGAGTTCCAGGGCGCCCTGGATGGCGCTGATCCGAGGGGTTCTGGTCTCGCGGTCGAGTCGGCTGACGGCATTGAGTGCGATGTCGGCGGCCTCTTCGAGGGCGTCGTCGCGAGGATCGGAGAGCAGAACGTGGCCGAGATTCCAGGATGCCGCGGCGATCCGAACCGGATCGTCGGCGTCTTCGGCGGCGCGAACGGCCCGATCGGCGACCATCAGGGACAGATCGAGGCGCCCAACACGGCGGCAGTAGGAGCGCAGCAGCCCGTACAGGTCGACAGACGTGCGCAGGGCATCACGCCGGGCCGCCGGGTCGCTGCCGTCGCGGTGGACACGTACCGCGTGCTCGACATCCACGATGAGAGCGGGGAGCACGACGGCGATGCCAGTGAAGCGCGTCGTTGAGGTCTGCCAGATCCGCCACGCCCGTTCGACCCGCTCACGGAGCACTGCGGACTCGACGGGCTCGCCGGACCGGGCTGGGCCGTAGCCCATGAGTGCGCGGGCGATGGCTGGTTCGTCGGTCACGGGTGCCGGGAGTTCGGGTGGGGTCTGCTCGGCGAGGAGAGCGGCGACGGGTACGCCCAGTTCGGCGGCGAGGCGGGAGAGCACGGCGGCGGAGGGGACGCGTGCGCCGTTCTCGATGAGGGACAGGTAGCGCTCGCTGATGCCGCAAAGACCGGCGACGGCGGCCTGTGTGCGGTTGCCGTTCTTGGTGCGGTAGTACGCGATCCGCCCACCGATCGGCAGTCTTGGTGCGTCCATGTTGTGCTCGCTCCCTCCCCGCGTGGTGGGTGTTCCGTCAGCCTAGGGCGACGACACACGTCGCGGACACTTTCTGTGACCATCGGTGCACAGGCTCGATACCTTGTGGGATTCGGGGAGTTGGGGAGGCCGGACATGCGGCTGGTGCTGTGGGACATCGACCACACTTTGATCTCGACACGTGGGGTGGGGAGGGAGCTGTCGGCTGCGGCGTTCCTTCGTGTGACGGGGCAGCCGATGCGGGAGCAGGCGAAGATCGACGGGATTACAGAGCCGGTCATCTTTCGGGAGACCGCGAAGCTGCACGGCCTGGTTACTGGGCGAGCGGACTTCGAGGAGTTCGCCCAGGTGCTGTCCGAGGAGCATCGGACTCGGTCGGGTGAACTGCGCGAGCACGGGGTTGCGCTGGCCGGCGCTGCGGCAGCCCTCGGAGCCCTTGACGCGGCCGGCGTGACACAGACCGTGGTGTCGGGAAACGTACGGGCCGTGGCGGGGATCAAGCTGGCTGTGTTCGGGCTCGACCGGCACATCCGCTGGGAGCTCGGCGCCTATGGTGAAGACGCGGACGGACGAGCGGAGTTGGTACGGCTTGCCCTGGAGCGTTCCGGCGCGACGGCCGCGGACACGGTGCTGATCGGCGATACCCCGGCCGACGTCCAGGCAGGGCTCGCTAACGGGGTGCGGGTCATCGCCGTGGCCACGGGGAGCAGTGACGAGCACGAGCTGCGCGGTTGTGGGCCGTTCGCGGTCCTGCCGGATCTGTCCGATACGGAGCGTTTGGTGATGCTGATCGCCGAGGGGGCGTAGGGGCCATCGTCGTACCCCTACGGGAGCCGGAGGCTTCTCGGGCCGACGCCGCCGACCGCCGCCGAAGGCCGAACCGGCACCCGGCCCGGCATCTCCGAGGGAAGGGCCCGGCACCGGCGCCCCCGCCCGGCACCTACCAGTCGCGCCCCGAGCGGCCCTTCTTCGTCTGGGCGCGGGCCTTCTTCTCACGCAGGCGGCGCTCGTTGATGCCGCGCGGGATCTTCGTGGCGCGGCGCGGCTTGGGCGGCGGGGCGGTGGCCTCGGCGAGCAGGGAGGTGAGGCGGACGGCCGCCGTCTCGCGGTTGCGCCACTGCGAGCGGTGCTCGGACGCCCGTACGGAGACGACACCGCCCACGAGCCGGCTCGCGAGCCGCTCCAGGGCCCGGGCCTTCCAGACCTCCGGCAGCGCCTCGGTCTTCGCGAGGTCGAAGCGGAGCTCCACCTGCGAGTCGCTGGTGTTGACGTGCTGGCCGCCGGGCCCTGACGACCTGGAGAAACGCCAGATCAGCTCGGCCTCCGGGAGGGAGACGGAGCCGCGGATGAAATAGGGCCCGGACATGACATCCATGGTGCCGGGTGCGGGGCACCTCGTCACGCGCTTTTCACCCCCGACGGGCCCCCGGTGTCCCTTCGGCGGCCGCCCGGTCCCCCGCCACGGGCCTTCGGCGCCGGGCCTCGGCCGCCGCATGACGGCCCCTGACGGCTCTTGACGGCCCTTTGGCAAAGAAAGCAAAGCGGGATGGAACCTCTCGGTCCCCTGCCGACGTTATGGGGGATGACGGTAGCTTCGGGACGGCTCGAAGCCCGCACACCACGATGAAGGGGACATCCCATGGCTGTAAGCCTGTCCAAGGGCGGCAACGTCTCGCTCACCAAGGAGGCCCCGGGCCTGACCGCCGTCACGGTCGGCCTCGGCTGGGACGTCCGCACCACCACCGGAACCGACTTCGACCTCGACGCCTCGGCCATCGCGGTGAACGCGACGGGCAAGGTCTACTCGGACGGACACTTCGTCTTCTTCAACAACAAGTCGACGCCGGACCAGACCATCGTCCACACCGGTGACAACACCACCGGCCAGGGCGAGGGCGACGACGAGGCGATCAACGTCAACCTGGCGGGTCTGCCCGCCGACGTCGACAAGATCGTCTTCCCGGTCTCCATCTACGACGCCGAGACCCGCTCGCAGAACTTCGGCCAGGTGCGCAACGCGTACATCCGCATCGTGAACCAGGCCGGCGGCGCCGAGATCGCCCGCTACGACCTGAGCGAGGACGCCGCGACCGAGACCGCGATGGTCTTCGGCGAGCTGTACCGCAACGGTGCCGAGTGGAAGTTCCGCGCCGTGGGCCAGGGTTACGCCTCGGGCCTGGTCGGCATCGCGCAGGACTTCGGCGTCAGCGTCTGACGTTCGGGCGCTGCGACGGCAGTTGAGCGTGGAGGTGCCCCCGGCGGGAGAAGCCGGGGGCACTTCCGCGTTCCGGACGAAGGCTCGGGACGGAGGCGCGGGGCGAAGGCACGGGACCGAAGTTCCGGACGAGGACTCCGGACGAAGGCTCCGGACGAAGGCTCCGCGCGCTCGCGGCGCGCACACGCGCCCTCCCCCCAACTCCCTTACGCGCGGCTTGAATTAGTCGGTCAGCGGACAGCATCGACCTGTTTTCGGACACGATCAGGTCAAATAGTTGTCGCGTCACTGTCAAGGAGTGGTCATCGGCTGGCAGTCTCCCATTCGCCCCCACGGAACGAGTGAAGGAGACCACCGAGTGCGAACCACTCTGCGTGCCGCCGCTCTTGCTGCATCCGCCGCCATGGTCGTCGTCGGCGTACAGGCCGGCTCCACCGCCGGCGCCACCGACCGCGCCGCCGGTGCCACCGCCCTGGACCTCAGCAGCGCCCAGCGCGCCGACGCCCTGAGCGCGGCGCAGGACGCGGCGCCCGCCACCGCCAAGGAACTCGGGCTCGGCGCCAAGGAAAAGCTCGTCGTCCGCGACGTCATCAAGGACGCCGACGGCACGGTCCACACCCGCTACGAGCGCACCCTCGACGGCCTGCCCGTCCTCGGCGGCGACCTCGTCGTGCACTCCTCGAAGGACGGCGCCGTCAAGGGCGTCGACAAGGCGACCGACGCGAAGATAGCCGTCGCCACCACCACCTCGCTCAAGGCCGCCCCCACCGGCTCGCGCAAGGTCGTCTGGGCCGCTTCCGGCAAGCCGGTCCTCGCGTACGAGCGCACGGTCACCGGCACCCAGCCGGACGGCACGCCGAGCCGCCGCGACATCGTCACGGACGCCGCCACCGGCGCCCAGATCTACTCCCACGAGGAGATCGAGACCGGCACCGGGACCAGCGAGTACTCCGGCACCGTCACGCTCGGCACCACCAAGAGCGGCTCGACCTACAGCCTCACCGACGCCGCGCGCGGCGGCCACAAGACGTACGACCTGAAGGGCGGCAGCTCCGGCACCGGCACGCTCTTCACGAAGTCCACCGACACGTGGGGCAACGGTTCGCCGTCCAACCGCGAGACCGCCGCCGTCGACGCCCACTACGGTGCGGCCGAGACGTGGGACTTCTACAAGACCGAGCTCGGCCGCAACGGCATCGCGGGCAACGGCAAGGCCGCCTACTCGCGGGTCCACTACGGCAACGCGTACGTCAACGCGTTCTGGGACGACAGCTGCTTCTGCATGACGTACGGCGACGGCCAGGGCAACAACAAGCCGCTCACCGCGCTCGACGTGGCCGGCCACGAGATGAGCCACGGCCTGACCGCGGCCACCGCCAAGCTGAACTACAGCGGCGAGTCCGGCGGCCTCAACGAGGCGACCAGCGACATGTTCGGCACCTCGGTCGAGTTCTTCGCCAACAACGCCTCGGACAAGGGCGATTACCTCATCGGCGAGAAGATCGACATCAACGGCAACGGCACCCCGCTGCGCTACATGGACAAGCCCAGCAAGGACGGCGCTTCGGCCGACTACTGGTCGAGCGGGGTCGGCAACAAGGACGTGCACTACTCGTCCGGCCCGGCCAACCACTTCTTCTACCTGCTGTCCGAGGGCAGCGGCGCGAAGACGATCAACGGCGTGAACTACAACTCGCCGACGTACGACGGCTCCAAGGTCACCGGGATCGGCCGCGTCAAGGCGTACAAGATCTGGTACAAGGCGCTCTCCACGTACATGACCTCGACCACCAACTACAAGGCCGCGCGTGCCGCGACCCTGAAGGCGGCGGGCGACCTGTACGGCACGACCAGCACCGAGTACAAGACGGTGGCGGCCGCCTGGACCGCCATCAACGTGAAGTGACCCGCCCGAAGTCCTGAAGCAGGGCACCAACACGCCTGCTTCCACGGGCAGTTGAGCCCGGCACCCTACGGGGTGTCGGGCTTTCCGTCTCCGTAGAGCCAGGTGTCCCACACCGCCGAGAGGCGGTGGCCCGCCTCCTCGTCCACGAAGCGGATGAAGTCCTTGGTCGAGGCGTTTCCGTGGCGGTTGACCCGCACCCAGTCCTGGACCAGGGTGCGGAACCTGGCGTCGCCGACGGCCTCGCGGATCTTGTGGACGACCATGGCGCCGCGCACGTACACCGGCCGCCCCGACACGTCGGCGGCGGTCGGCGGCTTGGCCGGCGGGAAGGCCCAGATGTCGTCGCCGTCGTCCTTGGCGTACTCCCCGTCGAAGATCTGCTGCGCGCTCGGACCGCCGTGGTCCTCGCTCCACAGCCACTCCGTGTACTGCGCGAAGCCCTCGTTCAGCCACATGTCGCGCCAGGCGGCGGGGGTGACGGAGTCGCCGAACCACTGGTGGGCCAGCTCGTGCACCAGGGTGCTGGCGTCGAAGTGGTCCAGCGGCAGCACGGGCCGGTTCTGCGTCTCCAGGGCGTAGCCCGCGGCCTTCGCCGGCGCCACGATCACACCGGTGGACGCGAACGGGTAGGGCCCGAACCGCTTCTCCTCCCAGGCGAGCATGTCCGGCAGCTGCGCGACGACATCGGCGGTCTGCTTGCGCACCCCGGGGTCGATGGCGCTGTAGATGGGGATGCCGGACTTGGTCGTCCCCTTGTCGATCTCGTACGGCCCGATCGCGACGGTCGCCAGATAGGTGGCCATCGGCTGCTCGGTACGCCAACTGAACGTCGCACGGCCCTTGTTGACGGTCCGTGACACCAACTCGCCGTTGGACACGGCCTGCAGACCGTCGGGGACGGTCACCTTGATGTCGTACGTGGCCTTGTCGCTCGGGTGGTTGTTGGACGGGAACCAGGCCATCGAGCCGGTCGGTTCGCCGAGCGCGAGCACGCGCCCGCCGGGCGAACGCAGCCAGCCCTCCTCGGAGCCGTCGAGGTCCGTGAGGGTCTTGGGGCGGCCCGAGTAGCGCACGTACGCCGTGAACGTCTCGCCCTCGACGAGGTCCTCCCTGGGGCGCAGGGTCAGTTCGTCACCGGCGCGGTTCACGGCGGCCGCCTCGTCGTCGACGGTGGCCGACTCCACGTCCATGCCCGCGAAGTCGAGGTCGAAGGCGCTGAGGTCCTTGGCGGCCCTGGCCACGATCGTGGCCCCGCCCTTCAGGATCCCGCTCCCCGGGTCGTAGTCCAGGTCGAGGCTGTAGTGCTGGACGTCGTAGCCGTCGTTGCCGAGCTTGGGGAAGAGCGCGTCGCGCGTGCCGGAGGCGCCCGGGGTGCCGATCACTCCGCCGGAGCAGGAGGTGACGGCGAGGGCGGTGAGCAGCGCGACGGCCGCGAGGCGGGTACGGCGGAATCGGCTGTGTCGGCTGCCCCCGAGCCGTGCCGGTACTGTCCGCCTCTCCGGTCGTTTGTCCACGTCTGTGATCCTACGGGCGACACGGCCACCCGCTCACGGCGGCCGTGTTTCCCCTACCAGGGCTTTACTTCCCCAGTGCGGCGACGCCCGCCTGGGCGAACTTCTCGTCGAGGTCGCCGCTCGGGGCGCCGGCCACGCCGACGGCGGCGACCGGGGCGCCCTTCACCTGGACGGGGGCGCCGCCGGCGAGGAACAGGGTGCCGGGGATGTCCTTCAGGTTCGGGGTCTGGGCGAGGCGCTTGGCCAGCTCGGAGGTGGGCGCGTTCCAGGAGATCGCGGTGTACGCCTTGCGCTCGGCGGACTCCGGCGACTGCGGGCCCGCGCCGTCGCCGCGCAGCGTCACCAGGGTGTTGCCGTCGCGGTCGACCACGGCGACGGACACCTTCTGGTTCTCCTTGACGGCCTCGTTCAGTGCGGCCTGGGCGGCCTTGGTGGCGGCGGCCACGGTGAGGTGGGTGGAGGTGGTGAGGTTGTGGCCGGAGGCGGCGGCCGCGGCGGGGGCGGCCGTTCCGGTCGCGTTGGCGGCGTTGGCGGTGACGACGCCGAAGGTGCCGGCTGCGGCGATGGCGAGCGCGGTGGCGGACAGGGCGAGCTTCTTGTTCTTCGTGGTGAGGTTCATGCTTCGATCCTCCCGGCGCGGGAGCGCCCTCCCCCTCGGCGTACCGGCTGCTCGTGCGGAGCGTTACGGCGGATGGGCCCGTCAGCCGATCGGTTGATGCGGGGGTGGCCGGGGCGGGTGACGATGAGGGGGCTGCCCGTACGTACGGGCAGGTGAGAGGTCCGGCGGGCGAGAGCGGAGCGGGAGGCGTGAACGGGGTGAGCGGGGTGAGCGGATCCGGGCGGACGCATCAGGGCGAGGACGAGGCCGGTACCCCCGCCGCCGGTACCCCCGCCGCCGGTACCCCCGCCGCCGGTACTCCCGTAGCCGGTACTCCCGTAGCTGATGCTCTCGTCGCTGATGGTCCCGTCGCTGATGCTCCCGGCACCGAGCGGTGGCTTCCGGTGGTCATGCACGCGGCGTTCTTCCTGCTGCTCGGCGCCTCGCTCGCCCGGTTCCTGATCCGGCACCCCGGGGACGCCCGCACCCCCTGGATCATCGCCCTTTCGACGGCGCTGGCCCTGCTGTACGTGCTGGGGCCCGCGCTGGGCTCGCGGCCGACCCCGCGCCGGCTCGCCTGGCTCGGCGGGGTCGTGGCCACCTGGATGGTCCTGGTGGTGCTCGCGCCGAGCTTCGCGTGGTGCGCGGTCCCGCTGTTCTACACCGGTCTGCGTACGCTGCGGCCGCGCGCGGCGCTGGTACTCGTGACGGTGCTGACCGCCTTCGTGGTGATCGCCCAGGTCGAGCTCTCGACCAGCGGCTTCGACCCGAATCTGGTGCTCGCCCCGCCCGCCGTGGCGGCCATCGCGACGGCCGTGTTCGTACAGATGCAGCGCCAGGCGGACCGGCAGCGTGAACTGGCCGAGCGGCAAAGGCAGTTGATCGACGACCTGCTGCGCACCCGGCGCGAACTCGCCGCCACCGAACGCCGCGAGGGCACCCTCGCCGAACGCCAGCGGCTCTCCATGGAGATCCACGACACCCTCGCGCAGGGCCTGTCCAGCCAGCAGATGCTGCTTCAGGCGGCCGACCGGGTGTGGGCCACCGACGCCGACGCCGCGCGTCGTCACGTCCGTACCGCCGAGTCCATCGCGGAACGCAACCTCGCCGAGGCCCGCCGGTTCGTCCACGACCTGACCCCCGCCGACCTCGCGGAGGGCGGCGGCCTGGACGAGGCGCTGCGCACGCTGGCGGCGCGCGAGTCGGCGGAGTCGGGGGCCTTCGAGGTGCGCTGCCACATCGACGGGGCGCCGGTCGCGGCGCTGCCCGACCGGGTCGGCTCGGCGTTGCTGCGCATCGCCCAGGGCGCGCTCGCGAACGTACGCGAGCACGCGGGCGCGACGACGGCGGCGCTCAGCCTCACCTACCTGGGCGACCAGGTGGTCCTGGACATCGCGGACGACGGCCGGGGCTTCACGCCCGGAGCCCTCGGCGCCCGGGCCCCGTCCCCCGGCGTACGGGGGCACGGCCTGCCCGCGATGCACGCGCGGGTACGGCAGCTGGGCGGCACCCTGACCGTCGAGTCCTCCCCCGGCGAAGGCACCGTCCTGTCCGCCGCGATCCCCTTGGAGCCGCGCCCATGACCCCATCGTCCGTGCCCGTACGGATCCTGCTCTGCGACGACCACGTGGTGGTGCGGGCGGGGCTGCTCGCGCTCATCGGCAGCGAGCCGGACATCGAGGTCGTCGGCGAGGCGGGCAGCGGCGAGGAGGCGGTGGCCGCGGCGGCGAAGCTGAAGCCGGACGTGGTCCTGATGGACCTCCAGCTGGGGCCCGGCATCGACGGCGTCGAGGCTACGCGGCGGATCGCGGCGAGCGGGGTTCACGTGCTGGTCCTGACGACCTACGACACGGACGCGGACATCACCCGGGCGATCGCGGCGGGGGCGACGGGCTACCTCCTCAAGGCGGAGCGGCCCGAGGAACTGTTCGCCGCGATCCGGGCGGCGGCGCAGGGCCGCACCGTCCTCTCCCCGCCGGTGGCGAGCCGCGTCATGAGCCGGCTGCGGGGTGCCTCCCGGCCCGCCCTGACCCCGCGCGAGCTCGACATCCTGGCCCAGCTGGCCAACGGCCTCGGCAACCGGGAGATCGCCCGGGCGCTCTTCATCAGCGAGGCGACGGTGAAGACGCACCTGGGCCGCATCTACGAGAAGCTCGGCGTCGACACGCGGGCGGGGGCGGTGTCCGTCGCCAAGGAACATCGCCTTCTGCCCTGACGGGGGGGGGTTGCCCACCCACCCGCCCGTGGCCCGGGGTTGTTAGGTTCCGGGCCCCTGGGGCTCCGCCCCAGACCCCGTTCGCGCCTAAAGGGCGCTCGTCCTCAAACGCCGGACGGGCTGAGGATGCCCCGATGCTGGCCAGCACAGAGTCATTCGGGGTCACCTACAGGGGCGCGGGGAACTGCGCGACCAGCCACCCACGGTCCGCAGCCGAAAAAAGGGGGTCCGGGGCGCAGCCCCCGGAAGCCCACCCACCCCCACTCACACCCCCGGAGGGTCTCGGGAAGGGGCGGGGTGGGGCAAAACAACCCCCTGAGCGCCCCCGGACCCAAGGGCAGAGCCCACGCCCACCCGCCCCCCGGGAGGGGGGCCCGCGAAGGGGGCCGCAAAAGGCGGGCGCCCGAGCCATGGCACCATCGAGGCGTGCTCGACATCGGCTACTCCCTATCCCGCCGCTTCCCCGACCCCACCCGCATCGACTACCGCCGCGCAGACGTCTACACCCTCCGCCACGACCTCTTCTGCGGAGACGTCTACCTCGCCGACACCAAGGCGGACCGCGAGGTGTCCACAGCCTGGGGATGGGTGCCCGTGCTCGACTTCGCCTGGGCACTGTGCGACACCGTCGAGCGGCTGGACGAGAACCCCCTGGGTTCCCGCGCCGCCCGCCCCCAGTACGCCGAGATCGACTTCACCGAGTCGTCGGACCGGATGCTGTTCGAGCGCCGCTTCGGCTGGGTGGACGTGGAAGCGGACTGGATGCCCGCCGACGAGCCCCCGCTCACCTTCTCGCACACCGAACTCCGCCGCGAGACAAGGGACTTCCTGCACGACCTGATCGCGGACCTGACCGACCTCCACGAGGACCTCGGCGAAAACCCGATCGTCTGGGACCTCCAGGCCCGCTTCCCCCGAACCGACTGACCCCGCCCCTGGGCAAACCGGCCGAGGGGCCGGCCCCGGGGAACCAGGACGAAGGGGACCAGGACGAAGGGGATTCGGGACGAAGGGGATTCGGGACGAAGGGGACTCGGGAGCGAAAGGAGGGCTCAAGCCTCCACCCGCACCCCCACCTGCGCCGCGAACGCCGGTGCCAGGTCCAGGAGTTGGGATGGGCTGATGACCGCCCCGGCCAGCCGCTCCACCCCGCGCGAGATGTCGAGCAGCGTCGCCCCGCGCAGATCGACGTCCTTGAGCCGGGCCCCGGTGAAGTCCGCCCCGCGCAGCTCGCACCCGTGGAACTCGACCCTTACCAGCGAGGCCCCGCCGAAGTCCGGCTCGGAGAGCACACAGCCCTCGAAGACGACGTCGCGCAGCTCGGCCTCCCGCAGGTTCAGGTAGTCGATCTTTCCGCCCCGGATCAGCACCCGCTCCAGGACCGAGCCGTGCAGCTGCACCCCGCCCATCCGGACGTCGCGCACCTCCACGTCCCGCAGGCTGGCCCGCGCAAGATCCGTACCCACCCCGCGGATCCCGGAGAGGACCGAGTCGATGAAGCGGGCTCCGGTCAGCCGCGTGTCGTCCAGGACGCATCCGTACATGCCGCAGTCGAGGAAGCGCGAGCTGTGCGCCTGCTGGCGCGCCAGGTCGAGATCCCTGAACTCGAGCCCGTCATAGTCACCCTCCGGCTCCAGCTCGCCCGCACCGAACGGCGCCAGTGGCGGCAGTCGCACCTCCGCCCTGCGGGCACCCGCCGTAGCCGCCGTCTTCTTCGCACTCCGTGCCGCTGCCATGTCCCCATGCTGGACCATGGCACTGACAATCACCCCTGCTCGGACCCGGGGGAACCACTCACTCCATAAATTCGCGGCCTGGACATGTCACATTCCAGCCGCCCGTCCCGTCCCGTTTCCGTACGCCTTCCGGGACCGGAACCACGACCGGACCACGACCGGGGACGCGCCCGTTCCACCGGCGCCGGGTGCCGTACGGAAGGGGACCCACGTCGGCGCGCGGCACCCGGCGGGTGAGCGGGCCGCGCTCGGCGGGCGCATGGCGTCGCGCCCGCCTTCGCCGTCGCCGATCCGGACACCCCGGCCTGGCTGGAACGCTTCCGTCCACGACGGACCGCGGCTACGCCCCGGCTTCCGCCGCCCCCAGCTTCCCCAGCGCCGCATCGGTCAGCCGGTACACCGACCACTCGTCCTGCGGCCGCGCGCCCAACGACTCGTAGAAGTCGATCGTCGGCGCGTTCCACTTCAGGACCGACCACTCCAGGCGGTCGTAGCCACGGGCCACACAGATGCGGGCCAGTTCCTTCAGGAGCGCCTTGCCGTGACCGCCGCCCCGGGCTTCGGGGCGTACGTACAGGTCCTCCAGGTAGATGCCGTGCACCCCGCGCCACGTCGAGAAGTTGAGGAACCAGATCGAGAAGCCGACCGGCTCGCCCGACTCGTGCTCGGCGATGTGCGCGAAGGCGGCCGGGTGCTCCCCGAACAGGGCCTCGTGGAGCTGGGCGGGGGTGGCGCGGACCTCGTCCAGGGACTTCTCGTACTCGGCGAGCTCGCGGATCATCTCGTGGATCACGGGGACGTCGGCGGCGGTGGCGTTGCGGATCATGGGCGAAGGGTAGGCACCGGCTCCCGTGCCCCGCACGACCATTTCGTCATGCGGACCGGCCGCCCCCGAAGGATCGGAACCGCCCCCGAAGGACGCGGACCGGCCGGCCGGCCCCGAAGGATGCGGACCCACCCCGAAGCCCCGCCCGGACAGGGCTTGCGGCCGCACTTGTCGCCGAAGCCCCGGCCGGACAGCCCCACGCGAACCCACCCGGAAGCCCCACCCCGAAGCCTCGTCCGGACAGCCGCTCCGCCCGCCCTGAGGCGGATGCCAGGCGATCCGGGGTGGCGGAACCGGCGGCCGGGATGTCGGTCCGCCCACGCACCCCGCCCCCGTGCGTGAATCGGGGCATGAGGCCCCTCACCCCCGGCATGCGACCGATCCGGCACGTGCCGCGCTCCATCTGCCGCCGCATCGGTGGGTACATCCGCAGCGCGCCCGGCACCTACCTCTGGCTGGCCGCGCTGTTCGTCACCACCATCGCCATGCGCCACATGTCACCGGAGTTCGAGGCCGACTTCCTGCGGCAGCGGTCCACCAACATCCACGAGCTGTCGACCAACCCCCGCCGGGTCCTGATCGCGAGCGCGTTCTGGACCGACGGCGGCAGCTGGCTCTCGTACGCCGTGCTCTACAGCGTCTTCCACGCCCAGGCCGAACGCTGGCTCGGCACCGCCCGCTGGCTGGTCGTCGCCTTCGGTACGCACGTGGCCGCCACCTTCATCAGCGAGGGCGCTCTGCTGTGGGCGATCCGGCACGGCCATGCGCCGCAGTCCGCCGTCAACACCCTTGATGTGGGCGTGAGTTACGCGCTGGCCGGGGTCGTCGCCGTACTCACGTACCGGATCGCGGCTCCGTACCGCTACCTCTACCTGCTCGGCGTGCTCGTCATCTACGGCGCCCCGCTGATCAGCGGCCGCACCTTCACCGATCTGGGGCACTTCGCGTCCGTGCTCGTCGGGCTCGCCTGGTATCCGCTCACGCGCGGGCAGGGCGGTCCGCCGTGGAATCCGGCCGACACCGTACGGAGTGCGGCCGCGGCCGGCCGGCGGCTCCGGCGGGCCCGCCGGCCGAACCCCGAGGGCGCCGCCCGGGGCCCCCGCTAGGAGACGCCCGCCTCGGCGAGCACCTTCTTGAACGCGTCCGCGTCGAAGAGCGCCCGGCCGTCGCCCGCCGGCTTCTTGCCGTCGATCAGGACCACGGGACTGCTCTGGACGCCCGAGTCCTCGAACGCCTTCTCCGCCGCGCTCACGAAGTCCTTGTACGTGTTCTCGCGCACCGCCTTGTCGAAGGCGGCCCCGCGCAGGCCGGGCACCTGGTCGGCGATCTTCAGGAGGTTGTCGGCGGTGAAGGCGTCGTCCGTCTCCTCCTTCGGCTGGCTGGCGAAGACGGCCGCGTGGAACTCGGGGAACTTGCCCCGCTCGACCGAGGCCCGCATCGCGTTGACGGCCCGCTTGGAGCTGTCCCCGCCGAAGTTGCGGTCGAGGAACGAGGCGATCGTGTAGCGGACCTTGACCTTGCCCTCGGCCGCGAGCTGGGCGACCGCCACCGCGCCGCCCTCCTCGAAGTGCTTGCAGAACGGGCAGCGCGGGTCCTCGTACACCGTCACGGTGTGGGGCGCCTTCGGGTCGCCGACGACGATTTCCGCACCCTCGACCTTCGCGGGCAGTTTCGCCAGCGTGGCCGCGTCCGGGGAGGACTTGGCGGTCAGCTCCGCCTGCGCGGACGTGCCCGATCCGGAGCCGGAGGAGCAGGCGGCCGCCGAGAGGCCGAGGGCGGCGGCCGCCACCGCCGCGACGGCGGCACGACGGAAACTGCGTACACCCATGAACACTCAACCCTTCGGCACAAACGCGGCGAAACCACCTGACCTTCGACACTAAACACCCACCCCCGCCGCCACCCGCGCCAAAGGTCCCGCCCCACGCCGCCGTTGGTCCCACGGATTCCGCAACTCGCCCGCCACCTGCGAATTCCATGGGTGGACAGTTCCGGGAGGCGGGTGTACGAACAAGCCCCATGAGCGCGATCAACGGCGGAATCTCCTTCTGGTACGCAACCGACGGCCTCCCCACCCCTCGCGAGCCGCTGCCCGGCGACACGACCGCCGACGTGGTGATCGTCGGCGGTGGCTACACCGGCCTGTGGACGGCGTACTACCTGAAGAAGGCGGCCCCCTTCCTGGACATAGCGGTCCTGGAGTCCCGCTTCTGCGGCTACGGCGCCTCCGGCCGCAACGGCGGCTGGCTCTACAACGGCATCGCGGGCCGCGACCGGTACGCGAAGCTGCACGGCCAGGAGAGCGCCGTGCGCCTCCAGGAGGCGATGGACGACACGGTGGGCGAGGTGGTGCGGGTCGCCGACGAGGAGGGCATCGACGCCGACATCCACCGGGGCGGGGTGCTCGAAGTCGCTTACACACCCGCCCAGTTGGGACGTCTGAAGGCCTTCCACTCCTCCGAGGTCGCCTTCGGCGAGAAGGAACGGGTACTGCTCGGCGCGCGCGAGACCGCCGAGCGGATCCGGGTCGCCGGGGCGGTCGGCTCGACCTGGACCCCGCACGGGGCGCGCGTCCACCCCGTGAAACTGGTCAAGGGCCTGGCCCGGGTGGTCGAGGCCCTCGGCGTGCGGGTGTACGAGTCGACACCGGTCACCGAGATCAGCCCCGGGCACGCGGTCACCCCGTACGGAACCGTCCGCGCGCCGTACGTGCTGCGCTGCACGGAGGGCTTCACCGCGTCCCTCAAGGGGCAGCGGCGGGCCTGGCTGCCCATGAACTCCTCGATGATCGCGACCGAGCCCCTCGGTCCCGAGGTGTGGGAGGCGATCGGCTGGGCGGGGCGCGAGACGCTCGGCGACATGGCGCACGCGTACATGTACGCGCAGCGCACTGCGGACGACCGGATCGCGCTCGGCGGGCGGGGCGTGCCGTACCGCTTCGGCTCGCGCACCGACAACGACGGCCGTACACAGCCGGCGACGATCGAGGCGCTGCGGGAGATCCTGGTCCGCTTCTTCCCCCAGCTGGCCGGGGTACGGATCAGCCACGCCTGGTCGGGAGTGCTCGGCGTACCGCGCGACTGGTGCGCCTCGGTCACGCTCGACCGCACGACGGGCCTTGGCTGGGCGGGCGGTTACGTCGGCTCCGGGGTGGCCACGGCGAACCTGGCGGCGCGGACGCTGCGCGACCTGGTCCGCCAGGACTCGGGCCAGGCGGGTGCGACCGCCCTGACCGCCCTCCCCTGGGTCAACCACAAGGTGCGGATGTGGGAGCCGGAGCCGTTCCGGTGGGCGGGGGTGCGGGGCATGTACGCGGCGTACCGCTCGGCGGACCGCCGCGAGCTGCTACGCCCCCGCCCCACGACCGACCCCCTGGCGACCCTGGCCGACCGAATAGCAGGCCGCCACTGACCCGGCCCCGCCCACACCCGGCCCCCTGCCCACGCGGCCCGCGGCCATGAATGCGCTTCCCTGCCCTGCCCTGCCCACGCGGGGCCGCTCATGCGGTTCCCCACGCCCCCAACCGGGCCTTGGCTCGGGCCGACGCAGGGGCGCGCCCTCAACCCGGCCTTGGCTCGGACCTACGCGGGTGGCTGGCCGCGCTCCGGTTGGCCTTCGTCCGCGGGCCGTGCGGGGCTGGTCGCGCAGTTCCCCGCGCCCCTAGAAGCCCTGGCGCTGGCCCGCGTTGGGCATCTTCAGCCCGTCCGGCGTTTGAGGACGAGCGCCGTTCAGGCGCGATACGGGGGTGCAGGGGGCGGAGCCCCCGCAGGGGTGCAGGGGCGCAGCCCCGCAGGGGTGCAGGGGCGCAGCCCCGCAGGGGGCCGGGGCGCAGGCCCGGGAGTCCAGCTCAGCCCACTCACACCCCCGGAGGGTCTCGGGAAGGGGCGGGGTGGGGAAACCCACCTACGCCACAACCACCCCGTACTCCCCCACCAACTCCCCCAACCCACCCCGATACCCCTTCCCACCCGGGACGAAGTCCCAGTCACCCCCACCCCGCCGCCGAAAGGAACCCAGCACCAACGCCGTCTCCCCCGGCCGCCCGTCCGCAACGGGCAACCGATCCAGCTCAACCCCACCCGCATCCCGCAGGCAGATCACCGCCGAGGTGAACCCCGCCAGATCCCCACCCGGAGCCCCCTCGGGGTCGACGGCGGCGACGAGCACCACCCGGTCCGCCCCCTCCGGCAGCGCATCGAAAGCGACCCGAATCGCAGCCCGGTCACCCCCCACCCCCGGCACCATCCGCACCGAACTCCCAGGATTGGAGGGGTTGTTGAAGAAAACGAACTCCTCCTCGGCCAGCACCCGCCCCCCGGCGCACACCAGCGCGCACACATCGACGGCGACCGCCCCGTCCCACACCATGCCCAGCAGATTGAAGTCCTCGACCTCGTCCGGCGCGGAGCCGGAGCCGGAGCCGCCCGCGGCCCGGGGCGCCGGAACGGTGGCCGCCCCCGCAGCACCAGCACCGGCACCGGAACCGGAACCGGGACCGGCCGGGGCCCCCTCCCCGAGCCGCCCCCGCAACCCGTGCTGATGCAGCAGATCCACCAGCTCGGCCCCCGAAACCAACGTCAGCGGCTTGCCCTCGGCAAACCCGTACGACCCGGGCCCGAACCCCGAAGTCGTCACCAGCACACCCTTGTTGGCCCCGGCCCCCTGCACCGTCCCGTACAGATCCCGCACCGCGGTCGGCGGCACCGTATTGCGGTAGCGCTTGACCTGCACGATGATCCGCCCGCCGCTGATCGGGTCGGGATCGAGCGCCTCGACGTCCACGCCCCCGTCGTTGGAGCGCTGCGTGGTGAGCGCCTGCATCCCCCGCGCCCGGAACAGCTCGGCGACGAGTCCCTCGAACTCGATGGGGTCCATCGTGAACAGGTCCGGCTCCCCGCCGCCCCCGTGCGACACGACACCCGTACCCACGTCGGCGGGCCGCCGCCCAGGACGTACGGCCGCACGCTGGTCGGGCCGCGCCGACAGCTGCCCACGCAGCGCCTCCACCAGGCAGTCGACCGCGCTGACCTGCCCGAGGTTGAGCGGCGCGAACGCGGCGCGCGGCACGCTCACCGCCGCGAGAAAGATCTCCGCACGCCGCCCGGTAGCCGGATCGACATCATCAACGAACCCATTGAGGACAACCGATTCGAGCACCCCGAACTCATCGGCCGCGAACAGATCGCGCAGCACCAGCAGCACACACTGCGCGAGCGCGTCCCGGTAGAGCGCGCGCCGCTGCGTGACGGGCCGGGCGGTCTCCTTCTCCTGATCCGAACTGGCCACGTAGCGAACGGACTTGACCTCGGGCACCACGTCGATGGGAGGCAGCTCCCAGTCGAGTACGAGCTGGCGCGCACCCCGGTCGAAGGCGGCCGCCACCTGCCGGGGGAACCCCTCCGGCCAGGCGCCCGAGGCATACAGCGCGGCCGAGAAGTAGTCGACCACGGCACCCGGCTCCCCGGCCCGCAGCGCCTCCACCAGCTGGGCGAGCCCCGCGTTGTGCGCCCGCACCTCCGCGAGCTGCCCCGACGCCCACGCGTCGTACTGCGCCCGGTACTCCGCGAGCTGCCGCACCCGCTGCGCCTCGGCGGCCCGCGCGGCCTGCCAGTCGTACTGGTACCTGGCCTGCGCCTCATGCTGCGCCTGCGCCCGCCGCCCGGCCGTCCAGCCGCCCTGGGCCTGGTAGTGCGCCGGGTCGGGCATGGGCACCGGCTGCGCGAGCTGCCCCGGCTCGAACGGCGCGACCGCCTCCGTCCGGTTCAGCGCCGCCACCCGAAACGGCGCCGCCCGACACCCCTCGCCCAACAACCCTCCCAGCGCCGCGACTTGACCCTCAATCTCCTCCGTACGCAGCCGGGCATCCGCCTCCCGCCCCTGCCGGTACGCCGCCTGCTGCTCGCGCTGCATCCGCGCGAGATCCCGCTCGTACGCCCGCTGCTCCCGCTGCTGCCGCACCACCGCCCGCTGCTGCGCCTCCCGCTGCCGCTGCTGCTGCCGCTGCGCCTCGGCCCAGACCCCGACAAGCCCACTGGAACGCCGGCTCATGCGCTGACTGCCTCTCTCCCCACACCCCGAAAACACAAGTGTCCCGGACCTGACGTCCCGGGACCATCCGTCACGCCCAACGCGGCCATCCCCCGCGACGGATCAGTGGAACCACGTCCGCACCGGACGGCCCCAGGCGCGCAGCGGCCCCGCCCGGCCGGCCATCACGAGGCTGCTCTGCGCCGGCTCCGAAGCCGTCGCCCTCAGTCGACGTCCCGTGGAAACTTGCCCACGCCACGCAGAAGCTCGAACAGCTGAGAAATCGAATGGGTGGAACCATTCCCACCGACGGCGGTAATCTCCGGCACCCTTTCCGCCTGACGCATGGACGCATAGATGAAAACGGGCACGCCGTCGCCACGACTCCGAATTTCGTGAATCAAATCGAGTCCGGCATTCGCGTTGTCCGCGCCGCCCTCCTGTCTCCCCATGTCGGAGACGATGGCGTCGAAGGGCTCGGGGGTTCTGAGCATGGCCCGGTGCGCCTCGGCCGTGGACTTCGCGATGTCCACCGTGACACCCAGAGTGCGCAACTGCTCGGCCTCGTACGTGTTGTTCTCCGGGTGATCGTCGACCCACAGGATCCTCCGGAGGGTCCTGGACGCAGCGCCCGCTTCCGGCACCTGCACCGCCGTGACATCCGCGAGCCGGCCCTGCATCTCCGCCGTGGACCGAAGCACCCGCTCCGACAGTTCCTGAACGGTCAGCTCCGCCTGCCCGACCTTGACCGTGAAGCCGCGCGACCGAATGATCTCCTTGAGTACGGGAAACAGCCTCCAGACTATTAAGCCGAAAATGGCAGGCCACGCCAGTCCCGTGAGCGCCTCTACCAGAGCCGTGGCGTCCTTCATTCCCATCCCTCTGTGGACGAGTCCAAAATATCGGCGATTCTTCCACGGCTCTCACCTGCGAGACAGCAGATGGCGAATACACGAGCGTTCCCTGGCCGAATCACGCCGATACGCACCACGGCAGCCCGATCGACACACATCGGCGGCCCGCCCCCACGAAGGACGGCGCCGAGCGGCCACCCGCGCCGGGACGGTCCGCCAGGCCATCGTCATTCCGCCGGGAGAGTACGAGACCGCCGGACTGGACCTCCCCGGCGAGCCGATACCCCATCGCCAGCCGCATCAACTCACCCGAAACCGGCGGGCTCCGGATGCTCAAGCGCCGCCCGACCCAGGCTGCCCATCCGGTGGAGACGTCAGCGATGAACGCCAAAGGGCCCCAGCCGACACCGGCTGGGGCCCTTCGCCCTGGAGCCCCCTGTCGGGTTCGAACCGACGACCCCCGCTTTACAAGAGCGGTGCTCTGGCCAACTGAGCTAAGGAGGCAACCCGTGAAGTGTAACCAACCCTCGCCCGGGCGCGGCCGGAAATTTGCCGGGGGTGGGCTCCAAGGCGCCGCGAAGGCGATACGTCGGAGTCGGCGGGCCCGGGGCGAGGGCGGCCCGGCGTAGACAGGGGCCCGGGGCGAGGGCGAGCCGTCGGTGTCGGCGGGCCCGGGCGACGGCCCGGACCGGCCGGGGTGGGCCGGCTCGGTACGGCCGGGGGTGACCACCAAGACCCCAACCCGCCCGCACCGACACCCCCGGCATGGTGGCCCGGCCCCCGGAATTGGGTGGCCCGGGCTGCTGACAACACGGACAGCGACCGGTAGCGTCCTGACCCAGCCCACCCAGGTGGACTAAACCACTCCTCCCTCTACTCGGATCGTCCGGCACGTTCCTGCCGGTGAAGGGACACATCAGTCATGGCCACTGTCACGTTCGACAAGGCGACCCGGATCTACCCGGGCTCCACCAAGCCCGCCGTCGACGGGCTCGAGATCGAGATCGAGGACGGCGAGTTCCTCGTCCTCGTCGGCCCCTCCGGCTGCGGAAAGTCCACCTCCCTGCGCATGCTCGCGGGCCTGGAGGACGTCAACGGCGGAGCGATCCGCATCGGCGAGCGTGACGTCACGCACCTGCCGCCCAAGGACCGGGACATCGCGATGGTGTTCCAGAACTACGCGCTGTACCCGCACATGACCGTCGCCGACAACATGGGCTTCGCCCTGAAGATCGCCGGCGTGAACAAGGCGGAGATCCGCAAGAAGGTGGAGGAGGCGGCCAAGATCCTCGACCTGAGCGAGTACCTGGACCGCAAGCCGAAGGCGCTCTCCGGTGGTCAGCGTCAGCGCGTCGCGATGGGCCGCGCCATCGTGCGCGAGCCGCAGGTCTTCCTCATGGACGAGCCGCTCTCCAACCTCGACGCCAAGCTCCGCGTCTCGACGCGTACGCAGATCGCCTCGCTCCAGCGCCGCCTCGGCATCACCACCGTGTACGTCACGCACGACCAGGTCGAGGCCATGACGATGGGCGACCGCGTGGCGGTCCTCAAGGACGGTCTGCTCCAGCAGATCGACTCGCCGCGCAACATGTACGACCGCCCGGCCAACCTCTTCGTCGCCGGCTTCATCGGCTCGCCCGCGATGAACCTGGTCGAGGTGCCGATCACCGACGGCGGCGTGAAGTTCGGCAACAGCGTGGTGCCGGTCAGCCGTGAGGCGCTGGCCGCGGCCGCCGACCGCGGCGACCGTACGGTCACCGTCGGCGTGCGCCCCGAGCACTTCGACATCGTCGAGCAGAACGGCGCCGCCGCCACGTCCCTCACCAAGGAGTCCGCGGACGCCCCGGCCGGCCTGGCCGTCACCGTCAACGTCGTCGAGGAACTCGGCGCCGACGGCTATGTGTACGGTTCCGCCGAGGTCGGCGGCGAGACCAAGGACCTCGTGGTCCGCGTGAACGGCCGCGCGGTGCCGGACAAGGGCACACAGCTTCACGTCGTCCCGCGTCCGGGTGAGACCCACGTGTTCTCCACCTCTACGGGCGAGCGCCTTACAGACTGAGACCGTGAGGCGGCCGCCACCAGGGGGTCTACGGTTGTGGCGGCCCCGCACGCGAGTGCGGGGCCGCAGCCGGTTGTCGACAAATACCCCGGCACACCGGTCATTTCGAATCGTGTTCGTCAACACACCATTCGAAAAACGACGTCGAACCATCCCCCGACAGGGTGACTAAATGTCGCCAAATCATCACTCCCCGCTACGCTCGCCTGCGTGACGCACACAGCCCGCCGAATCGGCCGAACTCTCGCCCTCGTCCTGCCCGTCGTCCTCGTCCTCTCCGGGACGCTCGCGGTCACCCGGGTCAACTGGGCCGGAAACGAATCGCAGATCCTGACCGCCTCATCCGAGAACGTCTCCGTACGCGCCAAGTCGCGCGCCCCGCAGGACGTACTGCGCGACGCGCTCCTGACCGAACTCCAGGAGAAGGACCCCGGCACCGCGCTGACCCACCTCCAGCGCGAGGTCGAGCACCGCCCCTCGCTCGCCCAGCACTGCATGTCCATCGCCCGCGCGCTCGGCAGGGCCGCCGTGGAGCACTACGGGCCCGTGAAGGCCCAGTCGTTCTCCCGCCCGGTCTGCGACACCTCCTTCGCCTCCGGCGTGGCCCAGGAGCGGTGACGTCCCGCTGCGGGGACGCCTATCGTTCACCGCATGACTGCGAGCACGACTGCGACTTTTCCGACCCAGGCCGTGGTTTTGGCGGGCGGCCAGGGCTCACGGCTCCGGCCCTACACCGACGACCGCCCCAAGCCGATGGTCGAGATCCCGGGCACCGGGGTCCCGATCATCGGCCATCAGCTCGCCTGGCTGGCCGCCGAGGGCGTCACTGACGCCGTTGTCTCCTGCGGCCACCTCGCCGACGTCCTGAAGGACTGGCTGGCCAAGGCCGATCTTCCGCTGCGCGTCACCACGGTCGTCGAGGACGAGCCGCTGGGCCGGGGCGGCGGCCTCAAGTACGCGGCGGCCTCGCTGCCCCACCACGACCAGCCCTGGTACGCCACCAACGGCGACATCTGGACGCGCTTCTCGCTCCGCGAGATGGCCTCCTTCCACGGCGAGCGGGACGCGACCGCCACCCTCGCCCTGGCCCGCCCCCGCATCCCGTGGGGCGCCGTCGAGACCGACGCCTTCGGCCACATCACCGACTTCATCGAGTCGCCGCCCTCGCCGTACCTCATCAACGCGGGCGTGTACGTCTTCTCCGCGGCCTTCACCGCGATGCTGCCGGACGTCGGCGACCACGAGCGCACCACCTTCCCCCGCCTCGCCCGCGAACGCCGCCTGGCCGGCTTCCCGCTGCCGCAGGGGGCGTACTGGCGCGCCATCGACACCGTGAAGGACCTCACCGAAGCCGCCAAGGAGCTTTCCAGCGGCGGCAGTTGAGCGACCCGCGTGTCAACTCCCTTGACTGACACGCACACGGCAGGGGCCGGACACCTCAAGTGTCCGGCCCCTGCCGTGCGTTGGGGCCTCGAACGTCCGGCCCCTGCCGTGCGTCGGGCGGCTCAAGTGGCCGCCCCCTGAAGCGTGTTGGGGGCTACCCGAGCAGCCCGCCGATCGGGTTGCGGTTGCTGCCGCCGCCACCGCTGGAGCCGCCGTGGCCGCCGCTGGAGCCCGTACCGCCCGACGAGGTCGGACCCGCGCTGGTGGGCGCCGGCGCCTGGGGCGTGGTGCCCCGGTGGCGGGAGGGGGCGTGGCCGCCGGTGCCGGCGGAGTGGCTCGGCTGTCCGGTGGTGCCCGCCGTGGCCGTCTGGTGCGCCTTCGGCTTCTTGGACGCCTTCGCGGACGGGCTCGCCGAACTCTTCGCCTTGGGCGAGGGCTTGACCGCCCTGGGGGTCGTACGCGGCGCGAGCGCCGGGCCGGTCTCGCTCGGCAGCGGGGTGCCGGGCAGGTAGTTGGTCGGGTCGTCGTCGGGTCCGGGCACGGTCACCACGGTGGTGGAGCGGACCGCGCCGCCGAGCAGCGCGCCGGTGGTCAGGGTGAGGCCGATGACGACGGTCGTCATGACGAGCCCCCGGCGCAGCACCCGCCGCCGCAGCTCCCAGAGTTCGGAGCGCGGGCCGAGCTTGCGCCAGGCCTCGCCGGCGAGCCGCGCGTCGAGGGAGTAGACCGGCGCGCCCGCGATGATCAGCGGGGACCAGGCGGCGAGGTAGATGATGTCGGGCGCGTCATAGGCGCGCACGGTCTGCCAGCTGACGGTCACGAGCAGGGCCGCCGAGAGCAGCGCGCCGAACACGGCGGCCACCCGCTGCCACAGACCGAGCATCGTCAGTACGCCGACGACGACTTGGAGGAAGGCGACGGTCAGGCCCGCGCCCACGGGATGCTGGAGGGCGAAGTCGCGCAGGGGCTCGGCGAGCGCCCAAGGGTGCAGCGAATTGAGCCACTTGACCATCGAGCCGCGCTCGCCGCCGTCGAAGTAGACGGGGTCGCACAGCTTGCCCATGCCCGCGTACACGGAGATGAAGCCGAGGAAGACGCGCAGCGGGAGCAGCACGACGCCGAGGTTCATCCGGCGGCCCGGATAGTAGGCGTGCCGGACGGGATCGGCGCCGCGCCGCTTGGCGGGCGAGCCGTCGTCGGCGCCGTCGTCGAACTCGTCGAAGTCCTCGAAGTCGCCCTGGGCGTAAGCCTGTTGACCGTACGGCGTACGCATCTGCGGGAGCAGTGCGGTCTCCGGCCCGGCGCCGGGTCCGGGGACCAGCGGCGTCGGCATCGTGTCGTCGACGGAGATGCGCGGGATGGTCTGCGTCGCGCCGGTGTCGTAACTCGCGCCACCGCCGCCGACGGAGGTGGCGCGGACCGCCTGCAGCAGTCCGCTCGCCCCCGGCGCCGACTTCCCGCTCCACACCACGGGCGCCCTGCGGCGCACCGCGGTGCTCGAAATGACGGGCTGCGGCAGCGACTTGGGGGCAAGCTTCACCCTGAAACTCGCGTGGTTGACGATGACCTGCGCGGGGTCGCAGTCCACCTTGGCCATGCTCAGGGCAGGCTGGTCGTCGAACCCGGGCCGGGGCGTTCTGGTGTCCACACTCATCTAACCGAGTGATGGGTGTTTAGGACACTGCTTGACGGGTCCGAATCTGTCCGAGACCCGTCAAGATCACCCAGCTCAGGCGCGTCGGCGGGCCGCCTCGTAGAGCACGATGCCCGCGGCCACACCGGCGTTGAGGGACTCGGCGCCGCCCGGCATCGAGATCCGCACGCGGTAGTCGCAGGTCTCGCCGACGAGCCGGCCAAGTCCCTTGCCCTCGCTGCCGATCACGATCACGACGGGGCCGGCGATCTGCTCGAGCTCCTCGACCGTGTGCTCGCCGTCGGCCGCCAGACCGACGATCGTGAGGCCTTCCTTCTTGTAGGCCTCCAGGGCGCGCGTCAGGTTGGTGACGCGGGAGACCGGGGTGCGCGCCGCGGTGCCGGCGGACGACTTCCAGGCGCCCGCCGTCATGCCGGCCGCACGCCGCTCGGGCACGACCACGCCGTGGCCGCCGAAGGCGGAGGTGGAGCGGACGATGGCGCCGAGGTTGCGCGGGTCGGTCACGCCGTCGAGCGCGACGATCAGCGGGTCCTCGCCGTTGTCGTACGCGGCGGCGGTGAGGTCCTGCGGCTCCGCGTACTCGTACGGCGGGACCTGGAGGACGAGACCCTGGTGGTTGAGCCCGTTGGTCATCCGGTCGAGCTCGGCGCGCGGGGCCTCCATCAGGTTGATGTTGCCGCGCTCGCCGGCGAGCTGGAGGGCCTCGCGGACCCGCTCGTCGTTGTCGATGTACTGCTGGACGTAGAGCGTGGTCGCCGGGACGCCGTCGCGCAGCGCCTCGAAGACGGGGTTGCGGCCCACGACCATCTCCGACGTGCCCTTGGAGCCGCCGCGCCGCGGCGCGGGGCGGCGGGTCGCGGCCTGCCTGGCCTTGGCCGTCGCGATGCGGTTCTTCTTGTGCTTCTTGCGGTCCTCGGCCTTGGGAGTGGGGCCCTTGCCCTCCAGGCCACGGCGCCGCTGGCCACCGCTGCCGACCGTCGCGCCCTTCTTGTTGGACGTGCGGCGGTTCCTGCGCTGGCTGTTCCCGGCCATGACCTACCTATTTCCTCAGTGAATCCGCGATCCACATGCGGATGCAGATCGTGTACGTACGTATATGAAGTGTGCCGCCCGATCGCCCGGGCGGCACATCAGGCTCCGCTCAGCGCGGGCCGAGGGTCCAGCGGGGGCCGCTGGGGCCGTCCTCGATGACCAGGCCGGACTGGGTGAGCTGGTCGCGGATCGCGTCCGCGGTCGCCCAGTCCTTGCGGGACCGGGCGGCCTCGCGCTGCTCCAGGACCAGGCGTACGAGGGTGTCGACGGCCCCGTGCAGGTCTTCGCCCCGGTCGGTCTCGCCGGCCCAGTGCGGGTCCAGCGGGTCGAGGCCGAGGACGCCGAGCATCGCACGGACCTCGGCCAGGCGCGCGGTCGCGGCTTCCTTGTCGTCGGCGGCCAGGGCGCTGTTGCCCTGGCGCACCGTGGTGTGGACGATCGCGAGGGCCTGGGGCACGCCCAGGTCGTCGTCCATGGCCTCGGCGAACGCCGGCGGGACCTGGGCGGCGGGCTCGACGACGCCCCCCGCCTTCTCCACCACGCGCTGGATGAAGCCCTCGATGCGCGCGAACGCCGACTCGGCCTCGCGCAGGGCCTCCTCGCTGTACTCGATCATCGACCGGTAGTGCGGGGTGCCCAGGTAGTAGCGCAGCACGATCGGGCGCCACTGCTTGACCATCTCGGAGACCAGCACGCTGTTGCCGAGCGACTTCGACATCTTCTCGCCGGACATCGTCACCCAGGCGTTGTGCACCCAGTACTCGGCGAAGTCGTCGCCGAAGGCCTTGGCCTGGGCGATCTCGTTCTCGTGGTGCGGGAAGATCAGGTCGAGACCGCCGCCGTGGATGTCGAAGGCGCTGCCCAGGTACTTGTGGGCCATCGCCGAGCACTCCAGGTGCCAGCCGGGCCGGCCGCGGCCCCACGGGGTCTCCCAGTCGGGCTCGCCCGGCTTGGAGGCCTTCCACATCGCGAAGTCGCGCGGGTCGCGCTTGCCGGCGACGCCCTCGTCGGGCTGGCGCAGGTCGTCGATGTCCTGGTTGGACAGGGACAGGTACTCGGGGAAGGACCGCACGTCGAAGTAGACGCTGCCGTCCGCCTCGTAGGCGTGGCCGCGCTCGATGAGGCCGCGCATCATCTCGACCATCTCGGTGATGTGGCCGGTCGCGCGAGGCTCGTAGGTGGGCGCGAGGCAGCCGAGCGCGGTGTAGCCGTCGTTGAACGCCCGCTCGTTCTCGTAGCCGATCGACCACCAGGGGCGGCCCTGCTCGGCCGACTTCTTGATGATCTTGTCGTCGATGTCGGTGACGTTACGGATGAACGTGACGTCGTAGCCGCGGTATTCGAACCAGCGGCGCATGATGTCGAAGTTGAGTCCCGACCGGATGTGTCCGATGTGCGGGGCCGCCTGGACCGTGGCGCCACACAGGTAGATCGAGACACAGCCCTGCGTGAGCGGGACGAAGTCGCGAATCTGCCGGGCGCTGGTGTCGTACAGGCGAATGGTCACCACACCAGGGTAGTGGCCCAATACCAGTGCCCCGCGACCCTTTACCGGCCCCGGGGCACACAATTTGGCGACTGTTGGGTCTCAGAGCCTTCCGACGATCTTGCGCGGGGTGATCCGGACGACCACACGCGGGGCGTCGTTGACCGAGTCCGGGTTGAACTCCCGGTACTTCTTGCCCATGTACTTCATCGCGAGCTCGTCGATCAGCTCCTGCCCGCCCTCGGTGGTGAGCTCGGCGGTGCCCCGGATCTCGGCGTACGTATACGGGGCGTCGAAGGGCTGGACGAGGACGGTGACGCGCGGATCGCGGCGCAGGTTCTTCTCCTTGCGCCGGCCCACGGTCGTCGAGATCAGTACGTCGTCGCCGTCCCGCTTCACCCAGACCGGGGACACCTGGGGGCTTCCGTCGGGCTGGATGGTGGCGATGTTGACGAAGACGGGGGTGTCGAGGAGTGCCTTGAGGTCGTCGCTGAGCTGAGCGGACACGTGCGGTCCTTCCGGAAGAGGAGCGAAGTGGTTGCCTCCTCTACTACCCCAGTCCGCCGCGTTTCTATGGCAACCGGTACACCATCGCCGTGGCGATCGCCGCGAGTCCCTCGGCCCGGCCGGTGAGCCCGAGCCCGTCGGTGGTGGTGCCGGACACCGAGACGGGCGCCCCGGCGGCGGCCGACAACGCCTTCTGCGCCTCCTCGCGCCGCTTGCCGATCTTCGGGCGTACGCCGATGACCTGCACCGCGATGTTGCCGATCTCGTAGCCCTCGGCGCGCACGATCCGGGCGGCCTCGGCGAGCAGGCTCACACCCGAGGCGCCGGACCACTCGGGGCGGTCGGTGCCGAAGTGGGCGCCGAGGTCGCCGACGCCGGCCGCCGAGAAGACGGCGTCACAGGCGGCGTGCGCGGCGACATCGCCGTCGGAGTGCCCGGCCAGACCGTACTCCTGGTCCTCCCAGAGCAGCCCGGCGCACCACAGCTCGCGGCCGGGCTCGAAGGCGTGGACGTCGGTGCCGATCCCGACCAGGGGGATCACCGGACCACCGGGCGGCCGCCCGGATTCGGACGCTTCAGAAGCCATCGTTGGCCCTCCGTCGTGCGAGTACGGCCTCGGCGAGTACGAGGTCGAGCGGGCGGGTCACCTTGAACGCCTCTTCGTGCCCCGGCACCACCACGACGGGCAGGCCGAGCTGCTCGATCATGCTCGCGTCGTCCGTGACGTTCTCGGTGACGCTCTCGTGGGCGCGTACGAGCGTGGCGTGGTCGAAGCCCTGCGGGGTCTGCACCGAGCGCAGCCGGCTCCGCTCCGGGGTGGTCACGACCGGCTCGGGCGAACCGTCGGTACGCGGCTCGACCTGCTTGACGGTGTCGGCGAGCGGGAGCGCGGGCACCACGGCGGGGGCGCCGTCGCGTACCGCCTCGATGACCGCGTCGACGGTGTCGACGGGGACGAGCGGGCGGGCCGCGTCATGGACCAGGACGACGTCGAAGCCCGGCGGCAGCGCGTCCAGGCCGAGCTTCACGGACTCCTGGCGGCTCTCGCCGCCGGGCACCACGAGGAAGTCGGTGCGGTCCGGCAGGGCGTGCTCGGCGAGGAGGTTCTTCACCTCGGTCGCCCCGTCCGGCGGGGCGACCACGACGACGAGCGAGACGGACCGGGACGCGGCCATCGCCCGTACGGCGTGCACGAGCATGGGAGTGCCGTTCAGCGCGCGGAGCGCCTTGGGGGCGCCCGGGCCGAGCCGCACACCGCGACCGGCCGCCGGAATCACCGCGGCGGTGCGGAAAGAGCGCGATTCGTCAGACAAGGTTTGTGTCCTCAAACGACATGGGTAGTGGCCTGGGAGTACCCCCTGCTCCTGGAGCCTGGGGGAGTGCCGGGCGCGACGCCCTGACCGGCCCTTCCGTGACACCGGTCAGGCAGGCCGCCCGGGCCCGGCACGCACAGTGCGGGCGCCGATGGCGACCGGGACATGAAGTACGGGCGCCGGCGGTAAGGGGATACGAACATGCCGCAGCGCCCGGCGACACAGCAATTTTCACTGCTGGTCAGCGGGCACCGCGGCAAAGCCGGGCATTCCGGGGCGGCGGCCCCGGAACTGACGGCGTCAGGACGCGAGAACCTCGTCGAGGAGGGCCTCGGCCTTGTCTTCGTTGGTGTTTTCCGCGAGGGCCAGCTCGCTCACCAGGATCTGGCGCGCCTTGGCGAGCATGCGCTTCTCACCTGCGGACAGTCCGCGCTCGCGCTCACGACGCCACAGGTCACGCACCACTTCGGCGACCTTGATGACATCGCCGGAGGCGAGCTTCTCAAGGTTTGCCTTGTAACGACGGGACCAGTTAGTGGGCTCCTCCGCGTACGGCGCGCGCAGCACCTCGAAGACCCGGTCCAGCCCGTCCTGACCAACTACATCGCGAACGCCGACGAACTCCGCGTTGTCCGCGGGCACGCGCACAGTCAAGTCGCCCTGGGCGACCTTGAGCACCAAGTAGGTCTTGTCCACGCCTTTGATCTGGCGAGTTTCGATGGCCTCGATCAGCGCGGCCCCGTGATGGGGATAGACCACGGTGTCGCCAACCTTGAACGTCATGTGACAGGTACCCCTTCCGTGGCTATCCAGGGTAACACGGAAACTGCTTCTTCTGAATGGCGTTTTCGCAGGTCAGGGCATATCTCGGGGCTTGACAACAGCAACAGGAACGTGCTGCGCAGGGCTTCCGGAAGGCGGTATTCGCAGGTCGGAGCGGCTGCGAAGGGGCCGCGAAACGCGTACGTTACCCACCCCCGGAAGGGGTCCCGAGAGGCCGAACGTCCCGGTTTGCCGGGTTCCAGGCGGTGAACTTCATCTACTCCGTTCGGCGCTCGTTCACCCGTTCGGCCGCGTGGGATTCTTTCCGGAATTGATCAACGAACGGCCGGGTCCGACCGCCCGGGTGGATTTTCGGTAAGGAATGCGTGGCGGGCCGGGGAATTGATCACCCGTAGATATGTGAACGGCGTACGAAAGCGCGAGATCAGCGGGGGATCCGCCCGAGATCGGCGGGTGATCCGCTCGACTTCCGCGGGCCCGCCGTCCGTAGGGGCGGGTCGGGTGCGGGGCGCGTGGGACGGCTCGGTAATCTAGGCCCGCTGACACACCCTTAGCTGGCCCTTAGGTATGCGGCCGGCTGATCCGTAGCCCGTCCGAAGCAATCCGTCTCGTACGTCCAAGGAGTTGCCGCCGCCGTGAGCCGCAGCCTTCGACGCGGCGCCCTCGCCGCTTCTGCCATCGCGTTCTCGCTCGCCTCCCTCTCCGCCTGCGCCGCGGGCAACAACGCCCAGACGCTCGGGGTCAAGGCCGACAACGCCTACGTCACCGTCGGCGACATCAAGGTCCAGAACGCGACGGTCGTCACCCAGCCGAAGGCCGACGCCGAGGGCCCGGCCGTCGTCGCGGCGACGCTGTTCAACAACGGCGCCGACCCGCAGACCCTGGACTCCGTCCAGGTCGGCAGCGCCACCGTCAAGCTCTCGCCCGCCAAGGGCACCGGCGCGATCACCGTCCCGGGCCACGGCTCGGTCGTGATCGGCGGCAAGGACAACGCCTCCGCGGTCGTCGACAACGGCCGCGAGGCCGCCAAGAACGGTGACGCGCAGAAGGTCACCTTCCAGTTCAGCAAGGCCGGCGCGGTGAGCCTGGAGGCCTTCGTCGTCCCGGCCACCAGCTACTTCGAGGGCGTCGGCCCCAGCGAGCTCCCCAAGCCCAAGGAGACCCCCTCCGGCGAGCCGTCGGGCAAGGCCTCCCCCTCGGGCACCCCGTCCAACTCCGCCAACCCGAACGCGGGCGGCAGCGGCAAGCCGGCCGGCTCCGGCTCGCCCTCGCACACCGCGAGCACCGGCACCGGTCAGTGACGCCGTCGCGACGCTGACGTGAGCCACGAAGGAGGGCGGCCCCGGATCCGATCCGGGGCCGCCCTCCTTCATATGCCGGCCGTCTCCACGCCGGCCGTCGCCTGTCGCCCGTCGGCCTACGGCTCGAACTTGTAGCCGAGACCGCGGACCGTCACCAGGTAGCGCGGGGCGCCCGGGTCCGGCTCGATCTTGGCGCGCAGGCGCTTGACGTGGACGTCGAGCGTCTTGGTGTCGCCGACGTAGTCCGCGCCCCACACCCGGTCGATGAGCTGCATACGGGTCAGGACGCGGCCCGCGTTGCGAAGGAGCATCTCCAGCAGGTCGAACTCCTTCAGCGGGAGGTCGACCTTGCCGCCGGAGACGGTGACCACGTGCCGGTCGACGTCCATGCGGACCGGGCCCGCCTCCAGGGCGGCCGGGGTGACCTCCTCGGGCTCGCCGCGGCGGCGAAGGACCGCGCGGATGCGGGCGACCAGCTCGCGCGAGGAGAACGGCTTGGTGACGTAGTCGTCGGCTCCTATTTCCAGGCCCACGACCTTGTCGATCTCGCTGTCCTTCGCCGTCACCATGATGACCGGGACGTTGGAGCGGCCGCGCAGCTGACGGCAGACCTCGGTGCCGGGCAGGCCGGGCAGCATCAGGTCGAGCAGGACCAGGTCGGCGCCGTTGCGCTCGAACTCGTCGAGGCCGTCGGGCCCGGTGGCCGCCACCGCGACCTCGAAGCCCTCCTTGCGGAGCATGTAGGACAGGGCGTCGCTGAAGGATTCCTCATCCTCGACGACGAGCACTCGGGTCACGGAAGGACCTCCGGGGCAGGAACTATGGCTGGTGAATGAGGCACAGCGGAACTGAAGGTCTCGTACGGGACGTCGTCGTCCTCGTCGACCGTGACCGGACCGCGCCCGGCCGATGCGCGGTCGCGAACGGCGCCGGCTTCCGGCAGCCGCAGGGTGAAGGTGGAGCCCTGTCCCTCGGAGCTCCACACCGTGACCTCCCCGCCGTGCGAGGCGGCCACGTGCTTGACGATGGCGAGGCCGAGGCCCGTGCCGCCGGTGGCACGGGAGCGGGCCGGGTCCACCCGGTAGAAGCGCTCGAAGACGCGCTCCCGGTCCTTCTCCGAGATGCCGATGCCCTGGTCGGTCACGGCGATCTCGATCAGGTCCCCACCAGGTGCGGCGATGCGCCGCCCGGCGATGCCGACCCGGGTCCTGGCCGGCGAGTAGTTCACCGCGTTCTCGACCAGGTTGCCGAGGGCCGCGGCGAGCTGGCCGCGGTTGCCCCACACGTACAGGTCGGCGGTGCCGCCCGCGGCCATGGTGATCTGCTTGGTGGACGCGGTGTGCCGGGAGCGGTCTATGGCCTCGGCGACGAGTTCGTCGACGCGGACCGGCTCGGCGTCCTCCAGCGGGTCGTCGTTCTGGACCCGGGAGAGGTCGATGAGCTCCTGGACCAGGTTGGTGAGCCGGGTCGCCTCGATCTGCATCCGGCCGGCGAAGCGGGTGACCGCCTCGGGGTCGTCCGAGGCGTCCATGACGGCCTCGGAGAGCAGGGAGAGCGCCCCGGTCGGGGTCTTGAGCTCATGGCTGACGTTGGCCACGAAGTCACGCCGTACGGCTTCGATGCGGCGGGCCTCCGTGAGGTCCTCCACCAGGAGCAGGACCAGCCGGGAGCCGAGCGGGGCGACCCGGGCGGAGACCGCGAGGGCCTCGCCGCGGCCGGTGCCGCGCCGGGGCAGGTCCAGCTCGACCTGCCGTATCTCGCCGTCGCGCCGGGTGTCGCGCGCCATGTGCAGCATGGGCTCGACGGCCAGCTTGCCGCCCCTGACCAGACCCAGCGCGTACGCCGCCGAGCTGGCCTTGACCACCGAGTCGCTCTCGTCGAGGACGACCGCGGAGGAGCGCAGCACGGAAAGGACCGTGTCCACGCCAGGGGGCAGTACGGCGTCGGTGTGCAGGGAGCTCCGGGTGGGCCGCGCCTGGTCGCGCTCGCTCCAGCGGAACGCCAGCATGGCGATCACGCCGGTGCACACCCCGGCGATCGCTGCCAATGCGGCGACCGCCGCGTTCACGTCCATGCACCCAGGTTATGCGGGGTCACCGACACTCTCCCAGCCAAACGGGTGGCCGCTCGAACGTTCGTCGCCCAGAGTTCACCGAGGTGATAGGGGCGGTTCACTTCCTATGGCCGAATCGGACGCGTAAGGGACGGAACGTGGGAGCGTGGGGGTCACAGGCACCCCCGGCCCCCCGGAGACCGCTGTAGAGAGGGACACCCCATGCGGGACGCGTACCACGAGGAACTTGACTCGATCGGCGAGGGCCTGGTCGAAATGGCCCGTCTTGTCGGGTCGGCGATCGGGCGCGCCACCACGGCCATGCTCGACGCCGATCTCAAGCTCGCCGAGAGCGTGATCGCGGCGGACCAGAAGGTCGACGATCTCCAGCACGATCTGGAGGCCCGCGCGATAGCCCTGCTGGCCCGCCAGCAGCCGGTCGCCACCGATCTGCGGATCGTCGTGACCTCCCTGCGCATGAGCGCCGACCTGGAGCGTTCGGGCGACCTCGCCCAGCACGTGGCCAAGCTGACCCGGCTGCGCTATCCGGACCGTGCCGTACCGCACGACCTGCACGCCACGATCCTGGAGATGGGCCAGCTCGCCCAGCGCCTGATGGCGAAGGCGGCCGAGGTCATCATCACCAAGGACGTCGACCTGGCCCTCCAGTTGGAGCAGGACGACGACGAGATGGACCTGCTGCACCGGACCCTGTTCCAGCACCTGATGGACGACCGCTGGAAGCACGGCATCGAGACGGCGGTCGACGTGACGCTGCTCGGCCGTTACTACGAGCGCTTCGCGGACCACGCCGTGTCGGTCGCCAAGCGCGTGGTGTACCTGGTCACGGGCGAGCACGCCGACGAACTCCAGCCGCCCGCGCAGGTCGAGGGGGCCTGAGGCCGTACCGGCCCCAACAGGCTTGCGCGCATGCGCCGTTGATGCGCCCGTCCCAGTGGGCATGCAATGGGCGAAGGCTCGTCGCGGCTGCCTACCCCCGGGAGGGACCCATGGCCGATTCACCCACGCCCGAACCACGCCAGGAAGCATCCGTCACACCTGTCGAAGTGGTCCGGCTCCCACTGATCGGCGCGTGCGGCTGCGGCTCCGGCTGCGGTTGCGGCTGCCAGTCGGGCGCACCCTGCCAGTGCGGCGGCTGACCCGAGGGACCGGCACGAGGAGGGGCCCCGCCCGGGTTCGGGCGGGGCCCCTCGCGTGCTCAGCGCGCGGCGGGGGTCACTTCACGGTGACGGTGACCGACGGCGAGGTGACCTCGTCGTACTTGATCCGCAGTTCCTGCTTGCCCTTGTCGTTGAGCTTGGCGTCGAGGGAGTAGCTGCTGCCCTGCTTGACCAGCGTGCTCGCCTGAAGGGTCGTCCACTTGCTGCCCTTCTTGTGCTGGAGCACCACCTTCGTGCCTATGGGCAGGCCCTTGGTGCGGCCCGTGAAGGTCACCTTGTCGCCGGCCTTCACCGAGGTCGAGGACGCCTTGATGGTGATCGAGCCGGTCATCTTGGACGCGGAGGGGCTCGGCTTGGGGCTCGCGGCGGCCGAGGCGAAGGTGCCGGCGGCACCGGCGGTCAGCAGGGCGGCGGACAGCGCACCGGCGGCGAAGGTACGGACACAACGGCTGCGCAGGGTGGTATTCACGTTCTGGACTCCCGTCTTGGCGGACTCCCCCAGGTGGAACGCAGTTCACCACTTCGGGCGAAATGCACCTTTCGAGGCTATCCACGAGACCGGGAGACGGCGACCGGAGGGTGCCGCGGCCGTGACGGAGCGTAAAAGCGGCCCTCTTCCGCCCGGAAAAACGCGAGCCCCCTGCCACCCGGGACGGGTGACAGGGGGCTCGGCGGGCGTCGGGGCGGGTTACTTCTTGCCCTGGTTCTTCACGGCCTCGATCGCGGCGGCGGCCGCGTCCGGGTCCAGGTAGGTGCCGCCCGGCTTGACCGGCTTGAAGTCGGCGTCGAGCTCGTAGACGAGCGGGATGCCGGTCGGGATGTTCAGGCCCGCGATGTCGGCGTCGGAGATGCCGTCGAGGTGCTTGACCAGCGCGCGCAGCGAGTTGCCGTGGGCGGCGACCAGGACGGTCTTGCCGTCGAGCAGGTCCGGGACGATGCCGTCGTACCAGTACGGCAGCATGCGCGTGACGACGTCCTTGAGGCACTCGGTCTGCGGGCGCAGCTCCGGCGGGATCGTCGCGTAACGGGCGTCGTCGCTCTGCGAGAACTCCGTGCCGTCCTCGAGGGCCGGCGGCGGGGTGTCGTAGGAGCGGCGCCACAGCATGAACTGCTCCTCGCCGAACTCGGCGAGCGTCTGCGCCTTGTCCTTGCCCTGGAGCGCGCCGTAGTGGCGCTCGTTCAGGCGCCAGCTGCGGTGCACCGGGATCCAGTGGCGGTCCGCGGACTCCAGCGCGAGCTGGGCGGTGCGGATCGCGCGCTTCTGGAGGGAGGTGTGCAGCACGTCGGGGAGCAGGCCGGCGTCCTTGAGCAGCTCACCGCCGCGCGCCGCCTCCTTCTCGCCCTTCGGCGTGAGGTTGACGTCCACCCAACCGGTGAACAGGTTCTTCTCGTTCCACTCGCTCTCGCCGTGGCGGAGCAGGATCAGCTTGTACGGTGCGTCGGCCATGCGTCCGAGCCTAATCGACGTTCCGGGGCCCTCGCGCGCGCAGGGACCAAGGTCCCGGGCCCGTCTCGATTGACGGACGCCGTCAATTCAGTGGCCCCCGGAACTCGCCCACTTGTAACTTGCGGACATCAGCCGCACCACTTACAGCAGAGCCACAGTTCCGGGGGGAAGCCGCATGTCCGTCGCCAGCCTGAGACGCGCCGCACGAGAAACCGTCTCGGGGCTGCCCCGGGAGTTCTGGTGGCTGTGGACCAGCACCCTGATCAACCGGCTCGGGGCCTTCGTCGCCACTTTCATGGCGCTCTACCTCACCCTGGACCGGGGCTATTCGGCCTCGTACGCGGGACTTGTGGCCTCGCTGCACGGGCTCGGCGGGGTCGTCTCGTCCCTCGGCGGCGGCGTGATGACCGACCGCCTGGGCCGCCGGCCCACCCTCGTCATCGCCCAGACGGCGACGGCCTTCTCCGTCGCGCTGCTCGGCTTCATGACGGATCCGGTGGCGATCGCGGGCGTCGCCTTCCTCGTCGGCATGGCGAGCAACGCGTCGCGGCCCGCGGTGCAGGCGATGATGGCGGACATCGTGCGGCCCGAGGACCGGGTGCGGGCGTTCTCCCTCAACTACTGGGCGATCAACCTGGGGTTCGCCGTCTCGTCGATGGCGGCGGGCTTCATCGCCCAGTACAGCTACCTGGCGGGCTTCCTCGGCGAGGCGACGCTGACCCTGGTCTGCGCGATCGTGGTGTTCCTCAAGCTGCCGGAGTCGCGCCCCGAGCGCACGGCCGAAGAGAAGGTGACGGAGCATCAGGTCGGCATCGGTACGGTGCTGCGGGACGGCCGCTTCATGAGCGTGGTCGGCCTGTCCTTCCTCATCTCCCTTATTTTCCAGCAGGGTTATGTGGGCCTGCCGGTCGCGATGGGCACGGACGGGTTCTCCAGCGCGGACTTCGGCCTGGCGATCGCGGTGAACGGCATCTTGATCGTGGCGGTCCAGATCCCCGTCACGCGCTACATCCAGCACCGTGACCCGCGCCGCCTGCTGATGGTCTCGGCGCTGCTCGCGGGCTACGGCTTCGGACTGACGGCGTTCGCCGGTTCGGTCGCGGTGTACGCCCTGACGATCTGCGTCTGGACCCTGGCCGAAATCGTCAACGCCCCCATCCAGACGGGCCTGGTGGTCCGCCTCTCCCCCGTGCACGGCCGGGGCCGCTACCAGGGCGTCTACACCATGTCCTGGTCGGTGGCGGCCCTGGTCGCCCCGCTGATGTCGGGTTACGTCATCGACCACTTCGGGGCGGGGTGGCTGTGGGGCACGTGCGCGGTGCTCGGGTCGGTGACCGCGGCGGGGTACTGGGGGCTGATGCGAAGCCTGCCGACGGACGGGGCGGCGGAGGCACCGGTCGCACAGGTCGCGCCAGCGGCCCCGGTCGCGCCGGTTGCGCAGGTCGCCCCGGCCGCCCCGGCCGCCCCGGTGGCCGTGGCGGCGGCGCCGGTCGAGGTGCGGGCGGATTCCGGGGTGTGAGGGCGTTCCCGGGGCGGGCGGTGGGAGAACCCCTAGCCCGCCTCCCCCGTGACCCGCCCGAACGCCTCCAGGTTCCGAGTGGACTCCCCCCGCGACACCCGCCACGCGTACTCCCGCCGGATGGCGGACGCGAACCCCATCTCCAGCAGGGTGTTGAAGGACCCGTCCGCCTCCTCCAGGACGACCCCGAGCAGCCGGTCGAGCTCCTCCGGCGTCACCGAGGAGAGCGGAACCTTCCCCGCCAGGTAGACGTCGCCGAGCCGGTCGACCGCGTAACTCACCCCGTACAGACGGAGGTTGCGCTCCAGGAGCCAGCGGTGGACGGCCGGCTCGTTCTCGTCCGGGTGGCGCACCACGAACGCGTTCACGGAAAGGGAGTGGCGGCCGAGCCGCAGCGAGCAGGTCGTGGAGAGTTTGCGCGTGCCCGGCAGCGTCACCACGTACGCGCCCGGCTCCGGGGACTCCCACGAGAGCTCCGCGTCCTTGAGCGCCGCCTCGATGACCTGCCGCACGTCAGCCATGCCGCGAGCCTACGCGAAGCCCCCGGGCCCGGCCGGGGCGCCTCAGCCGTGGTGCGAGCGGACCCGCCGCCGGTGCTCCTGCATCGCCGCCGTGTACACGTCCGCCGTCGCCGCGGCCGCCGTCCCCCAGCCGAACGACTGCGCGTGCCGGGCGGCCGCGCCGCCCATCCGGTCCACCAGCGCGGGTTCCTCGACGAAGCGGTGCAGGGCGGTCGCGTAGTCCCCGGGGTCGTGGCCCTGGACGAGGAAGCCCGTCGAGCCGTCCCGTACCGCCACCGGAAGCCCGCCCACCGACGCCGCGACCACCGGTGTCCCGGCCGCCTGCGCCTCGATGGCGACCAGTCCGAACGACTCGCTGTACGAGGGCATGACCAGGACGGACGCCGCCCGGAACCAGTCCGCGAGCCGGTCCTGGCCGACCGGCGGCCTGAACCGTACGACGTCACTGATGCCGAGCTTGGCCGCCAGCTTCTGCAGGCCCTCCGGCTTGGCCAGGCCGCTTCCCGACGGGCCGCCCACGATCGGCACGATCATCCGCGAGCGCAGGGAGGGGTCCCGGTCGAGGAGCTCGGCCGCCGCGCGCAGCAGGATGTCCGGCGCCTTCAGCGGCTGTATGCGGCCCGCGAAGAGCGGAACGAAGGCGTCCCGCGGCAGCCCGAGCCGGTCGCGCGCGGCGGCGCGGCCGTCCGCCGGGCGGAAGCGGTCGAGGTTCACACCGGGGTGGACGACGGCGACCTTGCCGGGGTCCGCGTCGTAGAAGCGGACGAGTTCGTCGGCCTCCTCGGCGGTGTTGGCGATCAGCCGGTCCGCCGCGTTCACGATCTGCGTCTCGCCGATGACCCGCGCGGCCGGCTCGGGGTTGTCGCCCTCGGCGAGCGCCGCGTTCTTGACCTTGGCCATGGTGTGCATGGCGTGCACGAGCGGCACGCCCCAGCGCTGCGCGGCGAGCCAGCCGACGTGCCCGGAGAGCCAGTAGTGGGAGTGGACCAGGTCGTAGTAGCCCGGCCGGTGGCGCGCCCAGGCCGTCATCACGCCGTGTGTGAACGCGCAGAGCTGGGCGGGCAGCTCCTCCTTGGCCAGGCCCTCGTACGGCCCCGCGTCGATGTGCCGCACGAGGACACCGGGCGACATCTCCACGGCCGGCGCGAGGCCGCCCGTGGTGGCCCGGGTGAAGATCTCGACCTCGATGTTGATCGCGGCCAGGCGCTTGGCGAGCTCGACGATGTACACGTTCATGCCGCCGGCGTCGCCCGTCCCGGGCTGGTGCAGCGGGGAGGTGTGGACGCTGAGCATGGCGACCCGCCGGGGCTTGCGGTGGCCGCCGGGCAGCCGGAGCCTGGGCGGCCCCGCCAGGGTGCCGGCGAACCGGGACACGTACTGGCTCACGTCGAGGGCCTCCTCGGTTCGGGGCACTGCCTTGGGACGCGGATCGGGCATGCGGGACGCCCCTCCAAAGCCCCGAACACCGGAACCCGCCCTTTCATTTCCACTTTGCCAAAATGTTGCCGGACCCGCCGGGGAGCCGCTTGCGCCGCCCCGGACCTGCGGGGCTGCCGCTCGCGCCGCCTACCCTCGTCCCATGGCTCCACCCGCCCCACCCGCGAAACGCCCCGTCGGCACCGTCACCCGCGGCACCACCAACCCGAACCGGCTGCGCCGCATGGACCGCTGGATCGCGGACGCGCACGGGGCGGCGCTGCGCCGCGCGACGGCCCCGGTCGCCGTCGACCTCGGGTACGGGGCCGCCCCCTGGACCGCCGTGGAGCTGCTCCAGCGCCTGCGCACGGCGGCCCCGGCCGTCTCGGTGGTGGGCATCGAGATCGAGCCGGCCCGGGTGGCTGCCGCCAAGCCGTACGGGCGCGAGGGCCTCACCTTCCGGCACGGCGGTTTCGAGGTCCCGCTGCCCGAGCCGCCGGCGCTGATCCGCGCGGCGAACGTGCTGCGCCAGTACGACGAGGCGGAGGTGGCCGCCGTCTGGGCCCGCCTGTGCGCGCGGCTCGCGCCCGGCGGGCTGCTCGTCGAGGGCACCTGCGACGAGATCGGGCGCCGCCACGTGTGGGTCGCGCTCGACCGCTCGGGCCCGCGCACGGTGACCTTCGCGACCCGGCTCGGCTCCCTCGACCGCCCCTCCGACCTGGCCGAGCGGCTGCCCAAGGCGCTGATCCACCGCAATGTGCCGGGCGAGCCGGTGCACGCGTTCCTGCGCGACTTCGACCGGGCGTGGGCGGCGGCGGCCCCGTACGCCTCGCTCGGCGCGCGCCAGCGCTGGATCAAGTCGGTACGGGACCTGGCGGGCGACTGGCCGGTGGTGGACGGGGTGCGGCGCTGGCGGCAGGGCGAGGTGACGGTCAACTGGTCTGCGCTCGCGCCCAGTTGACGCGCGGGGCGGCATGCGGCGGCGCGTGCGCCGGGCCGTCGGGTGCGGCTCGCGTCCGCCCGGGGCGGCCACCCGGCCGGGGCTTGGCCGGAGCCGGGTGAGCCAGTTGTTGACGTCGTCTTACGGGTGAACTCCCGTGGCCGGCGGAACGCGTGGAACCCGGGGTTCGTCAGACGGGAGGGACCCGGGCGGCGGAACGCGCAAGGGGACGTGCCTCGTCCGGTGCCCCGACGCCTCTGTCGTTTTGGCCGGGGGCGTGGCAGCATCGCGGGCACCGGTGTGATGTTACTGACGGTAAATCACATGCGGGGTGTCCGGTGTGTTCCGGCGTGGGGCCGGAGCGTTCCGGTGTGGGGCCGGAGTTGACTGGAGGGGGTTCTCAGTGCCGAAGAAGCGCCAGTTGGCGGCCGCGATCGCCTTGGTGTGCGCCCTGACCGCGTTGGCCGCGCCGGGCACGGCGTTCGCCGACCCCGCACCGACGCCGTCGGCCTCGGCCTCGGCGCCGGGCGCGCCCAAGACGCTCGACGAGGTGAGCAAGGAGATCGACGACCTGTACCGCCAGGCGGCCGCGGCCACCGACGCGTACAACCTCGCCGAGGAGAAGACCAAGCAACAGTCCGCGCAGATCGTGCAGTTGGCCCAGGAGATCGTGAAGGGCCAGGAGAAGATCAAGCGCCTGAAGGACCAGGCGGGCGCCACCGCGCGGATGCAGTACCGCAACGGCGGCCTGCCACCCGGCGCGCAGATGATGCTCAGCGGCGACCCGGAGACCTTCCTCGACGGGGCCGACTCGCTGCGCCAGGGCCAGCAGGCGGCCCAGGGCCTGCTGGGCGAACTGGACAGAACGCAGGCCGACTTGGCGGCCTACAGCGCGGACGCCACCGCCCAGTGGAAGAGCCTGGAGGCCAACCGGGTCAAGAAGGAAGCCGCGCAGAAGGACATAACGGAGAAGATCGCGGCGGCCGAGAAGCTCCAGTCCCAGCTCAAGGAGCAGGAGCGCGAGCGCCTGGCCGAGCTGGAGCGCAAGAAGGAGTTCGACTCGCAGACGGCCTGGCTGAGCACGGGCGTCCTGAAGGACATCAGCGGCAGCGCGAGCGAGCAGGGCAAGAAGGCCGTGAAGTTCGCCACGGACCAGATCGGCAAGAAGTACATCTGGGGCGCCGCCGGTCCCGACACCTTCGACTGCTCGGGTCTCACCTCCCAGGCCTGGCTCGCGGCCGGGCACCCCATCCCGCGCACCTCGCAGGAGCAGTGGGCCCAGCTGCCGCACGTCGCGATCAAGGACATGCGCCCGGGCGACCTCATCATCTACTTCGCCGACGCCACCCACGTCGGGATGTACATCGGCGACGGCGCGATCGTGCACTCACCGCGCCCCGGCCGGACCGTGACGATCACCGGAGCGGGCTCCATGCCGATACTCGGCGTCGTACGGCCGGACAAGTAGCGGGCGTACGGACCGGGGCGCCGACGGCCCGGGGGTGAGCGGCCGCGCGCCGACGGCCACGGCCCTGGGGGCGGGCGGCTGCGCGCATCGGCGGCTCCGGGAGCGGGCGGCCGCGCGCATCGGCCGCTCCGGGGGCGAGGGTGGGCGGCTGGGCGTATCGACGGCCACGGCCCCGAGGACGGGCGGCTTTCGCGCGCCGGCCGTTTCGAGGGGCGGGCGGGCAGCCGCTCCCGTACGGCCGGGCAGCCGCGGACCGGCGATACGGGCAGTCCGCAACTTCCTGAGGCCCGGACAAATCAGGCATGTGGCATATGCCATCCGGTCGGGAGTGATGAACCACCCAACGCCATTCCGCCACGCCCGGGGATGGCGCTAGGGTCCCGGCTGGTGGGGCGCCGACCGGCGCTCCTCCGCGCCCTCGGGGGGAGGGAAGGATTCCGGAACCGACGATGCCCGCATCCCAGCACGTACCCGTACCGCACCAGCGAGCCGCCCCTCCGGCGGCGCCGGGCGGCGCCGGCGACGGTCCGCTCAACCTGCTGGTCATCGAGGACGACCCGGCGGGCACCTTCACCGTGCACGAGCTGCTCGACGCGGCGGGCACCCGGGTCCGCATCCGCACCGCCCGCAACCTCACCGAGGCCGAGCGGCTGCTCACCGACGACATCCACTGCATCCTGCTCGACCTGGCGCTGCCCGGCCGCGACCCCGACGACGAGCTGGCCGCCCTGCGCCATCTGCTGCTCCTCGCGCCGCGCCACGCGGTGCTCGCCCTCACCCCCTCCGGGCACGCGGAGCGGGCGGCCGAGGCGGTCCGGGTCGGCGCGCAGGACTATCTGTTCCGGGACGAGCTGGACGGCAGGCTCCTGAGCCGGGCCATCCGGTACGCGGTGGAGCGCAAGCGCGCGGACACGGCCCAGTACAAGCTGGCCGAGTCGAAGCTGCGCGCCCAGGAGAACGCCCGTCTGGAGCGCGGTCTCCTGCCGACGCCACTGCTCGAGGGATCCGACCTGCGCTTCGCGGCCCGCTACCGCCCGGGCCGCTCCCGGGCCCTGCTCGGCGGCGACTTCTACGACACGGTGCGCACCCCGGACGGAACCGTCCACGCGATGATCGGCGACGTCTGCGGACACGGCCCCGACGAGGCGGCCCTCGGGGTCGAACTCCGCATCGCCTGGCGGGCGTTGACCCTCGCGGGGCTCTGCGGGGACCAGCTGCTATCGACGCTCCAGGAGGTCCTGGAGCACGAGCGCGACAGCGAGGAGATATTCGCGACGCTGTGCACGGTCGACATCGCCCCCGACGGCCGCAGCGCGGGCCTGTGCCTGGCCGGCCACCCCGCGCCCCTGATCGCCCTGGACGGCCGCGCCCAGCTGCTCCCGTACGAGAACGGCGGCCCGGCGCTCGGCCTGCTGCCGCGCGCCCGCTGGCCGCGCCGGCAGGTTCAACTCGGCCGGGAATGGGGCCTGTTGATGTACACGGACGGCCTGATCGAGGGCCGCACCGGCGAGGGCAGCGGCCAGCGGCTCGGCCAGGACGGCATGCTGGAGATGATCAACACCCAGCTGGCGTCCGGCCTCCGTGGCGAGTCACTGCTGGAGGCGGCGGTGACCCGGGCGCGCGAACTCAACGGGGGCGAGCTGACGGACGACGTGGCGGTGGTCCTGCTGGAACGCAAGCGCGCGGACCGGGAAGGCCGCCCGGCCTGAGGAGTCGTGCGGGGGCCGCCGCGCCCGACGGGCGGCCCGGGCCTACGGCCTAGCGGCCGCCGTTGTAGGGCCCGTACGGACCGTCGCTGCTGGAGCCGCCGCCCCGGCGGCCGCCCCGGCCACCGCCGGAGACCTGCCGGATCGCGGGCCGCACGTCGACCATGAACACGATCGAGGCGACGAGCCCGGCGAGCTGCAGGAAGAGCATCGGCACGAACAGGTTCACCACGACCGTGATGCCGAGGACGATGAGCCAGAACGGCTTGGTCTGCTTCCCGGCCGCGCGGTACGCGTCCTCGCGCGCGATGACGGCGAAGACCAGCGCCACCACGGCGATGACGAGCATCGCGAGATAGAGCAGCGACGTCAGAAGGCTGAATCCCGTGAGCAACATGTCGTGCACCGCCTAGTCAGTACTGATGAGTGTGGAGAGCGCCTAGCGGCCAAGGTACTGGTTGAACGGGGCGGGCACCGTGAAGGTGCCCGCCCCGCGAAACCGGCGCGGTAAGCGCTACTCCGCGGACTTGACGGTGGTCTTCTTCACCGGGGCCTTGCGCGGAGCGGCCTTCTTGGCGGCGGGCTTGTCGGCGTCGGCGGAGAGGTCGCCGACGGTGGGCTCGCCCTGGGCCGGAGCCTCGTCCTTCTTCTCCGCGTCGGGCTCGACGGCACTGGCGATCTCGACGATCTCGTCGGCGGCCTCGCCGCGCCACTGCTTGACGACCTCCTGGCCGTGCTCGGCGACGGAGTCGTAGCCCTCGCGCGCCTTGACGGCGTACTCGGCGAGGACGCCGACGCCGCGCAGGGCCAGGTCCTGGGCGTTCTCACCGAGCTTCTTCAGATCGCCGTCGAGGGACCCGAGGAACTCGTTGGCCCGGGTGGTGACGGCGCTCTGCACCTCCTTGACCCGCGCGGTGGCCTTCTCCTGCACGGCCTTGGGGTCGGTGCGGCGCACGGCCTCGATGCGCTCGGGCGCCTCGGACTGGATCTTCTCGATCAGAGCCGGAACCTTCTTGGCCTGCTGCCCCGCGAGGTCCGCCGTGCCGGCGAGGAAGTAGAGGGGGGTGGGGTCGGTGAGGGTCTTGCGCAGGTCATCGGTGATGGCCATGACTGTCCTCCCGGATCAGTGCTCAGTTACTCGCTTGAGGGTGGTCGGCATCACTGCCGTCGGCAGCACTGCCGTCGGCCGCGCCTTCGGTGTCCGTGTCGGCGTCGAGCCCGTTCTCCTTGCGGAAGGACTCGTAGATCTGGAGCAGAACCTGCTTCTGACGCTCGCTGAGCGAGGGGTCGGCGAGAATGACGCTCCGCGTCCCAGCGGCCTCGGGAGACCGCTCGTCGAGAATCCCGGCCTGCACGTACAGAGTCTCGGCGGAGATCCGCAGCGCCTTCGCGAGCTGCTGCAGAATGTCCGCGCTCGGCTTGCGCAGCCCGCGCTCGATCTGACTCAGATACGGATTGGACACCCCGGCGGCATCGGCGAGCTGCCGCAGCGACAGCTGCGCGTTGCGCCGCTGCTCGCGCAGATACTCGCCGAGATTGCCGACGTTGAGCGATGCCATGCCCCGATGGTGCACCCATCGCGCTAACTATTGCAAGCGGATGCTTGCAATAGTGTGCTGCGCCACCCTGTCGGGGGCCGTCCGGTTCGCCGCCTGTTCCATGGTCTTGATCACCGGTGCCGTTTCGAGGTGAGTGACGGCCGGAGCGCCGCGACCCGGGTGGTCAGGTACCGGTACAGCTCCCGTTGGTCCGCGCACACCACGCGGAACGGCACCCGGCCGGGGTCGCCGTCCTGCGCAACGTCCGGGCGCAGAGCCTCCTGATGGACTGGGCCGGCACCCGCGATCCGGACGTGCCGGCCGCCCGGGAGGTCTTCACGGGTACGGCTCAACTCCCGGCTGTACAGGGTCACTTGGCCGACCTGATGTCCGGGATACCCCTCCGCCACCCGATGCCGGGCACCGAAACCCACCCGCTCGTCGGCCTGCCCGCACCGGCACCGCCAAGCAGCACCCCCCTCAACTCCCGTACGCCCCCGCCCTCGCCGCCGCCCCGGCGGCCAGCGCCGCGCGGTCTGCGGACGGTTCGTCCAGGGGGTCGCCGCTCACCAGGAAGCGGTAGTAGAGGGGGGCGGAGACCGCCCGGATCACCTCGCGCGCGTCCGTGCCGGGCGGGACCTCGCCCCGCTCGGCGGCCAGCGTCACGCACGGGGCCCACTCCTCGATGCGGGTCGCGTAGAAGCGGCGCAGCGCGCCGGCCGCGCGGTCGTCGCAGGTGGCGGCGGCGATCACCGCCTTGAACAGGGCGCCCTGTCGCGGATCGGTCAGCGTCCCGACGACGAGCCGGGCGTTCGCCCTCAGGTCGCCGTCGAGCGAACCGGTGTCCGCGCGCGGCGAGGACTGCTCGGCCATGTCGTCCAGGAGGTCGGCGACCAGGCCCGTGGTCGTGGACCAGCGCCGGTAGACGGTGGTCTTGCCCACCTCCGCCCGGCGCGCGACGTCCGCGAGGTCGAGCCGGTCGAAGCCGTGCTCCACCAGCGCGTCCCCGGCCGCCCGCAGCACCGCCGCCCGCACCCGGGCGGTCCGCCCGCCCGGCCGGACCGTCCCCGGCTCCATGCCCTCCACGCGCGACTCCCGTTCCTGGCCCGACGAAGACACCCCCACTTTAAGCACTTTAAGAGGATCCCAGCACCGTTAGTGACCGCCGCCGGGCCGCCCTTGACCTCAAGTGCGCTTGAGGCTGAACACTCGACGTACGAGCAGCGAGAGCAGCGAGAACGACACGGGCCGCGCACCGGCGCGGACAACGGGTGGGAGAAGTGATCGACATGCGTGTGGCACAGGTCGAGGAGTTCGGCGGGCCCGAAGTACTGGTGACGGCGAGCGCGCCGGACCCGGTCGCCGGGGAGGGCGAGGCCGTGGTGGCCGTCGACCACATCGACACCCTCTTCGTGCAGACCCAGATCCGCGCGGGCGCCTTCAACGAGGTCTTCGGCGTCAAGCCCCCTTACGTGCCCGGCGGCGGCGTCTCCGGCACGGTCACCGCCATCGGCCCCGGTGTCGACGCCGCCCTGCTCGGCCGCCGGGTGGCCGTGTCCGGCGCGGCCGACACGTACGCCGAGCTCGTGGCGGTCCCCGCCGCCCACCTCTCCCCCGTCCCCGACGGCCTCGGCCTGCGCGAGGCGGCCTCCCTCGTGCACGACGGGGTCACCGCCCTCGCGCTCCTGGACAACACCGCGCTCAAGCCGGGCGAGACCGTACTGGTCACCGGCGCATCGGGCGGCATGGGCACCCTGCTCGTCCAGTTCGCCCGCGCGCTCGGCGCCCGTGTGGTGGGCGTGGCACGCGGGCCCGAAAAGACCTCGCTGGTACGGGAGTTGGGGGCCGACCAGGTCATCGACGCGGCGGATCCGGGCTGGGGCCGGCACGCCCGCGCGGCGCTCGGCGAGCGCGGCGCGGATCTCGTACTGGACGGCGTCGGCGGCCAACTCGGCCTGGACGCCTTCCCGTTGACCGCCGACGGCGGCCGCTTCTCCGCGCACGGCGCCCCCACCGGCACCGGCTTCGCGGCCGTCGACCCGGACGAGGCCCGGCGGCGCGGCATCACCCTGCTCGGCATCGGCGACGTACAGCTGACTCCTGAGCTCCGTACCGCGCTGCTCGGCCGGGTGCTCCGGGAGGCGGCGGCCGGGCGGCTGCGGCCGGTGATCGGCGAGGTGTTCCCGCTGGCCCGCGCCGCCGACGCGCACCGGGCGATCCAGGGCCGCGCCCTGCTCGGAAAGGTGCTGCTCAAGCCGTGACCGAGCCAAGTCGTAACCGTCGGGGCCGGCCGAAGGCCGGGCCCCCCGCTCCGGCACACCCGTAAGAACACCCGGCATGCCACCGACCTCCCACGGGGGTGGGGGTCAGAACATGTCGGGGCACCAGGGGCGGCCGGCCGTGCGGAACAGTTCGTCCGTGCGGGCCGCCGCCCCCGCCCGCTCCTCCGCCACCCGGCCGAGCGCGAGCAGCCGCTCCGCCGATTCGTCGCCGAGGTAGAGGGACGCCAACTCCTTTACGTCCAGCGTCAGTTCGGCACTCCGGGTGGTGGGGGCGCAGCGGGCTCCGCCCTCGCCCGCCTCCAGCAGGAAGCGGCCCGCCGCCAGGCCTGCCGGGTCCACGACCTCAAGTACCACGGCACCCTCGGCCGCGTAGGTGCGCGCCTCCAGGACCCGTACGACATCGAGCAGCCGCAGCCACAGATAGTCGGAGTGGGTCACGATCCGGGCCGCGCGCGGGTTCGGGAGGAGGAGGGGCAGCAGGTCGTCGGGGGCGCGGCGGCCGGTGCGCACCTTGCGGATCCAGTCGATGGAGCACAGGTAGTGCCACAGGGCGCGCTCGGCCTCGGGGGTGAGCGCGATGAGGTCCGCCACCGTCGCCGTGTTCTCCGGCAGCTTGGCGTCGCTCCACTTGTCGTCGGCGCGGTAGCGGACGAACCCGGCCGGTTCGCCGTCGGCCGTGCGGTACACCGCGAAGAACGGCTCGGTCCACGGCTCGTCGCGGCGGGCCGCGCCGGTGGCCAGGTCCCACCAGCGCCGGTCACGGCTGATCGCACCCGCGCGAGTCGGCCGGAAACGTTCGAACACCTCGACGCCGAGCTTGGCCGCGTCGGCCAGATCCACGAGTTCGACGCTGCCGCCGTCGGCCGGGGCCGCCCAACGCGGGTCGAGCCCGGCCCGCGCGGTGTCGATCTCCCACTCGGTGATGTGGGCGGCGGGGCCGTATCCGTAGCGGCCGTAGATCGGGTACTCGGCGGCGATCAGCGTGGACGCGACCTCGCCGCGCTCCCTGGCCGCGGCGAGCTCGGCCGCCATCATCCGCGTCAGCAGGCCGCGCCTGCGGTGGGTGGGCGTGACGGTGACGCCGCTGACCGCGCTCACGGGAAGCGCGGCGCCGCCCACCGTCGTCAGCTCCTGCGCGAAGGAGCGGAACGTCGCCACGCACCGGCCGCCGTCGGAGGCGCCCTGCACCCGGTCCAGGTCGCTGTTGGCCCGCAGTGCCCGCGCGTACTGGTCACTGACCGTCGGCGGCCGCAGGAACCCCACGTTGACCGCCCTGATCCAGTCGGTGAACTCGTCGTCGGCGACGGTGCGGACCTCGATGTCGGGCTCGGCCGGAGTGCTCATGCCGGCCACGCTAAACGGCTCCCGCTCAGAATGTCGCCCGGATTTCGCCGACCTCCACGGCCCCGCCGAACAGCGGCGCCCGGCCGATCCGGTCCACGACCGGGCCCTCGACGCCCAGGTGGTGCAGCGCGCGGGCCAGTATCGGGCCGAGCGCGCGGATCGCGCCGTCGTCGACCTTGAAGGCGAGCGCGCGGCCATCGGCGAGGGCCACCGCCTGCACGGCCTCGGCGCCCATCTTCGACAGGGTGCCGGGCACCTCGCGCATCAGCCAGGTGTCGGGCCGCCGGGTGCCGGCCACGTACTCGGGGTGGGCGCGCATCGCCTCGGCGACCCGGCCCTCGACCGTGCCCGCGTCCGCCGTCGCGAAGGTGCGGAAGGCGCGCGCGAGACCGGTCAGGCTGATCGCCATGAGCGGCGCCCCGCAGCCGTCCGTGCCGACCGAGGCGACCCGCTCGCCCGCGGCCGACTCGACGGACTCCAGGACCAGCCGCTGCAACGGGTGGGCCGGGTCGAGGTAGCCGGCCTGGTCCCAGCCGTTCAGCTTGCAGGCCGCGATCATCGCCGCGTGCTTGCCGGAGCAGTTCATGGTGAGCCGCTCACGGACCTGGCCCGAGGCCAGGTACGTCTCGGCCTCGGCGGGGTCGAGCGGCAGGTCTGGCGGGGTCTGGAGGTCGTCCGTGGTCAGGCCGTGCTCGGCCAGCATCTTGCGTACGAGATCGAGGTGGAAGCCCTCGCCCGAGTGGCTCGCGGCGGCGATGGCCAGGCGCTCGCCCGACAGCTGGAGCCCGGCCCGCAGCACGGCGGCGGCCTGCATCGGCTTGTTGGACGAGCGGGGGAAGACGGGCGCGGCCGGGTCGCCGAGCGAGAACTCGACGCTGCCGTCGGCGGCGAGCACCACCAGCGAGCCCCGATGATGGCCCTCGACGAATCCGGAACGTACGACTTCGGCGAGGACCGGGGGTATCGGGGGCGTCACGGCGGTCATGGGGGTGCGGCCTTCCGGGCGGGTGACCTGCCCCGGAGGGATCGCTTCCGATACGGGCGGGTCACATGAGCAGATCGTCTACTTGTGCTTCCCCATCACGGTACCTGCGGGCGATCTCCGCACTGCAATCGTCGGCGGTCCGCTGGACCTCCTTGCGGCTCCGCGAGACCTGCTGCTCGTAGCGGATCAGGCGCCCGGTCGCGGTGTGCAGTTCCTCGTCCGTACGGGCGGCCAGGTCGGACAGCTCGACCTCGGCGTCCATCTCGGCGGCGAGCAGCCGGTACTCCTCGCTGCGCGGCGCGGAGAGCGTGACGTGGCGGGCCGAGGCGCGGTGCGAGGACGGCGCGTCGGTGAGGATCTCGGCGAGCCGCTCCACCACCGGCGCCTGCGGCCCGGTGCGCCGGGCCAGCTCGGCCCGCAGGATGTCGATCCGGCCGTGCAGCAGCCGCCGTACGTAGCTGAGGTCGGCCTCGTCGCGCTGCGACTGGCGGCGCAGGGTGCGCAGCTCGGCCAGCCGGAGCGCGGCCAGGTCGTGGTCGCGCTGGGGCGGCAGGGTGCCCCCGGCCCGCTGCACGGGCGGTCGCACGGCGGTACGCGGGTTGGTCCGGGTCAGCGATACGGGACCGGGCGGCTGCCCGGCGCCTGATGTGCTCATGCTTTTTCGTCCCCTCGACCGGTGCATGGGGTCTCCCCCGGCCCAAGGGACCCAGGGGAAGCACCGCCTGTACGCATCGTGCCACTCCGGGTACGGCACGTGCAGGTGCACTGCACCCGTTCAGCCGCTCGGAATTCGGACGCGCCGGTGACATAGGTTGGGGCGCATGCGAGCGGTGGTGCAGAGGGTCGACGGCGCGAAGGTCGTCGTGGACGGTGAGACGGTCGGCGAGATCGAGGGCGAGGGCCTCTGTGTCCTGGTCGGGGTCACCCACGGGGACGATCCGGACAAGGCGGCGCAGCTCGCCCGCAAGTTGTGGTCGGTTCGCATCCTTGAGGGCGAGAAGTCCTGCTCGGACGTGAATGCGCCCTTGCTGGTGATTTCGCAGTTCACTCTCTACGGGGACGCCCGCAAGGGCCGCCGCCCCACGTGGAACGCGGCCGCCCCCGGCGAGGTGGCCGAGCCCCTCGTCGACGAGGTGGTGGCCCAACTGCGGGCGCTCGGCGCCCTGGTGGAGACGGGCCGGTTCGGCGCGGACATGCGGGTGTCCCTCACCAACCACGGCCCGTTCACGCTCCAGATCGAGGTCTGAGAACGCCGGCCCGCCCGTCCTACGGCTCGACCACGACCTCCTGGGCCGCCGCCGTGTTGCCCGCGAGCAGCTCCGCGTCCACCGGCACGTTCCGCTTGACCAGGGCCAGGGCGATCGGGCCCAGCTCGTGGTGGCGGGCCGAGGTGGTGATGAAGCCGAGCTGGCGGCCCTCGGCGCCGTCGGCCGCGAGCCGCACCGGAGTGCCCGGCCCGGGCAGCAGCACCTCGCTGCCGTCCAGGTGCAGGAAGACCAGGCGGCGCGGGGGCTTCCCCAGGTTGTGGACGCGGGCGACCGTCTCCTGGCCCCGGTAGCAGCCCTTCTGGAGATGGACGGCCGAGCCGATCCAGCCCACCTCGTGCGGGATCGTGCGGTGATCGGTCTCGAAGCCGAGCCGGGGTCGGTGCGACTCGATCCGGAGCGCCTCGTACGCCAGGATCCCGACGAGCGGGCCCGCGAGGTCCGCGTACTCCTCCAGGTCGGCGCGCGGCAGGAACAGATCGCGGCCGTACGCCGTCTCGCGCACGGCCACCCCGTCCGGCACCTCGGCGATGGAGCCGGCCGGCAGGTGCACGACCGCGAACTCCTCGGTGCGGTCGGCCACTTCGACCCGGTAGAAGAACTTCATCGACTCCAGGTACGCGATCAGCTCGCCCTGGGTGTCGGGCTCGACGTGGATCCACACGGTGGTGCCGTCGTCGACGAGGTAGAGGGCGTGCTCGACGTGTCCGTTCGCCGAAAGCACCAGCGCCTCGGTGGCCTGCCCGACGGGCAGCTCGCTGACGTGCTGGGTGAGCAGCAGGTGCAGCCAGCTCAGCCGGTCGTCGCCGGTGACGGTGACGACCCCGCGGTGCGAGAGGTCGACGAGACCGGTGCCGCCGGCGAGCGCGCGCTGCTCGCGGAACAGGTCGCCGTAGTGCGCCGCGACTCCTTCGTCGCGCCCTTCGGCGGGGACGGCGCCGGGCTTGGACAGCAAGGGGCTCTTCATACGGGCAAGCCTACGACCCGGCGCTTGAAGCCTTCTTTGCACAGTCCGCGCAGCGCCCGAAGATGGCGAAATGCTTCATGTCCGTCTCGAAGCCGAAGGTGTCCCGGAGCTTCGCGGTGAAGTCCGCGGCCTCGGACACGTCGGCCTCGATCACCGTGGTGCAGTCCCGGCACACCAGGTGGATGTGGTGGTGCCGGTCGGCCAGGTGGTACGTCGGGGCGCCGTGGCCCAGATGGGCGTGCGAGACCAGACCCAGCTCCTCCAGGAGCTCCAGGGTCCGGTACACGGTGGAGATGTTCACGCCGCCCGCCGTCTTCCGCACCTCGGTGAGGATGTCGTCGGGCGTCGCGTGTTCGAGTACGTCGACGGCCTCCAGGACGAGCTGTCGCTGGGGGGTCAGCCGGTACCCGCGCCTGCGGAGGTCGCTCTGCCAGTCGGTGGTCACCACGCTCCCAGTGTAGGAGGGATCCCGGCGACGCCCAGGGGCGAAGGCGGTCCGCCTCGCGGCCTACTTGAAGAAGGCGATGCCGTCGTCCGGGAGGTCGCCCAGGCCACGGGCCATGTCGGCGACTTCCTCCGGGGTGACGACCTTCTTCAGGTGCGCCGACATGTAGGGGCGGAGCTCGACCTCGGGGGTCGCCTTCTCGCCGACCCACATCAGGTCGCTCTTGACGTAGCCGTACAGGCGCTTGCCGCCGGTGTACGGGCCGGAGGCCGCGGTGCGGGCGACGGCGTCGGTGACCAGGTCGATCTGCGGCTTCTGGTGGGCGAGCTCGCCGTACCAGATCTCGACGATGCCCTGGTCGCGGACCATGACGACCTCGACCTTGCGGTCCTTGTCGATGCGCCAGTAGCCCGACTCGGACTCCAGCGGCTTCACCTTGTTGCCCTCGGCGTCCAGGATCCAGGAGTGCGAGACGTACTCCAGGAAGTCGCGGCCGTCGTGGGAGAAGGTCACGGACTGCCCGAAGTTGGCCTTCTCGGCGCCCGGGAAGTCGGTCACACCGGCGCCCTCCCACGTACCGAGGAGGAAGACCAGGGGGACCAGGTCGGGGTGGAGGTCGGACGGAATCTCGATCATGAGGCTGCGATCTCTTCGTTGCGGTCGGGGTTAGCGCTGACCCTGGTACAGCTTCTTCACGGTCAGACCGGCGAAGGCGAGGACGCCGACGCAGACCAGGACAAGGAGGGTGGAGAAAACAGCCTCAAGCACGGGGGGCTCCTCGCATGAGCGGGTGTAGGGGCGGTCAGGGCCGGCCCCCAGCCTAATGGGTGGGGGGCCGGCCCTCTCTGTGAGGTACGCCGCCGGTGGCGCGCCCCTGGGGACGTGAGGTCCGCCGCCGGTCGCGCGCCCCGGGGGGACGTGAGGTCCGCCGCCGGTCGCGCGACCCGGGGAACGGGCGGATCAGCCCAGGAGCTGCTCCTGGAGGATGGTGGTCTGGTGGAAGGGGACCGCGGCGGCGGAGCCCTTCCTCGACTGCACGACCAGGGCGACGATGTCACCGGCGGCGAGATAGGCGTGCCGGACCTGGACGGGCCCGGTCGGCGCCGACTCGACGTACACGTCGTGCCGGACGTGCGGCATCCCGTTGCCCGTGTCGTAGTCCTCGTCCAGCGCCGACTCGCCCTCCACGTCCTTCAGGACGCGCGGGGCGACGCCCGCGTTGGAGAGGTAGAGCGTGGTGAACGCGCTCTGGTAGCCGGCGCTGTGGAAGCGGACCAGGTAGATGCGGGTGGCGGTGCCGTCCGGCATGGTCCAGCCACGGGCCGCGATCTGGAGCGGACCGCCCTGGGCGAGGTCGTCGCGCATGCTGGGGATCCGGTAGTCGGTGCCGAACTCCTGGAGGAACCGGGCGGTGGAGATCCGGCTCCTGTCGCCCTTGAGCGTGGGATCCGGGACCGATCCCGCCGGGGCGGGCAGCAGGAGCTGCTCCAGATCGGCGTAGTGGATCATGCCGGGGTTGTCGGCGGCGTACGGCAGCGCGGCCCCGGCCGGCAGCGCCGGCTTCACCAGCGCCGGGTAGTCCCAGCGACCGTCGCTCTTGGTGGAGAGCCCTGGCACGTCGGTGCGCTCCTGCTCGGTGATCCCGTACGCGACCCCGCTGCCGAGCACGCCGAAGGCGACCACGGCCGCCGTCCAGCGCGCCACGGCCCGCAGCGCCCGGCGGTCCTTGGGGACGGCGGGCGGGGCCTCGGGGACGGCGGGCGGGGCCTCCGGGAGCGGGGGCAGGACCGAGGTCCGGCCGGCCGAACCACGCACGTCAGTCACGTCAGTCACGTCAGTCACGTCACCCAAATCAGTCACATCGCTCACGTCACTCACACGGACTCCCCGGGAGACTTGATGAAGTCGAGCTGCTTGCGCAGCAGCCCGGCCGCCGATGCGGTGGCCAGCGGAGCCGGTGCGTAGGTGTAGGTGGTGACCATGACGTCGCCCTCGTACGCGTTGCAGAACATCGCGTCGAGCTTCACCTTGTCGTCCTTGGGCAGCAGGAAGCAGATGGCGTTGGCGTGGCCCTCGATCTTCGGGCCCGCGCGGAATTCCTTCAGGGTGCGCGTGAGCTCGCCCTGGAAGGCGTTCAGTTCCTTGATGGCCTGGGTGTTCCCCATCTGGGACAGCCGCATCTCGGTGACGAAGTTGGTGTCGGTGTAGCTGCGCAGGGCGACGCCCTTGATCTTCAGACCGTCCACGGCCTTGTCGTGCTTCTCGCGCTGGTCGGCCGGAAGCCCTCGGTCGCCCTCCTTCAGGAGAGCGGTGGCCTGTTGGGCGCCGAGCACCGAGTTGTTGGCGAACTCGCCCAGATCCGGGCCGAGTTGATAGCCCGGCGGCAGCGGAAGCAACTTGCCGCCGAGCCCGGCGAGGGGGGCCGCCGAGGCCTTGGGCGACTGCGTCGCCGGTCCGGTGGAGGCGGCCACGAGGACAGTGGGCGCACTGCGATCCGCGTCCCCCAGCACGCCGAACGCCCAGACCCCGCCCCCGGCGAGGAGCAGCAGCGCGACGGCCCCCGATATGAGCGGCACGAGACGTCGGGGCCGACGGGACGACGAAACGGAACCGGCGGAATCGACGACCCCCACCTGCCCGACGAGCGCGGCGGGCTGCGCGGGCTCGCCGGGCTCGGTGGACGCCACGGGCTCCGCAGGGTGCGCGGGCTGGGCGGGCTCGGTGGACGCCACGGACTCCGCAGGCTGCGCGGGCTTCACAGGCTCGGCGGGTTCGGCGGGCTCAGTGGGCGCCACGGGCCCCGCAGGCTTCGCGGGCTCGGTGGCCGGGTCGGGGGTTTCGTTCGTCATCACAGGCGCTCCAACTGCTGCTTGGCCAGGGCCTGGAGCGCGGGCTCCGAGACGGAACCCGAGTTGTCCACGTACTCGATCTCCATGATCGTCCCGTCGCGCCAGGCATAGGCCCGGCCCTCGTACACGGGCTCGTAGCCGGGCTCGGAGTACGGCTTGTCGAACACGTACGTGCGGCCGTTGTCGCTGCCCGGAATCGGCTTGCCGTAGTTGCCGGCGTACTCCTTCGACGGCATGCCATCCTGCTGCTTCCGGGCGAAGTCCCGGGACTTGACCGCCGTGTCGTCGGCGAACTGCGTCAGCCTGACGGTGACGAAAACCCGGCCGTCCCGGGACCAGGACGTCGTGACGCTCCGCCGGAACCCTTCGTCCAGCAGGTGCGGAAACGCCCTGTCCGGATACATGTAGCCCGCCGCCGTCATCTCCAGGTCGCGATAGCCGGGCTCCACCTCGGTCTTCGCGCCGTCCGGCTTCGGCAGGAGGAGGTGGCGCAGATCGCCGTCCGGCTTCTCGGACCAGCGGTTGGCCGAGACGGTGCGGGGCGTCGTCCGCGTGTCCGCCGGCGTGGTCCTGGACTCCGCCAGGTTCCGCTGGGCGAGCGGCCCCAGGGGGGTCGGCTGACGCTGGTACTGCACGACGTATCCGGTGACCGTCCCCGCCAGCACCCCGAGGACGGCCGCGCCCGCGACGATCAGGGTGGTGCGGCCCCGGCGGCGACGGGGGCGTACGCGCCCGGACGGATCAGGCGGCACTTCGGTTGAACTCACTTACTCCCCAGAGGACTTGAAAGGTCTTGCCACGATTTGGCGAGACTTGCCACGGCTTGGGACGCGGACGGCGTCAGCCGCGGCACACAGGGGACTCACAACCGCCGGGGGAGGTTGTGAGCCGGCGGATTACAGTTCCGCATATGCCGAACAAGAAGCTCGTGATCAAGGTGACCGCCGGTGCCGACGCACCCGAGCGGTGTTCGCAGGCCTTCACCGTGGCCGCGGTGGCCGCGGCCAGCGGGGTCGAGGTCTCGCTCTGGCTCACCGGCGAATCGTCCTGGTTCGCCCTGCCGGGCCGGGCCGCCGAGTTCACGCTCCCTCACGCCGCGCCGCTGCCGGACCTCATCGAGTCGATTCGGGCGGGCGGCCGGATCACGCTGTGCACGCAGTGCGCGACCCGGCGGGAGATCACGGAGAAGGACGTCCTGGAGGGCGTACGGATCGCGGGGGCCCAGGTTTTCGTGCAGGAGATCATGGCGGACGGCGTACAGGCGCTCGTGTACTGAGGCCGCAGGCTTCGGGTGCGGGCAGCGGGCAGCCGGCTATAGGCGCGAGCTACGGGCGGCGCTTCTTGCCGTCCAGCTCGTCCCACCACTCGTCGGACTTGGGGTCGCCCGAGGGATCGTCCCACCAGCGGTCGTCGGGGCCGCGCCGATTGGCGACCATCGCGGCGACGGGCGGGATCACCATGGCGACCACGCACATCCCGACCGCCACGGGAATCGACCACAGGCGCACGAAGCCCCAGGCGGACACGAAAAGCAGGATGCAGCCGCCCATCATCCAGAAATAGCCGCGCCGACGCCGGGCCAACATGCTTCCAGCGTACGACCGGGGAGCCGACCCGGATACGGGAAGAGGCCGCCCGGCCGAACGGCACGGAGGGCCGCACCCCATTCCAAGGCGTCCAACCCCCGGGGTGCGGCCCTCCGGCCGGTACTGCGGTACTGCGGTACTGCGGTACTGCCGCCGTCGGTCAGACGGCGATGGCGACCTCGGCGAGGCCACCGGTCTGGGCGACGACCGTACGGTCCGCGCTGCCGCCCGGCACCAGGGCGCGCACGGTCCACGTGCCCTCGGCCGCGTAGAAGCGGAACTGTCCGGTGGCCGAGGTCGGGACCTCGGCGGTGAACTCGCCCGTCGAGTCCAGCAGGCGCACGTAACCGGTGACGGGCTCGCCGTCGCGGGTCACCTGGCCCTGGATCGTGGTCTCACCAGGCTTGATCGTCGAGGCGTCGGGGCCGCCGGCCTTCGCTCCACACATGGGTCTTCCTTACGGTCTCTGCTGGTCTGGGGGCTGGGGGCTGAGCGGGCTGTGCGGACTACTTGTTGGCGCCGAGCTCGATCGGCACGCCGACGAGGGAGCCGTACTCGGTCCACGAACCGTCGTAGTTCTTGACGTTCGTCTGGCCGAGCAGCTCGTGCAGCACGAACCACGTCAGGGCCGAGCGCTCACCGATGCGGCAGTACGCGATGGTGTCCTTCGCGAGGTCGACCTGCTCGTCCTCGTAGAGGGCCTTGAGCTCGTCGTCCGACTTGAAGGTGCCGTCGTCGTTGGCGTTCTTCGACCACGGGATGTTGCGGGCGGACGGGACGTGGCCCGGGCGCTGCGACTGCTCCTGCGGGAGGTGGGCCGGGGCGAGCAGCTTGCCGGAGAACTCGTCGGGCGAGCGCACGTCGACGAGGTTCTTGGAGCCGATCGCGTTCACGACGTCGTCGCGGAAGGCGCGGATCGAGGCGTCCTGGGGCTTGGCCTTGTACTGGGTGGCCGGGCGGCTGGGGACCTGGTCGCCGTCCACGAGGTCGCGGGAGTCGAGCTCCCACTTCTTGCGGCCGCCGTCGAGGAGCTTCACGTCCTGGTGGCCGTAGAGCTTGAAGTACCAGAAGGCGTACGAGGCGAACCAGTTGTTGTTGCCGCCGTACAGGACGACGGTGGTGTCGTTCGCGATGCCCTTGGCGGAGAGGAGCTTCTCGAAGCCCTCCTGGTCGATGAAGTCGCGGCGGACCGGGTCCTGGAGGTCCTTCGTCCAGTCGATCCGGATCGCGTTCTTGATGTGGTTCTTCTCGTAGGCCGAGGTGTCCTCGTCGACCTCGACGATGGCGACCTTGGGGTCCTCGATGTGGGCCTCGACCCAGTCGGCGTCTACCAGGACGTCGCTGCGGCTCATGTTCTTCTCCTCCGGGGCAGTCTGCGGGGGCGGTGCAGGTGTGCGGGTACGCGGCTGCGGCGTGCGTACGGCGGCACGAGGGGTGGGCCTGAGGGGCCTGAGTGCGGCCAAGCGGCCCGGGGAATGCGGGAGTCGAGCGTCCCGCTCAGAAGGGGCGACAGAGCATGGCGGCGACGCGGCACAGGTCTACTGCCCGCCGCTTCGTGAGGTCCGCCTGTCGCTTCATGTGTCCGATCGTAGGGAGGCAAACCGGGGCGTGTCACCGGTGTGTCGCATGCTGAGACTCGATCATCCGCATACTGATACGCGAGCCCCCGCGAAGCCCCCTCCGCCCGCCTCCCGGGGCCGGGCCCCCGCCCCCGCTCCTGCCCTACGGACACCCCCGTCTCAGAATGCGGCCCCCTCCCCGGGGCTCCGCCCCGGACCCCCTGCGGGGCTCCGCCCCGGACCCCGTTCGCGCCTGAACGGCGCTCGTCCTCAAACTCCCCCAAGGCCTCAAGGGCCAGGGGGCACCCCCATGACGGGCCGGGGGCTGGGGGGGCGGGAAGGAATCAGCCCGCCAGGCGGACTTCCTTGCCCTCGCCCGAGAAGCGGAGGCCGGACTCCGAGGCCGTGACCTTGTTCAGCTTGATGCTCGACGGCATGCCCTCGATCTTCAGGTCGTAGTCGACCGCCTTGCGCAGCCGCGCGTCGAACCCCGGCAACGGCAGCTTCGGCAACGACTCCGCCCGGAGCTGGACCTCCCCCGCCCCGTTCAGGCCGACCGTGCTGTAGGCGGAGACCGTACGGCCCTGAAGGAGCGCCTTCGCCGCCGCCGGCAGCATCACGCCCTGGCCTTCGAGCAGGTCCGCGAGGGGGCCGGACACCTTCACCTGGCCCTTGGCCGCCCGCTCCGGCCCGGCGTAGCCGACCGTCGCCCCCTTGGGCGCGGCCTTGGAGAGGTCCGCGTACGAGATGTTCGCCGCCCCGTCCGCCCGGCCCGCCACCGCCGACGAGAACGAGCTGTCGATCTTCACCGCGTACAGCTCGGCCGTCACCTCGGTGACGTTGACCGAGTGGCCACCGGCCGTCGCGGTGACCCCGGACAGCGAGACGTCGACCTCGTCGAGCTCCTTGCCGACCACCTGGGTCAGGAAGGGGAAGCCCTTGATGTCGACGTCGGGCGTCGAGCCGAGCCGTTGGCTGCTCTTGATCTTGTCGGCCGTCTTCGACTCGGCGACGTTCACCGCGATGCGGTCCACGGCGACGAAGATGCCGCCGAGAACGATCGCGATGACCAGAAGTATTCGCAGTGCGCGCATTGCCTACGTGTCCCCCACCAGTCGGCCGCCAGTCGGCCATCGACCCTTTGATCAAAAACGGAAAACAGAAGTTCTCGCAATGACGATCACGAGACCCGCCGCGGTTCCCTACGCCACGGCTCGGCCGATGAGATACAGCGCGGGCACCGCCGCCGTGAGCGGCAGGGCCACGCCCGCCGTCATGTGGACGAACCGGGACGGGTAGTCGTACGAGGCGACCCGCAGCCCGATCAGCGCGCAGACGCCGGCCGCGAGGCCGAGCAGCGCGCCGGACGCGCCGATGCCGGTCAGACCGCCGACCGCGATGCCGGAGCCGGCGGCCGCGAGCAGCGCGACCGCCACGGAGACGGCCGACGGCAGCGGCAGGGCACGGGCGAGCGCGGCGACGGCCACCGCGGCCGCGCCGACGGACACCGCGTGCGGCGGCGCCGCGAGGTGGCCGCCCGCCAGGACCGCGAGCGCGGCCGAGGTGACGGTCGCCATCAGCCCGTACATCCGCTCGTCGGGGTCCGCGTGCGAGCGGAGCTGGAGGACGAGGGTGAGCAGCACCCAGACGCCGAGCGTGCCCAGGATCGCGGCGGGCGCGTGCTCACGGCCGAGCGCGAGCAGGGCCACGTCGGCGACGAGCCCGCCCGCGAAGGCGAGCGCGATGCCCTGCCGGGCCGGCCACATCCCGTTGAGCCGGAACCAGCCCGCCGCCGTCACCGCCTGGAGGGCGACGAGCGGGACGGCGAGGGCGTAGGGACCGATGGGCGCGGCCACCGCGAGGAGCAGGCCCAGGACGGCGGTCAGGGCGGCGGGCTGCATGCCGGGCGCGATGACCGGGGAGCGGCCCTCCGCGCGGGCCCGCTGGGCGTCGGTGATCCGCGCGTTGCCGACCGTGGTGGGCGAGCCGTAGGCCGGGCCGGAGCCGGGCGCGGCGGCCGGCGCGGGAGCCGGGGCCGGGGTGGCCGCGGGCTCGTACACCGGCGCGGGAGCGGGCGCGGACGCCATCGGCATCTCGGGCGGCAGCGGCACGGAGGCCGTCCCCGCGCCGTGCTGGGGCGGCAGGTACGCCGTCTCCTCGGCGCCCGCGTGCCTCGGCGGCGCGTAAGCCGGGTCCACCGGGCGCTCCTCCCAGGACGGGTCGGGCTGGGCGTGCCGGCCCCGGCGCGGCTCGGGCTCCACCGGCTGCTCCCGCACGGGCGGGATGGTGGGCTGGTACTGGGTGTCCCAGGTCTGCCCCTCCCACGTCTGCGTGTACTGCTGGTGGTCCTGGTACGGCTCGTACGGGAACGGCGGCTGGGGCTGCACGGGCTGCCCGTACTGGTCGTACTGGGGCTGGGACTGCGGCTGCTGCTGATACGGGTACTGCTCGCTCATGACGTGGGGGTCACCCTCCTGCGAACGGCGGGAGCACCTCGACCGTGCCGCCCTCGGCAAGGCGTACGGTCTCATGCTTCCGCTTGCCGACGGGGTCACCGTCGACCAGGAAGGAACACCGCTGGAGTACGCGCGTGAGCTCTCCGGGGTGCCGTTCGCGCACCGCGTCGAGGGCTTCGGCCAGCGTACGGGCGGCGTACGGCTCCTCCGCGACACCGGCGGCGGACTTGGCCGCGGCCCAGAAGCGGATGGTTCCCGCTGCCATGGTCAGGCTCCTTTCGTCGCCCTCCATGATGGGCTACGCGGCGGGCCGGGCGGCGATGAGCCAGTCCGCGATCCGCCCGAGGAGCTCGTCACCGGCCGCGTTCTCGGCGTGGCCCATGCCCGCCTCCAGCCACAACCGCGCAGGTCCGGCCGCCGCGAGCATGCGGGGATGGTCCACCGGGAAGTACGGGTCGCGGTCGCCGTGCACGATCAGCAAAGGGGTCGGCGCGATCAGCGGAACCGCCTCGACGGGCGAGAGCGGCACCGGGTCCCAGTCCTCGGAGTGGATGCGGGTGGCGAAGCCGAGGCGGCCCACGAGACGGCCCGCGCGCCGGGTGATCAGCCAGTGCACCCGCCGCATGGGGGCCGTGCCCCGGTAGTACCAGCGTGCGGGCGCGCTGACCGCCGCCACTGCATCGGTGCGCCCCCGGATGCTCCCCTCGTGGACCGCCGCGTGCCGCAGCACCACGGATCCGCCCATCGAGAAGCCGACGGTCACCACCCGTTCGTACCCGAGTGACCTCGCCCACTCGACGGCCGCCGCCAGGTCGAGCACCTCGCGGTCGCCGACCGTCGAGCGGCCGCCGGACCTTCCGTGCCCCCGGAACGAGAAGGTGACCACGGCCGCGTACTGCGCGAACACCCCCGCGGCCCGTCGTACGGCGGGCCGGTCCACCGACCCCGTGAAGCCGTGCGCGACCACGATCGCGGTATCGCTGTGGCCCTTCACACAAGGCGTGTAAAGCGCCTCGATCCGGACACCATCGCTCGTACACAGGGTTGCGCGCCGGAGGCCGGGAGTGATCGAGGAAACAGCGGAAGTGTGAAATCGATCATCTGCCTCGGCATTCATGTGGGCTATTCTCCTTGGCAGAGGATCCGGGCACCGTAGCCCCCGGGTCCTTTTGTGTTTCCCGGTCGTTGTTACGGACGGGTGAACAAACGCTCACAAAGGGCCTGAAGCAAGGCTCCGAAAAGTACGAAGCAGTGCCGCAACACCCCCGAGCTCTCAGCGAGCAGGAGGAACCGACGTCATGGGCGAGCCAACCGTGCACGATACGAAGCGGACGACCTGGGCAGGTGGAGCCCGATGAGCTCCTTGCTGCTCCTCACCAACGCCCTCCAGCCGTCGACGGAGGTGCTCCCCGCCCTCGGCCTGCTGCTGCACAGCGTGCGGGTCGCCCCCGCCGAGGGCCCGGCCCTCGTCGACACCCCGGGTGCCGACGTCATCCTGATCGACGGCCGCCGCGACCTGCCGCACGTGCGGTCGCTGTGCCAGCTGCTCCGCTCCACCGGCCCCGGCTGTCCGCTGGTCCTGGTCGTGACCGAGGGCGGCCTGGCCGCCGTCACCGCGGACTGGGGCATCGACGACGTCCTGCTGGACACCGCGGGCCCCGCAGAGGTCGAGGCCCGGCTCCGGCTCGCGACCGGCCGCGCGCAGGCCGTCTCGGACGACTCCCCCATGGAGATCCGCAACGGTGACCTCTCCGTCGACGAGGCCACGTACAGCGCGAAGCTGAAGGGGCGGGTCCTGGACCTGACCTTCAAGGAGTTCGAGCTGCTGAAGTACCTCGCCCAGCACCCGGGCCGGGTGTTCACGCGGGCCCAGCTGCTCCAGGAGGTGTGGGGCTACGACTACTTCGGCGGCACCCGCACGGTCGACGTCCACGTACGGAGGCTGCGGGCCAAGCTCGGCCCCGAGCACGAGTCGCTGATCGGCACCGTGCGCAACGTCGGCTACCGCTTCGTGACCCCGGAGAAGCCCGAGCGCTCCTCCGAGGACGCCAAGGCGAAGGCGGTCGTGGACGCGGCCACCGCCGAGGCGAAGGAGGCGGCGGCCCGCTCCTCGAAGCGGTAACCCGAACGGTAGATCACACCTGGGGTACGACCTGCGATACGCCCTGCCCAGCGGGGGGTCACCCCGCGTAGACTGCCGCGCGTGGCCAAGGTGACGCGGGACGACGTGGCACGACTTGCGGGTACTTCGACCGCCGTCGTCAGCTATGTCATCAACAACGGACCCCGGCCGGTCGCCCCGGCCACGCGCGAGCGTGTCCTCGCCGCGATCAAGGAACTGGGGTACCGGCCCGACCGGGTCGCCCAGGCCATGGCGTCGCGGCGTACCGACCTCATAGGAATGATCGTCCCGGACGCGCGCCAGCCGTTCTTCGCGGAGATGGCGCACGCCGTGGAACAGGCCGCGTCCGAGCGCGGAAAAATGGTTCTGGTCGGCAACTCCGACTACGTCGACGACCGCGAGGTCCACTATCTGCGGGCCTTCCTCGGCATGCGGGTGGCCGGCCTGATCCTGGTCAGCCAGGGCCCCAGCGAGCGGGCCGCGGCCGAGATCGACGCCTGGGACGCCCGGGTGGTGCTGCTGCACGAGCGGCCCGAGGCGATCGACGACGTGGCGGTGGTGACCGACGACATCGGCGGCGCCCAGCTCGCCACCCGCCACCTGCTGGAACACGGCCACGAGTACGTGGCCTGCCTCGGCGGGGTCGAGTCGACCCCGGCCGTCGGCGACCCGGTGGCCGACCACGTCGAGGGCTGGCGCCGGGCCATGCTGGAGTCCGGCCGCTCGCTCGAAGGCCGCCTCTTCCAGGCCCCGTACAACCGTTACGACGCCTACAAGGTGGCCCTGGAGATCCTCGCCGGGCCCGAGCGGCCGCCCGCCATCTTCTGCTCGACCGACGACCAGGCGATCGGGGTGCTGCGGGCCGCCCGCGAGCTGCGCATCGACGTGCCGGGCGAGCTGGCCGTGGCGGGCTTCGACGACGTCAAGGAAGCGGCGCTGACCGACCCGCCGCTGACCACGATCGCCTCCGACCGGCCCGCGATGGCGCGGGCCGCGGTGGACCTGGTCCTGGACGACGGGCTGCGGGTCGCGGGCTCGCGCCGCGAACGCCTCAAACAGTTCCCCTCGCGGCTCGTCGTACGCCGTTCCTGCGGCTGCGGCTGAGCCCGCCCGACCAGCCGTTGACGGACGCCGCGAGGCGTCCTTATTTCGGGCAAACGCGGTTCTGCCGGGCTTCTTACCCCGTCCTCAGACTGCTCTCATCATCCGTGGCGAAGGTCATAGACATGACCGAGAGCCCCCGCCACAGCGGCGAGTACCCCGAGCAGCAGCCTCAGCACTCCGACCACGCTGACGAGTCCTGGCAGCGAGCCAAGGACGACGCCCGGCGAGAGGCAGAGGCCTACGCGGCCGCCTATCCGCCGCCGCCCCAGTACCCGGCCACCGCGCACTTCGCCACCGCCGAGCCGGAGGCCCCGAAGCCGCGGCGGGCCAAGCGTTCGGTGGGCCTCATCGCGGCCGTCGCCATCATCGCGGCGGCGATAGGCGGCGGCACCGCGAGCTTCGTCGAGCACTACGTCGGCAACGACAGCGCCACCGTCAGCTCCGGGGTCAGCGGCACCAACGCGTCCAACAGCACCAACGGCACGGTCTCCGGCGTCGCCAAGGCGGTCATGCCGAGCATCGTCGAGATCAACGCGACGTCCGGCTCGGGCGAGTCGACCGGCGCCGGCGTGATCGTCACCGCCAACGGCGAGATCATCACCAACAACCACGTCATCTCGGGCTCGACCTCCATCAAGGTGAAGCTGAGCAACGGCAAGACGTACACCGCGAAGGTCGTCGGCACCGACCCCGACAAGGACCTCGCGCTGATCAAGCTGGACGGGGCGAGCGGCCTCAAGCCCGCCTCCCTCGGCGACTCCAGCAAGATCGCGGTGGGCGACCAGGTCGTCGCCATCGGCTCCCCCGAGGGCCTCACCGGCACCGTCACCAGCGGCATCGTCTCCGCCCTCGACCGCGATGTCACCGTCGCCAAGGAGCAGGGCAACCAGGGGCAGGGCCAAGGACAGGGACAGGGGCGCGGCCAGGGCGGCTGGCCGTTCGAGTTCGGCGGGCAGCAGTTCAACGGCGACACGGGCTCGTCGAAGACCACGTACAAGGCGCTCCAGACCGACGCCTCGCTCAACCCGGGCAACTCCGGCGGCGCGCTCATCGACATGAACGGCAACATCATCGGCATCAACTCCGCGATGTACTCGCCGAGTTCGAGTGCCGCGAGCGGTTCTTCGGCCGGCAGTGTCGGGCTCGGCTTCGCCATCCCGATCAACACCGTCAAGTCCGACCTCGCGAGCCTGCGCGGCGGCGGCAGCGGTGGCGCCGACACCGGCGGCAACGACAACAGCCAGGGCAGCGACAGCTCCGGCGGCTTCGGCGGCAGCTACTGAGCCGCCCCGACGCCCACCGAACCGCGCGGGGCAGCAGCTGACCCTCCCGGGGCAGCGAGCCGCCCCGCGCCACACCGTCCGCATGCGAGGCTGATGGTCCCGAGCCGAGAAGACGCACCCGAAGGAAACCCGCTCATGAGCCCCGCCGAGGACGAACCGCAGCGCATCCTGATCGTCGACGACGAGCCCGCCGTCCGCGAGGCGCTGCAGCGCAGTCTCGCCTTCGAGGGATACGGCACCGAAGTCGCCGTGGACGGCCTCGACGCCCTCGCGAAGGCGGAGGCCTACCGGCCCGAGCTGATCGTCCTCGACATCCAGATGCCCAGGATGGACGGGCTCACCGCGGCCCGCCGGCTGCGCGCGGCCGGCTCCACCACGCCCATCCTGATGCTGACCGCGCGCGACACGGTGGGCGACCGCGTCACCGGCCTCGACGCGGGCGCCGACGACTACCTGGTCAAGCCGTTCGAGCTGGACGAACTCTTCGCCCGCATCCGGGCGTTGCTGCGCCGCAGCTCGTACGCGGTCGACGCGGGGGCGGCCGGGCAGGACGCCGGGAACGTCCTCAGCTTCGCGGACCTGCGGATGGACCTGTCCACGCGCGAGGTCACCCGCGGCAGCCGGGTGGTGGAGCTGACCCGTACCGAGTTCACCCTCCTGGAGATGTTCCTGGCCCACCCCCGCCAGGTGCTCACGCGCGAGCAGATCCTCAAGGCCGTGTGGGGCTTCGACTTCGAGCCCTCGTCCAACTCCCTCGACGTGTACGTGATGTATCTGCGCCGCAAGACGGAGGCGGGCGGCGAGCCGCGCCTGGTGCACACGGTGCGGGGCGTGGGGTACGCACTCCGGCCCGGCGGCGCGGAGTGAACCGTGTACTGCGCCGCTACCGCGCGATGCCGCTCCGCTCCCGGCTCGCGATGCTGGTCGCGACGGCTGTCGCGGTGGCGGTGGCGGCGGTCGCGGTGGCCTGCTGGCTGCTGACCCGGGCCCAGTTGCGCGCCGAGCTCGACACCACGCTGCGCAACACCAGCGCGCCGGGCAGCCTGGTGCAGGGCGCGCTCCAGTCCTGCACGTCGCAGGGCAGCATGCCGCCGGGGCAGAAGCCGTTCGCCTACATCCAGGTGGTGCTGCCGGACGGCACCCGCTGCGTGGCCCCGGACTCCCCGCCCGTACAGGTCAGGCCCCAGGACGTGGCGATCGCCGCCGGCCGCAACCTCAAGGCCGAGTCCCTGCACAACAGCACCACCGAAGGCGGCATGGAGGTACGGGTGCACACCCAGTACCAGGAGTTCGGCGGCCGGTGGGTCACCGTCTCCCTTTCCCGCCCGCTGACCGAGATCGACTCCGCCCTCAACCGGCTCGCGCTGCTGCTGACCGGTCTCGCCGGCATCGGCGTGGTCGCGGCCGGGGCGGCCGGCCTCTGGGTCGCGCGGACCGGGCTGCGGCCCGTGGACAAGCTGACCGGGGCCGTCGAGCACGTGGCCCGCACCGAGGACCTGACGGTGCGCATCCCCGTCGAGGGCGAGGACGAGATCGCCCGGCTCTCGCTCTCGTTCAACGCGATGACCGCCGCGCTCGCCTCCTCGCGGGACCGGCAGGCGCAGCTCATCGCGGACGCGGGGCACGAGCTGCGCACCCCGCTCACCTCGCTGCGTACGAACATCGAGCTGCTCGCCAGGAGCGAGGAGACGGGGCGGGCCATTCCGCCCGCCGACCGCAAGGCGCTGATGGCGTCCGTGACGGCCCAGATGTCCGAACTCGCCTCCCTCATCGGGGACTTGCAGGAGCTGTCCCGTCCGGACGCGGTCCGCGAGGGCCCGCTCGAAGTGGTCGGCCTGCACGACATCACCCGGATCGCGCTCGACCGGGCGCGGCTGCGCGGGCCCGAGCTGACGATCACGGCGGAGCTCGCGCCCTGGTATGTACGGGCCGAGCCGGCGGCGCTGCAGCGGGCGGTGGTGAACGTCCTGGACAACGCGGTGAAGTTCAGCCCGCCGTACGGGACGGTCACGGTGACCCTGGACCGGGGTGTCCTGACGGTCCGCGACCAGGGGCCCGGCATCCCGGCGGAGGACCTGCCACACGTCTTCGAGCGCTTCTGGCGCTCCCCCTCGGCGCGGGCCCTGCCCGGCTCGGGGCTCGGCCTCTCGATCGTGGCCCGTACGGTCCGGCACGCGGGGGGCGAGGTGACCCTGTCCCCCGCCGAAGGCGGCGGCACCCTGGCCACCCTGACCCTGCCCGGCGCCCCGACCCCCCCGCCGGAAACCCCCTGAGGCTCCGCCCCCTCGGATCCCGGACGGGTTGAAGACGCCCGTGCCGGGCCACCTGCGGGGGCGCGGGGCGCAGCCCCCGGAAGCCAGTCCTCCCCGTTCCACCCCCGGAGGGTTTCGGGAAGGGGTGGGGCGGGGCGAAAGAAAGGGGGCGGCGGCCCGACCGAGGACCGCCACCCCCAACTACCCGCCCGCAGGGGCTACTTCAGCACCGTGATGCGTCCGGAGACCGGCGGAGCCATCGGCGCGGAGGCCGACGAGTTCGCCGCCAGGTACGCGTCGAAGACGTCCAGGTCCGACGCCCCGACCAGCTTGTTCGTGCCGACCAGCGCCGGGAATCCGTCACCGCCGCCTGCCAGGAACTCGTTCATCGCCACCCGGTACGTCTTCGCGGGATCGATCGCGGCCCCGTTCAGCCTCACCGTGTCGACGACCACCCGCGCCGCACCCGACTTCGTCAGGTCGAGCGTGTAGGTCAGCCCCTTGGAGACCTGGAGGATCTTCGGGTCCGCCGCGTTCGGGCCGCTGACCTGCTGCTGGAGCGCCGCGATGAGCTGCGCCCCGGTCAGGTCGACCACGTTCATCATGTTGGTGAACGGCTGGACCGTGAACGCCTCGCCGTAGGTCACCACCCCGTCCCCCTCGCTCCCGCTCGCCTTGTACACGAGGTCGGAGCGGATGCCGCCGGGGTTCATGAGGGCGAGCTGTGCGCCGCCCTTGTCGGGGGCGGAGAGCCCGGCGAGCTGCGCGTCCGCGATCAGGTCGCCGAGCGGCTTCTCGGGGGCGTCGGAGCCGCGCCCGTTGATGTCGGCCGAGATGTAACCCTGCGGCCGGTTCGCGACCGGGGCCGCCAACTTGCCCCAGCGGGCGATCAGTTGGGTCATGTCGGGAGCCTTCGCCTGGTCCCTGCTGACGATGTGGTTCGCCGACTTCGGGGACTTCGGCGACGTCACGGCGGTGCGCACGATGTCCTTGGTGCGGCGGTCGTACGTCAGCGTCGTGTCCGTGTACAGCTTGCCGAACGAGGCCGCCGAGGTCACCAGGCGCGGGTTGCCCGCCGGGTCCGGGATGGTGCAGACGTACGCCTGGTGGGTGTGGCCGGTGATCAGCGCGTCCACCTTGGGCGTGATGCCCTTGGCCATGTCGACGATCGGGCCGGAGATCCCGCTGCCGGGGCCCTGGCTGTCGCAGCTGTCGTTGTACGCGTTGCTGGACGGCATGCCGCCCTCGTGGATCAGCGCCACGATCGACTTGACGCCCTGGCGGTCGAGTTCCTTGGCGTACTTGTTGATGGTCTCGATCTCGTCGGCGAACTTGAGACCCTTGACGCCGGAGGCGGTCACGACGTTCGGGGTGCCTTCGAGCGTCACGCCGATGAAGCCGATCTTGACGCCGTTCTTCTCCCAGACCGTGTACGGCTTGAGGATCGGCCTGCCGGTCTTCTCGTTCGTCACGTTGGCCGCGAGGTAGGGGAAGTCCGCGCCCTGGAACTTCTTGCCCTTCTCGTAGCAGCCCTCGGTGGGGTGGCAGCCGCCGTTCTGCATGCGGGCGAGCTCGGTGGCGCCCTCGTCGAACTCGTGGTTGCCGACGGCCGTGACGTCCAGCTTCAGCTTGTTGAGCGCCTCGATGGTCGGCTCGTCGTGGAAGAGCCCGGACAGCAGCGGGCTCGCGCCGATCATGTCGCCGCCGGCCGCGGTGATCGAGTACGGGTGGCCCTTGCGGGCGGTGCGCAGCGAGGTGGCGAGGTATTCCATGCCACCGGCCGGCACGGACTTGGTGGTTCCGTCCGCCTGACGCTCCGTCACCGCGCCCGCCGAACCGGCCGGGGGTTCCAGGTTGCCGTGCAGGTCGTTGAAGGAGAGCAGTTGGACATCGACCGTGCGGTCCGGCTTCGGGTGGTGTCCGTGGCCGCGCTCGTGCGCGTCGGCGGGCATCGCGGCGACGAGCGCTCCGACGGTGGCAAGTCCGGCGGCCCCCGCCCACATTCGTGTGGCGGCACGCTTCATGTGGGGTTTCGCTGGCATGTGTTCTTTGAGTCCCCTGTGAGTGTCCGGTGAAGTCCCGGCGCAGCCTAGGGTCAACGCGCGTAGCGCAACAGGGGGTGGCGGGTTACGAGCTGGTTGCCGTTCGCCGCGCCACGGGGCGATTCCCCTTCGCGACGGGTGCGGCGGTCCGGGCCGCGCACCCACCCCCGTCCACCGCGCCCCCGCCGTACCCTCGTATCCATGACAGACGCAGCCGCCCCCTCGCCGTCCTCCCGCGACATCCAGACGCTCGACGAGCTCAGTCCCTCCCAGGCGGGGGCCGTCCTCGACCTCATCGCCGAAGCCGCCCGCACCGACGGGCAGCAGGCGGTCTCCGAGCAGGGGCGGCTCCAGTTGCGCGGGGGCCGGCGCGAGGGCGTGCGGCATTTTCTGCTGACCGCCGACGGTGTGCTCGCCGGGTACGCCCAGCTGGAGGACGCCGACCCCGTCGAGGCACCCGCCGCCGAGCTGGTCGTGCATCCCTCGCACCGCGGCCACGGGCACGGCCGGGCGCTGGGCAGCGCGCTGCTCGGGGCGACCGGCAAGCGGTTGCGGGTGTGGGCGCACGGCGGGCACTCGGCGGCCCGCCATCTCGCGCAGGTCCTCGGCCTCACCCTGTTCCGCGAACTGCGCCAGCTGCGGCGGCCGTTGAACCCGCTCGGCATCGACGAGCCGGTGTGGCCCGAGGGCGTCACCGTGCGCACCTTCACCCCGGGCGAGGACGACGCGGCCTGGCTCGCGGTGAACGCGGCCGCCTTCTCGCACCACCCCGAGCAGGGCTCGCTGACCCAGCGCGACCTCGACGACCGCAAGGCCGAGTCGTGGTTCGACCCCAAGGGCTTCTTCCTCGCGGAGAAGAACGGCGAACTCGTCGGCTTCCACTGGACGAAGGTGCACGCCGAGGAGCGGCTCGGCGAGGTGTACGTGGTCGGGATCCGGCCGGACGCCCAGGGCGGCGGCCTCGGCAAGGCGCTGACCGCGACCGGCCTGCGCCACCTCGCGGCCGAGGGCCTGCCGACCGCGATGCTGTACGTCGACGCCGACAACACGGCGGCCGTCACCGTCTACGAGCGCCTCGGCTTCACCACCCACGAGGTGGACCTGATGTACCGCGCGGAGTCCTGAGCCACCGGCCGGCGGCCTGAGCGCCCACCCCCGAGCCCGGCCCCGGCGGCCTTGCCCGATGCGGCCCCGGCGCCGCATCCTGGGTCCCGGCCGCGCCCCGGGGCGACGCGCGGCCCCGCCGTGACGCCCGGGGGCCCGGGTTCGCTTGCCCGCACGTCATGTCCTCGTAACCAGCCATTCAGACACGCTTGCGACGCTCGCGTAATGAAGCCGCCGGCGCCCGCCTCCCGGAACGGAACAGTTCCCCCGCCCAGAACCCCACGGGCGCTCACTCCCGCGCTCTCCGACGCGCTGGAGGACCCCGGTGCGCGGAACAATGGGGACATGAGCCAGCAGCCCAGCGCCGACGTCCCGCTCAAGCCCGCCCAGCCGTCCGTCGGCTCCATAGCCGCGCACCGGCCGCACACACTCGCGGCCGCCGTCTCCGACCTGGAGCCGGACCTCGACGCGGACCTGGACGCCTACGAGGACGAGAGCGAGGGCGACGAGCTGCCCTCGGGCCGCTTCCTGGACCGTGAGCGCAGCTGGCTCGCGTTCAACGAGCGCGTCCTGGAGCTCGCGGAGGACCCGGCGACCCCGCTCCTCGAACGGGCGAACTTCCTGGCGATCTTCGCCTCGAACCTGGACGAGTTCTTCATGGTCCGGGTGGCCGGGCTCAAGCGCCGCATCGCGACCGGGGTGGCCACCCGGTCGGCCTCCGGCCTCCAGCCCCGCGAGGTCCTGGACCTGATCTGGACCCGCTCGCGCGAACTCATGGCCCGGCACGCCGCCTGCTACCAGCAGGACGTGGCCCCCGCCCTGGCCGACGAGGGCATCCACCTCATCCGCTGGCCGGAGCTCACCGAGAAGGAGCAGGCCCGCCTCTTCACCCTGTTCCGGCAGCAGATCTTCCCGGTCCTGACCCCGCTGGCCGTGGACCCCGCGCACCCCTTCCCGTACATCTCGGGGCTCTCGCTCAACCTCGCCGTGGTGGTGCGCAACCCGGTCTCGGGCCACCGCCACTTCGCGCGCGTGAAGGTGCCGCCGCTGCTCTCCCGCTTCCTGGAGGCCTCGCCGCAGCGCTACGTACCGCTCGAGGACGTCATCGCCGCGCACCTGGAGGAGCTGTTCCCCGGCATGGAGGTGCTCGCGCACCACATGTTCCGGGTGACGCGCAACGAGGACCTCGAAGTCGAGGAGGACGACGCCGAGAACCTGCTCCAGGCCCTGGAGAAGGAACTCATGCGGCGCCGCTTCGGGCCGCCGGTGCGTCTGGAGGTCGAGGAGTCCATCGACCCGTACGTACTCGACCTCCTCGTAAGGGAGTTGAAGATCTCGGACGCCGAGGTCTACCCGCTGCCCGGGCTGCTCGACCTGACCGGTCTGTTCGGGATCTCCGCGCTCGACCGGCCCGAGCTGAAGTTCCCCAAGTTCGTCGCCGGCACCCATCGCGACCTCGCCGAGGTGGAATCCGCCTCCGCGCCCGACATCTTCGCGGCGGTCCGCGAGCGGGACGTGCTGCTCCACCACCCCTACGACTCGTTCTCCACCTCGGTGCAGGCCTTCCTTGAACAGGCCGCGTCCGACCCGGACGTCCTGGCCATCAAGCAGACCCTGTACCGGACTTCGGGCGATTCGCCGATCGTGGACGCGCTGATAGACGCGGCCGAGTCGGGCAAGCAGGTGCTGGTCCTCGTCGAGATCAAGGCGCGCTTCGACGAGCAGGCCAACATCAAGTGGGCGCGCAAGCTGGAGGAGTCCGGCTGTCACGTCGTCTACGGGCTCGTCGGCCTCAAGACGCACTGCAAGCTGTCGCTCGTGGTGCGCCAGGAGGGCGAGACGCTGCGCCGCTACAGCCACGTCGGCACCGGCAACTACCACCCCAAGACGGCCCGTCTGTACGAGGACCTGGGGCTGCTCACCGCCGACCCGCAGGTCGGCGCGGACCTCTCGGACCTCTTCAACCGGCTGTCCGGATACTCCCGCAGGGAGACCTACCGGCGGCTGCTCGTGGCCCCCAAGTCCCTTCGGGACGGCCTGGTTTCGCGGATCAACAAGGAGATAGCCCACCAGCACGCGGGGCGCCCCGCCTATGTCCGCATCAAGGTCAACTCGATGGTCGACGAGGCCGTCATCGACGCCTGCTACCGGGCCTCGCAGGCGGGCGTGCCGGTCGACATCTGGGTCCGCGGCATCTGCGCGGTGCGGCCCGGGGTCGCCGGCCTCTCGGAGAACATCCGGGTGCGCTCGATCCTCGGACGCTTCCTGGAACACTCGCGGGTGTTCGCCTTCGGCAACGGCGGCGAGCCCGAAGTCTGGTTCGGCAGCGCCGACATGATGCACCGCAACCTCGACCGACGCATCGAGGCTCTGGTCCGGGTCGCCGACCCGGCCCACCGCGCGGCCCTGAGCCGGCTCCTGGAGACCGGGATGTCGGACGGCACCTCGTCCTGGCACCTGGGGGCCGACGGGAACTGGACCCGGCACTCCACGGACGCCGAGGGCCAGCCGCTGCGGAACGTACAGGAGATGCTGATAGACGCCCGGAGGCGCCGGCGTGCAACGCCCTGAGAACACCGCCGGAACCGCCGGATTCGCCGGAAACCCCGGAAACATCGGAAGCACCGGAGGCACGAGAGGCGCCGGCGTGGCCGGAGCCGCCGCAGTCGCCGGGCAGGAGCTGGCGGGCGAGATCCTCGCCCCCTATCTCCACGTACAGGCGGGGGAGTTCCTGCGTGGCCTCCGGCTCCACCGCGAGGCGGGGCCCGACAACCAGTCCACCGAGGAGGCCGCCCAGGCCCTGCGGGCCGCGGCCCGCCGCATCAGCGCGACCCTGCACACCTTCCGGCCGCTGCTCGACGCGGCCTGGGCCGACCAGCTGCGGGCCGAACTCGCCTGGCTGTCCGGCACGTTGGCGGGCGAGCACGCCTGCTCGGCCCGGCTCGCCCGGCTCCTGGACGCCCTGCACCGGCTCGGCGGCGGCCGGGTGCCTCCCGCGCGCGGCGACACCGGCACGCTCACCGTGGGCGCCGCCCGCGCGGGCGCCCTGCTCGACCGCCAGCTGACACTGGCCCGCACCCGGGCCCACTCGGCGGCGCTCCAGGCACTCGGCTCCTCCCGCTTCCACGCGGTGGCGGACGCGGTCGCGCTGCTCGCCAGCGAGGTGCCCCTGGCGTCGGCCGCCGCCGCGCACGCCTGCGAGGTGCTCGCGCCCGCGGCCCTGGACGCCGAGGACCGGCTGGACCGGGCGGTGGCCGCGCTGCCGCTGGCCCGGGCAGCGCATCCGTACAACGCGGAGGCCCTGGTCCAGGAGAGCGAGAGCCAGGACAGCCCCTGGCACCAGGTGCGGCTGCTGCTGCGCCTGTACCGGTACGCGCGGGAAGTGCTGCACCACGGGCTCGGCGAGCCGGATCCGCCCGAGCGGCTGCTGGCCGCGGGGCGGGCCCTCGACCGGCACCGGGACGCGGCGGAGGCGGCCTCGGCCGCGGCGGCCGCGGCCCGCACCCCCCGGATCGCCCCGGCCACCGCGTACGCGCTCGGGGTGCTGCACGCCGATCAGCGGCACGAGGTGGAGGCTGCGCGGTTCGCCTTCCAGCGGATCTGGCAGCCTGTGGCGGTGACCACAGCAGCGCCGGCGACCACGGCCGCCCCATGAGCACCGCACCCGACGGAACCGTCCTCGCCGCGGGGTGCGTCCTGTGGCGCCGCTCCCCGTGGGGCGACGGCGGCATCGAGATCTGCCTGGTGCACCGGCCCAAGTACGACGACTGGTCGCACCCCAAGGGCAAGCTGAAGCGGGGCGAGGCCGCGCTCGACGGTGCGCTGCGCGAGGTCCTGGAGGAGACCGGGTTCGCCTGCACACCGGGCGCGGTGCTGCCCACCGCCCACTACACGGACGGCCAGCGCCGCCCCAAGCGCGTCGACTACTGGGCCGCCGAGGCGGGCGACGGGCGCTTCGTCCCCAACTCCGAGGTCGACCGGCTGCTGTGGCTGACCCCGGCGGCCGCCCACCACCGCCTCACCCACCCGCGCGACCGCCAGCTGGTCCTCGCCCTGCTCGACGCGCTGCACTCGGCCTGAGATCCGCCTGAGATCCGCCCGGGATCCGCGCTGAGGCCCGCCTCGCGATCCGCCAGAGATTGGCCTGGGACCCGGCCCGGGTGGGGGCGGGCCCGGGCGCGGTGGCGGTGCCGGGCGGGCGGGGGCCGGGGTGCGGGCGGGCGCGGGGCCGGGTCGCGGGCGGGCGCGGGACCGGCGCGGATCCGGTTCCGTACGCCTCCTGAACACGAACCGGTAACGGTCGGCACCGCACTGCCCGCCACGGTTCACCTTCCGTTAACTCTTCCCCGCCGACCACTTCACCTGTTCTGCCTAATTTCGGCCTTACACGGTGCACGGCATCCCGCCCACACCGCCCATCCAACGCACGCCGCCGTACAACGAACGGAAACCGGCGGCTCCCGGAAGGAACACCCGAAAGTGAAGCTTCAGCGCAAGAACCGGCTCCGCGCCACCGCCCTCGGCGTCATCGCCGTGTCCAGCGCCCTGGCCCTCACGGCGTGCGGCAGCGACAACAACAGCGGCGGCGGGAGCACGGGCGGCAGCGGCGACAAGACCACCGGGGCCGCCTCCAGCGTGAAGTGCGACGGCGCCAAGGGTCAGCTCCTGGCCTCCGGCTCGTCCGCCCAGAAGAACGCCATGGACCTGTGGGTCAAGAACTACATGGCGGCCTGCAAGGACGCCCAGGTCAACTACAAGTCCTCCTCCTCCGGTGACGGCATCGTCGCGTTCACCCAGGGCACGGTCGGCTTCGCGGGCTCGGACTCGCCGCTCAACGCCCAGCAGGTCGAGGACTCCAAGAAGGTCTGCTCCGGCGGCCAGGGCATCAACCTCCCGATGGTCGGCGGCCCGATCGCGGTCGGCTTCCACGTCGAGGGCGTCGACAGCCTGGTCCTGGACGCCTCCACGATCGCCAAGATCTTCAACGGCAAGATCAGCAAGTGGAACGACGAGGCGATCGCCAAGCTTAACCCGAGCGCCAAGCTCCCCGACCTCGCGATCCAGGCCTTCCACCGCTCCACGGACTCGGGCACCACCGAGAACCTCACCAAGTACCTCTCCGCGACCGCCAAGGCCGACTGGCCCTACCCGCCGGCCAAGAAGTGGGCCGCCTCCGGCGGTCAGGCCGCCTCCGGCTCGGGCGACGTCGCCGCCCAGGTCAAGCAGGTCAACGGCGCGATCGGCTACTTCGAGCTCTCCTACGCCGCCTCGCAGTCCATCAAGACCGTCGACATCAACACCGGCGCCTCCGCCCCGGTCAAGGCGACCGCCGAGAACGCCTCCAAGGCCATCGCCGCCGCGAAGATCGCCGGCACCGGCAAGGACCTGGCCCTGAAGCTCGACTACACGACCAAGGCCGACGGCGCCTACCCGCTGGTCCTCGTCACGTACGAGGTCGCCTGCGACAAGGGCAACAAGCCCGCGACGCTGGCCGCCGTCAAGTCCTTCCTCTCCTACACGGCCGGCGCCGACGGCCAGAAGCTGCTCTCCGACGCCAGCTACGCGCCCATCCCGGCCGAGATCAACGCCAAGGTCCTCGAGACGGTCAACTCCCTCTCGTAGAACCACAGGTGAGCCGCCGGGCCGAAGACCCGGCGGCTCAGGTGGGGCGGGGGCCCCGATCCGGCCCCCGCCGCACACCATCCGGTGCACCGCCGCCAGGGGACCCATCAGGTCCCCGCCCACAGACCGGAAAGATCATGGCTTCTTCCATAGCAACCGACACACCGCCACCACCCGCTCCCGCCTCCGCGCAGCGCCGCAAGCAGTCCACCGGCCGCGCGGGCGACAAGATCTTCCTCGGACTCTCCCGGGGCTCCGGCATCTTCCTGCTGGTCATCATGGCGGCCATCGCCGTCTTCCTGAGCGTCCGGGCCGGCATCGCCATCTCGAAGGACCAGGGCAACTTCCTGACCACCTTCGACTGGGACCCGGCCGGCAGCCCGCCGGTGTTCGGCATCGCGGTCCTGCTCTTCGGCACCGTCGTCAGCTCGGTCATCGCGATGGCCATCGCGGTCCCGATCGCCGTCGGCATCGCCCTGTTCATCTCGCACTACGCGCCGCGCAAGCTGGCCGCGCCCCTCGCCTACGTGGTCGACCTGCTCGCCGCGGTGCCCTCGATCGTCTACGGCGTGTGGGGCGCCCTGTTCCTGGTGCCCTACCTCGGCGGGCTCAACGACTGGCTCGACCAGTACATGGGCTGGACCTACGTCTTCGAGAAGACCGAAGTCGGCGTCGCCCGCTCGATGTTCACCGTCGGCATCCTGCTCGCGATCATGATCCTGCCGATCGTGACCAGCGTCAGCCGCGAAGTCTTCCTCCAGGTCCCGCGCATGAACGAGGAGGCCGCCCTGGCCCTCGGCGCGACCCGCTGGGAAGTCATCCGCCTCTCGGTCCTGCCCTTCGGCCGCTCCGGCGTGATCTCCGCCTCGATGCTGGGCCTGGGCCGCGCGCTCGGCGAGACGATGGCCGTCGCCACGGTCCTGTCCCCGAGCTACGTCCTGTCGCTGCACGTCCTCGACCCCGGCGGCGGCACCTTCGCGCAGAACATCGCCGCGAAGTTCGACGAGTCCAACCAGCTCGGCCGGGACGCCCTGATCGCCTCCGGCCTGGTCCTCTTCGTGCTGACCCTGCTGGTCAACGGCGCCGCCCGCATGATCATCGCGCGCCGCAAGGAGTACTCGGGGGCCAACGCATGAGCCACGCCCCGTCCCGAGACCCCCGTACCGCAGCAGCCCCCGAGGGGAGCCCCGCATGAGCCACGTAGCCGTTCAGGACGCCCGGCCCGCCACTCCGGCCCCCCGCAAGGGCAGCCTCAGCGCCCGCGCGCTTCCGCGCTGGGCGGGGGCCGGCTTCGCGGTCGTCTCCGTCGCGCTCGCGGTCGGCATCGGCCTCGCCTTCGACCTCGGCAGCAAGGTCCAGTGGGGCCTGATCGCGGCCCTGCTCTTCATCCTCATCTCGTACGCGGTCACCACGGCCGTCGAGAACAAGCGGCAGGCCAAGGACCGGGTGGCGACCTCCCTGGTCTGGGTCTGCTTCATCCTCGCCGTGATCCCGCTCGCCTCCCTGCTGTGGACGACGATCAGCCGCGGCACCAAGGTCCTCAACGGGTACTTCCTGTCCCACTCGATGGCCGGCGTCCCCGGCTTCGAAACGGGCGGCGGCGTCTACCACGCGCTGATCGGCACCCTGGAGCAGGTCGGCCTCGCCACCCTGATCTCCGCGCCGCTCGGCCTGCTCACCGCGGTCTACCTGGTGGAGTACGGCAAGGGCGCGCTCGCGAAGGCCGTCACCTTCTTCGTGGACGTCATGACGGGCATCCCGTCCATCGTGGCCGGCCTGTTCATCCTGACCCTGATGCTGATGTTCGACTTCGGGCCCTCGGGCTTCATGGGGTCGCTCGCCCTCACGATCCTGATGATGCCGGTCGTGGTGCGCTCCACCGAGGAGATGCTCAAGCTCGTCCCGAACGAGCTGCGCGAGGCCTCCCTCGCCCTCGGCGTGCCGAAGTGGCGCACCATCCTGAAGGTGGTCCTGCCGACCGCGATCGGCGGCATCACCACCGGCGTCATGCTCGCGATCGCCCGCATCGCCGGTGAGACCGCCCCGATCATGCTGCTCGTCTTCGGCAGCCAGCTGATCAACACCAACCCCTTCGAAGGCGCCCAGTCCTCGCTCCCCTTCTACATCTGGGAGCAGTACCGGGTCGGCAGCGACGCGGCGTACGACCGCGCCTGGGCCGCCGCCCTGGTCCTGATCGCCTTCGTCATGATCCTCAATCTGGTGGCCCGCGGCATCGCCCGCTGGAAGGCCCCCAAGACCGGTCGCTGACGCGACACCCTTCGGTCCCGCCGGGCGGGGCCACCCCAGCGACCGTCTCGCCATCCCGAAAGAAGCAGTGATCAAGTCATGGCCAAGCGAATCGACGTATCGGGCCTCTCCGCCTACTACGGCGCCCACAAGGCGATCGACGACATCTCGATGACCGTGGAGCCGCGCTCCGTGACCGCCTTCATCGGCCCGTCCGGCTGCGGCAAGTCCACGTTCCTGCGCACCCTGAACCGCATGCACGAGGTGACCCCCGGCGGCCGCGTCGAGGGCAAGGTGCTCCTGGACGACGAGAACCTGTACGGCTCCGCCGTCGACCCGGTGGCCGTGCGCCGCACGGTCGGCATGGTCTTCCAGCGCCCCAACCCGTTCCCGACGATGTCGATCTTCGACAACGTGGCGGCGGGGCTGCGTCTGAACGGCAAGTTCAAGAAGAACGAGCTGGCGGACGTGGTGGAGAAGTCGCTCAAGGGCGCCAACCTCTGGAACGAGGTCAAGGACCGCCTCAACAAGCCGGGTTCCGGTCTGTCGGGCGGCCAGCAGCAGCGGCTGTGCATCGCGCGGGCGATCGCGGTGGAGCCGGACGTGCTGCTCATGGACGAGCCCTGCTCGGCGCTCGACCCGATCTCGACGCTCGCGATCGAGGATCTGATCGGGGAGCTGAAGGAGCGCTTCACGATCGTGATCGTGACGCACAACATGCAGCAGGCGGCCCGCGTCTCGGACCGTACGGCCTTCTTCAACCTCTCGGCGGTCGGCCAGCCCGGCAAGCTGATCGAGATCGACGAGACCGAGCGGATCTTCTCCAACCCCTCCGTGCAGGCCACGGAGGACTACATCTCGGGCCGCTTCGGCTAGGCCCGCCCCCGACCGTCTGCGGTGCTGCATGGCGGTGCCACCGCAAGACGAACGGCCCGCCTCCCGTACCACGGGAGGCGGGCCCTTTTCCTACCCCGGGCCCCTGGGTGTTCGCCCACCCACCCGCCCGCGCAAGGGGTCGGATGGTTCGGCCTCTGGGGCTCCGCCCCAGACCCCGTTCGCGCCCGAAGGGCCAGGGGGAACCCCGATGACGGTCTGAAGATGCCTGTACCCGGGGCATTTAGGGGCGCGGGGAACTGCGCGACCAGCCCCGCACGGTCCGCAGCCGAAAAAAAAGGGGGCCCGGGGCGAAGCCCCATCGCGCACCCCCGAAAAGCCGAAACCCCGCCCCCCGGCGGAGCCGGAAGAGGCGGGGTGAGCTCCGGGCGGAGCCGGAAAGCCAGGGCTAGCTGAAGAAGACGTGCACCAGGAGATAGCTCAGCGCAGCGACCAGCGCCGCCGCCGGCATCGTGATGAACCACCCCAGAATGATGTTCTTCGCGACCCCCCACCGCACCGCGTTGACCCGCTTCGTCGCCCCCACACCCATGATCGCCGAGGTGATCACATGCGTCGTGGAGATCGGCGCCTGGAACAGGAACGACGACCCGAACATGATCGACGCCCCCGTCGCCTCCGCGGCGAACCCCTGCGGCGGATCCAGCTCGATGATCTTCCGCCCCAGCGTCCGCATGATCCGCCAGCCACCCGCGTACGTACCGAGCGAAAGCATCGCCGCGCACGCGATCTTGACCCAGATCGGGATCTCCGAGCCCGCGTCCTGAACATCGGCGATGACCAGCGCCATCATCACGATGCCCATCGTCTTCTGGGCGTCCTGAAGGCCGTGGCCGAGGGCCATGCCAGCCGCCGAGACGGTCTGCGCGATGCGGAATCCGCGCTTGGCCTTGTGCGGGTTCGCCTTGCGGAACATCCAGAGGATGGCGCACATCACCAGGTAGCCGACGACCAGGCCGACCACCGGCGAGACGAACATCGGGATGACGATCTTGTCGAGCACCCCGGACCAGTACACGGTCGTACCGCCCGCGAGGGCCGCGCCGACCATGCCGCCGAACAGGGCGTGCGACGACGAGGACGGCAGCCCGAAGTACCAGGTGACCAGGTTCCAGATGATCGCGCCGACCAGCGCCGCGAACAGGATCCCCATCCCCTTGTTGCCCTCGGGCGTGGAGATGAGCCCCTCGCTCACCGTCTTGGCGACGCCGCTGCCGAGGAAGGCGCCGGCGAGGTTCATGACGGCGGCCATGGCAAGCGCGGCCCGAGGGGTCAGCGCCCGGGTCGAGACCGACGTGGCGATGGCGTTCGCCGAGTCGTGAAAGCCGTTCGTATACGTGAATCCGAGCGCGACGCCAATGGTCACGATCAACGCAAAGGTGTCCATGACTGGGTCAGGACTCCTTGACGGCGATGGTCTCCACCGTGTTCGCCACGTGCTCGAACGCGTCCGCCGCCTCTTCGAGTACGTCCACGATCTGCTTCAGCTTGAGCACCTCGATGGCGTCGTACTTGCCGTTGAAGAGGTGGGCGAGCAGCTTGCGGTGGATCTGGTCGGCCTGGTTCTCGAGGCGGTTGACCTCGATCCAGTACTCGGTCAGATTTGACATCGTCCGCAGGTTCGGCATCGCCTCGGCGGTCAGGACGGCCGCCCGGTTGAGCACCTCGATCTGCTGCTCGACGCCCTTGGGCAGTTCCTCCACGTTGTAGAGGACGACCAGGTCGACGGCCTCCTCCATGAAGTCCATGATGTCGTCGAGACACGAGGCGAGGTTGTAGATGTCCTCGCGGTCGAACGGCGTGATGAAGGAGGAGTTCAGCTGGTGGAAGATCGCGTGGGTGGCATCGTCCCCCGCGTGCTCCGCTGCCCGCATGCGCTCCGCGATCTCGGCCCGGGACGCGGAATCCGCTCCGAGCAGTTCCATGAGGAGCTTCGAGCCCGTGACGATGTTGTCCGCGGATGCGGAGAACATGTCGTAGAAGCTCGTCTCCCTGGGGGTCAGACGAAAGCGCACGTGGGGTCCTCGGAGTGCTTGGGATTCGGTCAGGCTGATGCTAGGCGCATCATCCGGCCACGGCTAACCGGCGTTCTTCAGTGTCGCCCATCAGGCACAGTGATCAGCACGGGCCCCCGCCGGGGATCCGGAAATTCGTTACCATATACCCATGAGGGGTATCAAACCCCTTGCCCCACACGGCAGGCCACCAGGCACATGGCAGACCACTTGGCAGACAACGGGAGGACGCGATGACGACCACCGAGGCAGCCGGCCCCCCGGTCGAGACCCCTGTGACCGATCACGACCGCGGCGTGCACGGCTATCACCAGCAGAAGGACGAGCACCTCAAGCGGCTGCGCCGGATCGAGGGCCAGATCCGCGGCCTCCAGCGGATGGTCGACGAGGACGTCTACTGCATCGACATACTCACCCAGGTCTCCGCGTCCACCAAGGCCCTGCAGTCCTTCGCGCTCCAGCTCCTGGAGGAGCACCTGCGGCACTGCGTGGCCGACGCGGCGGTCAAGGGCGGGGACGAGATCGACGCGAAGGTGGAAGAGGCCACCAAGGCCATCGCCCGCATGATGCGCACCTGACGCGCCCCCCTCCGGAGCCCCGCCCCGCCCCCCGTTCGCGCCTCAAGGGCACTCGCCCTCAAACGCCGAACAGGCTGAAACGCCCCAATGCGGGCCGCACCAGCACCGCTAAGGGGCGCGGGGAACTGCGCGAGCAGCCCCCACGACCCGCAGCCGAAAACGGGGTTAGGGGCGCGAGGAACTGCGCGAGCAACCAAGCACGACGCGAGCCCGAACAAGGGGTTAGGGGCGCGGGGAACTGCGCAAACGGCCCCCACGGCCCGCAGCCGAAAGCAGGTTCAGGGGCGCGGGGAACTGCGCGAACGGCCCCGCAGGACCGGCAGGCCCGCAGGACCCGCACCCCGAACCCGCAACAGCGCCCCCGCCCCCGAGGGCGCACCCCACACCAAGGGGGCTACCGGGGCCGGGCCCCGGGCGGTGGGGGCGGGCCCGGGCGTCCGACGTTCAGGACCTCGTCGATGAGGTCCGGACTGAGCCGGTCCCCCTCCGCCGCAGACGCCGCGATCATCAACTCACCGCACAGTTCGATCTCGACGAGGGCCACGTGGTCCTGGACGGTCGCACCGCGAAGCGAAGCCACGCACATCACCTCTTCCTCGACCTCTTCCCGCTCTTCCGCCGTCGCCGCTCGGCTTCCTAGCGTAGGGAGGGAGACACGGACCGCGCATGGCACGGACGGACCATTTCCGCCACCCCCACCCCACCTGAGGGGGCCATATCTGGCTGATTACGGCTGGATCTTCCCGTCGAAGATGTCCCGCGCCTCCGGCAGCCGTACGCCGACCGCCGCCCCGAACCCGTACAGCAGCGTCGTCGAGGCGACCGCGACGGGCCGGTCCCGGTTGACGTAACTGAACTGCTGACGCACCTTGCACAGCCGCCCCGCCCCGTCGAAGTACGCGTCGAACGGCACAGCGGCCCTGGAGAACCCTTTCGCCACCTTCGCCAGCAGCACCGCGCTCCCCCGGTAGTGCCGCACCTTCACCCCGGCGAGGCTCTCCTCACCTACGTACGTCACGTCCCGCGCGCCGCGCAGCAGTTCGGCGGCGGCGTACGGGTCGGTGGCGCCGCCCGTGACCAGGTTGCCGTCGGCGAGCGCGGTGGTGTCGACCCGTACCCATTTGTCCGCGGGCACCCCGGCTCCCCGGTTCTTCATGTAGAGCGCGCCCGGCGCGAGGATCTCGGTGATCGGGCGCCGTTCCTCCGCGCCCTTCGCGTCCTTGGGCAGCATCACCGTCAACTGCCCGGTCCTGCGCCGGAAGTCGTAGGTGCCCTCGCCCCGGATGGTGACCCGGGTGCCCCCGGTGGCCATCTCCATGGAGGTGGTGGCCTGTGAACTGCCCGCCGCCACCAGGCGGTCGGCGGCCGTGCGCACCAGCGCGGCCGGGTCGGACGCGGGCCCGCCCGCCATCTCCGCCGTGCTCCCACCGCATCCGCCGGCGGCCGCCACCACCGCGCTCACCACCGCGGCGGTCACGATCGCGCCCGCTCGCCCGGCTCCGTGCCGTTGCACCACCATCGCCGCCGAACCCCCAACGCCCTTGGCATAGCCCGTACCCCTAACGACCGCGGTACGGCCGCCGTCACGCCCGCAGTACGGTGGTGAGGTGCCCCACCAGACCACCATCACGGAACGCGGCAGCTTCGCGGTGGCCCGTTGCTCCTGCGGCTGGACGGGCCCGGCCCGCCGCAGCCGCGACAGAGCCCGTACGGACGCCGAAGCCCACGACTCCCCCGACCCGGCCGCGTCCGCCGACTGAGCCCGGGGCGGCCGACGGGCCCCCCTGCCCCTTTCCCCGCACCTTTCCCGGTTCGGGAACGGGCGGCCCGGGGAAGGAGCCAGCCCAGCGCCCCCCACGCCCCCCGGGAGCCCCCATGCGCCGCCGCACCCTCCTGACCGCAGCCACCGGCACCGCCGCGGGCACCCTCGCCACCTCCGCCTGCGGCAGCACCGCGCACCCGGAACCCGCCCCGACCGGCACCGGCAAGCCCACCGGCACCGCGAGCCGCAGCCCGTCGCCGAGCGCCTCGGCCCCCGCCGACTGGAACGCCCTGGCCCACTCCCTGGAGGGCAAGCTCGTCCGCCCCGGGGACGCCGACTACGCCACCGCCCGCCAGCTCTACAACACCCGCTTCGACGACCAGAAGCCCGACGCCGTGGCGTACGTGGCGCACGAGGCGGACGTCCAGGAGTGCCTCGCCTACGCCCGCGCCCACCACGCCCCGATCGCCGTCCGCAGCGGCGGCCACGACTACGCCGGCTGGTCGTCGGGGACCGGGCGCCTGGTCATCGACGTATCGCGCCTGAACGCCGTGTCGGCCGACGGCACCGTCGGCGCGGGCGCCCGGCTGCTCGACGTGTACACCGGCCTCGCCAAGAGCGGCCGCACCATCCCCGGCGGCTCCTGCCCCACCGTCGCCGTCTCGGGCCTGACCCTGGGCGGCGGCCACGGCGTCACGGCCCGCGCGTACGGGCTCGCCTGCGACAGCCTGACCTCCGTGAGCCTCGTCACCGCCGATGGCCGGAAACTGACGGCGAGTGGGAAACAGAACCCGGATCTGTTCTGGGCCCTGCGCGGCGCGGGCAACGGCAACTTCGGCGTGGTCACCGGCCTCGCCTTCCGCACCCACGAGGCCCCGCAGGGCGTCACCGCCTATCTCACCTGGCCGTGGCGCCAGGCGCGGGCGGTGATCGGGGCCTGGCAGGAGTGGGGTCCCGACCAGGCGGACGAGATCTGGTCCGCCGCGCATCTGGCGGGCGGCGCCGGCGGTGGCAACCCGACGCTCACCGTCACCGCGTTCTCCCTCGGCTCGTACGGGGACCTGCAGAACGCCCTCGACCGCCTCGCCGACCGGGCGGGCGCCTCCGCGTCCTCGGTGTCCCTGCACCGCACCGGCTTCCAGGACGCGATGCTGCTGTACGGGGGCTGCTCGACGTTCAGCCAGACCCAGTGCCACCTGCCCGGCCGGACCCCCGGCCGCAGCCCGCAGGGAGTGCTCCAGCGCGAGACGTACGCCGCGAAGTCCGACTTCTACACCAAGGCGATACCGGACGCCGGGATACGCCAACTCCTCACCAGCACCGAGGAGTTCACGCACATCGCGGCGGCCGACAACGGGGGCGGCGGGACCGTCGTGCTCACCGCGCTCGGCGGCGCGATCAACCGGGTCGCCCCCGACGCCACCGCCTTCGTGCACCGCACCTCACGCGTGCTCGCCCAGTACATCGCCTCGTGGCGGCCGGGCACCTCCGGCTCGACCCAGCAGTCCTGGCTGGCCCGTACGCACGACGCGATGCGCCCGTACGCCTCGGGCGCGGCCTACCAGAACTACCCGGACCCCTCGCTCACGGACTGGCGTACGGCCTACTACGGGACGGCCGCGCCGCGCCTGGCCGCGCTGAAGAAGCAGTACGACCCGGACCGGCTCTTCGACTTCCCCCAGGCCCTCTGACGGGACCCTGCGACCGATCCTCCGACAAGCCCTCCGACAGACCCTCTGAACAAGCCGGGCCGGGCGGGGGCGTCAGGCCGCGAGGTCGCGCTCCTCGGGACCCGAGCGCTCGACCGCGCCGCCGGGCGCGGCGTGAACCACCGTCAGGGCCTTGCGCGAGTGCACCAGGAGGCCGAGCCGCCGCGAGCGGGCGACGGCCGCGACGACCGGGGTGAGCAGCAGCTGGGCGAGCGGGGCGAGCAGCAGCGTGACCGCCGTGCCGAGCGCGAACCCGCCGACGACGTCGGTCGGGTAGTGCACGCCCATGTAGACCCGGCAGAACCCTTCGAGCAGGGCGAGGCCGAGCGCGATCAGGCCGAACTTCCGGTGGGCGACGAACAGTCCGGCCCCGAGCGCCATGGCGAGGGTGGCGTGATCGCTGACGAACGAGAAGTCGGTCTTACCGCCGACCAGGACGTCGAGCCCCTTGTGGTCGAGGAAGGGCCTCGGCCGTTCCACGAAACCGCGGATGGGGATGTTGACCAGGACGGCGATCCCGGCGGCCAGCGGCGCCCACACGATCCCGGCGACGGAAGCCACCGCCGCCTGCCGGTCCTCCGAGCCCCGCACGCTCCACCAGCACCACAGCACGACGAGCACGAGGCCGAGCAGGATCCCGTACTCCCCGACGAAGGCCATGGCCCGGTCGAGCCAGGAGGGGGCGTCCTTGGCGAGTCCGTTGATGTCGTAGAGCAGGCTGACATCGGGATTCGCTCCGTCGAATGCGAGTCCAGCCATGCTGCGGCCCCTTGCCTTGATCCGTCCTGCTACCAACCCCCGTGGTCAGTACGTACATCAGTCACTGTCCAGGGAACGCCCTCCACGGCCGCCGCGTTCCACTCTCCACTGAATGATCACCTCGACGTTATCGAAGAGTGACGAATAGCCGCAGCTCAGGGCCCTGGCTTCACGGAGAGTTCCAGCCATCGAAAGGCCTTGTTCAAGCCCCCGGTTGGAGCGTGGGGAGCGCCGCGGCGCCGTCCTTGGTCACCCGGGTCGCGCCGAAGTAGTCGGGTGCGTCGATCTTGTCGAAGCGGATGACGGCGCCGGTGTAGGGGGCGTTGATCATGTACCCGCCACCCACGTACAGGCCCACGTGGTGGATGGCCCGCGAATTGCCGAGGTCGGTCGAGAAGAACACCAGGTCGCCCGGCAGCAGCTCGTTGCGGGCGGGGTGCGGGCCGGCGTTGTACTGGTCGTTGGCGACGCGGGGCAGCGTGATCCCGACGCTCTGGTACGCGGCCTGCGTAAGCCCCGAACAGTCGAAACGCCCCCCTTGCTCGGGCGTCCCCTCCCCGCCCCAGAGGTAGGGCGTGCCGAGCTTCTGCTGCGCGTAGTAGATGGCCCCGGCGGCCTGCTGCGAGGGCTGCACCCGGCCCACGGGGGCGGCGAAACTCTTCTCCAGGGAGCGGATGGTCTTCACATAGCCCTGGGTCTCCTTGTACGGCGGAACGCCCTTGTACTTGATGACCGCGTACGCGCCCGCGTTGTACGCGGCCAGCATGTTGTCGCTCGCGTCGCCGGGCACGTCCTTGACGTATTTGGCCAATTCGCAGTCGTAGGAGGCCGCTGACGGAATGGCGTCGGCCGGATCCCAGATGTCCCGTTTGCCGTCACCATTGCCGTCGATGCCGTGACTCGCCCAGGTCGCGGGCATGAACTGGGCGATGCCCTGCGCGTTGACCGGGCTGACGGCGGTCGTCTTCCAGCCGCTCTCCGAGTAGAGCTGGGCGGCGAGCATCGCCGGATTGAGACTGGGGCAGTAGTCGCCCCACTTCTGCACGAGCGGCTGGTAGAGCGCGGGCACGGCCCCCTTGGCGAGGCCGACGGCACCGCCCGCCCGGGAGGCCAGCCCGGCGGCGGCCGAATACGTACCGACGACGAGCAGCGCGACGAAGCTCAGGCACACCCCGAACCCGATCCCGCCGATCACCCAGACTCTGCGCACCCCTCAACCCTCCCCCATCGAGGCGCGGTTCACCGCCACTTCGCTCGCACTCGTGTCGGACCCTCGCTCATTCGGCCAGGAGCCGGTCGCACACGTCGCTCCCGTGACCCCGGACCACGCTCGCATGACGGTACGTCACCGTCCAGGCGCAGGGGAGGGCGTAACGGCGCAGGGCCTACGGGGACTGCGGAAGCGCTCGGCGGATGCCGGTCCTGCCGACGCTCACGGCATCATGCAGGCGCACGGCATGGCCTGACCGTTCTTCAGGGGCGTGCTGGAGACGGGAGGTTCGGCGGCGGGCTCCTCGGTTGCGGCCGCCACCGGCACCGGGTCCGCCTTCGCCGCCGAGGCCTCGGGAACCGCCGGCTTCGGCGCACCGGCGGCGTCCGCCAGCTGGTACAGCGACTTGACGCGCGGCCCGAAGACGATGCTGTAGGAGACGTCGGGGTCGTCCCCGCCGAACTGGTAGCCGCCGATCACCCCCGCCACCGCCCCGCCCTCGACGACCCACGGGCTGCCGCTGGTGCCGCCCGGGAAGTCGGGGCAGTCGATGCGCTGCTGGGTGTCCCCGTACGCGACGGACGTGTTCTCGCAGACCTGCGGCACATCGGTGTCGGAGGGGTATCCGGTCAGCGTCGCGGACTCCCCGGTCGCGCGGCCCGCGAACAGCGGGGCGGCGCCCACCGCGTCCTCGATCTGCCTGCCCCCCTCGGAACCCGCCCCCAGGACCGCGAACGCGACGTCGCTGTCCTGGTCGCCGTCCTCGTTCCAGCTGTCGTCCTCGTACACCGACTCCACCGGCCACGTCCCGTACGGCGCCGAACCGTCCCGATAGGCGGGCGCGAACACCGCCTTGCCGCCCTCCGACTCGTCCGCCGGCAGACAGTGCGCGGCCGTGACGATGAGATCGTGGCCCGAGCTGTGCACCACCGACGCGGTGCAGTAGTGCCCGTCGTCCAGGCTCCCCTTGAACAGCGCACCCACCCGGGCGTTGGCGGCCGTGGCCGGCGCCGTCGTGGTCCGGCCGCTCGCCCCCGCGTCATGAGCCCCGTACGTCGGTATGACGAGGAGCACCGCCGCGGCGGACAGCGCGCCGAACCTTCCCCGGCCGGTCGCGAATCTCGTCCCGAAGATGCCAGTGCGCTTCATACGGTGCGTCTCCTGGGGTCGGCGGGCGTGCTTGCTGACTGCGAACACTCTGACTCTCGCTGCCCCGACTGAGAGCGACCATGAACCTTTTCTGAGAAGTTTCTATGAACGGCCCGTCGCTCCGACCTGCGCCGCCGACCGCCGACACGACAAGCGGCCCAAGGGTGTAACAACGACAGTCATTGCCCGGAGTCACCCTGCGTGATACACAGAGTGACCATACGCGTTTTCGCATACGCCCGGTTCACCGCAGGTCAGGGCGGTGCGACCGGCACATGTGTGCGAGGGCGGGTAAAGAGGGGCACCAAGGCGTCCCACTCCGCCGGTTTCATCAGCGAAGATAGAACCTGACCCATGCCGTGGGGCAGGGGCATCGAACTACCCGACAGGGGCGGTGAGTTACATGTACCTGGCAGCCGGAAAAGGCGACATCACCACCATCATCGGCGGAATCGCCCCCAACTGGGGGCCGTTCGGGACGCTCGGCAACGAGGCCCGCATCATGGTGGAGGTGGTGATGGCGGTCGCCATCCTCCTCTGCCTCGGCATCGCGGTATGGGGCGCGGCCAAACAGCGGATCGGAGCGACGGCGCTGCGCGACACCTTCAGCGCCGAACAGGGCAAGGGCCTGATCGTGGCCGGCCTGACCGGAGTCTTCATCATCGGCTCGCTCGGCACGCTCTTCACCATCGTGTACGGGATGGCCGTCTGACCCCGCGTCAGCCGGATCGCCACCCCTCCCGTCCCCCTCACACCATCCGTCCGTCGTGCCCACCGGCAGAGGTTGCGTCTCCCTGATGTCGAGTCACCACACCGCGCCCGCGCGGCAACCAGCACGGCTACCGTCGTACTACGCGGATTCGTACACGGCCGAGGGGGCGCAGGCATGAGTTTCGACGACGAGCCGGGCCATGTCGGGGGCGACCCCGGCCGCGGCGACGACCGCTTCAGCACGCTGGGCGGGACCCGGCAGACCCGTACGCGCATGCCCGAGACCACCGGCGACGTCTACGGCGGCGCCCGCCGCCCCCAGCGCACCTCGCGCTCGCTCGTGATGGTGGTCGGCGTCGTGGTCCTCCTCGTGGCCGCGATCGCCTTCGCCAACCGGGGCGCAGACGCGCCGTCCTCGGGGGACGGCGACACCGCGAAGGCGCCCGCGGCGCGGTCCACGGCGGCCACGGGCACGAAGCCGGTACCGGGCAAACAGGCCGGCATCGCGTCGGGCTTCGCCCACGATGAGCAGGGTGCGCAGTCTGCCGCCTCGAACTACGCCGTGGTGCTGGGGTCCACCGGGATGTTCAAAAAGGACAGCCGCCACCGGATTCTGGACTCGACCTACACGAGCGAAGCCGCCGATGGCCTGAAGGGCCCTCAGGACGGCGCTTACTCGGCCGACTTCCTCAAGAAGCTCGGGCTCGACGCGGAGGGCAATCCGCCCCAGGGCAATACGTTCGTGTCCCGCACCATCCCGGTCGGCACCAAAGTGGTGAGTTACAGCGCGGACAGCGCGAAGATCGCCGTCTGGTACACCGGCCTCATCGGCATGTCCGGACCCGGCTCGACCGATCCCGTACGCACGACGTGGAAGACCTGGACCTTCGATCTGAAGTGGTCCAGCAACGACTGGAAGATCGCCACCGACACCCAGGTCGACGGGCCGGCCCCAGTCCCCGGCGATGTCGCTGCGTCCAGCGCCGATGTCATCAGCAAGGCCGTCGAGGAGTACGGAGGCTTCACTTATGCCCGGTAGTCCTCGTCCCCGCTTCCGCTTGCTTGCCGGGGTGTTCGTGACCCTGCAGACCACAGCGGTGCTGCTCGCAACCCGAGCCGTGGCGGCCCCGACACCCACGCCTACCCCGACGCCCTCGCCGAGCGGCAGCAACAACCCCTGCGACCTTCTGATCGGCCCTGCCAAGCAGTACTGCCAATCCGGCGCGAGCAAGGGCAGCACCCCGCCCCCCAGCGACAGCGGCGCCGCCTCCGACCCCCTGACCTCCCTCGCAAAGGGCTGCGCCGACGCCGCCGCCTGGATCGTCGGCAAGCTCTCCGACGCGGTGAAGTCGACCGCGACCGTCGACTTCACCAACCCCAGCTTCCGCACCCAGTACGCCGTCGTCTTCGCCGCCGCCACCTTCCTCACCCTCGTCCTGTGGCTCCTGGCCGTCGCCAAGCGCGCCATCCGGGGGGTGCCGCTGTCGACGGCGATCTCGGAAGCCGTCGGCTTCCTGTGGCTGACCGTGCTCGCCTCCGCGTTCACCCCGCTGATCCTCTACACCGTCGTATCGGCCACCGATGCCGTCACGGAGGCCATCGCGAACGCGACCGGCAACCAGTCGGACGTGTTCTTCGGCTCGTTCTCGGCCGCCCTCAAGAAGGGCACCGACATCGGCGGCGGCCCGATCATGCTGATCGTCGTCGCCCTCGTCTCGATCCTCGCCGCGGGCGTCCTCTTCCTCGAACTGGTCATCCGCGCCGCCCTGTTGTACGTCGGCGCGCTGCTCGGCACCGTCGTGTACGCCGGGCTCGTCGACAAGAACATGTGGGGCCACGTACGCCGCTGGGCGGGCATCATGATCGCCGTGATCATGGTGAAACCCGTCATCGTGATCGTGCTCGGGCTCGCCGGCGCGCTCTCCTCCGGCAAGGGCCCCGACTCCTTCTCGGCCGTCGTCTCGGGCCTCGCCATCATCCTGCTCGCGATCTTCGCCTCGGCGATGATCTACCGCTTCGTACCCGGCTTCGGCGACGAGATCGCCTCGGCCCGCACCAACCGCAAGCAGGCCACCGACGGCTCCCAGGCCGCCGCCCTCATCTCCTCGCCCGCAGCCCTCGTCTCCCAGGGCATCAAGACCCACAGCGGCCGGGGCAACCAGGGGGGCGGCGCCGCCCAGGCCCGCCCCGCCAACCCCATGTCCGGTGGCGTGGCCGCGCACAGCAGCCGGGGCTCCGGCGGCGGGGTCGGCGGCGGATCTGTCCCCTCCGCCGCACCTCCGCCGCGCAGCGGCTCCGGCCCGACGTCCGGCACGCCGCACACTCACCGCCGTAATTCCGGCGGCACCGCAGGCAACAAGAACACTGGAGGTGGAGGGCGTTGACGACCCAGTCCCAACCGGTCGCGCCCCGCCGTACGTATCTGATCGGCCGCGCCCGGCCGTCGGCCGTCGTCGGCAAGAACCGCGAGACCGGCGAGATCGTACTGATCATCGGCGGCGCGTTCCTCGGCATGATGTGCGGGCTCCTCGTCCCCGTCCTGTCCCTGCGGATCGTGCTCCTGATGGGCTTCCCGTTCCTGGCGCTCGCCGCGGTGTACCTGCCGTACAAGCACCGCACGTTCTACAAGTGGTTCGAGATCAACCGCAGTTACAAGCGCTCGCTGCGCCGCGGCACCGCCTTCCGTTCGGGCGCGGCCGAGGCCGGCGTACGCCTCGACGGGCGCGAGGTCGAGGTGGGTCCCCCGCCCGGCATCGGCCATGTGAACTGGCTGGCCGCGCCCTTCGGCCCCGACGAGATCGCGGTCCTGCTGCACGCCGACCGGCGTACCGTCACCGCCGCCATCGAGATCGAGGGCCCCGGCGTCGGCCTGCGCGACAGCGAGGACCAGGAGGCCCTCGTCGACCGCTTCGGCACGCTGCTCAAGCATGTCGCCAACGGCGACGGCTTCGTGACGCGCCTCCAGATGCTGGCCCGCACCCTGCCCGCCGACCCCGACGCGCACGCCAAGGACGTCGCCCAGCGCGGCGACACCAAGTCCCCCGGCTGGCTCCAGGAGTCGTACGAGCAGCTCCAGTCGATGGTGTCCACCTCCAGCGAGCAGCACCGCGCCTACCTCGTGGCCTGCATGCAGTACAGCCGCGAACTCGCCGCCGAGGCCAACGCGATGGCCCGCGCCGCCAACCCGCACGGCCGCAAGCTCGACCGCGACGCGGGCCTCGCCGTGGTCATGGCCCGCGAACTGACCGACATCTGCGCCCGGTTGGCGGAAGCCGACATCCGGGTGCGCCAGCCGCTCGGCCAGAGCCGCCTCGCCTCGCTCGTGCACTCCATGTACGACCCGGACCACCCCATCGACCACATCCAGGCCATGACCAAGCGCAACGCCTGGCCGGCCGAGCTCGACGCCGTGGAGCCCACCTACCTCCAGGCCAAGACCCGCGAATCCTCGACGCGGGCGCCCTGGTGCCACGCCACGGCCTGGGTGAAGGAGTGGCCGATGACCCCGGTCGGCGTCAACTTCCTCGCGCCGCTGCTCGTCCACACCCCGGACGTGATCCGCACGGTCGCCGTCTGCATGGACCTCGAACCGACCGAAGTCGCGATCGAGCGCATGCTCACGGAGAAGACCAACGACGAGGCGGAGGCGTCCCGCGCCGCCAAGATGAACCGCACCGTCGACCCGCGCGACATCGCCGCCCACGGCCGTCTGGACCAGCGCGGCGAGGACCTCGCAAGCGGCGCCGCCGGCGTCAACCTGGTCGGCTACATCACGGTGTCCTCGCGCTCGCCGGAGGCCCTCGCCCGCGACAAGCGGACCATCAGAGCCTCCGCCGGCAAGTCGTACCTGAAGCTGGAGTGGTGCGACCGCGAGCACCACCGGGCCTTCGTCAACACCTTGCCGTTCGCGACCGGAATCCGCCGCTAGCCGAGAGGCAGTACCCGCCATGCGAGATCCGCTGTCTCTCGTCTCCGACGCCTTCACCGCCCTGCTCTTCGGCAAGGTGGAGACCACCCGGCTGCCCGTCCGCACCTCCACGGGCCAGGCCCAGGCCGTCTACCTGCCGACCGCCGCCCCCGGCCTCGGCGACTCCGGCGTGATCATCGGACGCGAGGTGTACAGCGGCAAGGGCTACATCTACGACCCCTTCCAGCTGTACGGCCAGCAGCTCCCGGCCCCGCACTGGCTGGTGCTCGGCGAGTCCGGCAACGGCAAGTCCGCGCTGGAAAAGACGTACGTCCTACGGCAGTTGAGGTTCCGCGACCGTCAGGTCGTCGTACTCGACGCACAGGGCGAGGACGGCGTCGGCGAGTGGAACCTCATCGCGCGCGAGCTGGGGATAACCCCCATCCGGCTCGACCCGATGACCGCGATGGACGGCGGCATCCGGCTCAACCCCCTGGACCCGGCGATCACCACGACCGGCCAGCTCGCGCTGCTTCGAACGATCATCGAAGTTGCGATGGGCCACGGCTTGGACGAACGATCGGGTTTCGCTCTCAAGGTGGCGCACGCCTACGTCAACGGCACGATCACGGACCGCCAGCCGGTCCTGACGGACATCGTGGAACAACTCCGCCACCCCGAGGCCGAGTCGGCCGAGGCGATGAACGTCGACATAGACGACGTACGGGCCTGGGGCCTTGACGTCGCCCTGGTCCTCGACCGCCTGGTCGACGGCGACCTGCGCGGCATGTTCGACGGCCCGACGACGGTCGGCATCGACCTGGACGCCCCCCTGATCGTCTTCGACCTTTCGCACATCGATCGGAACTCGATCGCGATGCCGATCCTGATGGCGATCGTGGGCGTCTGGCTGGAGCACACCTGGATCCGCCCCGACCGGAAGAAGCGCATCTTCCTGGTCGAGGAGGCCTGGCACATCATCAACAGCCCCTTCGTGGCCCAGCTCTTCCAGCGTCTCCTGAAGTTCGGCCGCCGCTTGGGCCTGTCCTTCGTGGCGGTCGTCCACCACCTCTCCGACGTCGTGGACGGCGCGGCGGCGAGGGAGGCGGCAGCGATCCTGAAGATGGCCTCGACCAGGACGATCTACGCCCAGAAGGCGGACGAGGCGAGGGCGACGGGCCGGGTCCTCGGCCTGCCACGCTGGGCGGTGGAGATCATCCCGACCCTCACCCCCGGCATCGCGGTATGGGACGTGAACGGCAATGTCCAAGTGGTCAAGCACCTGATCACGGAACGCGAACGCCCGCTGGTCTTCACCGACCGCGCGATGACGGAGTCCGCGGCGACGGACGACATCCTGGCCTCGGAGCTCGACTCCCAACTCGAATCGGAGACGGAACGCCGGGCAGCGATGATCGAACAACAACTGTCCGCATCCGACTCCCCCGAGTCCACGGTGGCCTGAAGTGAGCGGAACCGGCACCCCGAGAGGCGACCAGCGAGGCATCCCCGATTCCCTCCTGGTCGGCCTCCTGGCCTTCCTGCTCGGCCTGACGGTACTGGTGTGGACGGCCACCGGCCTGGCCGGCCTCTTCACCCACGGGTCCTGGCCCCCAGGCGTATCGTTCACCCACAGCCCGATGGCCCTGAGATCCCTGGTGACCTCCCCCCAGGACCTCCCCACCGCCTGGCCGGACACCCCACCCCCCGCCCTCCCGGGCTACGGCCTCTTCTGGGGCCTCCTGATCGGCGAACTCCTGATCCTGATCGTCCTGACGATCTTCACCCTGGGTACGTTCACCCGCTGGCGAGCCGTACGAGCGAGAACAAGACAGCAACGCCTGGCAGGCCCAGTGCCCCTGCCCCAGGACAGCTCCGCCCCTGCTGTGGAGAACGCGGCCCCCTCCACCCTCGCCGAGAGCAACGCGGCCGCCGCCCCCTCCCCTCCCGCTCCCGCTGTGGGCAGTCGTTCCGCAGGTCAATCGGGGTCTCCCCCGGTCGAGCGGAGCCGAGACCTTGGGGAGGGGTGGGCGCAGCGAACGCCGCTCGCCGGAACCCCGATTCCCGCGGCCGACCCCGCGCAGCAACTGGCGCCCGCCCCGGGCCCCGACGGCCAACTGGCCCCCGGCCCCGAGCACCCGCTGGACCCCGCCCCCGCGCCGGCAGTGCCCGTCATCCCCGAACCCGCCCACCCCGCATGGGGAGCCGGAACCCCCACCACGCGGAACGGGGTGGAACAGTTCCCCACCCCCCGGCCCGAACAGCCAACCCCCCGCCTCCACTTCGGCCCCCCGGACTCCCGAAGGCCCCGCGCCCTACAGGCCATCCAGGACGCAGAGGGCGCAGCCCTCGTCGTCACCTCGGACCCCACGCTGTGGGCAGAGACCAAGGACGCCCGGGCCAAGCTCGGCCCCGTACACGTCTACGACCCGACCCACCGCTGCGACACCCCCGCCAGACTCCACTGGTCCCCCACCGCCGGCTGCGAAGACGCGGACACCGCCGCCGCGAGGGCGGCCGCCCTCCTCGCCCCCGTACGCCCCCAGGCCCGTATGGACGCCGCCATGGCAGACACCGCGGAGACCTTGCTGCGCTGCTGGCTGCACGCCGCCGCCCTGGAGAGCCGCGACGGCAGGGCGACGAAACAGTTGCACCGCTGGGCCCAGGGAACGGCCGCCCACGAGGCCGTACGCATCCTCCGCACCCACCCCAAGGCACAGAGCGGCAGCGCGGGACTCCTGGAGTCGGCACTCACGGGCTACCCCGAACGCCGGGAAATCGCCCAGCAGTTGACGGCCCGAGCCCTGACCTGCCTCTCCTCGATCCACATCCGCGAGGCCTGCACACCGAACCGAGCGGATTCGCTCGCTCTGGAATCATTTGTGAACGAGGGGGGCACTCTTTATGTGGTGGGCGAAGCGATCGAGGACCCCCGGTCCGACCCCGCCGCGATGCCGCTCCTCACGGCACTCGCCGCAGACGTGGTCGAGCGCGGCCGCCGCATGGCCGAACGGTCATCTGACGGTCGCCTCGACCCACCAATGACGCTCGTCCTTGACGACGTCGCGGCCGTGGCTCCGCTTCCCCGGCTACCGGAGCTGCTGTCGACCGGTCAGGACCAGGGACTCCCGCTCCTGGTCCTGCTCCGCTCCCCCGAACAGGCCCGGGCCCGCTGGACCGAGGCCCTGACGTAGTCGCCGCTCTCGGCCGCTACGGCCGCACGATCTCCATCTCGAGGTCATGGCACCCGTCATCGGTCAGCTGCGCCGTGAACCCGGTGAGTACGAAGCCGGCCTTCCGGTAGAAGCCCCGAGCGCGCGGGTTGTTCTCGTGCACAAGGAGGCGGACCCGGTTCACCCGCGGGTCCTCCAGCGCCCAGGCCCACTCCAGCGCGGCCGCGAAGAGCCGCTCGGTCAGCCCGATCCCACGGAATTCCGGCCGTACGAAGACGCCCACGATGTGCGCCTGGGGCGAGGCGATCCTGTTCCCGAAGACATCGTCGGCACCCTCGGCCTCGATCAGCACCACGACGTTGCCGGCCCATTCACCGTCCGGCCCCTCGGCGACGAACTGCCGCACGGACGGGCTCTGCGCGTTCTTCGCCCGCTGCTGCCAGAACTCATCGGGCTGCGCGGAGGCGCTCTCCAACGTGTCGAGGAAGGCGACCGGCGCGGCCGGATCGGCAAGGGAAGCGAGCCGGAGCTCCTTCACCTTGCGCCACTCGTCGGCACGCACGGGACGTATGACGTGGTGCGAGGGACGTTCCATTTCCATGGGCAGATACTGCCACAACGCGAAAAAGCCCCGCACCGTGATCCGTATTTCTACAGATCATGATGCGGGGCTTTCCCCTAAAATTTGTTCGGCGGCGTCCTACTCTCCCACAGGGTCCCCCCTGCAGTACCATCGGCGCTGAAAGGCTTAGCTTCCGG
>NZ_JBIATV010000017.1:0-48543 GCF_042892175.1 Streptomyces sp. NPDC001828
CCCTCCCCACCGGGGTTCCCGCCCCGCGTTCAAAAGTGCCCCCCCCCCCCCCCAAACCCCCACGGCCCGCACCACACCGGCTGCTCCCGGGGGGGTTTTGGGGGGGGGGGGGGGGGGGGGGGGGGTCCCCCTCCCCCCCCACCCCCCTCGCCCACCCGCCCCGCCCCCACCCCACCCCACCCACCCCGCCCCTCCCCATCAGTCCCAGCTCAGGAAGGTCCTGCCATGGCCGTTCTGCTCAGCCCGGAGATTCCCGTCGGCCGGCCGGCCCGTTTCGGCTGCGACGAGGACGCCACCACGCCCGCCGGGGCGGCCACCCGCCGGCCGATCGTCGGCTCGGTGCACTCCTGGGACCTGTCGACCGGCGTCGACGGCCCGGGCACGCGCTTCGTCACCTTCCTCTCGGGCTGCCCGCTGACCTGCCTGTACTGCCACAACCCCGACACCTGGCGGATGCGCAACGGCAAGCGCACCACCGCGGACGACGTGGTCGCCGAGGCCGCCAAGTACACGACGTTCATCCGGGCGGCGGGCGGCGGCGCCACCGTCAGCGGCGGCGAACCGCTGCTCCAGCCCGTCTTCGCCGGCGAACTGCTGCACCGCTACAAGCACGACCTGGGCCTGCACACCGCCCTCGACACCTCCGGTTTCCTCGGCGCCCGGGCCACCGACGCGCTGCTGCGCGATGTCGACCTGGTCCTCCTCGACATCAAGTCCTGGGACACCGAGACGTACCGGAAGGTGACGGGCCGGCCGTTGCAGCCGACGCTGGACTTCGCCCGCCGTCTCGCGGAACTCGGCAAGGAGGTCCACATCCGTTTCGTTCTCGTGCCGGGCCTGACCGACGACCCCGCCAACATCGACGGCGTCGCCTCCTTCGCCGCCTCCCTCGGCAACGTGTCCCGCGTCGACGTCCTGCCCTTCCACAAGCTGGGCGAGAGCAAGTGGGAGGCCCTCGACATGAACTTCACCCTGCACGACACCCCGTCACCGGCTCCGGAGGCGCTGACAGCCGCCCGCGACATCTTCACCTCGCACGGCCTGACCGCGATCTGAGTCGGAACGCCGTCGCGATTGGGCCAGATCGGTACGGACTGAGCCGAATCACCCTGTTGATCCCTAAAACAGGTGGTTCCCCCCTCCCTGTCCCTACCGTGAGGAGGTGACCGAGCCACCCGCGCCTCCCGCCGCACTTCCGGACGCGTCCTCCCCGGACGCGTCCTCCCCGGACGCGTCCTCCCCGGGCGCGCCGCCACCGGCGCCTGCCGTCGCCGCCGCGCGCGCCCCGCGTTCCGTGGCGCTGCGCGCGACGCTGGCCGGTGCGGCCGTGTCCGTGCTGCTCATCCTGGCCATCGTGTTCGGCAGCCGGCTGCTGAAGGACTTCGACTCCGCGCTCCTTCCGTACGCGGTCGCCACCGTCTTCCTGGCCTTCGGCGTCGCCTACCGCTACACCGTGTGGATCTCCTCTCCGGGCGCGCGCCGCCTGTTCAAGCAGGGCTGGCGCAGCCTCTTCTCGGTCGCCAACTTCCGCAAGGCGCCCACCGCCCTGCCGAAGATGATCGCCACCTATCTGGGCTTCCAGAAGTTCCTCGGCGCCCGCTCGCACGCCCGCTGGGCCGCCCACCAGCTGATCTTCTGGGGCTGCATCCTGGCCGCCGCGATCACGTTCCCGCTGACCTGGGGCTGGTTCACCTTCACCTCCGGGTCCGGCTCGGGCCCCGGGTACGAGATGCGGATCTGGGGGTTCAAGATCCTCGGGTTCGACGCGCTGAGCCTGGTCGGCTGGCTGATGTTCCACGGCCTGGACATCGCCGCCGTCCTGGTGATCCCCGGGGCCTCGTACTTCCTGTGGCGGCGGATGAAGGACCGCGGCGCCATCACCGGCCAGCGCTTCGGCTACGACCTCGTCCCGCTGATCGCGCTGATCGTCATCTCCGTGACCGGGCTCCTCCTCACCTTCTCGTCGATCTTCCTGCACGGCGGCGGCTACGAGTTCCTGGCGATCCTGCACATGGTGTCCGTGGTGTTCACGCTCATCTACATCCCGTTCGGGAAGTTCTTCCACATCGTGCAGCGGCCGGCCGCGGTCGGCATGCAGCTGTTCAAGTACACGACCCGCCAGGACGAGCAGGTCTTCGCGTGCAAGCGCTGCGGTGAGCCCATCGACACCGCCCCTTACGTCGAGAACCTGCGCGGCACCATGCGCGATCTGAAGCTCGACTTCGACGCCTGGGCCCAGTACTGCCCGCGCTGCAAGCGGGTGCTGCGCGGCACCGCCTACCTCAGCCACGTCAAGAAGGGCTTCAAGTGAGCAGCCGGCCCATTCCGCTGGACCCTTCGATCGCGCCCCCCGGCACCCGCAACTTCCGGGACGCGGGCGGCATCCCCGCCGACCAGTGGCACGCCGACCAGAACGGCGAGACCCTGGTGCCCACCCACTGCTGCTTCTGCGGGGTGCAGTGCGGCATGTATCTGAGGGTCGACCGGGCGGGCAAGGTGTTCGGGGTCGAGCCACGCAACCACGACATCAACCGGATGCGGCTGTGCCCCAAGGGCATCAACGCCTACCAGCAGGTCAACCACCCCGACCGGCTGACCGCGCCGCTGATGCGCCGCTCCCGCGACGAGCCGTTCCGCGAGGCCTCCTGGGAGGAGGCGCTCGACTTCACGGTCGCCGAGATCCGCCGCATCCAGGCCGCCCACGGCAATGACGCCTTCGGGCTGCTCGGCGGGGCGAGCCTGTTCTCCGAGAAGACGTACCTGGTCGGCAAGTTCGGCCGGGTCGCGCTCAGGACGCGGCACGTCGACTACAACGGGCGTCTGTGCATGGTGTCCGCGGCCGGCGCCAACAAGCTGGCCTTCGGCATCGACCGGGCGGGCAATCCGTTCTCCGACATCCTGCTCACCGACTGCCTGCTGATCGCCGGGTCGAACGTGGGGGAGTGCTTCCCCGTCATGACCCAGTACCTGTGGGGTGCGCGGGACCGCGGGGCCAGCCTCATCGTGGTCGATCCGCGCGAGACGGCGATCGCGCGTACCGCCGACATCCATGTCGCCCTGCGCCCCGGCACCGACGCGGCCTTCTTCAACGCCGTACTGCACGTCGTCATCAAGGAGAACCTCGTCGACGAGGAGTTCGTCGCCGCGCACACCACCGGCTGGGACGAGGTGCGCGCCGCCGTCGCCGAGTGCACGCCCGAGACGGCCGCCGACATCTGCGGGATTCCCGCCTCGCAGGTCGTCCAGGTGGCCCGGGCGTTCGCGGGCGCCGATCGGGCGATGGCCTGGCACGCGCGGGGGATCGAGCACCACTCGCAGGGCGTCGAGAACTGTCTGACCGTCATCAACCTGTGCACGGCGACCGGCCATCTCGGCAAGCCCGGCGCCGGTTACGGCACCATCACCGGCCAGGGCAACGGGCAGGGCGGGCGCGAGCACGGGCAGAAGTCCGATCTGCTGCCCGGCGGCCGTTCCATCTCGAATCCGGAACACCGCCGGCAGATCTGCGAGATCTGGGGGATCGAGGAGACCGAACTCCCGCCCGCCGGGACCTCGATGATGGAAATGGTCTGGCAGATGCAGCGCCAGGAGATCCGCGGCCTGATCGGCATCTGCAACAACCCGTTCGTCTCGCTGCCCAACTACGCGACGGTCAAGAACGGTTACGACACTCTGGAGTTCCACGCTCAATTCGATTTCTTCCTTTCCGAGACCGCGGCCAACGCCCACGTCGTCTTCCCCGTCACCACCTGGGCCGAGGACGAGGGTGTGATGGCCAACGCCGAGGCGAGGGTGGTCAAGCACAACAAGGCACAGGACCCGCCCCCCGGTGTGCGCACCGACACCTGGGTGATGTGCCAGCTGGCCCAACGCCTGGGCGTGGGAGACAAGTTCGCCTATCCGGGCTCCCGCGAGGTGTTCGAGGAGCTGCGCGTCGCGTCCGCCGGGACGGTCAACGACTACTACGGGATCACCTACGAGCGTCTGGAGGAGACCGGCGGTATCGCCTGGCCCTGCCCCTCCACCGACCATCCGGGCACGCCCCGCCTCTTCGAGGGCGGCAAGACCTCGCACCCGGACGGCAAGATCCATATGCAGGTCGTGGAGTGGCATCCGCCGATGGACCCGTACGACGAAGAGCACCCGATGTCGCTGACCACGGGCCGTACGGTGGCGCACTTCCTGTCCGGCAACCAGACCCGCCGGCTCGGCGCGCTCGTCGAGCAGACCCCGCGCCCGTGGGTGGAGGTCCACCCGTCGCACGGCTTCCGCAACGGCGATCCGGTGCGGGTGGTGACCCGGCGCGGCAGTGAGGTCTTTCCCGCCCTGGTCACCGAGGCCATCCGGCCCGACACCGTGTTCATTCCGTACCACTGGCCCGTTCCGACGGCCGCCAACGCGCTCACCATCGACGCCCTCGATCCCCGTTCCAAGATCCCCGAGTACAAGGTGTGCGCCTGCCGCATCGAGGCCGCCGAGCGGATCGACGAGGTGCCGGCGCCGCCGACGGCGCCGGGGCACGTGGCGTATCCGGCGACCCAGGTGTCGCGCACCGACCCCCTGCCGCCCACGTCCCCGCAGGGCCGTGGCACCGCGGAGAGGAGCTGACGTCCGCCATGATGGGCAGAACGATCTTCATCGACCCGGGGCGCTGCATCGGCTGCCAGGCCTGTGTGTCGGCCTGCCGCGAGTGCGACTCGCACCGCGGCAAGTCCATGATCCATCTCGACTATCCCGACGAGGGTCATTCCGTCGCCTCCCTTCCGACCGTCTGTATGCACTGCGAGGACCCGGTCGCGCCGTGCGCCGAGGTGTGTCCCGCCGACGCGATCCTGGTGACCGCGGACGGGGTGGTGCAGCAGGCCGACACCACCCGCTGCATCGGCTGCGCGAACTGCGTCAACGCCTGCCCCTTCGGCGTACCGAAGATCGACCTCCAGGCGAAGCTGCAGATGAAGTGCAACCTCTGCTACGACCGCACCGCCTACGGTCTGGCCCCGATGTGCGCCACGGTCTGCCCGACCGGCGCGCTGTTCTACGGGACCGTCGAGGAGCTGCGCGCCGAGCGTCCCGGGGTCCAGGTCGCCGACTCCTTCACGTTCGGCGATGTCGTCGTCTCCACCGGCGTGGCCATGGTGGTGCCCGCCGACAAGGTCCAGTGGCCGGTGCCCGGGGGGCTCCCGATCGTCGAGGTCAACGGGAAGGACGTCACGCGATGAGCGTCACCGACCAGTCCCCCGCCGCCCCCGACCCGGGCGCCGACCCCGCCCAGGCCGCCCTCCACGACCGCATCGCCGCCGATTCCCTCACCACCCGCCGCGACTATCTGCGGATCGTCGCCACCGTCTCGGGGGGACTGGCGGTCGGCGGTCTCGCCGTGGCCGGGGGGGTGCTGCACCGGCACGGCGACAGCGACGGCCCGCCCGACGCCAAGCGGGTGGCGCCGGTGCTCGCCCCCGGCGAGTCCGTGGCCTTCCGCTTCCCCGGCGAGGACGACCGCGCGGTCGCCGTCCGCCTCAAGGACGGCACCCTCGTCGGCTACTCCGCCGTCTGTACGCATCTGGCCTGCGGGGTGCTGTGGCGCGAGGACCGCGGCACCGAGGGCGAGCTCTACTGCCCCTGCCACGAGGGGGTCTTCGACGCCCGTACGGGGGAGGTGACCGCGGGGCCGCCGCCGCGTCCGCTGCCGAAGGTGCTCCTGGTCGAGGAGGCCGACGGGGCCGTCTGGGCGGTGGCCTCGGCGCGCTCGGGCGAGAGCGACAAGGACGCCATGTGCCGGGAGTTCGCCGACAAGCGGCCCGACATGGCGGCCCGCCTGGGCTGCCCTGCCGCGAATGCCAAGGCGGTCGAGAGGAGCGAGCGGACATGAGCCCCGATGGCGGCGCACCCTCCGGCCCCGACGGCCTGCCCGGACCTCATGGCGGGCCCGGCCCCGGCGGTCCCGACGGGCACGGGGGCTTCGGTGGCTCGCCCGGCCCCGACGGCCTGCCAGGACCCGGTGGGCACTCCGGCCCGGGCGAGGACCTCACGCTCCCCCCTCGGCCCGCGTACACCCCCGGCTCCGCGCAGCGCCGGCTGAACCGGCCGGTCCGCGAGCGTTACCCGCAGATCCGCGCGACCAGCGGCTACGGGGACCCCCGGACCCGGCACACCGGGCCCGGCCCGGGCGCGGGCACCGAGCAGGAGCCGGAGCGTTCCTCGAAGCTGACGGCCCGCCTCACGCTCGCGATCACCGTGGTCATCGGCCAGCTGTGGGGACTGACGGTGGTGGTCAACGAGTGGATGCGGGGCAACACCGGCACCGCCTGGTGGGGTGCGGGCTTCCTGTGTCTGTCGTTCCTGGTGGTTCTGGGCCTCTGGGCGCTCGATCCGAAGGACCGCTGAAGGCGGGGGAGCCGGTGCGAGTGAAGGCGGGGGAGCCGGTGCGGGCCCCGCTGCTCGCAGGGCCGCCGAAGGCGGCGGGCCCGGCGCCCGGCGCGGGCCCGCCGGTCGCGGGCTCCCCGGCCGGCCCACGTCCGCTCCCGCCGCCCGCCGTACCCTTGAGGCATGAGCACCGCCCCCGCCCCCGGCCCGCGTGACCGGGAATCAGCGCCCAAGGAGCAGCCGAGGCCCAAGCCGAGGCTGGTCTTCGACGACCCGCTGGACCAGCAGTCGGCGGACGACACCGACCGCGGGTGGGGCGAGCGGCCCGTGTCCTCGGGCAGCGCCGCGGACCTCGCGCGCTTCCTCGACGAGAAGCCGCCGCACCACATCTGAGCCGGCGGAGCCGGTACTAGAACTCCACGCCGGGACCGGTGCCGGGACCGGAGCCCGGGCCGGCACCCGTGGCCGGACCGGTGCCCGTGCCGGGGCCGCCGCGCTGGGCGACCAGGGTGTCCCGGATCTCCTTGAGCACCTCCAGCTCGCTGACCTCCATCGTCTCCTTCACCCCTTGCTGCTGGGCCCGCCGTGCCAGGTACTTGGCCATGGGCAGCACCATCAGGAAGTACACGACCGCGGCGGTGACGAGGAAGCTCAGCAGGGCGCTGAGCACCCCGCCCCACAGGATCTGGATGCCCGAGTCGCCGGTGCAGGGGGCCTTGAAGCAGGAGCTGTAGTGGTCCAGGTCCTTCGTGCCGAGCGCGCCGACCAGAGGGTTGATCACGCCCTTCACGATCGAGTTCACGATGTTGGTGAACGCGGCGCCGATCACCACGGCGACGGCCAGGTCGATCACGTTCCCGCGCATCAGGAAGGCCTTGAAGCCGGCCAGTACGCCTGTCTTCTCCTCGCTCACCAATGAGCCTTTCTTCGCAGGTGCAGGGGGTGGGGCAAACTCCTGCGCCACCTTGGACAGGGCAGGGTCGCGCTGTCCAATCCATGCACGCGAACTGGTGACTTGACCGTTCGCCCGTGCGAATCAGCACAGCGTCACCGCCAGCCGGGCCGAGGGGCCGGCGCCGACCAGCACCCGCGCGGTCTCGCGCGGCACGGCGAGGACGACGAGCGCTCCGGCCTCCGGCGGTGCGCCGGGCCGGCCCGGAACTCGCGTGACCCTGGCGCCCGTTGCCAGCACGCGGGCCTCGCCGCCGCCCGGCGACGGCGCGTTGGCGGAGGCGATCACGTCGACCACATCGCCGGGCCTCAGCAGCCGCACGGTCTCCGCGTCGGCGATCCGTACCGGCGCGGACACCACCGGAGCCGCCCGGGCGGGCCCGCGCTCGCGGGGTGCCGGAGCCGCGGCCGGGTGCGTGCGCTCGGCCGCCTGGGGGCTGGACACCGCGAGGGCCGCGGCCGTGACCGCGAGCCCCGCGGCCACGGCACGCCGTCGCCTGCGCAGCGCGCGGCGCAGTGCGTTCCGCCCGCCCCGCACCCGCAGCGGCGGGAAGAACGGCACGCCGCCGGGCTCGGGTGCGGGCACGGGAGGCAGGAACGGGCGGGGGCGGGGAGCGGGGGACGAGGATGCTGCGGGACCTGCGGACATGGTGACCACTGCCGATCGTGGAGAGCCTGTGCTTCGGACGCTCCTCACGATCCCCCAGCCCGAGGGATTTCGCCGGGGCCTGTGGACGAGGCCCCGCTTGTGGACAACTCGCTCACTCGGAAGGGGAGTTCGGATCCCCGCCCGGTCGGGAGCGTCCCCTCGCGTCGGGTTCGCGGGCCCGCCGCGCCTGGCCGCCGACAACTCGCTCACCTGGAAGGGGAGTTCAGGCAGGGGAATCCGCGGCTCGTCCCCTTCGGCGGCGGCCGCTCACGGCAGTTCGATGCCGAGCTCCCAGCCGTCGTGCGCGTGGGTGCACAGGCAGTCGCGGTCCTCGGTGGCCGGCAGGGCGCCGACCGCGTCGAAGAGCACCTCGCGCAGACGCGCCACGTTCTCGCCGAACACCTTCAGGACCTCGGTGTGCGAGACGCCCTCGCCGGTCTCCGCGCCCGCGTCGAGGTCGGTGACCAGGCTCAACGACGTGTAGCAGAGCCCCAGTTCGCGGGCGAGTACGGCCTCGGGGTGTCCGGTCATGCCGACCACCGACCAGCCCATCGCCGCATGCCACTTCGACTCGGCGCGGGTGGAGAAGCGGGGCCCCTCGATGACGACCATGGTGCCGCCGTCCACGGCCTGCCAGCCGCGTCCGGCGGCCGCGCCGAGCGCCGCCTCGCGGCCGCTGGGGCAGTACGGGTCGGCGAACGTGGTGTGCACGACGTTGGGGACGGTGCCGTCCGGCAGGGGCAGTCCGTCGAAGAAGGTCTGGACGCGCGCCTTCGTACGGTCGACCAGCTGGTCCGGTACGAGCAGCGTGCCCGGCCCGTACTCCTCGCGCAGGCCGCCGACCGCGCACGGTCCGAGCACCTGGCGCACCCCGACCGAGCGCAGCGCCCACAGGTTGGCGCGGTAGTTGATGCGGTGCGGGGGCAGGTGGTGGCCGCGGCCGTGGCGGGGCAGGAAGGCCACTCGCCGGCCGGCGATCTCGCCGAGGAAGAGCGAGTCGCTGGGGGAGCCGTAGGGGGTGTCGACCTGGACTTCGGTGACGTCCTCCAGGAACGAGTAGAACCCCGAGCCGCCGATGACGCCGATCTCTGCGTTAACCATGGCGGTCACACTAACCGGGGGCGTGAACGCGAGAACCCCCGCCGTAGTACGGCGGGGGTTCTCACGTGAAGGCTGGGTCAGGCGGCCGGGCTCGCGCTCGACGAGGACGAGCCGGAGCTCGATGTCGAGGCGGCCGGCTTCGAGTCGGAACCCGACGAGGCCGGGGTCTTCGACGCCGAGGACGACGCGGGCGAGCTGCTCGACGACGCGCCGCGGCTGTCATTGCGGTAGAAGCCGGAGCCCTTGAAGACGATGCCGACCGCCGAGAACACCTTCTTCAGGCGTCCTTCGCAGTTCGGGCACACGGTCAGGGCGTCATCGGTGAACTTCTGCACCGCCTCGAGGCCCTCGCCGCACTCGGTGCACTGGTACTGGTAGGTCGGCACTTGTCTTCCTCCTGGCACTCTCACTCGATGAGTGCTAACGACGGTCCATAGTGACGTATTCCCCGGGATCAGTCCACCGTGACGGGGACACGGTGACCGACGCCACGCGCCACGGTACGTGCCGCCGGGCGCGGAGCGAGCCGCGAACGCAGCGCGAGCAGGGTCACCAGGGCCAGCGCGGTGCCCGCCATCGGCACCAGGAAACCGGCGGTCGAACCATGGGCGTCGGTCAGGCGTCCGGCCACCGTGACGGCGGCGGCCTGGCCGAGCGCGACCGCGCCCGTCAGCCAGGTGAACGCCTCGGTGCGCGAGGTCGACGGGACCAGCGACTCGACGAGGGTGTAGCCGGTGATCAGCGCGGGCGCGATGCACAGGCCGACGATCAGGCCGAGGCCGCCGAGCAGCAGCGCGGAGTGCGCCGCCCACAGGCCGGAGGCCGCGAGCGTCAGCGCCGCGTAGCCGGCGATCAGCCGGGTGCGGGGCGCGGACTTCCAGGCGATGGCGCCGCAGGCGATGCCCGCCAGCATGTTCCCGGCGGCGAAGATGCCGTAGAGGACGCCGTTGATACCGGGGTTGCCGATCTCCTCGGCGAACGCGGTGAGCGAGACCTGCATGCCGCCGAAGACCGCGCCGATGCCGAGGAAGGCCATCGCCAGGACGCGTACGCCCGGGATGGACAGCGCGGAGGTGTGCTCGGCCTGCTCCAGCTCGGCGGCGCTGCGCACCGGCGGCTGGGTGGCGCGCCGGGCCGCGAACAGCAGACCGCCGACCAGGGTCAGGGAGGCCTCGGCGATCAGGCCGGCCGCCGGGTGCACGCCGGTGCACAGGGCGGTGGCGAGGACCGGGCCGATGACGAAGGTGAACTCGTCCGTCACGGACTCGAAGGCGGCGGCGGTCGCCATCAGGGGCGACCCGTCGAGCTTGCTCGCCCAGCGGGCCCGCACCATGGGCCCGACCTGCGGGACCGAGGCGCCGGTGGGTACGGCGGCGATGAACAGGGCCCACAGGGGCGCGCCGGCCAGCGCGAGCGCGGTCAGCGCCGACACCGAGGCCGCGTGGACCAGGACGCCGGGCACCAGCACGGCGCGCTGGCCGAAGCGGTCGGCGAGCTTGCCGCTCTGCGGGGCGAAGAGCGCCATGGACACGCCCGTGAAGGCGGCCACCGCGCCGGCGCCGCCGTAGGAGCCGGTCGTGTGCTGGACCAGGAGCAGGATGCCGATGGTGAGCATCGCGAAGGGCTGCCGGGCGGCGAAGCCGGGCAGGAGGAAGGACAGTGCGCCGGGTGTGCGCAGAAGCTGCCCGTAACCGGGCCGCTTGTCAGAAGTGACCGTGGATGCCACGGCCCCTTGCCTTTCTGCCGCCTGGTAGCGCGCCCCATGCACAGATCTGTGGGTGCGGGCGTTGCCGAGAGCTGTCCTCTTGCGCGGAACTGCGGTAGATGCCGGGGGTGCTGCGGGGAGCCCCCGACCGCCATACGGTCGCGCCAGCTCTGCGTCAGGCAGAGTTGGTCGATCAGTGGTGTGCCTTCATGATACAGAGTCCTGGCACTCCGTGCCTACGATTCCGCACGGAGTGCCAAGTTTCGGCCTCTGTTTATTCGGCCGTCACGCGGTTTAACACGGCGACACGCGTCTTAATGCGGCGTTCGCCTGGGCTTCGCGTTCTTCGTGGGCTTCGCGTTCTGTTTCGCGCTCTTGGCGGGTTCGCCCGGGCCGCCGGTGCCCAGCCAGCCCGCGAGCTTGCCGCCCTGGCCGACCGCGCGCAGCCGGGACTCGGCCGCGTCCCGTACCGGATCGGTGGCGACCACCAGGAGCTCGTCGCCCTGGCGCAGCACCGTGGTGGGCCCCGGCACGAAGCTCTTGCCGTCGCGTACGACCAGGGTGACGGCCGCGCCCGGCGGCAGCCTCAGCTCGTGCACCTCGACGCCGTGCATCCGCGACTTCGGCGGGATCGCCACGGACAGCAGGTGGCCGCGCAGCCGCTCCAGGGGCGCCGATTCGACGCCGAGGTCGGCGGCCTCGTCCGAGTCCGAGAGCTGGAGCTTGCGGGCCAGCCACGGCAGCGTCGGGCCCTGGATCAGGGTGTAGACGACGACCAGGATGAAGACGATGTTGAAGACCTTCTCGCTGCCGTCGACCCCGGAGACCATGGGGATGGTGGCGAGGATGATGGGCACGGCGCCGCGCAGGCCCGCCCAGGACATCAGGGCCTTCTCCTGCCACGGCATGCGGAACGGCAGCAGGCTGAGCAGTACTTCCAGCGGCCGCGCCACCATGGTCAGGACCAGGCCGATGATCACGGCCGGCCAGAAGTCGGCGGCCAGGTTGTGCGGGGTGACCAGCAGGCCGAGCAGGACGAACATGCCGATCTGGGCGATCCAGCCGAGCCCGTCCGCGAAGCCGCGGGTGGCCGGCCAGTGCGGCAGCTTGGCGTTGCCGAGGACCATGGCGGCGAGGTAGACCGCGAGGAATCCGGAGCCGTGGGCCATCGCGCCGGCCGCGTAGGCGGACACGGCGATCGCCATCACCGCGATCGGGTAGAGGCCGGAGGCGGGCAGCGCCACATGACGCAGTCCGTACGATCCGAGCCAGCCCACCGCGAGCCCGATGGAGGCGCCGATGGCCAGCTCCAGGGCTATCTTCCCGACGAGCAGGTACCAGGAGTCGACCGGCCCCGGCGTCGAGAAGGCGACGACCAGGATGACCACGGGGGCGTCGTTGAAGCCGGACTCGGCCTCCAGGACACCGGTGATGCGCGAGGGCAGCGGCACCTTGCGCAGGACCGAGAAGACGGCGGCCGCGTCGGTGGACGACACCACCGCGCCGATGATCAGTGCCTGCCGCCACTCCAGGCCCACCAGATAGTGCGCCCCCGCCGCGGTGACGCCCACGCTCACCGCGACGCCGACGAGCGACAGCACCACGGCCGCCGGCAACGCCGGTTTGATCTCCTTCCACTTCGTGCCCAGGCCGCCCTCGGCCAGGATCACCACGAGTGCGGCATAGCCGATCACCTGCGTCAGTTCGGCGTCGTTGAACGTGACGTTGAAGATGCCGTCCTGCCCGATGGCGATCCCGATGCCGAGATACAGGAGCAGGCTGGGGAGCCCGCTGCGGGAGGAGATGCGCACCGCCGCGACGGCGATGAGCAGGACGAGCGAGCAGATGAGCAGGAGTTCGTTGAGCTGGTGGACAGTCAGTGGCCGATCCTTCCCCTCAGGCGCCGCCAGGCACCCCCTGAAAATCGTGCATCCCCAAGCGCCTGGTGCGCATCCGGGGACTCCTGGGGCGCACCAGGTGAATCGTTCCGGCGCCCAAGGTACTTCGTTACCTTACCTAATCTTTGACGCTTTCTTTACGCGAGAGCTCCTGTGGATGGCGTCCCGGTATGTGAACGAAGACACCGCGTCCGGGGCTCTCAGCGGCTGCGCCTATGGTTGCTCCCAGCACTCCTGGACCACCCTGCCCCTCGAAGGACAGCGATGCCCGCCACCACAACCGCCCCTTCCGCCGGTACGACGGCCGGCAAGACGAGCAGGAAGAGGGGACGCCGCCTGAGGCTGTTCGTCCTCGTCCTGGTGCTGGCGCTGGTCGCGGGCGTCGCCTACGGCGCGTACTGGGGAGTCAGTACCGTGCGCGCCTCCTTCCCGCAGACGACCGGCACCATCAAGCTCCCCGGCCTCACCGGCCAGGTCGAGGTCAAGCGCGACGACTACGGCGTCCCGCAGATCTACGCCGACAGCGACGCCGACCTGTTCATGGCCCAGGGCTACGTCCAGGCGCAGGACCGGTTCTACGAGATGGACGTCCGCCGGCACATGACCTCGGGCCGGCTCTCGGAGATGTTCGGCAGCGGTCAGGTCGACACCGACGCCTTCCTGCGCACGCTGGGCTGGCACAGGGTGGCGCAGAAGGAGTACGACACCAAGCTGTCGCCCGCGACGAAGAAGTACCTCCAGGCGTACTCGGCGGGGGTGAACGCGTATCTCAAGGGCAAGGACGGCAAGGACATCTCCGTCGAGTACGCGGCGCTCAACCTCACCAACGACTACAAGCCCGAGGCCTGGTCGCCGGTCGACTCCGTGGCCTGGCTCAAGGCGATGGCCTGGGACCTGCGCGGCAACATGCAGGACGAGATCGACCGCTCCCTGATGACGAGCCGGCTCAGCCCGCAGCAGATCAAGGACCTGTACCCGGCCTATCCCGCCGCCACCCACCGCCCCATCGTCGACGAGGGCTCGTACAGCAAGGCGTCGGGGAAGTTCGACCCCAACCGGGCCTCCAGCGCCTCCGACGGGACCTCGAACACCGCGCAGGGCGCGCTGCAGGGCATGCAGAGCCAGCTCGGCGCGCTGTCCGACACCCTCGACAAGATCCCCTCGCTGCTCGGCCCGAACGGCAGCGGTATCGGCTCCAACTCCTGGGTGGTGTCGGGCCAGTACACGACGACCGGCATGCCGCTGCTGGCCAACGACCCGCACCTCGCGCCGATGATGCCCTCGCTCTGGTACCAGATGGGCCTGCACTGCCGGACGGTGTCCAGCACGTGCGGCTACGACATGGCGGGCTACACCTTCTCCGGCATGCCGGGCGTGATCATCGGCCACAACCAGGACGTCTCCTGGGGGTTCACCAACCTCGGTGCCGACGTGACCGACCTGTACCTGGAGAAGATCTCCGGCTCCAACTACCTCTACGACAACGAGGAGAAGCCCCTCGCCACCCGCGAGGAGGTCATCAAGGTGGCCGGAGGGGCCAGCAAGACCATCACGATCCGCGAGACCAACAACGGCCCCCTGGTCTCCGACCGCGACGACGAGCTGGGCAAGGTCGGCCAGAAGGCGCCCGTCAACTCGGCCGCCCCGGACCGGGGTTCCGGCTACGCGGTCGCCCTGAAGTGGACGGCGCTCGAGCCCGGCAAGTCCATGGACGCCGTGTTCGCGCTCGACAAGGCGAGCGACTTCAAGTCCTTCCGGGCCGCCGCCAAGGACTTCGAGGTCCCCTCGCAGAACCTGATCTACGCCGACACCAAGGGCCACATCGGCTACCAGGCGCCCGGCCGGATCCCGATGCGCGCGGACGGCGTCGACGGCACCATGCCGGCCCCGGGCTGGGACTCCAAGTACACGTGGAAGAAGTACATCCCCTTCGAGGCGCTGCCCTACGAGTACGACCCCAAGCGGGGCTTCATCGTCACCGCCAACCAGGCCGTGATCGACGAGAAGAAGTACCCGTACCTGCTCACCAAGGACTGGGGCTACGGCACCCGCAGCCAGCGGATCAACGACCTCATCGAGTCGAAGATCAAGGGTGGCGGGAAGATCTCCACCGAGGACATGCAGAAGATGCAGATGGACAACAGCAGCGAGATCGCCGCGCTCCTGACGCCCGCCCTGCTGAAGATCGACGTGTCCGACCCCTCGGTGCGCGAGGCGCAGAAGCTGCTCGAAGGCTGGGACTACACCCAGGAGAACGACTCGGCGGCCGCCGCCTACTTCAACTCGGTGTGGCGCAACGTCCTGAAGCTGGCCTTCGGCAACAAGCTGCCCAAGGAGCTGCGTCCCAAGGGCGAGTGCCTGTACGTGACGCCGCCGGCCGGTACCGGCCCGGTCGACGACCCCGACAAGAAGGTCTGGGAGTGCGGCGAGCGCGACGGCGACTCGGCGCAGCCCGACGGCGGCGACCGCTGGTTCGAGGTCGTGCGCAAGATCTTCAACGACCAGAACAACACCTGGTGGAAGTCGCCCGCGACCCGTCTGGACAAGGCCACGTCGAACCGTGACCAGCTGCTCGCGCGGGCCATGAAGGACGCCCGCTGGGAGCTGACCGCCAAGCTCGGCAAGGACACCACGACCTGGTCGTGGGGCCGGCTGCACCAGCTGATGCTGAAGAACCAGACGCTCGGCAAGGAGGGCCCGGGCGTGCTGCAGTACATGCTCAACCGGGGCCCGTGGAACCTGGGCGGCGGCGAGGCCGCGGTGGACGCCACCGGCTGGAACGCGGCGAGCGGCGACTACGGCGTCACCTGGGTGCCGTCGATGCGGATGATCGTCAACCTCAAGGACTTCGACAAGTCCAAGTGGATCAACCTCACCGGCGCCTCCGGCCACGCCTACAGCGCGCACTACTCGGACCAGACCGAGAAGTGGGCCAAGGGCGAGCTGCTCGACTGGTCGTTCTCCGGCAAGGCGGTCGACGGCTCGACCGTCGACACGCTGAAGCTCACGCCGTAGTACGGGCGGTGCGCGCGGCGCGCGCCGCAGTGCGGCCGCTCACACGGGAAAGCGCGTCACCCCGTAGGGGGTGACGACAGCGTGCACGGGGTGGTCGTGCGGTTCCTCCGGGACCCGCGCGACCACCTCGTTCGCGTAGAGGAGCACCACCAGGGCCGGTGTGCTGCCGGACGCCTCGACGCGGGCCAGGACCCGGTCGTAGGAGCCGCCGCCCCGGCCCAGGCGCATGCCGCGCGCGTCCACGGCGAGGCCGGGCAGGAGCACCGCGTCGGCGGCCGTCACGGCGTCCGGGCCCAGGCGGCCGCCGTCCGGTTCGAGCAGCCCGCGCCCGGCGGGCAGGAGGTGTTCGGGGCCGGTGTAGGGGGCCCAGTCCAGGTCGTTGTCCGGGAGCAGCACCGGAAGCAGGACGCGCACGCCCCGGGCGTGCAGGGCGTGGACCAGGACGCGGGTGCCGGGTTCGCCGCCCACCGAGACGTAGGCGGCCACCGTGCCGGCGGCGGCGAGTTCGGGCAGGGCCAGGGCCCGGTCGGCGAGCGCGCGGGAAGCCTTCTGGAGCTCGTCGCCGGACAGTCGCCTCCTGGCGTCCAGGAGGCCGCGCCGCAAGGCCGCCTTTTCGGACATGTGATCACTCACCGTATTTCCTTCGGCCCCTCAAATGTGTGCGTAAGGGAGCGAATTCGCCGAAGGGCAATCTTCCGCACATACGCAGCGGATAGGGTGCCCGCATGACTCAGTCGCCCCCACGGATCACCAAGGCTGTCATCCCCGCCGCCGGGCTCGGCACCCGGTTCCTTCCGGCCACGAAGGCCACACCGAAGGAGATGCTGCCGGTGGTGGACAAGCCCGCCATCCAGTACGTGGTGGAGGAGGCGGTGGCGGCGGGCCTGTCGGACGTCCTGATGATCACCGGTCGCAACAAGCGTCCCCTGGAGGACCACTTCGACCGGAACTACGAGCTGGAGTCGGCGCTCACCCGCAAGGGCGACGCGGACCGGCTCGCCAAGGTGCAGGAGTCCAGCGACCTGGCGACCATGCACTACGTGCGCCAGGGGGACCCGCGCGGCCTCGGCCACGCGGTGCTGTGCGCGGCCCCGCACGTGGGCAGCCAGCCCTTCGCCGTGCTCCTCGGCGACGACCTGATCGACGCCCGCGACCAGCTGCTCTCGCGGATGGTGGAGATCCAGGAGAGCGAGGGCGGCAGCGTGATCGCGCTCATGGAGGTCGACCCCGAGCAGATCCACCTCTACGGCTGCGCGGCCGTCGAAACCACCGCCGAGAGTGACGTCGTACGGGTCACCGGGCTCGTCGAGAAGCCCGAGCCGGCCGAGGCCCCCTCCAACCTCGCCGTCATCGGACGCTACGTTCTGGACCCGGCCGTCTTCGACGTGCTGCGCACCACCGAGCCCGGCCGCGGCGGCGAGATCCAGCTCACCGACGCGCTCCAGCAGATGGCCGCGGACGAGGCGATCGGCGGCCCGGTGCACGGCGTCGTCTTCAAGGGCCGTCGCTATGACACCGGCGATCGCGGAGACTATCTCCGAGCCATTGTCAGACTGGCGTGCGAACGTGAAGACCTGGGCCCCGACTTCAGGGCCTGGCTTCGCCGGTACGTCACCGAGGAGATGTAGGCCCCGTGAGCAACACGATCTGGTCGGTGGACGAGCACCTGGACGACATCCTCGCCGCGGTCCGTCCACTCGCCCCCATCGATCTGCAACTGCCCGACGCCCAGGGCTGCGTCCTGGTCGAGGACGTCACGGTGTCCATCGCCCTGCCGCCCTTCGACAACAGCTCGATGGACGGATACGCGGTCCGCGTCGCCGATGTCGCGGGCGCCAGCGAGGAGTTCCCCGCCGTGCTCACCGTCATCGGTGACGTGGCGGCCGGCAGCGGCGAACTGCCCACCGTCGGCCCCGGCCAGGCCGCCAGGATCATGACCGGCGCCCCGCTGCCCCCCGGCGCCGAGGCCGTCGTCCCCGTCGAGTGGACCGACGGCGGGGCCGGCCACGGCGCCGCCACCGCCATGCGTCCGGCGGGCGCCGCGCCCGAAGGGGCCGGCGGCGAAGTGCGGGTGCACCGCGCCGCCGAGGCCCGCGCCCACGTCCGCGCGCGCGGCAGCGACGTCCAGGTCGGCGACCTGGCGCTGCGGGCCGGCACCGTGCTCGGGCCGCCCCAGATCGGCCTGCTCGCCGCCATCGGCCGCGGCACCGTCACCGTACGGCCGCGCCCGCGCGTGGTGGTCCTGTCCACCGGCAGTGAACTGGTGCAGCCCGGCGAGCAGTTGGGCCAGGGCCAGATCTACGACTCCAACAGCTTCGCCCTGGCGGCCGCCGCCAAGGACGCGGGTGCCATCGCCTACCGGGTCGGCGCGGTCACCGACGACGCGGCCGTGCTCCGCGACACCATCGACGACCAGCTGATCCGCGCCGACCTCCTGGTCACCACCGGCGGCGTCAGCGTCGGGGCGTACGACGTCGTCAAGGAGGCGCTGTCCTCGGTGGGCGACGCGGACGAGCCCGGCAGCGGCATCGACTTCCGCAAGCTGAAGATGCAGCCCGGCAAGCCGCAGGGCTTCGGCTCGATCGGCCCCGACCACACCCCGCTGCTCGCCCTGCCCGGCAACCCGGTGTCCTCGTACGTCTCCTTCGAGCTGTTCGTGCGCCCCGCGATCCGCACCCTGATGGGCCTCCCCGAGGTCAACAGGCCCACCGCGCGCGCCGTTCTGAAGACCGACAAGGCGCTGTCCTCGCCCGCCGACCGGCGCCAGTTCCTGCGCGGCAGCTACGACGCCGAGGCGGGCACCGTCCGCCCCGTGGGCGGCTCGGGATCGCATCTGATCGCGGCGCTCGCGCTCGCCGACTGCCTCATCGTGATCCCCGAGGAAGCCACCTCCGCGGAGCCCGACAGCGAGGTCGAAGTGGTCCTGCTCGGCTGACCGCCGGCCGGTGGGGGTACGGTGTCTGCCCACAGAAGACGTACCGGGAGCGCCACCGAATGAGTTCGACGCAAGGCAGGCTCACGCACATCGACGAGGCGGGTGCGGCCCGCATGGTCGACGTCTCCGAGAAGGACGTCACCGCACGCACAGCCCGCGCGAGCGGCCGCGTGCTCGTCTCGCCGCGTGTCGTGGAACTCCTGCGCGGCGAGGGCGTGCCCAAGGGCGACGCGCTCGCCACCGCCCGCATCGCCGGAATCATGGGTGCCAAGCGCACCCCCGACCTCATTCCGCTGTGCCACCCGCTCGCGGTGTCCGGCGTGAAGCTCGACCTGGCGGTCGCCGACGATGCGGTGGAGATCCTCGCGACGGTGAAGACCACCGACCGCACCGGCGTCGAGATGGAGGCGCTGACCGCGGTGTCGGTGGCCGCGCTCACCGTCGTCGACATGGTCAAGGCCGTCGACAAGGCGGCCGTCATCACCGACATCCGGGTCGAGGAGAAGACCGGCGGCAAGTCCGGCGACTGGAACCGGCCCGAGGCGGCCGGAGCGTGACGCCCCCTCAGCCGGGCCCCGCCCCGGCTCCGCGACGGCCCGGGCCGCAGGCCGCGGTGCCCTTCCCGCCCGGCGGCGAAGGCCTCGGCCAGGCACTGCTGGCGCCGTACGCGGCGCTCGTCGTGACCGCCTCCAACCGGGCGGCCGCCGGCGTGTACGCCGACACCGGCGGGCCGCTGCTCGCGGGCGGCCTCGCCTCGATCGGCTTCGCCGTGGACGGCCCGCTCGTGGTGCCCGACGGCGACCCCGTCGAGCAGGCGCTGCGGGCCGGCGCGGCCGCCGGGTACGACGTGATCGTCACCACCGGCGGAACCGGCCTCTCGCCCACCGACCGCACCCCCGAGGTCACCCGGTCCGTCATCGACTACGAGGTGCCCGGCATCCCCGAGGCGATCCGCGCCGAGGGCCTGGCCAAGGTCCCCACCGCCGCCCTCTCACGGGGTTTGGCCGGGGTGGCCGGCGGCGGCACCCTGATCGTCAACCTGCCGGGCTCCACCGGCGGCGTACGCGACGGAATCGCCGTCCTGGAGCGGATCCTGCGGCACGCCGTGGACCAGATCCGCGGCGGCGACCACCCCAGACCCACGGGGAGCCCGAGCTGAACGTTCCTTCCTGGCCGGTCGAGCTGGCGGAGGGCGATGTGGTCCTCCGCCCCATAAAGCTGCGCGACCAGCGGGCCTGGCGCGAGGTCAACCGGCGCAACCGCGACTGGCTGCGGCCCTGGGAGGCGACGATCCCGCCGCCCGCGCCCGGCGCCCCTTTCTCGCAGCGCCCCACCTACCGGCAGATGGTCCGCCATCTGCGGGCCGAGGCCAACGCGGGCCGCATGCTGCCGTTCGTCATCGAGTACCAGGGGCACCTGGTGGGCCAGTTGACGGTCGCCGGGATCACCTGGGGCTCGATGTGCTCGGGCCACGTCGGGTACTGGGTGGACCGCGAGGTGGCGGGGCGCGGGGTGATGCCGACCGCCGTCGCGCTCGCCGTCGACCACTGCTTCCGCGCGGTCGGGATGCACCGCATGGAGGTGTGCATTCGCCCGGAGAACGGACCGAGCCGGCGCGTGGTGGAAAAGCTCGGTTTCCGCGAGGAGGGGCTGCGCCCGCGCTATCTCCACATCGACGGCGCCTGGCGCGATCACCTCGTGTACGCGCTCACCGCGGAGGAAGTCCCGGACGGGCTGCTCGCCCGGTGGCGGCGGGCCCGGCAGACCCATCACGAGAAATGAAATAAACGTTCGAATTCGATCGAGATCGGCCCCTTGTCTATCGCTGACAGAACATCGAACGAACATCGAACGATCTGAGAAATCACAAAAAAAGCCGGTGATATCAGCCAGATCGTGCGACACACCGGCTCAATTGGCGTATCCCCGCGCGCCCATCCCTCTACGGTGTGGTGTGTGAGCAGCAGCGGCCTCATTTACGCAGTCATCGTCGGGGCCTGGGCCGCCTACTTGGTGCCGATGTGGCTCCGCAGGCAGGACGAGCTCAACGAGGCCCGTCCGACGGAACGCTTCAGCACAGCCATCCGGCTCCTGTCCGGACGGTCGGCCATGGAGCGCCGGTACGCCAAGGAGCTGCGTCAGCGGGCCACCGAGGAGGCATCGCCCGAGGCGGGACGCGGGACCCCTCCGGACGCCCTGACCGAACCCCTCGACACCCCGGGGGAGTCCACGGGCGCCCGGCACTTCGCCGTGCCCCCGGCCCGCTCCCAGCGCCCCGCGCGCCCGGAGCCGCACCCCGAACGGCAGGAGCGCCCGCGCCCCGCGAACGCCGCCTCGGCGGAGCGGGCCCGGCGCGCCCAGCGCAGCGCGGTCCTCGCCCGGCGCCGGCGCACCACCGTGGTGCTCTTCCTCGCCTTCACGCTCGGCGCGGTCGTCGCGGCGGTCGGCGGGCTCGGCTTCCTGTGGGCGCCGGCCGTCCCGGCCGCCCTGCTGAGCGCGTACATCGTGCACCTGCGCGTCCAGGAGCGGCGGCGCTTCGCCTTCACCATGGACCGCCGCCGTGCGGAGGTCGCGGCCCAGCGGCTGCGCGAGAGCCGGCCGCGCGCCCGGGCCACCGCGCCGGGCGCCGAGGCCGACGACGAGCCCGACTCGCACCACCCGGACCCCGTGCCCGAACCCGCTCCCGCCCCGGCGCTGTCGCCGCAGGAGGCCGGGCGGCGCGCGCTGGTCGAGCAGACGGACCACCAGGAGTGGGTCGACCAGCAGCGCGAGCGCGGCCCCGAACGCGGCGCGAGCTGGGAGCCGGTGCCGGTCCCGCTGCCGACGTACGTGACCGCGCCGGTCGCTCCGCGCGCGACCGGCAGCATCGACCTGGGCGCCCCGGACACCTGGTCCTCGGCCCGTTCCTCGACGGCGGAGCCCACCCCGGCCCCGCCCGCCGCCGACCCGCCACCCAGACAGCGCTCGGGCTCAAGTCGCCGCCGTACGCCGCTCTTCGACCAGTACGCGGACGAGGACCGGCCGCGCGCCGCCAACGAATGACCCCCCTCTCGCTGACCAGCGAGGAACCGATTTCCAAGCACTCCCTTCCGGGTGCTAAGGTTTCACTCGTTGCAAGGGCCTGTGGCGCAGTCCGGTAGCGCACCTCGTTCGCATCGAGGGGGTCAGGGGTTCGAATCCCCTCAGGTCCACAACAACAACGAGATCCCGTCCGATCGTCAGATCGGGCGGGATCTTCGTCGTTCCAGGCGTCCTTCGGGCGTTCCCCGGGAGTCCGCCGGGACTTCTCCGGGAGCCCTCCGGGTGCCGTTCAGGAGTTGTTGAGCGGCTTCGCGAAGCAGCGGCTCGTGTCGTACGTGCGGTAGTGGCCGAACTTTTCGCAGGGCTCGTAGCCCGTCGAGGCGTAGAGGGTGATGGCCTCGGGCTGCTTGGTGCCGGTCTCCAGGACCATGCGGGTGCGGCCGGCCCTGCGGGCGTCGGCTTCCAGGGCGGCCAGGATGCGGCGGGCCAGGCCCAGGCCTCTGGCCTCGGGGACGACGTACATGCGCTTCAGCTCGGCGTCGCCGTCGCGGTAGTTCTCCTCGTTGGCGTCCTGGCTGCGCCAGCCGCCGGTGGCCACCGGGCGGCCCTCGGGGTCGTAGGCGATCAGGTACAGGCCGCGCGGGGGTATGAACATCGCGGCGCTCAGGGGTGTGACGTCGCCGTCGTCCCCGTACCGCGCGGCGTATTCGAGCTGGACCTGGTCGTTGAGCCTGACCGCGTCGGGGTGGTCGTAGCCGAGCTGCTGGATAATCATGCGATATAGCGTACTTCTATGCGGTGAGTGGACTGTGTCGGGTCGGTAGGGTGCCGGGATGCTCACTGTGACCTCTGTGAATGTAAACGGGCTGCGGGCCGCCGCCAAGAAGGGCTTCGTGGAATGGCTCGCGGGGACCGGCGCGGACGTGATCTGCCTGCAGGAAGTGCGGGCCGAGCCCCACCAGCTGCCCGACGAGGCCGGGGCGCCCGAGGGCTGGTTCGCCGTGCACGCCCCGGCCGCCGCCAAGGGCCGGGCCGGTGTGTCCCTGCTCACCCGGCGCGAGCCGGACCGGGTGCGGACCGGGTTCGGGAGCGCGGAGTTCGACGGCAGCGGGCGCTACCTGGAGGCGGATCTGCCCGGTGTGACCGTGGCCTCCCTCTACCTGCCCTCCGGCGAGGTCGGCACCGAGCGGCAGGACGAGAAGATCCGCTTCATGGCGGAGTTCCTCGAGTACCTCAAGGGGCTCAGGGCCCGGGCCGCCGCCGACGGGCGCGAGGTCGTGGTCTGCGGCGACTGGAACATCGCCCACCAGGAGGCCGACCTCAAGAACTGGAAGGGCAACAAGAAGAACTCCGGCTTCCTGCCCGAGGAGCGGGAGTGGATGACCCGGGTCTTCGACTCCGCCGACGGGGGCTACGTCGACGTGGTGCGACAGCTGCACCCGGACGTCGAGGGGCCGTACTCGTGGTGGTCCTACCGCGGCCGCGCCTTCGACAACGACACGGGCTGGCGCATCGACTACCAGGTCGCCACCCCGGGGCTCGCCGGGCGGGCCGTGAAGGGGTTCGTGGAGCGCGCCGCGACGCACGGCGAGCGGTGGAGCGACCACGCGCCGGTGACGGTGGTCTACGACCTGTAAGGAACGCGCGCCGTCCCAGGCGGCCTGCCGGCCGCCGCCCTAGGTTCCATCGGCGGCGGCCCGTGCGGCCCGTGCGGTCGTGCCCCCGTGCGGCCCGCGCTCAGGGTTTCTGCGAGAGGCGGCGGTCGAGGGCGAGGGAGAGTTCCGCGTCCACCACCGCCTTGGCCAGCGGGCGCATGCGCTCGGCGTCCTTCGTCGAGGTGTGGGTGCGCAGCAGGTCGGTGAAGAGGGCGGCCAGGGCGTCCGCGTGGTCGCGGACCTCGCGGCCCGCCGCGAGCACCGCGGCCAGCGGGACGCCCTCGCGCACCAGCGAGGCCGAGACGTCCAGGAGGCGGCGGCTGATGTGGACGATCTCCTCGCCCGACACCGCGAGGTAGCCGAGGTCGAGGGCGGCCGCCAGGTTCTCCGGAGTGACCTCGCCCGCGAAGTGGTCCGCCAGCGCCTCGGGCGTCAGGCGCACCGGCGTCTCCTCGGTCGGCTCGACCAGGCCGAGCGCCTCGCCCGCGTCGCGGCCCGACTCGAAGGCCGAGGTCAGGTCGGCGATGCCGGACAGGGTGTGGCCGCGCTCCAGGAGCGCCGAGATCGTCCTGAGCCGGGCCAGGTGGTGGTCGTCGTACCAGGCGATCCGACCCTCGCGGCGCGGCGGCGGGATCAGGCCGCGCTCGCGGTAGAAGCGCAGGGTGCGTTCGGTGATGCCGGCCTTCCGGGCCAGCTCCGACATGCGGTACTCGCGGACATCCGGATCGCCGTTACCTGCCTGGTCTTCTGCCACGGGCCTCAGCCTAAGCGGTGCCCGGCGCGTTGTACCGGCGGTAACTTTCCCCGCCCGCACCCCTACCGCTCGGTATGTGACTGCTCTACGCTCCCAACAGTGCCAGTGATTGCTGGCAACGTTATGGGTCCGACCGTGGAGGCGGTGGCATGGCCAAGCACGAGCATGTACGTGTGGCGGTGATCGGCTCGGGGTTCGGCGGCCTCGGCGCGGCGGTGCGGCTGCGCCGCGAGGGGATCACCGACTTCGTCGTCCTGGAGCGGGCCGGTTCCGTCGGCGGCACCTGGCGCGACAACAGTTACCCGGGGTGCGCCTGCGACGTGCCCTCGCACCTGTACTCCTTCTCCTTCGCGCCCAACCCCGACTGGCCGCGCACCTTCTCCGGCCAGGAGCACATCCGCGCCTACCTCGAGCACGTCGCCGACGTGTTCCGGCTGCGCCCGCACATCCGCCTCGACCACGAGGTGCTGATGATGCGCTGGGACACCGAACGGCTGTGGTGGGAGATCGAGATCGCGGGCGGCCGGACCCTGACCGCCGATGTCGTCGTCTCCGCCACCGGGCCGCTCTCCGACCCCAAGATGCCGGAGATCGCCGGGCTCGACACCTTCCCCGGCAAGGTGTTCCACTCCGCGCGCTGGGACCACGACTACGACCTGCGCGGCAAGCGCGTCGCCATGGTCGGCACCGGCGCATCGGCGATCCAGATCGTGCCCGCCATCCAGCCCGAGGTCGCGAAGCTCACGCTCCTCCAGCGCACGCCGCCGTGGGTGATGCCCCGAATGGACCGTGGAATCACGGGAGTCGAGCGCTGGCTGCACCGCCAGCTGCCCTTCACCGGGGCCGCCCGGCGCGGACTCCTTTGGGGCATCAGGGAGTTGCAGGTCAGCGCGTTCACCAAGCGGCCGAACGAGCTCGGCCTCATCGAGTCGCTCGCCAAGTCCAACATGGCCCGCGCCATCAAGGACCCGGCGCTGCGGGCGAAGCTGATCCCCGACTACCGCATCGGCTGCAAGCGGATCCTGCTGTCCAGCACGTACTATCCGGCGCTCGCCCAGAGCAACGTGGACGTCGTCGCCTCCGGGCTCGCCGAGGTGCGCGGCTCCACCGTCGTCGCCGCCGACGGCACCGAGTCCGAGGTCGACGCGATCATCTTCGGCACCGGGTTCCACGTCACGGACATGCCGATCGCCGACCGGGTCGTCGGCGCCGAGGGGCACACGCTCGCCGAGTCGTGGAAGGACGGCATGCAGTCGCTGCGTGGCGCGACCGCGGCCGGGTTCCCCAACTGGATGACCATCATCGGGCCCAACACCGGCCTCGGGAACTCCTCGATGATCCTGATGATCGAGTCCCAGCTCAACTACATGGCCGACTACCTGCGGCAGTTGAACGTCCTGGGCGGCCGCACCGCGCTCGCCCCCCGGCCGTCCGCCGTCGGCGCCTGGAACCGGCAGGTGCAGGAGCGCATGAAGCGGACCGTGTGGAACACCGGTGGCTGCACCAGCTGGTACCTCGACGCCAACGGCCGCAACACCACCGCCTGGCCGGGCACCACCGGCGAGTTCCGCCGACTGACGCGCGAGGTGGACCTGGGCGAGTACGAGGTCGTACGCGCCCGGGCGGCCGAGGCGGTGTCCGCGCTCGGCGTCGCGGCCGAGGAAGCGGCGGTGTCCGCGTGAGCCGGGACGGGGCCGTGCGCCACGGGGCGTACGCGCCGCCCGCGCCCGACCGCGTACTGACCGCGCGCTCCGCCGACGGCAGCCCGCTGCACGTCGAGGTGCACGGTCCCGCCGACGCGCCCGCCGTCGTCCTGGCACACGGCTGGACCTGCTCGACCGCGTTCTGGGCCGCGCAGATCCGGGCTCTTGCCGGGGAGTGCCGGGTCATCGCCTACGACCAGCGCGGCCACGGTCGTACGGCCGCGGCCGAGGTCTGCTCCACCGAGGCGCTCGCCGACGACCTCGAAGCGGTACTCGCCGCGACGCTCGCGCCCGGCGAACAGGCCGTGCTCGCCGGGCACTCCATGGGCGGCATGACCCTCATGGCCGCCGCGGGGCGGCCGGGCCTGCGCGAGCACGCGGCGGCCGTCCTGCTGTGCAGCACCGGCGCGTCCCAGCTCGTCGCCGACTCGCGGGTGGTGCCGATGCGGGCCGGGCGCCTGCGGACCGGGCTCACCCGGCGGGTCCTGGGATCCGGCGCGCCCCTCGGGCCGGTCACGCCGCTCGCCAAGAAGGTCCTGCGGTACGCGACCATGGGGCCCGGGGCGGCCCCGGACAAGGTCGAGGCGTGCGCCCGCATCGTGCACGCCTGCCCGCGCGATGTCCGCAAGGCCTGGTCGCACGTCCTGGCCGAGCTCGAACTGGGCGGATCGGTAAGGGAGTTGAGGATGCCGACCGCAGTGGTGTGCGGAAGCGCCGACCGGCTCACACCGACCGTGCACGCGCGGCGGCTCGCGGCCGTGCTGCCCGACTGCCGCTCGCTCGACGTGCTCACCGGCGTCGGGCACATGACGCCCATCGAGGCGCCCGCATTCATCACCGAGAAGATCCGCGCGCTGGTGGCCGAGCATCTCGCCGCCCCGGCCGCCGTCGACGCCGAGGAGCGTGCCGTATGAGCAGGGTCAGTCTTGAAGGACAGGTCGCGGTCGTCACGGGTGCGGCCCGTGGCGTCGGTGAACTCCTCGCGCGCAAGCTGTCGGCGCGCGGCGCCAAGGTCGCGCTCGTCGGCCTCGAACCCGACGAGCTGAAGCGGGTCGCGGCGCGGCTGCACAGCGAGGCGGAGTCCTGGTACGCGGACGTCACCGACCACGAGGCGATGGCGCGGGTCGCCGTCGAGGTCAAGGAGCGGTTCGGGAAGGTCGACATCGTCGTCGCCAACGCGGGGGTCGCCTCCGGGGGGCCGTTCGTCGACTCCGACCCCGACGCCTGGCGCCGGGTCATCGAGGTCAACCTCATCGGCGGCGCGGTCACCGCGCGGGCGTTCCTGCCGGTCCTGATGGAGTCGCGCGGCTACTTCCTCCAGATCGCCTCGCTCGCGGCGATCACGCCGGCACCGATGATGACGGCGTACTGCGCGTCCAAGTCCGGGGTCGAGGCGTTCGCGCACAGCCTGCGCGCGGAGGTCGGCTACAAGGGGGTGCGGGTCGGGGTCGGTTACCTGTCGTGGACCGACACGGACATGGTGCGGGGGGCGGACCAGGACGAGGTGATGCGCGAGCTGCGCTCGCGGCTGCCGTGGCCCTCGAACCGGACGTATCCGCTCGGGCCCGCGGTCGACCGCATCGTCGCGGGGATCGAGCGGCGGTCCTCGCACGTGTACGCGCAGTGGTGGCTGCGGGGGATGCAGTCCGTGCGGGGGTATCTGCCGGCGGTGATCGGGGCGGTGGGGCAGCGGGAGATGCGGCGGTTCGAGCCGCGGCTCGGGTCGGTGTCGCGGGGGCTGGTCGGGGCGGGTGGCTCCGCCGACGAGCAGTCCCGGGCAACCCGCTCGGCGCGGCCCTGAGCTCCCCGGCCCCGGGGGATTTGCCCACCCGCCCGCCCGTGGCCCGGGGTTGGTTGGTTCCGGGACCCTGGGGGCTCCGCCCCCAGACCCCCGTTCGCGCCTTAAGGGCGCTCGTCCTCAAACGCCGGACGGGCTGAGGATGCCCATGCCACCGGCGCTGCCAGGGGCGCGGGGAACTGCGCGAGCGGCCACGTGCGGTCCGCGACCGAGGGCGTGACCCCGGGTCAGAGGGCTCGCGGGGGGAGTTTGGGGCGTTGGCGGTTGGGGGTGGTGGCGTAGCCCGGGGGGGTGGAGGCGGGGTGGAGGGCCAGGAGGTCCAGGGCCAGTTGGACCGCGTCGTCCAGCTGGGCGTGGCGCCCCTCCGCCCAGTCGAGGGGGGTCCGCAGGATCTCCAGGTCCGGCTCCACCCCGTGGTTCTCCACCCCCCACCCGTACTCGTCGAACCACGCCGCGTTCATCGGCACGGTGATCACCGTCCCGTCGCCCAGCACATGACGGCCCGTCATCCCGACGACCCCGCCCCAGGTGCGCTGGCCCACCACCGGGCCGAGCTTCAGCAGCCGGAACGCCGCCGTGATCATGTCGCCGTCCGACGACGTCGCCTCGTCGGCGAGGGCAACCACCGGGCCCCGAGGGGCACTTGAGGCGTAGGAGACGGGGGCCGCGTTGCGGGTCAGGTCCCAGCCCAGGATGCGGCGGGTCAGCTTCTCCACCACCAGCTCGCTGATGTGGCCGCCCGCGTTGCCGCGTACGTCCACGATCAGGGCGGGGCGGCTGACCTCCAGGCGCAGGTCGCGGTTGAACTGGGCCCAGCCCGAGCCGCCCATGTCGGGGATGTGCAGATAGCCGCACTTGCCGCCGCTCAACTCCCGTACCACCTCGCGGCGTTTGGCCACCCAGTCCTGGTAGCGCAGCGGGCGTTCGTCCACGAGGGGGACCACCGCCACTCGGCGCGAGCGGCCCTCGCCCTCGCTGGGCCGGAAGGTCAGCTCCACCGTCGTGCCGCCCGCGCCCGCGAGCAGGGGGAAGGGCCCCGACACCGGGTCGACCGGGCGGCCGTCCACATGGGTCAGGACCGCGCCCTCGCGAATCCCGGCGCCGGCCAGCGGGGAGCGGGCCTTGGAGTCCGAGGAGTCGCCGGGCAGGATGCGGCGGATCAGCCAACTGCCGTCCTTGCAGAGCATGTTGACGCCCAGGAGGCCTTGTGCGCGCTGGTAGTGCGGCGGCCCTTCGTTGCGGCGGGCTGCGGTGACGTAGGCGTGCGAGGTGCCCAGTTCGCCCAGCACTTCGCGCAGGAGGTCCGCGAACTCGTCCGGGGAGGACACGCGTCGCACCAGCGGGCGGTACTGGTCAAGCACCGCCGACCAGTCGATGCCGCACATCTGGGGCTCCCAGAAGTAGGAGCGGATGATGCGGCCCGCCTCGTCGAACGCCTGGCGCCACTCCAGGGCCGGGTCGACGTCGTGCAGGATGCGGCGCAGGTCGAGGTAGACCGTCGAGTCGCTGTCGCCGGACTCGGTGGAGGGCACCGCCCGCAGCTCGCCCTCGTCCACGACGACCAGGCGGCTGCCGTCGCCGCTGACCGCGAAGTAGTCGAGGTGGTCGACGAGTTCGGTCCTGCGGGCCTTGGAGATGTTGAAGTGCTCCAGGGTCGGGCGGCCCGAGGTGTCGGCCGGGTTGGCGAAGGTCTCGCCGAGCGCGCCCGAGATGGGCCAGCGCAGCCAGACCAGGCCGCCGCCCGAGACCGGGTACAGGGCCGAGTACTTGGAGGCGGAGACCGGGAACGGGGTGACCCGGCTCTCCAGGCCCTCCACCTCCACCGTGACCGTGCCGTCGCCCGAGTCGTCCAGCGGGTCGAGGCCGCCGGCCGCGGGCCGCCCGTCCGGCGAGAGCGCGAACGGCGAGGGCGTCGCCGAGGAGAGCGGCACCAGATAGGGGCGGCAGCCGAGCGGGAAGGACAGGTCGCCGGTGTGCACGTCGTACACCGGGTCGAAGCCGCGCCAGGACAGGAACGCGAGATAGCGGCCGTCGCTGGTGAACACCGGGTTCTCGTCCTCGAAGCGGCCGTTGGTGACGTCCACGACCGTGCGGCCGCCGGGTCCCGCGATGCGCGCCATCTTGATCTGGCGCAGCGAGCGCCCGATGCCCGGGTGCGACCAGGTCAGCCACGCGCCGTCGGGCGAGAAGGCGAGGTCGCGGACGGGACCGTTGACCGAGCGGATCAGCTCGGTGACCTCGCCGGTGGACTCCTCCGTCACGTCGATGAGCAGCAGCCGGCCGTCGTTCGCGGCGATCGCCAGGCGCTCGCCGTCCGGGTCGGACACCATCTCCTGAACCCGGCCGAGCTCGCCCGCCGCGAGGCGGCGCGGCTCGCGTTCGCCGCTGGCGCGCGGCAGGAAGGCGATCTCGACGGCGTCCTCGCCGTCCGCGTCGGTGACGTAGGCGACCTGGCCGTTGCCGCCCAGCATCTCGGGCAGCCGCACCCGCACCCCCGGGGTGTCGGCGATGGTGCGGGCCGGGCCGTCGCGGTGGGTGAGCCAGTACAGGCTGCCGCGCACCACGACGGCGCTGGCCCGGCCGGTGGTGTCGACGGACAGCGAGTCGACGTGGCTGGCGGCCGGCACCTGGTAGGTGCGCCGCCCGGCGCGCGGCCCGCCCAGGCGCACGTCCAGCTTGCGCGGTACCGAGCCGGGGGTGAGCGCGTCCACGATCCACAGGTCGCCCGCGCACTGGTAGACCACCCGGCGGCCGTCGCTGGAGGCGTGCCGGGCGTAGAAGGCGTCGTGGTCGGTGTGCCGGGTCAGGTCGCTGCCGTCGGGCAGGCAGGAGTACAGGTTGCCTACGCCCTCGTGGTCGGAGAGGAAGGCGATGCGGCCGTCCACGAACATCGGCGCGTCCAGGTGGCCGCCGATGTCGGGCAGTAGCCGCTCGCCGTGCAGCCACAGGCGGCCGGTCGCGCCGCCGCGGTAGCGCTTCCAGGCGGCCGGCTCGTGCGGCGGCTTCCCGGTGAGCAGCAGGGTGCGCCGCTCCCCGTCGACATCGGTGACGGCGATGTCGGAGACCGGGCCCCAGGGGAGCTTCCCGCCGGGGGAGCCGTCGGTGGGCACGCTGTAGGCCCAGGAGAAGTACGAGAACGGCTGGCCGTGCGAGGACACCGCGAGGATGTGGCCGTCGGGCGTCCAGCCGCACACCCGGGCGTCGGAGGACCCCCAGTAGCTGAGCCGGCGGGCCGGTCCGCCGGTCACCGGGGCCAGATGGATCTCCGGATCGAGACTGCGCCAGGTCGTGTACGCGATCTGGCTGCCGTCGGGCGAGAAGCGGGGGTGGCCGACCTTGGTGCGGTCGACGGTGACCCGCCAGGCGCGCGAGGGGCTGTGCCCGGCCGGCACCAGGGGGGCGACCCACAGGTCGTCCTCGGCGGCGAAGCACAGCAAGTCGTCGTGCAGATGCGGGAACCGGAGGTACGCGGCGTCGTCACTCACCCCCCAATGCTTTCCGCGGGGAGGGGGTGCGGCAACTTGTGGGAGGGGTTTATTCCGCTCCCGATTCCGCTCCCGCCGCTTTCCGCGCGCTCCGGCGCGCGCTTGCCCGGGCACGCCCATACGCGTACTTATCCCGCTCCGACACCTGTGGTCGACGACACAAGCGAAACGGTTCCGTTTCGCTTCGGGGCGGAGTTACCTTCGTACGGTACGCAAAAGGAGAGGAGGTCGATCATGGCGGGCAGGCTCACCCCGGAACGCGAGGCAGAGCTCTACGAAGCCGTGCTCGACCTGCTGCGCGAGGTCGGTTACGACGCCCTGACCATGGACGCCGTCGCCACCCGCACCCGCTCCAGCAAGGCCACCCTCTACCGCCAGTGGGGGAGCAAGCCGGAGCTGGTCGCACGGGCGCTGCGGCACAACAAGCCGGTCAGTCTCGCCGAGATCGACACCGGCTCGCTGCGCGGCGACTTCCAGGCGATGGTCGCCCGCGAGGACGACTGTCAGATGGAGAAGGACTCCGCGCTGATGCGGGGTCTGATGCGGGCCGTGCACGACAACCCCGAGCTCCACAAGGCGCTGCGCGAGGTACTGATCGAACCGGAGATCACCGGGCTCGACACGGTGCTGCGGCGCGCGGTGGAACGCGGTGAGGTCGCCGCGGACAACCGTGCCCTCCCCTATGTCGTACACATGATGGTCGGCGCCTTCGCCGCCCGGCAGTTCATCGAGGACCGCCCGGTCGACCAGGCCTTCCTCGCCGACTACTTCGACGCCGTGGTCCTCCCCGCCCTCGGCGACCCCCGCTAGGCACCCCCGAGCACCACCCCGCCCGGCTCCCCGCGCAGTACCCGCCCCACCTGACGCACGCCGCTCTCGTCGTCGGGCTGGTTCCCCATGCCCTGCTGGTTCCATACGACTTGACCGGGAGTACGCCCTCGTGGCCACGTTCCTCTACCGCCTAGGCAGGTTCGCCTTCCGGCGCCGCCGCTATGTCGCCCTGGTGTGGGTGGCGCTGCTCGCCCTCGCCGGATTCGGCGCGGCCTCCGCCACCACCGCCACCTCCTCCTCGTTCTCGATCCCGGGCACCGAGGCGCAGCGCGCCTTCGACCTCCTCAAGGAGCGGTTCCCGAACCAGGCCGCCGACGGCGCCACCGCCCGCATCGTCTTCAAGGCGCCCGCCGGCCAGAAGATGGCCGACCCGGCCAACAAGGCCGCGGTCGAGAAGACCGTCAAGGGTCTTGAGGCGGGCTCCGACCAGGTCGGCTCGGTCACGGACCCCTTCAAGGCCAACGCCGTCTCCGAGAACGGCAAGGGCTCCATCGCCTACATCCAGGTCTCGTACAAGACCAACGCGATGGAGCTGACCGACGACACCCGCGACGCGCTCAAGAAGAGCGGCGACGAGGCGAAGAAGTCCGGGCTCACCGTGGAGATCGGCGGTGACGCGCTCCAGGCCATGCCGGAGACCGGCTCCGGCGAGATCATCGGCGTGGTCATCGCGGGCCTGGTCCTGGTGGTCACCTTCGGCTCGCTCGTGGCGGCGGGGCTTCCGCTGCTCACCGCCCTGATCGGCGTCGGCATCGGCGTCTCCACCATCACGGCGCTCGCCAATGTGCTCGACCTCGGCTCGACCACGTCCACGCTCGCGATGATGATCGGGCTCGCGGTCGGCATCGACTACGCCCTGTTCATCGTCTCCCGCTACCGGGCCGAGCTCGCCGAGGGCAGGGAACGCGAGGAAGCCGCCGGACGGGCCGTCGGCACGGCCGGGTCCGCCGTGGTGTTCGCCGGCCTGACCGTGGTCATCGCGCTCGTCGGCCTCGCCGTCGTCAACATCCCGATGCTCACGAAGATGGGCGCGGCCGCCGCGGGCACCGTCGTCATCGCCGTGCTCATCGCGCTCACCCTGATACCCGCGCTGCTCGGCTTCGCCGGCAAGCGGGTGCTCGGCCGCAAGGCGCGCAAGGCGCACGAGCGGGGCGAGAAGGCCGCCGACGCCAAGCCCAACATGGGCACCCGCTGGGCGAGCTTCGTCCTGCGCAGGCCGGTGTGGGTGCTCCTCGCCGGTGTCATCGGCCTCGGCGCGATCGCGCTCCCGGCGAGCTCGCTCCAGATGGGCCTGCCGGACGACGGCTCGCAGCCGACCTCCACCACCCAGCGCCGCGCCTACGACAACCTCTCCGAGGGCTTCGGTCCCGGCTTCAACGGGCCGCTCATGGTCGTCGTCGACGGCAAGGGCGCCGCCGCCGGCGTGCGGGGCGCGGCCGATGCCACGGTCGACGCGATCAAGAAGCTCCCGGACGTCGGCCCGGTGCTCCCGCCGATGTTCAACAAGGACTCGGGCAACGACACGGCGACCATCACGGTCATCCCGAAGTCCAAGCCGTCCTCCACCGAGACCGAGGACCTCGTCCACTCGATCCGGGACACCGGTGCCTCGCTCAAGGCCGACACCGGGGCCAAGCTCCTGGTGACCGGCTCGACCGCGATGAACATCGACTTCTCGCAGAAGATGAACGACGCGCTGCTGCCCTATCTGGCACTCGTCGTCGGTCTCGCCTTCCTGCTCCTGATGGTGGTCTTCCGCTCGGTCCTGGTCCCGCTGAAGGCGGCCCTCGGCTTCCTGCTCTCGGTGGTCGCCGCCCTCGGCGCGGTCGTCGCGGTGTTCCAGTGGGGCTGGCTCGGCTCGGTGTTCGGCGTGCAGCAGACCGGCCCGATCATGTCGATGATGCCGATCTTCATGGTGGGTGTGGTCTTCGGTCTCGCGATGGACTACGAGGTCTTCCTGGTCACGCGGATGCGCGAGGCGTACGTCCACGGCGAGCGGCCGGGACAGGCGATCGTCACCGGGTTCAGGCACGGCGCCCGGGTGGTGACGGCGGCCGCCGTGATCATGATCGCGGTGTTCTCCGGCTTCATCGGCTCCAGCGAGCAAATGATCAAGATGATCGGCTTCGGCCTCGCGATCGCGGTCTTCTTCGACGCGTTCGTCGTCCGGATGGCGATCGTGCCCGCGGTGCTCGCGCTGCTCGGCGCGAAGGCCTGGTGGCTGCCGCGCTGGCTGGACCGGGTGCTGCCCAACGTCGACGTCGAGGGCGAGGGCCTGCGCAAGCACACGGAGGCCGGCGACACCGACGGCGATCGCGAACTGGCGCGGGTCTGACCCCCGCCCCCTGAACGCCGGGACCCCACGAACCGAGCGGCCGTGGGTCCCGGCCGGTGCGGGCGGCCTGTGGGGACGGGACCGCCGGTGCCGCGAAGGCCCCCCGTGCGCGATGCGCACGGGGGGCCTTCGCGTGGTCCCGGTGCCGGACTCAGCGCCGCCGGCCGGCCGGGGACGGGGCCGCGGGCACGTCGGTGGCGTAGGTGTGGCGCAGGAAGCGGACCAGGGGCGAGCTGTCGAACTGGACCACGGCCACTCCGTCCGGCGAGTGGAATTCGAGCACCGTCTGGGCCCGGCCGCACGGCCAGACGCTCACATCGCCCTTGCGGGCCGGGGCGCGCAGGCCCGATTCGAGGAGGTCGCGCGGGAAGATCCACTCGTTGCCGCCGGGGAAGGCGAAGCAGACCGCGCCGGGCGAGCCGGCCGCGTCGTAGCGCAGCGCCACGGGGACCGGGTTGGAGAGCGGGGCGTCCGTGACGATCCTGGCCCGGGCGTGGTCCTCCACGGAGCTGCGATCGGCGGCGTGGTCCTCGGCGTGGCCCTCGACTGCGGGGGACATCGGTCGCTCCTCACGCTGGGTGCTGCTGATGAATACCGGTACGCGTTATTTGTTATCCAATGTCCCATAATTTCCTGGTAAGCCCTCGGCGAGTCGGCTTGGCATCTGTCATTCGGCCGCTCTTGCAAGAGGTTCGCAACAAGGCACTATCATCAAACGGTTCTGCGCATGCCGCGCAGGGAAGAGGGCGCCAACGGGAAATCGGAGTCCACCCATGCATGTACCCGATGGATTCATCAACGCACCTGTATCGGCGGTCACAGGTGTGGTCGCCGCCGGAGCCGTCGCCGTCTCCCTGCGCGGGGCGCGGCGCGAACTCGACGAGAAGACGGCGCCCCTCGCGGGCCTGGTCGCCGCGTTCATCTTCGCCGTGCAGATGCTGAACTTCCCCGTCGCGGCCGGTACCAGCGGCCATCTGCTGGGCGGCGCGCTCGCGGCGATACTCGTCGGGCCCTACACGGGTGTGCTGTGCGTCTCCGTGGTCCTGCTCATGCAGGGCATCCTCTTCGCCGACGGCGGGCTCACCGCGCTCGGCGTCAACATCACCGACATGGCGATCACCACCACGGTCGTCGCCTACGTCCTGTTCCGCGCCCTGGTCAAGGTGCTGCCCCGCACCCGCCGCTCGGTGACCGTCGCCTCCTTCGTGGCCGCGCTCGTCTCGGTGCCTGCCGCCGCCCTCGTCTTCACCGCGATCTACGCGCTCGGCGGCACCACCGACGTGCCGATCACCAAGGTGCTCACCGCGATGGTCGGCGTGCACGTCCTCATCGGCATCGGCGAGGCCGTCATCACCGCGCTCACGGTCGGCGCCGTCATCGCCGTACGCCCCGACCTCGTGCACGGCGCCCGCGGCCTGACCGCGCCGCTCAAGCTGCGCGTCGGCGGCGAACTCGTCGACGCGCCCGCCGCCGCCCCGGCCGCGGCCCGCACCCGGTCGACCAGGAAGGTCTGGGGCTTCGGCATCGTCACCGCCCTGCTGCTCGCCGGATTCGTCTCGTTCTACGCCTCGGCCAGCCCCGACGGCCTGGAGAAGGTCGCCCACGACAAGGGCATCGACGCCAAGACCACCCAGCACGCCTCCTCCGAATCGCCGCTCGCCGACTACTCGGTCAAGGACATCGGCGACGCCCGCCTGGCGGGCGGTCTCGCCGGGGTGATCGGCGTCGGCGTCACCGTCGCCGTCGGCAGCGGTGTGTTCTGGGCGGTGCGCCGGCGCCGCGCCGACAGCGCGCCCGAGCGCACCCCGGAAGCGGTCTGACATGGGAGCGGGCCACTCCCACCGGCTCTACCGGCACGGGCACTCGCCGGTCCACGAACTGCCCCCGCACTGCAAGCTCGCCGCGGTGTTCCTGTTCGTGGTCGTCGTGGTGTCCACGCCGCGCGAGGCGATGTGGGCCTTCGCGCTGTACGCCGTGCTGCTCGCCCTCGTGGCGGGAGCGGCCCGCATCCCGGCCGGATACCTCCTCAAGCGGCTGCTCATCGAGATCCCGTTCGTGGCGTTCGCGGTGCTCATGCCGTTCGTCGTGCCCGGCGAGCAGGTGCACGTGCTCGGCCTCTCGCTCAGCGAGAACGGGCTGTGGGGCGCCTGGAACGTCCTCGCCAAGGGCACCCTCGGCGTCGCCGCCTCCGTGATCCTCGCCTCCACCACCGAACTGCGCGCCCTGCTGCTCGGCCTCCAGCGCCTCAAGCTGCCGCCGCTGCTCGTCCAGATCGCCTCCTTCATGATCCGGTACGGGGACGTCATCACCGACGAGATGCGGCGGATGTCCATCGCCCGCCGCTCACGCGGATTCGAGGCGCGCGGAGTGCGCTCCTGGGGCGTCCTCGCCAAGTCGGCGGGCGCGCTCTTCATCCGCTCCTACGAGCGCGGCGAACGCGTCCATCTCGCGATGGTCAGCCGTGGATACGCCGGGTCCATGCCGGTGATCGACGAGGTCACGGCCACCCGCGCCCAGTGGACGCGGGCCGCCGCCCTGCCCGTGACGGCGCTCGCCGTCTGCCTGCTCGGCTGGACGCTGTGACGCCCCCGACCTCCCCGCACTCCGGGGCCGCGCTTCCCGGCGCCTCCCCGCACCTCGGGGCCGCCCTGCTTCCCGGCGCCCCCATGACCGCTGAGGCACCCCATGACTACTCCTGAGGCCATCGTGAACGTCCCCTCCCTCGAAGTGTCCGGGCTCGCCTTCGCCTACCCCGACGGGCACCAGGCGCTGTTCGGCGTCGACCTGACGGTGGGCCGCGGCGAGCGGGTCGCGCTGCTCGGGCCCAACGGCGCCGGCAAGACCACCCTCGTCCTGCACCTCAACGGCATCCTCGAAGGCGGCGCCGGATCGGTGACCGTGGCCGGGCTTCCCGTCGCCAAGAAGAATCTCGCCGAGATCCGGCGCCGGGTCGGCATCGTCTTCCAGGACCCCGACGACCAGCTCTTCATGCCGACCGTCCGCGAGGACGTCGCCTTCGGCCCGGCCGCGTCCGGGATGCGGGGGGCGGAGCTGGAGGAGCGGGTGATGGGGGCGCTCGCGCAGGTCGGCATGGCCGAGTACGCCGACCGGCCCCCGCACCACCTGTCCTTCGGACAGCGGCGCCGGGTCGCCGTCGCGACGGTGCTCTCGATGTCCCCGGAGATCCTGGTCCTGGACGAGCCGTCGTCCAACCTCGACCCGGCGTCGCGGCGTGAACTGGCGGACATCTTGCGGGGGTTGGACGTCACCGTGCTCATGGTGACCCATGACCTTCCCTATGCGCTCGAACTGTGCGGGCGTTCGGTGATCCTCAGCGACGGGGTCATCGCGGCGGACGGGCCCACGGCGGACGTCCTGTCCGACGGGGACCTGATGCGTGCGCACCGCCTTGAACTGCCCTTCGGCTTCGACCCGTCGTCGACGGTCGCCCCGCTGGGGCGGGCGGGCGCGTAGCGACTTCCCTGCGGAGTTGCGGCTGGCTGGTCGGGGTGCGCAGACCCGGGTGCGCTGGGGCTCTGCCCCGGGTCCCGGGTTTTGGCCCCTCCCCGCCCCTTCCCGCAACCCTCCGGGGGTGGAATGGGGATGGGGCGGGCTTCCGGGGGCTTCGCCCCCGGGCCCCCTGGTTCGGCTGCGGGCCGTGCGTGGCTGGTCGCGCAGTTCCCCGCGCCCCTTAGCGGTACGGGGGTTGGGCCGCACCGGCAGTCCCAGCCCGTCCGGCGATTGAGGACGAGCGCCGTTCAGGCGCGAACGGGGTCCGGGGCGGAGCCCCAGGGGGGAACGGGGTCCGCGTGGGGCACCATGGGGAGGGGTGCCGGTGGGGTGCCCGGCATCGTGGGGAGCGGATCGTGGTCGACGTACAGGGCGCCGTGGCACCGGGCTACGAACCGGTGAAGGACGCCTTCGTGCGCAACTTCACGCACCGGGCCGACCGCGGCGCGGCCGTCGCCGTGTACCGCGACGGCCGCAAGGTCGTCGACCTCTGGGCCGGCACCAAGGACGTGGACGGCACCGCCCCCTGGGCGCTCGACACCGCCCAGATCGTCCGCTCGGCCACCAAGGGCGTGGCCGCCGCCGTCCCCCTGCTCCTGCACCAGCGCGGCCGCCTCGACCTGGACGCCCCGGTGTCGACGTACTGGCCCGAGTTCAAGACGGCCGGCAAGGAACGCACCCTGGTGCGCCATCTGCTCGCGCACCGGGCCGGAGTGCCCGCCCTTGACCGTCCGCTCACCCCGGCCGAGGCCACCGACGGCGAAACGGGCCCTGCCGCCGTCGCCGCCCAGGCCCCGCTCTGGGAGCCCGGCACCGCGCACGGCTATCACGCCCAGACGTACAGCTGGCTGCTCGGCGAGCTGGTCCGGCGCGTCACCGGGCGCACCATCGGCCGCTGGCTCGCCGAGGAGATAGCCGGGCCGCTCGGCCTGGACTTCTGGCTGGGCGTGCCGGACACCGAGGCGCACCGGGTGGGCCGGGTCGGCCCGGTCGAGGCGCCCGAGGGCGAGGGCGGGCTCCGGCTGCGGCCCAGGCGGAACGTCGCCGAGGCCTACGGGGACCCCGACTCGCCGACCCGCCGCGCGTTCGGCGCGATCGACCCGCTGCCCGACGAGAACGACCCCGCCTACCGAGCCGCCGAACTCCCCGCGTCCGCCGGCATCTCCACCGCCCGCGCGCTGGCCCGCTTCTACGCCGCCACGATCGGCCGAGTCGACGGCGGGCAGCGCCTGTTCGCGCCCGCCACGCTCACCCTGGCCCGCACCGAGGAGAGCGCCGGACCCGACCGGGTGCTGGTCGTGAACACCCGCTTCGGGCTCGGGTACATGCTGCACGGCCCGGCCTCCCCGCTGCTCGCCGCCGGGTCCTTCGGGCACCCCGGACGCGGCGGCTCGCTGGGCTTCGCCGACCCCGAGTCGGGCCTCGCGTTCGGCTATGTGACCAACGGCCTGCAGAAGGGCGTCACCGCGGATCCCCGCGCCCAGGCACTGGTGAGGGCGCTACGTTCGACCGTATGACGCATTCTCGGATCGCTTCGCACACGGCACGTTTCGCGGGACACACGGCGCTGGTCACCGGCGCGGGGCGCGGCATCGGCGCGGCCATCGCGCGCAGGCTGACCGCCGAGGGCGCCCAAGTCCTCGTCGCCGACATCGACTTGGCGCGTGCGCGGGCGGTCGCCGCCGACCTGGTGGGCGCCGTCGCCCGGCACTGCGACGTGGCCGACCGCGCCTCGGTGGAGGCCGCGGTCGCCTTCGCCGTCGAGGAGTTCGGCCGGCTCGACGTCCTGGTCAACAACGCCTACTCCTGCACCCCGGACGCCGAGCGCTTCGAGGACGAGGACGACGAGGAGTGGGCCCGCGACCTCGACATCACCCTCACCGGCGCCTTCCGCTGCGCCCGCGCCGCCCTCCCGCACCTGGCGGCCTCCGGCCGGGGCGCGATCGTGAACATCGGCTCGGTCAACGGCGAGCAGGACTTCGGCAACCACGCCTACAGCGCCGCCAAGGCGGGCCTCGCCTCCCTGACCCGTACGCTCGCCGGGGACGCCGCGCCGCGCGGGGTGCGGGTCAATCTCGTGCACCCCGGCACCATCCGCACGCCCGCCTGGGACGGCCGCGAGGCCCAGCTGGAGCGGCTGTCGGCGGCGTATCCGCTGGGCCGGGTCGGCGAGCCCGACGACATCGCGGCGGCCGTGGCCTTCCTGGCCTCCTGCGACGCGGCCTGGATCACCGGCACCACACTGCGCGTGGACGGCGGCCTCCTCGCCGTCAACACCGGCTTCCAGCAGTCGGCCCAGGACGGGTAGGGGCACCCTGGCCGGTGTCAGCCCGCGCGCAGGACCTGGGCGACGATGGGCCCCGCCGCGTCACCGCCGTGGCCGCCGGACTGGACGAGGGCGGCGGCCGCGAGGTCGTCGCTGTAGCCGGTGAACCAGCTGTCCGACTTGTTCTGGCCGTCCTTCTCCGCCGAGCCGGTCTTGGCGCCCTTGACCCCGCCGACGCTCGCCATGGCCTGCGTCGCCGTTCCGTACGAGGCGGTCGCGGTGATGTGCATCATCTCGCGCAGCTGGGCGGCGATGCCGGAGGGCAGCGGGTCGGCCTGGGCCAGCTCGCGGCCGTCGAGGGACTGCGGCACGATCACCGGCTGGCGGAAGCGGCCCGACTTCGCGGTCGCCGCGACCGACGCCATGTCGAGCGGGCTCATCTGGACCTTGCCCTGCCCGATGTAGGCGGCGGCCGTCTCGGCCCCGGCCGACGCGGGCACGCTGCCGTCGAAGGACGGCACGCCGACCTTCCAGTCCTGGCCGATGCCGAAGTAGTCGGCGGCGACCCGGCCCAGCGCGGCATCGTCGTTCACGTCGTCGACGAGCTTGATGAAGGCGGTGTTGCAGGACTTGGCGAAGCTCATGGAGAAGGGCTTGTTGTCCAGCGAGAAGTTGTTGAGGTTGTGGAAGGTGACGCCCTGCCACATCACGTCGGAGGGACACTCGGTCGGCTTGTCCGGCGACGCCTTGCCCTTCTCGATCAGCATCGCCGCCGTGACGATCTTCATCGTCGAGCCCGGGGCGACCCGGCCCTGGAGCGAGGCGGGGAACTTGTCGTTCCGGTTGTCCGCGACCGCCCGGATCTCACCGGTGCTGGGCCGCACCGCGACCACCGAGGACTCCCCGAACCGCTTCACCGCCTGCTCGGCGGCGGCCTGCACATCCGCGTCGAGCGTCGTCTTCAGCTTGCCCGGGGTGCCCTTCTGAAGGGTGATCAAGGTGCGCGCCGGGGTGCCGTTGCCCTGGATCTGGAGCTCGACGCCCGGCGTGCCGTTCACCTTCGCGCCGTACTTCTCGCGCAGCCCGTCCAGGATCGCGCCGAGCGAGGGGTACTTCTCCTTGGTCAGCGGACGGTCCTTGACGTCGACGGCCTGGATCTCCGGGTTCTGCGCCTGGTCGGTCACCAGGTGCTCGCCCTTCTTCAACTGCGGGTAGAGCACCGCGGGCTGCCAGTCGACGAGCGGCTTGTGCGTGGACTCGCCCCGTACGACGGTGAGTTGGGAGGCGTAGGACAGCGGAGCCGTCTTCCCCCCGAACGAGACGTCGGCCTTCACCGTGTACGGGACGACCGCCCCGTTCGGCGCGCCCGGCGTGACCGTCACGTGGGTGATGTGGGCCTGGTCGCTGAAGCCGGACAGGGCCGTGGAGGCGTCCGTCTGGTTGTTGGTCAGGGCGGCGGCCCCCGCCGCGTCGCCCTTCGCCCAGGCCTGCAGGAAGCTGGTGGACGTCTCCTTGATCTCGTCCGCTCCCGGCGGCCCGGTGCGGGCGGGCGCACCCTGTGTGCGCGTCCCGCCGGAACCCTTGTCGTCGCTCCCGCCGACCAGTGCGTAGCCCCCGTACGCCACGCCTCCGGCGACCACCACGAACACCCCGCCCACGATGGCGACCTTCGCTCCGCTGCGCATCCCGCAGTTCCCCTCCCCAGGAGTCCCCCGAACCTCTTGAACGTGTTCAAGGGTTACTTGGGAGTGACTCTACGGGACGGGAGCGACAGCGGGTCTCGCAGTTGTCCGAACGGTTACCGGAACGGGACCCGGCGTCACACCCAGCTGTCCAGCCACATCCGGCTGCGCCAGGAGTCCAGCGGGATGGGCGTACCGGTGTAGATGGGCCAGAAGTACACGAAGTTCCAGACGATGAGCAGCACGAGCACGCCGGCCCCGATCGCCCCGACCGCACGCCGCCGCTCCCCGGGGGCAAGCCCCGGATCCACCGGAACGGCCGCGCCGCGCGTCACCTGCGGTGGCCCGATGATCGCCCCGATCATCATCGCCACCGCGAGACACAGGAACGGCACGAAGACGACCGCGTAGAAGAAGAAGATCGTCCGCTCCTGGTACATGAACCAGGGCAGGTACCCGGCCGCGATGCCGCACGCGATCGCGCCCGCCCGCCAGTCGCGCCGGAAGAACCAGCGCCACAGGACGTACAGGAGCGCGAAGCAGCCGGCCCACCACAGCAGCGGGGTGCCGAGTGCCAGGACCTCGGAGGCGCACTTGCCGCCCGCGTCCGAAGGGCAGCCGTCGGAGCCGGGGCCGGGGCTCTCGTAGTAGTACGAGACCGGCCGGCCGAGGACCAGCCAGCTCCACGGGTTCGACTGGTAGGTGTGGCCCTCGGTGAGGCCGACGTGGAAGCTGTAGACCTCGGTCTCGTAGTGCCAGAAGCTGCGCAGCGAGGCCGGCACCCAGCTCAGGTCGAACTGCGGCAGGTGGTTGATCGTGCCGATGACCGGGAGCTTGACGTGGTCGGGGGACAGGCCCGCGCGGCCGTCCGCCCAGTGCCGCCCGTACCCCTTGTCGGTGGCGAACCAGCCCGTCCACGACACCATGTACGTGGCGATCGCCACCGGCACCGTGGACACGAACGCCCAGAACGCGTCCCGGCGGAGCACCGCCCGGTAGGGGCTGACCGCACCGGCCGTGCGCCGGGCGCCCGCGTCCCACAGGACGGCCATCACGCAGAAGAAGACCAGGATGTACAGGCCGTTCCACTTGGTGCCGCAGGCCAGGCCGAGCATGACCCCGGCCCCGATCCGCCAGGGCCGCCACCCGAACCGCAGACTCGCCGCGATCTCGGCGTCCGGGCGCAGCAGCCCGTCCTCGTCCTCGGGCAGCGCCGCCGCGAGCCTGGCTCTCGTGCGGTCGCGGTCGACCAGGAGGCAGCCGAAGGCGGCCACGACGAAGAACATCACGACCGTGTCGAGCAGCGCGGTGCGGCTCATCACGAAGTGCAGCCCGTCGACCGCGAGCAGCGCGCCGGCCAGGCAGCCCAGGAACGTCGAGCGGAAGAGGCGCCGCCCGATCCGGCAGATCAGCAGCACCGACAGGGTGCCGAGGACGGCGACCATGAAGCGCCAGCCGAACGGCGTGAAGCCGAACATCTTCTCGCCGATGCCGATCAGGTACTTGCCGACCGGCGGATGCACCACATAGCCCGGCGCGGTCGGCACCGAGATGAGGTCCGGGTTGGCGAGGATCGACTTGTCGATGTCCTTCGGCCAGTCGCCCTCGTAGCCGTGGTTGATGAGCGCCCAGGCGTCCTTGGCGTAGTACGTCTCGTCGAATATCACCGCGTGCGGGGAACCCAGGTGCCAGAACCGCATGAGCCCCGCGACCAGGGTCACCAGGAGCGGCCCCGCCCACGCCGACCAGCGCACGATGCGGGCCGCCCACAGCGGCCCGATGCCGAGCACCGTCCACAGCTGGCCCGCGGGCTCGGCGAAGGGCGGCACCAGGCGCTCGCGCAGCCCGGTTCTCGGCCGCACGACATGGCCGAACCGGCGCATGCGGTGCCGCCAGGAAGGCGGTTCGTTCCCGGCGTCGTGGCCCGGTCGGGTCTGTGGCGCAGTACTGGTCACCGCGCCATCGTAGGGAACTCGCCTGTGGGAGTCCCGTGGCCGGGCCCGGCGGCCTCGGCCACGGCGGGCTGCGAGGATGGTCGGTGTGACCGGAACACTCGTACTCGCAGGCACCCCCATCGGCGACACCGCGGACGCCCCGCCCCGGCTCGCCGCCGAACTGGAGCGGGCCGACGTCGTCGCCGCGGAGGACACCCGGCGGCTCCGCCGCCTCACCCAGGCGCTCGGCGTCCACACCACGGGCCGGGTCGTGTCCTACTTCGAGGGCAACGAGTCGGCGCGCACCCCCGAACTGGTCGAGGCCCTCGAAGGCGGCGCCCGGGTGCTGCTCGTGACCGATGCCGGCATGCCCTCGGTCTCCGACCCGGGCTACCGCCTGGTCGCGGCCTGCGTCGAGAAGGACATCAAGGTCACGGCGGTGCCGGGTCCCTCGGCCGTGCTCACCGCGCTCGCCCTGTCCGGGCTGCCCGTGGACCGCTTCTGCTTCGAGGGCTTCCTGCCGCGCAAGGCGGGCGAACGCCTCGGGCGGCTGCGCGAGGTCGCCGACGAGCGGCGCACCCTCGTCTACTTCGAGGCCCCGCACCGGCTCGACGACACCCTCGCGGCGATGGCCGAGGTGTTCGGCGCCGAGCGGCGCGCGGCGGTGTGCCGGGAGCTGACCAAGACGTACGAGGAGGTCAAGCGCGGCCCGCTGAAGGACCTCGCACAGTGGGCGGCCGAGGGGGTGCGCGGCGAGATCACCGTCGTGGTCGAGGGCGCTCCCGAGACCGGCCCGGCCGATCTCGACGCGGCCGAGCTGGTGCGGCGCGTACAGGTCAGGGAGGAGGCGGGGGAGCGGCGCAAGGAGGCCATCGCGGCCGTCGCCGTCGAGACCGGTCTACCCAAGCGAGAGGTCTTCGACGCGGTTGTCGCGGCAAAGAACGCGGCACGTCAGAGCCCCGCGGACGGTAAAGGACTATCGTAAAAAGTAAAACGCAGGCCGCGCACCGGGGCGGAGAAAAGCACGCAGCCCTAGGAAAGGCCAAGACCGCGCCAACTCTCGACAGCACCTGATGCATTTTGGCAGCGAAAGGCGTCTCCTGGATCGGGGACCTTTTCGCCCCCGCTCGCAAGAGCGCTCGCAAGAGCTTGTCCAGCGGACAAGAGGAGCCGGCACATGAGTGAGATCGCTGAGACCACGGCACACGAGGCATACGCCTTCGCGTGCATGCGGTGCGGATACGGCTGGGAACAGGCGTACGAGATAGAGCACCACGTAGACGCCACTGGCCAGGCATTCGTCATATACAAGGCCAACGGCGAACGGGTGCCCTCCCCGCTGTCCGCCCCCACCTGCCTCAACTGCGGCGGCCACGTGGTGCGCATCATGCGCGCCGGGCGGGTGTCCTCCGCGCAGCAGGTCCAGCGCCGCGCGTCCGCCCCGGCGCAGCCCGGGCCCCAGGACGCGGCCGACTCCACCGTGAAGCCGGAGCACCACTGGCACCTGTCCGACCTCCTGCACCCCTTCCACCGCAAGTAGGCACCGGGCGCCGGGGGCGCGTGCCCTTTCGTAGGATCGGCGCATGAGCGCCGCCAAAGATGCCCCGCCCCCGCTGCCCGAGCCCCTAGGGGTGGCGGTGGCCGATTCGCACACCCACCTGGACATGCAGGACGGCACGGTCGAACAGGCCCTGGAAAAGGCCGCGGCCGTCGGCGTCACCACCGTGGTCCAGGTGGGCTGCGACGTGTTGGGCTCCCAGTGGGCCGCCGACACCGCCGAGGCGTACGCGGCCGTCCACGCGGCCGTCGCCCTGCACCCCAACGAGGCCCCCCGGATCGTCCACGGGGACCCCGACGGCTGGTCGCGCCAGGGCGCACGCGGCCCCGGCGGCGAAGGCGCGCTCGACGAGGCGCTCGCCGAGATCGAGCGGCTCGCCGCGCTGCCCTGGGTCAAGGCCGTCGGCGAGACCGGCCTCGACCACTTCCGTACCGGGCACGAGGGCAAGGCCGCCCAGGAGCGGTCCTTCCGGGCGCACATCGAGATCGCCAAGCGGCACGACAAGGCGCTCGTCATCCACGATCGCGAGGCGCACGCCGATGTGCTGCGCATTCTGCGCGAGGAAGGCGCCCCCGAACGGACCGTCTTCCACTGTTATTCCGGCGACGCGGAAATGGCCGAACTCTGCGCGGAATCCGGGTACTTCATGTCCTTCGCCGGAAACATGACCTTCAAAAACGCCCAGCCGTTGCGGGACGCTCTCGCGGTCGCCCCGCGAGAACTCGTTCTCGTCGAGACGGATGCGCCGTTCCTCACGCCGGCGCCGTACCGCGGACGGCCCAATGCGCCGTATCTCATTCCGGTCACGGTGCGTGCCATGGCGGCCGTCAAGGGCGTCGGCGAAGACGTGCTGGCCGCGGCGATCGCCGACAACACCGCGCGGGCGTTTGATTACTGAGCGATAACAAATCCGGCCATCGTGAGGCGGCGCGCAGAGTAACGCCACGACACTGCGTAGTCGAGCTGCTTTGGAGAGTGACCGTCCCTCCGCTAGTGTCCCGGCCCGCACCATCGGACCGGACCCCGGAGCGTCGTGAGCAATTCGCAGGGCAGTCACCGTGCCGCACGCGGCGGCCACCGCACCGCGACCGTCACCGCGCCGCCTCCCCACGGCACCGCGTACGCCGACCACGACACCCGGATCGCGCCGGCGGCCCCCGTCCCCGAGCCGCGCGGCCCCGAGCCGTCCGGGCCGCCGCCCGGCCAGGACGCCGACAGCGGCGGGCGGGCCGGGGCGCGCCGGGCCGCCCGGCGCCGCAAGTCCTCGGCCGGGCCCGACCGGCTGCGCCGGCTCGTCCCGCAGGCCCTGGTCGTCGCGTTCCTGGCGGGCGGCACCTCCGCGTTCCTGGTCAGCGACAAGGCCGTCAAGCTCACCGTCGACGGCGTCCCGCGCACCATGCACACCTTCGCCGACAGCGTCGAGGAACTCCTCGCCGACGAACACGTACCGGTCGGCGCGCACGACATCGTGGCGCCCGGCCCCGGCGCGGCGCTGGCGGGCGGCGACGAGGTCGTGGTGCGCTACGGCCGCCCCGTCCAGCTCACCCTCGACGGGCAGCGCCGCCAGGTGTGGACGACGGCCGACACCGTCGAGGGCGCCCTGCGCCAGCTCGGGGTGCGGGCCGAGGGCGCCTATCTCTCGGCGTCCCGCTCCTCGGCGATCGGCCGCGCCGGCCTCACCCTCGACGTACGCACCGAACGCTCGGTGACCTTCCTCGCGGACGGCCGCGAACGCACCCTGCGCACCAACGCGGCCACCGTCGCCGAGGCGCTCCAGGAGGCGGGCATCTCCCTCCAGGGCCAGGACACCACCTCCGTACCCGGTGCCTCCTTCCCGCGCGACGGGCAGACCGTCACCGTCATGCGGATCAGCGGCACCAAGGAGGTGCGCGAGGAGCCCATCCCGTTCCGGGTCGAGAAGGCCAAGGACGCCTCCCTGTTCGCGGGCACCCAGGTCGTGGTCCGCCAGGGCGAGCAGGGCGCCCGCAAGGTCACCTACGCGCTGCGGACCGTCAACGGCGTCAAGCAGAAGCCGCGGAAGATCGCCGAGGAGATCGTGCGCGCCCCGGTCACCCAGCAGGTCAAGGTCGGCACCAAGGCGCTGCCGTCCTCGGTGGGCGGCGCCGACCACCTCAACTGGAGCGGCCTGGCGCACTGCGAGTCCGGCGGCCGGCCGGGCGCGCTCGACCCGTCGGGCACCTATGGCGGGCTCTACCAGTTCGACCCCGGCACCTGGCACGCGCTGGGCGGCAGCGGGCGGGCCGAGCAGGCGCCGGCCGCCGAGCAGACGTTCCGGGCGAAGAAGCTCTTCGTGACCCGGGGGTCGAGCCCGTGGCCGCACTGCGGCCGTAGGCTGTATCGGTGAGCACCACTGAGCCCGACGCACTCCTTACCCCCGCCGACGTCCGTGAACTGGCCGCAGCGCTTGGCGTACGCCCCACCAAGCAGCGCGGCCAGAACTTCGTCATCGACGCCAACACGGTCCGCCGGATCGTGCGTACCGCCGAGGTCCGCCCCGACGACGTGGCGGTGGAGGTGGGGCCGGGTCTCGGCTCGCTGACCCTGGCGCTCCTGGAGGCGGCGGACCGCGTGGTGGCGGTCGAGATCGACGACGTGCTCGCGGCGGCCCTGCCCGCCACGATCCAGGCGCGGATGCCCGCGCGGGCCGACCGCTTCGCGCTGGTCCACTCCGACGCGATGCTCGTCCAGGACCTGCCGGGCCCGGCTCCCACCGCGCTGGTCGCGAACCTCCCGTACAACGTGGCGGTCCCGGTGCTCCTCCACATGCTGGACCGCTTCCCGAGCATCGAGCGCACCCTGGTCATGGTCCAGGCGGAGGTCGCCGACCGGCTCGCGGCGAAGCCGGGCAACAAGGTGTACGGGGTGCCGTCGGTCAAGGCGAACTGGTACGCCGACGTCAAGCGTGCCGGGTCGATCGGGCGGAACGTGTTCTGGCCCGCGCCGAACGTGGACTCCGGGCTCGTGTCGCTGGTCCGCCGCGCGGCCCCCGTGGTGACGACGGCCTCCAAGGCGGAGGTCTTCGCGGTGGTCGACGCGGCGTTCGCCCAGCGCCGCAAGACGCTCCGCGCGGCGCTGTCCGGCTGGGCGGGCTCGCCGGCGGCGGCCGAGGCGGCGCTGGTGGCGGCGGGGGTTTCGCCCCAGGCGCGGGGCGAGGCGCTGACGGTGGAGGAGTTCGCGGCGATCGCCGAGCACCGGCCCTGATCCCTCCGGGGGTGGAAGTGGGGTGGGTGGGCTTGGGGGGGGGGGGCCCCGGCCCCCCCGGGGGGGGGGGGGGCGGGGGGGGGGGGGGGCGGGGGGGGCCCCCCCCCCCCAAAAAAGGGTGTGGGGGCGCCACCCCGAGATAATACCCGCACCCGGGTGGTGTAGAGCGCGC
>NZ_JBIATV010000017.1:48553-221331 GCF_042892175.1 Streptomyces sp. NPDC001828
GGGGTGTTGGGGGGGTGCGGCGCCCCCCGGCCCTTTACCCGGGGGGGGGTGTTGGGGGGGGGGGGGGGCTCCGGGGGCTGCGCCCCGGGCCCCCTGTTTCCGGCTGCGGACCGTGCTCGCTTCTCGCGCAGTTCCCCGCGCCCCTGAATGCCTTGGTGTCGGCCAGCACCCGGTTCTTCAGCCCGTCCGGCGTTTGAGGACGAGCGCCGTTCAGGCGCGAACGGGGGTCTGGGGGCGGAGCCCCCAGGGTCCTTCAACCCCCGGAGGGTCTTGGGAAGGGGCGGGGTGGGGGAAAATGAGGGCGCCCCAGCCGAAGGAGCCCGCCCCCCGTGACCCCCCGCACCGTCACCGTCCGCGTCCCCGCCAAGGTCAACACCCAGCTGAGCGTGGGCCCCGCCCGACCGGACGGCTTCCACGACCTCGCCAACGTCTTCCTCGCGGTCGCCCTCCACGACACCGTCACGGTGACCCCGGCCGACGAACTCCGCATCACCTGCGCGGGACCGGACGCCGCCCAGGTCCCCCTCGACCGCACGAACCTCGCCGCCCGGGCCGCCGAACTCCTCGCCGCCCGCCACGGCATCGAGCCCCACGTGCACATCCACATCGACAAGGACATCCCCGTCGCGGGCGGCATGGCCGGCGGCAGCGCCGATGCCGCAGGCGCGCTCGTGGCCTGCGACACCCTGTGGGGCACCGGGTCCACACAGGCCGAACTCCTCGACATCTGCGCCGAGTTGGGCAGCGACGTCCCCTTCAGCCTGGTCGGCGGCGCGGCCCTCGGCACCGGACGCGGCGAGAAGCTCACCCCGCTGGACGTCGGCGGCACCTTCCACTGGGTGTTCGCGGTCGCCGACGGCGGGCTCTCCACCCCGGCCGTCTACCGCGAGTTCGACCGCCTCAGCCCGGACGCCCCCGAACCCGCCGCCGCCCCGGCCCTGCTGGACGCGCTGCGCACGGGCGACGCCAAGGCGCTCGCGGCCGCCCTCACCAACGACCTCCAGGCCGCCGCGCTCTCCCTGCGCCCCTCGCTCGCGGACACCCTCGCGGCGGGCACGGCGGCCGGCGCGCTCGCCGCCCTGGTCTCGGGCTCGGGCCCCACCACGGCCTTCCTGTGCGCCGACCCCGAAGCGGCCCACCAGGTGGCAACCGCCCTCACCGCGTCGGGCACCTGCCGCACCGCCCGCACCACCACGTCCCCGGCCCCGGGCGCGACCGTACTGGCGGGCTGAGGCCGGACCCGAGGGACCCTCCGTTGCCTTGATCGTCCGCCGGAAGCCGTCGAGCCCGCCGCGGCGACTACTCTGGACGACGATCCATCCCCCTGCTCAGGAGTGAAATGGCCGTCAACCTGGTCAATGTCGAGGCAGTCAGCAAGGTGTACGGGACCCGTGCCCTGCTCGACGGAGTCTCCCTCGGCGTCTCCGAAGGGGACCGGATCGGGGTCGTCGGGCGCAACGGCGACGGAAAGACCACCCTGATCCGGATGCTCGCGCAGCTGGAGGAGCCGGACACCGGCCGCGTCACCCACGTCGGCGGGCTGCGGCTCGGCGTGCTCACCCAGCACGACTCGCTCGACCCGCAGGCCACCGTGCGGCACGAGGTCATCGGCGATCTCGCCGACCACGAGTGGGCGGGCAACGCCAAGATCCGCGATGTTCTGACGGGCCTTTTCGGCGGGCTCGACCTGCCCGGGTTCGCGCAGGGCCTGGACACCGTCATCGCCCCGCTGTCCGGCGGCGAGCGGCGCCGCATCGCGCTCGCCAAGCTGCTCATCGGCGAGCCCGACCTGATCGTGCTCGACGAGCCGACCAACCACCTGGACGTCGAGGGCATCAGCTGGCTCGCCCGGCACCTCCAGGCCCGGCGCTCGGCGCTCGTCTGCGTCACCCACGACCGCTGGTTCCTCGACCAGGTCTGCACCCGCATGTGGGACGTCCAGCGCGGCTCGGTCTTCGAGTACGAGGGCGGCTACTCCGACTACGTCTTCGCCCGCGCCGAGCGCGAGCGCATCGCCGCCACCGAGGAGGTCAAGCGGCAGAACCTGATGCGCAAGGAGCTGGCCTGGCTGCGCCGGGGCGCCCCGGCCCGCACCTCGAAGCCGCGCTACCGCATCGAGGCCGCCAACGAACTCATCGCCGACGTGCCGCCGCCGCGCGACACCAGCGAGCTGATGAAGTTCGCCAACGCCCGGCTCGGCAAGACCGTCTTCGACCTGGAGGACGTGACCGTACAGGCGGGCGAGAAGCTGCTGCTCAAGCACCTCACCTGGCAGCTCGGCCCCGGCGACCGCATCGGCCTGGTCGGGGTGAACGGCGCGGGCAAGACCTCGCTGCTCCGCGCGCTCACCGAGGCCTGGCGCACCGCGGGCGAGGCCCAGCCGGCCGCCGGCAAGGTCGTCGTCGGCAAGACCGTCAAGCTCGCCTACCTCTCCCAGGACGTGGCCGAACTCCCGCCCGCGCTCAGGGTGTTGGAGGCCGTCCAGCAGATCCGCGACCGGGTCGACCTCGGCAAGGGCCGCGAGATGACGGCCGGTCAGCTCTGTGAGCAGTTCGGCTTCTCCAAGGAGAAGCAGTGGACTCCGGTCGGCGACCTCTCCGGTGGCGAGCGCAGGCGGCTCCAGCTGCTGCGCCTCCTCATGGACGAGCCCAACGTGCTGTTCCTCGACGAGCCCACCAACGACCTCGACATCGAGACGCTGACCCAGCTGGAGGACCTCCTCGACGGCTGGCCGGGCTCCATGGTCGTCATCTCCCACGACCGGTTCTTCATCGAGCGCACCACCGACCACGTGTGGGCGCTGCTCGGCGACGCGGCGCTGCGGATGCTGCCGCGCGGCATCGACGAGTACCTGGAGCGCAGGCAGCGGATGATCGAGTCCGCGCCCGCCCCGAGCGCGGCCCCCACCGCCCGGCCGACGAACACCGTCTCGGCCCAGGACGCCCGCGCCGCCAAGAAGGAACTCCAGAAGGTCGAGCGGCAGCTCAACAAGATCAATGAGCGCGAGACGCATCTGCACGCGCAAATCGCCGATAACGCCACGGACTTCGAGAAGGTGGCGAAACTGGATGCCGAACTGCGTGAACTGATCGTCGAGCGCGACGAGTTGGAGATGCGCTGGCTCGAACTGGCCGAGGAGGCCTGAGGCACACTCCTGCGGACGTCTCGCGGCCCTCGCGTAGAGACGGCGTACAGAGTCAGTAACGGCGGCATTACGGGCCGGTTCTCCCTTGGGAACAGGGATGACCGGCCCGTGGCGCGCGCTGCTCCGAGTGATAGAAAGTAGCTCCGTTCGACTGACGTAAAGACGCAAAGACGCAAATTCGGGGGTATCTCGCTGTGACCCAGCCGCCCAGTTCTCAGCCACCGCAGGGTGGCTTCGGAGCGCCGCAGGACAAGCCTCAGGGGCCGCCGCCCCAGCCGCCGCAGATGCCGGCCGCTCCGCCCACCCCGCCCGCCCAGCCCCCGCAGGCGCCCCCGGCCCCGCCGGCCGGGCAGCCCGGGTACGGCTACCCGCAGGCGCCCGGGCAGCAGCCGGGTTACGGCTACCCCACCGCCCCGCCGCAGCAGGGCGGTCACGGCTACCCGACGGCGCCCCAGCAGGGCGGCTACGGCTACCCCGGGGCGCCCGGCGGGCCCCCCACGCAGGGCAACCCCTACGCGCAGACCCAGCAGGGCGGTTACGGCTACCCGGGTCAGCCGCAGTACCCGGGCGGCCCGGTGCCGCCGCAGGGCGGTGGCGGCAAGAACCCGTTCAAGGGCAAGCCCGCGATGATCGTGGCCGCGGCGGTCGCGGGCCTCCTGGTCATCGGCGGCGGCGTGTACCTGGCGACGAGCGGTGGCGGCGACGACAAGAAGCCCGTCGCCGACAAGAGCCACAGCGCGCTGCCCACGGGTGCCCCCTCCGTCGACAAGGGGGACGGCAAGGGCGACGGCCGCGCCGGGTCCGACGACATCAACGCCGGCCTCAAGGCGGGCGAGGTGCCGGTGTGGCTGCACGAGAACGAGACGGCGCTGACCCAGAACGGCGCCGAGCAGTACGGCCCTTGGCGCTTCGGTGACGTGGTCGTCAAGGCCATGTACAAGGAGGCCGTCGGCTACGCCGTGGGCGACGGCAAGGAGAAGTGGAAGGTGTCCCTGGACACCCCCATCTGCGGCGCCCCGCACGACACCACCGCCGACGGAAAGATCGTCTTCGGCGTCCTGGAGAACAACACCAAGGACGCCAAGTGCAACCAGCTCCAGATGGTCGACCTGGCCGCGGGCAAGGTGGGCTGGAAGGCGCCGGTGCCGTCCGAGAACGCCTTCGACATCATGGTCAGCTTCGACATGGCGATCAGCGGCAACACCGTGGCCCTTGCCCGCATGGGCGGCGCGAGCGGTTTCTCCATCAGCGACGGCAAGAAGCTCTACGGCACCCCGAAGACCGGCAACTGCAGCTCGGACGCGTTCGCGGGCGGCCCCAAGCTGATCTCCGTGGGCACCTGCAACGACCCGAAGAACACCAGCATGGACGCCCCGCAGTCGGAGCTCCTGCAGGAGCTGGACCCGGCCACCGGCAAGTCCAAGTGGAACTACCAGTACGAGAAGGGCTGGTCGATCCGGCGCATCTACTCGATGGACCCGCTGGTCGTCTACGCCACCAACAAGGACAAGAAGTCGTGGAACATCTCCACCTTCACCGCTGACGGCAAGATCCGCTCGCAGGTCGACTCCAAGTCCCAACTGACCGCGAACTGTAGTGGGTTCGGCATCGTGGACCGCCAGCTCCAGGACTGCTCGGGCACGGCCGCCGACGCCAACACCCTCTACATCTCCACCGAGGGCAAGGACAGCCCCGAGCTCGGGGTGGGCCGCAGCAACGACGTGGTCGCCATCGACCTCGCCACCGGCAAGGAGAAGTGGCACGCGGCCGCCCCCAAGGGCCGCATGATGCAGCCGCTGACCGTCGAGAACGGCAAGGTCGTGGTCTACATCGAGCCCGGCGTCGACGACACGGGGGCCGCGGTCGCGACCCTGCCCGCCACCGGCGGCACTCCGCAGATCACGCTGCAGAGCCCGTCGGCGGCCGCCGGTACCGAGCAGGCCTTCTTCAGTCCCCACCTCACCTATGCGGGCGGGCGGGTGTTCCTCCTCAACGGGCGGGTGAACAGCCCCAAGGCCACCAAGAAGGACAACGCGATCCTGTCCTTCGGCAAGTGACGCCCCAACTCCCCCTCCCCGCCCTCCAGTCAGAGGTTCTCCCGGCATGAGCCAGCCACCCCAGCCACCGCAGCAGCCCCCGAGGCCCGAGGACACGCCCCCGGGCTTCGGCGCACCCCAGCAGCCCCCGGCCCCCGGGTTCGGCGCCCCCCAGACGCCGCCCGCCGGCGGCTTCGGCGCACCCACCCCGCCGCCGCCCGCGGGCCCCCCGAACACCCCGCCGCCGGCCGGACCCCCGGCCTACGGCTACCCCCAGACGCCTCCGCAGCAGCCCGGCTACGGCTACCCGCAGGCCCCGCCGCCCCAGCAGCCGGGCTACGGCTACCCGGGCCAGCCCGCGCAGCCCGGATACGGCTACCCCGGGCAGCCGCCGACCCAGCCCGCGCAGCCGCAGTACGGGATGCCGGGCGCGCCGGGACCCGGCGGACAGCCCGGCGGCAAGAAGCCCAACACCCAGCTGACGATCATCATCGCGGCGGTCGTCGCGGTGGCCCTGATCGTCGGCGGCGGCATCTGGTACGCCTCCGGCAAGGACGACGGCAAGAACGACGCCCAGCAGGGCGACACCGGCGGCGCCAAGGGCGACGGCGGCAGCGCGACCGGGGGCGGCGGCAAGGAGAAGGCGCCCTCCAACACGGCCGCCAAGGTGCTCTTCCAGACCCCGCAGCCCAAGGTCACCGACCTCACCGGCGTGCACGGCTCCTGGCTCACCGACAAGGTGTACGTCAAGTCCGGCGTCAAGGAGATCGTCGGCTACGACCCCGCCAAGGGCACCCAGCTCTGGAAGCTCCCGCTGACCGGCAACGTCTGCGAGTCGACCACGCACGTCTCGGCCGACGGCAAGACCGCGTTCGCCTTCGAGAGCCAGGAGAACGGCGCCAAGTACGCCTCCTGCACCGAGGCCGCGGGCCTCGACCTCAACACGGGCAAGCTGCTGTGGCAGGCCGACATCAAGGGTGCCAACGGCGACCGCAAGACCCGCTTCGACGAGATCACCCTCGGCGCGGGCACCGTCGCGGCCGGCGGTCTCGACGGCGGCGCGGCCTGGGACCTGAACACCGGCAAGGAGCTGTGGAAGCCCACCACCACGGCCGACCAGTGCAAGGACGTCGGCTACGGCGGCGGTGACGCGCTCGTGGCCGTCCGCAAGTGCGGCGACTACGACAAGCCCACCCTCAACGTGCAGCCCCTCGACCCCAAGAGCGGCCAGCCGATCTCCACGTACAAGATGCTGCCCGGCATCGACTACGCCCACATCGTCTCCACCAAGCCCCTGGTGCTCGCCGCCGACGTCGGTGACAGCGCGGGCGACGGCAGCGGCATCTCCGACTTCTTCTCCGTCGACGACAAGACCGGCAAGCTGCTCGCGCGCATCCCGGCGCCCGGCGACAAGTACTCGGCCAGCTGCGACAGCACCTCCGTCGAGAAGTGCACGATGGTCGTGGCCGGCGGCGGCAAGCTGTACGTGCCGACCGAGGAGCACGAGAACGCCGCGAACGGCTCCGGCTCGCTCGGCCGCACCAACGAGCTCGTCGCCTTCGACCTGACCACCGGCCAGGCCGTGCCCGGCAAGGCGGACGCGGGCGACGGCTACACGCTGTTCCCGCTGCGCATGGACGGCACCAACGTCATCGCCTACAAGAACGGCCCGTACGACAAGGGCACCCAGGTCGTCAGCATCGACGGCGGCAGCCTCAAGTCGACGCTGCTCCTGGAGAACCCGGCCGAACGCACCGTCCGCGACGCGATCACGTCGTTCTCGGGGAAGTACGCAGACATCCTCTACGGCAACGGCCGCCTGTACCTGGGCGCGCAGCTCCTGAGCAAGCCGTACTCGGCGAGCGACGCCGAGAAGAAGTTCCTGTTCATGGCGACCGGCACCGGCTGAGCCGCCGCCCGACGAAGGCCCCGCCGACGGAGTTCGCTTCCACCGGCGGGGCTTTCGCCTTTTTCCCGCCCATTTCGCGCCGCCCTTACCCGCGTCTCCCACCGCAGGTCAAGGGCGCGCGAGCCGCCGGAAAACGGCCGAGACTGTCGTTTCGCTTCCCCCCCGCACTTCCTCAACCAGGCCTGAATGCAGGAGAATTCGGCATTCTGGGGGCTTCTTGCCGGTAAGAGGCGCGCGGCGTCGAACAAGCGTGTAGCTTGCCGGGGCAAGAGGGGCCGGGGGATGGGGGTAGCTCGATGGGCGTGCGGCTCATGGTGGTCGACGACCACCGGCTGCTCGCCGAGGCACTCGCCTCGGCGCTGAAACTGCGGGGCCACCGGGTCCTCGCCGCGGCGGCTCCGGTCGCCGGGGCCGCCGATCTGGTGGTGAGCCGGGCACCCGAGGTGTGCCTGCTCGGCACGGCGGCACCCGCCGAGCCCGGTGTGTTCGACCCGATCGTACGGATCAAAAGGGAGCGGCCGCAGGTCGCCGTGGTGGTGCTCGGTCCGGTGCCGAGCCCGCGCGGGATCGCGGCGGCGTTCGCGGCCGGGGCGTCCGGCTATGTGCGCCACGACGAGCGCATCGAGGGCGTCGAGCGGGCCATGGTGAAGGCCAGGGCGGGGGAGGCGGCGGTCGCCCCGCAGCTCCTCCAGGGCGCCTTCGCCGAACTCCTCAACCCCGCGGCCCAGCCCGACGACGAGGGCCAGCGGCTGCTGCAGCTGCTGACCCCGCGCGAGGTGGAGGTCCTGGTCCGGGTGGCGGACGGCGAGGACACCCGCTTGATCGCGGCGGGCATGGGCATAGCGCCGTCCACCGCCCGCACCCACGTCCAGCGGGTCCTGATGAAGCTGGGGGTGGGCTCCCGCCTGGAGGCCGCGGCCCTCGCCGCCCGGACGGGCCTGCTCGACCGGGCCACCCACGCCAAGGCGCCCTAGCCGGAGCCGGGGCGCCCCGCGAGCCGCTCGGCTCCGCTCGGGCTCGGTCTTCCTCGGGGTTCAGCCGTCCTCGGGGACGGGGGGAGCGGTGGGGCGCAGCTTCAGCCACACGAGGAAGAACACCCCGAGGACCAGCATGCCGAGCCCGGTCCACAGGTTGATGTTGATCCCCTGCGCCTTCTTCAGATCCGCGTCGGAGGCGAAGACCCCCGCCGCCCCGACGATCACCCCGTACAGGGTGAACAGGCCACCGATGATCCGGCGGATGTCGAAGAGCCGCGCGGCCGACGCCGACTTCTTCTCCAACTCGGAGACTTCACGCTGTAGTTCGGACATGTCAGGCCTCCGGTCAGAACGAGTAGGGGACGTAGCAGAGCGCGGCGAGCACGATCGCGCCCCAGCCGAGCAGGGCGGGCCGGCGGTACCAGGCGCTGTCGCCCTCGGCGGGCGGCTCCTCGATGCCGGGCGACTTCGTCCCGTACACCAGACCCGCGAGTTCGGCGGCGGGCTTGGGCGCCGTGAACAGGGTGACGGCCACCATCACGACCGCGCCGGCCACGAACCCGACGATCGCGGAGACGAAGTTGGCGCCCTGGTCGGTCGGGATCGAGATGACGCCCTGCTTGTAGATCCAGAAGTAGTTGACCATCGCGGCCGTGGTGCCCGCGAACAGGCCCCACACGCCCGACTTCACCGACGCCCGCTTCCAGAACATGCCGATCACGAACACCACGAACATCGGCACGTTGAAGAAGGAGAACAGGGTCTGGAGGTAGCCCATGATGTTGGTGAACGAGGAGGCGATGAACGCCGTACCGATGGAGGCGAGCACTCCGATCGCCGTGATCAGCCGCCCGAAGCGCAGGTAGTAGCCGTCCGGCTGGTCCTTCTTCACGTACTTGGCCCAGATGTCGTACGTGAACACGGTGTTGAAGGACGACACGTTGGCCGCCATGCCCGCCATGAACGCGGCGAGCAGTCCGGTCACCGCGATGCCGAGCACGCCGTTGGGCAGCAGGTCCTGCATGAGCAGCGGGATCGCGTCGTTGTACGTCAGGGACGAGCCGGGGGTGCCGATCTTCGGCACGAGGACGGCCGCGACCAGGCCCGGGATCATCACCAGGAACACGATGAACATCTTCGGGAACGCGGCGATGAGCGGGGTCCGCCGGGCGGCGCTCAGGTTCTTCGCGGACAGCGCCCGCTGCACCTCGGCGAAGTTGGTCGTCCAGTAGCCGAAGGACAGCACGAAGCCGAGGCCGAGCACGATGGTCAGCCAGTTCGCGCCGAGCGGGTTGGACTGGCCGATGCCGGTACCGCCCCACGCGGACAGGAAGTTGTCGCCGTGGCTGCTCTTGAGCGAGCTGGTCAGACCGTCCCAGCCGCCGACCCGCTTGAGACCGAGGATGGTCAGCGGTATGAGCGCGGCCATGATCACGAAGAACTGGAGCACCTCGTTGTAGATCGCCGAGGAGAGTCCGCCGATGGTGATGTAGGCCAGGACGAAGAGCCCGGCGACGACGATCGCCACCCACTGCGGCCAGCCGAGCAGGGCCTCCACGACGATCGAGAGGGCGTAGAGGTTGACGCCCGCGATCAGGACCGCGGCGAACGCGAAGAGCGCCGAGGCGAGCAGGTGCGCCGACTTGTCGAAGCGCTGGAGCAGGAACTCCGGTACGGAGCGGACCTTCGACCCGTAGTAGAAGGGCATCATCACGAGCCCGAGGAAGACCATCGCCGGTATCGCGCCGATCCAGTACCAGTGCACGACGGCCACGCCGTACTCCGCGCTGGTCGCGGACATGCCGAGGATCTCGGTGGCGCCGAGGTTGGCCGCGACGAAGGCGAGCCCGGTCACCCAGGCCGGCAGTGAGCGGCCCGACAGGAAGAAGTCGAGGCTGGTCTTCACGCTGGCGCGGGCGGCGAAGCCGATGCCCAGAACGACGATGAAGTAGATCGCCAGAATCGTGTAGTCGAGCCCGTTGGTGGGGAGCCGAAGCCCCGCGGCCAGATATTGCATGCGTACTCGCTTCGTCGCGCTTACTGATCCGGACGGGAACCTACGCCTCCATGTTCAGAAACTGAACAGTTTTGATGAGATTGTTTGTTTGATTGTGATCGAACGGGCATCGGGCCGTCATGGCGGGCCGGATCGGTCCCGGCGTGGCAACCGCTTGCACGGTCATTGACGGACCCTGTTGGCTTGTGGTTTCTTGTGTGCGATTCTGTTGGATGGTGGAGGTTGCAGGTGAAGAAGACGTCGACCCGGCTCGCCGACGGCCGTGAGCTGCTCTACTACGACGCGCGGGACGACCTCGTCCGGGACGAGACGGACCGCCGCCCCCTCGACCCGGTGTCCACCGCGTCCCAGCTGCGCCACGACCCACTGCTCGGCGACACGGTGGTCGTCGCCTCGCACCGCCAGGGCCGCACCTATCTGCCGCCCGCCGACGCCTGCCCCCTGTGCCCCTCGCGCGAGGGCCGCGACAGCGAGATCCCGGCCGCCGACTACGACGTCGTCGTCTTCGAGAACCGCTTCCCCTCGCTCGCCGGCGACTCCGGCCGCTGCGAGGTCGTCTGCTTCACCTCCGACCACGACGCGTCCTTCGCCGACCTCACCGAGGACCAGGCCGCCCTCGTCCTGGAGGCGTGGACCGACCGCACCGCCGAACTCCTCGAACTCCCGCAGGTCCAGCAGGTGTTCTGCTTCGAGAACCGGGGCGCCGAGATCGGCGTCACCCTCGGCCACCCGCACGGCCAGATCTACGGCTATCCCTTCACCACCCCCCGCACCGCCCTCATGCTCCGCTCGCTCGCCGAACACCGCGAGCGCACCGGCGGCCGCAACCTCTTCGACGACGTGGTCCAGCGGGAGCTCACCGAGGGCGACCGGATCGTCCTGGAGGGCGAGCACTGGGTGGCCTTCGTGCCGTACGCCGCCCACTGGCCCTACGAGGTGCACCTCCACCCCAAGCGCCGCGTGCCCGACCTGCGGGCCCTCGACGAGGACGCGCGCGCGGAGTTCCCACGGATCTATCTGGAACTCCTGAGGCGCTTCGACCGGATCTTCGGCCCCGACGAGCCGCCCACCCCCTACATCGCCGCCTGGCACCAGGCGCCGTTCCGGGGCGAGGGAGCCGTCGACCGGGCCGAGTTCGGCCTGCATCTCGAGCTTTTCACCATCCGCCGCACTTCCGGCAAGCTGAAGTACCTCGCGGGTTCCGAGTCCGGCATGAGCGTGTTCATCAACGACGTGCCGCCGGAGGCCGCGGCCGAGCGACTGCGAGAGGTGGCAAGCACGTGAGCAAGTACCTGGTGACGGGCGGCGCGGGATACGTGGGCAGCGTGGTGGCGGCCCACCTGGTCGAGGCCGGCCACACGGTGACCGTCCTCGACGACCTCTCCACCGGCTTTCGCGAGGCCGTCCCGGCCGGGGCCGAGTTCATCGAGGGCCGCATCCAGGACGCCGCCGAATGGCTGGACCCCTCCTTCGACGCGGTCCTCCACTTCGCGGCGTTCTCACAGGTGGGCGAGTCGGTGGTGGTCCCCGAGAAGTACTGGACCAACAACGTCGGCGGCACGATGGCGCTGCTCGCCGCGATGCGCGGGGCGGGCGTGCGGACGCTGGTGTTCTCCTCCACGGCGGCCACCTACGGCGAACCCGTCTCCACCCCGATCACCGAGACCGACCCCACCGCCCCCACCAGCCCCTACGGCGCCTCCAAGCTGGCGGTGGACCACATGATCGCCGGCGAGTGCGCGGCCCACGGCCTGGCCGCGGTGTCCCTGCGCTACTTCAACGTGGCGGGCGCGTACGGAAGCTGCGGGGAGCGCCACTCCCCGGAATCCCACCTGATCCCCCTGGTCCTCCAAGTCGCCCTGGGACAGCGGGAGTTCATCTCGGTCTACGGCGATGACTACCCCACCCCCGACGGGACCTGCGTCCGCGACTACATCCACGTGGCGGACCTCGCCGAGGCGCACCTGCGCGCCCTGGACGCGGCGACGGCGGGCGAGCACCTCGTCTGCAACCTCGGCAACGGCAACGGGTTCTCGGTCCGCGAGGTCGTCGAGACCGTACGCAAGGTGACCGGGCACGAGATCCCCGAGGTCGTCGCGGGCCGGCGCGGCGGCGACCCGGCGGTCCTGGTCGCCTCCGCCGCGCGCGCCCACGACCGCCTGGGCTGGCAGCCCTCGCGCGCCGACCTCGCCCACATCGTCGCGGACGCCTGGGCGTTCGCCCGCCGGACGGAGCCCGCCGGTGAGTGAAGTGAGCTCCGCCTTCCGGGAGTTGTACGGGTACGAGCCCGAAGGCGTGTGGGCGGCACCCGGCCGGGTCAACCTCATCGGCGAGTACACCGACTTCAACGAGGGCTTCGTCATGCCGCTCGCCCTGCCGCACACGGCGGTGGCGGCGGTGGCCCGGCGCACGGACGGGGTCCTGCGGATCCACTCGGCCGACATCGAGGGCCCGGTGGTGGAGCTGCGCACCGACGAGCTCCAGCCGCTGTCCGGCGCGGGCTGGGCGGCCTACCCGGCGGGCGTGGTGTGGGCCCTGCGCGAGGCGGGGCACACGGTGCCGGGCGCCGACGTCCATCTCACGTCGACGGTGCCGACGGGGGCGGGCCTTTCGTCGTCGGCGGCCCTTGAGGTGGTCACGGCGCTCGCCCTGCGTGACCTGTACGAACTCCCGCTCTCCATGCCGGAGTTGGCCTCGCTGTCCCAGCGGGCGGAGAACGCGTTCGTGGGCGTCCCCTGCGGAATCATGGACCAGACGGCGTCGGCGTGCTGCACCGAGGGTCACGTACTGCACCTGGACGCACGGGACTTGACGACCCGCCACATCCCCTTCGACCTTCCCGCGCGAGGTCTGCGGCTCCTGGTCGTGGACACCCGCGTGAAACACGCGCTGGGAGACGGCGCGTACGCCGAACGGCGCGCCGGCTGCGAACGGGGCGCGCGGGAGCTGGGTGTACGCACCCTGCGCGAACTCCCCTTCGCGCGACTCCCCGACGCGCTGGGGGAGCTGTCCTCCGCGAACGTGCGGGGCTATGTGCGGCACGTGGTGAGCGACAACGAGCGCGTGGCGCGGGTGGCGGAGCTGCTGGCGGCGGGCGACGTCCACGGGGTGGGCCCGGTGCTGACCGAGGGCCACGCCTCCCTCCGGGACGATCTGCGGGTGTCCTGCGCGGAGCTGGACCTGGTGGTCGAGACGGCGGTGGCCGCGGGGGCCCTCGGGGCGCGGATGACCGGCGGGGGCTTCGGGGGCTCGGCGATCGTCCTGGCCGAGGAGGCGGTGCTGGGGGCGGTCGCGAAGTCCGTGGTGGTCGCCTTCGAACGTTCCGGGTGGGCCTCACCCCGGGTGTTCGAGGCGGTGCCGTCGGCGGGGGCGCGGCGGCTGGTCTGAGGGGTTCCCTCGCCCGGTGTGCGATCCCGACTGCGGACCGTGGGTGCCGTTCGCGCAGTTCCCCGCGCCCCTTTGCAGCACCGGGTGCATGGGCATCCTCAGCCCGTCCGGCGTTTGAGGACGAGCGCCGTTCAGGCGCGAACGGGGGTCTGGGGGCGGAGCCCCCAGGGTCCTTTCAACCCCCGGAGGGTTGCGGGAAGGGGCGGGGTGGGGAAACCCCCGGGGTCTGGGGCGGAGCCCCAGGGGGGCCGGGTCAGCCGAGCCTTTTCGTCAGGGTGTACTCCGTGACCCCGGGCGGATAGTCGGGGATCGCCGCCACCACCTCGTACCCCCGCGCCCGGTAGAACCCCGGCGCCTGGAAGTCCCACGTCTCCACCCGAGCGAACCCGCACCCCCGCTCCACCCGCGCCAACTCCTCGGCCCGGTACAGGAGTTGGGTGCCGAGACCCCCCGCGCGGAGCCCCGCGTCGACCCACAGGAGGTCGACGTGCAGCCAGCCCGCCCAGGTCCGCCCCGTCAGGCCCCCGGCCAGCAGCCCTTCCTCGTTCAACCCCCAGACGTGGAGCGGCACTTCCCGCTCGGCGGGGGTGCCCCGCAGCGCGCGCAGCGCCGGGGACCGCTCGGTGTTGGTGTCCCGCAGCCGCCGCCTCAGCTGTGCCTGCCGGCCCTTGTCCACTTCTGTCTCAAGACGGAACATGGAACTCACCCTAAACATTCGCGCACGCCAAGTAGCCGCACGGGTTCAATGAGTTCGGCAAAGTGCCTTCCGCTCACAGCTCACGGCCCTACGCTGATGCACAGCACCGGTGGGGGCCGGTGTTGATCAGGGGGCGAGACAGTCGGGTACGTCGCCCGGGGTGGGGTAGAACTCAGTGCACGGCGGCGGCCGTGCGTCTGCGGTCGCCCGGCTCCGGGCGTCGTACCCGTACCGGTCCGTCACCGGACCCTGGGGGTGTCACTTGGTACGTATCCGAGTTCTCGTGGTGGACGACCATCGCATCTTCGCCGAGTCGCTCGCCGCGGCCCTGGCGGCGGAGCCCGACGTGGACGTCGCCGCGGCCGGCAGCGGCCCCGCGGCGCTGCGCTGCCTGGAGCGGGGCGCGGCCGAGGGCCGCAGATTCGATGTGATGCTCGTCGACGCGGACTTGGGCGCGTCGGCCGCGGTCCCGGTCGCCCGCGTGGTGCCCGAGGGCGGCGGCGCGGACGGCCTGGTGGACGGCATCTCGCTGGTCGCGGGCGTCCGGGCGGGCCAGCCCGCGGTGCGTACCGTCGTGCTCGCCGAGAAGGACGACCCGCGCCGGGCCGCCCTCGCCCTGCAGGCCGGTGCGTGCGGCTGGGTCGCCAAGGACTGCTCGCTGCAGCGGCTGCTCGCCGTCATCCGGGGCGTACTGCGGGACGAGACGCATCTGCCGCCCGCGCTGCTCACCGGCGTGCTGCGGGAGCTGACGGCCGCGCGCAAGCACCGCACCGAGTCGGAGCGGCTCGTCGAGTCGCTGACCCCGCGCGAGCGCGAGGTGCTGCGCTGCATGGTGGCCGGTCTCGGGCGCAAGGCGGTCGCCGAGCGGCTGTTCCTGTCCCCGCACACGGTGCGTACCCATATGCAGAACGTGCTGGGCAAGCTGGGCGTGCACTCCACGCTCGCGGCCGTCGCGCTGGCCCGACGGGCCGGTGTGGGCCCGGTCGACCTAGCCGGGGATGTTGTCGAACGGGGCGGTCAACTGGCGTAGCAGCGCGGCCAGTTCGCCCCGCTGCTGACGGCTGAGCTCGCCGAGGATGGCCCGCTCCTGCTCGAGCAGTCCCGCGAGCGCCTGGTCGGCCCGGTCGCGGCCCTCGGGCGTGAGTCGCACCAGGACCCCGCGCCGGTCGCTGGGGTCGGGCAGCCGCTCGACCAGGCCCTTCTTGGCGAGCCGGTCGATCCGGTTGGTCATCGTGCCCGAGGTGACGAGCGTCTGCGTCAGGAGCTGGCCGGGGGAGAGCTGGTAGGGCGCCCCGGCCCGGCGCAGCGACGTCAGTACGTCGAACTCCCAGGGCTCCAGGCTGTGCTCCGCGAACGCGAGTCTGCGGGCCCGGTCGAGATGGCGGGCCAGTCTGCTGACCCGGCTGAGCACCTCGAGTGGTTCCACGTCGAGGTCCGGGCGCTCTCGGCGCCATGCAGCGACCAATCGGTCGACCTCGTCCTCCATGTCGATCAGTGTAGAGGGTCCCTCGATGTGAAGTCTCTTGACGTCAAGATATATATCGAGCCACCATTGGGCATGGAGGGGCCGGGACCCTGTTCCGCTTCGCCCAGCCGTACCTGCAAGGGGGCTCGAACATGTATTCCGATTCATCGCCGACCACACCGCCCGGGCCTCCGGTCTGGGACCCGCAGCAGTATCTGCGCCACGCCGGGCACCGCACGCGCCCGTTCCTGGACCTGCTCACCCGCATACCCGACCTGCCCGCGACCGGCGGCCTCTCGCCCCGGATAGCCGACCTCGGCTGCGGCCCCGGCAATGTCACCGTCCGCCTCGCCGACCGCTGGCCCGACGCCCGCATCACCGGCTTCGACCTCTCCTCGCAGATGCTGGCCCAGGCCGACAAGGACTACGCCGGCACCACCCCGGGCGGCGGCTGGCTCGACTTCCAGGTCGCCGACGCCACGCACTGGACGCCCGGCGAGCCGTACGACCTGATCGTCTCCAACGCGGCGCTGCAGTGGGTCCCCAACCACCCCGAGTCGTTCCCGGCCTGGATCGACGGGCTCACCCCCGGCGGCACCTTCGCCTTCCAGGTCCCGGGCAATTTCACCTCGCCCAGCCACGCGATCCTCGCCGAACTCTGCGAATCCCCGCGCTGGCGCGGCCGCCTCGACGACCACGGCCGCCGCTACGTCCACATTCTGGAACCCGCCGACTACCTGACCCGCCTCGCCGATCTCGGCTGCGAGACCGACGTCTGGGAAACCGTCTACTGCCAGTTGCTGACCGGCCCCGACCCCGTCCTCGACTGGGTCAAGGGCACCGCCCTGCGCCCCGTCCTGACCGCCCTCGACGGCGACCAGGAGGCCATCGACGCCCTGCTCGCCGAATACCGCGACCGCCTCCGCGAGGCCTACCCGCCCGGCCCGCACGGCACCGTCTTCCCCTTCCGCCGCATCTTCGCCGTGGCCAGGAAGAAGTAGGAGGCCCCGGCGATGCTCGCCGCTGTCGACCACGTCCAGCTCGCCGCCCCACCGGGCAGCGAGCCACGGCTGAGGGCGTTCTACGCGGACGTGCTCGGCATGACCGAAATCCCCAAGCCCCCGCCCCTCGCCGCCCGTGGCGGCTGCTGGTTCCGGTACGGGGACGTGCAGCTCCACCTGGGCATCGAGGAGGACTTCAGGCCGGCGAGGAAGGCCCACCCCGGGCTGCGCGTCACCGCGATCGAGGCGTACGCGCGCCGGCTCGGCGAACACGGCGCCCGGGTCGTCTGGGACGAGAACCTGCCGGGCCACCGGCGGTTCTACTCCGAGGACCCGGTCGGCAACCGCCTGGAGTTTCTGGAGCCGACGGCCTGAGACGGGAGCGCCCCGCCCCCTCATGGAGAGGGGGCGGGGCGCTCCCGTTTGCCGCGGTGCCGCCCGCGGCCGGTACTCGTCGGTCAGGGGTCAGCTCTTGCGGTGACCTATGAGGCGCGGCTTCTGCTCAAGACCGTCCAGACCGTGCCAGGCCAGATTCACCAGATGCGCCGCGACTTCCGCCTTCTTCGGCTTGCGCACGTCCAGCCACCACTGCCCGGTCAGCGCCACCATGCCGACCAGCGCCTGCGCGTACAGCGGCGCCAGCTTCGCGTCGAAGCCCCGCGCCTTGAACTCCAGGCCCAGGATGTCCTCGACCTGGGTGGCGATGTCGGAGATCAGCGAGGCGAACGTCCCGGTCGACTGCGCGACCGGGGAGTCGCGCACCAGGATGCGGAACCCGTCCGTATACGTCTCGATGTAGTCGAGCAGCGCGAACGCGGCCTGCTCCAGGAGCTCGCGCGGATGACCCGCGGTCAGCGCCCCCGTCACCCCGTCGAGCAGCGAGCGCATCTCCCGGTCCACGACGACCGCGTACAGCCCCTCCTTGCCGCCGAAGTGCTCGTACACCACCGGCTTGGACACCCCCGCCTTCGCGGCGATCTCCTCGACCGAGGTGCCCTCGAAGCCCTTCTCGGCGAAGAGCGTGCGACCGATGTCCAGCAGTTGCTCCCGGCGCTCGGCCCCGGTCATCCGGGTCCGGCGGGTGCGTCGGGGCTTCTCGGCCGAGCCGGAGGCCCCGGCGGAGCGGGAGGAACCAGTGGTGCTGGTGGTACGGGTGGTGCTGGAGTCGGTCGCCACGTCGTCCATCATGCCGCCTCGGCGGCCCTTTCCTTGCGCCGGGACCGGCCGTCCTCGTTCCGCTTGGAGTCGATACGGGCCTCGCTCGGCCAGCGCACGTCGTACGCCAGGCCCAGCTGCTCGCACCAGCGGATGATCCGGGCACTGGAGTCGATCTGCCCCCGCATCACCCCGTGCCGGGCCGACGTCGGGTCCGCGTGATGCAGGTTGTGCCACGACTCGCCGCACGAGAGCACCGCCAGCCACCACACGTTGCCGCTGCGGTCACGCGACTTGAAGGGACGCTTGCCCACCGCGTGGCAGATCGAGTTGATCGACCACGTCACGTGGTGCAGCAGCGCCACCCGCACCAGGGAGCCCCAGAAGAACGCCGTGAACGCGCCCCACCACGACATCGTCACCAGACCCCCCACCAGCGGCGGGATCGCGAGCGACAGGACCGTCCACCACACGAAGTCGCGCGAGATGCGGCGGATCGCCGGGTCGGCGAGGAGATCCGGTGCGTACTTCTCCTGCGAGGTCTGCTCCTCGTCGAACATCCACGCGATGTGCGCCCACCACAGGCCCTTCATCAGCGCGGGCAGCGTCTCGCCGAAACGCCACGGCGAATGCGGGTCGCCCTCCGCGTCCGAGAACTTGTGGTGCCTGCGGTGGTCGGCCACCCAGCGCACCAGCGGCCCCTCCACGGCCATCGAGCCCGCGACCGCGAGCGCGATCCGCAGCGGGCGCTTCGCCTTGAACGAGCCGTGCGTGAAGTAGCGGTGGAAACCGATCGTCACGCCGTGGCAGCCCAGGTAGTACATGAAGACGAGAAGGCCGAGATCGAGCCAGCTGACCCCACCCCAGCCCCAGGCGAGCGGCACCGCGAGGACGAGCGCGACGAAGGGGACGGTGATGAAGAGCAGCAGGGCGATCTGTTCGATGCCGCGTTTTTTCTCGCCGCCCAGCGTCGCGGACGGCAGCGGATCCTCGTCCGACGAAGTAAGCAGATCGGGACTGGTGGTCATGGGGAGTACCCCCGGCAGGGTGAGGAAAACGAGCGGAATTGCCTGGCTACGGATGCGTAACCTACGGCAACGTAAGTATGGCAGTGCCGTGGCCGGGGACAAGAGCCCGTGACGGCGGGGCGGAATGGGACACCTATCCTGGGTGTCGTCGGACAGCGCGGTCCGCAAGCCTCCAGAACCCTCCAGACGTGCTCAAACACTGCAAGGAGCCGCACCTGTGAGCAGTGCCGACCAGACTCCCGCCGCCAGCAACGAGCTGCGCGCCGACATCCGCCGACTGGGTGACCTCCTGGGCGAGACCCTCGTCCGACAGGAGGGACCCGAGCTCCTCGAGCTCGTCGAGCGGGTCCGCGCGCTGACCCGGAGCGACGGCGAAGCCGCCGCCGAACTCCTCGGCGGCACCGAAGTCGAGACCGCCGCCAAGCTGGTGCGCGCGTTCTCCACCTACTTCCACCTCGCGAACGTCACCGAGCAGGTCCACCGCGGGCGCGAACTGCGCGCCCACCGCGCAGCCGAGGGCAGCCTGCTCGCCCGCACCGCCGACATGCTCAAGGACGGCGACCCCGAGCACGTCCGCGAGAGCGTCAAGAACCTCAACGTCCGGCCGGTCTTCACCGCCCACCCCACCGAGGCCGCCCGCCGTTCCGTCCTGAACAAGCTGCGCCGCATCGCGGAGCTCCTGGAAACCCCGGTCGTCGAGTCCGACCGGCGCCGGCACGACCTGCGCCTGGCCGAGAACATCGACCTGATCTGGCAGACCGACGAGCTCCGCGTCGTACGCCCCGAACCGGCCGACGAGGCCCGCAACGCCATCTACTACCTCGACGAGCTGCACGCCGGCGCCGTCGGGGACGTACTGGAGGACCTCGCGGCCGAGCTGGAGCGCGTCGGCGTCGAGCTGCCGCCCGGCACCCGCCCGCTCACCTTCGGCACCTGGATCGGCGGCGACCGCGACGGCAACCCCAACGTGACCCCCAAGGTCACCTGGGACGTGCTGATCCTCCAGCACGAGCACGGCATCAACGACGCGCTCGACACGATCGACTTCCTGCGCGGACTGCTCTCCAACTCCATCCGCTACGCGGGCGCCACCGAAGAGCTGCTCTGCTCGCTCCAGGCCGACCTCGAAGCACTCCCCGAGATCAGCCCCCGCTACAAGCGCCTCAACGCCGAGGAGCCCTACCGGCTCAAGGCCACCGCCATCCGGCAGAAGCTCGTCCACACCAAGGACCGGCTCGCCAAGGGCACCACCCACCAGCCCGGCCGCGACTACCTCGGCACCGCCGACCTGATCGCCGACCTCACCCTCATCCAGACCTCGCTGCGCGCCCACCGCGGCGCCCTGTTCGCCGACGGCCGCATGGACCGCACCATCCGCACCCTCGCGGCGTTCGGCCTCCAGCTCGCCACCATGGACGTCCGCGAACACGCCGACGCCCACCACCACGCGCTCGGCCAGCTCTTCGACCGGCTCGGCGAGGAGTCCTGGCGCTACGCCGACATGCCGCGCGACTACCGGCAGAAGCTCCTCGCCAAGGAGCTCCGCTCGCGCCGCCCGCTCGCCCCCACCCCGGCCCCGCTGGACGCGGCCGGCGAGAAGACCCTCGGCGTGTTCGGCACCATCAAGGAAGCCTTCGAGCGGTTCGGGCCCGAGGTCATCGAGTCGTACATCATCTCGATGTGCCAGGGCGCCGACGACGTGTTCGCCGCGGCCGTCCTCGCCCGCGAGGCCGGCCTCCTCGACCTGCACGGCGGCTGGGCCAAGATCGGCATCGTGCCGCTCCTGGAGACCACCGACGAGCTGCGCGCCGCCGACGTCATCCTCGACGAGATGCTGGCCGACCCCTCCTACCGGCGCCTCGTCTCGCTGCGCGGCGACGTCCAGGAGGTCATGCTCGGCTACTCGGACTCCTCCAAGTTCGGCGGCATCACCACCTCCCAGTGGGAGATCCACCGCGCCCAGCGCCGGCTGCGCGACGTCGCCCACCGCTACGGCGTACGGCTGCGGCTCTTCCACGGCCGCGGCGGCACCGTCGGCCGTGGCGGCGGCCCCTCGCACGACGCGATCCTCGCCCAGCCCTGGGGCACCCTCGAAGGCGAGATCAAGGTCACCGAGCAGGGCGAGGTCATCTCCGACAAGTACCTCATCCCGTCCCTCGCCAGGGAGAACCTGGAGCTGACCGTCGCGGCCACGCTCCAGGCCTCCGCCCTGCACACCGCGCCCCGCCAGTCCGACGAGGCGCTCGCGCGCTGGGACGCGGCCATGGACACGGTGTCCGACGCCGCGCACTCGGCGTACCGCAAGCTGGTCGAGGACCCCGACCTGCCCGCGTACTTCTTCGCGTCCACCCCCGTCGACCAGCTCGCCGAGCTGCACCTGGGCTCGCGGCCCTCGCGCCGCCCCGACTCCGGTGCGGGCCTCGACGGGCTGCGGGCCATCCCGTGGGTGTTCGGCTGGACCCAGTCCCGGCAGATCGTGCCCGGCTGGTTCGGCGTCGGCTCCGGGCTCAAGGCGCTGCGCGAGGCCGGGCTCGACACGGTGCTCGACGAGATGAGCGAGCGCTGGCACTTCTTCCGCAACTTCCTCTCCAACGTGGAGATGACGCTCGCGAAGACGGACCTGCGGATCGCCCGGCACTACGTCGACACGCTCGTGCCGGACGAGCTGAAGCACGTGTTCTCGACGATCGAGGCGGAGCACGAGCTGACCGTGCGGGAGGTTCTGCGGATCACCGGGCGGGACGAACTGCTCGGCGCCAGCCCGGTGTTGCAGCAGACGTTCGCGATCCGGGACGCGTATCTCGACCCGATCTCCTACCTCCAGGTCGCGCTGCTCGCACGCCAGCGCGCGGCGGCCGACCGGGGCGAAGCCCCGGACCCGCTCCTGTCCCGTGCCCTTCTCCTCACGGTGAACGGCGTGGCGGCGGGCCTGCGCAACACGGGCTGACCCCGGCCCCGGGGTTTGTTCCCCGCCCCGCCCCTTCCCGCAACCCTCCGGGGGATGTGGGAAGGGGCGGTGTGCGTTCCCGGGGCTCCGCCCCAGACCCCGTTCGCGCCTTGAGGGCGCTCGTCCTCAAACTCCCCCAAGGCCTCAAGGGCCAGGGGGGACCCCCATGACGGGCTGAAGATGCCCGTGCTGGCCGGCACCGAGGCATTTAGGGGCGCGGGGAACTGCGCGACCAGCCACGCACGGTGGACGGACGAGAACGGGTTTAGGGGCGCGGGGAACTGCGCGAACGGCCCGCACCGCCCGCGCGGTTCGCAGGCGGGGTCAAGGCCCCCCAGCCCCTCCGGCGTTTGAGGAGCAGAGGGCTACAGGGCGATGAACGCCGAGGCCATCGCGGCGGCGCCGAGGAGACCCATCGCCCACGCCGTCCGAGGCATCCGCAGACCCCCCGCGACCAGCAGCGAGGCCAGGAGCAGCGCTCCGGCCAGGGGGAGCCAGGCGTACAGGAGGCCCGCGAGGCCGGTGCGGACGGCCTCGTCCGTGCCGGGCTTCAGGACGACCGGCAGCCGGTCGCCCCGGCTCGCCGCGACCGACTCGGGGATCGTGACGCGCGCGTGCGGCGCGGAATCGCCCACGGGCACGAAGGGACCCGTGCACACGTCGTCCGCGCAGGACGTCACCGTCAGCCTGCCGTGGTCGCGCCCCTTCGCGAGGACCACGTGCTGCGCGGTGCCCCACGACGACCAGAACCCGGCCACCACGAGCACCACGGCGACCAGGGCCGCCGCGGCCCGCACCACGACCAGCAGGAAGGTACGGCTCCGCCTCGTCATGGGGCGCGATCCTGGCGGCAATGACCGCGCACGGTCAAACCCCGGCCGGGGCCGGCGGCCCCTTTGGGAGCCGTTGTCAGGAGTTGTACGTCGACTGGGCCCGCTCCAGGCCCTCGATCACCAGCGCCTCGGCCGCGTCCGCCGCCCGGTCCACGAAGTAGCCGAGCTCCTTGCGCTCCGTGGAGGAGAAGTCCTTCAACACGAAGTCCGCCACCTGCATCCGCCCCGGCGGACGCCCGATGCCGAACCGCACCCGGTGATAGTCCGCGCCCAGCGACTTGGTGATGGACTTCAGACCGTTGTGCCCGTTGTCCCCGCCGCCCAGCTTCAGCCGCAGCACCCCGTAGTCGATGTCCAACTCGTCATGAATGGCAACGATGTTGGCGACCGGCACCTTGTAGAAGTCGCGCAGCGCCGTCACCGGGCCGCCCGACAGGTTCATGTACGACATCGGCTTGGCGAGCACCACCCGGCGGTTCAGCGGCCCCGGCGGACCGATCCGCCCCTCCACCACCTGCGCCCGCGCCTTGTGCGCCTTGAACCGGCCGCCCATCCGCTCGGCCAGCAGATCCGCCGCCATGAACCCGACGTTGTGCCGGTTCGCGCTGTACTCCGGACCCGGATTGCCCAGGCCCACGATCAGCCAGGGTGCGTTCGCGTCGTCGGTCGTCATGGGGGCTGCGTCTCCTCGATCACGTGCAGACGGAAAAAACAGACAGAAGAACAGACAGAAAAAACGGGGCGGCGGGCCAAGTGTGGCCCGCCGCCCCGTCGGAGTCCGTGCCCGGCACGGATCTCAGGCAGAGCGTGCGGCTCAGGCCTCGGCGCCCTCGGTGGCCTCGGCGTCGGCGGCCGGCTCCTCGGCCTGCGCGGCCAGGATCTGGATGACGACGGCCTCGGGGTCGGTGGCCAGGGTGGTGCCGGCCGGCAGCTTGATGTCCTTGGCGTGGATGGCCGCGCCGGCCTCAAGGCCCTCGATGGAGACGGAGACGGAGGTCGGGATGTGGGTGGCCTCGGCCTCGACGGAGATCGTGTTCAGCACGTTCTCGACCAGGAAGCTGCCCGGGGCCAGGTCGCCCTCGGTCTCGACCGCGATCTCGACCGTGACCTTCTCGCCCTTCTTGACGAGCAGCAGGTCGACGTGGACCAGGTAGCCCTTGATGGCGTCACGCTGGACGGCCTTCGGGATCGCGAGCTCGGTCTTGCCGTCGATGTCCAGGGACAGCAGGACGTTCGCGGTACGCAGCGCGAGCAGCAGGTCGTGGCCCGGCAGGGTGACGTGGACCGGCTCGGTGCCGTGACCGTAGATGACGCCGGGAACCTTGTTCTCGCGGCGGATGCTGCGGGCGGCGCCCTTGCCGAAGTTGGAACGGACCTCAGCGGCGAGCTTGACCTCGGACATGTGCACTCCTCGTAAAAGTGATCCAGCGATGGTGGTCACCCGGCCACGACTGGCCTGCTACGAAGAGCGCGTCGATAACGGACCGCCGTACCTCAGGTACGGCCTCCCTCGCCGAGCAACTGACCCAGAGTACCCGGCCACCCCCCGGCCGCCCAATTGGATCAACTCCGGGCCGATGACCGGCACGGACTTATCGAAGCCGCTCCCATAGGCGTTCGCCTATTCTTGCTGTTCATGGACCTGCTGCTGCACCTCAGGTACTTCCGGACCGTCGCCGAAGAACAGCACTTCGGCCGCGCCGCCGAACGCCTGCGCGTCGCCCAGCCCTCCCTGTCCCAGCGCATCCAGCGCCTGGAACGCGAACTCGGCGTCCGCCTCCTGGACCGCGGCCGCACCGGCGCCACCCTCACCCCCGCCGGCCGCCTCGTCCTGGCCGAAACCGACACCCTGCTCGACGCCGCCGACCGGCTGCGCACCCTCGTCGGCCGCGTCCAGGGCGGCGCGGCGGGCACCCTGCGCGCCGCCGTCCCGCCCCAGCTCGGCGGCGCCACCGTCGCCGCCCTGCTCACCGCCTACCGCGAACGCAGCCCCGGCGGCGAACTCGACCTGCGCGAACTGCCCACCGCCGAGCTGACCGCCGAACTCGCCGCCGGCACCCTCGACGCCGGCATCGTCCGCCACCCCTGCCCCGCCACCGGGCTCGGCTTCGGCCCCCAGCTCCACCAGCCTCTCGGCGCCCTCCTCGCCGACCAGGACCCGCTCGCCGGACACCCCGAGATCGACGTGCCCGACCTCGACGGCCGCGAACTCGTCCTCTTCCCCCGCCCCACCGCCCCCGCCCTGCACGACGAAACCCTCACCGCCTGCGCCCGCCACGGCTGCACCCCCAGCGCCGTACGCGAAGTCGCCGGCATCGAATTCACCCGCGCCCTCATCCTGTCCGGCACCCACGTCGTCGCCCTCGTGCCCCGGCCCGCCCCCGAACCCGGCACCACCTGGCGCCCCCTGCGCGGCAACCCCCTGACCTGGCGCACCTCCACCGCCTGGCCCGCCGGACGCGACGGGCCCGCCGTACGCCTCTTCACCGAAGCCGCCCACGACGTCCTGCGCGAACACGCCGGCCTCGTCCCCACCGCCCCCCAGCGGCGCCTGTTCCCCCGCCCCGCATCGGAGTTCCCGCTGTGAACACCCCCGTACGCGGCCGCATCACCGCCGCCTTCACCGACGCCGGCCTCGGCGGGGCGCTCTGCGCCACCGACATCGACACCGGCGCCACCGTCGCCCTGGCCGCCGACACCCCCGTCTCCACCGCCAGCGTCCACAAGCTGTGCCTCGTCGCCACCCTCTACCGCGAAGCCGCCGCCGGCCGCCTCGACCCCACCACCCCCGTCGACATCCCGGCCGGCGCCCGCGCACCCGGGCCCACCGGACTCGCCGTCATGCGCGACGCCGCCCGCCTCAGCCTGCGCGACCTCGCCTCCCTCGCCGTCGCCGTCAGCGACAACGCCGCCGCCGACATCCTGTGGGACCACCTCGGCCTCGACACCGTCAACGTCACCATGAACGCCCTCGGCCTGACCCGCACCATCGCCGTCCACAACCAGGCCGGCCTCTACGCCACGATGGTCGACGACACCGGCGACAGCGGACCCGCCGCCCTCGTCGACCCCGCCGCCGTCGCCCGCCTCACCGTCCTCGACCCCGCCCGCACCAACCGCTCCACACCCCGCGAGATCACCGCCCTGCTCACCGCCATCTGGCGCGACGACGTCTGCGCGGGGGCCTGGGGCGAGGAACTCCGCGCCGTGCTCGGCGTCCAGGCCTGGAGCCACCGCCTCGCCTCCGGCTTCCCCTTCGACGACGTACGCGTCAGCGGCAAGACCGGCACCCTGCCCACCCAGCGCCACGAGGCCGGCGTCGTCGAATACCCCGACGGCGGCCGCTACGCCGTCGCCGTCTTCACCCGCGCCGCCTCCACCGCCGCGACCCTGCCCGCCGCCGACGCCGCCATCGGCCGCGCCGCCCGCATCGCCGTCGACGCCCTGCGCCACAGCCGCGAGAGGACATGAGAAAGGGCCGCGCCCGAAACCGGACGCGGCCCCAACTCCCAGCAACTACAAGCTAGTTCTCCTCGAAGAGGCTCGTCACCGAGCCGTCCTCGAACACCTCGCGCACCGCGCGGGCGATCGACGGAGCGATCGAAAGCACCGTGATCTTGTCGAGCTCCAGATCCGACGGATCCGGCAGCGTGTTCGTGAACACGAACTCGCTGACCTTGGAGTTCTTCAGACGGTCCGCGGCCGGACCCGACAGGATGCCGTGCGTGGCCGTCACGATGACGTCCTCCGCGCCGTGCGCGAACAGGGCGTCCGCGGCGGCACAGATCGTGCCACCCGTGTCGATCATGTCGTCCACCAGGACGCAGACACGGCCCTTCACGTCACCGACGACCTCGTGCACCGTCACCGTGTTCGCGACTTCCTTGTCACGGCGCTTGTGCACGATCGCCAGCGGCGCGTCCAGCCGGTCGCACCAGCGGTCAGCGACCCGCACCCGGCCCGCGTCCGGAGACACGATCGTCAGCTTCGAGCGGTCGACCTTCGCGCCCACGTAGTCCGCGAGGACCGGCAGCGCCGTCAGATGATCCACCGGACCGTCGAAGAAGCCCTGGATCTGGTCCGTGTGCAGATCGACCGTCAGAATGCGGTCCGCACCCGCGGTCTTCAGCAGATCGGCCACCAGCCGCGCCGAGATCGGCTCACGGCCCTTGTGCTTCTTGTCCTGACGGGCATAGCCGTACGACGGAACGATCACGGTGATGGATCGCGCCGACGCCCGCTTCAGGGCGTCGATCATGATCAGCTGCTCCATGATCCACTTGTTGATCGGAGCCGTGTGGCTCTGGATCAGGAAGCAGTCCGCACCACGCGCCGACTCCTGGAAACGAACGTAGATCTCACCGTTCGCGAAGTCGAAGGCCTTCGTCGGCACGAGGCCCACACCCAACTGGTGCGCGACCTCCTCGGCCAGCTCGGGGTGGGCGCGGCCGGAGAAGAGCATCAGCTTCTTCTCGCCGGTCGTCTTGATCCCGGTCACAGCACAGTCTCCTCAGACGTGTTCGATGCTGCTGCACCCGCGCGGTCCCTTTCGCGGCGAGCCAGCCGAATATGTGCACCTATCACGGTAGCCCGAGAAAGGTGCACCCGAATCCGGTCAGTTCTCCCCGCCCGACTGCTCGGCCGCAGCCTGAGCAGCCTGCGCGGCAGCACTTCCCGGACGCTTGCGCTCCACCCAACCCTCGATATTCCGTTGCTGGCCACGGGCGACGGCCAGCGAACCGGGCGGCACGTCCTTCGTGATCACCGAACCCGCGGCGGTGTAAGCGCCGTCCCCCACTGTGACGGGAGCAACAAACATGTTGTCCGAACCCGTCTTGCAGTGTGAGCCGATCGTCGTGTGATGCTTCGCCTCACCGTCGTAATTCACGAACACACTGGCCGCGCCGATGTTCGTGTACTCGCCGATCGTCGCGTCACCCACGTACGACAGATGCGGAACCTTCGTCCCCTCACCGATCGACGCGTTCTTCGTCTCCACATACGTACCGATCTTGGCCTTCGCGCCCAGCCGCGTCCCCGGCCGCAGATAGGCGTACGGACCCACCGTCGCGCCCTCGCCCACCTCGGAGTCGTACGACACCGCGTTGTCCAGGCGCGCGTCCCGGCCCACCACCGTGTTCGTCAGACGCGAATTGGGACCCACCTCCGCACCCGAGGCCACATGCGTCGACCCCAGCAGCTGCGTACCCGGAAGCACCACCGCGTCCTGCTCGAACGTCACCTGCACATCGACGAACGTCGAGGCCGGATCCACCACCGTCACACCCGCGAGCATCGCCCGCTCGAGCAGCCGGTCGTTCAGCAGACGACGCGCCTGCGCCAACTGCACCCGGTTGTTGATCCCCAGGATCTCCCGGAAGTCCCCCGCCAGCGACGCACCCACCCGGTGCCCCGCCTCCCGCAGAATCCCCAGCACGTCCGTCAGGTACTCCTCGCCCTGACTGTTGTCCGTACGCACCTTGCCCAACGCGTCGGCCAGCAGCGCCCCGTCGAACGCGAACACACCCGAGTTGATCTCCCGGATCGCGCGCTGCGCCTCGGACGCGTCCTTGTGCTCGACGATCGCGGTCACCGCACCCGAGGCGTCGTCCCGCACGATGCGGCCGTAACCGGTGGAGTCGTCGACCTCGGCGGTCAGCACGGTCACCGCGTTGCGGTCGTTCTCGTGTGCGCGGGTCAGCTCCGCCAGCGTCGCGCCGGTCAGCAGCGGGGTGTCGCCGCACACCACCACGACCGTGCCCTCGATGGACTGGCCCAGCTCCTCCAGCGCCATCCGGACCGCGTGGCCGGTGCCGTTCTGCTCGTACTGGACCGCGGTGCGCACTCCGGCGTCGATCGCACCCAGGTGGGCGGAGACCTGCTCACGGGCGTGGCCGACGACCACGACGAGGTGCTCGGGATCCAGCTCACGGGCGGCTGCCACGACGTGCCCGACGAGCGAACGCCCGCAGATCTCGTGCAGAACCTTGGGAGTGGCCGACTTCATGCGGGTGCCCTCACCCGCGGCGAGGACGACGACGGCGGCCGGGCGGGTTGCGCTCACGGAGGTGCCCTTCGGCTTCGGGGGGTGGACAACCGAAGGATAGCGGGGGGTCTCGCGGATGAAATCGGGGTGGGGGCGGGGGAAATGCGGCGGGTCCTGACTGGTACCAGTCAGGACCCGAAACCACGAAGCTCCCCCGCCAGGACTCGAACCCGGACATAGGGCACCAAAAGCCCCAGTGCTGCCAATTACACCACGGGGGATGGAAACCGGCTAAACCGGACATTTGGTCAGGTCGCCGGGTCGGCACCCAACACTATGCCGTACCAGGCGCCTTCCATGCGACGGTATAGATGGGCACCTTTCGCCACGTAGACCACCAAACACCCCCGGTACGCCTCCGCGGTGTTCTTCCGCTTGGTGCGCGGGTTGTGCTTCTTGAGGGTGGCCCGCTGGAAGGTCGAGACGTCGACTCCGGCCAGACCGGCCCAGAACCGTTCGGCCTCGGCGACGTCGGCGGACTCGTGAATGCTGACGCGGAAGCGCATCCGCTCGCGTGGGACTCCCAGCAGCTCCAGCCACCGCAAGTACACCTTGATCACGTCGGGATCGCTGTTGATGAACTGCAGCTGCTCGGTGCGGCGGTAGGTCTTGTCCTTGGTTCCCTCTGCCCAGTAGAGCCCGACGCCCACCATGAAGAGCTCCCGTTCGGACAGTCGCCCGATCCCGTCGCGTGCCGCCCTCTTCGTCTCTCGGCGCTGCTCGTCCTGGGCCGCGCGCAGGCGCGCGAGGCCCTCGTTCATCAGGGCGCGCCTTTCTTCGTCGGTGTAGCGGGGTTCGGGCTTCGGAAGGTCGCGGACCCAGAGCGATATCGAGCTCTTGGAGCAGCCGAGCTCGGCCTGGATCTCGTCGTACGTCATGCCCCGGGTGCGGAGCGCTCTCGCCCGCTCGCGCAGGTCGTCCTTGGCGTTCGGGCGCTTCGTCCGCTTCGGCTGTCGCGGGGTCTCGAAGCCGGCGTATTCGCCGGGTGTGGCTGATGTCATACGGACACGTTCGTCCGGCGCCCGGACGCGCGCTCGAATATCCGGGCGATTCGCCGGATCGTAGGATTCGTACCGCTTCACGGCGTGTTGGGGCGGATTCTGTGGAGCGCGCGCGGGACGAAAGCCATAGGAAAATCGTTCGCGCCCGCCCGTAGTCTGGGAGCCATGACCGCAACGGGGGCTTACCAGGAAGCCACGGGGTTGACCTCCCGTGGCTGGTGGTGGTGGGAGCGCAGGCGCAGCGCGGTGCTGGATGTCTCGCTCGGGGTGTTCTCCGCGCTGGAGTGCGCGCTGGAGGGTGTGGGTTTCGCCGGGAACGCGGGTTTGCCCGTGCCGGCCGGGGTGTTGCTCGGCCTGGTGGCGGGGGCTTCGCTGGTGCTGCGGCGCCGGTGGCCGATCGCCGTGGTGCTCGTCTCGATCGCGGTGACGCCGGCCAGCATGGGTTTTCTGCTGAGCGTGGTGGGCCTGTACACGCTGGCCGCGTCGGACGTGCCGCGCCGGATCACGGCGCTGCTGGCGGGGATGTCGGTGGCGGGGACGTTCATCGTCACGTTCGTAAGGCTGCATCAGAGCGTGGCACGGGGTGATTACGACCCGGGGTACTGGTACGTGCCGCTGATGTCGGCGGTGATGTCGCTGGGGATCACGGGGCCGCCGCTGCTGTACGGGCTGTATATAGGGGCGCGGCGGCGGTTGATGGAGTCGTTGCGGGAGCGGGCGGATTCGCTGGAGCGGGAGTTGTCGCTGCTCGCGGACCGGGCCGAGGAGCGGGCGGAGTGGGCGCGTACGGAGGAGCGGACGCGTATCGCCCGGGAGATGCATGACGTGGTGGCGCACCGGGTGTCGTTGATGGTGGTGCACGCGGCGGCGTTGCAGGCGGTGGCGCGCAAGGATCCGGAGAAGGCGGTGAAGAACGCGGCGCTGGTCGGCGACATGGGCCGGCAGGCGCTGACGGAGTTGCGGGAGATGCTCGGGGTGTTGCGGGCGGATCAGCAGCCGGTGGCGGTGCGGGCGGATCCGGTGCCGTTGGCGGCGGTGGGGGCGGCGGCTGCCGCGGCCGCGGCAGCCGCGGAGGAGGGGCCTTGTCTTGCGGACATCGAGGCGCTGGTGGGGCAGTCCCGGGAGGCCGGGATGGTGGTGGAGCTGATGGTGCAGGGGGAGGCGCGGGGGTATGACGCGCTGGTGGAGCAGACGGCGTACCGGGTGGTGCAGGAGGCGTTGACCAACGTCCACAAGCATGCGGCGGGCGCGAAGGTGATGGTGCGGCTCGCTCGGCGGGAGGCCGAGGTGGCGATGCAGGTGGAGAACGGTCCGGCGGACGGTGTCACGGCGGATGCGGGGCTGCCCAGTGGGGGCAATGGGCTGGTGGGGATGCGGGAGCGGGTGAAGGCGCTGGGCGGGGTGTTCGTGTCGGGTGCGACGGATGCGGGCGGGTTCCGGGTGTCGGCGGTCCTGCCCGACCGGGCCCCGGTGGCCTCGTAGTCCCTGGGCTCGGCCCCGGGCCCTGGGAGCCTTTCCCCACCCCGCCCCTTCCCGAGACCCTCCGGGGGTTGAAGGACCCTGGGGCTCCGCCCCAGACCCCGTTCGCGCCCTAAAGGCGCTCGTCCTCAATCGCCGGACGGGCTGAGGATGCCCATGCACCCGGCGCTGCAAAAGGGGCGCGGGGAACTGCGCGAGAAGCGAGCACGGTCCGCAGCCGAGAACGGGTTTTGGGGGCGCGGGCCGCCCCGGGCGGGCGGGGGCGGGGGGCCTGGCCCCGTGTGTGGGTGACGGGTGGACGGGGTCAGGAGGAGGTGAGGCGGATGGGCTGGGTGCCGGTGATCAGGGTGTTGAGGGCGTGGTCGATGTCGGGGCCGAGGTACCAGTCACCGCTGTGGTCGAGGGAGTAGACGCGGCCTTCGGCGTCGATGGCGAGGACGGCCTGCTGGTCGCCCTCCTCGCCGAGCGGCGCGATGTCGGTTTCCAGGGCGCGGCCGAGGTCGGCGAGGGTGCGGGCGAGGTGGAGGCCGGCGAGGGGGTCGAAGCGCAGGGCGGCGGGGGCGTTGCGGCGGCCGGGTCCGGGGGCGGTGAGGCGCAGGCCGCCGAATTCGGCCCAGGCCTCGACGGCCGCGGGGAAGACGGTGTGGCGGTGGCCGGCGGGGGAGGTGTGGGCGCGCAGGACGTCGGCCCAGGCTTCGGCCTGGCGGATGTCCCAGCGGCCGGGCTGCCAGCCGGCGGTGCGCAGGGCGGCGTCGACGGGGACGGGGAAGCGGGTGGTGGAGACGTCCGGCATCGGCCGCGGCCTTTCCGTGAGTTCGGCGGGGTGGGGGTCGGTCAGGGTTCGACGCTGCGGACGCCGAAGTGGTCGAGCAGGGCGGCGCAGGAGCGGCAGGGCGGGGCGTAGCTGCCGTGGAGGGGGTCGCCGTCCTCGCGTATGCGACGGGCGGTGAGTTTGGCGTGCTTGAGGGCGCGGCGGGCTTCGCCGTGGGTGAGGGGTTTGCGCTGGGCGCGCTTGGAGCGGGCCGTCTCGACGGCGGTCAGGTGTCGGGAGAGCAGGATCGCTTCGGGGCAGCGGCCGGTGAAGCGTTCGCGCTGGCCGCTGGTGAGGGTGTCCAGGTAGTCCTGGACGAGGGGGTGCAGGGCGGGTGGCTGTTCGCCCTTGCCCGCGGTGCAGGTGAGGGTTTCGCCGCGGACGGAGAGGGCGGCGGCGATGGCGGGGAGGATGCCGTCGCGGCGGTGTCTGAGTAAGGGCGTGGCGGTGGTGGCGGCGGCGCTCCAGCGCAGGCGCGGGTCGCCGGGCGCGGGTGTCTCATTTATCGCGCTTGTTGCGGATGTTTCGCCTGGTGCGGTGTGCATGGTGCTGTGTTCCTCCCACTGGCGGCGGCTTCAGCCGCACGTGTCAGCGCCCCCGAGTTGCGGTGACAGCCTGCCAAATGCGGGCGCTGATACGGAAGCTGGGGCGTGATAAGCCGCGCGTCGCGGGCGCAGGGTGATATGCGGGTGACGGTTGGTGACCGAATTGCGGGGCCGGCCGCCGGTATTGCGGCACCGCATACTCTGGTCCCACCAGCCAGACGCAGCAGCACGCAGCAGGGGGCAACCGCCATGACGACAGGTCGGCTCGGGCAGCATGCCGCGCCACCGAACGCGGCCTATGCCGGGCAGGTCGTGCACTTCCCGGATCCGGTCCGGGCCTCCCGGCATCCCAGAGGGGTGCGGGTGGACGAGAACGGCTTCCCGGTTTTCTCGGCGTACGCGCGTGCGGCGGCGGAGATCGCGGAGCCGCCCGAGGGCTTCGGGGTGGACGAGCTCCGGCTGACCGACTACGTGTCGGCGAACGCGGCGCTGGCCGCGGCGGGGCACGAGTTGTGGGACACGGTGGCGCCGGTGGCGACGCCGCACGGCTGGACGTGGCACCACGTGCCCGGGGGCCGTCGTCTCGAACTGGTGCCGGTCGAGGTGAAGGCGCTGCTGCGGCACTACGGCGGTCTGGCGACGGCGCGGGTCGAGCACGACAAGCGCGGTACGCGTCCGTTGCAGGAGACGCGGCCCGCGCACTTCGGTCTGCCGAAGGGTTCGGTGTCGGTGACGGAGTCCCAACTCCTGGGCGTGGAGGAGGACTTGGGGTACCGGCTTCCGGGCGCCTACCGGTCGTTCCTGAAGGCGGCGGGGGGCTGCGCCCCGGTGGGCGCGGCGCTCGACGCGGAGCTGGGCCTCCTGGTGGACCAGCCGTTCTTCACGGTGCGGGACGAGGCGGCGGTCAACGACCTCGTCTACATCAACAAGTGTCTGCGGGACCACCTCACCAAGGACTATCTGGGCGTCGCCTTCGTGCAGGGCGGGCTGCTCGCGGTGAAGGTGAAGGGTTCGGCGGTCGGTTCGGTGTGGTTCTGCGCGTACGACGACGCGCGGGATCAGGACGGGCTGAGCGTGAACGAGCGGGTGGAGCGTCTGCTGCTGCCCTGCGGTGAGGATTTCGACGCGTTCCTCGCGCGGCTGGCGGGCAATCCGCCGGAGCTGGAGACCGTGGCGAATCTGATGGTGGACGGCGGCTTCGCGCGCGCCGTCGAGACGTCCTCGGTAGGGGAGTGAGCCGGCCGATGGTGACTTTCGCTCAGGCGCAGGAGCGTGCCGAAGAGTGGATCAATGGCGATGTGCCCGCGTATCAGCACCGTGAGGTGCGGGTGCGGGAGTTCGAGCTGGGTTTCGTGGTGTGGGCGGAGGACCGCGAGAACGGCCCTTCGGGCGGTGGCGGCGCGCAGCGTCTGGTGATCGCCCGGGACAGTGGCGAGGCGACGCTGTGGCCGGGGCTGCCGGTCGGTGAGGTGATCCGGCGGTACGAGGAGGAGTACGGGGTTCCCGAGGACGTGCCGGCCGCGCCGGAGCCGCCGGCACGGATCGACCTGAACCAGACGTCGTTCTTGTTGAGTCCGCCGGAGTGGCTCCAGGAGGCGGCGGACAAGCTGGGGATCCCGGACCGGCGGGGCGAGGGCTCCTCGGCGGTTTCCCCTTCGGCTTCCGGTTCCGGTGCGTCCCAGGGTGGTCCGGCTTCCGTCGCGCCCGCTCCCGAGGCTCCCGCTCCTGGACCGGCCGCGCCCGCGTGGCCCGAGCCCGCGTCGGCGGCTTCGGCCTCCGGTGCGCCCGCCGGGGCCACCCCGTGGGCGGGGACGGACACCAACGCGGGGTCGGACGACGGTTCGGTGCCGCTGCCCGCGACGGTGTTCGCGCCGCCGCTCTCCGGTACGGACGGTGAGGACGCCGCGCCGCCGAGGGTGTTGCCCGAGGCGAAGACGGCGTTGATGGCGGGGGGCAGTCAGCTGCCGCCGACGGCGCTCGCGCCCGCGTACAACCCGCAGGCGGCGCCGCAGGGTTCGACTCCGCCGCCGGCCGCCCCGGCCGCGCCGACGGGTCCGGCGGCCGGTGCCGGGGACATCTCGGATGCCGCCACCAGCAAGGCGGCCGGCCCGCCTCCGGGTGCGCGCGCCGCGCGGGGCGGGGGTTCGACGACTCCGCCGCCGCCGGGTGCGCCCGGTACTCCCGGTGCCCGCCCGGGTGCGCCGGTGCCTCCTCCGGCGCCGGGTGCGACTCCGCCGCCGGGCGCTCCTGCGGGCGGTTACCTGCCGACGCAGCTGGTCTCGCAGCTCGGCCCCGAGGGGCCGAAGCCGCCTGGCTCGGCGGCGCCGACGCCGCCGCCCGCGCAGGGCGGGGTGCACCAGGCCGCGACGATGTTCGCGGACCCCAACCACGTGGGCCCGCCGAGTCAGGGCGGCCCGGGCGCTCCGGTGCCGCCCGGCCCGCCCGGTGCTCCGGGCCGGCCGCTGCCCCCTGGGCCGCCCGGCGCTCCCGGCGCCCCGATGCCGCCCGGTGCTCCGGGTGCACCCGGTACGCCCCCGGGCGGGGTGCACCACGCCGCGACGATGTTCGCGGACCCCAACCGCGTGGGCCCGCCCGGCCAGGGCGGCCCGGGCACGCCGATGCCGCCCGGCCCGCCCGGAGCGCCGGGTCAGCCGCTGCCTCCCGGTCCGCCCGGTCAGCCGGGACCGCAGCCGCCGGCCGCTCCCGGGGTGCCCGGTGGCGGGGTGCACCAGGCGGCCACGATGCTGGCGGGGCCCGCGCAGATGGGGCCCGGCGGGCCCGGTGCGCCGCTGCCGCCGGGGCCGCCCGGTGTGCCGCCCGGTGGGCCCGGGCCGCAGGCGCCGCCCGCGTACGGCTATCCGCAGCAGCCCCCGGCGGGGCTTCCGACGGTCGGCCCCGGGTATCAGGCGGTGCTGCGCTATCGCGCGCCCGACGGGTCCGAGCAGCAGCTCATCCGTCGCTCGGCGCCCGGTACCGCGCACCCGGAGTGGCAGATCTTCCACGAGCTGCGGGCGATGAACGTGCCCGCCGACCACGTCCTGGAGCTGCACACGGAGCTGGAGTCGTGCGAGCTGCCGGGTGGTTACTGTGCGCGGATGATCCGCGAGCAGTGGCCGCAGGTGCGGATCACGCATGTCGCCCCGTACGGCAAGGACCACGGCTCGCGTCGGCAGGGCGTCCAGCATCTGCTCACCCACCAGGGCGAGTTGGCGCAGGTCGCGGACGGTCCGGCCAGGCCGCAGCCGGTGCGGGCGCCGATTCCGGCGGTGCAGCCGGTGCCGCCGCTGCCGCCGGAGGGCGTGGCGCACGAGCTGGCGGGCGCGTTCGGTCCGCAGGGCGTGTTCCGCTTCGACCAGCGCGCGGTGTCGCGTCAGGGCGTGCCGGAGGTCGTGGCGGTCACCCTGGTGTGGGCGGGTCTGCCGGTGGACTTCGGGCCGTTCTTCTGGGCGCAGGCCGTGCCGGGGCAGCCGGTGCCGACGCTGGCGGAGCTCGCGCAGCAGCGCGGGGTGCGGCCGGCCGCGGACGCGGGTTCGTATCTGGTGATGGGCTCGGACTTCGGGCGGGCGATCTGTGTCCAGTACGGGACCGCGAACATCGTGGCCGTGCCGGTGGAGGCGGGTCCCGGCGGGCAGTCGGTGCCGCCGCAGTTCGTGAACTCGGGGCTGCCCGAGTTCGTCCGCTCGCTGGCGCTGCTCGGCCGGATGTGGCGGCTGCGGTTCGGGCTGAACCCCGAGCAGGCGGGCCGCTGGACGGTCGACTTCCAGGCACAGCTCGCGGCGCTCGACCCGGCGGCGCTCGCGTCGCCGGAGAGCTGGTGGTCGGTGCTTCTCGAGCAGCTGTGGGACGGGCTGCTCTGAGCGTCGCCTTCGCGTCGCCTTCGTCGGGCCGGGGCGCTCACCGTGCGGGTCGCGGTGGGCGCCTCTGGCGTGTGGCACCTGGGTGATTCCGGGTTCTGGCGCCGATTGACGCATCCTTGACCGTGCCGTGTGGGCGGAGTGTCGCGTTATGACCATTTCGCTTCGATCGGCCAGGATGAGCGCCGGGCAGCCAGAACGCGTACCGGGCGCCAGTGGGTGCGGGAGAGAGGCTTCAGGGATGAGCGCAGCATCGTCGCCACCGGCGGCACAGCCGTTCGGGGTCGGCCGGGGCCGCGGCTACCGTACGGACCAGGTCGACCGCACCCTGGCCACGCTGTCGCGGGAGCGGGACGCGGCGTGGGAGCGGGCGGCCCGGCTCACCGTCCTCGCCAAGCAGATGGGCGCCCAGGCGGCCGTCCTCGCCGAGCAGGTCGCGGCGCTCGCCCCGCAGACGTACGAGGTGCTCGGCAGCCGGGCCTCCTCGCTGTTCGCCCTGACGGTCGAGGAGGCCGAGGCGGTGCGGGCCGGCGCGGAGGAGGCCGCGGCCGGGCAGGTGCTCGCCGCCCAGGAGGCGGGCCGGGCGCTGCGGGACGCGGCGCGGGCGCGCGCCGAGGCCCTGCTCGCGGCGACCGAGGCGCGGGTGCGGCAGACGCTGCTCGCCGCCCGCACCGAGGCGGACGAGCTGCGCCTCGCGGCCCGTACCGAGGCCAAGGAGCGCCGCGAGGAGGCGGCCGGTGACCTGGACGGGATGCGCGGGCGCTGCGAGGCCTATCTGGCCGGGCAGGACCGGGAACGGGCCGATGCGCTGGCCGCGGACGAGCGTGAACGGGCCGCCCGCGAGGCCGAGTTGGACGCGCGGATCGCCGAGCTGACGGCGGCCGCACAGGCGGGGCTCGACGAGGCGCGGCGCACGTTCGCCGAGGTCGAGGAGAACGCGCACCGCGGTCAGGAGGACGCGGAGGCGCGGGCCGCCGAGCTGGTGGCGGGGGCGCGGGCACGGGAGGACCGGATCGGGGCGGAGACGGACCGGGTGCTGCGCGAGCACACCGCGGCCCGCGAGGAGGTGCAGGCGCACATGACGCATGTCCGCAACAGCCTGGCCACCCTCACCGGCCGCTCCCCGGAGAACGAGAGCTGACCGCCAACTCGCTTGCCCTGTAGGGCAGTTCAGTCCTTGCCGGGTTCGGTGAGGACGGGGAAGCGGCGCGGGGCGAGGAACACCAGGACGAGCAGGGACAGGACGGCCGCGATCGCGGCGCCGATGTAGACGTGGTCCACCGCGCTCGCCACCGCCCGGCGCAGGTAGTCGGCGGCGTCGGCGGTGAGGGACGCCGGGTGGTGCAGGGCGCGCGAGACGGAGTCGAGGTCGCCGGGCAGGCCCGGCATCGGGGCGTGGGCCAGGCGGGCCGCGAGGGTGGCGTTGGCGACGGCGCCGAACAGGGCCGCGCCGACCGACTGGCCGACCTGGCGGCAGAACAGGACGGACGCGGTGGTGGTGCCGCGCTCGGACCAGCCGACCGTCGACTGGACGCCCACGATCAAGGGGAGTTGGAAGAGGCCGAGCGCGCCGCCGAGCAGCAGCATCAGGAGGGCGGGCTGCCAGGCCTGGCCGGGGAAGGGCAGCAGCGGGAAGGCGGCCAGGATCAGGGCGGCGAGCGCGATGCCGGTGATCGCGGAGTTGCGGAAGCCGATGCGGTTGTAGACGCGGCTGGAAAGGGCGGCCGAGACCGGCCAGCTCAGTGTCATCACGGACAGGACGAACCCGGCGGCGGTCGGGTTCAGGCCGAGCACGGACTGGGCGTAGGTGGGCAGGAACACGGTGGGGGCGACCATGAGCAGGCCGAGCCCGCCGAGCGCCAGGTTGACGGCGGCGATGGTGCGCCGGCGCCACACCCAGCCGGGGATGACGGGTTCGGCGGCCCGGCGCTCCACGGCCACGGTGAGGGCGGCGCAGGCGGCGCTGCCCGCGAGCAGGGCGAGCGAGGGTGCCGAGAGCCAGGGCCAGGCGACGCCGCCCTGGACGAGCGCGGTGAGCAGCAGCGCGCCGGTGGCGAAGACGCACAGGGCGCCCGCCCAGTCGATGCGCGGCCGGGTGGCGGGGGCCTCGCGGGCGGGTTCGATGAAGTACCGGGCCACCAGGTACAGGGCGACCGCGCCGACGGGCACGTTGATGAGGAAGATCCAGCGCCAGTCGGCGTAGCCGGCGAGGAGCCCGCCGAGCGCGGGTCCTGCCACGGCGGAGGTCGCCCAGACCGTGGACAGCTTGGCCTGGATCTTGGGGCGTTCCTTCAGCGGGTACAGGTCGGCGGCGATCGTCTGGACGGTGCCCTGGAGGGCGCCGCCGCCGAGGCCCTGGACGATGCGGAACGCGATGAGCGCGGCCATGTTCCAGGCGAACGCGCACAGGACGGAGCCGGCGAGGAAGACGATGACGCCGGCGATGAGGACGGGCTTGCGGCCGAAGGTGTCGGAGAGCTTTCCGTACACGGGCAGGGTGACGGTCACGGCGAGCAGATAGCCGCTGAACAGCCAGGAGAAGACGGCGAATCCGCCGAGGTCGCCGACGATCTGGGGGACGGCCGTCGAGACGATGGTGCCGTCGAGGGCGGCCAGGGCCATGCCCATCATGAGGGCCGCGACGACCGGGCCGCGCCCGCGCGGGGCGACGGCGGCGGGTGCCGCGCCGGGTATCGCTTCGGTGTGGGGTGTTCCGTCGGAGACGCTCACCGAGATCCCTTCACTGTGCATGCATCTGGGGGTCCCACCTTCTCACTGGGGGCTGGAGCGGCGGCAGGGGTGGAGGAGGCCCTGACACGTAGTGGTCCCTGGGACGGAGACCCCTAGGGGGTGGGCCCTACTTCGGGGGAGGGCGGGTTCGTCCCGGCGGAGGAGGTGCCGGGCGCGGCCGGTTCCTTACCTTGGTTTTAAGCCGAAGGGGGCGCCCGCACTGGCGGGCGACCGGCTGCATGACACCAAGGAGAATCACCGTGACTACGGCTGTGACCATTCCTCGGCACGGGGGCACTGGAGGGCGTGCGGCGGTCGCGGCACGGGCGCGCCAGGTCGTGAAGGCGTACGGGTCGGGGGAGACCCGGGTGGTCGCCCTCGACCAGGTCGATGTGGACATAGCCCGGGGGCAGTTCACCGCGATCATGGGCCCGTCGGGCTCCGGCAAGTCCACGCTCATGCACTGCCTGGCCGGCCTCGACACGGTGACGAGCGGCCAGATCTACCTGGACGAGACCGAGATCACCGGGCTCAGGGACAAGAAGCTGACGCAGCTGCGCCGGGACCGGATCGGGTTCATCTTCCAGGCGTTCAACCTGCTGCCGACGCTGAACGCGTTGGAGAACATCACGCTGCCGATGGACATCGCGGGCCGCAAGCCGGACGCGCGGTGGCTGGAGCGCGTGGTGGAGACGGTGGGCCTGGCCGGGCGGCTCAAGCACCGGCCGACCCAGCTCTCGGGCGGCCAGCAGCAACGGGTGGCCGTGGCACGGGCGTTGGCGGCCCGGCCGGAGATCATCTTCGGTGACGAGCCGACCGGAAACCTGGACTCGCGGGCGGGCGCCGAGGTGCTGGGCTTCCTGCGCCAGTCCGTCGACGAGCTCGGCCAGACCATCGTGATGGTCACCCACGACCCGGTCGCCGCCTCCTACGCGGACCGGGTGCTCTACCTGGCAGACGGCCGCATCGTGGACGAGATGTTCCGCCCCACCGCCGACGCCGTCCTGGACCGCATGAAGGATTTCGACGCGCGGGGGCGTACGTCATGAGCGTGTTCAAGACCTCGCTGCGCAACTTCCTCGCGCACAAGGGACGCATGGCGCTCTCCGCCGTCGCGGTCCTGCTGTCGGTGGCGTTCGTGTGCGGCACGCTCGTCTTCACCGACACCATGAACACCACCTTCGACAAGCTGTTCGCGGCGACCTCGGCCGATGTGACCGTCAGCCCCAAGTCGGCCTCCGGGGACGGCGCCCCGTCCCAGACCGGCAAGCCCGATTCGCTGCCCGCGTCCCTCGTCGACAAGGTCGCGGAGGTGCCCGGCGTGCGCAAGGCCGAGGGCGGCATCGGCAGCACCAGCGTCACGGTCGTCAACGCCAAGAACGAGAACATGGGCTCCACCACCGGCGCCCCGACCATCGCGGGCAACTGGACCGACAACGACCTCAAGGCGATGGAGATCACCTCGGGCCGCGCCCCGCGCGGGCCGACCGAGATGATGGTCGACGCCGACACCGCCGACAAGCACCACCTCAAGATCGGCGACGAGCTGCGCACCATCGCCGTCACCGGCGACTTCACCGCGAAGATCACCGGCATCGCCACCTTCAAGGTGACCAACCCCGGCGCGGCCATCGTCTACTTCGACACCGCGACCGCCCAGCGCGAACTCCTGGGCGCCACCGGCCAGTTCACCCAGGTCAACGTCACCGCGGCCGACGGCGTCAGCGACGTGCGGCTCAAGCAGGACGTGGCGGCCGCGCTCGGCTCGGGCCCCTACAAGCTGCAGACGGCGAAGGAGGCGGCCGACGCCGGCCGCGACAGCGTCGGCTCGTTCCTCGACGTGATGAAGTACGCGATGCTCGGCTTCGCCGGGATCGCCTTCCTCGTCGGCATCTTCCTCATCATCAACACGTTCTCGATGCTGGTCGCCCAGCGCACCCGCGAGATCGGCCTGATGCGCGCCATCGGCTCCAGCCGCAAGCAGGTCAACCGCTCGGTGCTCGTGGAGGCCCTGCTGCTCGGCGTGTTCGGCTCGGCCCTCGGCGTCGGCGCCGGGGTGGGCCTCGCGGTCGGCCTGATGAAGCTGATGAGCTCGATCGGCATGGACCTGTCGACCGGCGACCTCACCGTCAAGTGGACGACACCCGTCATCGGGCTGATCCTCGGCGTCGTGGTGACGATCGTCGCCGCCTACGTCCCGGCCCGCCGCGCGGGGAAGATCTCGCCGATGGCCGCCCTGCGCGACGCGGGCACCCCCGCCGACGGCAAGGCCGGCGCGATCCGGGCCGCGATCGGGCTCGTCCTGACCGCCGCCGGCACCGCGGCCCTGTTCGCCAGCGCCAACTCCTCGAAGGCGGCGGCCGGTTCGGGCCTGCTCGGCGTCGGCGTCGTCCTCACCCTGATCGGGTTCGTCGTCGTCGGACCGCTGCTCGCGGGCGTCGTGGTGCGGGTGATCAGCGCGCTGGTGCTGCGGATGTTCGGCCCCGTGGGGCGGATGGCCGAGCGCAACGCGCTGCGCAACCCGCGGCGCACCGGGGCGACGGGCGCCGCCCTGATGATCGGGCTCGCCCTGGTGGCCTGCCTGTCGGTGGTCGGCTCCTCGATGGTCGCCTCGGCCACCAGCGAGCTCGACAAGTCGGTCGGCGCGGACTTCATCGTCTCCTCCGGCACCGGCCAGCCGATCGTGCCGCAGGCCGCCGACGCCCTGAAGAAGACGCCGGGCATCGAGCACGTCACCAACTACAAGTCGGTGGACGCCAGACTGACCGCCCCCGACGGCAAGGCGCAGAACGACCAGGTCACCGCCGCCGACCCCACCTACAAGGACGACCTGCGGCGCAAGACCGTCGCCGGTGACCTGGCGGCGGCGTACGGCAGCGGCGCCATGTCGGTCGGCGACACCTACGCCGGGGAACACGGGATCAAGGTCGGCGACACGATGACCGTCGCCTTCAAGGGCGGCACCACCGCCCGGCTGAGGGTCGCGGCGATCACCTCGGACGACACCAACGTCGACAAGGGCGCGATGTACACCAACATCACGACCGTCGAGCGGTATCTGCCGGCCGACAAGATGCCCAAGAACATGCTGATGTTCGCCAAGGCCGACGACGGAAAGGCCAAGGAGGCCTACGCCTCCCTGAAGGAGTCCCTGAAGTCCTATCCGCAGTACAAGGTGCAGAACCAGGCCGACTTCAAGCAGGACCTCAAGGACCAGATCGGCCAGCTCCTGAACATCGTGTACGGGCTGCTCGCCCTCGCGATCATCGTGGCGGTGCTCGGCGTGGTGAACACGCTGGCCCTTTCGGTGGTCGAGCGGACCCGGGAGATCGGCCTGATGCGGGCGATCGGCCTCTCGCGCCGGCAGCTGCGCCGGATGATCCGCCTGGAGTCGGTGGTGATCGCCCTGTTCGGCGCGCTGCTCGGCCTCGGGCTCGGCATGGGCTGGGGCACCACGGCGCAGAAGCTGCTCGCCCTGGAAGGCATGGGCGTCCTGGAGATCCCCTGGCCGACCATCCTCACCGTGTTCGTGGCCTCCGCGTTCGTGGGCCTGTTCGCCGCCCTGATACCCGCCTTCCGGGCGGGCCGGATGAACGTGCTGAACGCGATCGCGGCGGACGGCTGACGCCGTCAGCGCACCTGCTGCGGCTGGAGCTTGAGCAGTACGTAACCCCCTGCCACCCCGGTGACCGTGTACGCGGCGCCGGGGTGCAGGGTCGTCGCGTACCGGACGGGGTCGCCCGCCCAGCCGTCGGAGTTGTCGATCGCGATGTAGCGCGGGACCACCGGGCGGGCGGTGCCCACCCAGAAGACCCGGCAGCGGGAGGTGAGCCGGGCGATCGGCCCGATGTCCGCCTCCACCGTCGCCCCGTCCGGAATCCGCTCCAACAGGCGCTCCACGGCGGCCACTTGAGGACTCTTGCCGTACGTGGCCGAAGCGGTCAGCGACGCGAGGGGCAGCGAGGGCGTCAGGGCGAGGGCCGCGGCGGCCGCGCAGGCGGGCAGGTTGCGGGCGTACGCGCGCAGCCAGGGGCGCGGGCTGGTGCGGGCGGTGGCCACCGCGTCGGCCAGGGCGAGCGCGAGGACCGGCATCAGGACGGCGCTGTAGTGCCAGTCCGTCGACCAGTAGTGGTCGTCCGACGCCAGGAAGCGCCAGCCGAGGGTGGGCAGCGCGGCGAGGAGCAGCGGGGAGCGCAGGGCGAGGAGTCCCGTGGTGGGGATCAGTGTCCACAGCAGGGTGTTGAGCTTGACGTCCCAGGCGGCCAGCGGGCCCGCGCCGCCGTGCATCTTGGTCCAGTAGTCGTAGCTGTCCGCGGAGTTGAACGCCGGGATGACGAGGGTGAGCGTGACCAGGACGGCCACCGCCCCGAACGCGGCGACCACCACCGCCCAGCGCACCGCGAGCGGCGAGGTGCGCCGGGCGCGCACCGCGACCACGGCGGCGAGCGCGGCCGTCGTCAGGCCGAGGTCCTCCTTCACCAGGACGAGGGGCAGCGCGTACAGGAGGGCCGCGCGCCACCGCCCGCGCAGCACCGCCTCCAGGGCGAACGCGATCAGCGGGACGGCGAAGCAGATCTCGTGGAAGTCGAAGTCGGCGGCCCGCTGGATCCCCCAGGAGAGTCCGAACGCGACCCCGATCGCGAGCGCCGGCCACCGCCCGAGCAGCCGGGCCGAGCCACGGACCACGGGGATCGCGGCGAGGGCGAAGAGCGCGGACTGGGCGACGAGCAGCGTGACGGGCGTGGGGAACAGCCGGTAGGCGGGGGCGAGCAGCGCGGTCACCGGGCTGAAGTGGTCTCCGAGGACGTTCGCGCCGGACCCCTTGAGGTCGGCGACGGGTGCCTGGAGGTGCGCATAGGCGCGGACCACCTGCTCGAAGATCCCCAGATCCCAGGACAGCGTCTCCATGCGCCGGTAGCGCAGGACGCTGAGCGCGGTGTACGCGGCGAAGAGCGCGGCGGCCAGCAGATAGGGATCGGCGGCCGGCCGCGGGCGTATTCGCGGCCGGGGCGGCCCGTTCTTGCCGGGCCTTTCCCCCGCCGTCCCCTTCCGGGCGGCGGTCTCGGGCAGGGCGAGGAGGACTCCGGACACGGGTGGTGCTCCTTGGGTCAGCGGTTGGGAGTGGTCGGGGTGACGGAGAAGGACGGGGGCGGGACCGAGGGGGTGGGGGAGCCGGAGGAGACGGAGCCCACGGGGGAGCCGGACGGGGTCGCGTCTGAGGGCGGCGGCGGGCCGAAGGACGGGGTGGCGCCGGAGGACGGGGTGCCCGAGCTGTACGCGGGGGAGAGCGAGCCCTGGGTGGGGACGGAGGCGGGCGGCGCCGGCGGGGTCTGCCCGAGGCGCAGGCCCAGCGCGGCGCCGGACCCGGCGAGCAGACACACCGCGCAGGCGGCGAGCGCGGCCAGGTTGCGGCGCCGGCGCCGCAGCCCGCGGGCGGCCACGTGCGCGGCGGGCTCGGGCCGGGTGGCGCCGCCGCCCGCTTCGGCGGCCCGCTTCAGGGCGCGGGCGAGGGGTTCGTCGCCCCGATGCGCCTCGTCGAGGTCAGACACCGTGTTCCTCCTCCAGGAGACGGGGCGCGAGGGCGGCCCGGGCGCGCGAAAGGTGCGTCTTGACGGTGCCGGCGGAGATGCCGGTCTCGTGTGCGACCTGGTCCACGCTCAGGTCGCACACGTAGTGCAGTACGGCGACGCGGCGCTGGCGGTCGGAAAGCCCGCGCAGGGCGTCGACGAGGGCGACGGTGCCGGCGTCGGGGGCCGGGGCCTCGGCGCTGTGCGCGCGGCTGTGGTGCCGCCAGGCCTCGGCGGCGCGGCGGCCCCTTCGCCAGCGGCTCACGGCGAGGCGCCACGCCACGGTGCGGACCCAGGCCTCGGGGCCGGCGCCCGTGTCCAGGCGGCCTCGGCGCCCCCAGGCCCGGACGAAGGCCTCCTGGACGACGTCCTGGGCCTCGTGGAGGTCGCCGGTCATCAGGTACACCTGGCCGACCAGCGGTTTCACGGAGTGCGCGTAGAACTCCTCGAACTCGGCGTCGGTCAATGCGGCTCCTGTGGCTGGATAGGTCTCACGGGGTATACGCCCCCGGTGCCGCCCTCGGTTGACACCTGCCCCCAACTTTCTCCCAGCCACCCCTGGGGGCTCCGCCCCCAGACCCCCGTTCGCGCCTCAAGGGCGCTCGTCCTCAAACGCCGGACGGGCTCAAGAACCGGGTGCTGGCCGACACCAAGGCATTTAGGGGCGCGGGGAACTGCGCGAACGGCCCCCACGGTCCGCAGCCGAAGAACTCTCCCCCGGAGGGTCTCGGGAAGGGGCGGGGTGGGGGACAACCACGCGAGCAACCACGCACGGTGGACGGACGAAAACGGGGTCAGGGGCGCGGGTAACTGCGCAAAACGGGCCTCGCCGGGCGGGGGGCGCAGGGGCGGCGGGGTCCGGGGGGCCCGGGGCACCCCGGGGGCGAGGGGGTGCGGGGCGTCGTACGCTGGGAGACCCCGGCCCGTACGACGTGTCGGGCGGTTCGCGTTGCCCACTCCCCGGGATGGAACCCTTCATGAGCCTGCACGGTCTGCTGAACGCCGTCGTACGAGACCCCGCGCTCGCCGAAGCGGTGAAGGCCGCCACCGACGGCCACCGGATGCACGTCGACCTGGTCGGCCCCCCGGCCGCGAGGCCCTTCGCGATCGCCGCCCTCGCCCGCGAGGCCGGGCGCCCGGTCCTCGCGGTGACCGCCACCGGCCGCGAGGCCGAGGACCTCGCCGCGGCCCTGCGCTCGATGCTGCCCGCCGAGGAGATCGCCGAGTACCCCTCCTGGGAGACGCTGCCGCACGAACGCCTCTCGCCGCGCAGCGACACCGTGGGCCGCCGCCTCGCCGTGCTGCGCCGCCTCACCCACCCCAGCGGGGACGACCCCTCGGCCGGCCCGGTCAGCGTGGTCGTCGCGCCGATCCGCTCGGTCCTCCAGCCGCAGGTCAAGGGGCTCGGGGAGCTGGTCCCGGTGGCACTGCGCACCGGGCAGAGCGCGGACCTCGGCGAGGTCGTCGAGGGGCTCGCGGCCGCCGCGTACGCCCGCGTCGAACTCGTCGAGAAGCGTGGGGAGTTCGCCGTCCGGGGCGGCATCCTGGACGTGTTCCCGCCCACCGAGGAACACCCGCTGCGCGTGGAGTTCTGGGGCGACGACGTCGAGGAGATCCGCTACTTCAAGGTCGCCGACCAGCGCTCCCTCGAAGTCGCCGAGCACGGCCTGTGGGCGCCGCCCTGCCGCGAGCTGCTGCTCACCGACGACGTGCGCACCCGCGCCGCGGCCCTGGCCGAGCGGCATCCCGAGCTCGGCGAACTGCTCGGGAAGATCGCCGAGGGCATCGCGGTGGAGGGCATGGAGTCCCTCGCCCCCGTCCTCGTCGACGAGATGGAACTCCTCATCGACGTGCTGCCCAAGGGCTCCATGGCCGTGGTCTGCGACCCCGAGCGGGTCCGGACCAGGGCCGCGGACCTGGTCGCCACCAGCCAGGAGTTCCTCCAGGCCTCCTGGGCGGCGAGCGCCGGCGGCGGGCAGGCGCCCATCGACGTGGACGCCGCATCGCTGTGGGGCATCGCCGACGTCCGCGACCGGGCCCGCGAGCTCGGCATGATGTGGTGGTCGGTGTCCCCGTTCGCCGCCGACGAGGCGGACTTCGACGAGGACACCCTCAAGCTCGGGATGCACGCCCCCGAGACGTACCGAGGCGACACCCAGCGCGCGCTCGCCGACACCAAGCAGTGGCTCGCCGACGGCTGGCGCGCCGTGTACGTGACGGCGGGGCACGGACCGGCGTCGCGCACCGTCGAGGTGCTCGGCGGCGAGGGCATCGCGGCCCGGCTCGACGCGGAACTGGACGAGCTGACCCCCTCGGTCGTCCATGTGGCGTGCGGCGCCATCGACTTCGGGTTCATCGACCCGGCACTGAGGCTCGCCGTCCTGACCGAGACGGACCTGACCGGTCAGCGCAGCGCCACCAAGGACCTCGGCCGGATGCCGGCCCGCCGCCGCAAGACCATCGACCCGCTCACCCTTGAGGTCGGCGACTACATCGTGCACGAGCAGCACGGCGTGGGCCGCTACATCGAGATGGTGCAGCGCACCGTGCAGAACGCGACCCGCGAGTACCTGCTCGTCGAGTACGCGCCCGCCAAGCGCGGCCAGCCCGGCGACCGGCTCTACATCCCCACCGACCAGCTGGAGCAGGTCACCAAGTACGTGGGCGGCGAGGCCCCGACGCTGCACCGGCTCGGCGGCGCCGACTGGACCAAGACCAAGGCGCGCGCCAAGAAGGCCGTCAAGGAGATCGCCGCCGACCTGATCCGGCTGTACAGCGCGCGCATGGCCGCGCCCGGCCACGCCTTCGGCGCCGACACCCCCTGGCAGCGCGAGCTGGAGGACGCGTTCCCGTACGCGGAGACCCCCGACCAGCTGTCCACGATCGCCGAGGTCAAGGAGGACATGGAGAAGACGGTCCCGATGGACCGGCTGATCTGCGGTGACGTCGGCTACGGCAAGACCGAGATCGCGGTGCGCGCCGCGTTCAAGGCCGTACAGGACGGCAAGCAGGTCGCCGTCCTCGTGCCCACCACGCTTCTGGTGCAGCAGCACTTCGGCACGTTCACCGAGCGGTACGCCCAATTCCCGGTCAACGTCAGGGCGTTGAGCCGCTTCCAGACCGACACCGAGGCGAAGGCGACCCTTGAGGGGCTCAAGGACGGCTCGGTCGACCTCGTCATCGGCACGCACCGCCTCTTCTCCTCCGAGACCAAGTTCAAGGACCTGGGCCTGGTCATCGTGGACGAGGAGCAGCGCTTCGGCGTCGAGCACAAGGAGCAGCTGAAGAAGCTCCGCGCCAACGTGGACGTCCTGACGATGTCCGCGACCCCGATCCCCCGTACGCTCGAAATGGCCGTGACCGGCATCCGCGAGATGTCGACGATCACCACGCCCCCCGAGGAGCGCCACCCCGTCCTCACCTTCGTCGGGCCGTACGAGGAGAAGCAGATCGGCGCGGCCATCCGGCGTGAACTGCTGCGCGAGGGCCAGGTCTTCTACATCCACAACCGGGTCGAGTCCATCGACCGGGCGGCTGCCCGTCTCCGCGAGATCGTGCCGGAGGCGCGCATCCAGACCGCGCACGGCCAGATGGGCGAGAGCCAGCTCGAACAGGTCGTGGTCGACTTCTGGGAGAAGAAGTTCGACGTGCTGGTGTCGACGACGATCGTCGAGTCCGGCATCGACATCTCCAACGCCAACACCCTCATCGTGGAGCGCGGCGACAACTTCGGCCTCTCCCAGCTGCACCAGCTGCGCGGCCGGGTCGGCCGCGGCCGTGACCGTGGCTACTCCTACTTCCTGTACCCGCCGGAGAAGCCGCTGACGGAGACCGCGCACGAGCGGCTCGCCACCATCGCCCAGCACACCGAGATGGGCGCGGGCATGTACGTGGCGATGAAGGACCTGGAGATCCGCGGCGCGGGCAACCTGCTCGGCGGCGAGCAGTCCGGGCACATCGCGGGCGTCGGCTTCGACCTGTACGTGCGCATGGTCGGCGAGGCGGTCGCCGACTACCGGGCGCAGATGGAGGGCGGCGAGCAGGAGGAGGCGCCGCTCGAGGTCAAGATCGAGCTGCCGGTCGACGCGCACGTCCCGCACGACTACGCGCCGGGCGAGCGGCTGCGCCTCCAGGCCTACCGGGCGATCGCTTCGGCCAACTCCGAGGAGGACGTCAAGGCGGTGCGCGAGGAGCTCACCGACCGCTACGGCAAGCTGCCGGAGCCGGTCGAGAACCTGCTGCTCGTGGCAGGACTGCGCATGCTGGCCCGCGCCTGCGGGGTCGGCGAGATCGTGCTCCAGGGCCCCAACATCCGCTTCGCGCCGGTGGAGTTGAGGGAGTCGCAGGAGCTCCGCCTCAAGCGGCTCTACCCCCGCACCGTCATCAAGGCGCCCGCCCGGCAGATCCTGGTGCCGCGCCCGACCGCCGGGAAGATCGGCGGCAAGCCGGTCGTCGGCCGGGAACTGCTCGCCTGGACCGGCGAGTTCCTCACCACGATCCTGGGGTCCTGAGCCACAGCCGCGTGCGGGCGGGCGGCGCCGAAGGGTGCCGCCCGCCCGCTGTGCTCCCGGCGCTCCCTCCGGCGGGCCCGCGCCCGGGCCCGTGCGCCGGTCGAGCCGGGGTGATCAAGGCCGGACGGCTGTCCCTTTCGGGACCGTTGACCCGCGGCATGCCGGGTAGGAGTACCTACGATTGCGAGGTTCCGCCAACTGCTGCCAGGACGGCCCGCCTTGATGCGTATGTACCGAATTGCCCTGCCCGTGACCGCCCTCGCGGCCTCCCTCGTCCTCACCGGCTGCGGTGGCGACGTGGGCACCGGGAAGAGCGGCGCCCCCGGACCCAAGGGCGCGGCCGGCTCCGCGCTCGCCGCGGTCGACGCGCTGCCGGTCAAGGGCCGTGCGCCGAAGACCGGCTACACCCGGGACCAGTTCGGCAAGGGCTGGACCGACACCGACCACAACGGCTGCGAGACCCGCGAGGACATACTGAAGCGGGACTTGACGGACGTGAAGCTCAAGGACAAGTGCGACGTGGCGTCGGGGACGCTGACGCACGACCCGTACACGGGCGAGTCCATCACCTTCAAGCGCGGCGCCAGCAAGATCGACATCGATCACGTGGTGGCGCTCTCGGACGCCTGGCAGAAGGGCGCCCAGCAGTGGGACAAGCAGAAGCGGGCCGCGTTCGCCAACGACCCGCTCAACCTGATCGCCGTCGACGCGAGCGCCAACCGCCGCAAGAGCGACGGCGACGCGGCGACCTGGCTGCCCCCCTACAAGGCGTACCGCTGCACGTACGTGGCGGACCAGGTGGCCGTGAAGAAGAAGTACGGCGTGTGGCTGACCGACGCGGAGAAGTCCGCGATGAAGACGGTCCTGGACGGCTGCCGCGACCAGAAGCTTCCGGCGGGGTGAGGCACCGGAAGACGTGATGGTGCGTCAGCCGGTGATGATGCTGGACTTCGGTGGGGCGACCGCGCGGATCGGCTGGTCGAACTGGGAGAACTCCATGGTGCCGGGGCTGTCGCCGCCCACGACGACCTCCTTCAGGAGATAGGGCTTGCCGGTGGTTGCCACGTCGAGCGTGTAGTGCTCGGGCCCATCGGTCTCGGTGATCACGATCGCGGCCCGGCCGCCGACCGTGCTGGTCGCGCCCTTCTTCGCCGCGGTGTCGGTGTCGTTGCCCTGGAAGCCGTTCAGGAAGGTGTTCAGGTCGCAGGCCGAAGCCAGCTCCTTGCCGTCCGAGGACGCCGTGTTCGTCTTCACCCACTTGGTGCCCGAGTCGCGCGTCTTCAGATACACGACGTGGCCGGTCTTGATGATCCTGACGGTGTCCTTGCCCTGGCCCATGGTGCCGGTGCAGTCCCCCTTGTGGTCCATGGAGAGGTCCAAAATGCTGGGCCCCTCCTTGGCGTCGGCGATGTTCGCCTTGAGGTGCAACGAGGTCGCCTGGCGGGTGGCCCGGAACGAGTTGGTCACTATCTGCCCGCCGGTGAGGTTCGCGTACGGCCCCTTCGCGGCGGCCGGGGACTCGGTGGCCGGCGACTCCTTGGCCGAGGCCGAAGCCGAAGCCGAAGCCGAAGCCGAGGCCGACGCCGAAGTCGAGCCGGAGCCCGAGCAGGCCGTCAGGGCCGTGGTGGCGACACAGGTGAACAGGACCGTGGCGGTGGCGATGGTGCGGCGACGCATGACGTGAACTCCCCCTGGGGGCATGGAGCGAGGCGGGTCGGGTGCGCCGACGGATGGCGGGCCCGGGCACATCAGAGCAGACGGTTGTGAACCGAGTCAACAAGGTTCACGGAGTTGAGATTGTTCACGGTGTGAATGGAGTGCTCCGCTGTCGTTCGGTAGGGTCGGCGTTACGGCAACGAGGGGAGCAGTCAGGTGCCGGAGCACGCAGCAGAGGTGGCCGCCTCGGAGGTGACCGCCGCCACCATCGCCCGGCTCGCGGGGGTGGGCCGGGCGGCCGTCAGCAACTGGCGCCGCAGGCATGCCGACTTCCCCAAGCCGGTCGGCGGCACCGAGACCAGCCCCTCGTTCGCGCTCTGCGAGGTCGAGCAATGGCTGCGCGCGCAGGGCAAGTTGGCCGAGGTGTCGCTGCGCGAACGGGTCTGGCAACAGGTCTCGGGCCACCCGGCGGGAGCCCTCACCGCCCTGGTCCACGTGGGCTGTGCCCTCCTCGCCGTACGCCAACACCCGCTGAAATGGCGGAAGTTGACGGCCCTCGATGACGATGGACTCGCCGAGCCGCTGGCGGACCTGGTCGAGCGGGTGCTGGGGGAACGGCTCGGACGCGGACGCGACCGGTCCGGTGGAGGGCGCGACCAGCTCGCAGGGGGACGCGACGGGTCCGCAGGGGTACGCGACCTGCCTCCGGGGGCGCCCGGCGTTCACGGCCTCTCCGTACGCAGTCCCGGCGCCGCCGAACTCGCCGCCTCCCTCCCCCTCCTGCGCGGCGCCGCCGAACTCGCCGCCGAGGACGGGCCCCAGGGGGCCTTCGAGTTCCTGCTCGGACGCCACCTGGACGCCAACCCCCGTCAGTACACGCTCACTCCGCCGGGCCCCGCGGCGCTGATGGCCGCGCTCGCCGGGCCGGCCGAGAGCGTGCTCGACCCGGCCTGCGGCACCGGCACCCTGCTGGCCGCGCTGCCCGGCGCCACCGCTCTGCACGGCCAGGACGCCGACCCCGACCTCGCCGCGCTCACCGGGCTCCGGCTCGCCCTCGCGGGCTCCGCCGCCATCCGTACCGGGGCCGCCGACTCGCTGCGCGCGGATGCCTTCGGCGACCTCGCCGCCGATGCCGTGCTGTGCCACCCGCCGTTCAACGAGCGGGCCTGGGGCCACGACGAACTCGCCTACGACCCGCGCTGGGAGTACGGCCTCCCGGCCCGCACCGAGTCCGAACTGGCCTGGGTGCAGCACGCGTTGGCGCGCCTTCGCGAGGGCGGCACCGCCGTGCTCCTGATGCCGCCCGCCGCCGCGTCCCGCCGCTCCGGGCGCCGCGTCCGCGCCGACCTGCTGCGCCGCGGCGCCCTGCGCGCGGTCGTCGCACTGCCCGCCGGAGCCGCGCCCCCGTACGGCATCCCGCTGCACCTGTGGGTGCTGCGCAAGCCGGGCGCCGCCCTGCGCGGCGCCCCCGAGCTGCTCCTCGTGGACACCGCCGGCGTCGAGGGCGTCGCGGCCGACGGCGGCCGCGACCGGCTGCCCTGGTCCGCCCTGCGGTCCGCGGTGCTCGACGCCTGGGCCCCCTTCGACCGCGACGGCACGGCCGCCGAACAGCCCGGGGTCAGCCGGTCGGTGCCCGTCATCGAGCTCCTCGACGACGACGTCGACCTCGCCCCGGCCCGCCATCTGCCGCCGCCCGCCGCCGAAGGCGGCACCGCCGCGCTCGACGAGGTCCGCGAGCGCCTCGACGCGACCCTGCGCCGCACCGCCGAGCTGACCCCGCCGCCCGCCGCGCCCGCCCCGGGCGAGGGCGCCCGGCGGCAGCTCACCACCGTCGGCGAACTCGCCCGCGCGGGCGCCCTGGTGCTGCGGTCGGGTGGCACCGGCACCGGCCCCGGGCCCGCCGTCCTCACCGAGCACGACGTGCTGGCCGGCACCGCGCCCTCGGGCACGCTGCCCGAAGGGCCGGCGGAGGAGCCGGTGCTGACGCGGGCGGGCGATGTCGTGGTGCCCGTGCTCGGCGGCGGCACCGTCGCCCGGGTCGTGGACGAGGCCGGTGCGGGCGCCGCCCTCGGCCGCAGCCTCCAGCTCCTGCGGCCCGACCCGGCCGCCCTCGACCCGTGGTTCCTCGCCGGATACCTGCGCGGCACCGCCAACAACCGCCAGGCCAGCAGCCACGCCACCACCGCGTCCCGGCTCGACGTGCGCAGGCTGCAACTGCCCCGGCTGCCGCTCGCCGAACAGCGGCGCTACGGCGAGCGCTTCCGCGCGCTCGCCGCGTTCGAGGACGCGCTGCGGCTCGCCGGACGGCTCGGCGAACAGCTCGTGCAGGGCCTGCACGACGGCCTGACGGACGGCACGGTCGACCCCGGGTGACGGGCCGGCACCCGGACGTCCGGGGTGCGGCGGCCAGACGGCGGAACCGGGGCCCGGCCGGGCACTGATGACGGTTGGATACCGGCCCGGGGATCGCCGGGGACGTTGTCGGTGGCGGTGTATACGCTCATGTCCCTGAGCTCGAACCCCTGAACCGTCCGTCCCAGTCCCAGGAGCAGCGATGCACGGCCCCGGCTATGGACCGCCGCAGCCCACACGCCCCTCGGGGGCGGGGCAGATCGTGCTGCGCGTCCTGTTCGCGCTGCTGCCGCTGCTGAGCATCGGCATGCTGGCGTGGACCGCGCCGCTGCGGCTCGCGATCGTGACCCGGCGCCGGGCGCACTGGGTGGTCTTCTGGGCCGATCTGGCCGTGTCCGTCTTCTTCTTCGCCTACATCATGCGCGCGCCCGACGAGAACGACTGGCGGATGGACGTCGGCATGATCGGCCTGCTCGCGCTCGCCGTCGCCAGCACCGCGTTCTTCCTGTACGCCGACATCCGGCACGCCTACGCCCCGCCGCTCGCGTACGGCGGGTACGCGCCCGCCGGATACGGCCCGCCGCACATACCCGGCCCCACGGCCCCGCGGTTCGGGCCGTACCCGAATCCGTACGCCGACACCCCCGTGCCGAGCGGCACCCCCTTCCCGGCTCCCCCGGCCTCGGCGCCCCGGGCCCCCGTGCCGCCGCAGCCGGGCACCCCGGCCGCGCCCCGGATCGACCAGGTCAGGGCCGAGCTGGACGAGCTGTCGCAGTACCTGCGCAAGGGGCCCCAGGGCGAGGGCCGATGACCGTGGGGCGGGTCGTCGCCGGGCGCTACGAGCTGGCGGCACTCCTCGGCCAGGGCGGCATGGGCCAGGTGTGGACGGCCTACGACCGGCGCCTGGACCGCCGGGTCGCGGTGAAGCTGCTGCGGCCCGACCGGGTCGCGGGCGGCGGTGCCGGAGGGGACGCGGAGGAGCTGCGCCGCCGCTTCGTGCGCGAATGCCGGGTGACCGCACAGGTCGACCACCCCGGGCTCGTCACCGTGCACGACGCGGGCAGCGACGGCGACGACCTGTACCTGGTGATGCAGTACGTCGAGGGCTCCGACCTCGCCGACCACCTCGCGGAGCACGAGCCCTACCCGTGGCCGTGGACGGTGGCCGTCGCCGCCCAGCTGTGCGCGGTGCTCTCGGCGGTGCACGCGGTGCCGATCGTCCACCGCGACCTCAAGCCGCGCAATGTGATGGTGCGCCCCGACGGCACGCTGACCGTCCTGGACCTCGGTGTCGCCTCCGTCCTGGACGCCGACACGACCCGGCTCACCCACACCGGCTCACCCATCGGCTCGCCCGCCTACATGGCGCCCGAACAGGCGATGGGCGGCGCCGTCGGCCCGTACACCGATCTGTACGCGCTCGGCGTGCTGCTGCACGAACTGCTCAGCGGGGACGTCCCGTTCGCGGGGTCCACCGCGCTCGGCGTGCTGCACCGCCATCTGTACGAGCCGCCGGTCGCGGTGCGCGGGCTGCGCCCCGAGGTGCCCGAGCCGCTCGAAGCGCTGGTGCTGCGGCTGCTCGCCAAGGACCCTCAGGACAGGCCGAGTTGTGCGCAGGAGGTGTACGAGGCACTGGTGCCGCTGCTGCCCGCGCGCGGCGGCCCGGGCCCGGCGGGGCCGCTCGACCCGACCCGTCCGTTCCTGCGTCCGCACGCCCCCTGGCCCGACCGGGTCACCGCCGCCCCGTCCGTGCCGCCGGTGCCGGCGGCCCCGCCGAGGCCGGACGTGGCGGGCGCGGTCGACGAGGTCAAGCGGCTGCTCGGCGAGGGCCGCATCACCCAGGCCGTCGACATCCTCGGCTCGATCCTGCCCGCAGCGGCGGCCGAGCACGGCGAAGGTTCGCCGGTGGTGCGGATCCTGCGCAAGCAGTACGCGGCGACGCTGATGGACGACGGCCAGTACCGCCGCGCCCTGCCCGAACTGCGCCGCCTCGCCGTGGACCGGGCGGCCGAGGCGGGGGCGGGGGACGCGCAGGCGCTGGACTTCCGCCACGACGTGGCGCAGTGCCTGGAACAGCTGGGGGACGCGGCCGCGGCACTCGCGGAGTACCGGGCGGTGCTGCCCGGCTTCGAGTCCCTGTACGCCGGGACGGACCCGGCCCGCCCGTTCGAGGTCCGCCACCGCATCGGCCATCTGCTCCTCGCGGTGGGCGACCACGGATCGGCCCACCAGTACGGGCAGGCTCTGCTGTGGGACGCGGAGCGGGTCTACGGGGCGCAGCACCCGTTCCCCACGGAGCTGCGCCGCGCGCTGGCCCACCAACGAGAACTCCGCGGCACCTGACGATCCCGCCCACCCCCGCCCCGGAGTACCCGCTCGCGCAGTTCCCCGCGCCCCTAGCAGCGCCGGGTGCTGGGACACCTATAGCCCGTCCGGCGATTGAGGACGAGCGCCCTTTAGGCGCGAACGGGGGTCTGGGGGCGGAGCCCCCAGGGTCTCTTCAACCCCCGGAGGGTTTCGGGGAGGGGCGGGGTGGGGGCTAATCCCTCCGAGGGCGGAAGCGGCGCCGCACCCGCCCCCACCCCCCCACTCCCGCGAGGGCGAGCAGGGCCACCCCGCCCACCAGTGACCCCGAGCGCAGCCCGGGCGGACGGAAGCCGCAGTCCACCGACCGCGCCCCGGCCGGCAACGCGACCGCGACCAGGCCCAGATGGTCGCCCGCCGGAGCCGGGGCCGAGCCGTTCACCCCGCACGACCACCCCGCGATACGCGGCATCGCGAACACCGCCGTCCCCGAAGCCCCGGCGGGCAGCTCCGCGTGGACCGAGCTGTCCGAGACGGTGACCCGGGTCGCACCCGTACCCCGGAGGACCCCCACCGCCCGGGCGAGGGCCGCCCGGTCGAGGCAGCCGAGGGACGCGTCGCGATCGGCGGGGGACAGGGTGACGCGGGAGGCACGGCCCGGCCCCGCCGAGGGGCCGAAGGGGATCAGCGGCGCCCGCCGGCTGGGCGCGCCCCCGCGCATCTCGACCACGGGCCCGTCGCCGAGCCGAGCCGTGCCGAAGTGCTCCGGAGCCCACAGGAAGATGTCGGTCCCGGCGGGGCACCCCTGCGCGAGGGTGCGGGTCGCGTAGACCCGCGCGCCGAGCAGCAACTCCTGGTTGCGGAACGGGTTGTCGCCGTACACCGGCTCCGGCCCGGGCGGCCGCAGGGTGACCAGCGGCGGAGTCGCACCGGCCCGGATCAGCGCGGGCGAGCCGCCCTTCTGGGCGACCCGCACCCGCGCCCCCACGGAGAAGATCGCGTCGGTCACCGGATTGTCCAGGCTCTGCAGCGCCCGCCCCCGCGAGGTCCAGCCGCCGCCGAGCGCGGTCATCGTACGGTTCAGGACCTCCGGCGTGAGGCTGGAGTAGTACGCCCCGCCCTCGCCGCCGAGCAGCAGTGGATCGTTGTTGGTGATCTGACGCTGCCCCGGGTCGGTGCGGTAGGCGGGCCAGCCGGAGGCGTCCGACTCCAGGGCGGCCCGTTCGGTGTGCTCGGCGCCCCAGGCGGGGTAGCCGTCCATGCGGGCGGCCCGCTGCTGGTCCCCATACGCCACCGTCACGCCCGCCTGCGCGATCTGCGCCCCGGCCAGCAGGGCGAGCGCGACGAGGCTGAGCCCGCGCCGGCCGCGCCGCGCCAGGAGCAGCCCGCCGACGACCGCCGCCAGGCCCAGGGCGAGCAGCGGATACGTCCAGGCCGAGACCAGCTCGCTGAAGGCCGCGCCGAGCGCGATGAGCGCGAGCACACCGCCCCCGCCGAGCAGGGCGCGGCGCCCGGGGATCCCGTACGACAGACAGACCCAGGCGGCGATCACGAGGATCCCGCACAGGACGAACGTCTGGCGGTAGGGGCTGCCGTTGGGGGTGACGAAGGCGTGCCAGGCCAGATGGGTCGGTTTCCACTGGAAGGAGAGCGCGACGGCCAGGGCGAGTCCGCTCCACGCGTAGCGCTCGCGGCGCGGGACGGCGCGGTGGAAGCCGAGGGCGCAGGCGAGCAGCAGCGCGCCGGTGCCGAGGAAGACGGCGGGGGAGGAGAAGGAGTACGTGCCGGGCAGCGTGCGGGCCAGATAGTCCGGCCAGGACACCGGCGCGAACTCCCGCACCCAGCCCGGATGCGCGTGCTTGGTGCCGAGGTAGACCGCGAACAGCACCGGCGCCGAGAGCCCGATGCCGATCGCGAGCGACCGCCCCGCGACGAGCGCCGCCCGCAGCCGGCCGCGCGCGTCCGCGTCGCGGTCCACGTACAGGAGGAGGAGCAGGACGAGTCCGGCCCCGATCGTCGCCATGTACGCGCTGTAGAAGTTGGCGATCCAGGCGAGCGCCACGATCAGCGGGCCGAGCACCGGCCGCCGTCCGGACCTGGCCCAGTGGCCGACCAGGCACAGCAGCGGGAAGGCGATCAGGCCGTCCAGCCACATCGGGTTGTAGATCGACTCCAGGACCGACCAGCCGCACAGCGCGTACGAGGCGCCGAGCACCCCCGCGACCCAGCGGTGCCGGACGGCCGGGCGCAGCGCGAGCAGCAGCACCGTCATCGCGACGGCCGCCGCGGCCATCTTCAGGACGGTGATCACGTACAGCGCGAGGTCGATCCGGTCGCGCGGGAAGAGTCCGACGAGCAGGGCGAACGGGCTGCCCAGGTAGGTGCCGAGGTCGGGCAGGAAGGAAGTCCCGTATCCGGACTGCCAGTTGAGGAGCAGACCGCCCTCGGCCCGGCCGTGCAGCAGGTCCCACAGATGCTCGTGGAAGGGGATGAACTGGTTGCCCAGGTCGTTGATGCTGCGGGTGTGCCGCTGGAGCGGGCCGAGCGGGATCACCCCGGCGATCGCGTCCGCGCCGCACACCGAGATCAGGGTGATCAGTGCGGAGAGGGCGGCGGCCCGGGCGCGGGGGCGGCGGGCGGCCGGGGTCCGTACCGGGGCCACCGGCGGGGCGGGGGCGGCTTCGAGGGTCGGCATCGGGGTCCTTTGCTGTGCGCTGCCGTCGAATATGCCGGACCCGCCGGGGCAACGCAGGGGGCCCGCACGTCAGTTCACGCAATGGACGGCGCGGCTTCACCCGGCTTCATCCCCGCGACCGATGAGGGTTGCGAATCGTTGGTCGAATCAGTGGCCCCGGCCACGCCGACTGCCTAACATCGATCACCGCAAGGTCTTAGCAAGGTTCGTCGCCACGCCGCACGTATCTGCTCCGCCGGGAGGCTCCTTTGCACCGCCGCCGTCGCACCGCGCTCTCCGTCTCCGTCGCCCTGCTCGCCGCGGGCCCACTCCTCGCGGCCTGCGGCAGCACGGCCCATCCGGGGGCCGCGGCCGTCGTCGGGGGGCAGCGGATCGAGGTCTCCGCGCTCCAGGCCGAGGTCAAGGACGTACGGACGGCCCAGCGGGACTCGCCGCAGTCCGCCCAGCTGATCAAGGACTCGGGCCAGCTCGGCAAGGTGAAGCTCAGCAACATGATCTTCGACCGGGTGCTGGCGCGCGCCGCCGAGCAGGCCGGGGTGAGCGTGACCCCCAAGGAGGTCCAGGACGCGCGGGCCGCGATGGTCCAGCAGGCCGGCGGCGAGGCCCAGCTGCGCGAGCAGGCCCTCACCAACGGCGGGCTCGCCCCCGGCCAGATCGACACCTACGTCCAGCGGCAGGTCACCGAGCAGAAGCTGGCCGGCGCGATCGGCGCCCGCACCCAGCAGGACCTGCTGCCCGCCCTGGTCAAGGCGTCCAAGGACCTCAAGGTCGATGTGAACCCGCGCTACGGCAGCTGGAACGCGAGCCAGATCCAGCTGGCGGACTACCAGGCGCCCTGGCTCGCCAAGCCGAAGCAGACCGCGCCTGCGCAGGGCGCGCCCGAGGACCAGCAGGCCGATCCCGGGGACTCCGCGTCGACCGGCTGAGCCGTGGGGTGACGCACGAGGGCTTGGCGACCGGCTGAGCCCCGGCCGCCGCCCTCCGGGGGACTCCGCGTCGACCGGCTGGGCCGCCGGGTAGGTTCGGGGGGTGACTGCTGTTGAAGAGCCCGGACTGCCCGGCCGCATCGTTCTGCTCACCGCGAGCCATCGGGTGGCCCCCGGCCTCCTGTCCTGGCCCGCGTGGGAGACCCTGCGCGCCGCCGACCTCGTGCTGTGCCCCGACGCCGGGCACCCGCAACTGCCGTATCTGCGCGAGGCCGGTGTCTCGGTGGAGATCTCGGCGCCGGACGCGCAGGAACTGGTCGAGGCGTGCGCGGGCGGCCGCACCGTCGTCGTCCTCCCCTCCGGCGAGGGCGACCGCCGCCTGACCGACGGGCTCGCCCGCCTCGCCGGTTCCGGCCGGGTCCAGATGCCGAACCTGGAACTGCTCCCCGGCTCCTACGATCTGCCGGGCGCACGGCTGCTGGACCTCGTCCAGGTCATGGACCGCATCCGCCGCGAATGCCCCTGGTCCTCGCAGCAGACCCACAAGGGCCTCGCGAAGTACGCGCTGGAGGAGGCGTACGAGCTCGTCGAGGCGGTGGAGGAGGGGGACCGGGACGAACTCCGCGAGGAGCTGGGTGACGTCCTGCTCCAGGTCGTCTTCCACGCGCGGATCGCCGAGGAGGACGGCGAGGAGCCGTTTTCCATCGACGACGTCGCGGGCGGCATCGTCGAGAAGCTGATCCATCGCCATCCGCACGTGTTCGGCTCGGAGCGGGCGGACACGCCGGAGGAGGTCAAGGAGCACTGGCTGCGGATGAAGGCGGTCGAGAAGCAGCGGGCCTCCGTGACGGACGGCGTGCCGCTGGGCCAGCCGGCCCTGGCCCTGACCGCCAAACTCGCGTCCCGCGCCCGCACGGCCGGCCTGTCCGTCCCGCTCCCCTCCGGCGAGGGCGTCGGCTATCGCCTGCTGTCCCTGGCCGTGGAGGCGGAGTCGTCCGGGGCCGACCCCGAGGCGGCGCTGCGGGCGGCAGCGCGGGCGTACCGGGCCGCGATCCGCGCGGCGGAGTAGGCCGCCGGGGGTTCGCCCGCCCGTGCGGCGGGGTCGGTTGGTCCCGGGCCCCTGGGGCTGCGCCCCAGACCCCCTGAGGGGCTGCACCCCTCGAACCCCCGCAAGGGGCTCCGCCCCCTGCACTCTGTTCGGGGCTCCGGCCCGGACCTCGTTCGCGCCCGAACGGCGCTCGTCCTCGAACTCCCCAAGGACTCAAGGGCCAGAGGGACCCCCATGACGGGCTGAAGAACTCCCGCACCCGGTGCTGAAGCGCCGACTGCCACCGGTACCGCTGAGGGCGATGGAACTCATCCCAGGGCCGCCAGCGCCTCCGCCACCAAGGCGCGGGCCGCTGAGCCGTGCGCCGCGTCCTGGGCGAGCCGGTCGAAGGCCCTCTCGTACAGCTCGATCTGGCTGGGCTGGGTGAGGGTGGAGGCCGAATCCAGGGTGTCCGCGTGCACGCGGTGGTCGTCGAAGACGGTGAAGGTGGGCATCGGCCACACCGTGCGTTGCCGGGCGAACGGGATGATGCCCAGGACGACATGGGGCAGGTCCATGGTCATCAGGAGGTGTCCGAGCTGGGCGGCCATGGTGTCGGCGCCGCACAGCCGATGGCGCAGGACCGATTCCTCCAGGACGAACCGGAACCGTAGGGCACCGTTCCCCAGGACCGCGTTGCGTCTCATGCGGGCGTTCACTGCGGCACTCACGTCGTCGGGGGTGCCCCGGAATTCGGCGATGGAGCCCAGGAGAGCGGTGGCGTAACCAGGGGTCTGGAGGAACCCGGGAATGACGTCGGACACGTAGACCCGGAAGACAGTGGTGCGCTGGTACAGGTCACCCGTGGACGTCTGAAGGTGGCGGAGGCCGCCGCGCTGGAGCCGACGCCACTCGACGTGGGCTTCCGTCGACTGCCGGTTCGCCGCGATCAGGTCGGGGACCTGGTCGTCGGCGTCGCAAGCACGGCACCACGCCTTGATGTCGGCGTCGGACGGAGGGGTTCTGGCGTTCTCGATCCGGGAGGACTTCGACTCCGACCAGCCGCACCTGGCAGCCAGCTCCCGGCCGCTGATCCCCGCGTCCCTGCGGATATCCCGCAGGCGGCCCGCCAAGACGTCACGGGCTTGCTGGATACGGGATGACGGGTTCGACGGCATGGAGCTGACCCTAGTCAGACGTGGAACAGGTGGTGCGGGACCGCACGCTCCCACACGGTCTCGAAGGCGTTCGAGCAGAGCCTTATCGTTCCGGGATCCTGAGTGATCTCGTCTTCCACTCCCTGGCCGTCTCCGGAGAAAAGGTGCACGCGGAGCAGGCGGTCGTCGAACAGCCAGAAGTCGTTGCCGGGCAGAGGGATGTCCGTGGACCGGCGCCGCGGCAACCAACGCACCTGTTCTCCCGCGGTGATGTTTCCCCGGGTGACGTAGTGCTCCCACCGGATGTAGTCCGTTACCGGCTCGGAGACGATCCGCGCGCGCCGGATCACCACTCCCCGGGCGACGGAATCGGCAATCAGCTGGTCGTACGGGTGCCACCAGGAGGCGTGATCCTCCCAGTCGATCCGCTCGCCGCGTCGCCACGCCTCGAACCGGTCCGTGGGCGCGTAGGAGTCGCGCAACTCCAGGTGGACGGCCGACCGCTCGCACCTGCCCAGTAGCTCAGCGAAGCTGGGCATGCTCGACGGCATCACACGCCTCCCTGATCAGCGGGATCATGCGTGCCGGGATGCGGATGATGGCTTCACCTTCCGGCACCGGACCGTTCGCCGGGCTGCTCCCCTCGCACTGCGCTCGGGTCTCGGCGTCTGGCTCCCATCCCTGGAGCAGGATCTCCTGGGCTCCCGCGTCCGCCCACACTGTGGGGCAGTGGTCCCGGTCGGTGTCGGGGTCGATACCGATGAACACAACAGCCATGGCTGACTCCTCGGTTCGGGTGCTTGCTGATACTTGCACGCACCTCACTATGCAGCAGGTTCGTGGTCAACTGGCCTGTGAATCAGGAAAGTTGGCGTGCAAGCTCATGCAACTTCATGGACCGCTGGAGCAGGTGGCCCCTAGCGTCGTCAGCACCGGCGACGATCGAGGGGACAAGCCATGGTCCAGGACGAACCCGCACACGGCACCCACTACAAGGTGGACGCATCCGGCAGGATCGGGGAGGTGGTCGGCACCCACCCGGGGAGCGTCTGCCTCCGGCCGCCCGGCGGCGGCCGGGAGTGGGCCGTCCCGCCGGACGCGCTGCGGGACCCGACCCCGAGCGAGCTGGAACGGGCGCTCATCCTCTCCACGCCCGTGGTGTCGCGCTGATGTGGGCCATCCCGCCCTTCACCCCGCGACCGCTCCAGGACGGCCCCCTCCCACCGCCGAGGCGGCCGGCCCGTACCGCCGCCGAATCGTGTGCGCCGCTTCCGCAACGCACGTTCAAGGAACCGGAATTGACCCGTCACCCCCTCCTCCAGGCCGCGCTGGCGCGCATCGCCGAGTGCCCCGACGGCCGCGGTGCCGGTTTCAGCTCCGACTGTGTGGCGCTGGACTGCGGCTGGTCGCACGGCATCACCGCGGACCGGAACGCGGTCCACCGGGCTCTGGAGGACCACGCCCTCGACACCGGCCACGTCATCTTCCACACCGTGGTGGCCACCCTCAACGCCGTGGACGTCGCCGGCGTCCGGGAGCGGCGCCGGGTGGCGGAGCGTTCCGCCGGCCGGGGCCCCGCGTGAAGCGGGAGCCGGGGGAGGGGCCGGACGGCCTCCAGCCGCGCGCCCCCTCTATATAGGGGCCCGGATACTGTCGGACCCATGCACGACCAGCCGCCCACCCCCGACGCCCCCGGCACCTCCCACGCCCCCGGCGCCGACGCCTCCCGCACCCCCACCGCCCCCGAACTCTTCACCTGGGAGTTCGCCACCGACCCGTACCCCGCATACGCCTGGCTCCGCGAGCACGCGCCCGTGCACCGGACCCGGCTGCCCAGCGGGGTCGAGGCGTGGCTCGTCACGCGGTACGGGGACGCCAAGCAGGCGCTCGCCGACCAGCGGCTCTCCAAGAACCCGGCCCATCACGACGAGCCCGCCCACGCCAAGGGCAAGACGGGCATCCCGGGCGAGCGCAAGGCCGAGCTGATGACGCATCTGCTCAACATCGACCCGCCGGACCACACCCGGCTCCGCCGCCTGGTGTCCAAGGCGTTCACGCCCCGTACGGTCGCCCAGTTCGCGCCCCGGGTGCGGGAGTTGACCGACCAGCTCATCGACGCCTTCGCGGCGAAGGGTGAGGCCGACCTCATCCACGAGTTCGCCTTCCCGCTGCCCATCTACGCCATCTGCGACCTGCTCGGCGTCCCGCGCGAGGACCAGGACGACTTCCGCGACTGGGCCGGCATGATGATCCGCCACGGTGGCGGCCCCCGTGGCGGCGTCGCGCGCTCGGTGAAGAAGATGCGCAACTACCTCGCCGAGCTCATCCACAAGAAGCGCGAGAACCCGGGCGACGACCTCATCTCCCGGCTCATCGAGGCCAGCGACCACGGCGAGCACCTGACGGAGAACGAGGCCGCCGCCATGGCCTTCATCCTCCTCTTCGCCGGGTTCGAGACGACGGTCAATCTGATCGGCAACGGGATGTACGCCCTGCTGCGCAACCCGGAGCAGCGCGAGCGGCTCCAGGCATCGCTCGTCGCGGGGGAGACCGGGCTGCTCGAAACCGGCATCGAGGAGCTGCTGCGGTACGACGGGCCCGTGGAGATGGCCACCTGGCGGTTCGCCACCGAACCGCTGACGCTCGGCGGCCAGGACATCGCCGCCGGCGACCCCGTACTCGTCGTGCTCGCCGCCGCCGACCGCGACCCCGAGCGCTTCGCCGAGCCGGACACGCTCGACCTCGGCCGCCGGGACAACCAGCACCTCGGGTACGGGCACGGGATCCATTACTGCCTCGGTGCGCCGCTCGCCCGGCTGGAGGGGCAGACCGCGCTCGCGACCCTTCTGCGACGCCTTCCTGACCTGCGCCTCGCGGTGGAACCTGACGATTTGCGCTGGCGGGGCGGCCTCATCATGCGTGGACTGCGCACCCTGCCGGTCGAGTTCACGCCGCCGGGGTAAAGGGGCGCACCCCGGCTCGAACTGACGGTCCGTCAGGACTGTGACTTTTATGTGATCTCCAGTGCATCGACTTGTGACGGACGTTCGAGTACGGCTACGTTCACCGTTCATTCGGCTCAGCAGTCACACGGAAGGTCTTTCGCATGCGCTCCGGGAATGGACGGCATCGTCGACCCCGCCAGGCACCCGCCCTCGTCGTCGCGGCAGGAGTGACCGGATCGGCCATCGCGCTTCCGCTGCTCGCCGCGACCGGTGCGAACGCCGCGGACGCGAACACCTGGAACCAGGTCGCCGCCTGCGAGTCCGGCGGGATGTGGAGCGCCGACTTCGGCAACGGCCTGTACGGCGGGCTCCAGTTCTCCCAGGCCACCTGGGAGGCGTACGGGGGCAACGAGTACGCCCAGCGCGCCGACCTCGCCAGCCGCGCCCAGCAGATAGCCGTGGCCGAGAAGGTGCTCGCGGCCAAGGGTCCCCAGGCCTTCGCGAACTGCGGCGCCGGCGCGGGGCTCACCAAGGGCGGCGGTTCGGCGGACGTCGACCCGGGCGTGCCCGACACCTCCGACAACACCCCGCCGCCCGTCCCGACCGCTCCGGCGACCGGGACGCCCGACGCGGCCGCGACGCCCGGCACCCCGGCCACGGGTACGCCCGCTCCCGGCGCCACGCCGCCGAGCGGCACCCCCAAGTCCCCGACGCCGTCCGCGTCCACCCCGGCGAGCCCCGGCAAGCACCGCGGGACGCCCGCCCCGGAGGAGAGCGCCGGCACGACGCCGGGCACCACCGGTACGGACGCCCCGGCGGGTACGGGCACTGACGACCCGGCCGGCCGGACCGACCCGAAGGGCCAGGACGGCGCGAGTGGTTCGAGCAATTCGGGCAACTCATCCGATTCCCGCGATTCCGGGCAGCATGCGTCCCGGGGTGACGGTGCCTCACGTGAGGTCGGCAACACCCCGGCCGCGAACGGCGGCTACACCGTCCGGCCCGGCGACAACCTGTCGGCCATCGCCGAGGCGAACAGGGTCCAGGGCGGCTGGCCCGCGCTCTACCGCGCCAACGAGCAGCTGATCGGCACCGACCCGAACCTCATTCTCCCTGGCCAGAGCCTGGAGCTGAAGGATGCGGCGGGCGCCGCGACGACCCCGAACTCGGTACCGAAGCAGGGTTAGTTCGCGGGCCTATGTCCGTTTGGTGCAAGTGAGACATGGGTCTCTTCGCCCCAACTCGCGTGTCCCGTCTGCCCGGTCCGTCCGCCCCGCCCCTCACCTGCGGAAACGTCCCTTCTGTGACGGCAAGTAGGGGGGATTTCTCCCCGATGTGCGTCTTTGAACATTGGCGGGGCGTGTGTTTTCGTCGGACTCGCTCGTCACCGCGGGCCCCGTCGACCGAGAACGCCGAATCCTGCCGTCGGCCGATGGGAACAGTCGACGCTTATGCGCCGTAGGCAGGAGCGGGGGACCCAAGGTAAGTGCCGGGCCCGGCAGTTGAAGCGACTGCCGTACCGGCTTGGGGTGAAGACGGGCGCATCGACGCTCGGCCGGGCAGCTCACGCCCGAACCCGACAGCTCACCTCGCAGGCGTCGGTGAGGAGAACTCCATGCTGCTTTCCGGCAAGGGCAAGCACCGCCGCCCGTCCAAGGCCGTCCGTGTCGCCACGCTGGCCGGTGTCACCGGTGCCGCTGTCGCCGCCCCGCTGATGGCGGCCGGCAATGCCTCCGCCGCCTCCGTGTCGACCTGGGACGCCGTCGCCCAGTGCGAGTCCGGCGGCAACTGGTCGATCAACACCGGCAACGGCTACTACGGTGGCCTGCAGTTCTCGCAGTCCTCCTGGGCCGCCGCCGGCGGCACCCAGTACGCCTCGCGCGCCGACCTCGCCACCAAGGGCCAGCAGATAGCCGCGGCCGAGAAGCTGCTCTCGATCCAGGGCCCGGGTGCCTGGTCCTGCGCCGGCGCCGGCAACCTGACGTCCGGCGGCTCCAAGGCCGACGTCGACACCTCCGGCTCCTCCTCTTCCTCCTCGAAGGCCACCAAGCCCTCGAAGCCGAAGCAGCAGGCCCAGCCGCAGCAGAGGTCGCAGAAGTCCGAGCGCACCGAGTCCGCGCCGGCCAGCCGTGGCGAGCAGCGCAGCCAGCCGGTCAAGCAGGGCGACGGCGAGTACACCGTCAAGTCCGGCGACACCCTCGGCACCATCGCCACCGCCAATGGAGTCAAGGGCGGCTGGCAGAAGGTGTTCGACCTGAACAAGGACATCGTCAAGGACGCGAACCTGATCTTCCCGGGCCAGAAGCTGCACCTCGGCTGAGGCCGCACCACCCCCAGATCGCCCCGGTCCGGCGCGCATTCCCCCGTACGCGCCGGGCCGGGGTTTTCGCTGTTACCAGGCAGTAGTGTTGTGGCCCTTTGCCCGGGAATCGGGGCCCTTGGGCCCTTTTTCGTCCCATGAGGCGGGCACTCGGCTGGCCGGAGCCCCAGAGCCGGTTAGGCTCTTGTCGCAAGGCGAAGCGACCCGCGTGGCCCTGCACCTTGCGTCACATCTAGCGTCACATCCCAGAAGGAGATGCTCGTGCCGTCCATCGACGTCGTCGTAGCCCGGGAAATCCTGGACTCCCGAGGCAACCCCACGGTCGAGGTCGAGGTCGGCCTCGACGACGGCAGCACCGGTCGTGCTGCAGTTCCGTCCGGCGCCTCCACCGGTGCCTTCGAGGCCATCGAGCTTCGCGACGGTGACCCCAACCGCTACGGCGGCAAGGGTGTCGAGAAGGCCGTCCTCGCCGTCATCGAGCAGATCGGCCCGGAGCTCGTCGGCTACGACGCCACCGAGCAGCGCCTGATCGACCAGGCCATGTTCGACCTGGACGCCACGGACAACAAGGGCTCGCTCGGCGCCAACGCCATCCTCGGCGTCTCGCTCGCCGTCGCGCACGCCGCCTCCGAGGCCAGCGACCTGCCGCTGTTCCGCTACCTGGGCGGCCCCAACGCGCACCTGCTGCCCGTCCCGATGATGAACATCCTCAACGGTGGGTCGCACGCCGACTCCAACGTCGACATCCAGGAGTTCATGATCGCCCCGATCGGCGCGGAGTCCTTCTCCGAGGCCCTTCGCTGGGGTGCCGAGGTCTACCACACGCTCAAGGGCGTCCTGAAGCGCAAGGGCCTGTCCACCGGCCTCGGCGACGAGGGCGGCTTCGCGCCGAACCTGGAGTCCAACCGCGCCGCCCTCGACCTCATCGTCGAGGCCATCAAGGAGGCCGGTTACGCCCCGGGCAAGGACATCGCGCTCGCGCTCGACGTCGCCGCGTCCGAGTTCTACAAGGACGGCAAGTACGAGTTCGAGGGCAAGTCCCGCTCGGCCGCCGAGATGACCGAGTACTACGAGGAGCTCGTCTCCGCGTACCCGCTGGTCTCCATCGAGGACCCGCTGTTCGAGGACGACTGGGCCGGCTGGAACACCATCACCTCGCGTCTGGGCTCCAAGGTCCAGATCGTCGGTGACGACCTGTTCGTGACCAACCCCGAGCGCCTCGCGCGCGGCATCGAGGAGGGCTCGGCCAACGCCCTGCTCGTCAAGGTCAACCAGATCGGTTCGCTGACCGAGACCCTGGACGCCGTCGAGATGGCCCAGCGCAACGGCTTCAAGTGCATGATGTCCCACCGCTCCGGCGAGACCGAGGACGTCACCATCGCCGACCTCGCCGTCGCGGTGAACTGCGGCCAGATCAAGACCGGCGCCCCGGCCCGCTCGGACCGCGTCGCCAAGTACAACCAGCTGCTGCGCATCGAGGAGATCCTCGACGACGCCGCGGTGTACGCCGGCCGCAGCGCCTTCCCGCGGTTTCGCTTTGCGAACCAGTAGGCACAGCAAGGGCTGAGCACCGGCTGCACGAGCTGAGCAGCATCAACGGCTGACGCCCTAGCCAGTCGTACGTACGTCCCCGGCCGCGGTCCCGTACCGTGTCCGGGGACGTACGTGTGTAACGGGGAGGCGGGAGAGCGATGGCCAGGAACGCCACGGGCACGGACCGCGACCGGTTCTCCACCGCGGCCCGGCTCAAGGTGCTCGGCGAGCAGACCGCGGCCCGCGTCTACCGCTCGCAGAACAAGCGCCAGGCCCGCCGCTCGCGGCTCACCGGCCGGGCGGCGCTGCTCGCGCTCGTCCTGTGCTCGCTGATCGTGGCGCTCGCCTACCCGATGCGGCAGTACGTGTCGCAGCGCGCCGACATCTCCGACCAGCAGCGCAAGGCGGCCGACGCCCAGCAGGCGGTCGAGCGGCTGCGGGACGAGAAGGCGCGGCTCCAGGACGACGCGTACATCGAGAAACTGGCCCGCGAGCACCTGCACATGCAGTTCCCGGGCGAGACCGGCTTCACCGTCGTCGACCCGGACGCGGCGAACAAGCGCCGCGAGGACAAGGGCGCGACCGGCCGCGCCTGGCACTCCAACCTCTGGGACGGCGTCGACAAGGCCGACCGTTCCGCCAACTGACCACCGCTAGCGATAGAGACTGACCCAGGCATGGAAACGCCCCCGCCCCAGACCGACCGCACCGAGCCCACCGACGCGGACATCGCCGCCTTCAAGCAGCAGTTGGGCCGCCCCCCGCGCGGCCTGCGCGCGATCGCGCACCGCTGCCCCTGCGGCAACCCGGACGTCGTCGAGACGGCCCCGCGCCTGGAGGACGGCACGCCCTTCCCGACGACGTACTACCTGACGTGCCCGCGTGCCGCGTCCGCGATCGGCACCCTTGAGGCCAACGGTGTCATGAGGGAGATGACGGAGCGTCTGGCGAGCGACCCCGAGCTGGCCGCCGCCTACCGCGCGGCGCACGAGGACTACATCGCGCGCCGCGACGCCATCGAGGTCCTCGAGGGCTTCCCGAGCGCCGGCGGCATGCCGGACCGGGTCAAGTGCCTGCACGTGCTGGTCGGCCACTCGCTCGCGGCGGGCCCGGGTGTGAACCCGCTGGGCGACGAGGCGATCGCCCTGCTGCCCGAGTGGTGGGCGAAGGGCCCGTGCGTGACGCCGTGCGGCGAGGGGGACGACCAGTGACGCGCGTCGCCGCCATCGACTGCGGTACGAACTCGATCCGCCTGCTCGTCGCGGACGCCGACCCGTCCACCGGGGAGATCACCGACCTGGACCGGCGGATGACCATCGTCCGGCTCGGCCAGGGCGTGGACCGCACCGGGCGGCTGGCCCCCGAGGCCCTGGAGCGGACGTTCGCGGCGTGCCGCGAGTACGCCGCGGTCATCAAGGACCTGGGCGCCGAGCGCCTGCGGTTCGTGGCGACCTCCGCCTCGCGCGACGCCGAGAACCGGGACGACTTCGTGCGCGGGGTCCTGGACATCCTGGGCGTCGAGCCCGAGGTGATCTCCGGCGACCAGGAGGCCGAATTCTCGTTCGTCGGCGCCACCAAGGAACTCGACGGTGACGACGAGTACCTGGTCGTCGACATCGGCGGCGGCTCCACCGAGTTCGTGGTCGGCTCCGCGGGCGTCGAGGCGGCCCGCTCGGTCGACATCGGCTGTGTGCGGATGACCGAGCGCCACCACCCCGGCGACCCGGCGACCTCCGAGCAGATCGCCGCGATCCGCGCCGACATCGAGGCGGCCCTCGACCTCGCCGAGCAGACCGTGCCGCTGCGCGAGCCGCGCACGCTGGTCGGCCTCGCGGGCTCGGTCACCACCGTCGCCGCGATCTCGCTCGGCCTGAGCGCGTACGACTCGGCCGCCCTGCACCACGCGCGGATCTCCTACGAGGAGGTCGCCGAGGTCACCGGACGCCTGCTCGCCTCCACGCACGCGGAGCGCGCGGCCATCCCCGTGCTGCACCCCGGCCGGATCGATGTGATCGGGGCCGGAGCGCTGGTGCTGCTCGCCGTCATGGAGCGCACCGGCGCCCGCGAAGTCGTGGTCAGCGAGCACGACATTCTGGACGGAATCGCCTGGTCGATCGCCTGATCGCGGTCCACATCAGGGCCGTTCGCGGTCCACACCGGGCCTTTCGGCCGGACCCGGCGACAAAGTTCGTGAAGTTCTTCACAAGGAATTGAGGCCCTCGGGCCGAAGAAAGTGGTCCCAGTACCCCTTTCCGAGGCTCCAGGGCCCCTTCCATGGGCATTCCAAACGGTGCCGGCCGTGTTACGCCTACGTTTCCCACGGCAGTGGTCCACCGGGCGCGAAGGCGTGGAGGCCAGTTCAGGAGGGGTGGACAACGTGCTCCCCTACACCGTGGTTCCCTTCCGGCGCCATGACCTCGGTCACGTGGGCCGCGCAGTGTAGCAGAGCCCCCTGCGAACCTTGTGAAGGGGCGCACGAGCAGGGGTCCATCGGCGGGTGGATACTCGATGGCATGAGCACCACGGAGCGTCCCAGGATCCTCGTAGTAGGTGGCGGGTACGTAGGCCTGTACGCAGCGCGACGCATTCTCAAGAAGATGCGTTACGCGGAAGCGACCGTCACGGTCGTCGACCCGCGCTCGTACATGACGTACCAGCCCTTCCTCCCCGAAGCCGCCGCAGGCAGCATCTCGCCGCGTCACGTCGTCGTCCCGCTGCGACGCGTCGTGCGCGGAGCCGAGGTGCTCACCGGCCGGGTCACCAGCATCGACCAGGACCGCAAGGTCGCCACGGTCGCGCCGCTCGTCGGCGAGGCCTACGAGCTGCCCTTCGACTACCTGGTCATCGCGATGGGTGCGGTCTCCCGCACCTTCCCGATCCCCGGCCTCGCCGAGCAGGGCATCGGCATGAAGGGCGTGGAAGAGGCCATCGGCCTGCGCAACCACGTTCTGGAGCAGCTCGACAAGGCCGACTCCACCACGGACGAGGACGTCCGCCGCAAGGCGCTGACCTTCGTCTTCGTGGGCGGCGGCTTCGCCGGCGCGGAGACCATCGGCGAGGTGGAGGACATGGCCCGCGACGCGGCCAAGTACTACACCAACGTCAAGCGCGAGGACATGCGCTTCGTCCTGGTCGACGCCGCCGACAAGATCCTTCCCGAGGTCGGCCCGGAGCTGGGCCGCTGGGGCAAGGAGCACCTCGAGGGCCGTGGCATCGAGATCTACCTCTCGACCTCCATGGACTCCTGCGTGGACGGCCACGTGGTGCTGAAGAACGGCCTTGAGGTCGACTCCAACACCATCGTGTGGACCGCCGGCGTCAAGCCCAACCCGGCGCTCTCCCGCTTCGGCCTCCCGCTCGGCCCGCGCGGTCACGTGGACGCCCAGCCGACCCTTCAGGTCACCGGCACCGACTACATCTGGGCCGCCGGCGACAACGCCCAGGTCCCCGACCTCGCCTCGCGCAAGGCCGGCGTGGAGAACGCCTGGTGCCCGCCGAACGCCCAGCACGCGCTGCGTCAGGCCAAGGTCCTCGGCGACAACGTGGTCTCCGGCATGCGGGGCTTCCCGCAGAAGGAGTACTCGCACTCCAACAAGGGTGCGGTGGCCGGTCTCGGCCTCCACAAGGGCGTCGCGATGATCGTCATGGGCAAGATGAAGATCAAGCTCAAGGGCCGTCTCGCCTGGTACATGCACCGTGGCTACCACGGTCTGGCCGTGCCGACCTGGAACCGCAAGATCCGTGTCGTCGCCGACTGGACGCTCGCGATGTTCCTCAAGCGTGAGGTCGTCTCCCTCGGCGCCATGGAGACCCCGCGCGAGGAGTTCTACGAGGCGGCCAAGCCCGCCCCGGCTCCCGCGGTCAAGGCCGAGGACAAGAAGGAGCAGAAGGCCAAGGCCTCCTAGCTTCCCCAGCTTCACCCCGAAGGGGCCGTCCGCCATCCGTGGTGCGGGCGGCCCCTTCGGCATGCCCGGGGCGATTCGGCCAAGGGCGGGTTCCGGCCAAGAAGATGCCGTATACAGCCATCCTGTCACTCCCACGCGCGGTAGCGGGATTGCCGCGCGCCCGGGCACTGTTGTGCAGGGTGCTGAGACATTTCTGCGAGGTACGGAGGTGTGCGCGATGGCCCAAGCGGCGCTGCGGCTGACCGCTCTTGCCGAGGAATTGCTGGGGGAGGCCCTCCCGGTGCGAATCCGGGCCTGGGACGGCAGCGAGGCGGGTCCGCCCGGCGCTCCGGTTCTCGTCGTACGCCACCGGCGCGCCCTGCGCCGACTGCTGTGGAAGCCGGGCGAACTGGGCCTGGCCCGCGCCTGGGTGGCCGGGGAGATCGACGTCGAGGGCGATCTGTACGCGGCCCTCGACCGGCTGGCCGGGCTGATCTGGGAGCGCGGCGGCGAACCGAAGGACAGCGTGCACCCGGTGCTCGACCCCAGACTCCGCGCCGCCGCCAAGGCGCTGGTGAAACTGGGCGGCGCCCTGCCCCCGCCGGCCCCGCCCGCCGAGGAGATGCGCCGCCGCACCGGCCGGCTGCACACCCGGCGCCGCGACAAGGAGGCGATCAGCCACCACTACGACGTCGGCAACGACTTCTACGAGCTGGTGCTCGGCCCGTCGATGGTCTACTCGTGCGCGTACTGGGAGAGCCCCGAGGCCACCCTGGAGGACGCCCAGCGCGACAAGCTCGACCTGGTCTGCCGCAAGCTGGCCCTCAAGGAGGGCGACCGGCTGCTCGACGTCGGCTGCGGCTGGGGTTCGATGGCCATCCACGCGGCCCGCGAGTACGGCGCCCGGGTCGTCGGCATCACCCTGTCGCGCGAACAGGCCGCGTACGCCCGCAAGCGCATCGCCGAGGAGGGCCTGACCGACCGGATCGAGATCCGGGTGCAGGACTACCGGGACGTCAAGGACGGCCCGTTCGACGCGATCTCCTCCATCGGGATGGCCGAGCACGTCGGCTCGGCGCGGTACGCGGAGTACGCGGGCATCCTGCACGCCCTGCTCAAGGACGGCGGGCGGCTGCTCAACCACCAGATCGCCCGGCGGCCCGAGCGCGACGAATCGGCTTACGAGATCGACGAGTTCATCGACAAGTACGTCTTCCCCGACGGCGAACTCGCCCCGGTCGGCCGGACCCTGGCCGCCCTGGAGGAGGCCGGATTCGAGGCCCGCGACGTCGAACCGATCAGGGAGCACTACGCCCTGACGCTCCGTCAGTGGGTGGCGAACCTGGAAGCGGACTTCCCGCGCGCCATACGCCTCACCAGCCCCGGCCGGGCCCGGATCTGGCGGCTCTACATGGCGGCCTCCGCGCTCTCCTTCGAACGCAACCGGATCGGGGTCAACCAGATCCTCGCGGTGAAGACCCCGGAGGGCGGCGCCTCGGGCATGCCGCTGCGGGCCCGCACCTGGAACTGAGTCCAGGCCGCACGGCGAAGGCGAAGGGCCCCGGGAGGAATCTCCCGGGGCCCTTCAACTTCCCGCACGCCAACCGGAGTTGACCGTGGGGGCTATTCGGTCTTGATCGCGGTGAGCATGTTGAGCCGCGCGGCGCTGCGGGCCGGCCACATCGCGGCGAGGACACCCACCAGGGCGGCGAGCAGCAGGAAGACGCCGATCCGGTCCCACGGCATCACCAGGGCGTAGCCCGGGATGGAGCCCTTGATCGTCTGGCCGATGGCCCAGGCGAGGAACGAGCCCAGGCCCACACCGATCACCGCGCCGAAGAGCGAGATGACGACGGCCTCCAGGCGGATCATGGTCTTGACCCGGCCCCGGTCCAGGCCGATCGCCCGCAGCATGCCGATCTCCTGCTGGCGCTCGAACACCGACATCGCGAGGGTGTTGACGACACCGAGCACCGCGATGATCAGGGCCATCGCGAGCAGGCCGTACATGATGTTGAGCAGCGTGTTGATCATGCCGCCGAACTCGTTGCGGATGTCCTGCTGGTCCATGATGCTGATCGCCGGGTTGTCACCGAGCGCGCTGACCAGGGCCTTCTCGTTGGCGCTCGTGGCGCCGCCGTCCGTCTTGACGAAGATCTGCGGGATGTACGGCTGGGGGTCGTGCGGGGCGAGCAGCGTGGTCGGCACGAGCACGGTGTCCAGGAACTCGTTCTCCTTGAAGGTCGCGCCGATCGTCAGCTGCCCCTTCTTCTTGTCGCTGAACTCGACCGGGAGCCTGGAGCCGGGCTTCCAGCCGTGCTTGGCGGCGGTCTTGTCGTCGACGGCTATCTGGCCCTGGCCGAGGGTGGCGAGCGAACCGGCCACCGGCTCGACGTTGATGACCTTCTCGATGTCGCCCGGCGTCACCCCGGCCACCGACTCGTCGACGCCGCCGAGCTTGACGTACGAGGACTGCTTGGGCGAGACCGCCGAGACGCCGGGCGCCTTGCGCAGCGCGGACAGGACGTCCTTGTCGAGCCCGGAGCCGCCGGCCGCCATCTGGACCATGTAGTCGGCCTTGATGTTGTCCGTGGTCATCTTGTCGATGGCCGTGCCCAGCGTGACGCCGAGCACCGAGAGGCCGGTCACCAGGGTGAGGCCGATGGCGAGCGCGGAGGCGGTGGCGCCGGTGCGGCGCGGGTTGCGGACCGCGTTCTGGCTGGCGAGCTTGCCGGAGACGCCGAAGACCTTGCTCAGGGCGGGGCGTACCAGGGCGATGACCGGGCGGGACAGGAGCGGGATCAGGATGATGATGCCGACCAGGGCGAGGAAGGCGCCGAAGCCGATGATCATCTTGCCGTCCTTGCCGGCGGCGGCACCGGCCACGACGGCGGCCGCACCGGCGAGGGTGATGACACCGCCGATGGAGTTCCGTACCACCAGGGACTTGGTGGTGGCCACGCCGTGCACGCTGTTCATCGCGGCGACCGGCGGGATCTTCGCGGCGCGCCAGGCGGGCAGCAGGGCCGCGACCACGGTGACGAGGACACCCACGGCGAGCGCGGCGATCACCGGCGTGGCCGAGATGATCAGCGGGCCCGCGGGCATCTTGGCGCCGAACATGCCGATGGCGGACTGCAGCCCGGTCGCCAGGCCGACACCGAGCGCGAACCCGATGACGGAGGCGACGACGCCGACCACCAGCGCCTCGGCCAGCACCGAACGGCGGACCTGGCCGCGCGACGCGCCGACGGCGCGCATCAGGGCCAGCTCACGGGTGCGCTGGGCGACCAGCATGGTGAACGTGTTGGAGATCAGGAAGATGCCGACGAAGAGGGCGATGCCGGCGAACACGAGCAGCATCTGGTTGAGGCCGCTGAGGCCCCGCTCGATGTCCTTGGCCTCCTGGTCGGCGAGCGCCTTGCCGGTCTTGGCGTCGGCGTCCTTGGGGAGCAGCGGCTTGACCTCGTCGAGGATCTTCTGGGCGTCGGCGCCCGGCGCGGCGGCCACGCTCACGTTCTGGAAGTAGCCCGGCTTGAGGTAGAGCTGCTGGGCGACGGCGGTGTCGAACAGGACGAGGCTGCCGCCCGCGTTGACCTGGCCGTCCTCGGTGGTGAAGACGCCGGCGAGCTTGTACTGCTTGACCGGGCCGTTGGTGGCGACCCGCACGGTGTCGCCGACCTTGTACTCGCCCTTGTCGGCGGTGTCCTTGTCGAGGGCGATCTGGTCGTCCTTCACCGGGCCCGAGCCCTGGGTGAAGGTGTACGACGGGTCCTTGCCGTCCTTGCCGGGGGCGAAGTTGCCGCCCTTGTTGGCCCAGCCCTGCCCGATCAGCTTGCCGTCGGTGCCGGCCACACCGGCGAAGCCGTCCACCCGTCCGGTGGCCGAGGCGACCCCGTCGAGCTTCTCCATCTTCTGCAGGGTCTGCTTGCTGACACCGGCCTCCCGCTCGGCGTCGTCCCGGCCGGCGTACGTGGTGACGGCGACGGCCACCTTGTCGTAGCTCTTGGACGACTGGTTGCGGAAGGCGCTGCCGAGGGTGTCGGTGAACACGAGCGTGCCGGAGACGAAGGCGACGCCGAGCATGACGGCGAGCAGCGTCATCAGCAGGCGCGCCTTGTGCGCGAGCACGTTGCGCAGGGCGGTCTTGAACATGGGGTTTCTCAGTCCTGGGAAGTGTTCTGATGCCGGGTGGATGCGAGTCCGGGCTCGGGCCGTGGGGGCTGTCCCCGCCCCCCTGAATGCCTCGGTGCCGGCCGGCACGAGCGTCTTCAGCCCGTCATGGGGGTCCCCCCTGGCCCTTAAGGCCTTGGGGGAGTTTGAGGACGAGCGCCCTCAAGGCGCGAACGGGGTCCGGGGCGGAGCCCCGAAGGGGGTGCGGGGGCCCCGAAGGGGGTGCAGGGGGCGGAGCCCCCGCCAGTACCGGGCGCGGCCGCGAGGGCCTAGGGGGTTCGGGGGCAAGGCCCCCGACGGCTCGGGGTCAGCTGGTGCGGCCCTTGGCCTCGAACGCCTTCATCCGGTCGAGCACCCCGTCCGCGCTGGGCCGCAGCATCTCGTCGACGATCCGCCCGTCGGCCAGGAATATGACCCGGTCCGCGTACGACGCGGCGACCGGGTCGTGGGTGACCATCACCACGGTCTGCCCCAGCTCGCGCACCGAGTTGCGCAGGAAGCCGAGGACCTCGGCGCCGGAGCGCGAGTCCAGGTTTCCGGTCGGCTCGTCGCCGAAGATGATCTCCGGCTGGGAGGCGAGCGCGCGGGCCACGGCGACGCGCTGCTGCTGGCCGCCGGAGAGCTGGGTGGGGCGGTGGCCGAGCCGGTCGGCCAGGCCCACCATGGAGATGACCTGGTCGAGCCACTCCTTGTTCGGCTTGCGGCCCGCGATGTCCATGGGGAGCGTGATGTTCTCCAGGGCGGTCAGCGTGGGCAGCAGGTTGAACGCCTGGAAGATGAAACCGATCTTGTCCCGGCGCAGCTGCGTGAGCTGCTTGTCCTTGAGGGAGCCGAGCTCGGTCTCGCCGATGCGGACCGAGCCGGAGCTGAAGGAGTCGAGGCCCGCGACGCAGTGCATCAGGGTGGACTTGCCGGAGCCCGAGGGGCCCATGATCGCGGTGAACTCGCCCTGCCGGAAGTCGACCGTGACCTGGTCGAGCGCGACCACCTGGGTCTCGCCCGTGCCGTAGACCTTCGACAGCTCGACGGCGCGGGCGGCCACCGCGGTGGCGCGGTGTGCGGTGGGGGTGGTGGTCACGGAGGGACTCCTAGCGATGCGGCTTTCGGGGACTTCTCCATCCTTGCCGCCGCCCGGCGCCGCATCGTCAGTCCCTGTACCCGTTCACTGGCCCTCTTGAGTCGGACGGAAGGACCCCCGCCGTCCTCCTGAGGTATGACGGCACCCCTGAGACGCGGCCGGATCCGAGGCGCACTCCACCGCCGCTCCGGGGCGGCTCCGGCGGGCCGTGCCAGCGTCTGTGTGAGGGCGGTACGAGGCATCGACTTTCCGTCATTCCGCGCTCGCACATCGTGGCGCCGCGTTCACCCTGCCAACCGCCTCCGGCATGTGCCAACACCGCTCCGAGCTGTGCTGACGCACCCTCAGGCGTCAATAAAATAAGACAACATCGGGTGGTTGTTCCGCTGTTCGGGGGATGCGTCGGGCTAGGCTCGTCCCGCGAACAGCGGAGCCGCGCGCCCTTGCCCGGATGGTGGAACGCAGACACGGCGAGCTTAAACCTCGCTGGCCTTCGGGCCGTGCCGGTTCGAGTCCGGCTCCGGGCACTCACGCAGGCTCCGGCTTCCCGCGCGTCGGGTCGTCGGGCCCTTGCACCCCCCTCTTCGCCGGGCGAAGATCCTCCCTAGGCAGTACGTCGGTTTCTTTGCGTGCCCATTACCCTTGAGGACAAGGCCGCGCACGGTGGCCATGGAGGAGTGAGATGAGGAGCAGCAACCCGGTCTTCTCGCGACGGGGGTTCAGCCGCGACAACGGCTACGCCGGTTTCAACACCGCGCAGCAGCCGCAGGCCGGGGGCAACCCGTACGCGCAGGCGCCCACGAACCCGTACGCCACCAACCCGTACGCCCAGCAGGACACGCAGCAGGGTGCCCCGCAGGCCCCCGCCCGTTCCGGCGTGATGACGATCGACGACGTGGTCGCGCGCACCGCGATGACGCTCGGCACGGTCGTCGCCGGTGCGGTCGTCGCCTGGCTGGCGCTGCCCGTCGACGCGGCGAACATCGGCAAGTCGTACGGCATCGCCATCGGCGCCGCGCTGATCGCGTTCGTCCTCGCCATGGTCCAGTCCTTCAAGCGCAAGCCGGTGCCGGCCCTGATCCTCGGGTACGCCGCCTTCGAGGGCGTCTTCCTCGGGGTGATCAGCTCGGCCGTCACCACGCACGTGTCGGCGGGCGCGGTGCCGCAGGCGGTGCTCGGCACGATGGCGGTCTTCGCCGGTGTGCTCATCGCCTACAAGACCCGGCTGATCCGGGTCAACCGCCGCTTCGTCGGTTTCGTCATGGCCGCGGCCATCGGCTTCATGCTGCTGATGCTGGTCAACCTGCTGTTCTCGGCGATCGGCGGCGGTGACGGCCTCGGCTTCCGCAGCGGTGGCCTCGGCATCCTCTTCGGGATCATCGGCATCGTCCTCGGCGCCTGCTTCCTGGCGATGGACTTCAAGCAGGTCGAGGACGGGATCACCTACGGCGCTCCGCGCGAGGAGTCCTGGCTGGCCGCCTTCGGCCTCACCATGACCCTGGTGTGGATCTACCTGGAGGCGCTGCGGCTGATCTCCATCCTGCAGGGCAACGACTGACACCCCTCCCGGTGAACGTCACGAGGGGCCCCGCCCGGCGCGCTGCCGGGCGGGGCCCCTCGCCGTGTGCGGGCTACCAGCCGATCGACAGCGTCAGATCCGTCGGCGGGTTCGCGTTGCCCAGGATCTGCACCGAGGACTGGTCGTTGATGTCGTCGTACGGGAAGCCGTAGGCGCGGCCGTCCAGGCCGACCGTGTGGAAGAACGCCGCGTAGTCGTTCCTGGGGGCCGTGCCCCGGTAGTACGCGGACGGGGTGTGCCAGAGCGAGGTGTCCTGCGCCACGCCCCGGTTGAACGCGGCGCAGAACTCCGCGCCGAGCCGCTTCTCCTCGTCACCGCCCGAGGCCAGCGCCCCCGAGCAGGCCATGACCTCGCGCGAGGTCGGCTTGCGCAGCGTGAAGGGGCCCGCGCCGTTCCTGGTGAAGGTCAGGGTGTCGCCCGTGACCCGCCCGGAGAACGTCTCGCCCGGCGAGCTCAGGGTGAAGGGATGGGACGCGTAATAGCTCCAGGTCTGGTTGACGGTCGAGGTCAGGTAGTCCGCCGGGAAACCCGCGGCCGAGCGCGGGGCGATGATCCGGTAGCCGGACTGCAACGGCTTGAAGGCCGCCCCGACGCCCGCCGCGTACGCCGACATGACCTGGGCGCGGGTCTTGGTGATGCCACGGGTGGTGTCGTAGCCGCTGGAGGTCTGGCGCAGCCGGGACGTCATCGGGAAGCCGAACTGGTCGACCTGGGTGGTGTTCCCGCCGTACGCCGCCTGCCCGTTGACGAAGGTGTACTCGTACCAGTCGTAGTACACGTCGTTGTTGGGGTCGGACGGGTTGTTCGGGTCCGGGCCGCCCCAGCCCTGGTCGTCGGGCGAGACCGGGATGTAGAGCGGCGAGCCCAGCGAGAGGTAGACGCGGCCGCCGCGGATCGAGGACGGGGACGGCACCCGGCCGCCGACCTGGGCCAGGGTGAACGACATGTTGGGGTAGTTCACGCCGTGCTTGGTGAGGTGGCCCGGCGCGTTGGCGTCGAGGTGGCTGATGTGGGCCGTGCTGCCGTCGGGCCTGAGGTAGGACCACTGGCCGGGGGTGATCTGGCCGAGCACGGTGATGTAGATCTGCGCGTCGGTGTAAGCGCCGTGGGTGTTGTTCTGGAAGACGATCGGGAAGCCGGCCGCGGCGGCGGCCCGCGGGGTGTCGGCGGCCGTCGCCGTGCCGCCGCCCGCGCCGAGGAACAGCAGGGCGCCGGTGGTCGCGGCCGCGACGAGGAGCCGTACGGTCTTCATGCCCGCGCCCGCCATCAGTGGCCGAACCCGTACCAGTTGACGTTCACGAAGTCCGCTCCCTGGCCGCTGGTGAAGGTCAGATACACGTCATGGGTGCCGGTCACGCCGCTGATGTTCGCCGGGACCGTGCGCCAGCTCTGCCAGCCGCCCGTGTTGGCCACGGCGAAGCTGCCGATGGGCGCGTTGCTCCTGCTGTCCAGGCGCACCTCCACCAGACCGCTGACCCCGGCCGCCGCCCCGCTGGCCACCCGCGCGGAGAACTGCCTGGCCGCCGTCGTACCGAAGTTCACGCCCTTGTAGAGGGCCCAGTCCCCGTTGGCGAGGGAGCCGAGGTCCTGGCCGCCGCCGCTGTCGGTGGTGGTCTCCTGCACCACGCCGGACTGCTGGTCGTACGACTCGGCCTGGATGGTGCCGTAGGCGTCACGGTTGCCGGAGGGCGGGGTCGTGGGCGGGGTGGTGGTGCCGGAGCCCGCTGTCTGCCGCACGGTGACGTAGTCGACGACCAGCGGGTGGCCGGGCTGGGTGCCCGCGTCCGGGCCGCCGCCGAACGCGTCCGGGAAGCCGCCGCCCATGGCGACGTTGAGGATGACGAAGTAGCCGTGGTTGGTGGCGTTCGTCCACGTCGTCGCGTCGACCTGGTTCTGGCTGACGGTGTGGAAGTTGACGCCGTCCAGGTAGAAGCGCATCTGCTCGGTGGCGCCCGAGCGGTCCCACTCGATGGCGTAGGTGTGGAAGCCGCCCTGGCAGGTGGCGCCGTCGCAGGCCTTCTGGCCGCCTATGCCCGTCGTCTCGTTGCAGGGGCCGCCGGGGCTGGTGCCGCAGTGCATGGTGGACCAGTTGTTGTTGAGGCCCTGGACGTTCTCCATGATGTCGAGCTCACCGATGCCGGGCCAGTTCCACCAGTTGCCCCGGAAGGGCGCGCCCAGCGCCCAGAACGCCGGCCAGTAGCCCTTGGCGGCGGCGCCCGTCACGTCGGGCATCTGAAGGCGCGCCTCGATGCGCAGCTTGCCGCCGGCCGGGGGCTGGAAGTCGGAGCGCTTGGTCTCGACGCGGCCCGACGTCCAGTGGCCCGCGCCGTCGCGCTGCGGGGTGATGCGCAGGTTCCCGGCGCCGTCGAGGGAGACGTTGCTGGTGGACGAGGTCATCGTCTCGACCTCGCCGGTACCGAAGTTGGCCGGCCCGCCGGGGTAGCTGGTGCCGGTCGTGTACTGCCAGTTGGCGGTGTCCACGCCGGAGCCGGCCGGGCCGTTGAAGTCGTCGCTGAACACGGTGGTCCAGCCCGCCGGGGGCGGCGGGGCGGACGCGGAGGCGGGCAGGGCGACGAGGGCGGCGGAGGCGGCCGCGAGGCCGAGGGTGGAGAGCAGGGCGATCATGGCGCGCCGGGCCGGGCCGCGTCTGTGGGGTGTGGGGCGCATGTGGGGGGCCTCTCTCGGAAAGAGAGCGCTCTGAGAGCGCTCTCAACGACGGGCTGCGCGGTCACTGTGCTCTCCGTCGTCGAGAGCGTCAAGAGGTAAAACAGTGAAAGCCCTTGCGGGGAAGGGGAGTTCACCTACTGAAGGCGGTCGCGGTCCGGCCCGGCGCGGGAGGCGGGGCAGCGTTTCGCCCCGCCGGCGGATCGTCGGCGGGGCGAAGGGGGTCGCGCTGTGATTCCTCCCGGAACTAGAGCAGCCGGCGGGCGGCTCGCCTCAGGTCGTACTCATGGATGATCGCCTTGGCGTGCCCATAGGCGAGATCGTGCTCGCTCCGGAGCCAGCTGACCTTCTCCTCGAAACGGAAGAGGGAGGGGCCTTCCTCGACGGTGCGGAGCCAGTCGGACACTTCACGACCGGTGCAATGGGGGATGCGGGAGAGCAGGTTGCGATGGGTCTCTTCGGAGAAGACTTGGGACATCGGCGCCTCCGGAGGCATTGCGCTTACTGGTCCTTCACTGCACCGTGCCTGAGGGTTCGCGTATTGGCAACAGTGCGGGAGAGGCGCGTAGGGTCACGGTGTGCTCGATGTGAACCCCTTGATCTTGGCCGTGGACCGCTTCGCCGACCGGCTGCGCGCCGCTCCCGAGAGCCGTCTTCGCCGTGGCGCGGCCGCCGAAGGGCTGGCTCTGGCACGGGAGTTGGCGGTCCTGGCGCAGCGCGTCGAGACCCCGGAGCGCGAGCCCCTGATCATGCCGGACGCCGGCCTGTTCGCGGTCGCCGATCAAGTCGTGGTCGCCGGACGGGATTTGGCGGGTGCCCTCCAGACGGCGAAGGCCCCGCCCGGCGGGGAGCCGGACGGGGCCGTGAAGCTGGTGGAGGCCGCGCGGGAGCGGGCCTTCGGTTAGGCCGGCGGTCGCCGTCAGAGCGAGGCGATGACCCGGTCCGCGAGGATGTAGACGCTCTCCTCGCCGCAGGAGAAGGTCAGCGCGTACGCGCCGGACACTCCGGACCCGCCGAGCAGCACCGGGGCCTCGCCGTCGCGCAGGGCGTCCGCGAGGCGCTCCGCGGTCTCGCGGTGGCCCGGGGTCATGCAGAGCGTGGTGCCGTCGGCGAAGACGTACACGTCGAGCGTGCCGAGCGGTCCCGGGCGTACGTCCGCGAGCGCGGTACGGGACTCGGCGAGCTCCTCCAGGCGCGAGACCGTGGCCTCGTGGTCGGCGACGACGGGCGTCTGGACCGGCACGAAGTCGGGGTGCGAGGGGTGGCGGCGGCGGGCCGCGGCGAGCTCGGGGGAGTCCTCGGGGAACTCCTCCGCGGTCTCCAGTGCCTCGGCCATCTCCAGCGCCTCGGCCTCAAGGCCCGCGAAGTCCGCCTGGCGGGGCAGGAAGAACGCGGCGTCCTCGCCGAGGCCCGCGAGCCCGCCCAGCATCGGGGAGGGCGCGTCGGCGGCGTCCCTGGCCTCCTGGGCGGCCCAGAAGGCGCGCGCCTCGGCCAGCTCGCGCTCCCGCTCCTCGGCGAGCGCCTCGGCGACGGCGGCCCGTATTTCGGCGGCCGGTGTCCCGGCGGAGCGGGCCTGCTGGGGCAGGGTCACGCTGTGGTCGGTGCGGTGTTCGGCACGGGCGGCTGCCAGGTCTTCGCGCAGAGCCACCACCTGCTTGCGCAGCCCGTGGGCGGCGTGCAGGGCAGCGGCGCCCACGGCCGTGGCAGCGGCCGTGGTCAGCAGCAGGGCAAGAGGCATGGCGCTCACTGACTTACTCCCGGATTCAAACGATTCCCCGACTTCCTACATCAGCTTGTCGTGAGCCCGCTCGCGGTGTCAGTGCATTACGTCACGAAATGGACAGGTCTTTGGGCCTGGGGTTTAACCCCGCACCCACGCTGACCTGCGGAAATACTCTTCCCGCAGGAGATACGTCACATCCTGGGGGAGATTCGGTCACGGTTAGGACGCGGAACGATTGGCTGTGAGGGCCCTGTGGGAGGGGAGAGCCCTGGTCAGGGCCGGCGGCGTCGCGCTCCGCGTCCAACCCGTGGCGGCCGGGGCGTCAACACTGCGTCGACCGGTGGTCAACACAGCGCTCCGGCCGCCCGGTTCGGCGTCAGCTCAGGCGCTCGATGACCATCGCCATGCCCTGGCCGCCGCCGACGCACATCGTCTCCAGGCCGAACTGCTTGTCGTGGAACTGGAGGCTGTTGATCAGCGTGCCGGTGATGCGGGCGCCGGTCATGCCGAAGGGGTGGCCGACCGCGATGGCGCCGCCGTTCACGTTCAGCTTGTCCAGCGGGATGCCGAGGTCCTGGTAGGACGGGATCACCTGGGCGGCGAAGGCCTCGTTGATCTCGAAGAGGTCGATGTCGTCCACCGTGAGCCCGGCGCGCTTCAGCGCCTGGCGGGACGCCTCGACCGGGCCGAGGCCCATGATCTCGGGCGAGAGGCCCGTGACGCCGGTGGAGACGATGCGGGCCAGCGGGGTCAGACCCAGCTCGCGCGCCTTGGTGTCGCTCATGATCACCAGGGCGGCGGCGCCGTCGTTCAGCGGACAGCAGTTGCCGGCCGTGACGAGCCCGTCGGGGCGGAAGACGGGCTTGAGGCCCTGGACGCCCTCGACGGTGACGCCCGCGCGGGGGCCGTCGTCCTTGCTGACCACGGTGCCGTCCGGGGTGGTGACGGGGGTGATCTCCCGCTCCCAGAAGCCGTTCTTGATGGCTTCCTCGGCGAGGTTCTGCGAACGCACGCCGAACTCGTCCATCTCCTGGCGCGAGATGCCCTTGAGGCGGGCGAGGTTCTCGGCGGTCTGGCCCATCGCGATGTACGCGTCCGGGATCAGGCCGTCCTCGCGCGGGTCGTGCCAGGAGGCGCCCTCGGACTGCGCGACGGCGGCGGTGCGCGCCTCGGCGTCGGCGAAGAGCGGGTTGTGGGTGTCCGGCAGGCCGTCGCTGCTGCCCTTGACCGAGCGGGAGACCATCTCGACACCGGCCGAGATGAACACGTCGCCCTCGCCCGCCTTGATGGCGTGCAGGGCCATGCGGGACGTCTGGAGCGAGGACGAGCAGTACCGGGTGATGGTGCAGCCCGGCAGGTGGTCCATGCCCATCTGCACGGCCACGATGCGGCCCAGGTTGTGGCCCTGCTCGCCGCCGGGGAGACCGCAGCCGAGCATCAGGTCGTCGATGTCGCGCGGGTCGAGGCCGGGCACCTTGGCGAGCGCGGCCTGGATGATCGTGGCCGTGAGGTCGTCGGGGCGGAGGTCCTTGAGCGAGCCCTTGAAGGCGCGGCCGATGGGGGAGCGGGCGGTCGAGACGATCACGGCTTCGGGCATCACGGCTCCAGGGGATGGGAAGGCAGGACTCCCTGGGAAGTTACCCGCACGTAGTGGATTGGTCATCCGGGGTGGCGTGTGATGCCGGACTCTTTTCTAAGCGGTTGCTCAGGGCGGCCTGCGCGGCCCCCGGTGGGCCGCCGGGCCGCCCCCGTCACCGCCCCGTGTGCGAGCCGTTGGGGGCCGGCTCCACCGGGGCGGGCAGCCGCCTGCGGCGGCGGTACTTGAGCAGCGCCCAGGGCGCCCGCGCCCCGGTGACCTCGGTGCCCGCCTGGGCCGCCGCGGCCGAGGCCGCCTTCGCCACCGGCAGGATGTCCTCGTTGCGCGAGGCGTCCGGGTGGTCGGACTCGGGCCACAGGCCCAGCGAGGCGCACAGCGTGGGCAGCACCGCCATCGCCGCGGTCGCGTAGCCCTCGGCCGAGGGGTGGTAGTTGTCGGGCCCGAACAGCTCCCGGGGGTTCTGCTCGAACTCCGGGCCCAGCAGATGGCCCAGCGACACCGTGCGCCCGCCCTGCTCCACCACCACGATCGTCTGCGCCGCCGCCAGCTGCCGCGAGACCCGCCGGGCCAGCCAGCGCAGCGGCTGGTAGACGGGCTCGATGGTGCCGAGATCGGGGCAGGTGCCCACCACCACCTCGGCCCCGGCGGTCCGCAGCCGGCGTACGGCGGTGGAGAGGTAGCGCACCGAGGCGGTCGGTGCCATCCGGGTGGTGACGTCGTTCGCGCCGATCATGATCACGCAGACGTCGGGGGTGCGGGCCGGGTCGGCGAGCAGCAGCGACACCTGGCGTTCGAGGTCGTCCGAGCGGGCCCCGGGCAGCGCCACGTTCCGCAGCGTCACCATGCGCTCGGCGACCGCCGCGAGCCCGGAGGCGAGCAGCGCGGCCGGGGTCTGGCCCGCCCGGCGCACCCCCTGCCCGGCCGCCGTGGAGTCGCCCAGCATGCCGAGCCTGAGCGGCTGCGTACCGTCCGCGTAGGCGGTCCCGTACAGCCCGTCGGCGTTCGGGGCCTGCGGGGAGCCGCCGCCCACCGAGCGTTTCGCGAGGGCCACCTCGGCCAGCACGACGCCCACCGCGGCGCCCGCGATCAGGCCGATCCCGCCGCCGCCGAACGCCGCGCCCGTCGCGATCCGCCGTGCCACCCTCGCCCTCGAACCGGTCCCCGCCACCGCCACCTCCATGGAGCTTGCAGTCGTACAACAGCTAACTGCCCGGTAGCGGGTGTCGCTCAATCCCGTGCAAAGGTGAACGCCCCGTCCTGGTCCGCATACGCTGGCGGGACCTAATCGGAGACCCGGAGACAACGGTGCGATTCCACGACTCGATGATCAGCCTCGTAGGCAACACCCCGCTGGTGAGGCTCAACAGTGTGACCCAGGGCATTCAGGCGACGGTCCTGGCCAAGGTCGAGTACTTCAACCCGGGCGGCTCGGTGAAGGACCGTATCGCCGTCCGCATGATCGAGGCCGCCGAGCAGTCCGGCGCGCTCAAGCCCGGTGGCACCATCGTCGAGCCCACCAGCGGCAACACGGGTGTGGGCCTGGCCATCGTGGCCCAGCAGAAGGGCTACAAGTGCATCTTCGTCTGCCCTGACAAGGTCTCCACGGACAAGATCAACGTGCTGCGCGCGTACGGCGCCGAGGTCGTGGTCTGCCCGACCGCCGTCGACCCCGAGCACCCGGACTCGTACTACAACGTCTCCGACCGCCTGGTCCGCGAGACGCCCGGGGCCTGGAAGCCGGACCAGTACAGCAACCCGAACAACCCCCGTTCGCACTACGAGACCACCGGTCCCGAGCTGTGGGAGCAGACCGAGGGGAAGATCACCCACTTCGTCGCGGGCGTCGGCACCGGCGGCACTATCACCGGCACCGGCCGCTACCTCAAGGAGGCCAGCGACGGGAAGGTGCGCGTCGTCGGCGCGGACCCGGAGGGCTCCGTCTACAGCGGCGGCTCCGGCCGGCCGTACCTGGTGGAGGGCGTCGGCGAGGACTTCTGGCCGACCGCCTACGACCGGAACGTCACCGACGAGATCGTCGCGGTGTCCGACAAGGACTCCTTCCAGATGACCCGCCGCCTCGCCAAGGAGGAGGGCCTCCTGGTCGGCGGCTCCTGCGGCATGGCCGTGGTGGCCGCGCTCAAGGTCGCCGAGGGCCTCGGCCCCGACGACGTGGTCGTCGTGCTGCTCCCGGACTCCGGGCGCGGCTACCTCTCGAAGATCTTCAACGACGAGTGGATGGCGGACTACGGCTTCCTGGAGGAGGCCGGCCCCTCGGCGCGCGTCTCCGACGTGCTCGGCTTCAAGGAGGCCGGCCACCTGCCCTCGCTCGTGCACATGCACCCCGAGGAGACGGTCGGCCAGGCCATCGAGGTGCTGCGCGAGTACGGCGTCTCGCAGATGCCCATCGTGAAGCCGGGCGCGGGGCACCCCGACGTGATGGCCGCCGAGGTCATCGGCTCGGTCGTCGAGCGCGAGCTGCTCGACGCCCTGTTCGCCCAGCGGGCCCTCCTGGACGACCCGCTGGAGAAGCACATGAGCGCGCCGCTGCCGCAGGTCGGCTCGGGCGAGCCGGTCGGCGACCTGATGTCCGTGCTCGGCAAGGCGGACGCGGCGATCGTGCTGGTCGAGGGCAAGCCGACCGGTGTGGTCAGCCGCCAGGACCTGCTGGCCTTCCTGGCCCGCACCCCGCAGCAGCTGCCGTAACACCCGGGGCAGCCCCGCGCCTCCCCCAACTCCCTGGTGGGAGGCGGGGGTTGGCGGTCCTGCCTCGCGGGGGCGGGGTCCGTCGCGCCGGTGATGTCGCGCAAACGGTACGAGCGCGACATGTGCGCGCAGCACCGGCTTAACACGGCTCGTGCACAGTGGTGGATGTCGGCGGGGGAACCCGGGCAGGGGGCCTCGGCCGGCACACCAGCGGCGTCAGGAACCTCCGGAGCGGCTCCCGGATCTCCCAGGACGCCCAGGACGCGGAGACCGGTTCTGACCCGGACCGTGTCCCTCGCGGGGACCGCCGTCGTCCCGCCCCTCGGGCAACCGGGGGTGCGGCGGTCCCCGCGATTACTCTTTTCCGGGGTCCGGGATCCCGGGGTATTCCAGGCTTACGGGTCGTGGCTCAAAGCCGTGGGTCGCCAACAGGCCCTGCCCATAGGGGAGTTGGGCTCAGGTGTCTGTGCCGGGCCTCCGCCGTACGTCGGCTGGGCTCAGTCGTCCCTGCCGGGCCGCCGGTCCTTGAGCCAGGGCCAGCGGTGTGCCGCGTGCACCGCGTTCACCGCGACCACGCCGAGCCAGGTCACCACCAGGCCGCTCAGGCCCGCGTTGACCCCGCCGATCGCGGACAGCGGCACCGCGAGGATCAGCGAGACCATGGCGAAGCCGAAGCGCTCGCCGAAGGTGCCGTCCGATCCGGCCCGGTCCGGGCGGCCGCCACGGGCCACGACTGTCTGCCGCTCCGCCAGCTGCCGCCGCACCCGCCGGTCCACCGATGCGTCGACCCGCTGCTCGACCTTCTCCAGGAAGGATTCGACGAGGGCGGGCTCGTAGTCGGGGCCGAGCTCCCTGCGGGCGTGCAGGGTGGCGTCGAGTTCCTTCTTGAGCTCGGCGTCCTTCACGAGACTGGGCCGGGGCTCGGCGTCACGGGCGTCCATGGTTTTCAAGGTACGCAGCGGAGCCCGAATCCACAGTGGGGCTAGCACCCGTATTCCTCCCTCGTGCCAGCACGAAGAAGAGCGCCGCCGGGACCACGAGTCCCACGAGCCAGGAGATGTCGGCGCCGCCGAGCGGGGCGACGAGCGGGCCGGTGTAGAAGCTGGTCGCCAGGAACGGGAGTTGGGCGAGTACGCCGATGACGTAGACCGCGAGCGCGTCCCAGCGCCAGGCGCCGTAGCGGCCCCGGGGGTCGAACAGGGCCGGGATGTCGTAGCGCTCACGCGAGATCAGGTAGTAGTCGACCAGGTTGATCGCCGACCACGGCGTGAAGAAGGTCAGCAGGAACAGCAGGAAGTCCTTGAACGAGGTCAGGAACGAGTCCTTGCCCGCGAGCGCCACCGCCGTGCCGGCCACCATGATGCCGCCGATGTAGAGGGCCCGGGCGCGCGGCCCGATGGCCTTCTGGCCGCGGAACCCGCTGACGCCGGTCACCATCGACATGAAGCCGCCGTAGGTGTTGAGCACGTTGATGGTGAGCTTGCCGAGCGCGATCGTGAAGTACAGGAACGAGGCGATCAGACCGGCGCCGCCGAGGCCGACGACGTACCCGACCTGGTTGTCGAGGAAGGCGTCGCCCGCGGTCGCGGCCACCAGCACGCCGAAGGTCATCGACCACTGGGAGCCGAGCGCCGACCCGGTCAGCGTCCACCAGAAGGTGGCACGGGCGCTCGTCGTGCGGGGCAGATAGCGCGAGTAGTCCGCGACGTACGGGCCGAACGCGAGCTGCCAGGACGCGGACAGCGAGATGGCGAGCAGGAACATCGGCAGGTGGAACGCCCGGTCGTGCAGGACCGCCGTCAGGTCGACGCGGTCCAGGAGGCGGATGCCGAGGTAGACGAAGGCCAGCGCGCAGATCACGCTCGCCACCCGGCCCAGGGTGTGGATGATCCGGTAGCCGATCACCGCCGTCACGGCGGTGATCAGGGCGAAGACGACGATGCCGGGGGTCTCGCCGAGGTGGGTGAGTTCGCCGACCGCCTGGCCCGCGAGGACGCTGCCGCTCGCGAAGAAGCCGACGTACATCACGATCACCAGGAGCAGCGGCACCACCGCCCCGCGCACCCCGAACTGGGCCCGCGAGGAGATCATCTGCGGCAGCCCGAGGCGCGGGCCCTGCGCCGAGTGCAGTGCCATGACGGTGCCGCCGAGGAGGTTGCCGACGACGAGGCCGACGAGCGACCAGAACGCGCCACCGCCGAACACCACCGCGAGGGCGCCGGTCACGACGGCGGTGATCTGGAGGTTGGCGCCGAGCCACAGCGTGAACTGGCTGAAGGGGGTGCCGTGCCGCTCGGCGTCGGGGACGACGTCGATGGAGCGGCGCTCGACGAGGGAGGCGGTCCGGCCTGGGGATGCGACTGGTTCGGCCATGGGGAGGGTGTGCTCCTTCGGGACGAGGAGGCGTGCGGGCTTGCCCGGCTGTATATCGTCATGCAGAGTTCTGGGTGTCTGAATAACTTGTCAATGGCTCGCACCCGGGCCGTTGTCGTCGCGTCCGGAAATGGTGGTGTTCGCGCATGTTGTCGTCCCACGTCGTGGACGCCTCGCAGGATTCGCCGGCCGGGATCGTCGTCCTCGACGGCGAGACGCTGCCCGTCGCCGACGTCGTCCGGCTCGCCGACGGCACCGCGCGGCCCGTGCCCGGCACCGAGGCGATGCGCCGCGTCGAGCACGCCTGGCACGCCGCGCGTGAACTCGCCGCCTCCGGGCGGGTGTACGGCCGCTCGACCGGCGTCGGCGCCAACCGCAGCGAGGCCGTGCCGACCGAGGCCGCCGCAGGTCACGGCCTGCGCCTGCTGCGCAGCCACGCCGGGGCGGTCGGCGCCCCGCTGCCCGCCCGCGAGGTCCGCGCGATGCTCGCGGTGCGGGCCAACCAGCTGCTCGCGGGCGGCGCGGGCCTTCGCCCCACCGTCGTCGACGCGCTCTGCGAGGCCCTGGAGGCCGGGGCGCACCCGGTGGTCAACGAGTTCGGATCGGTCGGCACCGGAGACATCGCCGCCCTCGCCCAGGTCGGCCTCGCGCTCGCCGGTGAACACCCCTGGCAGGGCGGCCCCGAGCCCGAGGCGCAGCCCCTCGACAACAACGACGCCCTCGCCCTGATCAGCTCCAACGCGCTCACCCTCGGCCAGGCCGCGCTCGCCCTCGACGAACTGCGCGGCCTGATCGCCGCCACCGAGATCGTCGGCGCCTTCTCGCTGCTCGCCGTCGACGGCTCCTACGAGGCGTACGCCGAGCCGGTGCACGCGGCCCGCCCGCACCCCGGCTCCTACGCCACCGCCGCCCGCATGCGCGAGCTGCTCGGCGCCCCCGAGCGGCCCACCCCGCCGCTCGGCCGCATCCAGGACCCGTACGGCTTCCGCTGTCTGCCGCAGATCCACGGGCCCGCGCACGACGCCGCCGACGCCCTGGAGCGGGTGCTCGCGATCGAGATCAACGCGGCCGCCGAGAACCCGCTGATCTCGTCCCAGGACCTCGCCGCCTACCATCACGGCGGCTTCTACCTGGCCCAACTCGCCCTGGCGCTCGACCACTTCAGGCTCTCGGTCACCCAGGTCGCGCGGCTCTCCACCTCGCGCCTCTCCGCACTCAACGAGCCCGCCTACACCCGGCTCAAGCCCTTCCTCGCCGACGCCGAGGCCGCCTCGTCGGGCGTGATGATCCTGGAGTACGCGGCCGGCGCCGCCCTCGGCGATCTGCGGGCCTTCGCCGCGCCGGCCTCGCTCGGCCACGCTGTACTCTCTCGGGGCGTCGAGGAGCAGGCCAGCTTCGCCTCGCTCGCGGCCCGCCAGACGCTGCGGCTCGGCGGGGCGCTGCGGCTCGTGGTGGGGTGTGAACTCGTCGCGGCGGTAAGGGCGTTGCGCCAGCGCGGCCTGCGCCCCGACCCGGAGCTTCCGGTCGGGCGGGCGTACGCGATCGCGGACGCGGTGCTCGACGAGGATGTCACCGACCGGCCGCTGACCGACGACGTCGACCGGGCGGCCGCGCTGCTCGACCGGTTCAAGGACAGTCACGCATGAAGGACAGGCACGCATGAAGGGGGACGGCATGAGCGAGGGCCCTGCCGCACGGCTGCAACAGCTCTTCGAGGGGCACCGGCTGACCCCGACCCAGCGGCGCATCGCGCACTGCATGGTGCGCCGCGCCGCCGACGTGCCGTTCCTGTCCAGCGTGGAGCTGGCCGAGCTCGCCGGAGTCAGCCAGCCGTCGGTGACCCGGTTCGCGGTCGCCCTCGGCTTCGACGGCTACCCGGCGCTGCGCCGCCATCTGCGCGAGGTGGCTCCCGCCCCGGCCGGCGAGGCCGTGGAGACCTCGTACAACGAGTACCAGCAGGCGGTGCGGGCCGAGATCGAGAACCTCCAGCACCTGGCCGGGCTGCTCGCCGACCCCGGTCCGGTCGAGAGCGCGGGCCGGCTGCTCGCCGCGTCGCGGCCGCTGCCCGTGCTCGGGCTGCGCGCGGCCTCCTCGCAGGCCCGCGGCTTCGCCTACTTCGCGGCCAAGGTCCACCCCGACGTCCGCCTGCTCGACGAGGGCGGCACCATGCTGGCCGACCGGATCGACGCGGCGCTGCGGGCGGGCGCTTCGGCGCTGCTGTGCTTCGCGCTGCCGCGCCATCCCAAGGAGGTCGTGGAGGCGCTCGCGTACGCGCAGTCGGCGGGGCTCACCGTGGTCACGGTCGCCGACTCGGCGTTCGCGCCGGTCGCCAAGTACAGCGATCTGCTGATCCCGGCGGCGGTCGGCACCGGGCTCGCCTTCGACACGGCGTGCGCGCCGATGCTGCTGGGGCGGGTGCTGCTGGAGGCCATGTGCGATGACCTGCCGGACGCGCAGGCCCGCCTGGAGGAGTTCGACGCGCGGGCCGCGGCGCGGGGCCTGTTCGTGGAGTAGCGCCCCCGAGCCCCGCGTCCTGGGGCTCCGCCCCCAGACCCCGATGGATCCCCCACCCCGCCCCTTCCCGAGACCCTCCGGGGGTTGAAGAGACCCTGGGGGCTCCGCCCCCAGACCCCCGTTCGCGCCTGAAGGGCGCTCGTCCTCAATCGCCGGACGGGCTGAGGATGCCCCAGCACCGGTACTGCCAGGGGCGCGGGGAACTGCGCGACCGGCCACGCACGGTCTGCGGCCGCAGAGGGGCTCTCACGAACCGCTCAGATTCCCCGGCTAACCTCCGCGCCAGCAGGCAAGACATGGAGGTGGGACGTGGGTCGCGGAGGCGTCGCGCTGGCGCGCGTGGCGGTGGTCGTACGGGCCGGGGCGGGCCCGCTGTGGTGGCTGGGCCTGGTGGCCGGGGGCCTCGGGGCGGCGCTTCCGGTGAGTCTGACGGGCCGTCGGATCGGGCTGCTCGCGGGCGCGGCACTGTTCCTGGTCACGGCCGCCGTCGTGTTCGGCGCCCGGCGGCGCCGGTACACCCACTTCGCCGAGGCCGCCTCCCGTGCCGCCAAGGCGGACTTCCTCCAGGACCGGGCCGTGACCGTGCGCACCTGGCGGCGGGCCTGGCGCTGGTGGCTGCTGCTCGCCTTCGCGGCCGCGGCGGGATCCTCCTTCGCCCTGCCCGGAGCGGGCGGACTGCTCCTCGCGGGCGCGGGCGCCGGGCTCCGGCTGAAGGCGGCCCGGCTCGGCCGGGTCGAGCGCGCCGCCGGCGCGCTCCTGTGGGTGCGCACCGACTGGGTGCCGCGCGGCGCGCCGGTCGGCAAGGCGGTACGGGGCTTCCGGACGACCGGGATCGGCGCGGGCGACGCCGCGCCCGGCGGGGCGCGGCGTCACTGAACGGCCCGTAGCGGGGCCGGAGTTCACACCTCCAGCGCGTCCTCGATCTTCTTCAGCTGGTGGCGGGCCATGGCGAGGTTGGCCCGCTTGTTGTCCAGGGCGAGGTAGAGGAACAGACCGCTGTTGCCGCGGCCCTTGAGGAGCCGGATGAGGTGGTACTGGGTGCCGAGCGTGATCAGGATGTCCTCGATCTCGTCCTTGAGGCCGAGCATCTCCATGGTCCGCAGTTTGGCGCGCACCACATCGGTGTTGCCCGCCGCGGCGACCGACAGGTCGAGCTCCTTGCCGCCGCCCAGCGTGCCGAGCGCCATGCCGCTGCTGTAGTCGACGAGGGCCGCGCCGAGGGCGCCCTCGATCGAGGTCATCGCTTCCTTGAGCGTCGTTTCGGTGTTGCTCATCGGTGTCGTTCCTTTCCTTCGGGGGCTGTTCCGGCTCGGTGTGCCGGTGCCGGTCATGGGTTCTCCTGCCGGTCGAGGGCGCCGTCGATCAGCTCGCCGACGCGCGTGCTGGAGCGGCGGGCTTCGAGGTGCAGCCGGCCGACGTTGACGCGGGGCTCCGCGAGGAGGGTGAGCACGGCGTTGCAGCCCGCCGCGTACGTGGCGACGTAACCCGTCTCGCCGCGTACGAGCAGCTCGCGGAAGGCGCCCTGACCGGTCGTCTCGGTCAGCCGCTGGGCCACGCCGAGGGCCGCCGCCGTGAGCGCCGCGACCCCCTCGACGGCATCGGCGGCGCCGTCCTGGGCCAGCACGAAACCGTCGGCGCTCGCCGCGAGCGCGCCGGTGAGCTGGGGCAGCCTGGCCCTCAACCGCCGTAGTTCTTCGAGGACTTCGGCGACTTCCGCCTCGGCCGCCATGAGCTGTCTCCTCTCGGCGCGCTGCCGCAGTGCGCGGATCACAGCGTGGCCTCCAGTGCGTCGCGCAGCCGCCGGAGCAGCGCCACGTCGGGGGTGGTCGCCTCGGCGGCCATCCGGGCGGCCCAGGCGTGGGTGTCCGGTGGCGGCGCGGGGGCGCGCGGGGACTCGACGGCCCCGAGGGCCGCCAGCCTGCGTACGTCGACCAGCGTGTGGAAGGCGGGGCGGCCGAGGGCCCGCGCGATGTCCTGCGGGGTGCGCGTCCCGTCGGCCAGGGCGAGCACCGCCCGCCGGCGCGGGGTGAGCGGTACGTCCGGCGGGCGCGGGCTGCGCACGACGGGGGCGGTGTCCAGGTCCGGGCAGGGCCAGATGCCGTCCAGGAGCTCCCTGCGGCGGGCCGCCTCGCGCTCCACCGCCTCGGCGGGCACGGGCTTGACGGGGCCCATCCAGTGGGCGACCCCGTACCGGAAGCGGGTGGGGCCGCTGGTGGGGGCGAGCGCGAAGAACGCCGCGTCGTGCAGGGCGCCCAGATGGCATATCTCCAGCTCGCCGTCGCCCACCTGGCCGCTCTCCACCAGGAACCGGCCGACCCGGCCGCGCGGCCCCGCCCGGTCGACTGCCTCCTGCCAGCCCTCGGGCCGCAGCCGCCCGGCGGTGGTGAGCAGCACGTCTATGCCGGGCGCGGCCGGGCTCTCCGCGTGCACCACCTGGCCGTCGCAGAGGTACAGGGTGCCCCGGTCGCGCAGCAGCGCGCCGGTGGCCCGCTCGGCGACCAGGCGGACCAGCATGGGGGAGACGGCGTGCCGCGCCTCCTGGGCCGGTCTGCGTATCGCGGTGCTCATCACAGCACCAGCCGTTCGGCCAGATCGCGCAGCCGGAGCCGGGCGAGGGCGAGATTGCCCTCCCGGCGGTCGAGCCACAGGTGCAGGAAGACGCTGCTGTCGAAGGAGGTCTCGACGAAACAGAGCACGTGATAGGCGGTACGGGTGGTGATGATCACGTCCTCGACGGGCGGCCCGGCCGCTGCCGGGTCCTCGGTGCCGTCGCCGGGGACGCCGAACCCCGGGTGCTCGGCGGCCGTACGTGCCAGCTCGGCGGTCTCGGCGGCGGTCGCCTCGTGGTCCCCGCCGGGCGACTGGCCGATGGCGCCGAGCGCGAGCCCGCTCGTCCAGTCGGCCACACCCGCTCCGAGCGCTCCCGGCAGCAGCATCGCCTCAAGCAGGCACTCGTCGATTCCGGGCACGCGGAACTCCCTCCCGGCGCGGCGCATGGACGTCTCAAAGGGCCGCCGGAACGAGCGTGCGGCAGCAACCAAGACGCTACGCACCGTCGCAACCGCTGGTGGGAGTTCTGGCATTTTCCAGCGGCGCATGCCCCGCTTGGCTAGGGTGCGGCCCTTTGGGCAGAACCGAACTCCCGCTGTGGGGGCGCCAGTTCGGGCCCGGTCGGGCTACGCCCGGGTGCTCACAGGAGCCCGTCGACGTGGGCGGCACCCGCCTCCGCGACGAGGTCCTCGATGGGCTGCGGATCGCGGACGGTCGCGAACCGGACACCCTCCGGGCCGGCGGTGAAGCCGTAAACGCCGGGCCTGGCCAGGGAGTTGTAGGAGTAATGATGGGCGAAGTAGTACGCCCCCGTGTCCAGAATCCCTGTGTAGTCGCCCTGTTCGAGCAGGGGCAGCGGACGGTTCTCGGCGAGCAGGTCGCCCGCGAAGCAGGCGGGCCCCGCGATGTCCTGGGCGACCGACGGGCCGGGCTTCGGCCGGCCCTTGGCGTCGTACGCCGCGATCCGCAGCGGCCAGGAGGCGGGCGCGTACACGGTGCGGGCCGCGATCTGCACCCCGGCGTGGGTGACCGCGATGGGGCGGCCGCCCGAGCTCTTCGCGTACTCGACCCGGGCGAGGACGGTGCCGTGCTTGGCCAGGAGCGAGCGGCCGAATTCGGTCACCAGGCCGTACCGCCCGTCGAACAGACCCGGCACCTCCTCCTTCAGGAGGCGGGCGTACGCGGCGTACGTCGGCGTCTCCTCGTCGGAGCCGAAGTTGACCGGAAGACCTCCGCCGATGTCGACGGTGTCGACCTGCCGGTGTCCTGCCGCGGCGTTGATCTCCTCGGCGAGTTCGTACGCCACCTTGACGCCCCGGGCCATGAGGGAGAGCGCCACGCCCTGCGAGCCCGAATGGGTGTGCAGCCGGGTCAGCCAGGGGCGCTCCCGGTAGGCCCGCACGATCCGCTCCCGCGCGCCGTCGTCGAGCAGCGCGATCCCGAACTTGGACGTGGCCGTCGCCGTGGACAGCGCGTCGATGGACCCGGCGCCGAGCTGCGGGTTGACCCGCAGGCCGATGGGCGAGGTGCTCGGCGCCGCCTTCATGAGGGCGTCCAGGCGGGCCAGCTCCTGGGGGTTGTCCGCGTTGACCGCGACGCCCAGGGCGAGCGCCTCGCGCAGCTCGGCGGGGGTCTTGGCGGGGGAGTCGAGCACCGTGTCGGCGGCGCTCATCCCGGCGGCCCGGGCCAGTGCCAGCTCGCCCGGGCTCGCGACCTCGGCGCCGAGGCCCTCCGCGCGCAGCAGCCGCAGGACCGGTACCAGCGGGCAGGCCTTCACGGCGAAGGCGTGCAGGACGGGCGCCTCGGTGACGGCGGCGAAGGCGTCCCGCAGGGCGGCGGCGCCCGCGCGGATGCCGGTGACGTCGAGCAGGGCGACGATGGGGGCGTCCGGCCCGGCCAGACCCTGCTCCACCGCGGCCCGCACGGCCTGTTCGCGGCGCTCGGCCGCGGCGGTCCCGGCCGTGGGGGACGTTGCCTGGGAAGTCATGCGATCAAGCCAATCACCGGCCCGGCCCGCCCGCAGCGCCCACGCCTCTATTGACTAGTTCTATTCAGTAACCCAGGATGTGAATAACTGGATCAGGTCACGAGGAGGCATCGCCATGTCAGGACCCCGCCCCGTACGGGCACCGCGCGGTACGGAACTGAGCGCCCTGGGATGGCAGCAGGAAGCCGCGCTGCGCATGCTCCAGAACAACCTCGACCCCGAGGTCGCCGAGCACCCCGACAAGCTCGTCGTCTACGGCGGCACCGGCAAGGCCGCCCGTGACTGGCGCTCCTTCGACGCGATGGTGCGTACGCTGCGCACCCTCAAGCAGGACGAGACGATGCTGGTCCAGTCCGGCCGCCCCGTCGGCGTCATGCAGACGCACGAGTGGGCGCCGCGCGTCCTGATCGCCAACTCCAACCTGGTCGGCGACTGGGCGAACTGGGAGGAGTTCCGCCGTCTGGAGGCCCTCGGCCTCACCATGTACGGCCAGATGACGGCCGGCTCCTGGATCTACATCGGCACCCAGGGCATCCTCCAGGGCACCTACGAGACGTTCGCCGCGGTCGCCGCGAAGCGGTTCGGCGGCACGCTGGCCGGGACGATCACCCTCACCGCCGGGCTCGGCGGCATGGGCGGCGCCCAGCCGCTCGCCGTGACGATGAACGACGGCGTCGCGATCTGTATCGACGTCGACCCGCGTGCCATCGAGCGCCGCATCGAGCACCGCTACCTCGACGTGCGGGCCGACTCCCTGGAACACGCCCTCCAGCTCGCCGTCGAGGCCCGCGACGCGCGCCGCCCGCTCTCCATCGGCCTCCTCGGCAACGCGGCGGAGCTCCTGCCGCGCATGCTCGCCGAAGGCGCGCCGGTCGACATCGTGACCGACCAGACCTCGGCCCACGACCCGCTCGCCTACCTCCCCGTCGGCGTCGACTTCGACGACATGGCGGCGTACGCGGCGAAGGACCCGGCGGGCTTCACCACCCGCGCCCGTGAGTCCATGGCGAAGCACGTCGAGGCGATGGTCGGCTTCATGGACGCCGGCGCCGAGGTCTTCGACTACGGCAACTCGATCCGTGGCGAGGCCCAACTGGCGGGCTACACCCGGGCGTTCGACTTCCCCGGCTTCGTGCCGGCCTACATCCGCCCGCTGTTCTGCGAGGGCAAGGGCCCCTTCCGCTGGGCGGCCCTTTCGGGCGAGGCGTCCGACATCCACAAGACGGACAAGGCGCTCCTGGAGCTGTTCCCGGAGAACGAGTCGCTGCACCGCTGGATCAAGATGGCCGGCGAGCGGGTCCACTTCCAGGGTCTGCCCGCGCGCATCTGCTGGCTCGGCCAGGGCGAGCGCGACAAGGCGGGCGACATGTTCAACGACATGGTCGGCAACGGCACGCTCGCGGCGCCGCTCGCGATCGGCCGCGACCACCTGGACTGCGGTTCGGTGGCCTCCCCGTACCGCGAGACCGAGGCGATGCTCGACGGCTCGGACGCGATCGCCGACTGGCCGCTCCTGAACGCGATGGTGAACGTGGCCTCCGGCGCGTCCTGGGTGTCCATCCACCACGGCGGCGGCGTCGGCATGGGCCGCTCCATCCACGCGGGCCAGGTCTCGGTGGCCGACGGCACGGCTCTGGCGGGCGAGAAGATCCGCCGCGTCCTCACGAACGACCCCGGGATGGGTGTCATCCGGCATGTCGACGCCGGGTACGACATCGCGGAGCGGGTGGCGGACGAGAAGGGCGTGCGTGTTCCCATGCGGGAAGGTGAGACCGAGTGACCCTCGACCCGACGCTGGGGGCTCCGCCCCCAGACCCCCGTTCGCGCCTCAACGCCGCTCGTCCTCAATCGCCGGACGGGCTGAAGATGCCCGTGCCCGGCGCCGCTGGGGCCGCGACCCCCAACTCGGCCCGGGCCTCGGCGGCGTCCACCCCCAACCCCGCCAGGGGCGCGGGGAACGGCGCGACCGGCCACGCACGGCCCGCAGCCGAACCGGAAACCCCCGCCCCCGCCGGAGGCGCCGGCTTTCATGAGATGTGGGCCACCCTCGCCCCCATCGGCCGCGACAGCGCAACCCGTGGCTACCGCCGCCACGCCTGGACCGGGGCCGACGCGGAGTGCCGGGACTGGTTCCGCGCGCAGGCCGAGGCGCGCGGGCTCACCTATGAGCTGGACCGGAACGGCAACCAGTGGGCCTGGGCCGGCGACCCGCTGGCCGGTGACGCCGTCGTCACCGGCTCGCACCTGGACTCCGTCCCCGACGGCGGCCCCTTCGACGGCCCCCTCGGCGTCGTGTCGTCCTTCGCCGCGCTCGACGAACTCAGGCGCAGGGGAACGGAGTTGACCCGTCCCCTCGCCATCACCAACTTCGGTGACGAGGAGGGCGCCCGCTTCGGCCTCGCCTGCGTCGGCTCCCGGCTGACCGCGGGGCAGCTCACCGTCGAGGCCGCGCACCGCCTGCGCGACCAGGACGGGATCAGCCTCCCGCAGGCCATGGAGCGGGCCGGGTACGACCCGGACGCCATCGGCCCCGACCCCGAACGCCTCGCCCGCATCGGCGCGTTCGTGGAGCTGCACGTCGAACAGGGCCGCGCCCTCGACCTGAGCGGCGACGCCGTCGGCATCGCCTCGGCCATCTGGCCGCACGGCCGCTGGCGGTTCGACTTCGCGGGCGAGGCCAACCACGCCGGCACCACCCGCCTGGCCGACCGGCGCGACCCGATGCTGACGTACGCCGAGACGGTCCTGGCCGCCCGCCGCGAGGCCGAACTCGCGGGCGCGGTCGCCACGTTCGGCAAGATCTCCTGCGAGCCCAACGGCGTCAACGCCATCCCCTCCCTGGTGCGCGGCTGGCTCGACTCGCGGGCCGCCGACCAGTCCACCCTGGACACGGTCGTCGCCGCGATCGAGCGGGCCGCGAAGGAGCGCGCCGAGCGCGACGGCGTGGACCTCAGCGTCGTACGGGAGTCGTTCACGCCCGTCGTGGAGTTCGAGCACGCGCTCCGGGACGAGATCGCCAAGATCCTCGGCGGCCACACCCCGGTGCTCGGCACCGGCGCGGGACACGACGCCGGAATCCTGTCCGGCTCGATCCCGACCGCCATGCTGTTCGTACGCAACCCCACCGGCGTCTCGCACTCCCCGGCCGAGTTCGCCTGCGAGGACGACTGCGTCGCCGGGGTGCTCGCACTCGCCGATGTACTGGAGGGCCTGGCGTGCAGGTGACGTACTGGCTCGAGCACGCCTGGCTCGACCCCGTGGTCGAGCCGGGAGTGGTCGTGGAGGTCGGCGACGACGGCCGGATCTCCGCCGTCCGCACGGGAGCCGAGACACCGCCGCCCGGCGCCGAGGTGCTGCGCGGCTTCACCGTGCCCGGGCTCGCCAACGCCCACTCGCACGCCTTCCACCGGGCCCTGCGCTCCACCGTGCAGGTCGGCTCGGGGACGTTCTGGACCTGGCGCGAGACCATGTACCAGGTCGCGTCCCGGCTCACCCCGGACTCCTACCACGCACTGGCCCGCGCGGTGTACGCGGAGATGGCGCTCGCCGGGATCACCGCCGTCGGCGAGTTCCACTATCTGCACCACGCGCCGGACGGCACCCCCTACGACGACCCGAACGCGATGGGCGAGGCGCTGATCGCCGCCGCCGCCGAGGCGGGCATCCGGATCACGCTGCTCGACACCGCGTATCTCTCCTCCGGCTTCGGGGCCGCCCCCGACCGCCACCAGCTGCGCTTCTCGGACGGCACGGCCGAGGCGTGGGCCGAGCGCTGCTCGGCGCTCAAGGAGCGGGCGCACGCGCGGATCGGAGCGGCCGTCCACTCCGTACGGGCCGTCCCCGCACGGGAGTTGGGCACGGTCGCCCAGTGGGCCGAGGCCCGGCGGGCCCCGCTGCACGTCCATCTCTCCGAGCAGACCGCGGAGAACGAGGCGTGCCTCGACGCGTACGGGATGACGCCCACGCGGCTGCTCGCCGAGCACGGGGTGCTCGGCGCCCGGACCACGGGCGTCCACAACACCCACCTCACGGACGGCGACATCGCCCTCATCGGGGCCGCCGGGACGGGCACCTGCATGTGCCCCACCACCGAACGCGACCTCGCCGACGGCATCGGCCCGGCGCTCGCCCTCCAGCGGGCGGGCTCCCCGCTCTCGCTGGGCAGCGACAGCCACGCCGTGATCGACCTCCTCGAAGAGGCGCGCGCGATGGAGCTCGACGAGCGCCTCCGTACGCGGCTGCGGGGCCACTGGACGGTGGCGGCGCTGCTGCGGGCGGCGACGGCCGACGGCCACGCGGCACTCGGCTGGGCCGAGGCGGGCCGCATCGAGGCGGGCGCCCCGGCCGACCTCGCCACGATCGCGCTCGACTCCGTCCGGACGGCGGGGGCGGTGCCCCGGCTCGCCGCGGAGACGGTGGTGTTCGCGGCGACCGCGTCCGATGTGCGGCACGTGGTGGTGGGGGGCCGGGCCGTGGTGCGGGACGGGGTCCACACCCTGATACCGGATGTGGCCTCGGCCCTGTCCACGGCCATCGCCGCCCTGAGATAGCCCCCTGGGGCTCCGCCCCAGAACCCGGAGGATTCCCCACGCCGCCCCTGGGGGCTCCGCCCCCAGACCCCCGTTCGCGCCTGAACGGCGCTCGTCCTCAACCCCGGACGGGCTGAAGATGCCGCTGTACCCGGCGCTTTCAGGGGCGCGGGGAACTGCGCGAACGGCCCCTACGATCCGCAGCCGAACAACACCACCCCCGGAGGGTCTCGGGAAGGGGCGGGGTGGGGAAAGAAAGGGAACCCATGCGCACCACCCTCGTGCGGAACATCGCCAGCCTCGTCACCAACGACCCCGAGAGGGGAGACGGACCCCTCGGCCTCGTCGAGGACGCCGCCCTCGTCATCGAGGGCGACCGGATCGCCTGGACCGGCCGCACGGCCGACGCCCCCGACGCCGACGACGCCGTCGACGCGCGGGGCCGGGCCGTCATCCCCGGCTTCGTCGACTCCCACTCCCACCTCGTCTTCGCGGGCGACCGCACCGCCGAGTTCAACGCCCGCATGAGCGGCCGGCCGTACAAGGCCGGCGGCATCCGCACCACCGTGGCCGCGACCCGCGCCGCGAGCGACGAGGAGCTCGGTGCCAATGTCGCCCGCTACCTCGCGGAGGCGCTGCGGCAGGGCACCACCACCCAGGAGACCAAGTCCGGGTACGGGCTCACCGTCGAGGACGAGGCCCGCGCGCTGCGCGTCGCGGCCGGGCACACGGACGAGGTCACCTACCTCGGCGCGCACATCGTGGCCCCCGAGTACGCCGACGACCCGGCCGGATACGTCGGCCTGGTCACCGGCGAGATGCTGGACGCCTGTTCCCCGTACGCCCGTTGGGTCGACGTCTTCTGCGAGAAGGGCGCCTTCGACGGCGACCAGGCGCGGGCCATCCTCACCGCCGGAAAGGCCAGGGGGCTCCTGCCGCGCGTCCACGCCAACCAGTTGACGTACGGGCCCGGTGTGCAGCTCGCGGTGGAGCTGGAGGCCGCGTCCGCCGACCACTGCACCCATCTGACGGACGCCGACGTCGACGCGCTCGCCAACAGCGCCACGGTCGCGACCCTGCTGCCCGGCGCCGAGTTCTCCACCCGGGCCCCCTGGCCGGACGCGCGAAGGCTGTTGGACGCCGGTGCGACCGTCGCGCTCTCCACGGACTGCAACCCGGGCTCGTCCTTCACGTCCTCGATGCCGTTCTGTGTCGCGCTCGCCGTGCGGGACATGAAGATGACGCCGGACGAGGCGGTCTGGTCGGCGACGGCGGGCGGCGCCGCCGCACTGCGCCGCACCGACATCGGGCGGCTGGCCCCCGGCGCCCGCGCCGACCTGGCGTTCCTGGACGCGCCCTCGCACGTCCACCTCGCCTACCGCCCGGGTGTCCCGCTGGTCGGCGAGGTGTGGCGGGCCGGCCGCCGGGTCTGAGGGCGGGATGAGGATGGGGCCCGGCCAGTGGCGTGGAAGGGCCGGGCCCCGGCGTGGACGAGGGAGGGGTGGAGCCGACGGCGGCCGTCGCCGTCACCCCCGCGTTCGGGAGCCGCCGGATCCGGCTCCCGGACGATGGACGGCGGCAAGGCCGCCGTGCACACCGCCCGCGGGAACTCCGCTGTCACAGCCTCTTCTCCATCGGCTGTGCCTCCTTCGCCCGCGCGGCCCTCCCCGGACCGCTGCGCCTCCGGTTACGTGCCGCAAGACGCCCGGAACCCGGGGTACCGGTTCCCCGGCCAGGACGGCGCACGGGAGCGCGATTGCCCGGCGAATATGCGCCGCGCGCCCCTCGGCCCACGGGGAGCCCCGGGATTCCCGGACCGGCCCGCCCCGGCCCCGGGACTCAGGAAGCCGCGAGGCGCTCGATTTCCGCCGTCTCGCCCTTCGCGAGCAGCCCGAAGAGCCGCAGCACCTCGTCCTTGGCCACCCCCGAGATCTGGCGCGGCTGCGCGTCCGGCTCGTCCAGGTTCTCCCAGAGGAGCCAGAGCAGCTCGCCGCTCGGGAAGGCGCTGAGGGACCAGCCGTTCTCATGGGTCAGGGAGACATCGGGGTGCTCGTCGTCGGCGTCGGCCAGGCCGTCGAGGATCGTGCGCATCGTCGCCTCGTCGGGCTCTTCGACGGAGGTGCCCGACAGGTCGGTCATGAAGTAGCTCATACCGTGCATTAGCTCACGCCGGGCGCCACACCCGTACCCCAGGCCCCTCGCGTACCGCCCCTTCGCGTCGGTCATGAAGGGGCCAAAACGACGACGGCGTACCAAGCTTCTCCGTATGGTCACAAACTGCGGGACGGTACCTACCGTCGGGTGAAATCCATCGGTACCGTCCAGGTCAGTTGCTCGGGGGAGACCGGGGGGTCGAAGTGGGCAGTCCGCACGGGAGTGGTGCCGTCGAGGGCGCCCGGGGGCGCATACGCGTGGCGAGGCCCGGCGATCTGAGCGCCGCGGAGCTGGAGGTCTGGCGCGAGCTGCGGGGCAAGTCGCAGGCGCCGGAGAATCCTTTCATGGAGCCGGAGTTCACCCTGGCGGTCGGCCGGGTGCGGTCCTCGGCGCGGGTGGCCGTGGTGTACGAGGGGGGCGAACCGGCCGCCTTCTTCCCCTACGAGAAGGGGAAGTTGGGGCGGGGCAGGGCCATCGGGTTCGGCGTCTCGGACTGTCAGGGCCTCATCGGAAGGCCTCAACTGACCTTGGAGAAAGCCGAGTTGTTGCGCTCCTGCGGACTGTCCGCCTGGGAGTTCGACAACCTGGAGGACGGCCAGTCCCTGTTCGTGCCGGACTCCGCGGCCGAGTACGCCTCCTTCGTCATCGACGTGGGGGCCGGTTACGCGGCGTACGAAACGATCCTGCGGCAGCGGTCGCCCAAGTTCTTCAGGACCACCACCGCCAAGGAGCGCAGGCTGGGGCGGCAGGCCGGCGAGGTCCGATTCGTCTTCGACGAGCGGGACCCGGCGGCGCTGGCCCGGCTCATGGAGTGGAAGTCCGCGCAGTACCGCCGCACCGGGCGGCGCGACCGGTTCGCCCAGGAGTGGATCACCACCCTGGTGCGGCAGCTCGCCCACACCCGCGCGCCCGGCTGCTCGGGGGTGCTCTCCGTCCTGTACGCGGGGGACGCGCCGGTGGCGGCGCACTTCGGGCTGCGCTCGCGCACGGTCCTGGCCTGCTGGTTTCCGGCATACGACCCGGAGTACGCCAAGTACTCGCCGGGCCTGGTGCTCCATCTGCGGATGGCGGAGGCCGCGGCCGCCGAGGGCATCGGGATGCTGGACCTCGGCCGGGGGGCCGCCGAGTACAAGGAGGCGCTCAAGACCGGCGAGATACCGGTCCATGAGGGGGCGTCGACCCGGCCGGGCGCGGGCGCGGTGCTGCACTGGGCCGGCCGGGAACCGTCCCGCCGGGCGCACGGATTCGTACGGGAACGGCCGAGGCTCGCGGAGTTCGCGCAGCGCGGCCTCAAGCGGGCCGCGCGGTTGCGCGGCGCCGGCAAGTAGCCCCGTAGGGGCGCGGCCTTCGAGGCCATCGGGAGACCCGGAGCACGGGGGGAAGCACAGTGTCGGACAGATCGTCAGAGGCGTCGCGGGGGCCGCGGGCCCGGGGGCCGGTGGAGGAGCGGAGAACCGTGGCGGGCATCGGCGTGGGGGAGCTGGACCTCGACGGGCTCGACGGGGACGTGCTGTCCCTGACGCCCGCGCCGGGCGGGCCGCCGATCGGACCCGGCGAGGTGTACGTCCTGGTCCGGCTGCGGGGGCTGCCGGTCGGGACGGTCCTCGGCCGGGTGCGGGAGGGCGAGGACCCGGCCCAGGTGCTGGCGGCGGCCGCCCGCAAGCAGCTCACCGGATTCGTACCCGAGGAACGGCCGGTGTCCGCGCCGGCGCCGGCGCGCGCCACCGTCGTCGTCGCCACCCGGGAGCGTTCGGCCCAACTGGCCCGCGCGCTCGACTCGTTGCTCGTCCAGGACCACCCCGACCACGAGATCGTCGTCGTCGACAACAACCCCGCGACCGACCGGACCCGCGAACTGGTCGAGCGGCACTACGCCCCGCTGGGCGTCCGCTATGCCGTCGAGCCCGTGCCGGGTCTGGCCGCCGCCCACAACCGGGGCGTCGCCGTCGCGCACGGCGAGATCCTCGCGTTCACCGACGACGACGTGATCGCCGACCGGCGCTGGCTGTCCTCGCTCGCCGCGCCCTTCGCGGTCGATCCCCGGCTCGGCTGTGTGACGGGTCTGATCCTGCCCGCCCGCCTCACCACGCCCGCGCAGATCCTCCTGGAGAGCCACGGCGGCTTCACCAAGGGCTTCGCGCCCCGTCACTTCGACCCGCGCAGACCCCCGCCCGACGAGCCGCTCTTCCCGTTCACGGCGGGCCGGTTCGGCTCCGGCGCCAACATGGCCTTCCGGGCGGACGTCATCCGTTCCGTCGGCGGCTTCGACCCGGCCACCGGCACCGGCACCCCGGCCAGGGGCGGCGACGACCTGTACGCCTTCGCCCGGGTCGTCGTCGCGGGCCACCGCCTCAGCTACACGCCCGAGGCGCTGGTCTGGCACCACCACCGCGAGACCTGGCAGGACCTGGAGAACCAGGCGTACGGCTACGGCGCCGGGCTCACCGCCTACCTCACCGCGATCATCGCCCGCCGCCCGGCGCTGCTGCCCGCGCTGCTCGCCCGGGTGCCGCGCGGCCTCGCGCACGCGCTCGCCATCAGCGCCCACCGGGACGCGGGGGAGCAGGCCGTGCCGGGCGAACACGGCTCGCACAGCCACCCGTGGCCGCGCTCGCTGTCCCGCCTGGAACGCCGGGGCATGCTGTACGGGCCGCTCGGCTACCTCCGGGCCCGGCGCCGGGTGCGCGGCCACCGGCTGCCGTGGGAGGTGACCGGATGAGCGGGGCGTCGGCGCGCATACCGGTGCTGCTCTACCACGCGGTGATGGACGAACCGCCCGCCTGGATCGCCGAATTCACCATCACACCACGGCAGTTCGAGGACCATCTCGACGTGATCCGCGACAGCGGGCGCACCCCGGTGACCATCGGGACGCTCGCCGCGCACTTCGCCGGCCGGGCCGCGCTGCCGCCCCGGCCGGTGGTGCTCACCTTCGACGACGGCTTCGCCGACCTGCCGGGACGCACCGCCGAGGCGCTCGCCGAGCGGGGCGTGCCGGCCACCGCCTACCTCACCACCGGCGCGCTCGCGCCCGGGCGGCGCAGCCTGCTGCCGCCCGCGCCGATGATGAGCCTCGGCCAGGCCGGGCTCCTGGAGGAGTACGGCCTTGAGGTGGGCGCCCACACCGTCTCGCACCCCCAGCTCGACACTCTCGGCCATCGGGAGCTGAGGCGTGAACTCGTCGACAGCAAAGCCGAGTTGGAGGACAGGCTCGGCCACCGGATCGACCATCTCGCCTATCCGCACGGCTACAACAGCCGTGCCGTGCGCGGGGCCGCGCGCACCGCGGGCTACCAGACGGCGGTCGCCGTGCGGCACGCGCTCAGCTCGGAGTACGACGAGGCGTACCGCATCGCCCGTCTCATCGTGCGCCGCGGCCATACCCTCGCCGATGTGGCGGCGTGGATGCGCGGCGAGGGGGCGCGGGCCGCACCGTACAACGACTCGCCGCTGACGGTGGGTTGGCGGTACTACCGCCGGACCAGAGCCGTCGTGAAGGGGCCCGTCTTCGCGGGGTGAGGGCGGGCCGGAGCCGTTCGCGGTGTAGCCACACCGGTGCGAGGAGTGTTCCTATACTCGCTCGAAGGGGACAGCCAGGGGACAGCGGCGTGACGGCCGTGACCACATTCGTGGGGGGAGTCGCACTGTGCAGCATCGTGTGCCCGCGCCGGTCCAGGGGAGCGCGCAGCCACCCCCCGACGACCCGGCCGAGCGGGCGGCGGACGGGCCGGCGAAAGGCGCGCGGCGCCGGTCGCTGCCGGACCTGATCAGCCCTCAAATCCTTTTCACCTGGCTGCCGTTGGTGCTGGCCGCCGCCCTGTGGGTGTACGCGCTTCCCCACATCGACTACCGGCACATGGACGACTGGGGCCTGATCGACCGGCTGCCCGCCGCCTTCTACCTCTCGCTCGCCGTCCTCACCGGCGGCTTCGTCGTCAGCCTGCGGCGGGCGGGCACCGCGCCCTGGTGGCCCGGCCTCTACAGCGTCGCGCTGCTCTTCGCCCTCAAGGCGCCCACCTCGATCCTGTACGACTCGGTGCGCTACCCCTGGGCTTCCAAGCACGACGCCGTGGTCAACCACCTCCTCGCCAACCAGGAGCTGCGGCCCGGAGTGCCGCTGTCCGGGAACATGGCGGCGTACGACCAGTGGCCGGGTTTCTTCACGCTCAACGCCGGGCTCGTACGCGCCTTCGGCGTGGACACCGCGGCCTCGTACCTCAACTGGGCGCCGCTGTTCTACGGCGTCGTCCTCATCCCGGTGCTCGTCCTGATCTACCGCACCTTCGCCGAGGACTGGCGTCTGGTGTGGACCGGCGTCTGGATCTTCGAGGTCGCCAACTGGGTCGGCCAGGACTACTTCTCACCCCAGGGCATGGCCCTGATCCTGGACCTGGCCGTGCTCGCCGTGGTGTTCCGTCACTTCGTACGCCCCGGGGCCGCGGGCGACCTGCGCTCGCGGGCCAACCTCGACCCGGCGGCCGCCAGCGTCCCGCCGCCCACCACCGGGCGCCAGCGCGCGGTCTGCGTCGCGATCCTGGCCCCGCTGATCGCCGCCATCAACTTCACTCACCAGCTCACCCCGGTGATGCTGTGCGTCGCCCTGTTCGCGCTCAACCTGACCCGGCGCTACCGCAACCCCGGGCTGCTCGTCGTCACGGCCGTGATCATGCTGATCTGGGACGTCACGATGGGCCGCCCGCTGTTCGTGGAGACGCTGGCCTCCCTGAAGGAGTCGGTGGGCAACCTCCTCAACAACTCGCGTGCCGGGTACGCGGGTGAACTCACCGGCTCCGGCCCGGTGTTGCAGGGTCGCGCCGACATCGTGATGGTCCTGGTGGTGGCCGGGCTCGCGGCGATCGCGGTGGTGCTGCGCCGCAAGCTGGTCAAGAGCGCGCTGCCACTGCTCCTGGTGTCGGTGGCGCCGGTGCCGCTGTTCGCCGTCAACGACTACGGCGGCGAAATGCTGTTCCGGGTCTACCTGTTCGGGCTGCCGGGGGCGGCGTTCTTCGCGGCTGCGGCGCTCGTGCCGGCGGCGGCCGGGCAGGGGAGCGGCCGCATCAGACCCGTGGTGCGCCGGCGGGTCGCTGCTGTCGCGCTGCCGGTGGTGCTCGTGCTGCTCGTGGCCGGGTTCATCCCCGCGTACTACGGCAAGGAGCGGATGTACTACACGCCGCCCGCCGAGACGGCGATGGTGACCCGGGTCCTCGACAACGCGCCCAAGGGCTCGATGATCCTCGCGGTCACCGGCTCCTTCCCGCAGGCGCTGCACCGCTACGACCAGCTGGAGCACTGGTACGTGGCCGAGCAGGAGGAGCCGCAGAACGCGGTCATGCTGCGGGATCCGGTGGGATATCTGGAGCCGCAACTCCCCCAGGACGGGCGGCCGGTGTACTTCATCCTCACGCGGACGCAGGACGTCTACACGGCGGGGGAGGGGCTGCTTCCTCCGGGAGGTTTCGCCGAGCTGCGCTCGAAGCTCGAGGCTTCGCCGAGGTTCCGGGTGCTTGAGCGGGGCCCCTACGGCGTGATCCTCCAGTACGTCCCCCCACGCCCCACCTAGCCCCTTGGGACTCCGCCCCGGACCCCGGGGTTTGGCCCCTCCCCGCCCCTTCCCTCAACCCTCCGGGGGTGGGTGGGGACAGGATGGGCTTCCGGGGCCTTCGCCCCCGGGCCCCCTAAATGCCTTGGTGCTGGCCCGCATAGGCATACCCAGCCCGTCCGGCGTTTGAGGACGAGCGCCGTTCAGGCGCGAACGGGGTCTGGGGCAGAGCCCCAGGGTCTTTCACCCCCGGAGGGTCTCGGGAAGGGGCGGGGTGGGGGAAAGTCTGAAGGGGCGCGGGGAACTGCGCGAACGGCCATGCGAAACACAGGACTTGAGAGCCGGCCATTCACGACTCGGAGGTCGTCATGACGCTCAGGCAGAACCAGATCAGAGCCACCCTCGCCCTGTCCGGCTGGGCCGCACTCGCCGCGACCGCGCTACCCGCGGCCGGCCCGGCCCGCTGGATCCCCGTACTGCTGTACGTGAGCCTCGGCCCAGGACTCGCCCTGCTCTATCCACAGCCGCAGGCACTGCGGCCCGGAGCGAGGCTGGAGGCGCTCGCGCTCGCCGCCCCGCTCAGCCTCTCGTTCGGCGCGCTCGTGTCCACCTGCCTCTTCCTCGTGCACGGCTTCTCGGCCACCGCCTTCCTCGTCTCGCTCGCCGCGTTCTCCACCGTCGCCTGCGCGTTCCCGGGCCTGCCCCTCCCGGCCGCGACCCGGGGTGCCGTGGAGCGGACCAAGCGGGTCAGGCCGGAGGGCGAGCGGTGAAGCGGCGGTGCACGAGTGCCGCCGTCGTCACCGCGCACAAACCGACGAAGACCGGCAGGGCCACCCCGGCGAACGCCCGCTGGGCCGCCCAGCCCGCGACCGCGAGCACCCACACCGCGACCGCGGTGACCCGCCAGTGCACGCGCAGGGCCCGCAGGGACACCGTCGCCAGCGCCAGGCAGAGCAGTTGCAGGACCAGGGGCAGCCAGCGCTCCACGCCGGAGGGGTCGGCGAGGCCCGCCGTCTCGGACAGGAAGCGGGTCAGCGCGGTGTGCCAGGGGCCCGACAGCCGGTCGGGCGGTACGCCGAGGATGACCGGGGCGGTGTGCAGGGCCGCCACCGTCACCCACAGGCCGGCCACCAGCAGGCCGGGGCGCGGCCGGTAGAGGGACACCGCCGCGCTGCACACCACGATGAGCAGCACCCCCGCGGTCAGGCTCACCGGCGGTAGCGCGTGCAGCAGGCCGGTGCCGTTGAGACGGGGGCCCGCCGTGTCCGGGGCGCGTGACAGCGGGACCCAGAACAGGCCCGCGGCGAGGCCGAGCAGCAGCCACAGGGCGGTGGTCAGGAGCGACTCGTCGCTCTCGCGGGCCGCCGGGTCGGGCGGAAGCCGCAGGTGCAGGGTGGTCGCGGAGCCCTGCTCGGGGTGCGCCCCGGGGACGTACACGGGGATGCCGAGCGCGGGCGTGGCCGTGTCCATGCCGCCGCGCAGATACGCGGTCTGGGTGGCCCACCGCGTGCCGTACTCCCGTGCCTCCTCGGTCCTGGCCGCCTGCGCCTTCCTGGCCCAACTCGTCCCGTATTCGGCCGACTTGGGAGCGCCCGGGGTGCGGATGGCGGCGCGGCCCGCGAGCGCGCCGCGCAGGCCGGGCACGCAGCACAGGGCCATCACGGTCATCGCGCACAGCTGCGCCCACCCGGCGCCGGAGATGCCGAACACGCCGAGCAGCACCGCGGCGCTGCCGAGCACCAGGGCGCACATCGCGCCCTGGAGGATCGCCAGCATGCCGGTGCGGCCCTGGACGCGCAGCACCCCGATGTACAGCTCGACGGCGACCCGGGGGATCGCGGCGGCGGCCAGCAACTGGAGCACCAGCGTGCCGTGCCGGGCGTAGTCGTCGCCGAACGGGCCGAGGATCTGGCGGGCGAACAGGACCAGGAAGAGGACCACCGGGATGAGCAGCAGCGCCATCCGGCGCAGGGCGCCGCGTACCCCGTCGGCGAGCTTGTCGGGGCTGTGCGAGGAGTGCGCGGTCAGCGAGGAGGCCATGTTGATGGCCATGAACTCCATGGTCCCGCCGACCGTGTACGCGATGAAGAAGAAGCCGTTCTGCGCCGCCGGGAAGCGCACCGCGACCATCACGGGCAGCAGGTTGATCATGGCGAGCGAGAACAGCGCCCCGACCGAGTCGCCGGCCAGGAAGCGGCCGATCTCGCGCAGCTCGGGGACCGGCCGGTCGCGGTCGGCTGCGGCCTGTGCCGGGATCAGCCGGCGGAAGATCAGCCAGCCGAGCGGCAGGATGGAAAGGGCCATCGAGGCGGCCCACGACACGAAGACGCCGAGGGCGAGCGCCGAGAACACGGCGAGCAGGAGCAGCTTGCCGAGCGAGAACACCGCGTTGCCGACCGGCACCCAGATCGCCTTGCGCAGGCCGGTGAGGACGCCGTCCTGGAGGGTCAGGATCGCCCAGGCCACCGACGACACCGTGAAGACCACGCCGGCGGTGAGCCCGGAGAGCGGCTCGTACGAGGGTCCCCACAGCGGCAGCGAGAAGAGGAAGGCGACGCAGGCCACCGCCACCACGGCGGTGCTGACGACGTAGGCGCGGCGCACCAGCATCGCGGTGGAGCGCCCGGCGCGCGGCACGTAACGGACCACCGCGCCGATCATGGTGGTCGCGGTGATCGAGGCGAGCAGCTTCATCGCGGCGATGGCCGCCGAGCCCTGCCCGACCGCCTCCTCGCTGTAGTAGCGGGCCGCGACCAGCCAGAAGCCGAGGCCGAGCGCCGCCGAGACGGCCGTGGACAGCATCAGGGCATAGGCGTTGCGGAACATCGAGTCGCCGCCGCCCGTGGGCTCGCTGCCGTCCTTGACGGCCCGGTCGGACGGCACGGCGGCGATGTCCTCGATCTCGGTTCCGGCCGTGTCAGACACCGGCGGGGCCGCCCCTCGCGGGCCGGACGCCCGCAGCGCGCAGCACCTCGATCGTGCGGGCGGCCTTCAACGGGTCGACGGGCAGGGCGTGTTGGGCGAACCAGCGGCCGGGCCCGGGTGCGGGCGACGGGTCGGTGAACGCCTCGCCCGCGTAGTCGTCGAGCGGCGGATCGTACAGATAGCCCACCGTGATCCGCGCCCGGGCGAGCGCCGCGCGGGCCGCGTCGCGGTCCTCGACGAGCAGCGGAACGCGGAACAGGGGCTGGACGGGCCCCGGCCTCGGCCGCGCCCACTCGGTGGCGAGCAACCGCTCGGCGCCCCGGCGGTGTGCGTCGAGCACGGCGTCGAGCCTCCCCAACTTCCGTCCGATCCGGGCGAGTCGGCCCCTGCCCGGGGTCGCCCGGTAGTCGTGCATGTCGACCCGGGCCCAGGAGTGGAAGGCGGACAGACCGGGCGCGGCCGTGACGGCGTGGGTCAGCTCCTCGGGGCGCAGGGGCATCCTGATGTCCTCGCGCTCCTGCTGCCCGAGCATCCTGAGCACCGCCCAGGCGGCGGGCGCCAGGCGGAGGCCGCGCACGGCCGACTCGGCGTACGGCCGCGCCCAGTAGGCGAGTTCGGCGCCGGTGCGGCGTGGGGCGAGGAGGGCGTCGCGGGTCTTGGTGAGCGCCTCGCGCAGGCCCGGGTCGGCGATCGCGAGGAAGCCGCCCGCCTTGGCCGCGGTGTGCTTGGAGAGACTGAAGACGGAGGCCTGCCCGAAGGTGCCGACCTTGCGCCCGGCCGTCTCGCTGCCGATCGCGTGGGCCGCGTCCTCGATGAGGGGGATGCCCAACCGCGCGCAGCGGGCGGCCAGTTCGGGCGCCGGATCGGGGTTGCCGTACAGGTTGGTGGTGAGGACGGCGGAGAGGCGGGGCCAGAGCGCGTCCGGTACGGCCGCCACGTCGAGGGACCCGTCCAGGGGGTCGAGCGGCGCCTGGACCGGCCGCAGCCCGGCCGCGAGGACCACGAAGAAGATGACGTCGTCGTTGACGGGGGACATCAGCACCCGGCCGCCCGGCGGGCACCAGTGTCTGAGCGCCAGGTACAGGCCGAGCCGGCAGGACGGCACGTAGAGGCACTCGCGCCCCAGCCGTTCGCGCATCGGTGCTTCCAGCTCTTCGTACGCCATGACCTCTTCGTACGCCATGAAGTCCCCCCAGACCCCCCGCATCCCCAGCGCTCAATGTGACCCAGTGCGCACCACCGCGTCAACAACGCGGAAGAGCCCGCACCTTGACGGTGCGGGCCCCTCGGACAGCTGTGCTCACTCTTCGACGGTCAGCCCCTTGCGGAGCTTGCGCAGGGTGCGCGAGAGCAGCCGGGAGACGTGCATCTGGGAGATGCCGAGCTCCTCGCCGATCTCGGACTGCGTCATGTTGGCGACGAAGCGCAGCGAGAGGATCTTCCGGTCCCGCGAGGGCAGTTCGGCGATCAGCGGCTTCAGCGACTCGATGTACTCGATGCCTTCGAGGTCGTGGTCCTCGTAGCCGATGCGGTCGCTCAGGGCGCCTTCGGAGTCGTCCTCCTCGGGCTGGGCGTCCAGCGAGCTCGCGGTGTACGCGTTGCTCGCCGCCATGCCTTCGACGACTTCTTCCTTGGTGATGCCGAGGCGTTCGGCGAGCTCGCCCACCGTGGCCGAGCGGTCAAGCTGCTGGGCGAGTTCGTCGCCCGCCTTGGCGAGGTCCAGACGGAGCTCCTGGAGCCTGCGCGGAACCCGCACCGACCAGGAGGTGTCGCGGAAGAAGCGCTTGATCTCGCCGACGATGGTCGGCATCGCGAAGGTGGGGAACTCCACTCCGCGGTCGAACTCGAACCGGTCGATCGCCTTGATCAGGCCGATCGTGCCGACCTGGATGATGTCCTCCATCGGCTCGCTGCGGGTGCGGAAGCGCGATGCGGCGAACTTGACCAGGGCGAGATTCAGTTCGACCAGGGTGTTGCGCACGTAGGCGTGCTCTTGAGTGCCCTCTTCGAGCGCGTGCAGGCGGGCGAAGAGCGTCTTCGACAGCGCCCGTGCGTCGACCGGGCCGACCTCGGTGTAGGGCGGGATCTGGGGAAGTCCCTCAAGTCCAGCGGTTTCGTGCGATCGTGCATGTGGGGGGCGGATGTCCTGCGGTTCCTGCTTGATCGACGTATCCGCAAGCGATTCGTCGAGCCGGGGTGACATGGGTCTCCTCCATCGTTCTCGGCATATGGCTGCCGATGCCCATACGTGTTGTCCGCGGTGTGCGGCGCCTCCGTGGCCGGTCGTGTTGAATAGCTGTCTCTACTACCCCTACCCGCTTTATGTAGGCACTTGCAAGGCTTCTTTGTTGGTATATGTCCGCTTTGGTGCGATGTTCGGGTTCCAGAAGACGTAGGGAAGGCGTAGTGTTCCTGGGAAGTTACGACGAATCGGCGAAGAGGGACGGCATGGACCGCGGCACGGTCGGCAGCACGAATCGGGGCCGGCTCCGGGTCGGAGTCCGCACCGTTGGTCACAGCGAGGTCCTGACACCCGCGGGTGAGCTCGATCACCACACCGCGGATCTGCTCAGGGAGCCGCTGGAGGAAGCCCTCGACCAGGGGCGCATTCGGCTCGTCGTGGACTGTTCGCAGCTTGAGTTCTGCGACTCCACCGGGTTGAACGTGCTGCTCGGCGCCCGCCTCAAGGCGGAGGAGCTGGGCGGCGGGGTGCACTTGGTGGCCATGCAGCCCGTGGTGGCTCGGGTATTCGAGATCACGGGCGCGGAGGCAGTCTTCACCGTGCATGATTCGCTCGATACCGCTCTGAGTGACTGACCCGGATTCGTCCGGGCAGGAGACCAGACTGAAGACATTGGCGAATCGGTGAGGTGAAGCGCTGATGAGCACCACCCGGGAGCAGGCTCCGGGCGACCGTGGGCCCGAATCCCAAGGTGCCGGGCCCAACGCCGGGCTGTCGGAAAACGACGGCCCGGCCCCCGTAGTATCCGCACGCGTCCTGGCGCTGACCGGGGCGAGCGGCATCGTGCCGATGGCCCGCGACTTCACCAGGCAGGCCCTCTACGACTGGGGCTGGCTCCCGGCGGCGACGGCCGAGGGCCGCGCCGCCTGCGAGGACGTGCTGCTCGTCGTCTCCGAGCTGGTCACCAACGCGTGCCTGCACGCCGAGGGGCCCGAGGGGCTGCGCGTCTCGCACACCGCGAAGGTGCTGCGCCTGGAGGTCAGCGACCTCGGTTCGGGCCAGCCCGCGCCCCGCACCCCGCACCGCGCGGGGCGGCCCGGTGGGCACGGCATGTTCATCGTGCAGCGGCTGTGCCTCGACTGGGGCGTGACGCGCACGCCGGGCGTGACCGGCAAGACGGTCTGGGCGGAACTCGCGGCACCCGCGTAACCCCGGCCGGCCGGGCGCGCGCCCTGCGCGCGGCTCCGGCCGGGCCCGCCCCTCGGCGCCCGCGCGACCGCGGCCGGGCGCAACCCGTGGCACCCGCGTAACTCCCGTTCATGGTTACCGGCGGTTCTTACCGCCGGGCCACACGCATGTCCGGACGCCGATCCGACCCTGTTCTTTGTCTTCCCTCGACAACCTCCCCGGCGTACCTTGAGCGCCCAATCTGATGTGCCGTCAGTAACTTGGCGGCCTCCGGCTCAACCGGCATAAGGGGAACCAGAGGTGTCGTACCGGAAGAGGACAGCTCTCGCGCTGGCGACGGCGGTGGCGGGCTCGGTGGTGCTGATCACCGCCCCGGCGGCCCAGGCGTCCGTCGTCGACGTCAACTACAACTGCAAGACCCCGATCGGGGCGAAGAGCGCCGTCTCGCCCATCGACATCAAGGCGGTCAAGAGCGGCAGCTCCTACAACGTGACGATGTCCTTCCAGAAGGGCGTCTCCTCCAGCCCGGTCGCGCTCGGCGCGGGCGCGATGAACCCCAGCGCGGTGATCGACCTCGGCGGCGCGGACAAGGGCACCATCGCGGTCAAGGGCCCCGCCAACACCGCGGAGATACCCGCCAACGCCCCCATCAAGATCAGCGACTTGTCGGGAACCTACGTACCGAAGGCCAACGGCAAGGTCACGCTGACCGCGGGCGTGCTCACCATCAAGGCGCTCGGCACCGTCACGACCTGCACCGCCGGCAACAGCCCCGGCCCCTCCCTGGAGCTGGACGTCACCGGGGCCGCGGGCTCGGGCGGCAGCAGCAGTGGTGGCGCCCCGGCGGCCCTGCCCAAGACCGGCCCGCTCGACTCGGCCGTGGCTCTCGGCACGCTCGGCGGCACGGTCGTCCTGGTCGGCGCGGCCGGGGTGCTCTGGCTGACCCGCCGCAACCAGCGGGCCTGACCCCGCCTTCCGCGCACCCGCACGGAAACCCCGCGCACCCGTACGGAAACCCCGCAAGGAACCGCCTCGCGCCCGAGGAGCCGCCGATGCGTCCGATCCGCCTGGTCCTGCCGGTCACGGCCCTGCTGCTGTGCGCCCTCGCGGCGCCCGCCGCCGCGGCCGCGCCGACAGCGAGCGGGGACTGGACCGCCGCACCCGCATCCGGCGGCGGGACCCGCCCCAGCTCCGACGGGCGGCCCTACTTCTACCTGGAGGGTCCGCCCGGCACGGTCCTCCAGGACACCGTCTCGCTGAGCAATCCCTCCGGCGCCCCCCTCACCCTGAGGCTGCGCGGCGCCGCCGCCTACAACGCCACCGACGGCGGCTTCGCCGTACGCCGGACCCCCGACCCCTGGATCGCCCTCGCCGCACCCGAGGTGAAGATCCCGCCACACACCCGCGCCGACGTGCCGTTCGCCGTCACCGTCCCGCCCGGCGCGCAGCCCGGCGACCACCCCGCCGCCCTGGTGGCCGAAGCGGGCGGCCGCGAGGTGGGCGTACGACTCCAACTCCGTGTGTCGGGGCCGACGTTGAGCGCGCTCACCGTGGAGTCCCTACGCGTCGACAAGGCCCACGGGCTGATCCGCTACGCCCTGGTCAACCGGGGCAACACCACCCTGGCCCCGCGTCTGGCGCTGCGCGTCGACGGGGTGTTCGGCCGCGCCCTGGACCGCCCGGCCAAGGCGCTGCCCGTCGAGCTGCTGCCCGGTCAGCGGGTCGAGCTGAGCGAACCCTGGGCGCATCCGCCCGCCCTCGACCGGGTCACCGTGCGGCTCGACGTGACGGCGGACGGCGGCGCCCACGCCACCGCCGGGACGAGCGCCGCCTTCGTGCCGTGGGGCGCGGTCGCCGGGGCGGCTCTGGTGGTGCTCGGCGGCGCGGCCGCCGCCCTCCGGCTGGTCCGGCGCCGTCGGCGGCGCGCTGGCGAGCCGGTCGAAATGCCCTTGCCGGAACGCGAGTTGGCGCAGACAGGAGCCCGTCAGTGAAGCCACGTCCCGGGGGCGCGGCCCTCGCCCTGCTGCTGTCCGGTCTGCTCGCCGTGCTGCTGGCGGGCCCCTCGTACGCGGCCCCCGAGGAGCCCGCGCCCAGCGTCGCGCTCTCCCGGAGCGAGGCCGCCAAGGGGGCGGACGTGACCGTCACCGGCAAGGGGTGGCGGCCCGGGGCGCTGCTCATGCTCCTCGTGTGCGGGCAGTCCACCCCCGAGCTCGGCGTCATCGGCGGCACCAACTCCTGCTCCAACGCCGACGGTCAGGCCGTCACCACCGATGCCAAGGGCTCCTTCAGCAAGGTCCTGTCGGCCGCGGCGCCGCCCAAGCCCTGTCCGTGCGTCGTCCATGTGGCGACCGTCCAGGGCGAACAGGCCGTCCTGGACACCGAGTTGAAGATCACCGGGCATCCCGAGGAGCCGCTGCCCGCCACCGGCGCGGGCAAGCTCGCGGTGCTCACCGAGCCGCGCCTGGACGGCAGCGGCTCCCTGCTGACCTGGTTCGGCGCGCCGCCCGCCCGCACCCTGGTCTTCACCGTCGGCAACCTGGGCTCGGGCCCCGTGAAGGATCCCGTCTTCCAACTCGGCACCGCCCACGGTGTGTTCGCGCCGCAGTGGGAGGACCGGCAGTGGAAGGGCACCATCCAGCCCGGCCAGAAGGCCGAGATCAAACTCGACTTCGAGCTGTCGCCCGGCGCCCACGGCGACTACCAGGTCTCGCTCCAGTACGCCAAGAAGCTGCTCGCCACCGAGCCGTGGGGGGTGGACCGCCCCTGGGGCGTCACCCTCTTCTGGATCCTGCTCTGCCTGGTGGTGCCGGCCGCCGTCTTCCGCATCGGCATGGTCGTCGTCGACCGGCTGCGTCCGCGCACCCCCGGGCGGTCCGACCAGGCCCGCCACCGGAGCGTACGGCTGCCCGATGTGACCGTGCGGCTGCCCAGGGCCGGCCGGGCGCCCGCCGAAGGCCCGCCGCCCGCGCCGGGGCCCGGCCCGGGCGCCGCCCCGCACGGAACCGCGGCCGCGCTGCCGTGGTTCACCCCCGACTCCGCACCGTCCGAGAACCACCCCAACCGTCCGTAACGTTCCACGACGAAGGGAAATCCGTGACCACGCAACGGAGGATGAGCGCGGCCGGTCTCGCGCTGATGCTCGGCGGCGCGGGGATCATGCTGGCCGCAGGTCCCGCACAAGCAGCCGAAGTCTCGTACGCCACCGAGTGCATACCGCCGTCCATCTCCGGTCTGCCGCCGGTCGAGGGCACGACGAAGGTGCAGATCACCGCGCCCGCCACGGCCAAGGTGGGCGACGAGGTGGACGTCGTCTGGAAGTTCACCCAGGCCGCCTCGAACAACCCCAACGTCCTCGACCTCAACAAGGACGTCGTCCAGCCGACCGGCACCCTCAAGGCGGCGGGCGCGCAGAGCGCCGACATCGCCATGAAGGGCCCGCGGCAGAACCCGCCCATCCCCAAGAACAGCCCGATGGTCCTCTCGGACATGACGGCCAAGCTGAAGCTGACCAAGGCCGGTGACGTCACCCTCACGCCGGACGCGTACAACATCAACGTCAACCAGATCATGTCGACGGACACCAAGTGCACGCCGAAGGCGACGGTCGGCGTCTCCGCGACGATCAAGGTGACGGACGCGGGCGGCACCACCGGCGGCTCGACCACCGGGGGCACCACCACGTCCGGGGGCACGACGTCCGGCGGCACCACGGGCTCGACCACGTCCGGAGGCACGACGTCCGGCGGCACCACCGGCTCGACCACCTCGGGCGGCACCACGACGTCCGGCACCACCGGCGGGTCCACGTCCGGCGGCACCACGAGCGGGGGATCCACCTCGGGCGGGACCACCGGCGGCAGCGGGGGCCAGACCGACTTCCCCGGCAAGGAGGTCGCCGTCAACTTCGCCTGCACCTCGCCAGGACCGGCCAGCATCCAGTCCAAGGTGACCATCAACGCCAAGAAGAACGGCGGGAGTTACGCCCTCACCGTCAAGACGGCCAAGGGCGTCATGAACAGCCCGGCCGACCTTCCGGCGGGCGCGCTCAAGCCGTCCATGCAGGTCACCGTCGGCGGCGCCGACAAGGGCTCGGTGGCCGTCACGGGCCCGGCCAACCCCGACCCGGTCAAGTCGGGCGCGCCGGTCAGCCTCACCGACATGACGGGCACCTACAAGCCGGGCGCCTCCGGGAAGTCGACGCTGAGCCCGGGCGACCTGTCCATCGACGTCACCCTGGGCGGCTCCCCGATTCACATCCCGTGCAAGGTCTCCGGCTCGGCCCCGGTCTCCCTGGAACTGGACACGGCGGCCCAGCCGGGCGGCGCGGCGGGCGGCAGCGGCTCGGCGGGCGGTACGGCGGCCACGGGCGGCTCCAGCGCCTCCACGGCCGGCTCGGGCGGTCTCGCCCAGACCGGCGCGAGCGACAACGGCGCCCTGCGGGCGCTCGGCCTGGTCGCGGGCACCGTGCTGCTGCTCGGCGGCGCGATCTTCACCTTCACTCCGTGGAAGCGCCTGCGCGGCACGCGCTGACACCCTCCGGGCAACGCGAAGGGCCGCCGCACCTTCCCGGTGCGGCGGCCCTTCGACCGTGTGCGGGACGCGTCAGTGGACGCTGCCCATCATGGCCTTGACCTTGTTGCGGTACATGTAGACCGCCACACCCGCGACGACCGCCGCGGCCGCTTCGAGGCCGATGACCCCGATGCCGTTGAGGCTCACCCCGCCGAGCGAGAGCAGGCCCGTGACGCAGTCACCGGCGGTGACGGCGAGGAACCAGATGCCCATCATCTGCGAGGCGTACTTCTGCGGCGCCATCTTCGTGGTGACGGACAGGCCGACCGGCGACAGGCACAGCTCGCCGATGGTCTGGATCATGTAGATCGACACCAGCCACATCGGGCTGACCTTGGTGCCGTCGCCCGCCATGTTCATCGGCACGATGAAGACGAAGAACGACGCGCCGACGAGGACCAGGCCCATCGCGAACTTCACGATGGTGTTGGGCTCCTGGTTCTTGCGCGCGAGCCACAGCCACAGCCACGCGAAGACCGGCGCGAGCGCCATCACGAACAGCGGGTTGAGGGACTGGTACCAGGTGGCCGAGAAGCCGAGTCCGAACACCGAGTCCGCGGTCTTGCCGTCGGCGAACAGCGACAGGGTCGAACCACCCTGGTCGTAGATCATCCAGAAGACGGCGGCGGCGATGAAGAACCAGATGTAGGCGCTCATCTTCGTCTGCTCGGTCGCCGACAGGTCCTTGTCGCGCTTGATGCGCGTCAGGACGGCGAGCGGAATGAGCAGACCGGCGAGGGTCAGCGGGACCAGCGCCCAGTTCAGCGTGTAAGCGCCCAGGCCCACGACGGCACCGTAGAAGACCACGACGGCCACGATGGCGAGGGCGACCTTGGTGAGGACGCTCTTGCGCTCCGCGGCGCTCAGCGGGTTCGGGACCACGCTGCTCTTCTCGCTCAGGTTGCGCGTGCCGATGAGGAACTGGGTCAGACCCAGGCCCATGCCGACCGCGGCGAGCGCGAAGCCCAGGTGCCAGTTGTGCTCCTTGCCGATCGTGCCGACCACGAACGGGGCCACGAACGCACCGAGGTTGATGCCGACGTAGAACAGCGTGAAGCCGCCGTCACGGCGCGGGTCCTCGGGTCCGTCGTAGAGGTGGCCGACCATCGTGGAGATGTTGGCCTTGAGGAGACCGGAACCGACCGCTACCAGGATCAGACCGACGAAGAACATCGCCTGGCCGGGGATCGCGAGCGAGAAGTGGCCGGCCATGATCACGAAGCCGGCGATGGCCACGGTCTTGCGGGCACCCCAGACGCGGTCGCCGAACCATCCGCCCGGCATCGCCATCAGGTAGACCATCGAGACGTAGACGGAGTAGATCGCCGTCGCCGTCGCGGTGGTCATCGCCAGGCCGCCACCCTGGCTGCCCGTGGCGGCGTCGGCGCCGCCCGAGACCAGGTAGTAGATGAGAAGCGCACGCATGCCGTAGTAGGAGAACCGCTCCCACATCTCGGTCATGAACAGAGTGGCCAGGCCGCGGGGGTGGCCGAAGAAGGTCTTCTCGGTGCCAGTGGTACTGGCGGAGTCCTTCGTCAGGCTGGACGCCATGGTCGATCCTTGCTTGCTCGGGACGCGCGCTTCGTGAGCGTTGAGTCGCGCCCGGTGGGGGAGGGCCGGCACCGGCATGGGGACCGTCCCCCCGACGCCTTCGGGGCCCGGCTCCGTGGGGGAGCTCGGAACGGACGGACCACACCGGGATCCACACCCCGTGCGCTTCATCGCGCTGGGGCCCGGCCCGTAGGTCATTCACTGGTCTCAAGACTGGCAAAGCCGGTCTTGTGCAGAAAAGAGACCCTTGGCGCGCCAAGCAAGCCAAAGGTCCTTGAGTAGTGCTATAGGCGTCGGGACACCATACGTCACCACACTGCGGCATATGGAAGGACTTGAGAGATGGATCACAGGCATCCCTGGAACCACTCACCCTGATTCGAAGGTGTTAAACAAGATCGCTCCCCAGACCCGCAGGGCGGGTGGATCACCTGACGCATTGTCGCCGCCGCGGACTACCATCACCCCCATGACCCGTGTACTGCTCGCCGAGGACGACGCGTCCATCTCGGAGCCACTGGCCCGCGCCCTGCGCAGGGAGGGTTACGAGGTCGAGGTGCGCGAGGACGGCCCGACCGCCCTCGACGCCGGACTGCAGGGGGGCGCCGACCTGGTCGTGCTCGACCTGGGGCTTCCCGGCATGGACGGCCTCGAAGTCGCCCGGAGGCTCCGCTCCGAGGGACACACCGTCCCCATCCTCGTGCTCACCGCCCGCGCCGACGAAGTGGACACCGTGGTCGGCCTCGACGCCGGTGCCGACGACTACGTGACCAAGCCCTTCCGCCTGGCCGAACTGCTCGCGAGGGTCCGGGCGCTGCTGCGGCGCGGGGCCACCGAGCCGGTGCCCCAGCCCGCCACCCACGGCGTGCGGATCGACGTCGAGTCGCACCGCGCCTGGATGGGCGACGAGGAGCTCCAGCTCACCGCCAAGGAGTTCGACCTGCTGCGCGTCCTGGTCCGGGACGCGGGCCGGGTGGTGACCCGCGATCAGCTGATGCGCGAGGTCTGGGACACCACGTGGTGGTCCTCGACCAAGACACTCGACATGCACATCTCGTGGCTGCGCAAGAAGCTCGGCGACGACGCGGCCAACCCGCGCTACATCGCCACCGTCCGCGGAGTCGGCTTCCGCTTCGAGAAGAGTTAGAGCACCTCCGCACATGCGCCGTCGGCTGATCAACTCCACACTCGCGGTCGTTCTCGTGGTGATCGCGGTCTTCGGCGTCTCCCTCGTCATCGTCGAGACGCGGACCATCAGCAGCAGCGCCCAGGAGAGCGTCAACTCCGAGGCGCTGCGGCTGGTCTCCGTCGTCGACAGCCGCACACTGGCGAACGAGACGATCAACGCGCAGGTCCTGAACGAACAGATCGACCCCAAGCGGTACGCCCGCATCGCGATCCCGGGCCGCCCGGTGATAGAGATCGGGCAGAAGCCCGGGGGCACCGTCATCAAGGGCACCGCCGTGGGCGAGCGCGGCGAGTCCGTGCTCGTCGAGGAGTCCCGCTCCACGGTCACCAAGGAGGTCGGGCGCACCCTGCTCATCATCGGCGCGGTGGCCCTGCTCGCCATCGTGTCCGCGGTGCTCCTGGCCGTACGCCAGGCCAACAAGCTGGCCTCCCCGCTCACCGACCTCGCCGAGACCGCCGAGCGCCTCGGCTCGGGCGACCCGCGCCCGCGGCACAAGCGGTACGGGGTGCCCGAGCTGGACCGGGTCGCCGATGTGCTGGACTCGTCGGCCGACCGGATCGGCCGGATGCTCACGGCCGAGCGGCGGCTCGCGGCGGACGCCTCGCACCAGCTGCGTACGCCGCTGACCGCGCTCTCCATGCGGCTGGAGGAGATCGCCCTCACCGACGACCTCGACACGGTCAAGGAGGAGGCCACGATCGCGCTCACGCAGGTCGAGCGGCTCACCGACGTGGTGGAGCGCCTCCTCACCAACAACCGTGACCCGCGCACCGGTTCGGCCGTGGTCTTCTCGCTCGACGAGGTCGTCAAGCAGCAGCTGGAGGAGTGGCGGCCGGCCTATCGCGGCGAGGGCCGCGCGATCGTGCGCTCCGGCAAGACCGGCCTCAAGGCGGTCGGCACCCCGGGCGCGGTCGCCCAGGTGCTCGCCGCGCTGATCGAGAACTCGCTGATGCACGGCGGCGGCACGGTCGCGGTGCGCACCCGCGTCACCGGCAACCAGGCCGTGGTCGAGGTCACCGACGAAGGCCCCGGAGTGCCGCCCGACCTGGGCGCGCGGATCTTCGAGCGGACCATCAGCGGCCGCAACTCCACGGGCATCGGCCTGGCGGTCGCCCGCGACCTCGCGGAGGCCGACGGGGGCCGGCTCGAAATGCTGCAGCAGCAGCCCGCCGTGTTCGCGCTGTTCCTCAGCCGCGAGGCGCGCGGGCGGCGGGAGCCGGAGCGTACGGAGACGATCCGCTGAGGCCCGGAAGGGGCCCGCTCAGCGGAGGCGGTCAGTGCTTGGCGGGGACGGCGGGCCGGGGGGCGTCGAGAAACGATTCGGCCGTCTGTACTGCCTCCCGGGCCGGGAGTGCGCGGAACACCCAGGTGCGGTAGGACCAGAACCGGAACAGGGTGCCGAGCCCGATGCCGAGGAACTTGAAGAAGTTGTTCTGCCACGGGCTGTTCCACTCGAAGCCGTACGTGGCCACGTACAGGATGCCGTTTTCGATCACCGCGCCGACCACGCTGAACAGCAGGAACAGCGTGAGCTCACGGGCCCGGCCGCTCTTCTCGCGGTCGCGGTAGGCGAAGTAGCGGAAGCCCACGTAGTTGAACGCGATCGCGATCCCGGTGGCCAGCAGGCTGGCCCGCACCACCTGGAGGTCGGTCGCGTGCCGCAGCAGGTTGAAGGCGCCCATGTTCACGAGCACCCCGAGACCGCCCACGGCGCCGAACTTGGCGACCTCGCGGACGAGCAGTCGCAGTCGCGATGGCGACGCGCCCTGTGCACTCATGGTGATCGCCCAGCCCCGTCCGAGTCGGTGTGCTTTTCGTGCCAGTCAACCCGCCCATGCTAACCACCCCCCCTGTGCAATGCCCGTGGGCACCCGGGTTCCGCCCCGCGCGACCGGGCCCTGGAGGGCCCGCCGGGGCGGCGGATACCCTGGAGGCGTGACGTTCCCGGTAGTCGGCATGGTCGGCGGCGGTCAGCTCGCCCGCATGACCCACGAGGCGGGCATCCCCCTCGGCATCAGATTCAAGCTCCTCAGTGACACCCCGCAGGACTCGGCGGCCCAGGTGGTGAGCGAGGTCGTCGTCGGCGACTATCGCGACCTGGACACGCTGCGTGACTTCGCGCGCGGCTGTGACGTGATCACCTTCGATCACGAGCACGTGCCGACCGAACACCTGCGGGCCCTGGAAGCGGACGGCGTCGTCGTCCGACCGGGGCCCGACGCGTTGGTGCACGCCCACGACAAGGGGGTGATGCGCGCCCGCCTCAGCGCGATCGGCGCGCCCTGCCCCCGCCACCGCATCGTGGCCGACCCCGCGGACGTGAGCGCGTTCGCCGAGGAGGGCGGGGGCTACCCCGTCATCCTCAAGACGGTGGTCGGCGGCTACGACGGCAAGGGCGTGTGGTTCGTGCGCTCCGAGGCGGACGCGGCCGACGCCTTCAAGGCGGGCGTCGACGTCCTCGCCGAGGAGAAGGTGGACTTCGTGCGGGAGCTGGCGGCCAACGTCGTACGGTCCCCCAGCGACCAGGCCGTGGCCTACCCGGTCGTCGAGTCGATCCAGGTCGACGGGGTCTGCGACACGGTGATCGCCCCCGCGCCCGGCCTCGACGACGAGCTGGCGGGCGAGGCCCAGCAGCTCGCCCTGCGCATCGCGTCCGAGCTCGGCGTCGTCGGCCACCTCGCGGTCGAGCTCTTCGAGACCCGCGACGCCGACGGTGTGCCGGGCATTCTCGTCAACGAGCTGGCGATGCGCCCGCACAACTCCGGCCACTGGACCCAGGACGGCGCGATCACCTCGCAGTTCGCCAACCACGTCCGCGCCGTCCTCGACCTCCCCCTGGGCGACCCGCGCCCGCGGTCGAAGTGGACCGTGATGTGCAACGTGCTCGGCGGCGACTACCCGGACATGTACTACGCGTACCTGCACTGCATGGCCCGCGACCCGCAGCTCAAGATCCACATGTACGGCAAGGACGTGAAGCCCGGCCGCAAGGTGGGCCACGTCAACACCTACGGCGACGACCTCGCGGAGGTCCGCGAGCGGGCCCGCCACGCAGCCGACTACCTCAGGGGAACGATCACCGAATGAGCACCAGCACTGGCCCCGTCGTCGGCATCGTCATGGGCTCGGACTCCGACTGGCCGGTCATGGAGGCCGCCGCCAAGGCGCTCGACGAGTTCGAGATCCGCTACGAGGTCGACGTCGTCTCCGCGCACCGGATGCCGCGCGAGATGATCGCGTACGGCGAGGAGGCCGCGGGCCGCGGCCTCAAGGCGATCATCGCGGGCGCCGGGGGAGCCGCCCACCTGCCCGGCATGCTCGCCTCCGTGACGCCGCTCCCGGTCATCGGCGTCCCCGTCCCGCTCAAGTACCTGGACGGCATGGACTCGCTGCTCTCCATCGTGCAGATGCCGGCGGGCGTGCCGGTCGCCACCGTCTCGGTCGGCGGGGCGCGCAACGCGGGGCTGCTCGCGGCCCGCATCCTGGCCACGCAGGACTCCGAACTCCTCGCCCGCATGCGGGAGTTCCAGCAGGAGCTGAACGACCAGGCCACCGAGAAGGGCAAGCGGCTGCGGGCGAAGGTCGAGGGTTCGGGCGCCTTCGGATTCGGAAAGTGAGTGCCATGACACCTGCCACGCCTCATCTCGACGAAGCCCGCGCGCTGCTCGCCGCGCACCCCGTGGTCGACGGCCACAACGACCTGCCCTGGGCACTGCGCGCCAAGGCCCGCTACGACCTGGACCGCTGCGACCTGGCGACCGACCTGACCGGCCGCACCCACACCGACCTCGAGCGGCTGCGGGCCGGCGGGGTCGGGGCGCAGTTCTGGTCCGTGTACGTACGGACCGACCTGGCCGGTGACGAGGCGGTCAGCGCGACCCTGGAGCAGATCGACTGCGTCGACCAGATGCTGGCGCGCTACCCCGGCGACCTGGCACCCGCGCGCACGGCGGACGACATGGAGAAGGCCCGCTCCGAGGGCCGCATCGCCTCGCTCAAGGGCGCCGAGGGCGGCCACTCGATCAACAACTCCCTCGCCACGCTGCGCGCGCTGTACGCGCTCGGCGTGCGCTACATGACCCTGACCCACAACGACAACCTCGCCTGGGCGGACTCGGCGACGGACGAGCCGAACGTGGGCGGGCTCTCGCCGTTCGGCCACGAGGTCGTCCGCGAGATGAACCGCGTGGGCATGCTGGTGGACCTCTCGCACGTGGCGGCGACGACGATGCGGGACGCGCTCTCGACGTCGGCGGCGCCCGTGATCTTCTCGCACTCGTCCGCGCGGGCGATCTGCGACCACCCGCGCAACATCCCGGACGACGTGCTCGCCCAGCTGCCCGGCAACGGCGGGGTGGCGATGGCGACCTTCGTGCCGAAGTTCATCCTGCCGGCGGCGGTCGCCTGGACGCAGGCGGCGGACGAGAACCTGCGCGCGCACGGGCTGCACCACCTCGACACCTCGCCGGAGGCGATGAAGCTCCACGAGGCGTTCGAGGCGGCGAATCCGCGGCCGGTCGCGACGGCCTCTACGGTCGCGGACCACCTCGACCACATGCGGGAGGTCGCCGGGGTCGACCACATCGGGCTCGGCGGCGACTTCGACGGCACCGCCTTCACCCCGGCCGGCCTGGACGACGTCTCGGGCTACCCGAACCTGGTGGCCGAGCTGCTGTCCCGCGGCTGGTCCTCGGCGGACCTGTCGAAGCTGACGTGGTCCAACGCGGTACGGGTCCTGCGCGACGCGGAGTCCGTCTCGGCGGACCTGTCCGCCCGCCGCGGCCCCTCCAACGCGACCCTGCCGTCCCTGGACGGCTAGCCCTCTCGGGGGGCGGGCCGGCTCCGCCGGGGGGCGGCTTTCGGGCCCGCCCGTGCCCGGGGGGTGGCTGGCTTTCGGGCCCGCCCGTGCCCGGGGGTGGCTGGCTTTCGGGCCCGTGCCGCCCGGGGGTGTTGTGGGGGTCGGCTTCGCCGGGGTGCGCAGTTTCTCGCGTCCCCTCGGGCTTGTTCCTCCCCCACCCCGCCCCTTCCCGAGACCCTCCGGGGGAGAGGTGCATCGGCTGCGAGCCGTGCGTGGCTGAGCGCGCAGTTCCCCGCGCCCCCAACCCCCTTTTCGGCTGCGGACCGTGCCCGTTCCTCGCGCTCCTACCCGTACCGGTGCGGGTCGGCATGAGGGGGTTTCAGCCCGTCCGGCGTTTGAGGACGGGCGCCCTTGAGGCGCGATACGGGGTCTGGGGCGGAGCCCCAGGGGCCTGTCGGTGAACCCCGGGGCGGGGGCGGAGCCCTCAAGGGGCCCGGGGCGGAGCCCCGCGGGTCCCCCGAACGCTCCGTCCGCCGCGACCCGCCCGCCCCGCCGTGACACGGTGTCGATACTGCCGTCACCGCCGAAACCGGGAGCCCGTCATGGCAGATCTGCAGGACGACCCCGAGAACGCCTCGGCGGTCGGCGAACTCGACCCGCCGGCCTCCGCACCCCCCGACCCGGCCCCGGCCCCCGCCCCGGACACCAACGTCGACGCCGACGACGACCGCCTCGACCGCGCCCGCGACCTGCTCGCCGCGTACCCCGTGGCGGACGGGCACAACACCCTGGCGAAGGCCCTCGCGCAGGCCCCCTGGCACGACCTGGAGGTCGGCGAGAGCTCGCTCGACACGGATCTGCCCCGGCTGCGGGCCGGCGGCGTCGGCGCGCAGTTCTGGGCGCTGACGGCCGACCGCGACTGCCCCGACCCGGCCGGCGCCACCCTGGAACGGCTCGACCGGATCCGTACCCTGGTCGCCGCCTCCCCCGAGTGGCTGCGCCTCGCCCTGACCGCAGGGGACCTCGCCGACGCCCGCAACTGCGGCCGAATCGCCTCGTTCCTCGGCCCCGTCGCCGCGCACGCACTCGGCAACTCCCTCGGCACCCTGCGGGCGTACCACGTCCTGGGCGTACGAGCCCTCGCGCTGACCCCCGGCACGCCGTGGACCGAGCCGGGCCTGAGCCGCTTCGGCCTGGAGGTCGTGCGCGAGTCGAACCGGCTGGGGATACTGCTCGACCTCTCCGGCGCCGCCCCCGCCACCTGGCGCCGCACGATCGACGCCTCCAAGGCCCCCGCGCTGCTCTCGCGCTCGGCGGCGTCCGCCCTCACCCAGCACCCCCTGAACGCCTCCGACGACCTGCTGGCCGCACTCGGTGCGCACGGCGGGGTCTGTCTGGTGAGCTTCGCCCCGGAGCAGATCGAGCGGGGCGGCCCGGCCGTCTCCGTGCGCGATGTGGCGGACCACATCGAGCGGGTGCGCGATGTGGCCGGGCCCACGCACGTGGGGCTCTCGGGCACGTACGGGCTGATCACCGGGGCGCCGCGCACCACCGGCCTGGAGGACGCGTCCTGCTATCCCACCCTGATCGCCGAGCTCCTCGACCGGGGCTGGACCGAGCCCGAAATCGCCGCGCTGACCTGGGAGAACCTTGCCCGGGTGATCCGGGACGTGGAGTTCACGGCCCGGGCGACCGCACCCCGCAGGGCCCCTTCGAGCGCCACCATCGAGGACCTCGACGGACCGTGAGGCCCGGCCTCAGGCGCGCGGGCGGCCCATCGCGCGGTAGGTCCAGCCCGCCTCCCGCCACTTGGCCGGGTCGAGGGCGTTGCGGCCGTCCAGGATGATCCGGGTGGCCGTGGCCCCGGCCAGCTCGGCGGGGTCGAGGTCGCGGAACTCGCGCCACTCGGTCAGGTGCAGGACGACATCGGCGCCGCGCACCGCGTCGAACGCGGTCGGCGCGTAGCCGAGCGTGGGGAAGAGGCGGCGGGCGTTCTCCATGCCCTTGGGGTCGTACACCGTGACCTGGCCGCCCTGGAGGTGGATCTGCCCGGCCACGTTCAGCGCGGGGGAGTCCCGTACGTCGTCCGAGTCGGGCTTGAAGGTGGCGCCGAGCACCGCGACCCGCTTGCCGAGGAAGGTCTCGCCGCCCACCGCCTCGCGGGCCAGCTCCACCATGTGGCCGCGGCGGCGCATGTTGACCGAGTCGACCTCGCGCAGGAAGGTCAGCGCCTGGTCGGCGCCGAGCTCGCCGGCCCGGGCCATGAAGGCCCGGATGTCCTTGGGCAGGCAGCCGCCGCCGAAGCCGATGCCGGCCCGCAGGAACTTCTTGCCGATCCGCTCGTCGTGGCCGATGGCCTCGGCCAGCTTCACCACGTCACCGTCCGCGGCCTCGCACACCTCCGCCATGGCGTTGATGAACGAGATCTTGGTGGCGAGGAAGGAGTTGGCCGCGGTCTTCACCAGCTCGGCCGTCGGGAAGTCGGTCACCACGAACGGCGAGCCCTCGCCGATGGGGCCCGCGTACACCTCGCGCAGCAGCTTCTCGGCGCGCTCGCTCTCCACGCCGACCACGAGCCGGTCCGGGTGCAGGGTGTCGTCGACGGCGAAGCCCTCGCGCAGGAACTCCGGGTTCCACGCCAGCTCCACGCCCTCGGGCAGGGCGGCCGCGAGCCGGGCCGCCGAGCCGACCGGCACGGTGGACTTGCCGACGACGAGCGCGCCGTCGCGCAGATGCGGGGCGAGCGAGCCGAAGGCGGCGTTGACGTAGCTCATGTCACAGGCGTACTCGCCGTGCTTCTGCGGGGTGTTCACGCAGACGAAGTGGACGTCGCCGAACGCGCCGACCTCCTCCCAGGAGGTGGTGAAGCGCAGCCGGCCGCTCGCGCCCTCAAGGCCCGCGACGTGCTGGGCGAGCAGCTCCTCCAGGCCGGGCTCGTACATGGGGACGCGGCCCTGGCTCAGCATCTCGATCTTCTCGGGGACCACGTCGAGGCCGAGCACCTCGAATCCGAGCTCCGCCATCGCCGCGGCATGGGTGGCCCCGAGGTATCCGGTGCCGATCACGGTGATCTTGAGGGCCATGCGGTGCTCCTGGAATACGGGCTCGGGAGGCGGGCTCGGGCTGCGGGCGACAAACGCGCTGCCCGAGCATAGTCGGGCCCGGGTGGGCCCCCCGTGCGGGCTGTCGCCAAGCTCACGTATGCCTGGGGCGGCCCTGCCCCCTAAAATTAGGTTACTTAACGGTAGTTAGCATCCCTTGGGGAGTGAGAGACCTTGGCCGGAACGGCTGGAAACGCAGGAAACGCAGGGTTCGACCTGTACCGCCCGTCCGAGGAGCACGACATGCTCCGCGACGCCATCCGCTCGCTCTCCGAGGCCAAGATCGGCCCGTACGCGGCGGAGGTCGACGAGCAGGCCCGCTTCCCCCGGGAGGCGCTCGACGCGCTGGTCGCCAACGACCTGCACGCCGTGCACGTGCCGGAGGAGTACGGCGGCGCGGGCGCCGACGCGCTCGCGACCGTCATCGTGATCGAGGAGGTCGCGCGCGTCTGCGCCTCCTCGTCCCTGATCCCGGCCGTCAACAAGCTCGGTTCGCTGCCGGTGATCCTCTCCGGCTCCGAGGAGCTGAAGAAGAAGTACCTGGGCCCGCTCGCCAAGGGCGAGGGCATGTTCTCGTACTGCCTCTCCGAGCCCGACGCGGGTTCGGACGCGGCCGGCATGAAGACGAAGGCCGTCCGCGACGGCGACTTCTGGGTCCTCAACGGCGTGAAGCGCTGGATCACCAACGCCGGTGAGAGCGAGTACTACACGGTCATGGCCGTGACCGACCCGGAGAAGCGCTCGAAGGGCATCAGCGCCTTCGTCGTGGAGAAGTCGGACGAGGGCGTCTCCTTCGGCGCCCCCGAGAAGAAGCTCGGCATCAAGGGCTCGCCGACCCGCGAGGTCTACCTCGACAACGTCCGCATCCCCGCCGACCGCATGATCGGCGAGGAGGGCACCGGCTTCGCGACCGCCATGAAGACCCTGGACCACACCCGCATCACCATCGCGGCCCAGGCCCTCGGCATCGCGCAGGGCGCCCTCGACTACGCCAAGGGCTACGTCCAGGAGCGCAAGCAGTTCGGCAAGGCCATCGCCGACTTCCAGGGCATCCAGTTCATGCTGGCCGACATGGCCATGAAGCTGGAGGCCGCCCGCCAGCTCACCTACTCGGCCGCCGCCAAGTCCGAGCGCCTCGACTCGGACCTGACGTTCTTCGGCGCCGCCGCCAAGTGCTTCGCCTCCGACGTCGCGATGGAGATCACCACCGACGCCGTCCAGCTCCTCGGCGGCTACGGCTACACCCGCGACTACCCGGTCGAGCGCATGATGCGTGACGCCAAGATCACCCAGATCTACGAGGGCACGAACCAGGTCCAGCGGATCGTGATGTCCCGCAACCTGCCGTAACCGAAGGCGAGTTGGGGAAGGGCCCGCATCCGGCGCATGCCACGGATGCGGGCCCTTCGGCTCTGCTGGGACCGTCAGGTCCGGTCGGCGGCCTTGCGGCGGCGGGTGACGAAGACCGCGCCGGCGCCGAGAACCACGGCCGCCCCGCCCGCGAGGGCGAGCTGCGGCACGGCGGAGGAGGAACCGGTGCTGGCCAGCGCGCCGGTGGTGGCGCCCGTGGTCGTGCCGGTGGTCTTCAGCGGGGTGGCCGCCGCCCCGCCCTGCGCGGTGGGCGTCGAGCCGCCTCCGGCGGGCTTGGCGGTCGGCTCCGGCCGGTCCTTGCCGTCGGTCGGCCCGGGCTTCGCGGTGTCGCCGTCCGGCTTGCTGCCGGCGGCGAGCACCTTGAACTTGTAGCCCTTCATCGGGCCCTCGATGCAGGGGTTGTACTGGTCGGAGGCGTCGCCCGCGATCAGTGCGTCGCCGTGGGTCGCCGGGCTCTTGGCGTCGACGGTGAGACGGATCTTGACCTCGACCGTGGAGCCGGGCTTCACGTTGCTCTGCGAGGCGACGTAGTCGGGCTCGTCCTTGAGCTCCTTCCACACCGAACCGTCGAGCCACTGGGCCTTGGCCTGCGCGGCGTGGACGAAGAACAGCGGGTGCAGGGCGTCGAGGGTGCGGTCGGTGCCGTTGTGCACCTGGAACGAGAAGTCGACCGAGGTGCCCGCGACGACCTGCGCCGGGAGCCCCTTCAACTGCGCGGAGAGCGCGGGCAGCCGGACGCACTCCTTGGCGCTCCTGAGCGCCGCGTCGGCGGCGTCCTTGGTCTTCAGCGCGGCAGTCCTGGCGTTGTCCGCGATGCTGTACTTGCGCGTGGCGGCCACCCGGAGGTCGTCGAGCGCGTCCCCTGCGCTCGCCCGGTTGGCGACGGCCGTCGCCAGTGCGGCGGCGGCCTCCTTGGCGGTGGCCTCGGCGTCTGCGACCGCCTTCTGCGCTGCCGCCGTCTCGTCGGCGCCGGCGGTCTCGGGGAGGGCCGCGAGCTTGGCCTTCGCCTCGGTGACCGCCTTGTCGGCGGCGGTCTTGGACTCCCCGGCCTTCGTGGCGGCGGCCATGGCGTCGTGGTACGCCTTGGCCTCGGGGGCGTCGTCCGCCATCACCTTTTTGATGATGGCCCGCTGCTCCGCGTACGCCTTGGCGGCCGCGTCATAGGCCTTCGCCGCATCGGCGGCGGCCTTCTTCAATTCCTCGAACGTGGACTTCTGCGTCTGCGCCGCGGGCTTCGCCTCGGCGGCGAACGCGGGGGACACCGAGAGCAGCGCGGCCGGGGCGGTCACGGCGGCGGCGACGGTGGTGGCGAGAATGCGACGGATATTCAAGTGAGCCCTTTTCTGGGTCCGAAAGGCTGTGTCGTCGGCGCCGCGGTTGTTTTCACGCAGCGCGACGAGCAGTGATCGTATGGCCGGAATAGGGAGCGAGAAAGGCAATTGGGCGGGACCGGAAAGCGGTGGGCCGTACTCCGTACGGAATCAATCACCGCGAAACGGGACAGTTGCCCTCGTTCTCTGTGTTTTTCCTGTGAGGCATGTCATGTGTCCGTGGCGCCGGCCGGCCGGCGCCGGTGAAGGCGTACGCGAATGGGCCCGGCCCGCCGCGTCGGAATGCGGGGGGCCGGGCCCAAATGCCGTGCGGGACCGTCTACTTGACCGTCACCGTGTCGTCGTTCTTCAGCTCGTTCACCAGCTGCGTGACCTTCGGCTTGTCCCACAGGAGCGAGGTCTGGGGGCCGTCGCCCGCGACCGGCATGTTCATCGAGATGCCGTCGCCGCTGGTGATGCCCTTCATCGCCCAGAACATCGAGCCCAGGTCGAACAGGCTCATGTCCTTGTCGACGATCAGGGTGTCCAGGCCCGCGCCCATCACCGGGTACAGCTTGAACGGGTTGAGGATCGTCGTCGGGGTCGCCGTCTGGCTGGCGAGGGCAGCGAGGAACTTCTGCTGGTTCTTCGTGCGCTCCAGGTCACCGGCGGCATATCCGTGCCGGTTGCGGACGAACGCGAGGGCCTGCTGGCCGTCGAGGGTCTGCTTGCCCTTCTTGAAGTCCGCGCCGGAGTCCTTGTCCTTGATGTCCTGCGGAATGTCGAGCTCCACCCCGCCGACCGCGTCCACGATGTTCGCGAATCCCGCGAAGCCGATTTCCGCGTAGTGGTCGATGTGCAGCCCGGTGTTCGCCTCGACGGTGCGTACGAGGAGTTCGGGGCCGTCGATGGAGAACGCCGCGTTGAGCTTGTCCTTGCCCTTGGACGGGAACGACTTCCCGGAATCGGAGCCCTTGAAGCTGGGGATCGTCACCCACGAGTCGCGCGGCAGCGAGACCATCGTGTTCCCGTTGTCGCCGACGTGCAGCAGGATCATCGAGTCCGTGCGCTTGCCCTCGGCAGAGCCGGTGTGCAGCTTCTTCTTCTCGTCGGCGGACATGCCGTCGCGGGAGTCGGAGCCGACGATCAGGTAGTTGGTGCCCTTGCCCTCGGCGGGCCGGTCGATGACCTTGGACAGGTCGACCTCGCGGCGCACCTTGCCGTCCGCCCAGAAGTACGTGGCGACCGAGGTGACCAGGAGCACGGCGACCAGGGTCAGCACGCCGACCGTGATCCGCTTGCGCCAGTTCGGCGCCGCACCGGGGCGGCGGCCGCCGCCGCGCCGAGGGCCCTGGGGGCCGCCGGGCCCGGCCGGGCCGCGCCCCGCGGGGCTGCCGTAGACGTGGCCCTCGCTGTAGCCGCTGTACGAGCCCTGGCCGGGCACGCCCGGGGCGCCCTGGCCGTAGCCGTCGTCGTACGCGGGCTGCTGCTGGGGGACCGGCCGCTGCGGCGGGTGGGTGGGGGCGGGCCGCTGGACGTGCCGCATCCGGCGCGCGCCCTCGGGCTGCGCGGCGGAGCTGCCGCGGCCGTAGGCGTCCTCACCGTTTCCGCGGGCGTTGCCATTGCGGGCGTCGGGCCATTCGTTCATGCGGTCCAGCATGCACGGCACCCCCCGGCGCCTGACAGGGCAGGGGGGAATTCGGGGCAGGGCTGTTGCACAGCTGATGCAATGAGCCGGAAATCGTACGGCGCCTAAAGTAGAACGCATGACTGATCTTCCGGGCAAGCCGACCTCGGCCTCCCGAACCACCCTGAGTCACATCATGACCACCCACGACACCAATCTCCTCGGCACGGTGCACGGCGGCGTGATCATGAAACTGGTGGACGACGCGGCGGGCGCGGTCGCCGGGCGCCACTCGGGCGGGCCGGCCGTCACCGCCTCCATGGACGAGATGGCGTTCCTCATGCCGGTCAGGGTCGGTGACCTGGTGCATGTGAAGGCGCAGGTCAACTGGACGGGCCGGTCCTCCATGGAGGTCGGCGTACGGGTCCTGGCCGAGCGCTGGAACGAGTCCACCCCGGCCCAGCAGGTGGGCTCCGCCTACCTCGTCTTCGCGGCCGTGGACGCCGACGGCAAGCCCCGCCGGGTGCCGCCGGTCGTCCCGGAGACCGAGCGCGACGAGCGCCGCTACCAGGAGGCCCAGATCCGCCGCACCCACCGGCTGGCCCGGCGCCGCGCGATCATGGACCTGCGCGAGAAGCGCGCCGCGGAGGGCCTGGACGACTAGCGGGGCCGACGGGCGAAGGGCCCGGACGACTGGCCGGGAAGTGCGCCGGACGGCCCAGGGCCTGGCGACTGGCCGGGAAGTACGCCAAGCCCACCGGACCCGCAGGTCAGGGGCAGACCACCCGGTCGCCGGTGACCGTGCCGAAGTCGCCCTGCGGCTGCTCCTCGGCCCGTACCGGCACGACGTCCTTGAACTCGGCGCCCGCCGTCACCTTCATCGTGGGGCCGAGGCCCTTGACCGCGCGCAGCTCGCTGCCCGGCAGGGCGAGCGCGAGGGACTTCGCGGAGCGGTCCCAGCGCGGGTCGAACTCGATCAACGTGCGGCGCATGTCCAGGTTGGCGCCGGCCCGGGGCGAGCCGGTGGTCTTGAAGCCGGTCGCGTGCAGCGCGTCGTCCACCCGGCGGCCGAGCCCGTCGGTGCGGGTCCCGTTGTAGACCTGCACCTTGATCTGGTCCGGGGCGACCTCGACGATCGAGCCGGCCGCCTTCTGCGGCTGCGGCGGCTTCGCGTCCTTGGCGGCCGGTTTCGGCGCGGGCTTCGGCGGGGCGTGCGGGGTCAGCGGCTGGTCGTCGTGGAGCAGCTGGAACAGCTTCTTGGACTTCGCCTCGTCCCACTTCACGGTCGAGCCGATGCCCTTGATCTGCACGCCGAGCTGCCCGAGCGGCACCGTCGTGAAGTCGGACGACGAGGGCGAGAAGCCCTTCATCGCGGCGGTGAAGCTGAGCATCTCCTCGACCCCGAAGCCCTCGTCGGCCCGTACCGAGGAGAGCAGGGACTGGGCGACCTCGCGGAACTTCACCGGGTTCAGGAGCACCCCGTTGCTCGTCGCCTTCTCCAGGAGCGCGGCGAGGAAGCGCTGCTGGCGCTGCATCCGGCCGAGGTCGGCCGAGCCGTCGGTGTGCCGGGAGCGCACGTACTGGAGCGCCTCGCCACCGCCCAGCTGATGGGTGCCGGCGGTCAGGTCGAGGCCGGTGTAGGAGTCCTTCATGGGGCGGGCCGTGCAGATCTGCACGCCGCCGACCACGTCGACCGTCTTCATGAAGCTGGTGAAGTCGACCTCCAGATAGTGGTCGATCTTCAGACCCGTCATGTTCTCGACGGTGCGCACGGTCAGCGAGGGCCCGCCCTCGGCATAGGCCGCGTTCAGCTTCACCGGGTGCTGGGGGCGGTGCTGGCCGGTGGCCTCGTCGGTGTGCTCGGGGACCTCGGCGTAGGAGTCGCGCGGCAGGCTGACCACGCTGACCCGGTCCCGGTCCGCCGACACGTGCACCATCATGATCGTGTCGGTGCAGTGGCAGGGCGCCCCGCCGAGCCGGTACTTCTGCTTCTCCTCCGGGGTGATCTTGTCCCGCCCGTCGGTGCCGACCAGGAGGATGTTGGTGCCCCGGCTGCCCTGAGGCCGGTTCTTCATGTCCCGGAACGGGTCCACCCGGCCGATGCCGCCGTCCAGGCTGGTCACCACCGCGTGGCCGACCCCGCCCGCGCCGAGCACCAGGACGGACAGGGTCGTCGCGAGCCGCATGCCCCAGCGGGGGCGCTCGTCCTGCTGTCTGCTGCGGGGCTTGCCGGGTCGTACGGGGCGCGGGCGGGGCGGCGTGGGCACGGGGGACCTCCGCGGGTGCGACAGGGGGATCTTGAGCACCGTAGGCCCATACGATCAGCTACCCCGTGCACCGCCCCGGCCGCCGCGCGACCTTGTCCCCCGTTCGCGGTAACGTGACGACCGATGAACGCCACGCCTGCTGTTTCCGTGATCATGCCGGTTCTCAATGAGGAGCGGCATCTGCGCAACTCGGTCCGTCACATCCTGGCGCAGGAGTACGAGGGCGAGATGGAAGTGGTGATCGCGCTCGGCCCGTCCACGGACCGCACCGACGAGATCGCCGCCGAGCTGGTCCGCGAGGACCCCCGCGTCCACACCGTGCCCAACCCCACCGGGCGCACGCCCGCGGCCCTGAACGCCGCCATCGAGGCGTCCCGCCACCCGATCGTGGTACGCGTCGACGGCCACGGCATGCTCTCGCAGAACTACATCGCCACCGCCGTACGGCTCCTGGAGGAGACGGGCGCGCAGAACGTCGGCGGCATCATGCACGCCGAGGGCGAGAACGCCTGGGAGGACGCGGTCGCCGCCGCGATGACCTCGAAGATCGGCGTCGGCAACGCGGCCTTCCACACCGGAGGCGCGGCCGGACCCGCCGAAACCGTGTATCTGGGTGTCTTCCGCCGCGAGGCCCTTGAGCAACAGGGCGGCTACAACGTGGAGTTCATCCGCGCCCAGGACTGGGAGCTGAACTTCCGGATCAGGGAGGCCGGCGGCCTCATCTGGTTCTCGCCCGAGCTCAAGGTCCAGTACCGGCCGCGCCCCTCGGTGAAGGCGCTCGCCAAGCAGTACAAGGATTACGGGCGTTGGCGCCATGTGGTGGCCCGCTACCACGAGGGCTCCATCAACCTGCGCTATCTGGCGCCGCCGACCGCCGTCTGCGCGATCGCCGCGGGCGTCGTGGTGGGCGCGCTCGTCACCCCCTGGGGCTTCGTGGTCCCGGCCGGCTACCTGGCCGCGATCGCCGCGGGCTCGCTGCCGGCCGGCAAGGGGCTCCCGCTCAAGGCCCGCGCCCAGATCCCGGTGGCGCTCGCCACCATGCACATGTCGTGGGGCTTCGGCTTCCTCACCAGCCCGAAGGCGCTGGCGCGGAAGGTCATCGCGAGCCGCCGCCCGGCCGTGCGGACGACCTCCGTCTGACCCGTACGCGGGAACGGGAAAGGGGCGCCCGGTGCCTGATGGCACCGGGCGCCCCTTTCGTGTGCGGACGCGGGCCGGAAGCGGTCCCGTACGCGGGCTAGAAGCGGTAGGGCGCGTAGACGTCCATGCAGGCGCCCTTGTCGGCGCCGTTGACCGTCTCGGTGTCCTTGAGCGGGTCGCTGGCCTTCGGGTCCTGCTTGGGGTAGCTGGTGCCGGTGCGCCAGTCGCCGCCGACCACCAGGGTCAGGCCCTTCACGTCGGAGGCCTTGACCGCGCCGACGGGCAGGCCGAGCGCGGTGGCGACCGACTCCGCGTCCGCCTTGCCCTGGGCGCCGGCGCCCTTGGGGTAGTCGACCTCGCTGGTCTGGGCCGGGGCGCTGGAGCTCGTCGCCGCCTTCGCGAAGCCCTTGGCCTTGAGGGCGTTGACCACCTCGGTGGCGCGGCCCCTGGCCGCCACGCGGCCGTCGGTGCCGGTGCCGTTGACCACGCTCACCGCGAGCGAGCCGGGGGCCGCCGCGTCCGGGCCCTTGGCCGGCGGGGCGGCGGGCTTGCCGTCGTCCTTGCTGTCCAGGGGCTTGTCGTCGCGCAGCATCGCCCACAGCGGGTCGGCCTTGGCCTTGTCCGGAATCACATGGGCGTCCGGGTCCTTGGGGTCGGGCAGCCGCGGCATGGTCAGCATGTTGATGCGGTCCATGGGGATGTCCTTGAGCTCCATGCCCAGGTCGAACAGCTTCTTGACGGTGCCGAGCTCCGCCGAGACCTTGAGCGACTTGGTCGCGGTCTCGGCGATGTCCATCAGACGGCCCGTGTCGGTGAACGCGTTCTGGTCCTTGAGGTTGCGGATCACCGAGTTCATGTACATGTGCTGGGCCTGGGAGCGGCCGATGTCGCTGCCGAAGGCGTGCCGGGTGCGCAGCCACTGGAGGGCCTGCTCGCCCTTCACGTTGTGGGTGCCCGCGGTGAGGTGCAGATGCGAGCCGCCGGGCTGGGCCCTCGTGGGGTGGTCGTCGATGTTCTGCTTCACACAGACGTCCGCGCCGCCCACCGCGTCCGAGATGGCCACCACACCGGCGAAGTCGACCATCATCCAGTGGTCGATGTAGATGCCGGTGAGCTTCTCCCAGGTGTCCAGGACGCAGCCCGCGCCGCCGCGCCCGAGCGCCTCGTTGATGATGGCGTTGGTGGGCGGGTTGACCTTGTTCTTCTCGGTGTCCTTGCACTCGGGCACGTCCACCCGGGTGTCGCGCGGGATGCTCACGACCGAGGCGTTCTTGCGGTCGGCGGAGACGTGCAGCAGCATCTGTACGTCCGCGTGCGGATCGCCGCCCCGGTCCTTCTTGGCGCCGCCGAGCGCGACGTTCTCGTCGGAGTTCCGGCTGTCGGAGCCGATGAGAAGGATGTTCAGCGGGGTCTGGCCCTGGGCGTTGGGCGCGGCCTTCTTGGCGTCGCTGCCGCCCGCGCTGCGGTCGCCCTTGCGGATGTTGGCGTTGAGGTGCTGGTAGTAGAGGTATCCGGCGGTGGCCGTGCCGACCATGAGGACCGCGAGGGTGATCGCGGTCCATTTCAGTATTCGGTGCTTGCGTTTCTTGCCCCGTCTGCGCGAGCCGCCCCTGCGGTGCCCGCTGCCGGCCGCCGCACCGCCCGAGTCCGCGCCGCCCGGCACCGCGTCACCGGAACCCGTGTCACCGGAACCCGTCGAGCCCCCGGACGTGCCGGAGCCGCCCGGCGCTGTGGCTTCCCCGGGACCGCCGGATTCGCGGTCCCGGGGTGCGCTGCCGGACGCGTCGTCCCCGTACAGGCTCTCGTCCCAGCCGAGTTCGCCCGCGTGTTCCACGCGTCCGTGCGTCCCCTCCCCGCGCACGCTGTTTCTGCCCACCCCGATACCCCCCTGTCTTGCAGACTCCCCCTGAGGCCCGGTCGGGCCGTGAGTCTGTTATTTGGCGCACACCGACTTGTCGGCTTCGACCTTCTGGATGCCCTCCGGTGCCTTGGCCGGAGCGGCGATGGGTGATCCCGTCTGCTTGAAGTCGGGGCCGAGGGTCAGCACCATCGGCTCCTTGCCCACGGCGTCCTTCGTGCCCGGCTTCAGGGCCGACGCCGGGAGCCCGAGCATGTCCGCGAGCTTGCGGGCCTGGTCGGCCTGGTTCGGCGCGTAGGCCAGGACCGTGGCGGGCACCTTCTGCGGCGCGTTCGAGCCGTTGCTCGACTTCAGGACGCCCTGCTGGTTCTGCAGCCAGGTGACCATCTCCCCGGCGGAGCCCGCCGCCGCACCGCCGTTGAGCACGGTGACCCGTACGTCCGAGGCCTTGGCGCGCGGGCCGTTGAGGCGGGCGGCCTCCTCGGCGGCGGCCGCGCTCTTGGCGTCCGCCTCCTTCTTCTTCACCTCGGTGAGCGAGGTGTCGGCGCGCATCATCGCGAACAGCGCGTCGGCCTTCGTCGGGTCGGGCACGACCGTGATGTGCTTCTTGCCCTCGGCCGGATTGTCGATGACCGGCAGCGTGGCGAAGGTGATGTTCTTGGCGTCGATCTTGCCGACCACCTGCGCGAGGTCGGTCAGCTTCTTGATGCTGCCTATCCCCGAGTCGACCGTGAGCGCCTTGGTAGCCGCGTCCGCGAGCCCGTACATCTTGGTCGGGCTGCCGAGGGTGTCGTCCGACTTCATCTGCCGGATCATCGAGCCGATGAACTGCTGCTGCTGCTTGATCCGGTCGAGGTCGCTCTCGTTGCCGAAGCTGTGCCGGGTCCGGACGAACGCGAGGGCCTGCTCGCCCTTCACGACGCTCTGGCCGGCCGGCAGCTTCAGGTGCGACTTGGGGTCGTTGACCGGCTTCTCCAGGCAGACCTTGACGCCGCCGACGGCCGCGGACAGCTGCTTGACTGCGTTGAAGTCGGCCATCATGAAGTGGTCGACGGTGAGCCCGGTGAGCTCCTTGACCGTACGCATCGTGCAGCCCGGGTCGCGGCCCTCCTGGCCCAGGCTGGTGTTGAAGCGCACCTTCTTCTCGCCCGGCACCGTCTTGGTGGTGCCGTCCTTCTGCTTGGTCGGGCAGGCGGGGATGTCGGTGATCATGTCGCGGGGGATGGACATCGCGGTCGCGTTGGTCCGGTCCGCCGAGACGTGGAAGAGGATGTTGGTGTCGGCGTGGCCCTCGCTGCCCGCGTCGCCGTAGCCCTCGTTGCCCGCGCCGGTGCGCTTGTCGGTGCCGATGACCAGGATGTTGAACGCCCCGTCGGGCACCGAGCTCTTGCTGCCCGCGTCGCCGACGTCGACGGTGTTGATGTTCCCGTTGAAGTGCTGGTAGAGCCAGTACGCGCCGCCCGAGCCGACGACGAGGACGAACCCCATCACGCCGCCCGTCCACAGCAGCGCCTTCTTCTTGCGGGTCGCCTTGGGCTTGCGCTTGCGGCGGCCCTGGGCGTCGGGGGACTCCTCGGCAGGGGCCTTGCCGGCCCTGCGGTTGCGCTGCCCGGGCACCTCTCGGCGTCCGGAACGTTCCGGCTGGCTGGACTTTCTGCGGGAACCGGGACCCGTGGCTGACCGGCTCGGAGCGGAATTCGACTGCGTTCCGGAAGGATTCAGTCGCAATTCGTAAGTGCCGGTTTCCGGGTTGAGGACCCACTGGTCTGCGGGGTCGACTTCATCGGCCCGCCCACGGCTCTGCGCATCCACGGTTGCTTCTGTCCTCCGTCGGTGCCGAGTCGCTTCCCCCAAAGCGCTCAATCGTTCGCTCCTGCGGTGCGCGGCCCGTCGGCCCGTAGCACCGGATCGCGTCACACTATCTGGCCAGTTCGTCCGTCAGCGACGGCCGTGACAAATTCCACGCCCTTTATAACCGGGCATTTGGCCTCAATTCGTTGATGGGCACGTGGAATTCACAGGTCTCGCACCCGCGCGCCTCCTAGCCGCACATGCCGGAGGCAGCATCGGTGCCCGAGTAGACGGGCGGGGCCGAAGGGGAGGACGAGGGATCCGGATCGTCTGGTTTGTCATCTTGACCGTTCCCCTTCGTCGTTCCCTCCTTGCTCTTGGCCACGTCCGCCGCCGGCGCTACCTTGATCGGCCGGTCGTCGCGCAGCTGCTTGAAGAGCCGGTCCGCGTCCGGCTGTACGAGCTCGTCCCGGTTGCCGTCGTAGGCGTAGGGCTGACGCGGAACGGTCAGGAAGTGGATGTTCTCGGTCGGAATGTCACGCATCGACCGCACCAGGTCGTACAGGTCCCGCAAGGTGTTGAGCCCGGCGTCGGTGGTGAGGGACTTGGTCGCCGCGTCCAGGACCGGATAGAGCCGGGCCGGGTTGAGCAGCACCCCGTTGCTCTGCACCTTCTTCATCAGCGAGCCGAGGAACTGCTGCTGGCGGTCCATGCGTTGGGTGTCGCTGCCGTCCCCGAAGCCGTGCCGGGAGCGTACGAAGCCGAGCGCCTGCTCGCCGTGCAGGGTCTGGCGTCCGGCCGGGAGCTTGAGGTGGGCCTGGCGGTCGTCGACCGGTTCCTTCAGACAGACCTCGACGCCGTCCACCGCGTCGACCATGTCCTTGAACCCGCTGAAGTCGACGACCACGTGGTGGTCGATCCGCACCCCGGTCATCTTCTCGACCGTACGGATCGTGCAGGCGGCGCCGCCGATCTCGAACGCCGAGTTGAACTGGGCGAATTGGGCCTTGGTGTCGGTGCCGTCCGGCCGGCCGCAGGCGGGGATGTCCGCCATCAGGTCGCGCGGCAGCGAGACGGCGGTGGCGCTGCGCCGGTCGGCGGCGAGGTGCAGCAGGATCGTGGTGTCCGAGCGCTGGCTGCCGCCGTCGTCCCTGCCGTAGGCGGAGTTGTTGCCCGCGCGCGAGTCCGAGCCGATGAGCAGCAGGTTCTGTGCGTCGTGCACGACGGAGGCGGGGCGGTCGCGCTCGTACTTGTCCAGCTCGTGCGCGGCGGTGGTGTCCGTCTGGATGTTGCCGTCGAGCTTCCGGTAGAACCACCAGCCGGTGCCGGCCGCCGCGAGAACGACGACGGACACGCCGAGCGCGGTCCAACGCAGCCAGTGGCGGCGGCCCTTGACGCCCTCGGGCATCGGGTCGCTGTTCTTGGCCGCCGTCTGGTCGCCGACCTCGGGCGTCGGGCCGCTGTCCTTGGCCGCCGTCGCGTCGCCGTGCTCGGGCGTCGCGTCCCCGTCCTCGGCCGCCGTCGCGCCGCTGTCCTTGGACGGCTCGCCGTCCTTGGCAGGCTCGGGGTCCGGCTCGGATGCGCCGCTCGCCACCGACTCGGTGTCCGGCGGTGGCTGCTCGGCCCCGGCCCGGTCCTCCGGTTCGGGGGGCGTCCCAGCACTGTCGGTCACGTCGGCGTCCATCCTCACGGGCCATCACGGGGGTCGGCGGGCGCATCGCGCCGCCGGGCACCCCGGTAGACGGCCGAATCGCGCGCATGGTTGTGCGTACGGTCGATCATCTACCGCGGGTGCCGCCGGAGCCCGGGGGCCGGGCCCGGGGTGGGCCACAAGGGTGGAGATCAGTGCGTGGGCAGCGGGCCCGTCGTCACAGCGAGCGGTGCGTGACCCGCTCGCTCTCGGCCCGCTTCTCGAGCCCGCCGTCGGCCAGTTGGGCCAGGTTGCGGCACAGGACGACCGAGCCGCCCGAGGCGAGCGGGGCGTACAGGCCGCTCGCGAGTCCGGCCCAGCTGTCGTACGAAAGCGCCGAGAGCAGCCGCGAACCGGTGCCGAGCCCGAGTTCGGCGGCCCCGGCGCCGGCCCGGGTCACGAGGTCCGCCGCGCTCAGCTCCTCGCCGTCCACGACGAGCGCGGGGGCGTCCGGGTCGACGGGCGAGAACGGCGCGAAACGGTCGCCCTGGCTGGGCACCTCGACGGCGTAGTCGGCGAACCCGGCGGGCGGCTGCGGGAAGCGGCCGCCGAGCGGGCGCAGCGCGAGCGCCACCCGCTCGCCGGTGCAGGCGCGGGCCTCCTCCAGGGTGTCGGGGCCGCTGACGACGACGTCGGCCCCGGCCGGGTCGCCGCCGATCTCCGCGGTCACGCCCACCGAGTGGCAGGCCATCAGCCACACGGCGCTCTGCCAGTGCGCGGGGAGCAGCAGCGCGAGCCGGTCGCCGGGTGCGGCGGCGAGATCGCCCTGGAGCAGATTCGCGGTCTTGGCCACCCAATTGGCGAAGGTGGCGACGGACAGTTCCACGCGCTCGCCGGTGGCGTCGTCGTAGAACGTGATGAAGGGGCGGCCCGGGTCCGCGGCGAGCGCGGATCGCAGCAGGTCGGCAGGGGTGCGGTCGCTGGCGTTCACGCGGGCAAGGCTACGTGGCCCGGCCGCGCGGCACCGGCGCGGGTGAGCCGGGCGCGTACACCGGTTGGCCGACGGCCCGTCAGATTAGCTATGGACAGATTTGTACACCTATGTCCACGATCGTCAGCATGCGTAGCTTCCTTGCGTCTTCGATCGGAGTGGCCGCCGTCGCGGCCCTCGCCCTTCCTCTGGCGGCCACGGCGCCCGTCGCGGCTTCGCCCGCCGCGCCGCCGGCCACGGCCGAACTCGCCGGTTCCACCCAGTCGCTGCCGATGGCGCCGCTGCCCGGCCAGGACCGAGCGGGGGGCGACACCTCCCAAGAGGGCCTGGCCAGGCGGGAGGTGCGGCCGTTCTCGCTGGTCGGGGTGGTCTGGGACAACGCCGAGGACGAGCTGCACGGCAGCGTCCAGGTGCGCACCAGGACCCGCGCCGCCGGCAGCTGGTCGGACTGGCAGGACCTGGAGACCCACAACCACGACCACGGCGCCGACCCCGGCACCGCCGAGGCCGCCGGCCCGCTGCACGGCTCCACCGCACCGCTGTGGGTGGGCGACTCGGACGCCGTCGAGGCACGCGTACGGGCCGAGGACGCCGAGGGCGAGCCGCTGCCCAGGGGCCTGCGCCTCGACCTGGTCGACCCGGGCGCCGACCCAGCAGGGCCGGACGCGGGCGACACCGGCCGCGCGCTGCGGGCCCCCGACGTGCTGCCCGCCCTCGACAGCACCGCGAGCCGGGCCGAGGCGGCCGAGGCGACCGGCGCCGAGTCCGCCGCCCGCCCGTACATCGGGGCCCGGCCGCGCATCATCACGCGCAAGGGCTGGGGCGCGGACGAGCGGCTGCGCGAGAGCGGCTACGTCTACACCAAGAGCGTCAAGGTCGCCTTCGTCCACCACACGGCGTCGGGCAACGGATACAGCTGCGCCCAGGCACCCTCCGTCCTGCGCAGCATCTACCGCTACCACGTCAAGAGCAGCGGGTGGCGGGACATCGGCTACAACTTCGCGGTCGACAAGTGCGGAAACATCTACGAAGGCCGGGCCGGGGGCGTGGCGAAGGCGGTGATGGGCGCGCACACGCTCGGGTTCAACACCAACAGCACGGGCATCGCGGTCCTCGGCACCTACAGCAACACCAACCCGTCGGCCGCCGCACTCAAGGCCGTCGAGCAACTCGCAGCCTGGAAACTCGGTCTGTACGGGTTGAACCCGGCGGGCAAGAGCACCCTCGTTTCCGGCGGAGGCAACCGCTACAAGAAGGGGCGCAGCGTCAGGTTCAACGCCATCGCCGGCCACCGCGACGGCTTCGCCACCGACTGCCCGGGGGCGCGCCTGTACAGCAGGCTCGGCTCCGCGCGGGTCACCGCGGCCCACTTCCAGGGCCGGCGCTGACCGGTATGAGCGGTCTGGCAGTCTGCATACACTGGCCGGCCGGGCGTTCCGCGGAAATCCCGACGCGATGCCAAGGCCGGCCCCAGCAGGAAGCAGAGACGACAGGTGACAGAAGCGATCCTCCTGGTCGGCGGCAAGGGCACCAGGCTGCGCCCGCTCACCGTGAACACGCCCAAGCCGATGGTCCCCGCGGCGGGCGTGCCCTTCCTCACCCATCAGCTGGCCCGGGCCCACGCGGCGGGCGTCGACCACATCGTGCTGGCGACGTCGTACCTGGCCGAGGTGTTCGAGCCGTACTTCGGGGACGGCTCCTCGCTCGGCCTCTCCATCGAGTACGTCACGGAGGACGAGCCGCTCGGCACCGGCGGGGCGATCCGCAACGTGGCCTCCCGGCTCCGCTCCGGGCCGGACGAGCCGGTGCTGATCTTCAACGGTGACATCCTGACGGGCCTGGACATCAGGGCCCTGGTGGACACCCACCGCTCGTCCGGCGCGGACGTCTCCCTGCACCTGACCCGGGTCGACGACCCGAGGGCGTTCGGCCTGGTCCCCACCGACCCGACCGGCCGGGTCACGGCGTTCCTGGAGAAGCCGCAGACGCCGGAGGAGATCGTCACCGACCAGATCAACGCGGGGGCGTACGTGTTCCGGCGCTCGGTCATCGACGAGATCCCGGCGGGCCGGCCGGTCTCCGTCGAGCGGGAGACCTTCCCCGGCCTGCTGGCGCGGGGCGCGCACCTCCAGGGCATGGTCGACTCGACGTACTGGCTGGACCTCGGCACCCCCCAGGCCTTCGTCCGCGGCTCGGCCGACCTGGTCCTCGGCCGCGCCCCCTCCCCGGCGGTCCCGGGCCGCTGCGGTGACCGCCTGGTCCTGCCGACCGCGCGGATCGCCCCCGGCGCGAAGCTGACGGGCGGCACGGTGGTGGGCCACGGGGCGGTGGTGGGCGAGGGCGCGCGCATCGACGGCAGCACGATCCTGTCCGACGCGGTCGTCGAACCCGGAGCGGTGATCACGGACTCGCTGGTCGGGGTCGGGGCGGTGGTCGGGGCGCGGACGGTCCTGTCCGGGGCGGTCGTCGGGGACGGCGCGAGGGTGGGCCCCGACAACGAGCTCCGCGCGGGGGTGCGGGTGTGGTGCGACGCGCTGCTCCCCGCGGCATCAGTCCGCTTCTCCTCGGACCAGTAGCCCCCACCGGGCTCCGCCCAGCCCCGACACCGCTCCGCGGTTGGCACGCGGGGGTGCGCTCGTGAGCCTTTCCCCACCCCGCCCCTTCCCGCTGTGACACTTTGCGGCTCCGCCGCGTGGCCTCCGGGGGAGAGTTCGTCGGCTGCGGGCCGGTGGGGGCCGTTCGCGCAGTTCCCCGCGCCCCTAAATGCCTGGTGCGGGCCCGCACCAGGGCATTTCAGCCTGTCCGGCGTTTGAGGACGAGCGCCCTCAAGGCGCGAACGGGGGTGTGGGGGCGGAGCCCCCGCAGGGGGTCTGGGGCGCAGCCCCAAGAGCCTCCCCCGGAGGGACCCCGTACTCTCGAAGACGTGGCAGGACGATTCACCCCCCGCACCGGCAACGGCAGCCGCATCCCCACCCCCCGCCCCGCAGGAAGCACGCGGACCTGGGCCCCACGACGCGGCCCGCTCGACCTTGCCCTGACGCTCGGCCCCCTCCGGCGCGGCCAGGGCGACCCCACCTACCGCACCACCCCCGACGGCGCGCACTGGCGCACATCGAGGACCCCCGCCGGCCCCGCCACCCTGAGGGTGACCGCCACGCAGGGCACCGCGCACGCCGAGGCGTGGGGCGAGGGCGCGGAGTGGGTCCTGGACCAACTCCCGGCTCTCCTGGGCGAGTTGGACGACCCGGACGCCTTCACCCCCCGGCACCGCTTCCTCGCGGAGACCCACCGCGACCGCCCCGGCCTGCGCCTGACCCGTACCGGACTCGTCATGGAGTCCCTGATCCCCTCGGTCCTGGAGCAGAAGGTCACCACGACCGAGGCGTACCGCGCCTGGCGGCTCCTGGTGCGCGGGTTCGGCGAGCCCGCTCCCGGCGCCCCCGAGGGCATGTACGTCATGCCCGACACCAGGACGTGGGCGCTGATCCCGTCCTGGGAGTGGCACCGGGCCGGCGTCGACTCCAAGCGCTCCGACACCGTCATGCGCGCGGTGCGGGTGGCCCGCCGCATGGAGGAGGCCGCGACGATGGACCAGTACAAGGCCGCCGAGCGGCTCCGGCTGATCCCCGGCATCGGCCCCTGGACGGCCGCCGAAACCCTCCAACGGGCCATCGGCGCGCCCGACTTGGTGACGGTCGGCGACTTTCACCTGCCCGGCATCATCGGCCACGCCCTGGGCGGCAACCGCCACGCCGACGACGACGAGATGCTGGCCCTGCTCGAACCGTACGCGGGCCAGCGCCACCGGGCCGCCCGGCTGATCCTGCTCAGCGGACGCACCCCGGCGCGCCGGGCCCCGCGTCTTCAGCCCAACAACATCGCGGTGCTGTAAGGGAGTTGAGGGCAAAGGGGCGTGCTCAGCGCACCTCGATGAACGCCGAGGCCTCCCGCCCCGGCCGCTCGCGTGGCGGCTCGGCCGCACGGCCCACCGCCACCGCGCCCATCGGGTCCCAGCCCTCGGGCAGGCCGAGGGCGTCGCGTACGACATCGCGGCAGAACATCGTGGAGGACACCCACGCCGAGCCGAGCCGCTCGCCCGCGAGGGCCACCAGGAAGTTCTGGACGCCGGCGCCCATGGCGACCACGAACATCTCGCGCTCGGCAGCGTCCCGGCGGGCGTCGCCGTAGCTGTGCGAGCCGTCCATCACCAGACAGGGGACCACCAAGTAGGGCGCTGCGCGCAGGACTTCGCCCCGGGCGACCCGCTTGGCGATCGACTCCTCGGACTTGCCGTCGCGGCGCAGATCCGCGATCCAGGCGTCCCGCATCGCGTCGAGCAGCCGGGTGCGGGACTCCTCGGATTCGAGCAGCACGAACCGCCAGGGCGTCGTGTGGTGCGGGGCCGGCGCGGTCACCGCGGCCGCCACCGCGCGCCGCACCGCGCCCGGGTCGACGGGCTCGGACGTGAACGCCCGTACCGTACGCCGCTGGGTGACCGCCTCCCGTACCGCCTCGGAGGTGCCGAGGCGGAACATGTCGTCGGCGGCCGAGCGGACCATCTCGCGGGCCGATCCCTCGCCCGCGAGGTGCCCGAGTCCGCGCACTACGGCGACGGGGAAGCCGCCGGCCTTGCCCTTCACGAGGTCGCCCGCGGCGGCCAGCTCGTCGGCGAGCGAGACGACCGTCGCGCTCAGCGGATTGCCGTGCGAGTCGGTGCCGCCGCGCAGGTCGTCGAGGACGCGTACGCCGCTCGCGCCGATCGCCACGTCCGTCAGACCGCTGCGCCAGGGCCGCCCGAAGGTGTCCGTGACGATCACGCCGACCTCCACGCCGAGCGTGTCGCGCAGCCCGGAGCGGATCGCGGCCGCCGAGGCGTCCGGGTCCTCGGGCAGCAACAGGACCGTCCCGGCGGGGGTGTTGGAGGCGTCCACGCCGGCCGCGGCCATGATGAGGCCCTGCCGGTTCTCGACGATGCGCAGGGTGCCGCGCCGCGCCACCACCCGTACCGTCTCGGCGTCGATCGCCGCCTCGCGGTCGGCGGCCTCGGTGATCCGGCCCTCCGCCTTGGAGACGATCTTCGAGGTGACGAGCAGGATGTCGCCGTCGACGAGGCCCGGCTCGGCCGCCGCGATCAGCTTGGCGAGGTCGTCGCCGGCCCGTACCTCGGGCAGACCCGGCAGCGCCCAGACCCGGAAGGAAGCGGGGCTCACGCGCGGACCTCCTCCGCCAGCGTGAGGGCCTCGCGGGCCATCGCGGCCGTCGCGTCCAGGTCCGTCATCATCAGCGGCACGGCCCGGCAGCGGATGCCCGCCTCCTCGATCCGGGCGACCGATCCGGCGTCCACCGTGTCGACCAGCCAGCCGTCGAGCAGCCCCGAGCCGTAGTGCTCGGCGACCGCCGCCGCCGTGGACTCCACGCCGACCGCCGCGAGCACCTTGTCGGCCATGCCGCGCACCGGGGCGTCTCCGACGATGGGGGAGAGCCCGACCACCGGCACGCCCGCCTCGGCGATCGCCTCGCGGATGCCGGGCACGGCCAGGATGGTGCCGACCGAGACGACCGGGTTGGACGGCGGGAAGACGATGACGTCGGCCGCGGCGATGGCTTCCAGGACGCCGGGCGCGGGCTTGGCCTGCTCGGCGCCGACCGGCACCACGGCCTGCGCGTCCACGGAGGCCCGCAGCTTCACCCAGTACTCCTGGAAGTGGACGGCCTTGCGCTCGCCGTCCACGTCGACGGCCACATGCGTCTCGACGCGGTCGTCGGACATCGGGATGAGACGGACCCCGGGCTGCCAGCGGGCGCACAGCGCCTCGGTGACGGAGCTCAGCGGGTAGCCCGCGCCGAGCATCTGCGTACGGACGATGTGGGTCGCGAAGTCCCGGTCGCCGAGCCCGAACCACTCGGGGCCCACGCCGTACGCGGCCAGCTCCTCCTTCACCGTGAAGGACTCGTCCGTACGCCCCCAGCCCTGCTCCTCGTTGATGCCACCGCCCAGGGTGTACATCACGGTGTCGAGGTCGGGGCAGACCTTGAGCCCGAACAGATGGATGTCGTCACCGGTGTTGCCGATCACGGTGATGTCCGCGTCGGGGGCGGCGGACTTGAGACCACGGAGGAAGCGGGCACCACCGATGCCGCCTGCCAAGACCACAATGCGCATGAACAGCAGTCTGTCAGGCGGGTACGACATCCTGGGCCGCCGGGGAGGCCTCGCCGGCGTACATCGCCATGTCGGTCAGGCCCGGGTAGTAGACGTGCAGGCTGACGGCCGGCTCCAGCGAGTCGTTGACGACGTCGTGGACGTAACCCGGCGCGAACACCCGCTGGGACCCCCCGGCCAGCCGCCGTACGCCACGGTCCGTGCGCTCGGTCAACTCGCCGTTCAGGACGGTCAGTACGCCCGACGACGCGCCGTGGTCGTGGGCGCCGCTGCCCTGCCCGGGCACCCAGGAGAGCAGCCAGACCTCGTAGCCGGGCCCCGTGCGCAGCCGGTGGTACCAGCGCGAGACCGCGTCGTACTGGACCAGGTGTTCCCACTGGGAGCGGTCGGCGGCGATGGCGCGGGCGAGCCCGACGAACTCGGCGACCGTGGCGGGGTGCTCGCGGGCGGGCTGCAGGAGGTGCTGGACCTCCAGGATGTCGCCGGCGATCTGGAGGTCGCTGTGGCTGCTGTTCATGGTGCGGGGGTTCCTCGGCAGAAGTGCTGGGGTGTCGCAGATGAGATGTCCCGCGGAGAGCGGAGACGGCGGCCGCCCGGACGCGGGGCGTCTCAGGGAAGGCGTGGGGAGGAGCTGGAGCGCACGGGAAGGACGAGGTGCGCGATCAACAGCTGGAACAGCAACAGCGAGCCTGGACAGCGCTGCGGAACCCACGGACGTGGGTCGCTCGGTGCGCTGAGGTGGCTGACATGCGATCCAGGAGACCGGGTCGGTGGGTGCGTTGTCAACCCAATGACCGATTTGGCGGCATTGTTTCACCTCATCCGGTTACTGGGCCCGGAGAAAGGTTTGTGCAGTCGCGGGGCGGGAGATGTGGCGCAGCAACCGCGTATTAAACGCCGTTGTCTTCTCGTGATCGGAATGTGATCCGGGCCGCTTTCTGGGTACTGGCGCAACAAGATCAACACTCGTCTCGTCCTCCTCTGTAGTCACAGTCGAGCCGGAGTCGAGTGGATCGGCGGGAAGCGACGGTGGCGTGGGCCGGTGGCATGTGTCACCTTTTTGCCGATTTGAACACTTTCCGCATAGCCTTGGTTCCGCAGAGTGAATACGGGGCCCAATAGCAGATCTCGGCTTGACTGGCCCGGATCCGCGCACTTGTAATTTCACTCGTGTCGTTCGGCCGGATTCGGTAACGGCAACATCACGGGGCAGCAAAGACAGACGAGGGGCGCACATGACCGAGCTGTTTCAGGAACTGCTGGTCGACGAGGCCGAAGAGGAGCTGGGCTGGCAGGAGCGGGCCCTCTGCGCCCAGACCGACCCCGAATCCTTCTTCCCCGAAAAGGGCGGCTCCACCAGGGAGGCCAAGAAGGTCTGCCTCGCCTGCGAAGTCCGCTCGGAATGCCTCGAGTACGCACTCGCCAACGACGAGCGGTTCGGCATCTGGGGCGGCCTGTCCGAGCGTGAGCGCCGCCGCCTGAAGAAGGCCGCGGTCTGAGTCCGCTTCGCGGTCCGCGGAGGTCCGCCGCCTGACCCCCGGCGACCTCCCCTCGGGCGACCAAACCGCCCAACTCCGTACACAACCAACGGTCCGCCCCCTGCGTCCCGTCCGCAGGCGGCGGACCGTTTGTGTGGCAGCCGTTAGTGTGGGGCGCTGTCCACGGCACTCCGGTTTCACGTCAGAGCCCGTCTCGCAACACCGGCCGCGCCGACCGCAGTCAGCACAGCAGCCTTTTGGGGCGGAGGGGCCCGTACCTCGATGTCCGTGCACAGTCAGTCGACGGCCCCGTACGAGGCGGCCGCGACTCCCGAGTTCCCCCGACACGTCGTCACCGCCGTCGTCGTCTCGCACGACGGGGCGCGCTGGCTCCCCGACGTCCTGGCCGGACTCCTCGGCCAGGAACGCCCCGTGCAGAACGCCTACGCCGCCGACACCGGCAGCGCCGACGACTCCGCGCGCCTGGTCACCGAGGCGCTCGGCGCCGAACGCGTCCTGCACCTCGCCCGCCGCACCGGGTTCGGCGCCGCCGTCGAGGAGGCCGCCCGCACCGCACCCGTGCTCGGCCCCGAGGAACTGCCCTACCTCAAGCGCCCCAGCGGCTGGGACCCCGTCTCGCGCACCTGGCGCGACGACAGCTACGACCTGCCCGAACTCCCTTACGGCGAGCCCGTGCAGTGGCTCTGGCTGCTGCACGACGACTGCGCGCCCGAGCCCGACGCGCTCGCCGAACTGCTGCGCGTCGTCGACTCCAACGAGCACGCCGCGATCGTCGGCCCCAAGCTGCGCGGCTGGTACGACCGCAAGCAACTCCTCGAAGTGGGCGTCTCCATCGCCCACAGCGGGCGCCGCTGGACGGGCCTGGACCGGCGCGAGCAGGACCAGGGCCAGCACGACCAGGTGCGCCCCGTCCTCTCGGTGTCCTCCGCGGGCATGCTGGTCCGCCGCGACGTGTGGGAGGAGCTCGGCGGCTTCGACCGCAGACTGCCCCTGATGCGCGACGACGTCGACCTGTGCTGGCGCGCGCACGCCGCCGGGCACACCGTGCTCGTCGCCCCCGACGCCGCGGTCCGCCACGCCGAGGCCGCCGCCCGCGAGCGCCGCACCGTCGACTGCGCGGGCCGCTCGGTCGTGAACCCGCACCGGGTCGACAAGGCCGGCGCCGTCTACACCATGCTCGTCAACTCCCGTCCCGCGCTGCTCCCCTACGTGCTGCTGCGCATCGTGGTCGGCACGCTCCTGCGGACCGTCGCCTACCTCGTGGGCAAGGTGCCGGGCCAGGCCGTCGACGAGGTCATGGGCCTCTTCGGCACCCTGCTGCGGCCGGGCCGGATCCTCGCCGCACGCAAACAGCGCGGCAGGAGCGGCGTCGAGGCGAGCGAGCTGCGCCCGCTGTTCCCGCCGCCCGGCGCCACCATCCGCGCCACCGTCGAATCGGTGGCGGGCAGCCTGGGCGCCGGCACCGAGGACACCGGCGGCTCCCGGCACGGAGCCGTCGAGTCGGGCCCCGGCGGCGACGACGCCGACTTCCTGGAGATCGAGCAGTTCGCCCGCCTGAAGAAGATCGCCCGTAAACCCGCGCCGGTCCTCTTCGCGCTCCTCCTGCTCGTCTCCCTCGTCGCCTGCCGCAACCTGCTCGGCGGCGGCACCCTCATGGGCGGCGCCCTGCTGCCCGCGCCCGACGCCATCGGCAGCCTGTGGGGCCGGTACGCCGACGCCTGGCACCCCGTCGGCGCCGGCGGCACCCAGACCGCGCCGCCGTACCTCGCGATCATCGCGGTGCTCTCCGCCCTGTGCTTCGGCTCGACCGGCTTCGCGCTGACCCTGCTCCTGGTCTGCTCGGTCCCGCTGGCCGGACTCACCGCCTACTTCGCGTCCCGCCCGCTCGTCGCGTCGCGCCAGCTGCGCGCCTGGGCCGCCATCGCCTACGCCTTCCTGCCCGCCGCGACCGGCGCGCTCGCCACGGGCCGCCTCGGCACCGCCGTCCTGGCCGTCCTGCTGCCGCTGATCGCCCGGGCCGGCGTGAGCGCCGCCGGGTTCCGCGGCGAGGGGGCGCGCGGCAGCTGGCGCGCCACCTGGACGTACGCCCTGCTCCTGACCATCGCCATGGCGTTCACCCCCGTGGTGTGGCCGGTCGCGGTGCTGCTCGGCATCGGGGTGCTCGCGCTGCGCCGGGGTGACATCACGGCGTACGGGCTGCGCTTCCTGGCCGCCGTCGGCACCCCGGTCCTGATGCTCGCGCCCTGGTCGCTCACCCTCCTGACCGGCCCGTCCGGCTTCCTGCGGGAAGCGGGCCTGGAGTACGGCGACGGCTCGGCCGGCGCGCTCGACCTGCTCGGGGCCAGCCCCGGCGGGGCCAAGACCGTCGGCGGGCTCGTGCTCATCGGGCTCGTCGGGGCGGCGCTCGCGGCCCTGCTGCGCTCGGAGCGCACCTTCGCGATCCGCACCGCCTGGGTGGTCGCGCTCACCGGCTTCCTCTTCGCGATCCTGTCCAACCGCAGCGCCTGGGCGGGCCCCGCGACCCTCGTCTACGGGCTCGCGCTGCTCGCCGCCGGCGCGCTCGGCGCCGAGAACGGCCGCACCCGGGTCGCCGGGCACGGCTTCGGCTGGCGCCAGCCGGTCGCCGCGCTCATCGCGCTCGCGGCCGCGCTCGGCCCCGTCTACTCCGCCGCCAACTGGATGATCGGCGGCGCCGACGGCCCGCTGAAGCGGCGCGACCCGGTGCAGGTGCCGGCGTTCGTCGCCGAGGAGAGCGGCACCCGCGACCAGGCCCGCACCCTGGTCCTCGGCGGCACCTCGCCCGCCAAGGTCGCCTACACCCTGGTGCGCGGCTCGGGCGGACAGCTCGGCGACGCCGAACTCGCCGCGTCCGGGGCCGGTGACGCCGGGCTCGGCAAGGTCGTCTCCAACCTCGTCGCGGGCTCCGGCGCCGACCAGTCGAGCCAGCTCAGCGGATTCGCCGTGCGCTATGTGCTGGTGCGCGACGGCGCCCCCCGGTCGTTCGGCCGCACCCTGGACGCCACGCCCGGCCTCAGCCGGCTCAGCCAGCTCGACGGCAGCGCGCTGTGGCGGGTGGACCGCCAGGTCGCCCGTGCCGTGATCGTCCCGGCGAAGGGCGGCGAGAGCCTGCCGGTCGCCGCCGACCCCGTCGACATCCACACCAAGGTCCCGGCCGGCGAGGCGGGCCGCGTCCTGCGCATCGCCGACAAGGCCGCCCCCGGCTGGACCGCCACCCTCGACGGCAAGGCGCTCAAGAAGACCACCGTCGACGGCTGGGCCCAGGGCTTCGAACTGCCCGCGGACGCGGGCAAGTTGGACGTCACCTACGACGCCCCGTTCATCCACACCCTGTGGATCTGGACCCAGGCCGCGCTCGCCCTCGTCCTGCTCGTCCTCGCCCTGCCCGGCCGGCGCCGCCAGATCGACGACGACCTGCCCGAGGCGGAGGAGGCCCTCGCGGCCGTCCCCGCACAGCCCGTCGCGGGCGAGGGCCGCCGGGCCCGCAGGCTCCGCGCCCAGGCCGAGGCCGCCGAGGCCCCGGACGCTGAACAGGCCGCCCCGGGGGCCGAGGTGCCCGCGCAGCCCGCGTACGGGGAGTGGGACGCGGCGCAGTACGCCACCACCTCCCCGGCCGACGCCGCCGAGCACGGCCAACAGGCCCAGCAGAGCTACGACCCGTACCAGCAGCAGTACCCCGGCTATCAGCAGTACCCCGACGGGCAGTACCCCGAGGGCCAGTACTCGGACGGGCAGTACTCCGAGGGCGAGTACCCGGAGGGTCAGTACTCCGACGGCCGACACTCCGAAGGCCAGTACCCCGACGGCCAGTACGCCCAGGCCCCCTACCCCGAGCAGCAGCCCTACCCCGACGGCGGCTATCCCCAAGTCCCGGGCGCGGACGGCCAGTTCGGGCAGGGCCAGTACGCCGACGGGCAGCCCCAGCAGGGTTACGACCCCCGGCAGCCGGGGGCCGGGCAGTTGCCGCCGGATGAGCAGTACGACCCGTACGGCTACGGGTATCCGCCCGAGCACCCCGAGCAACAGCAGCAGCCGCCGCACCGCCCCGACGGGAGCCAGCAGTGAAGAGCACCACCCTCTCCCTCGCCGCGGGGGCCGTCGCGCTCGCCGCCCTGACCGGCTTCGCCTCGCTCACCGCGCCCGGCGGCTCGGCCGACACCGGGGCCAAGGCCCCGGCCCGGCTGCCCGTCGAACGCTCCAGCCTGCTGTGCCCGGCGCCCAGCACCTCCGACCTCGCCCAGACGACGTACACGGCGTTCACGCCCAAGGGGGCGGCCCAGGGCGGCTCGCCGGGCAAGCCGGGCACGGCGGTGCTGACCCCGGCGGTGCCGCCGCCCGCCGACTCCGGCGCGCCCGCCACCGACAAGGGCAAGGACGGCAAGGGCAAGAAGGCCTCCGACAAGCCCGCGTCCGACAAGCCCGTCATCACCCTCAAGGAGCCCGGCAAGCCGGCCTCCGCCACCGTGAACGGCGCCGACGCACCGGCCCTCACCGGCTCGGCCGACGGACCGCTCGCGCCGGGCTGGGCCGCCCAGCAGACCACCCAGATCACCGGGGGAGTCGGGCGTGCCCTGCTCGGCACCAACTGCACCGCGCCGGACGCCGACTTCTGGTTCCCCGGCGCCTCCACGGCCAAGGACCGTCAGGACTACGTCCATCTGACCAACCCGGACGACACCGCGGCCGTGGCCGACATCGAGCTCTTCGGCAAGGACGGCGCCATCAAGGCCGACACCGGCGAGGGCATCACGATCCCCGCCAGGTCGAGCGTTCCCGTTCTCCTCTCCACGCTGACCGGCACGGTGGCCGACGATCTGACGGTGCACGTCACCACCCGGGCCGGCCGGGTCGGCGCGGTGGTGCAGGCCACCGACGCGAAGGCGGGCGCGGACTGGCTGCCCGCCTCGGCGGAACCGGCCGCCTCCCAGGTGCTTCCGGGCATCCCGGGCGACGCCACCGACGTCCGCCTGATCGTCCACGCCCCGGGCGCGGACGACGCGGACCTCAAGGTGAAGCTGGCGGGCAAGGGGGGCAGCTTCACACCGGCGGGCCTCGACACCATCCACGTGAAGTCGGGGATGACGGCGTCCTTCGATCTGAAGAACGTCACACGGGGCGAGCCGGGTTCCCTGATCCTCACCCCGAATGCGGACGGCGGCACTCCGGTGGTCGCCGCGCTGCGCGTGGTCCGGGGCACCGGCGACAAGCAGGAGATCGGCTTCATCCAGGCGGCGGCCCCGGTCGGCACCCGCGCGACGGTCACCGACAACCGGGACAAGGCGTCCACGCTCGCGCTCACGGCGCCGGGCACCAAGGACGCCACCGTGAAGGTCACCTCCTCGGCCGGTACCGAGGGCGGCGAGCCGCAGTCCAAGACGTACACCGTGAAGGCCGGCACCACCCTCGCGGTCGACCCGCAGGTGCCGTCCGGCCTCAAGGGCTCGTACGCGCTGACCGTCGAGCCCGATCCGGCCGGCGGCCCCGTCTACGCCGCGCGCACCCTGGCGATCCCCCAGGACGGCGTGCCGATGTTCACGGTGCAGACACTGGCCGACGACAAGGGCACGGTCGCGGTGCCGGCCGCCTCCCAGGACCTCACGGTCCTGGGCAAGTAGCGGGCGCGGGAGTCGTAGGAGGAGTCAGTCCTGGCCGTACCGGGGGTCCACCGACTCCGGTGCCAGGCCCAGGAGTTCGGCGACCTGCTCGACCACGACCTCGTGGACGAGCAGGGCCCGCTCGTCCCTGCTCTTGGTGCGGATCTCGACCGGCCTGCGGTAGACCAGGATCCGCGCCGGGTGGTCCTTGCCGGCCGTGAGGGCGCGCCCCAGCGGCACCGCCTCGTCGCTCCAGGCCGAGTCCCCGTCGTCGTCGGCGCCGCCGGCGGACTCCTTGAACGGTACGTCGGTGACCAGGAACTCCACTTCCGCGAGCTGCGGCCAGCGCCGCTCCAGGCGCTCCACGGAGTCGAGTACGAGATCGCGGAAGGTCTCGGCCCTGCTGGCCGACAGCGGCACCTGGGGCGGAGCCACGGGCCCGCGCATGCCACGGCCGTGCCGGTCGCGGCGCCGGGGCCCCGATCGGGAGCCAGTTCCTTCGGCTGAGCTGGAGCTGTCCATCACTGACGCAGCGTAGCTCTCCGGGCCCGTCGGGGATCGCGGCGACGGCCTCGCGGGCCCCATGTCGGGGCCCTGGGTACCCCGGGTCCGGGCCATGTCGCCGGATGACCGTTTCGGCCACGCGTGAGAGCGGTTACCGGCCCGTGCGACACCTGGCATTTGGCGTGGTTTGACCGAATCGTTCCCAAGTGGGGCCCGCCAGAAGGCCGGTAACCACTCGTGGCTCTCTGTTCCCGTGCAGGTCAGCGCAGTTGCTCCGGCGGCCCCTGTGCCCGAGCTCACACCGCGACACGGGGGAGTGAGCTGGTGGGGAGTCGTCGCGGCCCGGTCAAGAGTGCGGTACCGTCCAACGTCGTGAGCCCTGTACGTCGCTGTTCGCGCACCGCGTGCGGCCGCCCTGCCGTCGCGACACTGACGTACGTCTACGCGGACTCGACCGCAGTTCTCGGTCCGCTCGCCACCTACGCCGAACCCCACTGCTACGACCTGTGCGCCGAGCACGGCGAGCGCCTGACCGCGCCCCGTGGCTGGGAGGTCGTCCGCCTGACCGACGCCTCCGCCCCGGCCCGCCCCAGCGGCGACGATCTGGAAGCGCTTGCCAACGCCGTGCGGGAGGCCGCCCGCCCCCAGGAGCGTGCCGCCGAGGCCGGCGGAGCGCGCGCGGCGGACCCCGTCGAGGTCGGCCGCCGAGGGCATCTGCGCGTCCTGCGCTCGCCCGACTCCTGACCCGGCACCCGTCGCCGCCGTCAACCCCACAGGTATCGCGGCCGAGTTGGCACAGTCGGCCGCCGGTCCACCGAAGCTATGGCCTGCGCCCAGCCGGCGCCGGGTAGTTTGGGAGCCCGGTCGGCGCCCCACGGAGGGCGTCGGCGACGACATCAGGGAAGGTTGGGCCGTGGCTGCTGATCTGTCGCAGATCGTGAAGGCGTACGACGTCCGCGGAGTGGTGCCGGATCAGTGGGACGAGTCGCTTGCCGAGCTGTTCGGCGCCGCCTTCGTCACCGTGACGGAGGCCGACGCCATCGTCGTCGGCCACGACATGCGGCCCTCGTCGCCCGGCCTCTCGGCGGCCTTCGCGCGCGGCGCGGCCGCCCTCGGCGCGGACGTCACCCTCATCGGCCTCTGCTCCACGGACCAGCTGTACTACGCCTCCGGCGCGCTGGACCTGCCGGGCGCGATGTTCACCGCCTCGCACAACCCGGCCCAGTACAACGGCATCAAGATGTGCCGCAAGGGCGCCGCCCCGGTCGGCCAGGACACCGGCCTCGCCGAGATCCGCGAACTGGTCGAGCGGTGGTCCGAGCAGGGCGCCCCGGCCGTCGCGCCGAAGGCGGGCACGATCGTCGAGCGCGAGACGTTGACGGACTACGCGGCCCATCTCAAGTCCCTCGTCGACCTCACCGCCATCCGCCCCCTGAAGGTCGTGGTCGACGCGGGCAACGGCATGGGCGGGCACACCGTGCCCACCGTGTTCGAGGGCCTGCCCCTGGACCTGGTCCCGATGTACTTCGAGCTCGACGGCACGTTCCCCAACCACGAGGCCAACCCGCTGGACCCGGCGAACATCGTGGACCTCCAGGCCCGCGTCATCGCCGAGGGCGCCGACCTGGGCCTCGCCTTCGACGGCGACGCCGACCGCTGCTTCGTCGTCGACGAGAGGGGCGAGCCGGTCTCGCCCTCCGCGATCACCGCCCTGGTCGCGGCGCGCGAACTCGCCCGCCACCCCGGCGGCACCGTGATCCACAACCTGATCACGTCCTGGTCCGTCCCCGAGGTCGTCCGCGAGAACGGCGGCACCCCCGTCCGCACCCGCGTCGGCCACTCCTTCATCAAGCAGGAGATGGCGGCCACCGGCGCGATCTTCGGCGGCGAGCACTCCGCGCACTACTACTTCGCCGACTTCTGGAACGCGGACACCGGCATGCTGGCCGCGCTCCACGTCCTGGCCGCGCTGGGCGGCCAGGAGGGCACGCTCTCCGCGCTCGTCGCCCAGTACGACCGCTACGCCGGCTCCGGCGAGATCAACTCCACGGTCGACGACCAGGCCGGCCGCGCGGCCGCGGTCCGCGCCGCCTACGAGGGCCAAGAGGGCCTCACCCTGGACGAGCTGGACGGCCTGACCGTCACCGCCCAGGACTGGTGGTTCAACCTCCGCGCCTCCAACACCGAGCCGCTGCTGCGCCTGAACGTCGAGGCGCGGGACGAGGCGACGACGGCGAAGGTGCGGGACGAGGTCCTGGCGATCGTCCGGGGCTGACCCGGACCGCCCTTCGGGGGCCGGGCCGTAAGGGTGGGGCGTGGGCGGCCGGGCTGCCCACGCCCCACCGCCCGCACGGGGCGGCGACCCCCAGGAGTCACCCCCTTCACCGGACACGCAACCCGCCGACCCCGGCGGTAGGCTGACCTGGCCAGACCCCGCGCGCGTTCCGTACGCGTACGGAACGCGGCACCACGGAACGAAGTACCGCCGAAGGGAACCCCATGCCGCTCGAAGCCGGCCTCCTCGAGATCCTCGCCTGCCCGGCCTGTCACGCGCCGCTCAGCGACGCGACCTCGGCGGACGAGCCCGAGCTGATCTGCACCGGCAAGGACTGCGGCCTCGCCTACCCCGTGCGCGACGGCATCCCGGTCCTTCTGGTGGACGAGGCCCGCCGCCCCGCCTGAGCCGGGTACGAGCCCCGCCCGCGCAGTCCCGGTACACCCCAGCAGAGCCGGAGGCCGACCCCCATGCTCGACGAGTCGCTGCTCGACGATCCGGAAGCCCTCGCACGGGCCGACCGCCGTGGACTGCTCCGCGGCGCCGCGGAGGCGGGCGCCCGCGTCCGCACCGCGGCCCGGCACGCGGCGGAGGCCGGTATCGCCGAGCTGAAGCCGGAGGGCCGCCCCCGGTCCGTACTGATCGCAGGACCCGGCACCGCGGCGGCCGGCGTGGCCGACCTGGTCACGGCGCTCGCGGGCGCCTCGGCCCCGGTCACCCGCCTCGAATCCACCGGCGTCGCGCCCGCCGCAGGCGCCCTGCGCTGGACCCTGCCGGGCTGGGCCGGCTCCGTCGACCTGCTGCTCGTCACCACCACCGACGGCAGCGAACCGGGCCTCGCCCTCCTCGCCGAGCAGGCCTACCGCAGGGGCTGCAACGTCGTCGCCGTGGCCCCCCGACGCTCCCCGCTCGCGGAGGCCGTGGACGGTGTGCACGGCCTGGTCGTCCCCATGGCGTCGGCGCCCTTCGAGCCCGACGAGGCGGAGATGTCCGCCGCGAGCCCGGGCGCGCTGTGGTCGCTCTTCACCCCCCTGCTCGCGCTGCTCGACCGGGTCGGCCTGCTGAGCGCGCCCCCCGAGACCATCGAGAAGATCGCCGCCCGCCTCGACCGCACCGCCGAGCGCTGCGGCCCGGCGATCGCCATGTACAGCAACCCCGCGAAGATGCTCGCCTTCGAGCTCGCCGAGTCGCTGCCGCTGATCTGGACCGAGGGCGTGGGCGCGGCCCCGGCCGGACGCCGGTTCGCCGCCGTGCTGAGCGAGCTGTCCGGCCACGCCGCGCTCGCCGCCGCACTGCCCGAGGCGCTGCCCGCGCACGGAGTGCTGCTCGCGGGCTCGCTCGCCGCCGGCGCCGACCCGGACGACTTCTTCCGCGACCGCGTCGACGAGCGCGAGCGGCTGCACGCCCGGGTCGTCCTGCTGCGCGACCGCCCCACCGGCGGCCTCTCCGCCGCCCCGGCCGCCCGCGAACTCGCGCTGAGCCATGACACCCCGATCAGCGAGCTCGAACCCGAGGAGGGCACCGAGCTCGAATGCCTCGCCGAACTCCTCGCCATCACCGACTTCGCGACGGTCTATCTGACCATCGCGTCGACCTGACGTCGATCCGGCCCCGCTCGCGCGAACCGGGCGGGGCCGGGTTCGGTCCGAACCGGAACGGTTCAGTCCGAGCCGACGCGAACCGAACCGGATGAACCGGACGAACCGGAAACTGAAAGCGAACACAGGACGACCCATGGACCGTCTCACCAACACCATCCGTCCCTACGCCTGGGGCTCCACCACCCTGATCCCGGACCTCCTCGGCACCGATCCCACCGGCGAGCCGCAGGCCGAGATGTGGATGGGTGCCCACCCCGGAGCCCCCTCGCGGCTCGACCGCGGCCAGGGCGCGACATCGTTGTCGGACGTGATCGCGGCGGACCCGGCGGGCGAGCTCGGCCGCGCCGCGGTGGCCCGGTTCGGCCCCCGGCTGCCCTTCCTCCTCAAGCTCCTGGCCGCCGGCGCCCCCCTCTCCCTCCAGGTCCACCCCGACCTCGCGCAGGCCAAGGAGGGCTACGAGGCCGAGGAGCGGGCAGGGGTCCCCCTCGACGCCCCGCACCGCAACTACAAGGACGCCAACCACAAGCCCGAACTCATCTGCGCGCTCACGCCGTTCGAGGGCCTGTGCGGCTTCCGCACCCCGGAGGAGGCCGCGCGCACCCTCGCCGCCCTCGATGTCGACTCGCTCAAGCCGTACGCCGACCTGCTGCTCGCCCACCCCGTGGAGGCGGCCCTGCGCGAGGTCCTCACCGCCGTACTGACCGCGGACCGCGAGGAGATGGCGGCGACGGTGGCCGAGGCCGCCGCCGCGTGCGAACGCCTCGGCGGCGCCCAGTACAGCGCGTACGCCTCCCTCGCGCACCACTACCCCGGCGACCCGGGCGTCCTGGCGGCGATGCTGCTCAACTACGTCCAACTCCAGCCTGGCGAGGCCCTGTTCCTCGGCGCCGGAGTGCCGCACGCCTACCTCAGCGGCATGGGCGTGGAGATCATGGCCAACTCCGACAACGTGCTGCGCTGCGGCCTGACCCCCAAGCACGTCGACGTACCCGAACTGCTGCGCGTCGTACGCTTCGAGCCGACCGACCCGGGCGTGCTGCGCCCCGAGGCCTCGCCGTCGGGAGAGGAGCTGTACGAGACCCCGATCGACGAGTTCCGCCTGTCCCGGTTCGTACGGGCGGAAGGCGCGGCGCCCACCGAACTGACCGCGGCGACCCCGCAGATCGTCCTGTGCACCGCGGGCAGCCCCTCGGTCGGGGGATTGACACTGACCCCGGGCGCGGCCGTATTCGTGCCAGCAGAGGAAAAGTCCGAACTGTCCGGTACGGGAACGGTGTTCCGCGCCACCGTGGTTGCCTGATGTAACAATGTGCCGCCGCGGGGTCCGGCGTTGGCCGGCCCCCGCAGACGGCCACCGACGAAGGGAAGACGGCAACTCCATGAGCGCGTCAGGCGGAACCAAGGCCATCGTGGCGGCGCTGAGCGCCAACCTCGCCATCGCGGTGGCGAAGTTCGTGGCGTTCCTGTTCAGCGGTTCGTCGTCGATGCTCGCGGAGAGCGTCCACTCGGTCGCCGACTCCGGCAACCAGGGCCTGCTGCTGCTCGGCGGCAAGAAGGCCAAGCGCGAGGCGACGCCCCAACACCCCTTCGGCTACGGCCGCGAGCGCTACATCTACGCGTTCCTGGTCTCGATCGTCCTGTTCTCGATCGGCGGCATGTTCGCCGTCTACGAGGGCTACGAGAAGATCAAGCACCCGCACGCGATCGAGGCCTGGTACTGGCCGGTCGGCGTGCTGGTCTTCGCCATCATCGCGGAGGGCTACTCCTTCCGTACGGCGATCAAGGAGTCGAACGTCACCAGGGGCGGCCTCTCCTGGAAGCAGTTCATCCGCCGGGCCAAGGCCCCCGAACTCCCGGTGGTCCTCCTGGAGGACTTCGGCGCCCTGGTCGGTCTGGTCCTCGCCCTCGCGGGCGTCGGCATCGCGCTGGCCACCGGCGACGGCGTCTGGGACGGCATCGGCACGCTGTGCATCGGCATCCTGCTGATCCTCATCGCCCTCGTCCTGGCGGCGGAGACCAAGTCCCTGCTGCTCGGCGAATCGGCCGGCGCGGACGACGTGGAGAAGATCAAGGCGGCCATCGTGGACGGCGACACGGTGACCTCGCTGATCCACATGCGCACCCTGCACCTCGGCCCCGAGGAACTCCTGGTGGCCGCCAAGATCGCCGTCCAGCACGACGACACGGCCCAGGAGGTGGCCACGGCGATCAACGCGGCGGAGACCCGAATCCGCGAGGCGGTCCCGATCGCGCGCGTCATCTACCTGGAACCGGACATCTACAGCGCGGAAGAAGCAGCGGCGGGCCCCGACCCGAAGGCAACCCCCGGCGGCCAGTGACCCTCCGAGCAGCACCTCGACGGGCCTGGGGCCCGACGCATTGACGGGCCCGGGCCCGACCGGCAAGCGCCGGAAGAGCCCGGGCCCGTCGGCATTTCCGGAACCGGCTCCGGGGGCCGCCCTGCCCTCCGGGGGCCGGAGACGGTCCCTCAGGGGGTGCTGGGCCGGGGCTTCGCCCGGTGGGTGTGCGAATGGGGGCTCCGCCCGATCGCTGCCGGGGCTCCCACCCGCCTGGGACCACCGGGCGGAGCCCGCCCGACAATCTCCGGGAAGGCCCCCACCTTTCCCCGGGAGCCCACCATTCCCCGAAGGGTCCAGGGAAGGGGCGGGGCGGGGCGGGGGTGGGGCAAAGAACTCCCCACCCCCACCTCGGCCCCTACCGAATCTCGCCCAGCACCTCCAGGACCGCCGCCGAGTCCGGCGCCTCCACCAGCCGCCCCCGGAACCCCGGATCCATCAGCTTCCGCGACAGCAACGCCAGGATCCGCAGATGCTCGTCCCCCGCCGCGGCCTCCGGTACGGAGATCATGAAGATGAGCTTGGCCCGAGTCCCGTCGAGGGACCCCCACTCGATGCCCTCGGCGGACCGCGCGAACCCCACCGTCGGCGACGACACCGCATCCGTCTTGGCATGCGGAATGGCGATCTCCTCGCCGAGCCCGGTCGTCCCCTGAGCCTCCCGCGCGAGCGCGACCCGTACGAGCTCGTCGACGTCCCGCACGTTCCCGGTGGAGGCCAGCATCTCGGCCATCTCCCGAATCGCGGCCTCCTTGTCGTGCGAGGCGAGCCGAACCCTGACGGTCCGTTCGGTCAGATACCCGGACAGCACCTCGGGCGCGACCGCACTGGACGGCTCGGCGGAAGCTTCCGCGGAAGGCTCCGCGACAGGGGCGAGCGCTCCCGCCCCGACACCCGACCCGGACCCAGCCCCAGAACCGACCCCCGCCAGAACCGGCTCGGGAACCGACGAACCACCGGCAGAGCCACCCGCAACGGAGCCGGCACCCGCCGCGACCGCGACGTCACCCCGTCGAGAAGCCTTGCGCCCCTTGAGGTCGATCAACGCGTTCGTGGTCAACGCGGTGACAGCCGTACCGATGGCGATGGCGAGGAAGAACATCGCCGCGCCTCCGACGGCCCCGAACAGCGAGACGATCGGTCCGCCGTGCGGAACGGAATCCGTCACCCCGGCCACGCCCGCGACCGCACCGGCCACCGCGCCACCCAGCATGTTCGCGGGGATGACCTGAGCGGGCCGCGCCGCGGCAAAGGGGATGGCACCCTCCGAGATGCCGAAGAAGCCCATGAACAGCGCCGCGATACCGGTCTCCCGCTCCTGGTCGCTGTACAGCTTGCGCCGCAGCAACGTGGCAAGCCCCTGACCGAGTGGCATGACCGGGATCGCCGCCGCGGCCATACCCATGACCGCGTTGTTCGTGCCGATCAGGCCCACGGCGACAAGGAACGCCGTCTTGTTGACAGGTCCGCCCATGTCGAACGCGATCATCAGACCGATCAGCGCACCGAGCACGATCGCACTCGACCCCGTCATGCCGTTCAGCCAGCTGGTGAGATGCGTGAACAGCCAGGAGATCGGCTGCCCGATCACGTAGATGTAGAACAGGCCCAGCGCCAGCGTCGACAGGATCGGGATCACGATGATCGGCATGATCGGCTGGACGAACTTGGGCACCTTGACCTTGCGGATCCACACCACCAGGTATCCGGCGAGGAAGCCGGTCGCGATGGCCCCGAGGAACCCCGCGTTGGCGTCGGCACCGTAGATGTTGACCCCGTCGTACGCGAGGAACCCGCCGATCATGCCCGGCACCAGCGCGGGCCGGTCGCCGAGCGCGAACGCGATGTACCCGGAGAAGATCGGCAGCATCAGCTTGAAGCCGAGCCCACCGAGCGCGTTGACGTAGAACCAGAACGAGTCCTTGTCGAACTCGATCCCCTTCGCCGTCGTGTGCCCGCCCAGCGCGATCGAGACGGCCAGCAGCAGACCGCCGACCACCACGAACGGGATCATGTGCGAGACACCGTTCATCAGCGCCTTGTACGCGGCACTGCGCTCCTTGCCACCCCCGCCGCCGCTCCCGGCGCCCCCACCGCCGGCCGCGCCGCCCTCGTGCACGGGCGCGCTCCGCACCTGCTCGATGAGCTCCTCGGGCCGGTGGATGCCGTCGGCGACCGGCACGCTCAGCACCTTCTTGCCGGCGAACCGATCGAGCGCGACGTCCTTGTCGGCCGCGATGATGATCCCGTCGGCCTCTCTGACATCGTTGTCATCGAGCACGTTCTCGGCCCCGATGGAACCTTGCGTCTCCACCTTCATCTCGATGCCGAGCGCCGCCGCTGCCTGGGCCAGCTTCTCGGCGGCCATATAGGTGTGGGCGATGCCCGTCGGACAGGCGGTCACCGCGAGCAGCTTCAACTTCCGCTGCCCGTCGCTAGCCGGACTGGTCACGTGGGGGTCTCCTAACGCTTCGCGCCTCGTTCGCGCCTCGTCACGCGGATGGTGCGTACGGTCGGCTCGTTTCCCGAGCGCGGCCGACCCAAGCATCTTCCCTGAGGTAAGGGTCAGATCAAAAGTCCGTAAGGCCCGGTTTGGCCCGGACTGTGGTCCCGACTCCCGGCTGTTTTCCGGTGGTGCCTTTCACCAGGCACACATGGGTTCACTCGGCCGATCGGTGTAGATTCGTGACCAGAGCCAGACGTCGCTGCTGATGGCGGTCGGTCGGTCCCGTGTGGATCCGGCCGAGGGAGAGAGGGCCTCCGACGGACTGCGCTGCGAGCGCGTTCGGGCACTCCCATGCCCATCGCCGCGCCCGCAGACCGGCCGTACCCACCCTCGAAACCAACCCACGAGGAGCAGCTCACCATGACGACTGACGCCACCGGCGCCGGCCAGGACTTCAAGGTCGCCGACCTCTCCCTCGCCGCCTTCGGCCGCAAGGAGATCAACCTCGCCGAGCACGAGATGCCCGGCCTGATGTCGATCCGCAAGGAGTACGCCGCCACGCAGCCGCTGGCCGGCGCCCGCATCACCGGCTCGCTACACATGACCGTGCAGACCGCCGTGCTGATCGAGACCCTGGTCGCCCTCGGCGCCGAGGTCCGCTGGGCCTCCTGCAACATCTTCTCGACCCAGGACCACGCCGCCGCCGCCATCGCGGTCGGCCCGAACGGCACCCCGGACGCCCCCGCCGGCGTCCCGGTCTACGCCTGGAAGGGCGAGACCCTCGAGGAGTACTGGTGGTGCACGGAGCAGGCGCTGACCTGGCCGAACACCCCCACCGGCGGCCCGAACATGATTCTGGACGACGGCGGCGACGCCACGCTCCTGGTGCACAAGGGCGTCGAGTTCGAGAAGGCCGGCGCGGCCCCGGACCCGGCGACGGCCGACTCCGAGGAGTACGCCCACATCCTCACCCTGCTCAACCGCACCCTGGGTGAGAACCCCCAGAAGTGGACGCAGCTGGCCTCCGAGATCCGTGGTGTGACGGAGGAGACCACCACCGGTGTCCACCGCCTGTACGAGATGATGCGCGACGGCGACCTCCTCTTCCCGGCGATCAACGTGAACGACGCCGTGACGAAGTCGAAGTTCGACAACAAGTACGGCTGCCGCCACTCCCTGATCGACGGCATCAACCGCGCCACCGACGTCCTCATCGGCGGCAAGACGGCGGTCGTGTGCGGCTACGGCGACGTCGGCAAGGGATGCGCCGAGTCCCTGCGCGGCCAGGGCGCCCGCGTGATCATCACCGAGATCGACCCGATCTGCGCGCTCCAGGCGGCGATGGACGGCTACCAGGTCACGACCCTGGACGAGGTCGTCGACAAGGCGGACATCTTCGTCACCACGACCGGCAACAAGGACATCATCATGGCCGCCGACATGGCCAAGATGAAGCACCAGGCCATCGTCGGAAACATCGGCCACTTCGACAACGAGATCGACATGGCCGGCCTGGCCAAGATCCCTGGCGTCGTCAAGGACGAGGTCAAGCCCCAGGTGCACACCTGGACCTTCGCCGACGGCAAGGTCCTGATCGTCCTGTCCGAGGGCCGTCTGCTGAACCTCGGCAACGCGACCGGTCACCCGTCCTTCGTGATGTCCAACTCCTTCGCGGACCAGACCCTGGCCCAGATCGAGCTGTTCACCAAGCCGTCCGAGTACCCGACCGACGTCTACGTGCTGCCCAAGCACCTCGACGAGAAGGTCGCCCGCCTGCACCTGGACTCGCTGGGCGTGAAGCTCACCGAGCTCCGCCCGGAGCAGGCCTCGTACATCGGCGTCGAGGTCGACGGCCCGTACAAGCCGGACCACTACCGCTACTGAGCCGAACCCCGAGGACTACAGGGCGTCGGGCCCAACTGGCCCCTGTAGTCCCGGAGTTGACGGCGCGGCCGCCAAGCGTCCGGCACGGCACCGACCGGCAACCCAGCCGCACCGGGAGCACCCGGCGTCAGCCGCAGCAAGCGGCTTCCGCCGGGGCGCCCAGCTGCGACCGGAGTAACCGCCTGTCAGCCGAGCCCCCTCAACTCCGGCCGGAGCGACCGCCCGCCAGCCGAGCCTCGCAGCTCCGACCGGAGCGAGACGCTTCGCTCGGAGCGAGGGGCTTCCGCGCGAGCATCCAGCATCGGCCGGAGCGCGCATCCTCCCGGAGCGCGCAGCGCCGCCGGGGCATCCGGGCCTCCACGGGCGCCCGTGGAGGCCGGCGCATGAGCACGCGGCTCCGGCCGGCGCTCGGGCTCTCTCGGTCTCGGCACGGCACCGGCACCCGGCACGACATCGGTACTGAGGCAGGCCCCCGCACCCCCGTGACGGGGGCCTGCTCCTACCGCTCCACACCGAGTCAGCACCTGACTCCCGAGGACCCCGAGATCCCATGCCCCGCGGCCGATATTCGCTTCACGATCCCCACGACCACACCCCTCTCGGCGAAGAACACTTCCACTGCGCGCCGGGACCTTCCGGCTGGCGCTACGTCTCCCAGACCACCACCCCCTCCGGAGACCACGCGGGCTCCGTAGACCTCGCACTGGACGAACTCGGCCGCCCGATCCGCCTCGAACTCCACGCCGCCGCCTGGCAGGTACGAGGCGCCGCGATCGACGGCGTCACCTGGGTCCGTACGGACCCCTCCGGGACCCACGCCACCGAAGGCAATGTGCGCGCCCACGCCTTCGCCGGCAGTTCCCCCGCTTTTCTCGTCGCCACCTCCCGTCTGCTCCGCCTCACCCCCCAGTCCACGACGACGCGCGTCCGCCTCGTCACCTTCACGGACCCGGTCCTCGCCCCCCGCACGATCGACCAGTCCTGGGCCCTGCTGAAAAGTGAAGCGCACGCCACTGACAACGGCCCCCTGACGGTGGACGAGTACCAGGTCAGCGCCCTGGACACGGGGGAGCAGCACACCGTGCACATCGCCGGCGACGTGGTCCTCGCGGCCCCGGGAATCGAGCTGGAGTCCCTGGAATCCCCGCCCTCGACGTTCCCCACGCCGTAGCTGGCTGACGGGCCGTCAGGCCTAGGCGGGCGGCGCGAACCCGGTCGAACGCACCGGTTCCGCAGGCGCGGCCCCGGCAGCCGGAGCCGCGGCGGGACCATGCACCGGCTCGTGAATCCGCCCCTGCGCCGAGCCCTGAGCGGGACTGCTCACCGGGCCCTGAGCCGGGCTGTGCACCGGCCCCTCAGCAGGGCCGTGCATCGGGCCGTGAGCGGGGTGGTGAACGGGCCCGTGGACCGGCGGACAAGCCGACCCAGGACCCGCGCCCCGAGCCCCCGACGGAATGCCCACAGCCGGCCCGTGCTCCCCGAACGCCCGCCGCGCTTCACGGGCCTGACGTTCACCCACCACGCCGGCCAGGTACGCGGCAGGCGGCACACCCTCCGGGAGCGGCGCCCCCGTACAGGCCACCATGTCCTCGGCAAGGCGGACCGACATCGTCCAGCCCACCTGCGGATCGAGCTGGCCCATCCGCGTCAGGTACTGGCGGACCGCCAGCCAGAGCCCGTCCGGAACGCGCGACAGGTCCAGCCCGGCGAACCGCCCCACCAGCCACGGCGGGGGAGGCGGAACGGCAGCGGCCCACCCCGACGAAACCCGCTCACGTACGACGAGCGTCCCCGCGAACACATCCCCGATCCGCCGCCCGCGCTCGGAGACGAGCGACGCGATGCAGGCCACGACCCCGAACGTCAGCAGGATCTCGACAACCCCCATGGCCCCGCGCACCAGCGCGTGCCGGAACCGGATCGGCCCCCCGTCGTCCCGCACCACTCGCAGCCCGCAGGCCAGCTTCCCCAACGACCGCCCGTGCGAGAGCGTCTCGACCGCGATGGGCCCACCGACCAGCACGAGGACGAACAGCGCCACCGCTATGGCCGCCTGCGCGGCCCCGTCGAGCGAAGCAGTGGCGAACAACATCACCAGCGAGACCAATATGTACGCCGCCCACACAACGGCAAGGTCAATCACCAGCGCCAGCGCCCGACTCGGCAACCGCGCAGGCCGCAGCCCCAGTACGACCGCATCCCCCGTGACCAGCGCGCTCACCCGATACCCCACACTTCGCAGCCGACGGCCTTCCACACCCCTAGGACCTCCCAGTCTGCCAAGCTGGCCCGCAGCGCGCCGCAGTAGTACGGACCGTACGCACCCAGTGCCTGGAGCAGCAGCAGAAAATGGACCTCGACGTCTTCGTGACCGCCCACCACGCGGAGTGGGACCGCCTCGAACACCTCCTGCACCGGGGCCGCCGCCTCACGGGCGCCGAGGCGGACGAGCTGGTGACGCTCTACCAGCGCACGTCCACGCATCTCTCCCTCATACAGTCCACGGCCCCTGACCCCCTGCTCACAGGCCGCCTGACGCAACTCGTGGCCCGTGCCCGCTCCACCGTCACCGGCACCCGCCGCGCGACCTGGCGTGACGCGGCCCGCTTCCTCACCGCGGGCTTCCCCGCGGTGGTCTACCGCTCCCGCCGCTGGTGGATCCCGACGGCCCTGATCTCCATCGCCGTCGCCGCGATCATCGGCTGGTGGATCGGCACCCATCCCGAAGTCCAGTCCGCGATCGCCGCCCCCGACGCCCTGCGTCAGATGACACAGCCGGGCGGCGAGTACGAGACCTACTACTCGAGCCACCCGCCCGCCTCCTTCGCGGCCCAGGTCTGGACGAACAACGCGCAAGCCACGGCGACGTGCCTGGTCCTGGGCGCGTTCCTCGGCATCCCGGTCCTGTGGATCCTCTTCCTGAACATGCTCAACCTCGGCGTCGGCATCGGCCTCATGTCCTCGGCCGGCCGCCTCGACACCTTCCTCGGCCTGGTCCTGCCGCACGGCCTCCTGGAACTGACCGCAGTGTTCGTCGCCGCCGGAACGGGCCTGCGCCTCGGCTGGACCGTCGTGGACCCCGGCCCCCGAACTCGCAGGGCCGCCCTGGCAGAACAAGGCCGTGCGGCCGTCGGCATGGCGATCGGCCTGGCCCTGGTGCTGTTCGTCTCCGGAATGATCGAGGGCTTCGTAACCCCTTCCGGCCTGCCCACTTGGGCCCGCATCGCCCTGGGCATCGCGGCCGAACTGGCCTTCCTCGTGTACGTCTACGTCCTGGGCGGTCGAGCCGCGCGGGCAGGAGACGTGGGCGACGTCGAGGCCACCGCCCGCAGCGCAGAGCTTCCGACGGCCGCGTGATGTGCGTACGACCCCTCTGACCTGCTACTGTCCCCTTCGCCCACAAAATCGTTGACACGGTTCGAGTGGGGAGGTAGATTTGAACGGTTGCCCCGGACTGGACAAGCCCGGGAGCACTGGCTAATATCTAGCTCGCTCTCGCCGGAAATAACATTTCTGAGCGATGAGCCATTCCGACTTCATCATCATTCGAAGCCAAGAAGCCGATTCGGTCGGCTGAAATGCTTCTGGTAGAGTCGGAATCGCCGAAAAGGGAAACGCGAAAGCGAATATCGATTCGGCAGCCCGCTCCAGCGGGTGGCAGAAACAAGAAATTGAGTCTGCTAAACTGGAAACACGAAATACCGAAGGGAAGCGCCCGGAGGAAAGCCCGAGAGGGTGAGTACAAAGAAAGCGTCCGTTCCTTGAGAACTCAACAGCGTGCCAAAAGTCAACGCCAGATTGACAACCCCGTATCCGCTCCGGCGGATCGAGGTTCCTTTGAAA
>NZ_JBIATV010000018.1:0-153089 GCF_042892175.1 Streptomyces sp. NPDC001828
GCGTATTCGAGCCGTGCACTCTGAGGAGTTGCCCGCCCTCCAGGACATCGAGCGAGCCGCAGGGCAGTGCTTCCACGACGTCGGTATGCCGGAGACCGCCGACGACGAGCCGCCCTCGCGAACTGCGCCAGATCAGGGAAGTCGAGGCGGCACACGGCTTGGACCGCTGGCCGCGTGTGTGCATGCGCAGGGCGTTGCGTCCGAAGCCGGCGGCCGGATGATCCGCAGCGGGGGCGGCAGCTCCACTGCCCGCAAGGCCGAAGCCTCTCCAGTGAGCACCAACTGCCCTTCTCCCTGACCTGGTTGCCGATGAACCGGCCCGCCGGGCGCGCCGCCGATCCGGTTGGCTGTCCGCAGGAGTACGTGCCGGCGTATGACCGGCGTAGGCAGCCACGGGAACCACGAATGCGATGTTCAAACGTCTGATGTTTGTGTACGGTGTGTTCATGAAACGCATCAACGCACCGCGCCGGACTGCGAGTCTGTCCGCCCAGCTCGTCGACAGCCTTCGTTCCCACATCGCGTCGGGAGGCTGGCCGGTCGGTACGAGGATTCCGTCGGAGCAGGCCCTCATCGAGGAGCTCGGAGTCGGGCGCAGCACGCTGCGGGAGGCGATCGGTGCCCTCGTACATCTTGGGCTGCTGGAGCCCCGGGCCGGGGACGGCACGTATGTCCGATCGTCCAGCGAGCTCCAGTCCGTCATGGTGCGTCGGGCGAGCTCCGCTCAGCGGAACAAGGTGCTGGAGCTGCGGTCCGTGCTGGAGGAGTACGCCTCGGGAGCGGCAGCCCTGCGCCGCGACGAGGAGCAGTTGCAGGAGATGCGGGAGCTGCTGGCGGATGCCGACGCGGCGGCTGCCGGGGAGGACGGGGCCGCAGCGACGAGCGTCGACGCACTGTTCCACCGTGCCGTGGTCCGGGCGGCCGGAAACGAGCTGCTGATCGAGGTGTACGACTACCTCGGTACGGCACTCACGTCCTCTCTGGGCGGTCTGGGCTGGGATGCCGAGCACGCAGAGGATCATGCCCGTCTGCACCGGCGGCTGGTCGACGCGATCGAGGCCCAGCAGGCGGGTGACGCGCGTGAAGCCGCGGCTGCGATCGTCCGGCTCACCCGCGACCACGATGCCGGCACGCCAAGTGCGGGAGAGGAGCGGTGAGTACACGGCCCGACGCGACGTCCCGTAGACGCTCCTCCCACAGCGCCCCCGCCATTGGCCGCTCCGTGGCCGGCCCTTCGCGGTCTGCCGTGTCGGTCGGTCTCATCATCGCGATCTGCCTCGTGGCTGCGAATCTGCGCATTACCCTGACCGGTGTCGGCGCCCTGCTGCCGGAGATCGAGCGGGGCAGCGGCCTGACCTCGATCTGGGGCGGGCTCCTGAGTGCCCTCCCGTTGCTGACCTTCGCGGTGACATCTCCGGTGGTCGGCCGGGCTTCCCACCGGCTGGGCAGCGCCCGCCTGTTGGTGACGGCCCTCGTCGTGCTGGCCATCGGCACGGTGGTCCGTTCCCTTCCGTCCGTGATCTGCCTGTTCGCCGGAACGGTGATCCTTTCCGCTGCCATCGCGTTCGGGAACGTGCTGCTGCCCGCGCTGATCAGGCGGAGTGTGCCCGCCGACCGCATCCAGAGCATCAGTGCGCTCTACGTGACGGTCATGGGTCTCATGGCGGCGGTCTCCTCCGGAATCTCCACGCCCTTGGCCCGCAGCCTGCCGGGCTCCTGGCGTACGGCGCTGGCCTGGGGGGTTTTCTTCACGTTCGCGGCGTTGCTGACCTGGCTGCCGCGGATGCGGGGCGACAAGCCGCAGGCGGCGCCCGGCAGTTCGCACAGTCCTGTGCCCTGGAGGTCTCCGCTCGCCTGGCAGGTCACCATCTTCATGGGTCTGCAATCCCTGGCCTTCTACACGGCCGTCACGTGGTTGCCCAGCATCCTCATGGGCCATGGCACCAGCGGCACCAGCGCCGGCTGGATGCTGTTCTACTACCAGGTGGTGTCTCTGGCGGCCAGCAGTCTGCTGCCTCTGCTCACACGAGGGCGGCACGACCAGCGTTGGCCGGCGGCGGGGGCCTCGCTGCTCGTGGCGGCTGGCTTTGCCGTGCTGGCCATCGATCCAGGTCTGGCCGTCCTGGCGTGCACCCTGCTCGGCATCGGTGGCGGCGCGTGCCTGGTCCTGGCACTGACGTTCCAGAGTCAGCGCGTCGGCAGCTCCGGCGAGGCCGCCGCGCTGGCGGGCATGGCGCAATCCATCGGCTACCTCGTGGCAGCGGCGGGGCCCCTGCTCCTCGGCATCCTGCATGACGCCACGCAGAGCTGGACCATTCCGCTGACCGTTCTGGCTGTCCTGGGGGTCACCACGGCGATCGCCGGGCACGGTGCGGGACAGGACCGCCAGATAGGACGACCGGCGATCCGCCCGGTCGGCAGCGAAGTACAGCGTCGCCCACACGAATAGTTCCTCCAGTGCGGAACAGGCCCGGTTGTCTCCCGCTCTGTACTCGTTCGCCCAGGAGGTGTTCGTCAACAGTGGAGCCGAAACACCGGACACCGGACACCGGGGTGCGGGGTGCGAGGCGCTGGGAGCCGGTGCCGGGACTGCGACCAGGCGTCCGGGTGCTGCGGTCCGGCCGCTGGCAGTGCCTGGGGCCAGAGTGACTCGCATGACACCGTTGCTTCCCACCGACATCGAGCGGGCCCTACGCAGTAACTGGAGTGCCTAGATCGCACGTCGCACGTTGGATGGCGGTGGATGGCAGTCGGCCCTGGCGGCGCTACCAAAGTTCCGCGCTGCTGTGTGCCAAGCATGTGGGGTTGCGCGCAGTTCGTGGCTCGGCTGGCGTGCCGCTGATCGGGCCAACACCAGCTGAAACAAGCAGAGTTGAGGAGGCTCTGCGCGAGCGGGCCGCCGATACTGGGACAGGCGGCGACGGTCTTGACAGTGGGCGTGGCCGACGTCAGGGCGCCAGGTTGCGATCGCGGCGAACAGGTAGGCGCAGCCACGGGTGGGACCCATCAAGGAGGAGTCCTGTCCGTCTGCCTTCCAGTGCTCGGTTCCGGCGCTCCCGTGCGGTCGGACGGCCGGCATGTCGTGCTGCCGTAGTCCGGATTCCGCGCGGGCCTCCGAACCGTTCGGGCCAGGTGCCGGGGCATCGGCTGCTCCCCTGGACGCTGGCGCTACCCGAGACGGAGGACCGTCTCAAGTGGGCTGATGCCATCCGATAGGTGAGGTCATGCCAAGCCCGGGCCTATCAGGGCGGCCACATCCCCCCCCGCATCGTCCGACGGACTTCGGTACCTGGGGCGAGCGCGAGGAGGACTGCCCGGAACCAAGCAGTGCCAACGTAACTACTGTGCTTTCAGAAGCGGTTGGCTGTCGCGACGAGACCGTGGAACGAAGCTCGGGCAGAGCGTCGAGGGTACCTGCTGGTTCGTCCAACGTTGCCTTCCGCCGCTCTCCCGCGCACCGTCGCTCCTGCCCGGTTGTGTGATGTGATACGGGGTGATGGGCCGTTGGGGCCGCAGGAACGCGGGATGAGGGCGGCGAACGGAGAAGGGGGAGAGGGTGACCATCGAGCCGGGCGCTTCACCGGCGGTCTCCAGTTCCCAAGGGCTGTGGATTCGTGCGCTGGTCCGCGAGTCGGAACGAGCCCGACGTCTGCTGACAGCCGGGGACTGGCAACCTGCCGCCGCGGACAACGAAGCGATGGCCAAGATCTTTGCCCGGCTGGCTGCCCCGCTCCCCGCACGCGGGTCCGGCAATGCACGGACGCGGGCTGAGGATCGGGACCGGCGGCTCCAACGGATCTGGCGCAGCGCTGTTCACCATCTCGACGCCGGAGCGGTCAGCTCGCCGGCTGCCGCACTTCTGGCAGCTGTCGCTCGCGCCTTCCTCCCGTGGTACGCCACTCCGAACCCGCGAGCCGCTGCGGCGGCAGCGCACTACCCGACTCCCGACGGCACAAGGGACGGTTCGCCGCTTCCGCAGACCGAGGCGGGCGAAGCCCTCCTCCCCGATCTGATCGCGCTGTTCGCCGCGCTGGCGGCCCCGACTCCGTCCGGAACCAGTGCACGCACGCCCGCAGCCGCCTCTTGGCAGATCCAGCACGAAGGTCGGTTCCGGCACTTCACGAGACCCGGCCGCGGCGTGTGGACGGCCGAGACCTTCCGCTGCCCCGGCTGCGCGAACGCGGACGGCCCCTGGACGGTGGCCTGCGACTGGCATCAAGTGACCCTCGGTTGCCTGTGCGGCCTGGTGACCGACCGGCACGGGCTCACGTTCTCGGAGGTCTTCCTCGCCGTGCGAGACACCTGAGTTGTCGCAGCCGCTCCACCGCTGGGCAGCTCGATCGTTCCCCGGGGCTGGTTGTGCTGGTCAGGAGGGAGCGGGGTACGGGACGTGTGGCTCAGGTGGCACGGCGGTTGCCGTCCACGTCACATGGAAGGTCGGTGCCGGGATGGTTGGCCGTGAAGTCGCGCTCCGCCTGATGCTGGACGTCGGTGATGGCGGTGGGCGCCACATCGATGACGCCGCCGAAGGGCCGGTCGACGTCGCGGATGATGAGCAGGGCTGTGGTCATCAGCGCGGTGATGACGATGAGCGTGATGAGCTGGCCGCGGTTGTTCTTCCTTGGCAGGCAGACTCCCAGGGCGGCGACCGTGATGACGAGGGTGGCGAGCAGGAACCAGAAGATGGTGCTGGGGATGCTGGAGCTTGCCTGGGTGAGCCGTTCGTCGCGCTCGTCGGAGCGCTTGTTGTCGGCGGCCACCAACATGCCGAAGACCGGCTGGCCGACCACGTTCTTGAACGATTTACGCAGGTCGGTCGACCACACGCTGGGCGCCGTCGAGCCGTTGCCATCCGACATCGCCGGCCACTCCTGGGCGACCACGGCGCGGGCGTAGCAGGCGGCGTCGGCTTGGACGACGGCTTGTTCGGCCTTGGGGGCGTAGTCGGCCGTCTCGACGAGCTGGTCCAGAGCACGGGCTTCGCCCCGGGCGGCGTTCTCGGCTCTCCCGTAGGAGCCGTTGGCGGTGACCAGGACGAAGGACAGCAGCAGGATTGTCATCGTCAACAGCGGGCCGACGAGGTCCTTCACCGCCATGCCCTCGGTGTCGTCGACGTTCAGCAGACGTGGTCGGAGCCAGCGGTTCGCGGCGAGGCCGGCGAGCAGGGCGAGTACGGCGACCACGATGACGAGGACCACGAGGGCCACCTCCAGGAGCGCGGGAGACCCGGTGGATGGGCCGGGGCACCTGATCTCTTCCGTACCAGCGTGTTGCTCGGAGAAACGGAACGTTCCCTCGCCCTCGCACGAGGGACATTTCATCCGCCACTCAGACCAGGTGCCACCGGGGTAGGGGCAGACCCGGGGAGGAGTTGGCCTGGTCTTTGTCTGCCCGGTTGGGCGTTCCGTGGCCGTCAGCGGGTGTCCGCGCGATGGCCGGGGGAACGGGCTCGGCCGCCGGGGTGCAGCAGGCCCGCCAGAGCTCTGGTGATCGCGTCGAGTAGGAGGTGACTGGTCGGCGAGGTACGTCAAGTGACGACTGTGCCCATGTGTCGTGCGGCCTGGGCCCTGCACTGTGGGGGTACGCCATCCGAACGTGGTCAGCGGCTGCCTCGGGAGCGCACGGGAGACGTGTGAGCCGGTTGCGGACGAGGACCGCATCAATCCCGGCCTGGTCGAAGTGGGAAGGCACCCAGACCGTGCTGTGGGGCGCAGAGGTCCGTGAGCGGTTCGATGCGCCCGAACTCCACCTCGCCCGGTAGATCAAGGACGGCACCGTCACCGGCGCCGACAACGGCGAGTAGGAGAAGGCGACCCCAGGGGCACGGCGCCGGTGATGCCCGGATGCGGGAAATGGCCGCCGGAGCACTCAAAGACGTTCACTTCCAGGACAGCGCCACCGCGCCTGCAGCTTCGAAGAGCCCCGCTTCACCGACGTGGAACACCTCGGCCTGTAGAGCCCGAGTGCCGAGTGTCGGGAGACCGAACCGCCCACCGCGTCGTGTCCGGATTTCCGCAGCTCGCGGATGATGTCTGCCCGATGACGGGGATAACTGGGATGACCGGGCTGAGGCGGACCGCGCGGTCGCCGCTCCCACGATCCGGTCCGGATTGGGGATGCCGTACACGGCCTCGTGCTGTCGGCGGCATCCGGGCACGAGCGCGAAGTCGACCAGCGCGCGGAGGGGTTCGTCCGTGCACGGCGGTGCTTCGCGCAACTCGAGCAGCGGGTCGCCCCGCGCGGTCATGTCGACAAGGGGTAGCCGAGGGTGTCGGTGCGCTTCGGCGAAGGCGATTCCGCAGCCGAGGGGCGGCCGTGCCCAGCCCAGCCCGGCCCCGCCTGCCGGTGCTCCGCTGCCGCGGGCCGCACCCCGCAGTGGCCTGCGGCCGCTGCGGCCCGAGGTACGAGGACGCCCTGCGATGGCCTCGCACCGGCCGCGCCCGCTGGATGCCGCTCCTGCGCTGTGCTGATACCCACCCGGTATCGGGGTCGCGGAACGGGTCTTGGACAGCCGCGGCGGCCGGGCGGTGGAATCGGGACGGGACAGACGTGCGACTGCCGTGAGGCCCCGCACTGTCCGCCCCCTTTGATTCCCGTTGGACTTGACAATGGTAGGAACGATGAACATTGCCTATTGGATCCTCGCGGGCCTGCTCGCCCTCTTCTACCTCTACGCGGGTGCGATGAAGGTCTCGCGGACCCGCGAGCAGTTGCGCCCGATGATGGCCTGGGTGGACCGCCTAGCGATGCCGGCCGTCCGCAGCATCGGCGCGGTCGAATTCCTCGGCGCCCTCGGGCTGGTCCTGCCCCCGCTGACGGGTGTCGCCCCCGCACTGGCCCTGGCCGCCGCCCTCGGCTTGGCAACGCTGCAGATCGGCGCGATCCTCGTTCACCTCAACACGGACCGCCGGATCGGCATCAACATTCCGCTGCTCATCGGCGCGGCCGGGACTGTCTGGCTCGCGACGACATGGCTGTGATTCCGACGAGGCAGGCAGCCCCTCGGCCTTGAGGCGTGTCCCACCGGTCGGGTGTCCCAGCCCGGCCGACCGGGGACGCGGGTACGACCGTGACACGTGCTGCCGCCCGGTCCGAGGGCTCGAAGTGAAACCGCTGGGCGCCCAGGGGAGTCGGCCACGGTTGAGGGGCGGGCACTCGACGCTGGTTCGTCGTCGCGTGTGCATCCACCTGTACGGTTCGTACCGCCTGCGGATCCGGTGGGAGATTCGCCAGGTCATCCACGAGTACATCGCCCGGGGAGTCGCCGACGTGGGTGCACGCACTCGGGCGGAATCCCCGAACCGCTTCCGCCCCCGACCGCGTGGACCGAGACCCGCTGCCGACCTCGCGGTCGGTCGGGGGTGCGCTCCGGACGATGGTCGCCTTGTCGTAAGGGTCCACCGAGCGAACTTCCTGACGGCCGGTCATGATCTCGTCACCGCGCCGCGTTCGACGGCGGGTGTGCCGTGTCGATCACCACCACGCGTGGACCAAGGGGGCCACCACCCACCACGCGAAGGCCGAGGGTCCGGTGGCTCATCACGCGCAGCCAAGGCCCGGTCAGCTGGTGCACCCCGGTCTGCCGGGCGGCCCGGGTGTCTCCAATTCGGCTGGACGGGACGTCCCAAACCGTAGCTCAGGGGCTGGGACGGCGACGGGACGACCTGCCCGGTCCTCGGCCGTGACCGGGCTGCATACGGCTGTGCGGGGCGCCGGCCGACCACCGGCGACCAACCCTTGGCGCCAACGCCAGGTCGCCTGCTGAACAGCGGCGCGTCACGGCCGAGCGGGAACACCACACAGGAGAAAAACGGGAGTTGTCATGTCACGTCTGCGTTTCGTGGGGACCGCGTCCGCCGCCTTGGCCGTAGTGGCGGGAGCGATGCTCTTTGCGGCGCCGTTGGCCAGTGCCGCGTCCAACTGCCCTGCCTGGACCGACACCAACGGAAACGGCATCGGCCAGGAGCAGCGCCAGGAGGGCTCCGTGGCCGCTCGTCAGCCTGCGGATGTTCTTCTCGAGGGTGCGCTCCAGTCCCTCGTTCCGGGCGCCGGTGGCGGGGTCCGTTGTGCACGACTGGGAGTGCGGGTCGTTGATGTGGTCCGACTTCGCCTTCACATCGAGCGACGCCTTGAGGATGTAGAGCGATCCGCCGTCGTCGCGCACCTCGACTTTGCCGGGCGCGATCCACATCCGGCCGGAGGAGCAGAGTGTGCCGTCCGCACCGGACTGGATCCGCTGCCGGTACTTTGACCCCGTCGCCAAGTCAGGTTGCGGGATCTTCGCTTCGGTGCGCCTCATCTGCTCATCTGGAGGTCTGGCTCCAGCATGGCCTTGCCGGCGTTGCTCTGTCCGAGGGCGGGATCGACGATCGGGTCCGACTCCGACGTCGCCCGCGCCCACGCACCCGCCCGTACGCGACCGCCCGCCACGCGCCAGGCCCGGCGCGTCGTCACGGCAGGTGCCACCATCCGCGACAAGGCCGCCGTGGTCTTGGCCCTCAACAGGGCCGCCCAGGGCGTCGGCGTCGAAGCCAGTCCCCTGGCCAAGGCGGCATCGGGTGGCCACGGCGGCGGCTTGGCCGAGATCGCGCAGGGGGCATGCCGGCAGCCGACCTCGCCGGGGCGCTCGCGGCGCCGCCTGGCCTTGTCGCGGCCCGGCGGTAGGACTGCCGCCCCGTTCGGCCTGTGTCCACTCGGCCGTGCTGGGGCACAGGGACACAGGCGTCGGCCTCGAAGGCGGTGGTGGCGGTCGAGGCTCCCGTTTGTGTCAGATCACCGCGCCGACAGACGCGGCGTGCGCTGCGGCTCCGCGCGGCGGCTGCCGGTCTTCTCAAAGGCCGCGGCGAGGGCGAGCAGGCTGTTGTCGTCGTAGGCGCGGCCCGCGAAGGTCAGCCCGACCGGCATGCCGGTGTCGGTCATGGTGCCCATCGGTACGGTCACGGTCGGGATGCCGAGGTGGCGGGGGACCAGGTTGCCGTTGGCGACCCAGACGCCGTTGCGCCAGCCGAGATCGGCGGAGTCCACGGACACGTCCATGTCGGCGGGCCCCACGTCCGCGACCGCGGGGAAGACCACCGCGTCCAGGCCCAGTCCGTCCATCCACGCCTCCAGGTCGACCCGGCGCGTCTCCTCCAGCCCGCGCAGCCCCTGTTCGAGGTGCGGCATGCCGGTGAGGGACGCGTACGGGCGCTCGCGCACCATACGGGGGTAATCGCCGATCGTGTCGTCGAAACCCTCGTACCGGTCGGGCAGTTCGCCCGCCTGCTTGGGCCAGATGCGGGCGCCGTCGACCTCGGTCAGGGTGGAGAGCGCCGGGTCTCCGTTGGCCCGGAGGAAGTCGTCCCACGCCCAGGCGGACAGGTCCTCGATCTCGAAGGTGAGGTAGTCGCGGCCGACCAGCCCACGGGTGAGCAGCGAGGGCGCGCCGGGGCGGTCGGACTCGTAGTTCGACACGACCGGGAAGTCGACTTCGACGACCTCGGCGCCGGCGGCCTCCAAGTCGCGGCGGGCGGCCTCCCACAGGGCGATGACCGAAGGACGCGTCTCGATCCGCCGACCGGTCTGGCCGCCGATGCCGCCGTCGGGGTTCGTGCCCGCGTCGGGGTCGCAGTTGATGTACATCCGGGGCACCCCGACGTGCCGGTCGGCGAGCGCAGCGGCTGCCGCTTCGGCGTCGGCGGGGGCGAGGGCCGGATACGAGGCGGGCCGCACCTGCGAGGCCGTGGGCAGCGCCAGCCAGGGCTGTGCGCGCCACAGGTCACCGCGCGTGTGCGGGTCGTCGGCCACGATGACGTCGAGGAGTTCGAAGAGGTCGGCCATGGTCCGGGTGTGCGGGACGACGACGTCCATGGTCGGCACCAGTGGCCAGTTCCCGCGCACCGAGATCACCCCGCGGCTGGGCGTGTAGGCGCACAGTGCGTTGTTCGACGCTGGAGCCCGGCCGGAGGACCAGGTCTCCTCACCCAGGCCGAACGCCCCGAACGACGCCGCGATCGCGGTGCCGGAGCCGTTGGAGGACCCGGAGCCGTAGGCTCTGGTCAGCCAGTCCGGGCTGTACGGGCTCTCCGCACGCCCGTACACACCCCGCTGCATACCGCCGTTCGCCATCGGCGGCATGTTCGTCAGACCGATCAGGACGGCCCCGCCCGCGCGCAGCCGCTCTATCGCGAAGGCGTCGTGCTGGGCGACTAGGTGCTCGAAGGCGGGGGAGCCGGCAGCGGCCGTCAGCCCCTTCGCGAGGTAGCTGTCCTTCGCCGTGTAAGGGATGCCGTCAAGCGGCCCGAGCGTCGCACCGCGCGCACGGCGCGCGTCGGAGGCTTCCGCGTCCGCGCGTGCCTCCGGGTTCATCACGACCACCGCGTTGAGCGCGGTGGCCGTACCCGGCCGGTCGTACGTCTCGATCCGCGCGAGGTAGGCGTCGAGCAGACCCACGGCCGTGGTCTCACCCTTTTCCAGCGCCGTGCGCAGATCCGCGATACAGGTCTCCACAACATCGAATCCGCGTGCCATACGGCTATCTCCTGGATGGACGGATCGGGCAGGTGAAGCGCCGGCGCAGGGCAGCTTGGCCGGCGGGCACCACACCCTCAGGCTGACTAGATTTTCAGTCTAGACTAAGGGTCTAACCCGGATGCGAGGAGGACTCATGCGGACGTCGAAGGATGCGAGCGAGGCGAGGGGTGTCGAAGCCGGCACGGCCCGCCGGTCCGCGGCCCGGGTCCCGGTCGACAGGAAGCGTCAGCGCAGCGGGGACGAAGCTCGGGGGCGGGCGATGCGGGCAGCCGTCAGCGTCATCGCCGAGAAGGGCACTGCGGCCCTGCGGATGTCGGACATCGCCGAGCGAGCAGGCATGAGCACCGGCCACATCCTCTACCACTTCGGCAAGAAGGACCGGCTTCTGCTCGAAGTGCTCGCCTGGAGCCAGGAAGACCTCTGGGCCCGGTTCCAGCAGGCCGCTGACCAAGCTGCCTCACCCGCCGAGAAACTGGACCTGTTCGTCCGCTCCTACCTGCCCCGCCACCCTGGCGACGAGCGCTACGCCCTGTGGACACAGGTACTGGCCCAGCGCCACGACGAAGCGGGCCGGGCAGTGCTCACCTCGCTCCTGGACGGCTGGGACGAGCGCCTGGAAGCCATCGTGCGTGAGGGTTGGGAGGTGGGGCAGTTCGCCGATGTGGAGCTCCCCGAGTTCACCATCCGGGCCGTGGCGATGCTGAGCGGCCTCTCCGAGGACGTCATGTTCGGACGAACTCGCTGGCAGCACACCTCCGCGCACGCCTTCGCCCTGTCCGCCCTCGAACGCGAACTGCGCCCCATTGCCCAGGCGTAGCGACACAACGCCCCGACCTCACGGGGCTGCGGCGTGAAGGCTGGGCTTGTCGCCCCGTTGCCCCGACGGGTCACGGCACACGGGTTGGTTCGGCGGCGGGGTTTCGATTCCCGCGGTCTGCAGGTGTGCTGGGCTGCGGCCCGTTACGGTCGGCGCGAGCCTGTGGCCACCACGACGAGGGAAGGAGCGTACGGCGGAGGAAGCGGTGAGCGGCGGGCTGTTCGGGGTGGTGTCCTCGCGGAGCCTGGACGTGTTCTTCAAGGCGCTGGGAGTTCGGGAGAAGCAGGCGGTCCAGGAAGTGGTTGATGTGCGCTGGGAGTTCGGTCGGGATGACCCGCAGGTCACGATGAAGGATGTGTACGCGCAGCGGGCCGTTCCTCGGCGCCGTGAGCCTTTCGGTGAACTCGACAATCCAGTCGCGGAGTTCCTGCACCTCGCGCGGGCCGCCGCTTCCCGCTGCCGGATTTCTTCGATCAACGAGCCCATCGCCGCCTTCACCACCCTCCCGAGGCGAAAAGGACTTGCCCGGGCAGTAGGGCTCGGGCCGCTGCCGCGCGAGCCTGAACGCCGTTACCGTGCAGGGATGATCGGTTCTACGCTGCCCCTGCTCTTTCTCGATGTCGATGGCCCACTCATTCCATTCGGGGCAACCCGGCAACAGCTTCCAGACGGATACCCGATCTACCGGACCAGGCGCCACGTACCGGGAGCCGGCGCCAATCCGCTGATCACCAGGGTCAACCCGGCGTACGGACCCCGGCTCATGGCACTGCCGTGCCAGCTGGTGTGGGCTACCACGTGGATGTCCGACGCGAACGAATGCCTCGCCCCGTGGCTCGGCCTGCCGGAACTGCCCCTGGTGACCTGGCCCGATCCATCCGACGCAGACGACCTGGACGGCCTCCACTGGAAGACCCGTGACCTCCTGCGCTGGGCCGCCGGACGCCCCTTCGCCTGGCTCGATGACGAAATCACAGACACCGACCGGACCTGGATGGAAGCACACCACCCAGGCCAAGCCCTCCTCCATCGCGTCGATGCCCGGCACGGCATAACAGACGAAGACTTCGCCACACTTGAGCACTGGTTGCGGCTGCATCAGGACTAAGACTTGTCCCGTAACGATCTTGAGGTCAGGGCCGCGCGCTCGGTCGAGGTGCCGCCCCTTCGCTTATCCGGCGAGGGTGAGGTTGTGCAGTCGGGCGATGTCGAGCATGGCGTGATGGACGCCGTCGCCTTTGAGGCGGCAGTCGCGCAGGATCTTCCACCCCTTCATGCGCGCGAAAGTGTGCTCGACGCGGGCCCGAACCTGCTTGTGGGAGCGGTTGTGTTCCTCCTTCCAGTCCGGGAGTTCTTCGCCTTTGCGGCGGCGGTGCGGGATGACCAGTCCGGTGCCCTGGTATCCGCCGTCAGCGATCGTCATGGTGCTGCCGACGGCGGCCTTGGCGCCGGATTCTTCCCAGCCGCGGGAGTCGTGCCGGTTGCCGGGCAAATGCCGTCCGACCACGACGACCAGGCGGGTGTCCGCGTCGATGACCACCTGATGGGCCGTGGAGTAGCGGTAGTTCTTCGACCGCTCGGCCACCGTGTGATCGCGGGTGGGCACCAGGGTGCCGTCCACGATGAGCACGGTGTCCTTGCGGAACCGCTTGCGGGGCTGGAGCGCGAGCAGCGGCCCGAGGTGGTCGATGATCCGGTCCGCCGCGGACTTCGAAATGCCGAACAGTGGGGCGATCTGGCGCATCGTCAAGTTCGTTCGCCAGTACGCCGTGACGAGCAGGATGCGATCCTCCAGTGGGAGGCCCCAGGGCCGCCCACGCGGGAGCTCGGTAGCGATCTCGCGGCGCACGGCGGTCACAAGCTTGCCGAAGCAGCGCGGGCTCAGCCCGGTGAAGGGGATTATCCAGGACGGCACCGACGCCGTGATCACTGCAGTCACGTCAAGATCGTTCCACCAGCGGCCGGCCGGGATTGCCACGGGTCAAGTACGGAGCTCGAGGTGCCGGTCCAGCTGACTGCGCAGACGGGCAGAAGCACCGCGGAGAGTCCCGAGTTGTCGCACTTCTGTCGCCGCCAGTTCCATCCGTCCTGCCAGCGCGAGTACAGCGGCATAGGGTCGTGCGCCTTCGGCGAGCTTCGCCGCCACGGCATCACGGACGGCTCGCAGCACCGTGCGGTCCGCGCTCGGATGCTCCGCCAGCAGGCGAAGGAGCCTGTTGTCGTTCCAGGCGCTGTCTTGGGCCGTGCTCAGTTCCAGCAGAGTGCCGGGCGCCGTGGCGGGATTGGCGGCAAGCGCCTGCCAGACGAAGGGGTACGGGCACCGCGCGAGTCGATGCAGGACGGCGCTGTCGCTCTCGGTACGCGCCAGTTCGAGGTAGTCGGCAGGCGTGTGCACGGACATGGCCCTTCAGGATCGTCGGGGCGATCATCCTGCCATCAAGGTACGGGCGCCGTGTGCAGGGCCCTGATCTGACCGACTCGGAGATCAATTACGGGACAGCCCTTAATTGACCCATGTCCTGGGCCTGCCGACCGGAAACACCGCCGGGGTCGCGGACGCGATCGAAGCCCGGGCCAGCCGAGCCCAGTTGAGCGACGAGCAGCGCCGCGGCGCCGACCGCTACGTCAACTTGCGCACGCCAACGCCGCGTTCATGCACTACGACCAGGCTCTGGCCGCCGGCTGGCCGATTGCCACCGGCGTGATCGATGGAGCAGTACGCCACTTGATTGCCGACCGCCTCGATCCCGGCGGATCCAGGTGGGGTCCCGAAGGTGCTGAAGCCATCCTGAAACTCCGTGCCGTGGCTGCCGACGAGCACCTCGAAACGTACTGGCGGTTCCATGTCGCTCAGGGACATCGACGCCTCTACCCCACCCCCGGCCAAGACCGATACGCCCTCACCGCCTGACCGGCGAGCTCACCCGAGGAGAGCCGCACCCGTTGAGCACGAAGCAGCCGCTGGCCACGGGGCAGGCCGGGACTCAGGGCCGCCCGGAGGCGCGCACCTTCAGCGCTCCCGAGCGGGTGAGCAGCGCGGCGATCGCCATGAACACCAGCCCGTTGGTGACGATCGAGGCGATGTCCTGAGGCAGGGCGCCGTGCCGGAGGAAGAAGCGGCCCAGCTCGGACTCGTACCAATAGGTGGCGCCGATGGAGAACACCGAGCGGGCGACAATCAGGCCGATCCAAAGCGCCGCGTAGCCGCGGCCGGCCCGGGCGACGACCTGGCCGTCCGGCTCCCGGAAAACCTGGACCTGGCTGACGGCGACCAGCCCGAACAACACACCGGCCGCGAGGCCGCAGATCTCGATGGCCAGGCCGATCCCGTTGTCGAAGAAGGTGTGGACGAACACGGGGACGATGATCACCGCGACGATCAGCGGGCGGAGCAGGCGTCCGCGGCTCACCGCCTTGGTGCCGAGGTCGGCGTGCAGGGTCGTGAGCAGCACGACGACGTTGATGAGGAGAGCGCTCTGCAAGGTGGACATGGTTTCCGCCGATAGGTGAAGGGGGGTTCTTGTCCACACAGCGTCGGACCAGCGCCACGGTCCGGGCGTCGACCGAGGAGCCGAGGAGGGTGGAGCGCGGATACCTCCACCCTCCTCCACCCTCCTCCACCCGTCTCCACCTGCCGGCGGACCCCGACCCGGCTGCGGGGCAGAGGTGCATGCCAAGCTGAAACCATGGTCATTACCACCGAAGTCAAGCCGCCGCCGGCGCACCCCGTGCCACCGCGACCGATCCTGGCGCGTGCTGACCTCTGGCAGCATGTGCTGCCCCGGGGGCTCGGGTTGGCTCTGGTGCTGGTCGGCCTGCCGTTCACGGACGGGCTTGTCTGGTCCGCCACCACCTGGGCGCTGGTGGTGCTGATGAGCGGCGCCTGGGCTCTGTGGTGCGCGGCCGGATTCCGGGCGGGATCTCCGGTGCCCGAGACGTTGGCAGTGCCTATCCTCAGCGTCGCGATGATCAGCGGGAACCTACTGGTCACCCTCGAACCCGAGGCCATGCTGGCCACGGCAATCGTCGGCATGGCGGCGGTGTCGTCCGGAGCGATCCTGTCCACGCTGGTCAGCGCGGCCGTGCTGGCGGCCAACGTCCTGGCGCTGGCGATCGGCGGGATCGTGGCCGGCTTCCCCGGGCAGGCATGGGCGCGCGTCGCCGCCTGGATCGCCGCCCTGCTGGCTTGTCAGCTCGCCGGCGCGACCCGGCGCAGCATCGGGACTCAGCACGCGCAGGCGGAGCAACTGCTGCTGCAGACCCGGCGCGTTCACGAGGAGGAACAGCGGGCCGCGGCGCTGGCCGAGCGGACCCGGGTCGCTCGGGAGATCCACGACGTCTTGGCTCAGTCGCTTGGTGCCCTGGCGGTGCAGTTGGACGTGACCGACTCGCTGCTCACTGCGGATCCGCCGCGCACCGAAGAGGCGGTGGAACGGGTCCACAAAGCCCGCCGGATCGCCGTCGACGGACTGACCGAGACCCGCCGCGCGATCACAGTTCTGCGTGCGGACACGCCGCCCCTGCCGGAGGCCCTCGCCGCGCTGGTCCACGACCACCGCACCGACTCCGGCGCGCCCGCGACCTTCACACCGGTCGGCACCCCCCGCGCTCTGGAACCGGACGTCGGGCTAGCGTTGCTGAGAGTCGCCCAGGAGTCCCTGGCGAACGCCGCCAAGCACGCCCGCGGACAGGAGTTGACCGTCACTTTGGACTACGAGAAGGACCAGGTGAGGCTGACCGTGCTGTCCGGGCCCGCCGGCTCCGGTGGCGGCGAGGCCGGCCCGTGGCCCCGTGTAGCGGGGATGGACGGCGGTTACGGCCTGGCCGGCATGCGCGAGCGGTTGCTGCTGGTCGGCGGCGGCTTGACGGCCGGCCCCACCCCGCAGGGGTGGCGCGTGCAGGCGAAGGTGCCCGCATGAGTACTCGGATCGTGGTCGTCGACGATCAGCAGGTGGTCCGCGAAGGCCTCATGACGCTGATGGACATGATGCACGGCATCGACGTCGTCGCCGGGTGCGCGAACGGCGAGGAGGCCGTCGCCCAGGTCGCCGAAACGCACCCGGACGCGGTGCTGATGGACCTGAGCATGCCGGGGATGGGAGGCGTGGAGGCCACCCGCCGGATCGTGGCGGCGCACCCGGACGTGGCCGTCGTGGTGCTGACGACCATGGCGGACGATCAGCTGATTCTCGACGCCCTGCAGGCCGGCGCCCGCGCCTACCTGACCAAGGACGCCGGCAAGGCCGAGATCGTCCGCGCTATCGAGGCCGCGCTCGCCCGGCACACCACCTTGGACCCGATCGTCCAGGAGCGGCTGCTGGCCGCCGCCATGCGCGGCACCGACTATGCGACCGAACGGCGGCAGGCCAAACCGTCGCAGGACCTGCTGACCCCGCGCGAGTCCGACGTACTGCGGCTGCTCGCCCAAGGGTTGTCGAACAGCGCGATCGGCCGCCGCCTACTGGTGGGGGAGGCCACCGTCAAGACCCACATCAACCACCTGTTCGCCAAGCTCCAGGTCCGCACCCGCGCGGAAGCCGTCGCCTGGGCCCATGCCCACGGTTTCGGGCCCAGTGCGGACGGCGTGCGCTCTGGCCGGCCCGCCGGGTGAGCCGCGCTCGGGCACGTAGCTCAGCAGGGCCGCCTGGCACGACGGACCCGGATGCGACACCCGGGACATCTGGCTGGCGGTCCGTACGCGGCCGCCACCATGTGCGGAAGCGGCAATGGCGTATCTCGCTGATGTGGGCCGACGGCGGCTACAGCGGGCGTGTGGTCCACCTCGCCGCAGTGTCCTGCGTACCGCACTGACGGTGGTCAAACGCAGCGACGTTGCTTCGAGCAGGAAGGCTGAACCGCAAGGGCATGCGGGGTGACCTCGATGAGCAAGGCCGGAAGCATGGTTGTCCGTTGCGTTGGGTCTCGTGAGTACCAGCGATGCGGGCAGCCTGAAGACGCCCCACCGGGACAGACGATCTCCCTCGATGGGGGCAGGCTATCGATATCGACGGCTTCTACTGCGCGCTAGGGGAGGCCGTCAACGTACTTGGGAATGAATCTCGCTGCCGTGGATGACTGCCTCCGAGGAGGCTTTGGCGCCCCTTCTCCCGTTCACCCGGGAACCGCTGCACTCGGATGCCACTGAGGCAAAGCTGATCGCCCCTTACGACGGGCAGTCACACCGCCGATCGCCAGGTCCTTCTTGAGATCTTTGCCGACCGTGACGTCAGCATCCTCATGCGGTGAAGTGGCTGTTTTCGATCCCAAATGAGTGTACTTCGTCTGGGTGGGGAGGCTCGGGGTGCGAGGTTGGTGGGAGCGCGTTCTTGTGGCCAGGAGGTTCGTGCGTCGTGTCACTCTCGGTGGGTGAGGACGGCATCCATGTGGGTCTGCGCCCACTGCCTGAGATCGCGTGTCAGTTGGTGAAGTGAGTGGCCGAGGTCGGTCAGTTCGTAGGTGAAGGTGACGGAGACCGTGGGGGTCACGGTGCGGGTGAGCAGGCCGTCGCGTTCCAGGGCGCGCAGGGTCTGGGTCAGCATCTTCTGGCTGACGCCGGTCAGCAGCCAGGCCAGTTCGGAGTAGCGCAGCGCCTTCGGGGTGTGCGGCGCGCCGGGAGTTCGGGTGTGTCGCAGCCCAGTGCGCACAGGATCAGGACGACCCACTTGTCCGAGCTCCGGTCGAGGAGCTGATGGCTGGGGCACACCGCGAGGAATGCGTTGTACTCGGCCTTGGCCTGGGCTTTTCCGTCCGCTTTCGTCGTCGCCAGCGGGGCCACCCGTTCCCACAAGTCATCAGACACAAGGTCAGCAGGCACTCCACCAACCCTGCCCCTACATCACCCAACTGCCAAGCCCCACAGCAGACTTCACTCTGAAACCATCAGTAAGTGACGTTCCAGGGCTCGCAACCTGATCAAGAGGGCCCGTGCACGGGAGTTGTGGACACCAGATCCCGTTGATCTGGCTGGGAGAGGACGTTGCGCCTCGCGGGACATCCGCTGGCGGAGTGCCTGGACGGTGAGCCTCGAAGTCACGGGGGTTCCCTTTCGAGCCTCACCGTCCACACCAGATGCGTCAGGTGATCAGGCCGGCGCTGATCAGCCAGATGTGTTCGCAGGTCGAAGATGCCTTCTGCAACTCCTCCCGGGACTCTTGCGAGGCGTGGTAGAAAGTCCGCTCGATCATCCAGCACAGGGCGCGCGCCATCGCCGACGCTTGTTCCGGTTCGCTGCCCGCCTGAATGCCGGCTCGTTCCAAGACAGCAGTGATGGCTGTGATGAACAAGTCGGCTGTGTGGCTCCACAGCTCGCCGATCTCCGACACGGTCAACGACAGGTCGATCGCCGTGCGCATGACCAGACCGTGCTTGTTCCACAGCTCGACCGTGCGCCGCATGGCTGCTGCGATCGCCTGGCGTGGCTCGTCGGTCTGCGCGGTGGCCCGGGACCGCTCCCACAGGTGCTCAACGGTCCGGGCCACGAGCGCCGTGACCACTTCTTGCTTGGACCCGAAGTAGAAGTACAGGGCGCCACGTGTGATGCCGGCGCCCTGCGCAATGTCGCCAACGGTCATGGCGTCATAGCCCTGTTGCGCCAGCAGAGCTTCGCACGTGTCGAGGATGGCCCGCTCCCGGACGTCACCCTTGCGTTCGGTGGTGCGTCGGCTCCGCGCGGGGTGGTGGCCGGGCATCAGAGCTGAGCGCCCTCGGCGAAGTCGGTGCTACGGGAGAGCGTCTCCCACGCGCTGATGTCCTTGTCCACGGCCGTGCGCGCGGCCGTGACCAGTCGCAGCGCGTCCGAGCCCAGGACGAGGTGGGCCGGGGGCTGGTCGACCGACGCGATGTGCACGACGGCGGTCCCGGCCTGGGCCGGATTGCCCAGCTGGTTCCCGCTGGCCTGGTGCCGCGCTTCACGGATGGGGGTGAACAGCTCGTCGTAGTCGTCGATGGACCGCGCGGTGCGTGTCATGGACCGTCCGGCCCAGTCGGTGCGGAAGGACCCGGGCTCGATCGCCGTCACATGGATCCCGAACTGCGCGACCTCCTTGCCGAGTGCCTCGAGGATGCCTTCCAGGGCGAACTTGCTGCCACAGTAGGCGGACATGCCGGGCACGGCCATCAGCCCGCCCATGGAGGTGACGGCCATCAGGTGTCCGCGGCGGCGTCGGCGCATGTGGGGCAGGGCCGCCCGCAGCGTGGCCACTGCCCCGAATACGTTCACCTCGAACTGCCGCCGCACGTCGGCCAGCGGCGTCTCCTCGAAGGTGCCCTCCAGGCCATAGCCCGCGTTGGCGACGACGACATCCAGGGGACCGACGCTCTGCTCCACCTCGGTGATCACACTCGAGACGGCGGCATCGTCGGTCACATCCAGGATGCGGCCGTGAGCGTACCCGGGGTTGAGCCCTTCGAAGGCCCGCAGGTCCTCCTTGGAGCGGACCGTACCGACGACGGTGTGCCCGGCGGTCAGGGCGGCTTGGGCAAAGGCACGTCCAAGGCCCGTGCTGACGCCGGTGATGAGCCACTTCTGCTGCTGCACTGCTCCTCCAGAGAGGTCTCGTGAAGAGCTGGACTGCCCCTCATTCGAAAAGTCTACACAGTGTCGATTTTTATCATCGTGATGCCGATTCTGTCGCCCCCCAACGGCAGACCGCCAACGTCGGCCCGATGCGTCTCGAGGCGAAGCCGCAGCCCCTTCGATCGCGCAAGCGACCGCGGCCGGGACGCGATTGCCGCCGGGGCTGAGGTTCATCGCGTGACGAGTCCGTCGGGAACTGCGCCGCGGTCGCACTTGGAAACCAGCGGGTTCGAGGGATCGGGACGGTGCTCAGGCGAGAACCCGCTGGGGGTGTGGTGGTCCTGGAGGGGACACCGCGCAGGTGCGCCTTCGCCGTCTGGGACAAGATGAGACCTCCGATCTTGAGGGGGCGTTGAAATGGGTTACGACCTGCAAGCAGTGATCGCTGAAGGAGAGGCGCTACGTGGTGCGGCGCGGGACCTGCCTGCCGCCCGGCTGGCGTCGATCGGACAGGGCCTGTCGCTGATGCCGATGACAGCCGCCGTGTTCGATTCCGTCGCTGACGGCAGCGGCGTAGGCGCATTGGGCTTCTGGCGGTTGCCAGAAGGGTTCGAGAAAGTCCTCGCTGCCTGGTCAGCCGGTGGGCCAGTGGCCTACGTGGAAGCTGAGTACTTCGGCGGCGTGGGCGAACAGCGGGCTGCCGTGTGGGATGGCGGCACCATCGTGCTGGGCCCGCTCCACGTGGAGGAGGGCCAGCCCTTCCCGCCAGCGGGCAGTCCGATCTCTCAGGCGCTGCGGCGGCTCGGCGTAGTGGCAAGCGCCGGCGAGGACGAGTTCTCAGCTGTGGGGTTGGACCGGCACCGACACGGCGAGGCGTGGATTGACTGATGCGCGACTTCCGAATTCCAACGCTCCAGGGGAAGTTCCGGGCTCAGTTCGCGGAAGCTGCTCGTAAGTGCGAGAACCTCGTGCGTTCGCTGCTTCGCCCGGTGCAGGTGGCTCCCCTGCGAACCTGCAGGGATGCGACACTTCGGAACTCCCTGCGTCCATGAGCACGCTTGCATCAGATGCCCCGTCCTATGACCAGATCCCGAGCAGAGGCCCCGCCTGGGAGAGATCCACGCGAACCTGCTCGACCGGCTCCAGGAAGCCAAGGAACAAGGCTGGCTCGGCGAGGTCACCGCGATCGAGGCCGACCTCGCCGCCGCCGAGCAGAAGCTCGACGCCATGCGAAACCTCGCAGCCCGGCACACCACAGTCCACCTCGGTATGCCCGACTTCCGCACCAGCGCCGGCCGACTCACCGGCAGCTCTGACAGCGGCTGACAGCCGTCCGACCACGGGCCCTTCGCCCCTGGCTGGCCTGGTCTCAGGCGCGAGGCGGCAGGACCTCGATGATTTCGGCGATGCCGGCGGCCGGTTGGGCCTCGTGCATGGTGATCACGTCACCAGGCTTCAGATGCTGCCATTGCTCGGGGTGCAGGGGAGCCAGACGAACGTCGGCGGTCTCTCCAGGGCCAAGCTGCGGCTCGAACTCCACCCAGAGCCGCGCGATGTTCAGATCTTGCTGTCCGTCTGCGGTGCGTTGACCGATGTCCCACAGCGGTCTGAGCTGGCCGTCCCCTGAGAAGGCACTCTGGCGTCCGCCCTCGTCGGCTCGCAGAAGGGTCAAGGTGGCACGGATCGTGCCGTGTTCGGCTTCCCAGCCCCGCCACTCGCACCAACGGCGGCTGCGGTCGAGCATCATCTGCCGGGCAGCCTCGGAGAGCATCTCCCAGAAGGTGATGGATACCGGATGGACATCCGCGATCTCGATGAGCACATCGAGCGCCATCTCCCACTCTTGGAGCTCGATCTCCTTGCGGACATCTCCAACCGTCTGGCCGTTCTCAACCCAGCGGTCTGACCGCCCGCCCCGTGATCGTCGGCGGTCCAGCCGAGCAGCCTCCCCCGGGACCGAGCCCCCGTAGGGACGTTCCGGGCTTGCGGGCCAAGAGGCAGGCGTGGGGTCTGTTCACGAGTCCGCCGGGCTCCTGTTCCAGTCTCGCGGTGACGACGAGTCCGGCCTGGTCCAGCAGGTCGACTATGCGGTCCAGGGGCAGGAGGTACGACTCGTAGGACACCGGACGGCCATAGCCGTGGGTCGGCTGCAGCCGCTCATTGCCGACATAGTCTCCCCAGAGCAGGTAGCCGCCGGGCGCGAGCGTGCGGTGGAACTCGGCGAACACATCCGGCAGCCACTCCGTGGGCGTGTGATGGGTGGAGTACCAGGCCAGGATGCCGCCGAGCTCGTCGTCCCTCATCTGCAGCGCGGTCATCGAGCCCTCAGTGAACCGCAAGTTCGGATAGGCGTGCCGGGCCAGCCCGACCATCTTCGGCGACAGATCGACGCCAAAGACGGACACCCCCAGCCCTGCCAGGTGCTCCGTCACCCGTCCGGGGCCGCACCCCAGGTCCGCGACCGGCCCCAGACCGGCGGTCCGCACCAGTTCGGCAAACCCCGCCAGCATCGCGCGTGACAGCGGGTCCATCTCCGCTGGCGGCGGGACGCGTTCGACGTAGTCAGCGGCGACCGTGTCGTACGACTCACGGACGGCGGTCAGAAAGGAAGGCTCAGCCATGCGGGCGACCCTAGACCAGGCAACTGACAGACCATGGAACGACCTTCAGCTGACCTGCGCGACAATCCGCCGCTGCCGACACCCAGCAGTCACACCACGCCTGTGATCGTTTGAGGTCACGGCACTACGCACTGTCCGGCGGACCATGTGATTACTAGGATCCAGGGGAGTCTGTTCTCTGCTGGTCAGTGCCGGGGGACGGAAGTCGCGGTAGTAATGAGCAGTTCGGATCCGGTGTTTCCGCGGCGGACGGCGAACGGGGGGCCTGTGGGGAGTCGACGGTTGCATGGGTGTCACGGGGTGGCGGTGGCTCTGCTTCTCGCGGTGTCCGCTGCCATGCTTCTGGGCAGGTCCTGGACCGCCTGCGACGTGGGAGTGAACAACGCGGCCAACAGCGGTTTCCTGCTGTGGCTTTTCATCCCGGGCCTCTGGACGGTCCTGCTTCTGGTCTGGGTCGCGGTGGGAGCCCTTCTCGGGAACCGTCCCCTCCTCCATGCCTTTGCCCTCTCGGTAACGCTCCTCGGGGTTGTCTGGTGCGTCATCTCGATCTTCTGGGAGGGCGCCGCCACTCCTCCGTGCCCCGGCGGCGTGCCCCCGTGGTGGCCGGGCTTCATTCCCGCCCCGGGATTCTGAGAGGCCGGCCCCGGTAGTTCACGGCCGGAGCCAAAGGCGGACTGCTGCTGCGGTGACGGTGCCGTGGAAGACATAGGCTCGCTTGTCGTAACGGGTCGCGACAGCGCGGGTGTTCTTGAGGCGGTTGATGGTCCAACTCGACCTCGTTGCGGCGCCGGTAGCGGTCGGGACAGCACCTGGATTCTCGTCCACCTCTCCAGTCACGTTGAGGCCACGGACAACGCTCGCCATCAACCTCCTGTAGCAGGCCAGCACAGTACCTCCTGACTGAGGGGTGTGATCCGGTCACCGCTACCGGCCCCCTGGCAACGATGACCGTCAGCTGCCTTTTCCTGATCTCACCGCGCTCCGCTTGGGAAGTGCGGCCGATCTTTCACGCCGAGGCGTGTGCGCTGTGGCCGTCGCGGATGTGTGAAGTTCCGTGTTTGGTCACGCGTTGCATTTCGCCACTTGTAGCGAGTGTTCCGGGGCCATGGTGTAGGTGTCCGGCCGAACCAGTGCCGGACTCTCGTACCAACCGGCACTCCCTGTAGTCGTGTTGATGCTGTGAACTGGGCGTTTTCATGTCTTCTCGCACCATCACCCGCATCGCCGCCCGTGGCCTCGCTGCCACCGGCCTCGCCGCCGCGGCCGCCATTCCTGCCTCCGCCGCAGCAAAGCCACCGGTACCCCGCTCACCGATCGTGCTCGGCGCGATCCAGTACGACAGCCCCGGGCGCGAAGACGGCTCGCAGCGCAGCCTCAACGCGGAGTGGGTCACCGTCACCAACACCGGCCGCGGCGCCGTCAACTTGAAGGGCTGGACCCTCACTGGCCCGTCCCGCCACACCTACACGTTCCACAACCTGCGCCTCCGCCCACCAGTTGGTGCGGGTCCACACCGGGATCGGCCGCGAGACCGGACGCGACGTGTACCAGGACCCCCGCGACTACGTGTGGAACAGCACCGGCGACACCGCCACCCTGCGCGACACCACCAGCACATCGTCGCCGCGAAGTCCTGGGGACGCCGCTGACCGCTTCAGCGATGATTTGAGCTGTGGAGGCCGGAACCCCGCGGGGGCCTTATGTGTTTGATCAAGGGGAACGGGGGTGGGTCGGTGGGCCGGGCTGTGAACGGTCAGCGATTTCGGCTCTGGCCGCAGTTCCGTGAATCCCCAGGTCGGCGGAGTGAGCGAGGGATCGTTTCGGCTGAGTATGTCCCGGCATGGCAAGCAAGACGGTCGAGGCTGTGCTGTTTCCCGGGATCGATGTGCGAGTGGAGTGCGTCAGCGATTCCTCCGACGTCCTGGTGGTGGAGGCGGCATCCACCGTTCGACCCGGCCGGTGGCCAGACTGCCGGGAACAGGCAAGGCGCGTACGCATGTACCAACGCGACCTGAATGAAAGGCCATTGGGATCTCGCCAGGTCGTGTTCCGGCTGCAGGTCCGCCGGTTCTTCTGTGACATGAAGAGCTGTTCCCGCAAGATGTTCGTCGAACAGGTGCCGGGCCTGTCCGAGCCGCATCGCCGCTCCAGCGCCGGGCTGGCAGGCTGGCTCCGGTCGTTCGCGATCGAGCTCGGCGGCCGTCCTGCCGCGCGGCTGTGCCGCCGCCTGCGGCTGGCCGCCGCGGGCGGGACCCGGCTGCTCGGGCTGTTGACGGCGCCGACGGTGCCGGCCCGTGCGCCGCGGGTGCGGGGGGGCCTATGGGTTTCGTCAAGGGAATTGGGCTGCGTTTCGGTGAGTGGCAAGGCAGCATGGCGTGATGCCTGACCTGCTGTGGGATGACGTCAAGAGCTTCTTTGCTCCCGAGTTGATGGGGTCGCTGCCGGACGTCCGCGTCCCGGATACCTCGGTGGAGGACTGGCAGGCGGTGCTTGATCTCGTTCGGTCGCAGGGGTGGTCGTGCGAGTACTCGGAGGACGGTGCTGTGGTCCGGCTGCCGAGGGCTGCGGAGATGCTGGCCCGGGGTGAGGGTGCCGATGCGTTGCTGAGGGTCTGGCCGGTTCCTGGATTCCTGGTGATCTTTCGGGCGTATGAGGCTGGCTCGATCGACTTCGACGTTGATCTTCGGGAGTTGCAGGGTCAGCACGGCGTGGATGTGCTGTGCCGTCTGCTGCGGGCAATCGGGCGTCGGCTCGGCAAGCCGGTGTTGCTGAGCCCGGAGTCTGATCCGCTCCACCCGGTTCTCGGCTTCGGCGTCGAGGCCGACCGTGTGGTGCTGCTGGGTGGCCCGCAGGTCATGTGACCGCGGCTGGCTGCGGCTCGTAGAAGGTGCCGTCGCGAAGCATTGCGAAGAGGACGTCGGCTCGTCGTCTGGCGAGGCAGAGGAGGGCTTGGGTGTGGTGCTTGCCCTGCTTGATCTTCTTGTCGTAGTAGGCCCTGGAGGCGGGGTCGGCCAGGGCGGCGAACGCGGAGAGGAAGAACGCCCTTTTGAGCTGCTTGTTTCCGCGGCGGGAGGGTTGTTCTCCGCGGATCGAGGAGCCCGAGCTGCGGGTGGCGGGAGCAAGGCCGGCGTAGGAGGCGAGGTGGGCGGCGCTCGGGAATGCGCTGCCGTCGCCGACGTCGATGAGGATCCTGGCTCCGGTCCTGACGCCGATCCCCGGCATGGACGTCAGGACTTTGGAGAGAGGGTGGGTCTCCAGCAGCTCCTCGATCCTGGTGGCCAGGAGTTTGCGCTGGTAGAGGACGGCGCTGAGGGAAGTGGCGAGGCTGGGCACGATGAGGGCGGCTGCGTCGGTGCCGGGAACGACCACGGTCTGCTCGTCCATAGCGGTGAAGATGTCCTCGACCAGGCGCTCGGCCATCCGCGGGGCCTTCGGACGTATGAGGGTGGTCAGCCGTCGGCGGCCGGCCTTGCGGATCTGGGCTGGGGCTCCGAACCGTTCCAGCAGCATCAGGACGGCTGGGTGCTGGATGCGCGGGCCCACAACTCGCTCCAGGTGCGGGTGAATCTGGGTCAGCAGCCCGCGGAGCCGGTTCGCGATCCGGGTGGCCTCACCCGCTAGGTCGTCGTCGAAGCCCACGATCATCTCCAGCTCGGCGATGGTCTCGTCTTCGAGCTCGATGGCGCGAAGGGTGTGCGGCATCGCCCGGGCCGCGTCCGCGATTATGAACGCGTCCCTCGCATCGGTCTTGGCCTCGCCGGGATAGAGATCGGCGATCCGCCGCATCGTCAGCCCGGGCAGGTAGGCGACCTTGCAGCCCGCGTCGCGGGCCACGGCCAGTGGCAGGGCGCCGATCGAGGCGGGCTGGTCGACCACGACGAGTACAGTGTCGTGCTTCGCGATCAGCTTGGCGAACACCTCGCGGAGCTTGGGTTCGCTGTTGGGCAGCCGCTTGTCGAGGGCTTTCTTCCCGGCCGGGGTCAGCGCGGTGGCGTGGTGTTCGCCCTTGCCGACGTCCAGGCCGAGGAAGGCGCCGATGTCACTGGTGTCGATCACGTGCACTCTCCGGTCGTACGTCCCCGGCCCTACCTGCGGCACCAGCTGCCGGCATCCACATTACGAAGAGCCTCCCAACTTCCCGAAGGAGTCGGTGGTCATGCCCCTAATCAGCGGTCTGCCAGTGCCTCCGGGAGCGGTGACACCACCCCCCAGATCATGCGAGCTACAGGGGGGAACAGTCATGCCGTCCAAGAGGCCGGGCACCCCATTGCGGGGCTGATCAACAAGGTAATGGGGGGGGTGGACGAGTTCGCCTTCCGTAGGGCTGCACCTACGGCAATGTGCTGGTCGACGTCGAGGCCGGCCAGGTCGTGGACGTGCTGCCCGACCGCACCTGCGAGACGTTCGCGGCCTGGCTCACCGAGCATCCCGGTGCGGAGATCATCTGCAGGGACCGGGCCACCGCCTACACCGTGGCGGTCAGGGAAGCCGCCCCTCATGCCCTGGAAGTCGCTGATCGCCGGCACCTGTTGTGGAACCTGTCCGCCGCGGTGGAGAAGACCTGCCACCAGCACCGCGACTGCCTGCGCAAACGCGCCGAGGAGGAGACGGTGACCGGGGTGCCGGAGCCACCCCCGATGCTGTTACCGCCCGCGGAGCTGCCCCGCACCCAGATCATCGAGCGCACCCGTCACGCTACAAGGACATCCACCGCCTGCTGGAGGAGCGCTGGACGATCAGCGCCATTGCGCGCCGTCTGAACCTCGATCGCAAGACCGTGCGCCGCTTTCGCGACACCGGCCTCGATGAGCTGTTGACCTCCGCCCGCGAGCGTCGCTCCAACGGCGTGCTGGAGCCGTTCAAGGCGTACCTCAACGCGCGCTTCATCGAAGCCCAGGGCCAGGTCGGCGGCACCCGACTCTTCCTGGAGATCCCGGCTCGCGGCTACCTCGGCAGCCGCCAGGTCGTCCGCAGACACCTCGCCGCCCTTCGTGCGCGGGCACCGCCGAACCGGTCCGGGCCGACATTCCAAGTCCTCGCAAAACACCTCGTGGATCATGCGGCCCCGGGAGACGCTGACCGAAAGCCAGGACAAGCGACTCCCTCAACTCGGGCTCGCCTGACCGGACATCACCCGGGCCTGCGACCTCGCCCGAGCGTTCGCCGACATGGTCCGCCACCAGCGCGGACACCTGCTGCCGAAGTGGATCCGGGCGGCCGAGCAGGACGCACCGAAACCCATGAAAGGCTTCGCCGGCTTCCTCCGCCAGGACCTCGACGCAGTGACTGCTGGTCTGACCCTGCCATGGAGCTCCGGGGTCGGCGAAGGACACGTAAACCGGGTGGAGACGCTAAGCGAGCTATGTACGGCCGAGCCTCGTTCCGACTCCTCCGGACGCGCGTTCTCACCCGGCCATGATCTTCCTTATCAGAGCACCGCTTTCAGGCAACGGCCGCGACACTATGACAGTGGACACGAATGACGAGACCTGCGATCAACAGTTGCCCCTACCTCCAAGACCGCTTCTGCCAGACATAGCTGCAGCACGCAGTCGCGGGCCGGCTGACGTTGTCGAGGCTCATTGGCAGTCTCTACGACTCAGCTGGCAGTGGATCCATGCAGTACATCAGATCCGCAGGCCCGGGAGCCCCTATCCGGGCATCGTTCGGCTGTTGGAAGCTGCCGCCGCTCAACCACGACTCCGGCGGCTGTATCCGTTCACCAGCCACTTCGCCCTGTTCTTCAGCAGCTCCACCAGCTACCCCTGGACTGTGCAGGCCGGATCGATCGAGCCCTTGCACAACGGCCGGTTCACGGTACGCCGACGCAGTCCTTCCGTCGTGATCGGCGAAGTCGAGACCGCCGAAGAGGCTGTGGCCCTGCTGCTTGAACTCCTGCCAGCCGTCCCCGAGCCCGTCATCACTGCCTCCGCGGACGAGCACGCGTGACGGTGTGTGGCCACGCCCGTCGATATCAGCACCCCGCAGCCTCTACTCAAGATCATTTACGATGAAGCGGCCTGAGCCGTTTTCAAGGATCGCCATCAAACCGCCCGCCGATGCCCCACCAAACGTCGCACCCCAACAACCCGCCAACTGGAACCCCAGACGTCAGACGGACAACCCCTGAACCCGTCTCAGCCCACAAAACCCAACCGACCAGCACAAATGCGGATCGCCCCTCACGACACCGTGAGTGGTCCGGGCGGGGGCTCCTGCGGCAGACGGGCAGAGGGGCGTACGGTCGAGAAGCACTCGGGGAGTTCGCACGGTGGACTGGACTTCTGCCTCCTGGCAGAGGCAGGAAGCAGGCGCGATCGCTGGAAGGCGACCGCACCCAGCATGGGCCAAGACCTCGCCCCTGGGCCGGTGCCAATCGGGACCAGGTCGACGCCGTCCGCCGGGAGAGCGGGCTCGGGGTCGGGCACCATCCAGTCGTACTCGCCATGCGTTGGGGCGAGTGGCTCAGGTGCTCGGCGGTGGTGAAGGGGGTGTGAGTGGGAAGTTGACTGGAGACCCCGACGGGCAGTTGACGGCCAGACAGTTCCTGCCTGTTGTGGGACGGCCTCCGCCAGGTCACGGACTGCGCGGCGGCGGCCGTCAGCGCGAGGAGGTGGGCTCCCCTCCGCACACTCCTCGCGTCACCCGTCCTCAGCGGTGCCCGGGGCCGGGGGAGAGGAGCATCGGCTCGACTGCTGCTCCGTCGGCCCGCAGCGGTAGAACACGACAACGGCTCCGGCCTGGTGAGGTGCCGGGCCGTGAGTGATGTCTAGCCGATGCCGGTTCGGGCATGCCGGGTCATCTTGAGGGTGGGCAGGTGAGGGCGATCCAGAGGACGAGTGACAACAGGCTCGTCGTGGCTCCGAGAAGTCTGCCCCAAGGGAACTCGGGGGCAGGCGCGCGGAGTTGCTGCTGTTGGGCTGCGTCCTGGGGCTTGGCCGACGGCACGGTGGGGCGGAAGGGCGGAACCTCCCGTGGCTGGGGCTGCGCGACGGAAGTATCGTCCGCAAGTCGGGGGGAGGGGCGTCGGCCATCGGGTGCTACGGGCGGTTCGCCCGCGTGGGCGCCGTTGCGCGCAGGGCGGGGGAGGGAGTGCTGGGCCAGGCCGGCCAGGAACCGACCGTAGGCCTCTTTGCGCCGTCCGCCCGGAGAAGTGCGCCCGGCCTCCCAGGAGCGAACCGTTGCGGGAGTCACTGCGAAGGCGTCGGCGACCTGCCGTGTGGTCAGCCCCCACTGCTCGCGCAGTCGCCGGCGCTCAGCCGGAGCGGGAAGGTCGTGCGTTGTGCCGCGTCGGGAGCGACGGGCGGCGGGGACGGCGAGACGCGAAGTCATCTGATGGTCTGTCATGCAAGTAGGACAAGCTGCCCCGGAGGCTGTGTTGCCCGGCGGGCGGAGTTCACCCGGTTGGCAGTGGCTCAGGCAGGCACGGCGTGCCGGAGACATCGCTGATGTGCCGTCATCGGAGGTCGTCGCGCGTAGGCGGCGGTGATCGATGAGGGGAGCGCGCTCGGCACGACGTGTGCGTTGCGCGACGTGCCCCGGTGCGCGGGTCACCTCGCACCAGGGCGCGTCGTCGCCGGTACGGGGCTTCAGACGATGCCGGTGATCGTCACCTTTACCGCGGCACCGTGGCCGGCGGTGGCGCCGTCCGCCTGGAGATGGGCCAGGATCGCGGAGCGCGTTGCGCGGGTGACGTCGCATGCCCGGTGGCCGGCGAGCGTGACGATCCGTACCTCGATCTCCCACGAGCCGGTTTCTCCAGTGCGGTTGAGCCGCACTCCGGCACCCGGCAGGCCGGCCCGGCGAGGATCCTGGAACGCGGAGCGCAGCCGGCCCGCGATGCCGGGGGTGAGGAAGGCGACGCCGGGCACGTCGCGCACGACCTGAGCGAGGGTGTCGCCGAGGGCGGTCGGGGTCACTGGAGGAAGCCCTTCTCGCTGTCGTCCGGTTCGTCGGCGAAGCCGATGACGCGGACGTCGATGCCGGTGATCTCCAGGCCGAGCCTGCGGTCGGCCGACTCTCCCACGTTCCTGCGGACCTCGTCGGCCAGCGCCGGGAGGCTGGGGGCGGTTATGGGTGCGAGGATGTGGAGGCTGACCGCGACCCGGCCGGGCACGTCCGGCTCAGGAGTGATGCGGCACGAACCGGAGCGGACGCCGGGCACGCGTTCCGCCGCGGCACGCAGGACGCGGGCGGCGGCCGATTCCATGACCCACATGTCTTCGTCCGGAGTGCCCAGGGGGAGCGGGTGTCCGGGGCGCAGCTCCAGGCGGACGACGTCCATCACGCGCTCGGTCAGCGACGCGGGGTCGTAGCCGGACACGTCCTCGGTGTCGTCGCGCAACCGGCGCACAGTTGTCTCGAGCTGCTCCAGCTCGGCAATGGCGGCGGTGCAATCGGGGCAGGCCGCCGTGTGTGAGTCGGCCGCGCCCTCTTCCCAGTCCGTCCAGACCTGGGACAGCAGACGCCCGCACGGCAGGCGCTCGTCGTCCGGTCCGTGCGGAGGGGGTGCGTCGGGCGGATGGATGCGTGTGGTCATCGCCAGGCCCCCAAGGCGTCGGTGAGTTGTCGGCGGGCACGGAAGACGCGGGCGCGGACGGCCTGTTCACTGATGCCGACCGTCTCCGCGATGAACGCGTAGGGCTGTTCGTCCAATTCTCTCAGCACCCAGCATGCGCGCTGCTCGGCCGACAGATCGGCGAGCGCGTGGTGAAGGTCCTCGATTGCGGCACGGCCCTCCGTGATCCGGTCGGGCGCGACACTGTGTTCCGGAGCCGAGATCCGGGACGCGGCCTCCAACTGCGACTGCGGTTTACGGGCGCGCAGGATGTTGAGGCACCGATTGGTGACGATGCGGTAGAGCCAGGTGCCGAAGGACGACTGACCGCGGAACTCCGGAAGCTTGCGCCAAGCGCTGATGAAGGCTTCCTGCACCGCGTCCTCCGCCTCGGCTCGGTCCTCCACCAGCCGGGTGGCCAGCCGGACCAGCGCCGGGGCGTGACGGCGGACCAGCACGGCGAAGGCCTCCTCGTCGCCCTCGCCCGCGCGCACCGCCAGCAGGGCGTCGTCCGGCCCGGCACCCACATCAGGCGCCCAGGTCGGTGTGCGGTTCCCCGCCACAGGCAACTCCCCTCGTCACGATCGCTCTGTTGGTTGGACAACCCGACCGGTCCTTCTGTGACGCACGGGTTCGCGATGCCGTGCGCGCACCCGCAGCCCGGGGCGGTCACACCCAGGTCACAGCACGTTCCCTCATGTGCCCGCAGATGCCCCGCCAACGCACCGGCAAGGGCGTCACCGAGGGCACGACGCTGCCGTACGTGCCGAGAATTTCTCGAAAAGGTCCGTCACAAACGGTGCTCGGCGTTGTCTGACCCAGTGAAAGCATCTCGGCGCCTCTCCGGAGGCGCCCCGGAGACGGGACGAACGCCATGACCACTCAGCAGCTGATCCCCTCGGCGAAGAACACCTCCGCCCCCAAGCAGAGTGCGACGAGCACCGGCACCACCGATGTGTCCCTCGGCAAGGCGGGTGTGGACGAGCCGGCCGCCACGCGCGGCAAGACGTCCATCGCCGATGTCGTCGTCGTCAAGGTGGCGGGCATCGCCGCGCGGGAGATCCCCGGCGTCCACGACATGGGAGGCGGTCTTTCCCGCACGATCGGCGCGGTCCGCGACCGTGTTCCCGGCGGTCGTCCGAACGTCGGCCGGGGCGTGAAGGTCGAGGTGGGTGAGCGACAGACCGCCATCGACCTGGACCTGGTCGTGGAATACGGGGTCTCCATCACGGACGTGGCGTCCGACGTACGCGAGAACGTCATCGCGGCCGTCGAGCGGATCACCGGCCTTGAAGTGGTCGAGGTCAACATCGCCATCAACGACGTGCACCTGCCCGAGGACGACAGTCACGATGCCTCCGTCGAGTCCCGGGTCGAGTAGCCGGATCCGTCGTCGGAGCTCCGGTAGGACGGTCGGGCCCGGTGCGGGCCCTGGGCAGGAGGCAGGGGAGAGATGAGCAGAGCCTTCATCGGAATGGTCGCGGGGATCGCCCTGGCGTTCGCCGGGTACTTCGGGGGCTTCGTCGCCTTCGTGCTGGTCGCAGCCCTCGGCGCGGCCGGATACGCCGCCGGAGCCTGGCTCGACGGCGGCGGGGACCCGCGTGAGCTGCGGGACGTGTTCGAGCGGAGCCGTCGATGACGGCGGCCGCCGGACGCGGGTCGACCACCATCGCGGACAAGGCCGTGCGCAAGATCGCCGAGGGTGCGGCGCGAGAAGCGCTGCCCGATTCGATGGTCAGCAGGCCGAGGGGCTCCGCGACGGTCCAGGGGCGCCGGGCGACCGTGGCCGTGCGGGCCGCCCTGCCCTACCCCGCTCCACTGTCCGACACGGCCCGGCAGATCCAGCGACACGTGGCCGAACGCACCCGGCAGCTCACCGGGCTGGAAATCCCACTGCCCCGGCTGGCCGTCACCGGGCTCGAATCCCACCAGGTGGCTTCCGTACCGCCGGCCAACGAGCCGCAGGGCGCAGGGGCGGCGCAGCGCCGCTGGTGGTCTGCCCGCCGTGTCCCGACGGCCCTCCTGATCCTCGCGGTCGCGACGGGGTGTGCGGCAGTGACCGCCGACGTCATCCGCGTGCACACCACCGGACATGCCGCCGCGCCTTGGCGGGCATACGCCGTGAACTGGCTGGCGGGACACCGGTCCGGCGACCTGGGTACGACCGTCGGCGCGCTCGTCGTCGCCGCCGTCGGCGTATGGCTCCTTGTGCTCGCACTCACCCCGGGGTGCCGTCGTCAGCTGACCCTCCTCACCGCGGGCGGCCCCCGGGAGAGCGTCGCCATCGACCGATCCGCCATGGCCGCACTCGTCAAAGACGCCGTCGGTTCCGTTGACGGAGTCGAAGCGGTACGGGTCAGGGCGGGCCGTCGGCGGTTCACCGTGCGAACCCGACTTGCCTTCGGAGAGCGGGAGACCGCGCTCCGCCAGGCGACCGAGGCCGCCGAACGGACCCTCAACGCCTGCCTTCTGCGCCGGGCCCCCCGGTGCAGGGTCTTCGTGACTCCGGCACCGACCTGGGCGTCCCCTCAACAAGCCGCTGACGACGAGCCGTTCGCCGAGAAGGGCCCCACCGCATGACCGCGCCCCGTACGGCAGTCAACCGCACCGTCCTCGCCGCAGCTGGATTCGCCATGCTGACGGGCGGCGCCTGGCTTGCCACCGCCCAGGACTCGATCGCCGACCGGCTCCCCGCCGGGTGGGCCACCGGCGCCTCCGGAACCGTGCTGCTCAACCGCCGGAGTCTGGCGGAGCTTCGTGATCACACCTGGTGGGTTCCCACCGTCACCACGGCCTCGGCACTCGCCACCGTTCTGCTTGCCTGGTGGCTTCTCGCACAGATCCGTCACCGCCGCCCTCCCCGGCTGCCCTTGGCCGCTGCCGGGGGTCACCTGCGCACCCGCGCTCTCGAAGAGGTACTCGTCGAGAGCGCGGTGGCGCTCGACGGCATCAGCCGGTGCCACGCCCGCGTACACGCGCGCCGGCGGCGTCTGTGCCTGAGCCTGCATGTGTGGCTGGCCCCCGACACCACCCCGGACCAAGTGGTCCAGCAGCTCACCGCCCTCACCCGCGAGGCCGGCCGTGCGGCCGCGCCCTATGAGATCGACACACGCCTGCGCATGAGCCACGTCACCCACCGGGCACACCATGTCCGATAGCGCCCACTCCCTTCCCTCCGCAAGCGGGGACACCAACTCTCATACCGCGTACGGCAGTTGGTGGCCGGCGCTACGCCGTACGCCGGTGGCCATGTGGAACGACGACATCACCGACTACGCGGCAGCCCTGACCTACTACGCCATCCTGGCCGTCCTGCCGACCCTGCTCGTGACGGCCCTGGCGTTCGGGCTCATCAGCCCACCGGCCGCCGAGCAGTTCATCGCCGGGATCACTCACTATGCTCCGGGCCAGTCCGGCACCGAGCTCCACGGCCTGCTGGCCCGCACGGCGCAAGAACAGTCCGCCGCCTGGACGCTGGTCGCCGCGGGCCTCACCAGCGCGGTCTGGTCCTCGTGCAGCTACCTCGCGGTCTTCCGCCGCGCCCTGCACGCCATGCACCGCATCCCCGACAGGCGCTCGCCCTGGCGCAAGGCCCACCGCATCGTCGCCACCGCGCTGGTCCTGCTCGCCCTCCTCGGGATCTGCGCACTCGTCCTCATCCTCAGCGGACCCGTCGCCCAGGACGTCGGCCACCTGCTGCACGTCGACAGCGAAGTGCCGCTCGTATGGAGCCTGGTCCGCTGGCCGCTCCTGCTGACCCTGGTCGCCCTGCTCGTGGTCGTGGTCTTCCACACCGGGCCGCCGTCCGCCCACCGACGCCGCAACAGCCTGCCCGGTGGAATGCTGGCGGCAGCCCTGTGGTTGACCGTCTCCGCCGGATTCGCGCTGTACACGTCCGTCCTGGGCACCTACAGCCGCCTCTACGGCTCCCTCGCCGGGATCGTCGTCTTCCTGATCTGGCTCTGGCTGTCCAACCTCGCGCTGCTCACCGGCGCGCAGTTCACCGCCGAGCTTCAAAGGGAAGACCTTACGAAACACTCCGCCCGCGCTCACGCAGCAATTCCCTCAACTTCGCAATTCCGAGGAGAGTGACCTGGAAAGGTACTCCTGCCGGATCACGCCTGCCGTCGCGCGAGACCCTGAAGGGATGGCTCCAGACGGGCAGCGCGGCCAATGCCAGACGATGAGCGTCCCTGGCGATCAGCCCCACCCGACACGGCCGGCTACTGAACTCCCCAGGCCGACAAGCCATTTGGCTTCGAGGCACGCACCCAGATAACGGCCCGCCTGGTCCGACACCCAACACCCCCGGCTCCGCCCGTGGACGATATACCTGATGGCACAGGCTTTGGGTGCTAGTACGACAGCTGTAGATCGTGATCATGGTTGAGCTGCTGCTTGTCGCTGGTAGTGGCTGTCGCGAGCTCGGGCTTGGTGGCATCCTCGGGCTTGGTGGCATCGTCGCCAGTGGGACCAGCGGAGGCGGTGCGCTGCAGCGTGGGCGGGCCGCACGATCAGAGTGTTGAACAGGTGCGCGATCCCTTTGCTGGTCAAGGGGATCAGTCCATCTGGTGCGGGCCGGTGAGTGCGATCGTCTGCGGTCGCGACGGCGAGGAAGGCATGCGCGAGGATGACCCAGCGGTGCCAGGACGTCCACCGGCGTACTTGGTGTTCGTCCAGTCCGGTCAGTTCCTTTCCGGTCTGGAAGGTCTCCTCGACTGTCCACCTGCGCCCGGCTACCCGTACGAGCATGGTCAGTGGCACGGCATTGGGTGAATAGCAGCGATAGAAGGCGAGTTCGCGGCTCGCCGGTTGCGGCGGACCAGGAGTTGGTGGTGTCCGGGGCGGTCGCCGGCGATGTGGACCACGGCCCAGTCGTAGAAGCGGTGGCCCTTCGCGCCGGTCCCAGCAGAGAGCTTCTGCCAGGCCCGTTTGGGCATCCCCTTGACCAGCGCGGTCGCCCGCAGCTTTCCTCCCTTCGTGGCGATCTGGTGGTCGCGGGCGACCGCAAGGACGTAGCCGACCTCGCACTGTTCCAGCGCGGTGCGAAGGGTCGGGTTGCCGCCGTAGACCTCGTCGCCGGCGACCCATCGCGCCGGGACGCCGGAGTCCAGGGTGCGGGCGATCATCTGTGCGGCCAGAGCGGGCTTGGTGGCGAAGCCGACATCGGCGGGGATGCCGGCTGACGCGCACCGCTGGCGGTCCTCGGTTCAGGAGCGCGGGATGTAGAGCTCCCGGTCGATGGCGGCCTGTCCGGCCTGCGCGGAGTAGACGAGGTAGACCGCGACCTGGGCGTTCCCGGCCTACCGCGACCCCGCTCCGAGGCGTTCGCGCAGTGGTGCGACCACCTGGCCCGCACCCTGTGCCGGCCGCAGGATCCGAACCTGATCGGCTACTTCCTCGTCGACGCGCCGGCGAGGGCACGGCACCCGGCCGGCGCCGGCTACCCGCCCGGCGAGCTCGGGGAGGCCTACTACCGGGTGTCGGCTGAGGCCATCCGCCGTCACGACCCGAATCACCTGATCTTCGGTGACCGCTACGGGACGCGGGCCGGGATCCCGGAACCGGTGCTCGACGCGGCCGCCGCCCACGTGGACGTGCTGAGCCTGCAGAGCTTCCCGGCCGTCGACTAAACGGCAATCGACGCCGTCGCCGACCGGTTCGACGTGTGGCACGAACGCACGGGGCTGCCGATCCTCCTCGCTGACACGGGCAACTGGTGCCCGACGGCCATGAGCCCTGCACGCTCCGGATCCGCGCGCGACCAGGCCGAACGCGGCCGGGGCTACCGAATGATCGCCGACACGTTCGCAGCCCACCCGTGGTGCCTCGGCTGGCACTGGTGCAGTTGCTGGAGAACCCGCACTGCGGCTTCGGGCTCAAAGACCCGTGGGACGAGCCGTACACCGACCTGGTGGCCATCGCCCAGGAGACCAACCAACGCTGGAGAGACGCGATCGCACCTGCGGCGCTCGAATGATCCCGCTGCCCCATGGCACGATCTGCTGCGATCCGCTCGACTCGCGCGATGTAGCAGCGGGCAAGGGCCGGGAAGCCCAGCAAGGCGCCAAGGCCTATTTTGGCTATCGGCGGGACCAGATGAGGATGGCGGCAAGGTGGAGTGCGGCCTGGTAGGCGATGGCGAGTTGTCGGTGCGCATGGCTAGGCCGCCGCGCCACTGTTTCAAGCGGCCGATGCACCGCTCAACGGCGTTCCGTTCTTTGTAGGCCTCGGTGTCGAAGCCGGGCGGACGGCCTCCGCGTGAGCCACGTCGTAACCGGTTGCGGATCTGGTCCACCGGCTGCGGGATGACCGCACGGATGTGGCGTTCGCACAGGTGGCAGCGGATCGCGCGGGCGGAGTACGCGCGATCCGCGATCACCGTGTCCGGCCGGGTCCGCAGTCGCCCGGGGCCCGTGCAGGGAACGCGGATCGCGGCCATGACGGTTGTGAATGCGGGTGTGTCGCCGGCCTGCCCGGCGGTCACGACGAGGGCGAGCGGGCGGGCCCGGGCGTCACTGGCGAGGTGGATCTTGGCGCTCAGGCCCTCGCGTGAGCCGACTCTCAGCTCGGCCATCACCGGGGTGACGGTCTCGACGTCGCGGGTCCACAGTGAGTACTCGCTCTGCATCGCGGTGATCGCGTGCACCGCGTGCGCCCGGCGCGGCAGCTCGCCGTCGACCTCGGACAGGCCCAGGTGGCGGACCCTGCCCGCCGTGACCAGCTCGGCCATCGCCCCGACGGTCTCCTCGACGCCCAGCCGTAGCGGCGAGGCGTCGCGGGAGCGCAGCATGGAGTCGCGGGCACCGCGGATGTGGCGTGCCCGGTCGCCGGCGCTGGGGTCGATGCTGAACTTGGTGGCCAGCTGGCCGGGTTCCCGGCGGCCGTGGATGGCCCGGCCCACCAGCACCTCGTCGTGCCCGGTGCCATAGGAGTCGGCGGTGTCCAGGAATGTGATGCCCAGCTCCAGGGCCCGGTTGATGGTGGCCGTTTACCAGACAGCCGGTTCCACGCCTACTTGCGAGGCATGTCAGCGGCCCACTCAGTGAACCGTTGGAGCTGGTGGCGCGACCACGTCGCGCAACTCGGTGGCGGCCTGCACCATGAGTTGAGCAAGGGTGGTGTCCGGCTCGGCCAGCCAGCGGGGCATGGCGCGCCGGTGAATCGCCAGTACGACATCGATGAAGAAGCGTGCTTTTCCGGGCTCGACGCCGCGGCGCTCGAGCGCTGGTGTCAGCGCGTCGGCGATGGCGGAGAGCTTGATCAGATCGCGCTCGGCCAGTGCCGGGTTGGCGGCGATCACCCTTCCCCGGCGCAGCAGGAACTCGCGTGGCCGGAAGATCTCCTCGGCGGATCCCAGCGCGGTCAACAGCGCCTCGATCGGCGCGAGGCCCGGGTCGGCTGCCTCGACCTGGGCGACGAGGTACGTCTCGAGTTCGTTGCCGGCGAAGAGGACTTCCCGCTTGTCGGGGAAGTAGCGATAGAAGGAGCGCTCCTTGAGACCGGCGGCGCCCGCGATCTGCGCAACCGAGGTGCCCTCGAACCCCTGCGTCTCAAAGAGCTCGAGCGCCGCGCGTTCGAGCCGGCCCTGTGCGTCAGATTCCCATCGCGGCATGCCCACCAGGGTACGACAACAGGAGCTGTCATCAGGCTGGTACGGTCGATGACAACAGATGCTGTCATCACTCGGGAGAACGTCATGAAGGCTCTGCAATTCGACCGGTTCGGCTCCCCGGACGTGATCGTGCTCCGCGACGTCTCGCAGCCAGAGCCGGGACCCGGCCAGATCAGGATCGCTGTGCGGGCGTGCGGCCTGACACCGGCCGACTGGCACGTCGTCGACGGTCTCCTCGCCGACCGTCTGCCGCCGCTGCCGCGCGGGCTCGGCCTCGAGGTCGCGGGCATCGTCGACGCGCTCGGCGAAAACGTCACCGGCGTCCAGATCGGTGACCGCGTTTTCGGTCCGGCCGCTTTCGACGGCCCGACGGCCGGCGCCGCCGAGTACGCGCTGATGCCGGCCTGGGCACACATTCCCGAGGACGTCACCGTCGAGCAGGCCGCAGCGCTGCCGATGGCGGCCGAGACGGCATGGCGCGCGCTCGACGACCTCGGCGTCCAGCCGGGTGAGCTGCTGCTCGTCCACGGCGCGGGCACTACCGTGGGCGAGGCGGCGGTGCGGTTCGCGCTGCACCGGGGTATCCGGGTGATCGCCACAGCCGGGCCGACACGGGCGGCCGCCCTGGAAGAGATCGGCGCCCAGGTGACCACCTACGGCGAGGGCGTGGCCGAACGCGTCAGCTCACTGACCTCGGGCGCCGTGGACCGCGCTCTGGACGCCACGCCGACCGGGGGCCGGATCGACCGCGCCGACCAGCCCAGTCCTGCCGGCGGCTCGCTTCCGACCTTGATCGAGCTGACCGGGGATCCCGACCGTGTCCTCACCGTCTCGGACTTCGCCGCCGCAGCCGAACTGGGCGTCCGGATCACCACCGAAATCCGCTACGACCAGATGAATGAGTTCGCCAGGCTCGCCGGCGAAGGCATCCTGGTGGTACCGGTCGCCCGCACCTACCCCCTCGACCAGATCCAGGAAGCGGCCAAGCTCAGCCAATCCCGCCGCCCCGGCGGCAAACTCATGCTCGTCCTGTGATCACCTTGCTGGCTTGGTCCGTTGGTGGCCAAGGCAACTACTGGAGATGAATAGGTACTGCCTGGCCTGGGGCACACGAGAGCGGTCATGCTGTGAACGCCGGAACACTTCTGTCTCTGCAGAGCAGGGCATGTCGTAGCCGCCGCCCGTCCGGTCTCAAGCCGCCTGGAGTCGGACGAGTTCTCGTGTCAGTGCGTCCTCGTTCAGGTAGGTGGCGCCGAGCAGGGTGACGTGCTTCCAGAAGAGCGTTCCGTCGGGGGCGATCAGGAAGACAGCCCGCCGCAGTCCGACCCCGGGGGCGGTGATGCCGAAGGCGCGCGCTACGGAGCGTTCCGTGTCGGCCAGCAAGGGCATGGCGAGCTGGTGTCTGCGGGCGAATGACTCGTGGCTGTCCAGGTTCTGCGGACTGATGGTCCACACGTCGGCACCGCAGTCGGCGAACGTCTCCAGGCCGCTGGAGTATGAGCACAGTTGGCGGGTGCAGACCGGCGTGTCGTCGCCCGGGTAGAAGGCGTGTACCAGGGGACGGCCGCGTTCCGCGCACAGCCGGTACTCGCCGCGCTCGAAGTGTCCCTGGGTCAGGATGCCTCCGGGCAGAGAGAAATCGGGCACGAACTGTCCCTGCTGTGGAATCGCGCCCACAACCGCGCCTCCTTTTTTCACCTGCGTCATCAATGGGAATGGGGGCGGGCCGCGATGCGGCCCGCCCCTGCTCACGACTGCTCAACTTCCCTCATGTTGGGGCTACTTGGGCATGAGGACGGTGTCGATGATGTAGACGGTGGCGTTGGCGGTGGGCACGTTGCCGCAGACCACGTTGGCGCTGTCGTTGACCTTGTACTCGGTGCCCGAGCCGGCCGTGGTGACCTTGCACTTCTCTGAGCGCGATCGATCGAAAGCACTTCGGGATCAGCTGCGCGTTCGTGCAACTCGACCTCGCAGGAGTCTGCGTCAATCTCGACAAACTTGCGAGAGCGCCCCGATCCTGCTTCGGCTTCCCCCGCCTGGCAGTGTCACCGAGCAGGATGTGCAGAGTCAGGGCACCGAAGGGCTGCGTCTCCGGGCTGAATGACCCAGGGATAACAGCAAGCATGTGCCCACCTACGCTGACAAGTGCGGTGTGCAGTGCGGAGCGTGGGGGATGTTCACAACATTGTCGACTCGTTCCAACTGTCCGATGATGTGCCCGATCCGTGCTTCTCCAGAGACAGCGCCGAAGCCTGCAGCTGTAATATGGAGTACCTGAATGACCCTGATCTGCCTGATCTCAAAATTGCGCCCTAAATGAAATGTCATGCCGGATTATAAAAGAGTCTGGCGCGAGGTTTTTATTGCAGACTAGAATCTTCGTCAGTGCGAGTCAAAATACCAGTGACACTATATCGAGACGGTTCCCTTCTCGTCTGAGGAAGTTGAACTTCGGTGAGTGAACCGTCGTAAATCATCCACAATCCGAAACAGGAGTCTTCCTCGTCACGTACGAGTACCTGGACCGAGCGCGGGTCTGGCCACGGCAGCGACTCGAGGTGGGAAAGCAAGCCGCGCCAATTATGTCGAATGAACTGGATAATCCACGCGTAGCACTCTCCAGGTGACGACACACCCCCACCGAACATTGCGTCGTCAATACGGGTGAAGCACTGATGCCACTCACGAGTCTCGTCGGGGCGCGTCAGAGACTCCATCACCCGTTCCGCATCTCGGGCCAACACGATCACTTCAGCATATCTACTCACACGCTTAGTATTGCAGCCCGTTACGCTGTCTCGGCACAATCGAGAATGGCGTCAGATCCCCCCTCGGAGGTCGGCCCCTTGAAGAATGCGTTCAGTCAGCGCTCATGGCCGCCGCGAGGCAGACGCCAACCGGGCGAGCCCCATCCTTCACCGTCGAAGCTGGCTTAAGGCGTCCACAGCAGGTATGCCCGGCGGGGCGTCGTCGACTCGGTCAGCAGTGACTTCACGCCACCAGGCACACCGAGCGGTGCGAAGGCCCAGTCGAGCGCATCAGCTTCGACATCGAACATCCACGCAATCAAGCTCGTCTGCTCAGGGAGAAGGGTCCTTCGGGGGACCACGATGATCTCGCGGACCCGGTCGAGGGCAGCCCCGCTGCAGCCCCTTCGCGGCCGGGCGGAGCGCGTCCTCGTTCATCGGCAGAGGCAGGCGGCGGGCTGCGTTGGAAACGATTACCCCGGCGACGGTCACGTACTCGCCTGGGAGCGAACCGAACCGGTCGGCGAGCGGGTCGGTCTTTGCGCACTTGCCCCGCAGCTTGCCCAGGAGCCGCTTTCCCTGGTCGCTCTTCGCGCTCCCAGGTCAATGTGGTATCAGGGGGAGCCTCTCCCGGGTCGCCCGGTAGCCGTCTGTCGGTACCGCTCAGGATGGCGACAGTTGACCCCGAGTCCGCGCACAACCGAGCGGCTCTCTCGGTTCGCCTCTTCCGTATCTCGAAGTCGTGGCTGTTGAGAAGTTCGGGAAGTCCCCTTCCCAGTAGAGTCGCGGTCCCCCTCCACGGTGATGAAGTGCATCCGGCAGGTCTGGCGGAACCTTTCGTAGTCCTGAGACTTCTGGTCCGCGGCGAAGGTGGCGACCTCAATGAAGACCGGGCCGATACGAACGTCACCGGGCCCCCGGCTGGCCTTCGCAGGCTCCAGCTCGACCGGGAGCCCGCGAGCCACTTCCATCAGGGCGAGTCGAGCCTGCGTCTGAGCGTGAAGAAACCGAGACGGAGTTACGTCGGCAGGCATCGCGCGTGACCGAGTCAAGGCCTGGCATACCCGCTCTCTCCAGGCAGTCGGAGTCGAACTCGGGGGAGGGGGTCGGCCGTGGACGTCTCCGACCCTTTGCTGGACGTCACCAGAGTTCCTGGTCTCACCCCATGTGCCTGTTCATGAGGCGCTGCGTGTTCCTACCGAGGATCTTGAGGATGTCGTCCTCGGCGAGACCGCGCTGCACGGGGGCTTCGGTGACCCGTGGCATCCCGGCAGGGCCCTCCAGGCCGGGGAAGTCGAACATTGGGTCCTCGTCGTCCAGGCTTTCGCAGCAGGGCGGGGTGACGTCGGTCATGACCTCGCGGACGAAGTCCGAGCCGAGCCCGACGGGGTCGATGCCGGCGACCGTGATCACGTGCTCGATGTGGTCGACGATTTGGTCGGCGCTCACCTTCCTCTGGTCGTCGGTGAGGTTGCGGTGGTGGTCGCGCAGCGCGCGGGCGTTGGAGTTGGTGGCGATCAGCGGGCGGGTGGCGAGCTCCAGGACGTGGGCGACGCCGCTCGCGCCGAGGTGGGAGATGTCGCAGAGCAGGCCCAGGCGTTCCATCTCGCGCAGGGCCTCGAGTGGCAGGCGCTCCGCGGTGGCAGCCATCCACGGCGCCGAGCTGGCGGACCACTGCTCCCGCATGACTGCCGATGACTCCATCGCGGTCACGTCGCGGTCAGCGGCCTCGTAGGAGCCGACGCCGACCCCGACGTTCAGCACTGACTGTGCGTCCCCACGGACCTTCGATGCCGTGCCCCTGGAGGCTCTCTTCCTAGATGTCAGCGAAGTTGCGGAACTGGTCGGCGACGCGTTTGCCGACGCGCTCTGACTTTTACTGGGCGAGGTCCCTGGGGCAAGCAGAGTCCGTTACCGCGCTGGTCGCCCAACATCGCACGGAACGCCAAGAATTCAGAGAAAGTTGTTATGGCGCGGGGGGCCTGTCGGCTGATGTGTACAGCATGTCCAGGAGTTGTCTGTGGTGTGTATGGGAGTGCTGCTGGAAGACGCCGGTGGTCAGGCCAGGGCGGCCGGGTGGGGGGCCGGGCAGGGTGGCTGCTGCGCTGGGAGGCTGTCCCAGCGCGCCAGCCAGTCGGCTGAGGGCAGTCAATCTGCCGTGGTCGGTGCCGCCGTAGCCCGGGCCGGCGAGGTCTTCGGCGGTGAGAGTGACAACCGCCGGGTGGTGGTGCAGCCAGGCGGTCTGACGGGCTGAGGCGTGGCCGGGGAAATGGGGGTCGGTCAGGGCGTGGGTGAGTCGGGCGTCCATGGAGGGCAGTGTCATCAGGATGTCCCGGTAGACCAGGTAGGCGGGAATGGTGCCTACGCGTCCGTCTTCGCGGCACAGATGCTGGATCAGGTTGGTGATCCGGTCGCCGGGATCGCGATGGAGGTAGAAGATCGCCGGCTGTCCGGTCGCGGTCCAGTGGCGCAGCAGTCCGCCGTCGACGCGAGTGAGGTCCAGTTCGGGGGTGTACCAGGCGTTTCGGCCGGGGAGCATGCTGATCAGGTGGGCGTCGTCCTGGCGGGCCAGGCGTTCTTCGACAGCCGTGTCGAGCGGTGTGTGAGCGGTGACGGGCTGACCGAGGCGTTTCCACCACACGCGCCACAGGGCCAGGACTGCCTGGTGGTAGGCGTTCTGGAGCCGGATAGTGGTGGTGGGGTCGTGATGGTGGTCCTGCAGAAGCTGTACGGCTTCTTGTTGGCCGTAGGCGGCTTCGAGGAGGGGAAAGACTTCGCCGGGGCGGGCGGGAGCGGGTGACTCGGCGGGTGCGTTCTGGGTGCCGCGGGGGGTGTATCCCAGTGCGGTGATGGCTGGGTGCAGCAGTTCGATACCGCTGCCGGGCGGGGAGACGACGACCAGTTGCTGCATGAGGTTGGTGGGGTTCCTGACGTGGGCAGCTTGGGCCCGGGCGGATCGACGTCGATACGTCAGGCCGGGGCCGGGGCCGGTCGGGGTCCGGGAAGAGCGCCGGCTGGCTGTGTGGCGAGTAGCAGGTCTTCGTACCGGTGGTGGGCGCGCAGCGTGGTGCGGTGTTCCAGCAGGGCAGCGGCTCGCCGGCCTTGGCCGGATTCCGCCAGGGCGCGGGCAAGGGTGTCTTGGACGATCTCCCGTTCCACCCTCACGCCTCCCAGCCGGTCCAGCGCATGGTCCAGTGGCTCCAGCAGGGTTACCGCCTGGGTGTGTTCTCCGGTGCACACGGCCGCCAGAGCTCGTACCACGGGAGCCAGTACCTCCCGGAACACCTCTCGTTCGTCGCGTTCGGCGGTTGCCGCGAGGCGCTGCATGTCCTCCACTGCGCCTTCACAGGCCAGGGCAAGGGCCAGATTGAAGGTGTGCAGAGTGTCGGCCATACCTTTCGGTGAGGCCAGCAATTCACGCACGTGGTCCAGCTCTGATAGACGGGCCGGGCTCTGTCCGGCCAGCAAAAGCCGCCAGTTCGCGGCCGCGCGCATGCCCACATCCGACTGCTGCAGAGCTTCGTCGGCACGCCGACGCGCCTGGGAGAAGTCGCCGCTGGCGATGCACTGCAGCGCGGCATGCCAGTTCAGGTGCCGCATCTGCAGAGCTTCGGGATTGGCCGCCAGCCATCCGTCCATCCGTGCCACCGACTCACCGCCTACCCCCAGATCGTGATCGGCGTGCGCGCGGGCATGGACCGCCACACCTGCACGCGGGAAGAGTGCCAGGGCGTGTTCGGACAGTGCGATGGCCTCATCCGGGCGGCCTTGCTCGGCACGCACCCACGACAGCCACGAAGCCCACGCCCACGACTGTGAGTCCATCAGCTGGTACTGCTGTTCCACAAGTGTCTCGCCTGCCCGCTGCAGAGAGGCATCCCCGCTGGCGTGGAACACTCCCAGCAGCAGACCGGCCACCTCATCGCCGGGGTAGTCGGCGAAATGCCGCACCAAGTGCTCAGCAGCCAGACGATGCTGGCGCAGCGAGGTCAAGAAGATGCCGTAGACAAGACTGGCCGCACGCCCGTTCTCCGCTTTCGCGGCCTCGAACGCGACAGCCATCTCCGCCTTCAGCTCCTCCTCTCCCAACGTGTCCGCTTCCGCACAAGCGAGAAGCGCCCGCGGCACACCTGCATCCGGCCGGTCTGCCACCCACTGCCGCAGCAAGGGAAGGTGACGACCGCTCAGGGCCGCGAACTCCAGCACTGCCTCACTCGGCAGCACCACCTCGGCCACCGCCTTCACCCACCGCAGCCGCAGCAGATGATGCCGCTGTTCCCACAGTGGTTGCGCGGCAGGCTCAGTGGCAGCTGTCCCACATTGGCCACGGCCGTACCGGCGGACGCGGCCGTCGCTCCCCGAGCCTGCGCGTTCCCCACGTTCGTGCAGCTGTTGCCGAATACCGCGTTACCGATCCCGATGACGCCCGCCTGCGCAGCACCAGCCGGTACCAGCGCCGCACCGACCGCTGCACCCACCACAGCGGCCCGCGCACCCACCCTGCTCACCGAAAACCGCTCCTCCGTCACAGCACTCCTCCCAAACCACATCCGCAAGAAACCCACCGAGCAGCAAGTTCCCATCTCAGGACTCTCAACGACACGACGAAGCGGAAGGCACGCCGCCACCAACACGACACCGCCGGGGCACCCGGGAGAACGCATCCCCGTCGGTGCGGCCCGACTCCCCGGAATGCCCCCATCAACCGCTCAGCCTCGCCAACTATCGCGCTCGACCGCCAGCTGAAGCACTGAGTCACACCTCCTCCTCGGAGCGCGCAGCATGCCCGCCGTACAGTGCTACGGGCAATCGGAGGTCCGGTTCTACTGCGGGGCCGGCCCGGCCGCCGTGCGACGGGAGCGCCGGTGGATCACGTCGAGTAGATGCCAGGAGGCGCTGGCCGGTATAAGGGACAGCCCGGTCATGCTGAGCTGCTCTGCTGTGCCGTCCGCGGCTCAGCTCCGGGGCAACGAGGCCATCGAAGTTGCCCATTGCGGTGGCGTCATCGCACAGGCCGGTGGGGTCGGTGTCGACGGGGGCGAGAGTGCCGTTACTTCGGACGGTCCAGGCCACCAGAGGGTCCACGATGAACGTGCCGTCTGGTTTCCTGAACCGAGCACTCCACCCACCCTCAGGGATGGGGGGGGGACAACAGGGGGCCTGCCTTCCGAGAGCCTGGTGAAGGTGCGGCCGTTGTTCGCCGGGACAATTCGGCCGCTGCGCTCATCAACGATGGCGCTTGGCCCTCGTCGCCCAGGCAATGACAGGCTTGCTCCTGTAGACCGTGCGGCACCCTATCGCTCACGGCGGCTGACGCCGGTGGGCGACGGTCTGCCGTGCCGGCATGGCCGGTTCTGGATCACACCCCGGCCACACGACGCAGCGACACTGGAACGGATCAACAGTCATGCGCGGAGGCTACGAGGTGAGTGTTCGAGCCAGCCGACCGGGCCCGTGATCACGTTTCAACGGAACGACGCTGTCACCATCTGCGACCGGTCCCCAAGATCTGTGCCAGAACCCAAAACTCGTGAACATCAGCCAACCGTGGATCGGGGCGCCTCCCAAACCCGTGAACAACGGGCTTCGCAACGGGGATCTGGATCGAATTCTGTGAGCGATCTCGTCATTCCTCGTCGAGGTAGGTCGGCGGCGACCACAGCGGGGGAAGTTCCTGACCGGGTTCACCGGTGACGCGTAGTGGGCAGCGGTCGTGCCACCAGCGGCCGTCCTTCAGGACAGCTGCATCCGGGTTCCGCATCGGTGCCGTCGCGGCTCTGAACCGCTCGTCCCAACGGGAGAGGACGGGCTGCCACCGCATCTGCTCCTGCTCACTCAACAGTGGCCACATCTCGTGCAGTTGATCTCGGTGGTGCAGCCTGTGCTGCCACTCGAAAGCCCATTGCAGGTCGAAGCCTGCCTCGATGCGCTTCACGGTCAGTCGCCAGTGTGACAGCACGACGGTCAACGGCATGTCGTTGTCTTCCACAGAACCCCCTTCAGGGGAACCGTAATGCACAGGTCACCGGCACGGAGCGACTGCCGCCAGGTGTGATGGGCGGGCGGCCGCGAGGAGGACAGGCGCGGTGTCGTTGGGACGCAGCGTCCGACCCCGGTATCCAGGTTCTGCTAGAGGTGGAAGGCGTCGGTCACCTGGATGGCCTGGGGTGCCCCGATCCGGGATCCGTCGGCATAGGCGCCGGCGCGGTTGCGACAGGTGATATTGATGCCCGGATGGTCTTGCAGCCAGGTGGCCAGCGTCTCGGCGACGCGGCCCGGCAGCAGATCAACCTCGCGGCGGATCGGCAGGACACGCTGCCTCCTCAGGCAGCCCTGCGTCGGAGGGCTTTCGGGTGTCGGCGGCACGGCTTCAGTTCTCGGCGAGTCCTGGGGCGTCGGTGTGTGGGTGGCAGGGGGTCCGGGTGTCAGCGGGGTGCCAGGCGGTGCAGGATGTCGGTGACGACGACGGAGTCGATGTAGGCGTCGACCGTGACGATGGTGTCGCCTTGCGGGTCGAAGTGGCAGACCCAGACGTAGAAGGGGTCGTACGGTACGCCGTCGAGAGCGACGCCCACTCCCTGCATCTCCACCACGGACACCGGCCCGTCGCCGTGCAGGGCTTTGATGTGGAACCGCAGTCCTCCGGAGAGCAGGGGCAGGACCTGGCCGATCGTGGCCGGAATCAACTCCGCCCTGCTGCGGTACTGCCCGGCGAGCGGATGCTGGCCGTGCATGGTCCACTGCACGTCGTCCGCGATGTGCGCAAAGAACTCCTTGACGGTGTCGACGTTCTCCAGCAGGGCGAACAGTTCCCGTCGGGATGCGCTGACTTCTTGTGAAGCGGCCATGGATCTCTCTCCGGGTGCGTCGAGGGATGGGTTGTCTCACCGGCTGCCGGGGGTGGGCGGGCTGCGGCAGAGGACCGGTGATCACCCGCCCGGTGCGACGATGCGCGGCGAGGGAGTCAGGCCGGTGACCCTGCCGGAAACCGTGTTAGCGAGGGAGAGTTACCCCCTGATCTGTGGCAGACACTCTCCCCTCCGGTTGACCGGCCTGGTCGATGCTACGACCTCGAACTCGCTGACCTCGGTCATATGCCCTGGCGTCCATGAACGCTCACGTGGTCAACCTGACGCCACGGGTGTGCTGATCGAAGCTTCATAGACGACCTCTCAGCACCGGAGGCCTTCTGGCGGGAGCTGCCAAGGGAACCATCGTGATTGAGCGAACCGTTCTGCACCGGTTGATCGCTGACGGGACCTCCGGCATCGTCCCCTACCAGCGCCGCTACAACGAACTCGGCCTCACTCACCGTGGTCAGCCGATCGGGCAGACCTACGGATTCCCCGTCCCGATGAGTGGCGCTGGCGCACTCACCGCGGCGCTCGCCAGGCGCCTGGAAGGGCGCGGCGGAAAGGTGCGCTGCGGCCAGGAGGTGACAAGCCGGCTCCTCACCTGTACCTCACCGCCTGCGCGGTTCTCGGAATCCCGCCACACACCGCCCTGGCTGCCGGGGACTCACCTGCCGGGATCCGCGCCACCCGGACCGCAGGCCTCGCGTACTCGGTGTCGGTGACTCGACCCAGTGCCGCGAAGCCGACGCATGGATCCCCCAGCTCGCCGCACCCAGGGCCCTGTGGCACTGGATCAGCACCACCAGCCATTGAGGCGCCCGCCAGCACGCCAAGCTCCCGGAGTGCTGACCTCACGACGATGGCCCTGAGGCCGGGCGGAGGTCACCCACAAAAGCCTGGTGGCTGTGCCGTATCAGTGCCCCCCGTGGCCGTTCGGATCGGTTCAGCCGCCGAGGAACGGCATCTCCGTGCGGAACCGTTTGGCAGCCGACGGCGCCAGCCGCTCACCGTTCGCCAGCAGCTGCCCGCTCTTGCCGACCGCGACCGAGAGCACCTTGCCGGGCACTCGCCGAGCTCGACGCCGGAGCGGTGCGCCTCAGGGGCCTTGGCCGGCAGCCGCCGCCAGGCGGGCGAGGTCAGTACGGTGGCCCGGGGTCGTGCCCGGGGCGGCCGCGTCTCGAGGTCGGGCGTTGGCGGACGCCGGGGGCCCGGCGGCGCCAGTGCCATCGACGCTGGAGACTCTGTTCTGGTATCCGGTTCCGGGGCCAGCGCTGTGTCGCTGTAGGCGTGTGAGGTTGTGGTCCCGGCCTGTGGCCCGTTGCGAAAAGCGGTGTAGGAATGCGCTTCGGCAACCCCGTTCCAGCTCAGGGAGGCGGTGGTATTCGCCGTGCAGGTCACTGTGAGGCTGGTGGGAACCCGTAGCGATCCGGGAGTGCCGTCCGCCGACTGGTCCAGGCCCCAGAGGGCCGCGGCATCTTCGGAAGCGGCCGGGCCGAGTCGGGGGCTCCCTGTTTCGGCAGTGAAGACGTGCACTTGGGGTGGACGGCAACTCCACCCTGCCGCAAGCCGCAGCGACGATCGTGCCTGCATCTGTCCCCGAGTGGGCGGGGTGGAATTCACTGTTGTGGAGGCCCACTCGGCCTCCACAACAGTGGTGTGGGGGACCGGTGTCAGGGGCGGACGCCGCAGACCGCGAGAAGGCAGAGGTTGAAGCCCTGGGTGTTGCTCGGTCCGGAATTGCTACCGGTGGCACTGCCGCCGACCGAGCACCGCGAGAGCAGGCACAGGTTGCCGCCCTGGACTCCCCGGTAGGCCCAGGCCATGTTGGGCATCGCCTCGAGCGTCTGGCCGGTCTTTATGGACTCCGCCTGGGACGAGACGGACATGCGCCCCGAGGGCTCTGCGGCTGAGGCGACAGCCGCGGTCGACATCAGCAGGGCGCCGGCGACGGCCGTCGCTGCACTCCAACGTGTTGCTGTGGTGCGGAACTTCATGTGTGCTCCAGTGGTTTCGGTACGGCCGGACTCTGACGCGGCTTGTTCGTCGCCGTTTGCCGCTCGGATTGGCAACTGACTCAAAACCACCGGCTTTTGGCTTGTGTGCGTCCGTGAAGTACCAGACTCGGCTAGCCGTGAATATGTCGTGCGTCACACCACCAATCCGGTGGTTCTGTGACCCCGAATGACCCATGTGACAGCCCGTTGGGGGCGATTGGGGTCATCCGACGCAAGCGCAACGCATGCGCGGGCGTTGATGCTCCTGTTCGCAATCGCGATGCCGACTGACTGGCTTCCCATGGCCTTCTACCGAAGTGAGAACCCGTGACCGACGCACCGCACGACGGGCCCCCGCTCCGCACGCTTCCGCTGACGGCGGCTCAGCGCGGCCTCTGGTTCGCCCAGCGGATGGACGAGGCGAACCCGTCGTACAACGTGGCCCAGTACGCGGACGTCCAGGGCCCATTCGACCCGGAGCTCCTGCGGGCGGCGGTGCGCAGGGTCGCGGACGAAAGCGAAGCGATGCGGCTGACCTTCGGTGAGCGGGACGGGCTCCCGGTTCAGCTGGTTCACGCGAGCGCCGGCATCGATATCGCGCTGGTGGATCTGTCGGCCTGCGACGACCCGCATGCCGAGGCGCTGCGAAGGATGCGCGACCGTTTGGCGCGGCCGGCCGACATCGTCGGCGGCCCGTCGGTGCACATGACGCTCTACCGCCTGGCCGAGGAACGGCACCTGTTCCACCAGCAGGTGCACCACCTCGCGCTCGACGGATACGGCGCCGTACTCGCCCTTGCTCGGATCGCCGAGGTGTACACCGGTTCGCCGACTCCGGAGGCCGCCAGGCAGGGGCTCCGGCCGGAGCCCGCGCTGGGGGCGCTCATAGCGGAGGAGGAGGCGTACCGCGCCTCCGCACGGCATGGAGCGGACCGAGACTTCTGGGCGGACTACCTGGCCGAAGCCCCCACCCCCCTCGGACTGACCGAGCAGCGGCGCCCTCCAGGGCACGGCACGTTGCGCGTCCGCCGGGAGTTCGCGGTCCACGACGCCGAACGGCTTCGGGCCGCGGCCAAGCGGGCAGGTGTCGGGTGGCCCACCCTGTTCATGACTGCCATGGCCGTGTACGTACACCGCAGTCGGGGGCTCGGGGAGGTCGTACTGGGGCTGCCCGTGACCGGACGGCGTACGCCGTTGGCCCGTGCGACGCCGAGCATGCTCAGCAGCATCCTGCCGATGCGACTGCGCATATCGTCGTCCGACCGGGTCGCCGACATCGCCAAGCAGGCGTCGTCCGAGGCCCGCAAGGTCTTGGCGCATCAGCGCTATCCGTCGGAGAGTCTGCGCCACGATCTCGGCCTCACGGGTACGGACGTTCCGCTGACCGGGCCCTCGGTCAACGTGCTCGCGTTCGACGACCGGCTCGACTTCGGCCCATGCCGGGCGACGCTGCACAACCTGTCCATCGGGCCGGTGGAGGACATGGCCCTGGCCGTGCACGCCTCGTACGCGGACGGTGGCATTCATGTCGATCTGCTCGGCAACCCCGAACTCTACACGCCTCAGCAGCTGACCGAACATCACGAGCGTTTGTGCCATCTGATCGAGGCCCTTGCCGACGCCCCGGAGCGAAAGATCGGCAGCCTGCACCTGGTCGACCACGACGAAAGGCTGCACGTCCTTGGCCTGGGCTCCGCGGCACCGGCCCACCGGGCCGCGGAGCAGGAGCCTGCCACCGTCCCGGAGCAACTCGCCGTACAGGCACGGAACACTCCCTCGAGGACCGCCGTGGTCTGCGGCGGCTCCCGGCTCACCTTCGGGGACCTCGCCACTCAGGTCGACACCCTCGCCCGCGTCCTGGCCGCCAGGGGCGCCGGGCCCGGCAGCCGCGTGGCCGTCGCGCTGCCCCGGTCCACGGACCTGGTGGTGGCCATGCTCGCGGTGCTGCGCACCGGCGCGGCCTACCTGCCGCTCGACGCCTCCTATCCGCCCGACCGCCTCGCCTTCATGATCGAGGACTCGCGGCCGATCGCGCTGGTGGCCACGGCGGAGACCGCCGGTGCCATCGACCCGCGGGGCGTGCTCCCGGTGGTGGATCCGGCCCTGGCGGCCTTGGAGCCGGCGGTGGCCGAACCGGCCTGGCCCGGGACCCGGGACGCGGCGTACGTCATCTACACGTCCGGTTCCACGGGAAGGCCGAAGGGCGTCATCGTGGAGCACCGCTCGTTGAGCAACCTCCTCGAACACCACCGGCAGGAAGTCCAAGCGCAGGCCGAGCGGGCCCTAGGGCGGCCCCTGAGGGTCGCGCTGACGGCGGCCACCTCCTTCGACGCCTCTTGGGACCCGGTCCTCTGGATGGTCGCGGGCCACGAACTGCACATCGCCGAAGACGAGATCCGTCGCGACCCGCAAGCGCTGGTGGAATTCCTCGTCGAGCAGCGCATCGACGCCATCGAGACCACGCCCACGTACCTGCGGCAGCTGCTCACGGCCGGACTGCTCACCGACCCGCACCACCGGCCCCTGGTGATCGCCCTCGGCGGCGAAGCCGTCGACGACGCCCTGTGGCGGGAACTCGGCGCCCAGTCGGGCCTGTTGGCCTTCAACTTCTACGGACCCACCGAGACCACCGTCGACTCGGTGACGGCGCGGATCACCGGCGACACCCCGATTCTCGGCCGTCCGGTCGCCGGCCTGACGGCCTATGTTCTCGACCCCTCGCTGCACCCGCTGCCGGTGGGCGCGACCGGAGAGCTGTATCTGTCGGGCGCGGGCGTGGCACGCGGCTACAGCGGACGCCCGGGGCTCACCTCGGAACGGTTCCTGCCGGACCCGTTCGGCCCGCCCGGAGGCCGGATGTACCGCACCGGAGACCTCGCCCGCTGGAACGCGAGCGGCAGCCTGGAGTTCCTGGGCCGCGGCGACCGCCAGATCAAGGTGCGCGGCCACCGGGTGGAGACCGGCGAGATCGAGTCGGCGTTGCAGAGCCTGCCCGGCATCACGCAGGCGGCGGTCACCCTGACCGGTTCCTCGACCGACGAAGAGCGGCTCGCCGCCCATCTGGTGACCGACGGCCCCGACGGTAGCGTCGACCTCGCGCAGACGCGACAGGCTCTCGCCGGCCTGGTGCCCGACTACATGGTGCCGAGCGCCTGGGCCGTCGTTGCCCAACTACCGCTGACCCCCAACGGCAAACTCGACGCCGGGCGCCTGCCGCAAGCCCTCGCCATCGCGGACCTGGGCGGCGAGCCGCGCACCCCCGACGAGGAAATGATGTGCACGGTCTTCGCCGGATGCCTGGGGGTGCCGCGAGCCGGACGGGACGACAACTTCTTCCGGCTGGGCGGACATTCGCTCATGGCGACCCGGCTGATGAGCCGGATACGCGACGCCTTCGGCGTCGATGTGCCGATCAGTGCTCTCTTCGAGTCGCCGACTCCGGCGGGTCTCGTCGCCGCGCTCGCGACCGCTCCGCCCGCCCGGGCGCGGCTGCGGGCTGCCTCCGCACGTCCCGAACGGCTGCCCCTGTCCTTCGGACAGCAGCGGCTCTGGCTCCTCGAAGAGCTCGGCGAAGCCGGCGCGACCTATCATCTGCCCGTCGCGCTCAGGCTCTCCGGCCCGCTGGACCGCGCCGCGCTCGTCGACGCCCTTGCCGACCTGACGGCGCGCCACGAAAGCCTGCGCACACTCATCGCGGTCGATGGCGAAGGCCCCTACCAGCGGATCCTCGCTCCGGAAGCTGCCCGCCCGACCCTCGCGGTGATGCCACAAGCCGCCGCACCCGTCCAAGCCGACGCCACGCCGTTCGCTCTGGACCGTGAACTGCCGCTGCGCGCACAGCTGTTCCCCGCCGCCGATCCGGATGAACACCTGCTCCTGTTGACGCTGCACCACATCGCCGCGGACGGCTGGTCGATGGGCCCGCTGATGCGCGACCTGGCCACCGCCTACGCGGCGCGCTCGACCGGCGAGCCCCCGCGATGGGAGCCCCTGCCCGCGCAGTACGCCGACTACGCCCTGTGGCAGCGCGACCTGCTCGGCGACCCGGCGGACGGCGACAGCCTCGCAGGACGCCACCTCGCCCGCTGGGCCCAGCTCCTCGAAGGACTCCCGGAAGAGGTGACCTTCCCCGCCGACCGATCACGCCCCCTGCGGGCCACCGGCCGGGGCGGAGCCGTTCCCGTCCGACTCGACGCGGCCACGCACCGCGGGCTGGTACGGCTGGCCGGCGACTGCGAGGCCAGCACCTTCATGGTGCTCCACGCGGCGCTGGCCGCCCTGATGGCACGGTTGGGCGCCGGTGACGACATCGCGATCGGCACGCCCACGGCGGGGCGATCCGACGAAGCCCTCGCCGACATGGTGGGCTTCTTCGTCAACACCCTGGTACTGAGGGCCGACACGTCCGGCGCGCCCAGCCTGCGCGAACTGGTCGAGCGGGTACGGCGCGCCGACCTCGCCGCGTACGCGCTTCAGGACATCCCCTTCGAGCGCGTCGTGGAGGAGACGGCACCGGCGCGCTCCCTCACCCGCCACCCCCTGTTCCAGGTCATGCTCAGCCTCAACAACACCCCGCCGCCGCGCCCCGCACTGGCGGGACTCGACGTGCGCCACGACGCGTCCATAGGCCGGACCGGGGCCAAGTTCGACCTCTCCTGGGACCTGACCGAGCAGCACGACGCTGACGGCGCCCCGGCCGGCATCGCCGGCGAGCTGGAGTACAACGAAGACCTCTTCGACCGCGGTACGGCCGAACGGTTCGCCGAGCACTTCACGCGCCTGCTGCGGGCCGCCCTAGCCGCCCCCGACCGACCCGCCGCCGACATCGGGTTCCTCACGGCCGGCCAGCACGACGCGGCACTGGACGAGATGACCCGAGGGTCCCTGAGTGCCCCGACAGTACGGTCGCCCGCCCAGGATGATGAGGCGCCGGGTGGCGACTGGACCGTGGTGGACCTGCTCGCGACCCGCGCCGCGACTCAACCGGGTCGCACCGCCGTGGTCGCCTCCGACGGCCGCCTCAGCTTCGGGGAACTGCTCGCCCGGAGCGAACAACTGGCGTGCCGGATAAGGGACTTGGGAATCGGCGGCGGTGACCGGGTCGCGGTGGCGCTGCCCCGCACATCCCTGCACATCGTGGCCCTGTTCGGGGTACTGCGCGCGGGAGCCGTGTACGTCCCGCTCGACCCCTCGCACCCCCGTAGCCGCAACCAGCTGATCCTCGACACGGCTGGCCCCCGCCTCCTGCTGACCACGGCCGGCCTTCAGGACGGGCTGTCATCGGCACCGGAGCGTCTGCTCCTCGACGACCCGGCGGTATGGCGGCCGGCCGGCGGAGCGCCGCCGAAGGCGCCGCGCACCCCGGACGCGGCCTACGTCCTCTACACCTCGGGCTCCACCGGCCGCCCCAAGGGCGTGGTCGTCGAGCACCGGTCACTGGCGAACCTCTACACCAGTCACCGCGAGAAGATGATGGAGCCCGCCGAGTACGGGAACAACGGCCTGCCGCTGCGCGTCGCCCTCACCGCGGCCATGACCTTCGACGCATCCTGGGATCCGCTCCTGTGGATGCTCGCCGGACACGAGCTGCACCTCGTGGACGACGCCACCCGCCGTGATCCCGAGGCGCTCACCGCTCTCGTCCACACCAGTGCGATCGACGTCGTCGAGACCACCCCCTCCTTCCTCGAACAGCTCCGCGCCTGCGGCCTGTTCGCACCCGGCCGGCCCCGCCCCCGGGTCCTCGCACTCGGTGGCGAGGCCGTGAACGCGTCACTGTGGCAGGAACTGGCGAAGCTCCAGGGCGTCGCCGTGTGGAACCTGTACGGACCCACCGAGGCCACCGTCGACAGCGTGATGAGCCGCATCACCGCCGGCACCCACCCCCAACTGGGCCAAGCCGTCACCGGCACCCGCGCCCGCGTCCTCGACGCGCGGCTGAGCCCGGTCGCGCCCGGAGCCACGGGGGAGCTCTACCTCTCCGGTGCCGGCCTGGCACGTGGGTACGAGAACCACCCCCGCGCCACGGCGGATCGGTTCCTGCCCGATCCGTACGGATTCCCCGGCACTCGGATGTACCGCACGGGCGACCTCGTGCGACGCAGGGAGGGCCGCCTCGAATACGTGGGGCGCGCCGACGGACAGGTCAAGGTCCGCGGCTTCCGGGTGGAGACCGGTGAGATCGCGACGCTGCTCACCGCGCACCCCGATGTGGCGCACGCGGCGGTCGCCGTCCAGCCCGACGCGCGGGGTGAGGGCCGGCTCGTGAGCTGGGCCGTCCCGAGCGAAGGACAGGAGCTGTCCATCCGCGCCCTGCGGGCCTACCTGGCCGACCGGCTGCCGGTCTACATGGTGCCGGCAGCGGTCGTACCCGTGGCCGCGCTGCCGCTCACCGCGCACGGAAAGGTCGACTTCGCCGCGCTGCCCAACGCGGCCGACGCCCACCGCGACGCGGAAGGCGACAATCCGGCCGACACCGATCCGCCCCGGTCCGCTCCGGAGGAGATCCTGTGCGCCCTGTTCGCCGACAGCCTGGGTCACGAACGCGTCGGCCGGCACGACGACTTCTTCGAGCTGGGAGGCCACTCGCTGCTCGCCACCCGCCTCGTCGGCCGGATCCGGTCGGCCTTCGGCGTCGAACTGCCGGTCCGTACCCTCTTCGAGTCCACCACGCCCGCGGCCCTCGCCGAGCGGCTGGACGATGCGGGCGCGGCACGCCCCGCACTGCGCAAGACCCCCAGGCCTGCCCTGCCCCCGCTCTCCCCGGCACAGCAACGACTGTGGTTCCTCCACGAGTTGGATCCCGGGACCGCCGCTTACCACATCGCGGTGGCGGTAAGGCTGAGCGGCGCTCTGGACCGCGTGGCGCTGCACCGGGCACTCGCGGATGTGGTGGCCCGGCACGAGAGCCTGCGCACGCTCGTGAAGATCAGCGACGGTGAACCCTTCCAGGTTGTGCTCGCCCCCGGGGACGCACGCCCCGGCATGGCGGTGACCAAAGTGGATGAGCAGGGTCTCGCTCAGGCCCTGCGGGAGGCGAGCAGGCGGCCGTTCGACCTGGCACGGGAGATACCTCTGCGCGGCGAACTGTTCCAGCCGGCCGAGGACCAGCACACCCTGCTGATCACGGTGCATCACATCGCGGCCGATGGATGGTCCATGGGCCCGCTGGCCCAGGACCTGGCCGGCGCCTACGCGGCACGGGCAGCGGGACGCGCGCCGAGCTGGGCGCCGCTGCCGGTCCAGTACGCGGACTACACCTTGTGGCAGCGCGCGCTGCTCGGCGCCGCCGATGACCCGGACTCGCTGTCGGCCCGTCAACTGGCTTATTGGACAGGGGAATTGGAAGGAGCGCCGGAAGAGACGCCGCTGCCCGCTGACCGGCCCAGGCCCGCCGTCTCCAGCGGCAGCGGCGGCACTGTGGCGTTCCAGGTGCCGGCGGACACGGCAACCGCCCTCGGACGGCTGGCCCGGACGTCCGCGACCAGCACCTTCATGGTCCTGCACGCCGCGCTGGCCGCTGTCCTGCACCGTATGGGCGCCGGGGACGACATCGTCATCGGCACTCCGGTGGCCGGGCGGACGGACGAGGCCCTCGAACCGCTCGTCGGGTTCTTCGTCAACACGCTCGCTCTGCGCACCGAGTTGAGTCCGGCGGCCACGTTCAGCGAACTGCTGGCCCGGGTACGGGAGACCGACCTCGCCGCCTATGCCCACCAGGAGCTGCCGTTCGAGCGCCTCGTCGAGGCTGTGCGGCCCACGCGCTCCCTCTCCCGCCACCCCCTCTTCCAGGTGATGCTCACCCTCAACAACACCCGCCCGCCGCGCCTGGACCTGCCCGGTCTGCGAGCGCGGATGGAGGGAGTCGACACCGCCGGGGCCAAGTTCGACCTCTCCTTCAGTTTCACCGAGCGGCCCGCGGCCACGCCCGGCACCACCTTCCTCGACGGGACCGTCGAGTTCAGCCGCGACCTCTTCGACGAGGACACGGCACGCTCGATCACGCGCTGGTTCCTGCGCCTGCTGGAGCAGGCCGTCGCCGAACCCGACACGCCGGTCGCCGACCTGGGCCTGATCGACAGGGACGAGCAGGCACGACTGCTCGAGCTCGGACACGGAGGCCACGGCGTCACGGCTGCGGCGACCGTCCTCGACCGGTTCGCCAAGACGGTCGCCGCCGCCCGCAGCGGGGACGTAGCGGTCACCGCGCCCGACGGCCGGATCTCTTTCCCGGACCTCGACGCGCGTTCCGAGCGCATCGCCGCTCTGCTGAAGCGGGCCGGCGCGCGCTCCGGCGACGTGGTGGCCGTGCTGCTGCCCCGGTCCGTCGACTCCATCGCGACCCTGCTCGGTGTACTCAAAGCCGGCTGCGTGTACGCGCCCGTCGAGGAGTCCCTTCCGCAGGGGCGGATCGACGCCGTCCTCGACGACGCCCGGCCCCGGTTCGTCGTCACCGTCGATGCCACGGCCGGCCGGGTCCCGGGGGAGTGGCCCCAACTGGTGCTCAACGATGCCGAGTCGGCCCGTTTCCTGGCGGTGACCCCCACCCCGGAGGAGTCCGCGGCCCGGCCCCGGCCCGAAACGCCGGCCTATCTCATCCACACCTCCGGATCGACCGGACGGCCCAAGGGCGTCCTCGTGGGGCACGGGTCACTGGCCCGCTTGCTGGACCACCACCGGGCGCAGGTCTTCGCGCCGGCGGTGCGCGCCGCAGGCGGCCGGCGTCTGCGCGTCGCCCTGACCGCGGCCCTGTCCTTCGACGCCTCGCTGGACCCCGTCCTGTGGATGATCGACGGCCACGAGCTGCATGTCCTCGACGACCTGACCAGGCGGGACACGGAAGCTCTCATCGACGCGGTGCGTGAACACCGCCTGGACGTCATGGAGTCGACCCCCAGCCACATACGCCAGCTGCTGGACTCCGGTCTGCTCGCACCCGGTTCGCCACACCGCCCTTCGGTGCTCGTCCTGGGAGGCGAGGCGGTCCCGCCGGCCCTGTGGACCGCTCTGCGCGAAGCGCCCGGGGTGCGGGCCTGGAACTTCTACGGCCCGACAGAGGCCACCGTCGACACCATCGCCGCCCCCGTCGGCGCGAGCGACCGTCCGGTACTGGGCACCCCGGTAAGCGGTACCCGCGTGTATGTGCTGGACGCGCGGCTGCGCCCCGTCCCTGCTGGTGTCGTCGGCGACCTGTACCTCGCCGGAGAGAGTCTCGCCCTCGGTTATCTCGGCCGTCCGGCCGAGACGGCGCGTGGCTTCGTACCCGACCCGCACGGCCCGGCCGGAACCCGGATGTACCGCACCGGGGACCGGGCGCGGTACATCCGGGACGGCGCGCTGGAATTCGCCGGGCGCGCCGACAGCCAGGTCAAGGTGCGCGGCTTCCGGGTCGAGCCCGACGAGGTGGCCTCCGTCCTCGAAGCACATCCCGACGTGGTGCGGGCCGCGGTGATCGCCCATGACGGCGGCCAGGCGGGCACCCGGCTCGCCGCCTACCTGGTCCTGGCCGGGCCGACGGGCGAACTGGACGGCATATGGGCCCACGTGGTCCGCAACCTGCCCGCGTACATGGTTCCCGCCAGCTGGCAGCCCATGGACCGCATTCCGCTCACCCACAGCGGCAAGCTGGACCGCAAGGCGCTGCCCGACCCGGCACCGGCCGCATCCGCCAGGAGCACCGACGGCTCGGGCAGGGGCCCGCGCAACCCTCGTGAGGACGTGCTGTGCACCCTCTTCGCCGAGGTGCTGGGCGCCGAACAGATCCTGATCGACGACGACTTCTTCGCACTGGGCGGCCACTCGCTGCTCGCGACGCGGCTCATCGGCCGGATCCGCACGGCCCTGGGCGTCGAGACCAGCATCCGTACCCTCTTCGAAGCTCCGACGGTCGCGGCACTCGCGGAACGACTCCTCGACGGCGCGGACGACAACCCGCTGGCCACGCTGCTGCCGCTGCGCACCACGGGGGACCGGCCCCCGCTGTTCTGCGTCCACCCGGCCGGCGGACTGGCCTGGGCGTACGGCGGCCTGCTGCCCCACCTCGACCCCGACCAGCCGGTGTACGGCCTGCAGACCCCCAACCTCGACGGAGCGGCCCCCTTCCCGGACAGCATGGAGGCGATGGCGGCGGTATACGTCGCCGAACTCCGCTCCGTGCAGCCGCACGGCCCGTACCACCTCTTCGGCTGGTCCTTCGGCGGCAACCTCGTGCAGGAGGTGGCGGTCCAACTCCAGGAAGCAGGCGAGCGGATCGCCCTGCTGACCATTTTGGACGCCTTCCCGATCGCGCCCCTCGACGGCCTGGACAGCGCGGGCCGCGACACGGTGTTCCGGGCGCTGCTCTCCAACATCGGCGTGGGCGAGGAAGCCCTCGAAGGCGACGGCGCCGTCGAGGCGACCGCCGTACGCGATGCGTTCCGCCGCAGCGGCAGCCCCCTCGGCTCGCTCGACCCGTCCACCATCGACACGATGGTGGACAACTTCGCCGGTCAGGCGCGACTGATGCGCACATACACCCCCCGCACGTTCCACGGGCCCGTCCTGTTCTTCACCGCCGCCGAGGGCCGCCCCCGCGATGCCTTCGGACTCGACCTGTGGGCGCCCTACATCGACGGACACATCGAGAACCACGACGTGGCGTGCGCGCACGCCCAGATGATGCAGCCGGCTGCGCGGACGCAGATCGGCACGACCCTGGCCGCAGCCCTGCGCGCCGGCCACCCCACCACCCAAGGAGACCACTCGTGACCAACCCCTTCGACGACCCGCAGACCCAGCACCGCGTCCTCGTCAACGACGAGGGCCAGCACGCCCTGTGGCCGTCCTTCGCCGACCTCCCCGCCGGGTGGCAGGCCGTGTTCGGCCCGGCGGCCCACGCCGCGTGCCTGGACTACGTCGAGGTCCACTGGACCGACCTCACGCCCCGAAGCGCCCGCGTTGCCATGGCCTGACCCGTGCGGCACCCACCAGCAACGCGACGAAAGGCAGCGATGACGGAGCGGCAGAGCAACGTGGCGATCAGCGCCGAAGCAATCACCAAGAGCTTCGGCGACAAACGGGCCCTGGCCGGTGTGGACCTGGAGGCGGCACCCGGGACCGTACTCGGGATGCTCGGCCCCAACGGAGCCGGCAAGACCACCATGGTGCGTGTGCTGTCCACGCTGCTCCGCGCGGACGGCGGGCGGGCACGGGTGGCGGGGCACGACGTAAGTGATGATCCCGAGGGCGTGCGGCGCAACCTCGGCCTCTCAGGCCAGTTCGCGGCAGTGGACGAGAAGCTGACCGGCCGGGAGAACCTCTACCTCGTCGCCCGCCTGTACGGGATGGGGCGGCACGCAGCCCGACGCCGGGCCGGCCAGCTGCTCGAAAGCTTTCGGCTGGAAGCCGCCGCCGACCGGCCCAGCGGCACGTACTCCGGTGGAATGCGCCGGCGCCTCGACCTGGCGGGTGCGCTCGTGGCCCGCCCGCCCGTCGTGGTGCTGGACGAGCCGACCACCGGGCTGGACCCGCGCAGCCGGGCCGACACCTGGGCCTCCATCCAGGAACTCGTCGACGGCGGTACGACGGTCCTGCTCACCACGCAGTACCTGGAGGAGGCCGATCAGCTGGCCGACACCATCGTCGTCATCGAACACGGAAGGGTCGTCGCCCGCGGTTCGGCCGCCGAACTAAAGGACCGAGTCGGCGGGGAGCGGCTCTCGCTCACCATCGCCGACCCGCGCGCGCGAGCCGTCGCAGCCGACATCCTGGCCGGCATGAGCCCGCACACGCCGGCCCTGGACGCCCGCACGGGGCGCTTCACCGTCGCTACCGAACACGGCGCGCAAAGCCTCGAATACGCCCTGGGATGCCTGCGGCTGGCGAACGTGACCGTACGGGACGTGGCCCTCGCGCCCCCCACCCTCGACGACGTGTTCCTGTCGCTGACCGGTCAGCCGGAACCGGCCCGGGGATCGGCCACCGCCGAGCAGAGCGTCGGCGCGACGGCAACGGAGGCGCGTCGATGATGATGCGGAGACTGGCCCGCGACGCATCCATCGTCGCCTGGCGCAACCTGCTGAACCTGCGCCGCACCCCCGGCTCGGTGATCACCGCGCTGGTACAGCCCGTGATGTTCGTACTCCTGCTGGCCTACGTCTTCGGGGGCAGCCTTGGCGGGGCGGGCTACCGGACCTTCCTCATGGGCGGGATCTTCGCCCAGGCCGTCACCTTCAACTCGGCTTTCACCGCCCTGGGCCTGGCCAACGACATGGACAAGGGCATCGTCGACCGCTTCAGATCACTGCCCATGCCACGGATGGCCGTGCTGCTCGGCCGCACGATGTCCGACCTGCTGATGAGCACGGTGACCCTGGTGATCACATCGCTGTGCGGTCTGCTGGTGGGATGGCGCATCGATGCCTCCGCGGGCGATGCGATGCTCGCCTACCTCCTGATCCTCCTGTTCGCCTTCGCCATGTCATGGGTCGGCGCGACCATAGGGCTGATGGCCCGGAGCGTCGAGGTGGCACAGAGCGCCGGCCTGCTGTGGCTCTTCCCTGTGACGTTCGTGTCATCGGCGTTCGTATCAACGCACACCATGCCGGGGCCACTGCGGACGGTGGCGGAGTGGAATCCGATCTCAGCCACGGCGACCGCCGTGCGCGATCTCTTCGGGAACGCCGCGCCGAGCGGCGTCCCAACGAGCGCCGCGTGGCCCGTCGTCCACGCTCTGCCCTACGCTCTCGCCTGCGCATGTCTGATAACCGGGGCCTTCATGCTGCTCGCCCTCACGCGCTTTCGCCGGGTGACTCTGGGGTGACACAGCTGCGCATCTTTGGGATGAACATCTCCAGCGCGGTTCGGCGCGGCGTTTCCCCGCCGAGCGGGCGGCGTGACGGAGCATGAGCCATGACCATCAAACCCCGCGGCTACGCCCACGTCCGCCTCACGGTGACAGACATCGACCGCTCCCGCGCGTTCTACGACAAGGTCCTCGGGCTGCCGGTGGCTGTTCAACTGCCGCCCGACGCCGATGAGAAGACGCGCCAGGATCTTTCCTTCCTCTACGGGGGAGTCCTCTACCAGCTCGGGGACTCCCTGTTCGGGCTGCGCCCGGTTGCCAGGGACCGTTTCGACGAGGACCGCACCGGCCTCGACCATCTCAGCTTCGCGGTCGGCGGCCGTGAGGAGCTGGAGTCGGCGGTGCGGGTGCTCGATGAAGAGGGTGTACGGCACGAGGGCATCAAGGACATCGGAGTCGGCTTCATCCTGGAGTTCCGGGACCCGGACAACATCGCCCTGGAGCTCTTCGCGCCCGCGCCCTGACACCCGGTCCCATGGACTTTGACGACAGCGCCCGGCCCACCGGGTCCCGGCGGGCTCACCGCGCTGTCGGTCGCGGTCGCGCTGATCATCGAGACGAACGAATTGCTGGGCCTCATCGCAGACGGCCGGGCTCAAGGAGGTCCTGGCCCGCTGCCCGGCGGTGGCGCTTTCCTGCGGCGGCGGTTCCGCCAGTACTCGGTCAGTCCAGGTCGGACATGTCGAGTACGAAGCGGTAGCGGACGTAGTTGTTCTTGAGGCGGTCGAGAGTTCACTTGGGATGACGGCAGCAACTCGATGTCGGCCGTGATGCCGTGTTCAGCACAGAAGTGCAGCATGTCGACGGTGGACGGACGGCCGCCGCTGCCGGCGGAGCTGAGCTTCTTGCGGCCGATGAGCAAGTCCATGGTTTCCACGGTGACCGGCCCGAGGTGGCCGAGGTGGCTGAGCGTCCCGTCCATGTTGACCACACGCAGGTACGGAGCCAGGTCGTGCGGCGCGGAGATGGTGTCGATGACGACATCGACCTGATCGCGGACCGCCTCCATCTGCTTCGGGTCGGTGGACACGACGAATCCCTGCGCCCTCAGGCTGCGCGCTTCGTCCGCCTTGTCGCGCCGCCAGCTCCGGCCGGCGTGGTCGTCCTTCAACGGACTTCCGGCGACCGGGAGAATGCGGCACACGGATGACGCGTTCACACTCCTTCGGCAGGCCCTCGATCTACTGCCGGAGGACGCAGCGGCAGAGAACGGACAGACGGTCGGGGATGTGCGCGAGGACATCGTGCGCCAGGAGTGGAAGATCGTGCTCGGCGCTCTCATCGAGATCGGGGATGTCCACCCCGTGTGCGTTGACTACTGGGAACTCCTCGCCGAGGCCGCTCGCGAGGTGCTGCTCAACCGCAGCCAGCGGTGGTGCGAGTGGCGTGGCTGGGAAGTTCGACACGGCACCGTTCGGGCAACCCCGTGGGCCACATTGCACACCCGGTTCCGCCGGTGGGCGCTGGACGGTACGTTCGAGCGGATGCTCCGAGCCGCCCAGGCCCGGGCGGACGCCGCGGGGGACATTGACTGGCTCGTGTCGGTCGACTCCACCGTCGTCCGCGCCCACCAGCATGGCGCCGGCGCACGAAAAACGAGGGCTCCGTGGCCTCGCCGTCGGACCCTCCAGAGGTGGCCTGACCAGCAAAATCCACCTGGTGTGCGATGCAGTGGGGCGTCCGCTCGGCTTCACCGTCACTGGCGGGAACACCAACGGCTGCACCCAGTTCGCGGGCGTGATGGACGCGATACGGGTGCTCCGGCTCGGCCCGGGGCGGCCACGGAAGCGACCTGACCACGTGCTGGGCGACAAGGGGTCCAGCTCCAAGGCCATCCGGGCCCGGCTCAGGCGGCGGGGCGTCGGCCACACCATCCCGGAACGGGCCGACCAGATCCACAACCGGCTCCGCCGCGGCAGCCGCGGCGGACGCCCCCCCCGGCCTTCGACAAGCAGGCCCACAGGTCGATCGTCGCGAGCTGGGTCATGGCTTCGGATCGGTGGGAGTGGGTTTCGTAGTCGCGGGCGAGACGCCGGTGGTGCATGAGCCAGCCGATGCTGCGTTCGATGGTCCAGCGTCTCGGGACGATCGTGAAGCCTTTGACGCCTGGTGGCCGTTGGACGGGATGGACGTCGATGCCGAGGCGGGCGCCGTGCTCGATGGCGCTGGTGTGGTATCCGGCGTCCACCTAGGCTTTGGTGATGTGCGGGTGGGCGGCGGCGATGCGAGTCAGCAGCGTGACACCTGCCGCGGTGTCGGAGAGGCTGGCGGCTGTGACCAGTACGGTCAGCAGGAGGCCCAGGGTGTCGCATCCGAGGTGACGTTTGCGGCCGACGATTCGTTTGCCGGCGTCGGTGCCCTGGTCCGTCAGATGCACGTTGGCGGAGGTCTTGATTGTCTGTGAGTCCAGGACGCAGACGGATGGTTCGCCTCGGCGGCCCTCGTTATGGCGGACGAGTGTTCGCAGCAGCCCGGTGAGCTGGTCGAACACGACGTCCTGCTGCCAGCGAGCGAAGTAGCCGTAGACCGTTTGGTGGGGCGGGAAGTCGTGGGGCAGATACCGGGATCCCGGTGCGGTCCACGTAGAGGATGGCGTTCATGATCTGGCGGAGGTCGTGCTCGGGCGGGCGGCCGATGTTCAGGGCGGCCTGGCGGCGCTCGGTCCCCCAGGGCGCCAGGACCGGCTCGATCAGCGCCCAGTAGGCGTCGGAGAGGTCGCTGGGGTAGCCGTCGCGCCGGGTCATGCTTCAGATGTACTGCGCGAGGGCCGCTCTGGCGAGTGGTCAAAAAACCCTGGCCTGGGGCGTGTTGGAGCAAGACGGGAGCAGTACGGGCGAGACATACCTCCCCCGCCGCAGGGAAATCGGACACCCCACCCCTCGCTCCAGAACCAGGGCAGCGGGAACGCACTACCACCACAAGTTGCCGTGAAACACGACCAAACGCCCAGTAAGGCCTGTCCGGCGGATGTGGCTGCAACCCGGGTGACGTTGAGCTGGCGCCCGCCGCTGACCTCGCAATAGGACGATTCTAGGACGCTCCTAGGACGACTGGCGGACCCGCAGCCCTAGCGTCCCCATCCAAAGCCCACCGAACGGCGGGACGTTCCTGCAGGATTCAGAGGGAGAAGTATCTTGAACTTGCGTAGAAAGTTTGCCGCCAGCGCTTTCGCCGGAGCCATAGCACTCGCAGGTTTCGCGGCGGCCACCCCGGCAAGCGCCATCACCAACGTCGGCTGCAACAACAACACTCTGCACGAGTGGAGCCACACCCACGACTACTGCTACGCCGGCGTCGGTGACGGCTGGGCAAACATCTCCGAGGTCTACAAGACGACCTCGGGGAACAGCGGCAGCATCACCGACATCACCGTGAACGGGCATAACTACAGTCGCTCCTTGAGTCCGGGCATGACGGATGACTACATACAGCACTACGGGTACACGGGGACCGTGTTCGGCGTTCACATCCTGTACGTCCCGTAGCGGATCGCTCGCTGCCGGCGGGAGCCTCGGGGGGCCGTCGGCAGCGGTGTCCACGACGTACCCGCGAAGGACCTGCTGAGGAGCCAAGATGAGAAGCGCGGGTCAAGCCGTTGTAGGGCTGCTAGCGCTGCTGCTGACTGCCGGGTGCTCAAGCCAGGCAGCCCGGCCCCCCGCACCGGCCTTGGGGCCGATTCCGGAGATCACCTCGGTCGACGCCATCAGTTTGCCGACTGACGCCTACATACCCACCTCGACTCAGATCCTGGCCTTGCAGAAGGCCACTGACGTGGTGTCCGCGCGCTGTATGCGCAACTACGGACTGCCGTACCACCCGCCGATCATGGAAGGGTTCGCGGACTTCGCCCGGCAGAACAAAATACGCACGGCCCTGTACGGCTTCTTCGACCTTTCCACGGCCCGCAGCAAGGGATACGACACACGGCTCGACAGCCCGGCCGGCACTTCGGGCGAAGCGCCCTACACCGACGCGGAAATGGGTGTGCTCCGTGGCCAGAGCACCACAGGATCCACTGTGGCCACGTTCAAGGGCAAGAAGGTCCCCGCCGGCGGGTGCCGCCAGCAAGGCATCGACGCGATCGGAGGAGACCCTCCGCCACCTCTCGTCAACGCGCTTCCGGGGGGAGGTCCCAAGGTCCCGCCGGATGATCCGCACATAAAGGCGGTCACTGCCCGATGGGCGACCTGCATGAAAGGCAAAGGGTTCACATACCCGAACCCCTGGGCGGCCTACAGCAGTCCTACATGGAAAGAGCCTGCCGCTCAGGCGTCGCCCGGACAGACCCCTCACACATCAGAGGAAATCGCCACTGCCACAGCCGATGTGGAGTGCAAACTGTCCACCAACCTGGTCGGAGTCGCCGTAGCCGTCGAGATCGCCTACGGCCATCAGTACATCCAGACCCACATGGCTCAGCTTGCCGCGTTCAAGCAGCACCTGGACGACCAACTGCGAGCAGCTGCACGGCTGACAGGCTCCAACACGACTTGAGAGTCTCAGCTGAACCGCCGAACGGTCGTCCTCGACGGGGTTCCCGGTTCCGGAGCTGCCGTCCCGCCGGGGCCCCGGGCGATCTGGGCCGCAACTTCTCAGGTCGCCCGGCATCGTCTCGCTCGCCCCCGGGCCGCTATCACCGCCGTGGTGTGCTGCCGCGTCCGGCTCACACCGTGTGAGGCTTCTTGGCTCCCAGGCGCCGATCGGCGAGGCCTGCCACGAGCTCGGCCGCCTCCGGCCGACGGCTCGCGCCGAGGTAACGGATGCCATCGCCCTCGGGCGCCGCCTTGGCGTCCGCCTTGCCGATCGGGTGGCGTCGGCTCACCGCCGTACGCCAGTCAAATCGCTCATCCCACACCAGCGCCGGCGCCTCCCCGCCGACCGTCAGCTGGACGGCGGTAGCCAGGTGCTCCTCGCCCAGGCACCGAACCTGCCGCTGCTCCTGCGCGAGCCCCAGACCGGCGAGAGCATCGGCGACGTCCTGGAGGTAGGGCTGCACCGTGCGGGCCCGCGGTTCCACACCGCCTTGTGCATGGCCGGCGCATAACCGAGGTCCTCCGCGGCCTGTTCTGGGGTAAGAGGGCATCTGATCTAGCTAGTTGGTGATTTGGGATGTTCTTGTGACTGCGGGTGATAGTCGGTTGTTGCGTAGTGGGTGAGCACTCGTCGCTCGTATCGCAGTGCTGTGTCCGATGTCCGGTGGGCTTTGATCGAGCCGGTGTTCACGGAGTGGCGGTCCGGGCGGAGGGGGCCCGGTGTGGCGGGGCGGGTGCATGACCTGCGGGAGATCGTGAACGCGATTCTCTATGTCAATCGAACCGGCATTCCGTGGGAGTACCTGCCCCACGACTTCCCGCCGCACAAGACCGTCTACGACTACTACGCGAAGTGGGAGGCGGACGGCGCCACCGGGCGGGTCCATGACCTGCTGCGGGACAAGACGCGCCGTGCCCACGGTCATGTCGCGGAACCGTCGGCAGCAGTGGTGGATGCCCAGAGTGTGAAGACCTCGGCAAACGTGGCCGAGACCAGCCAGGGCATCGACGCGGGCAGGAAGATCAAAGGGCGCAAGCGCCACCTGATCACTGACACCCTGGCCTCGTCCTCGCCGTGATCGTGACGGCCGCCTCGGTCCACGACTCCACTGGCGGGAGGCGACTGCTCGACGAGCTGGCGGTCACGCATCCCGGCGTGACGAAGATCTGGGCCGACGGCGGCTACCAGACGGCCGTGTTCCAGCATGGTGCCGGCCTGGGCATCGACGTCGAGGTCGTCAAACGGCCGACATCCAAAGGCTTCCAGCCGCTGCCGAAGAGGTGGGTGATCGAGCGGACCTTCGGGTGGCTGATGCAGCATCGGCGCCTGGCGCGGGACTACGAAACTCTGCCTTAACGGTCCCGAGCGATGATCCACTAGGCGATGGCTAACAAAATGAGCCGCGAGCTCACGGGAGAATCCACCCCAAGCTGGCGAATCGAATCCGGTGAATCGGTCAAAACGGCCTGAACGCTGATCAGATGCCCTCTTAGGCTTCGGCGCATGCACAGCACACTGACCGAGCACGCCCGGTGTCTTTACGGAGATGAGTACCGTCTGACACCGGCGTGCAGTCAGGAGCATCGCGAGCACCGCTTCGTCGAGGAACTGATGTTCGCTGACGCGGACGCGATCTTGTCGATGCTGCGGGAGCTCTGCCCGCACGTCGTCGACGGCCGGCTTCCGGTGTGGATTCGCAATCTCGCCTATCGGCTCGTGCTGCTGCAGAGGCCGGACGAGCCGGCTCTCTTGCGGGAGGCGGCAGAGAGCCTGTGGCTGCATGGCCCGGACTGGGACGACATCGCGGCGGGGCTCACGCAGAGGGCCGAAGTTCTGGAAGCTCGCTGACAGAACCCAACGGTGGTCGCACCATCGTCGGCCCCCGGGCACCGGACTTCGGCAGATGCGGCTCAAGCCGCATCCACTCGTCGTTCCTCAGATCTCCCGCCCACGACCAACCGTCGGACGGTCGCAAGATCCGCCTAGACAGGCCCTAAGGTCCCCGCACGCGGGGATGGACCCCACATCCCCGGCCTACGCGAACTGCGCGCGGGCGCCGGCCCCCGCCAGCTCGAAGCCCCGCGAAGTAGCCCAGCACGAGCAGGATCAATCTCAGCGGCACTTTCTGTACGGCAACTACTCACACCCGGATCAGCGGGGCAGGATGCGCAGTACTGCCTCGTGTTCGCCGCTGAGCCGCAGGCCTTGCTGTACTGCGGCGCTCAGATCGAGGTCGCCGAGCAGGGTCGCGGCGAGCAGGTGCGGCGGTCCGGTCAGTGACGCGGTGGGGTGGTCGACCCGGCCGGCGTGGGTGTGCACCGAGCCGTCCTTGACTTCGATGACCAGGTCTTCGTTGCCGTCGGCGTGCAGTTGCAGGACGATTGCCGGCTGGTCGGGGCGGTGGTCGGTCAGTGCCCGGGCGGGCATGTCCAGCCAGTGGGTGCGGAAGGTGTCGCTGCTGGCCGGCTCACGCAACAGCGGAATTCCCCATCGGCTCAGTTCGCGCAGCACCGGCTCCAGCTCGCGGCCACGCTCGGTGAGGGAGAACAGGGTGGTGGCCACCGGCGGCGGGGCGGCCTCGCGGTGGATCAGGCCGGCTTCCTCGAGTTCGCGGAGCCGGTCGACCAGCAGGTTGCTGGCGATCCCGGGCAGCCCGTTGCGCAGGTCGGTGTGCCGGCAAGGACCCAGGGCGAGCAGTTCACGGACGATCAGCAGGGTCCATCGGTCGCCGATGGTGTCCAGTGATTTCGCGATGCCGCAGTACTGCCCGTAGGTGCGCATGCCACCACCCTACATCGTGGTGTTGAGATTCAAAACTCTCTTGTTGACTTTCTCAACAACGTCGGTCTAGCGTCGCTGCCCATGACCACCACCCTTTCCGTGCGTCGGCTGGCCTGGGCCGGCGTCGAGATCCGTCTCGACGACACCCGCCTGCTGATCGACCCGCTCGAGAACGTCGCTCCGCTGGCGCCGGTGATGGGGCCGCCGCACCGGCCGGTCGACCCGGTCGACACCCCGCCCGGCACCCACGCCCTCATCACCCACCTGCACCCCGACCACTACGACCACGACCTGATCGCCCGGATCGCGGCCACCGGCACGATCGGCTGTCACACCCCGAGCGCGGCGGCGCTGCACGAGGCGGGCATCACCCCCGTCGCCCAGGACCTGGGCCAGTCACGCCGCATCGGAGAGCTGACCGTCACCCCGGTGACCTCGCTGGACTGGCGCGGCAACGACTGTGACCAGGTCGCCTGGGTCGTCGAAGGCGCCGGCCGGCGGGTCATCCACTGCGGCGACACCCAGTGGCACGGCAGCTGGTGGCAGATCGCCCGCGACCACGGCCCGTTCGACGTCGCGTTCGTCCCGGTCAACGGCGTCATCGCCCACTTCGAGGGCTACGCGGCCAACGTCCCGGCGACCATGACCCCCGAGCAGGGCGTCGAGGCCGCCGTCGCACTCGGCGCCGGCACCGTCTGCGCCATGCACTACGGCCTGTTCCACAACCCGCCGTTCTACACCGAACAACCCGACATCGAGCAGCGCTTCCAGCACGCCGCCGCCGAGCGCGGCATCACCGCGGCCGTCATCGCCGACGGCCAGCCCGTCCTGTGACCATCAGAAACAAGGAGCAACACATGAAGATCGTCCTGTTCGGTGCCAGCGGAAACATCGGCCGGCCCACCACCGAGGAACTCCTGCGTCGCGGCCACACCGTCACCGCGGTGACCCGAGCCGGCCATGTCGACGGACTCAGGCACAAGGCCCTGACCGTGACCACCGGTGACGTCACAGACGCCGCCGCGGTCGCCGGCCTCGCCGCCTCCCACGACGCCGTACTGTCGGCCGTCGGCCCCCGGATCGGCCAGGAGAACGACCGCGCCACGATCGTCGGTGCCGCCCGTGCGCTGATCGACGGACTCCGCCGAGCCGGTGTCACCCGCCTGGTCACCATCGGCGGTGCCGGCAGCCTGCGCACGCCGACCGGCGCCCGGGTCATGGACGACCCGGACTTCCCCGCGCTGTGGAAGGCCAACGCCGAGGCCCAGTCCGAAGCGCTCGACCTCTACCGCGGCGTGCACGACCTCGACTGGACGTACGTGTCGCCCGCCGCGGTCATCGGAGCGGGCGAGCGGACCGGGGCCTACCGCAGCGCCGGGGACACCCTGCTCACCGACGACAACGGCAACAGCCGCATCTCGTACGCCGACTACGCGATCGCCCTGGCCGACACGATCGAGAGCGGCACCGCGATCCGCCGCCGCATCACCGTGGCGTACTGAGCCATGAGCAACGACGCCGCCGGCCGGCACACCCGATTCATCGTCCTGCTCGCAGCGCTCGTGGCCCTGGGACCACTGTCCATCGACGGCTACCTGCCCGGACTGCCGGACCTCGCCGGCGACCTGCGTGCCAGCGCCTCGGCCACCCAGCTCACCATCACCGCCTGCCTGGCCGGGCTGGCCATCGGTCAGCTGATCGCCGGGCCGCTGAGCGACACCTACGGCCGGCGGCGTCCGTTGCTGGCGGGCCTCGCCCTCTACACGATCGCCAGCGCGCTCTGCGCGGTGGCACCCGACGTCCGGACCTTCGTCGGCCTACGCCTGGTCCAGGGCATCGGCGGGGCGTTCGGCATCGTCATCGCCAACGCCATGGTCCGCGACCACACCTCCGGAACCCGCACCGCACGTCTCTTCTCCACACTGACCTTGATCACCGGCCTGGCGCCGGTGTTCGCACCGGTCCTCGGCGGCCAGCTACTGCGCGTCACGGCCTGGCCTGGAATCTTCGTCGCCCTGGCCGTACTCGGCGCCGTGATGCTGGCCGCGGCCGCCGCAGGACTGCCGAAGACCCGGCCCTCCGCGTCACGCCAGCCGCTGCTGGCTGTCGTCGGGCAGCTGCTCAGCGACCGGGTCTTCACCGGGTACGTCCTGGCCAACGGCCTGGTCTTCGCGGCGATGTTCACCTACATCTCCGGCTCGCCGTTCGTCCTGCAGGAAATCCACGGCCTGTCACCGCAGCAGTACAGCGCCGTGTTCGCCGTCAACGCCGCCGGACTCATCGCGGCCGCCCAGATCAGCGGCCGGCTGGTGGCCCGGGCCGGCGCCCGCGTGCTGCTGCTCGCCGGTCTGCTGGGCGCGACAGCCGGTGGCACCACGGTCCTGGGCGCGGTGCTGACACGGGCATCCCTGCCCGTGCTCCTGATCGGCCTGTTCGTCCTGGTCTCCAGCGTGGGCCTGGTCATGCCGAACGCCTCGGCCCAGGCCCTGGCCGACCACGGCGGGCACGCCGGGTCGGCCGCCGCTCTGCTCGGCTTCAGCCAGTTCATGTTCGGCGGGGCACTTGCTCCGCTGGCCGGCGCGGGTGGCGCCACCGACGCCTTGCCGATGGGAATCATCGTCGCCGTGCTGCCGGCGCTCGCTCTGCTCACACTCGGCGTCCTCACCCGGTCGACGCCCGGTGAGCGCACTCGCAGGCCGGCTCGCCAAGGACGTGCCGGGCACCGGCGACCGTGTCGGTACCCACGCGGATCTTCTCCATGACCGGCTCGAACTGGGTACAGTCCGCCCGCTGTCCGGGTGTGACCAGCAGCGACAGCGGGCGACAACGGCCATCCGCGCTCAGGTGGACCTTGGTGGTGAAGCCGCCACGCGAGCGGCCCAGGCCCTCAGTTTGTTGTTTAACGTCTCCGCTGGGCAGGCAACGGTGCTGGGGCGGCGATCGACGGAGGTCTATCCCCAACAGCGTCTTGCCCACCATCCGTCGTCGGGCGAGGCGAAGGGGTCGGGCCAGGTTTTGGTGATGTAGAGGTCGTCGAGCGGTTTCACCAGACGTCGCAGTTCACGGGCCGCCTGTGGCGGAAGAGCGTGCATGGCCGCTTCCAGCACTTCCCGCTCGTCGGTTGTGTAGAAGGGGTTGCACAAAGGGCAACCGCAACCGCCAGAGAGAGCACGCCTGGGGCGGTGAGCTATTCGTGACCACTGCTGCAAGGCCCGGGCTATCGCCCCAGGCCAGAGCCGGTCGTGTTCGAGGCGGGAGACCGCTCCGGCAAGCTTGCCGGAGCCACGGGGCAACCCAGGCGTTGGTGTTTCATGCGTCTGCCGCCTCGGGTGACGTCCGGAGGCGCGGACTTGGGACGGCCGATTACGCGGCATCGTCCTTTCTGAGCTTGTTGTTCACGGGGCCAGCATGCCAGATCCGGGGACGGCTTCGCGCCCAGGATTAGGCGTCGGAACGGGTCGTCTCGCCAGTACGACGGGGCTTGGTTCCTTGCTTGTGGTGCGCGGGTTGTCGGGTTCTGGGCCCGGTTGACCTGGTGGCGGGCCGTGTCGTCGCTCATGGCCTTGAAGGCGACGTGTTCGTCGCGGGTCAGTTCCTCCACGACCCGGACCTTGTCCTCGTCCCTGACCTGCGCGACCACCTCCGGCCGCCGCAGCAGGTCGCCGGTGACACGTCCCGCGACCTCGTCGTCCTTGGCGAGCGAGTGGATCGCGCTGACCTTCTCCTGCGGGGTGACGGGCTCGACGACCTGTCGTCCGATCCGCCGGTTGGCCTCGTCCGGCGTCCAACGGGGCTTGCCCTCAGACGGATTGAGGATGGTGGTGAACCGTTCCTCGTCGTCGGCGATGGCCGCGAGGATGTTGTGGACCGTGAATGACACTCCTGAGAACGTCGATGAGGCCGCGGTCGGGGTGGTGGCCTGGCCGAGGGGGGTGACGTGCCGCCGGCCGGCTCGGTGCACGGTGATCGTCGGATCTACGGGGCCAGCGTCATCCGGGTGGCCGGGCAGCACATGTCGGTGTGCAGGGTCGTCCGTGAAGGCCGGTACGAGCTCATGTACACAGGCTGGTTGTCACTCGGAACGGCTCACAGACTTCTTCGTCGGGCGGCCCCACCACCCATTGCACGTGGCCCGGTTGCGGCATCGAACAGGTCGTGTTCGGCCCTGCGGATGGCGTGGTGGAATGCGAGGCCGAGTTCCGCGTACCGAGTGATGCAGGGGAGAGCAGCGGCCTCCGCCTCGTGTTCGCGGGCGTACGCGGTGAGGCGCTGCCGCAGGGCGTCGAGAGGGCGGTGCGGCGGTGTAGTGGCGCGCTGTCTCGTGTGCCGCGTTGCTGTTCAGCCGAGCCGGTCGAGGTAGTGCAGGACCGCGAGGACGCGCCGGTTCTGGGCGTCGGTGCGGGGCAGGCTCAGCTTGTCGAAGATCGCGGCGGTGTGTTTCTCCACCGCCCGGCGGGAGATGCCGAGCATGTCCGCGATCGCCGCGTTGGTGTGGCCCTCGGCCATGGTGGACAGCACCTCGCGCTCATGTGCGGTGAGCGGGGACAGTGCCTCAGCCGTGCGGCGCGCGGCCAGGAGTTGGGAGACCCTCGCGGAGTCTGTTTCCCGCGCGGTGGGGTGTGGCGGAACGGGGGCAGGGCTGCCCGGTGGTCGACTGACGGCGATGCCCCCCGGTAGTTCGTCCAGGCGTCCGTTGCGGTTCGGGGCCTCGCTCGGAAGCTCTACCGCAGTGTGAGCACATCCCGTGCGGGGGTCGGGTCCGTTGTGGACCGTGGGACGCCCAGGGAGCAGGCGTCGATAGCGGGCAGCTGATGCCGCCTTGCGGGGGATGCGTGAGCGCCGGCAGGCGGCATGGGGGGAGGGGCCGGAGTGTGGTTCCCGCCTTTTCGTGGTCGGTGCTGCTCAGTGGAACTGTGGTGCGGATTTCGACCCGGGGATCTCGCCAACGGCTGAAGAGATTAAGTGATTTCAGCAGGATGGGTTAGTGAGTTGTCCCCTCTGAAGTAGTGGCTGTTGGTAGCGTGGCGGGTAGTTGAGCGTTTGGGGAGGGTGAGTGGGTCAGTCACAGGATGAGGCTGTGGTGAATGCGACCGATGCGCGCAGGGAGCTGTTCGCTCTGGTGAGGCGTGCTGAGAGGGACGGGCTCACCACCCTGATCCACAGGCACGGTGAGCGCGTGGTGCTGGCTCCGCTCGACCGGCTTCCGGCGGCCCGGAAGGCGGATGCGTTCCCCTCTCATGCGCTGAGTGCGGCGCAGAGGGACTTCGGTGAACTCCTCACGCTGGCAGCTCAGGGACGGCCGCAGGTGTTGAGGCGCAGCGGTACCCCTATCGCGGTACTGCTTCCCGTTGACGCCACGTCGGGTGTCCTGTCGTCCGAGACTGCCGTGCCTCGTGGTGCGGTACCCGTAGGAGGTGCGGTGACCAGGAGCAGTGATCAGGGCGGCGGTAGTGGCGGTGGTGGTGTGCCGCGTCGCCTCGCCTCGCTCGGCGATGCCATTGGTGCTGTCCTCGCGGCCGGGCCGGAGACGGGCCCGACGTTCGGGCTGTCGGGCCTTGATGCGGCCACGGGTGGTCTGCAGTCCGGGCGCCTGACACTGGTGGCGGCCGCTCCGAACGTCGGCGGAAGTCTTCTGGGGCTGGCGGCCGCGCGGCGGACGGCGCTCGTCGACAACCGCCGTGTCCTGTATGCGGCGTCGGGCCCGAACCAGGCCGACATCATGCGCCGGATCATCTCCGCCGAGACCGGCGGCGACTACCTGCGGCTGAAGCAGGGCCGCCTCACCCCGGACGAGCAGCAGGTGGCCAGGGAGCTGGCCCACGCGCCGCTGATGATCGATGACGGGAGCGAACTGACGGCCGAAGCCATCGCGGAGACCGCCCCTTACGTCGAGGACCTGGCCCTGGTCGTGGTCGACCGGCTCCAGGCCGCCCGCAACGCCCGGCTTCCGCTCTCCGGTGACCGCCTCCCCAACGCCTCCCAGCAACTGGCCGGCCTCGCCCGTGCCCTGCGGGTCCCGGTGCTCGCCATCGTGGACAGCGCCGACCCCGCACTGCTGAAGCTGCTGGACGCCGATGTCCTGCTGACGCTCGCACCCGCCGACGACCCCGCAATCGTTCAGGTGACGATCGCTGAACGCGACTTCGGCGTGATCGGCACGGCCTGCCTCACTCCCGACCTGCTGCACGCCCGCTTCCTCGACACCCCCGCAGCCACTCGCGCGGCCGGCGCGGGTGGTGAGGAGCCCGCGCGGGGGAGCGGCAGCGCCGTGGAGCGGGAGCTGGCCGAAGCGGCCCTTCCCTACACGTCCGGCGCCCGACAGGGGCTGCCGGCTTCCCTCACTCATGAACTGGCCGCGCTGCGCAGCACGCTGGCCAGTGGCGACCGGGCGGCCCTCGACGAACTCGCAGCGCCCCTGGCCGAGGCGGCCGCCACATCGCCGCGGCTGCCGGACACCGCCGAGGGACAGCGTCTTGCCGCGGCCCTGCACGCCTACGCCATGGCCGCCGGCCGGCCCGCATCTGCCCAGCACGCCGAGACCGGCGGGCCCGCAGTGTCCGGTAACACGCGAGCAGAGCCTGAACGTGAAGCCGACGCTGAGGCTGAGGCTGAGGTGGAGGCTGAGGTGGAGGTGGAGCTTCAGCCGGGAGATGAGCAGGATGAGCCGGAAGGCGCCCCGTTCCCCGCGTTGAAGCTTCTCAAGGACGCGGTGGGCCGCTCGAAGATGCACCCGATCAAGGTGATCCGCGGTGAAGAGCGGGAGGGCGGGCCGTGGCCTTTGATCAGTGAGCACATGGACGGTGAACCACGCTGGGTCCATCCCGACGTCACCAGCACGCGCGTCCCCTACGACCGGCCGAACGGCAAGCGCGTGCGGCGTGACCAGCTCGACGTCCCGGACACGTTCGGCGACGGTGTGCTATGCCTGATCGACCGCAACGGCAGCTATCCCTCGGCCTGTTCCGCCGTTCCCCTGGCGCCGAACAAACTGCTGCACACCGGCCCCCTCGAGGAATTCGACAGAGCCGGGGCCGGCATCTACCTCATCGACATCCCGCAATGGTCCCGCACGGACATGCCGCACCCGCTCGGCCGGATCATCGACCGGCCCGACGACGCGGGCCGCGTGTGGGTGACCACCCCGCACATCAAGCAACTGGCCCGGCTCGTACGCGACGGCCACCTTCCCGCGATGCCGCCCATCCATGACTCCTGGACCGGCAAGGCCAATGAGTCCCTGTTCAAACCGTTCTACGAAGCGGCCCGCACCGCCCGCACCGACCTCATCCAGACGGGCGGCGAACCCTACAAGGCCTACAAGACCCGCCTGTCGATCGCGCTGCGCCTGCTGTGGCCCAAACGCCAGGAGCAGAAGTCCCCGTTCTGGCGGCCGGACTGGCGCATGAGCATGGTCGCCGAGGCCTCCGTACGCCACTGGACCGTCGCCTTCAAAGCAGTCCAGGAAGGCCACCGGCTCATCGCCCTGCGCAATGTCGACGCGGCCGTCTTCTGGACACCCCCCGGCACCGCACCGGACACCTACCGGATCGGGACCGGCTTCGGCGAGGTCAAGGCCAAGTTCATCCAGCCCGGCCAGATGATCCCCGAAGGTGACGACTGATGGCCGGCCCCACCGGCCGCGGCCCGTCCCTGGGCGCCGCCCTCAACGACCTCCTGCGCACCCGCGTCACCCCACGCCACCGCCTCTCCTCCTACAGCGCCCAGCACTGGCACGCCCAGCTCAGCCAGCTCACCGGAACCCACCGCGGCTACCAGGCCCTGGAGGATGCCGGGCTCGAGGTGACGGCCAAGACCCTGATCAACTGGCTGTCCGATCCCGAGTACAACGTGCGCCGCGGCTACCGCGACCTCATCCACACCGCCTACGAGAACGTCGCCGTCGTCCCCGCGGACCCGATCCCGCGTCAGGTCGAGGACGGGCAGTACGAGATCAGCGGTTACGTCACCACCGGCACCGACCGCCGCAACCGGGGAACACCACACGCGGCCCCCCTGCGGATCGACGGAAGCCGCGGCCACTGGACGACGATCGAGGACCTCTGGACGGCCGGCGAACTCACCGACGACGCCTTCGAGGACCACTTCATCGACGACGTCATCGTCGAGGACATCGGCGAAGGCACCGACGGCTGGGACTTCGACGGCAGCACCTACTCCGTCGAACTCAGATAACAAGGCTTTCCGTTGGGACAACCGACAAGACCTGTTCCTTCCCGGGATCGTTCTCCGGATGTGGACGAGGTGGTTCTTGGGGTTGACACCCACCGAGATGTTCACGTGGCCGCCGTGATCGTGATGACAGGGAAGACCCTGGCCGTCGAGCGCTTCCCGGCCACCGCGGCCGATTACCGGCAACTCGTGCAGTGGGCATCCCGGTTAGGTGCCGTTCGGCGTGCCGGAGTGGAGGGCTCCGGCAGCTACGGGCGCGGCCCTGTCCCAGTACCTGCTGTCGCAAGGTATCGATGTCATGGAGGCCGCCCCTGGACCGGGGCGTCCGGCCAGGTGCTGACGGACCAAGACCGACAAGGGCGATGCAGAAGCGGCCGCCCGTGCCGTGCTCAGTAGCCGCGCGCACTTCCGAGTGAAGTCAGGGAACGAGCCGATAGAGATCGCGCGCATGAACACCTTGGCCAGGGACTCTGCCGTCAAAGCCTGCACCCAAGCCACGGTGAATGGCGCGGGCGTGGCTCTGGCTGAGCCCCCTCCCCCCGTCGAGGGGGAGGGGGCAACAGGGGGTCCGGTCGACCTCACCGAGAATTGTGCTTCTGTCAGAAACTATCCTTGCTCGCGCTCGCCGGATGGCTGCCCCTTAACCCAATTGATACATTCCGGCCTGGTGCCAGAGGCGGTGTGACAGAACTCCTCCAAAGCCGCGCGAACGTTGCTCAAAGGAAGGGCATTGCGGGAGTCATGATAGTAGGGAACGTGAACGTCGATCAGGATTTCCGGATCGAAACCTACAGGACTCGGGTTGTCCGACACCCAAGCCCAGTCGGCCATGTCGCTCTGTGTTTTTGCATTGATTTCAGGAGCGCGATTGGTGTCCACATACCACACAATCCCACCGTATCCATTGCGGAAATTGACTGTGACTTCCAGGTTGTTGTCCGGCCACTTCCTGGACGCGTCTTCGGTTGGCACGCCTTCCATGAACCCGAATGATGCAGTCTCGCATTCCAGCTCGAACCCGGGTGCGCGTGCGGTGCCTGCAGGGAACCCTGCCAAGAAAAGGTCAATCAGGTCGTTTGATTCCTCTGCCGACTCGGCGTAATGGAATTCCCCGAAGACGTGGACTACGAGCATCATTTACTGTCCCCCTATCAGAGTTACGTGGCTTTCCGCTCCCGGGTAGTACACCTTAAGTGAAGAACCCTTGGGCAGGATGGCCGTCACCGCGTTCTCGCAATTATATTTTTTGTTGCAGACGTCGTTGTTATTGTTGATCACTACGGTAACCTCGTTGATGTTCTTCTGTCGCATGAGTGCGGCATATTTTGTATTCGCATGTGATGAGGAGGGGGAAATTTCAGGCCCTTCGGCTTCCGAGCGTAAAGCGGGTCTGAGGACGTGTGGAGGTATTCGTTGGCCATCGAGTACAGGTCATCGTGCTCACCGCTGAGCACGTCATCGTACTTACCTTCCAGGCCTGCGATGCGTTTGCCACTGCCGTCCCTCAAGGCTCCGTGGGTCTTGTCGCCAAGCTTCGTGTAGGGGCGCATCCCGTCATAGATTTTGTTAACCCAAACAGGGCAGGTTTCATTGCTGTTGTGGACGAGGACGGCGGTGGTGGCTGTGCCGACGTAGTAGGTGTGAAAGTCGTTGACCGTGAAGGTCATAGGCAGGCTGAAGGCCGGTCCAATGGCTGGTGTTGCCGACCTGTACTGCGGTGCCGATAGGGGTGCGCAGGGCGTCGCCGACCCGCACATTGACGGCGTCGATCCAGCGCTTACGGTTCTCCGCCCAGACCAGTCGCTCGGCCATCCTCGGCGCCTTCGGCGTAACAGGGTGACGAGACGGTGTTGTCCGGCCTTGCGGATCTGGGACGGAGAGCCAAACCGCTCCAGCAGGGCCAGGACGGCCGGGTGTTGCAGCCGCGGTCCCAACACGCGCTCCAGCGAGGGATGGATCTGGGTCAGCAGGCCGTGCAGCCGGTTGGCGACGCGGGTGGCCTCGCCGGCCAGGTCGTCGTCGAAGCCGACGATCATCTCCAGCTCGGCGATCGTCTCGTCCTCGCCGTCGATGGCCCGCAGCGTGTGCGGCATCGCCCGGGCCGCGTCCGCGATCATGAACGCGTCCCGCGCATCCGTCTTGGCCTCGCCCGGGTAGAGGTCGGCGATCCGGCGCATCGTCAGGCCGGGCAGGTAGGCGATGGGGCAGCCCATGTCTCTCGCAACCGCCAGCGGCAGGGGCCCGATTGGGGCGGCTGGTCGACCACGACGAGTACGATGCCGTGCTTGGCCTGGAGTTTCGCGAAGAGCTCGCGGAGTTTGGGTTCGGTGTTGGGCAGACGCTTGTCGAAGGCCTTCTTCCCGGTCGGGGTGACGGCGGTGGCGTGGTGTTCGCCCTTGCCGACGTCCAGGCCGAGGAAGACGTCGATGTCGCCGGTGTCGAGCACGTGCAGGCCCCCCATCACGCTGTTCGTCCGGCCTTGCCTCGGCACCGAGCTGCCACACCCACGTTACGGAGAGCTCTTCCAGCTCGGGTGAAGCCGGTGCTCAAGCCCCTCATCAGCGGCCCGCCGATGTCTCCGGGCCCGGTGACACCCCACCGGATCATGAACAACAAGGGGGGAGTCATGGCGGACCCGAAGGCCGGAGGCCCCATTGCGGAACCATGAAAAAGGTAACGGGGGCTGGCCAGCCCCGGCGGCATACCTTCGGTTTCGGAATGCGTGGAGATAGCCAATGCTCCGGACGGTTTTCCTTCTAGGGCTGTAGCCGTCGGAGCTGCAGTGCGAAAATGTGGCGGCCCGCCAGTTAAACTGACGGGCCATCACGCGATATTTGGGTTGGTGCCGATCCTCCTGAAGAACTTAGCTCCTCACTGCTAAGCGCTCACGGCACTTATCCAGCGATACTTCAGTGCGTTACACGGTTTGGTCGAGCAGCAGCCATGGGACACATTCCGGGCGCTCTCCCGTGCGGGCTCTGCAAAATTCTTCCAGGGCGCTGCGAACTTGCGGCACCGGGATAGCAGCCTCAGGAGGGTAGTAGCTAGGCGTTCCTGGGTCGAGGATCAGCCTGGGATCGTATGACGGAGGGTTGGGATTTCCGGATGTCCAGATGAACCTGGAAATGTGATCTTCGGTGGCCCCGTCGGGAGTGTCTGGCGTCCACCATCTCAGCGCCCCATATCCGTTCCGGATGTTCACTGTGACGTAGAGGAAGTTTCTTGCCCACCTCTCATCGGTCTCCTCAGGATATTTGCCCTTGACAATGCTGACCACTGCCTTCTCGGGCATTACAGCATATCCGTCCGGGGTGGTGGACCCTTGGGGCAGGTCGTTTATGATGTGGTCGATGAGCGCATCGACCTGGCTGTCCGTCCTGGCATAACGGGGGCCTTGATGCGTGGTGCCTAGAACTATCATGAGGCAATCGTCCCTACTTCCTCTTTACCGTGCCCTTGAGCGGAATGCCCTTCTCGAACCCAGGGTAGTGCACCCATAGGGTTTGATCCTCGTAGAGGATGGCGGGAACGGCCTGCCTGCAGCCTGCAGCGTTCTCGGAGGCCACCTTCGGGCAAACGTAGTTCTTATTAATTACGATATGCATGTCGCCGGGCCCTCCCTTGTTTCTCATTTCCCAAGCGGTCTTCACTTCGGTGTGATGAGATACGGAAGAATACCCTCGGAAGTCTGGGAAATCTTTAGACTCCCGCAGGTACTTATTAATTTCTTCCGAGTTTTCGCCCACGCCACTTTTTACGGTCTTTTCCCACAGCGGCTTGCCGTCGGGATAGAAAACGTATCCTTCAGTTGTAGCGCCCTCGGGTGATGAGGGGAGTTTATCAAGCGCCTTCCGAACCCATAGCGGGCAGCCTTCGTCGTTGTTGTGGACGAGGACGTTGGTGGTGCCGGTGGAGACGTAGAAGGTGTGGAGGTCATCGACAGTGAGGTCGTAGGCGGGCTGGAGGCCCGTCCAGTGGCTGATGCTGCCGATCTGTACCGCTGTGCCGACGGGAGTACGCAGGGCGTCGCCTACCCGGAGGTTGGCGGCGTCGATCCAGCGCTTGCGGTTCTCGACCCAGTAGGGGTGGCGATCCGTCGACGTGAGGTGGGATGCGTCCGTCAGGGTGACGTTGGTGAAGTTGCGGTCGTCGGGAGTGTGGATCGCGCGTGTGACGGCGCGGGATCCGGTCTCGCCGTTGGCAGGGTTCGTTGCGGTAACGCTATCGCCTGGCTGGACCTGTTCGATGGGGCGGCCGGTGCCGTCAGCCATGAGGACCTTGGTGCCGGCAGGGAAGCTGTGGGTGGCTGCGCCGACTAGGCATCCGACGGAGCGTCGGGTCTTGCGGTAGTCCTTGAGGGCCTCGACACCTTTGTCGATCTTACCGAGGAGCCTTAGCTTGCCCAGGGGCAGCACGCCAGCGGCGGCCATGGTGCAGCCGAATGCGGTGGGGTTCTGGATGCACTCCTTGATGTCGTTGAGGCCGGTGAGCTCCCAGATGATGTTTCGCAGGACAGGTTCGTCTTCCCATGGCCTGATCTCTGAGTTGTCAGGGTCGGCGAGGCATGGCAGAAGCGGCACTATGCTTTCGCGGCTGGTGAACGGGACGCACACCTTTTTGGGTTTGGCGTCCTGTTCCTGCCTTTTCCGCTCCTCCAGTTCCTGCCGGAGGGCTTCCTCTGCCTCTTTCTCACGCAGGTCGAAGACTGATTGCCAGGCGTCCTTTGACGCGGCCTCGGCTTCTTCGTGGCTCTTGCCGGCGGCGAGGGCGGACTGCAGAGCGTCTGCCTTGGCCGCATTGGCCTTCTGGGCGGACTGGCGAGCATAGGCGGCTGAGAACTCGGCGTCGGATGCGGAGTTCTCGGCAGCGGTTGCGTCCTGTTCCGCCCGCGCGGCGGCAGCGCGTGCCGTGGCGGCTGACTTGGCCGCGTCGGCTGCCGAGGCGGCGGCGGCATTGGCGGACGTCTTGGCCTCGGCCGCGTACCCGTCAGCAGCTGCGGCGGACTTCTTCGCTTCGACCACGGCGATGTCGGCGTCTGCTGCGGCGGCCTTGGCCCTGGCGGCAGCTTCGGCGGCGCGCCAGCGGTTCTCCATGGCCTTCGCGGCGACCTGTTGGCCTTCGGCGAGGAGGCGCTCGACGAGGTGGATGTGGTTGGCTGCCAAGTCGTCCTTGCGCTGAGCCATGTACTGGCCGGTGGCGACGAAGGAGTGGAGCAGATCGGGCGGGCCGGCCAGCGCAATCTTGGCCGCGGCCTTGACCTCGGGGCCGCCGGTGTTGGTCAGCCGAGCGGCGATGACTCTGTCGTCGGTGACGCGTTCGCTGTACTGGTTGACTTGCAGGAATGTCGCCAGTACTTTGCCGTTTCCGTCGGCGAGTGCCTTCTTGGCGGCCTCGGCGACGCTGGGGCCACCGGTGTTGGTGAGCCGGGCAACGTCGACCTTCATTTCATCGATGGCGACGGCGTACTGGCCGCTGGCGTAGAAGCCCTGGATCTGTTCGGGCGCCCCCTTAAGGGCTTCGGCCGCCGCTGTGCGGACAGTGGTGTAGGGGCTTTGAGTGCTCAGGCGGACGACGTTTTCACGGATGTCGTGTTCGCTGGCCTCCTTCCAGCGCGTGCGCAGGTAGTCCAGAACGTCCTGGTCGGCTCCGGACAGTGCACGGGCGGCCGCCTCCTGGTGCCAGGGTCCCAGCTGCTTGAGCGCCTGCAGCGCAAGCTCGCGGCCCTTGGCTGCGGTGGCTTTGACATCCACGTCGGGCTGGGCGGCAACTTGAGCGAGAGTGGCAGCGGTGTCGTTCAGGGACAGGGCCGCTACCTGGGCCGAGGCGGAAGCGGCGATGTGGGCCTCGCCATTGGACTTCAGGGAGCGGGCCTGCTCAATCGCACCTTCAGTGCGCGTCTGCAGGTCCAGTGCCTCGCCCTCCCGGGCGAGAGTGAAAACTTCCTTGGCTTTGGTCACCGCTGCAGCTGCAGCTTCCGCTGCGAGTTTTGCCGCGTCAGCGTTCTTCTTGGCACGGTCTGCGTAGGCGGCCGAGTCGCCCGCGTGCTGGGCTGCTTCGTCTGCGAAGTCGGCTGCTTTGTTGGCGTGTGCGGCGGCTGAGTTCGCGCAGTCGCGGGCGTCGAATGCTGCCTGCGCTGCACGGGCTGCGTAAGCGGTGGAGCGGTCTGCTGCGGCTCGGGCCGCGTTGGCATGCCGGCGGGCCTCGGTTGCAGCCTGGCGGGCCTCGGAGGAATGTGCACCGGCGGCATCTGCGTAGTTGTTCGCCGCTTCCGCCGAGTTGGCTGCTTCGTCGGAGTTTGCGGCGGCGTCCTTTGCCGCGCCCGATGCGATCTTCGCGGCAGTGGAAGCCAGCCCTGCATGATGGGCAGCTACTGCGGAGTCAGTCGCGAGCTGTGCTGCGAACCGTGCACCGGCAGCGGACTTGCGTGCGTTCTCCGCCTCACTGGCGTTACCGGCCGCAGCGATGGCCGCGTTGTAGGCCTTGTTCGCGGCTTCCGCGGCGCCCGCGGCAGCAGCAGCGGTCTGGGACGCAGCAAGTGCGGCTCTGCGCGCTGCACGGTTGGCGGCGTTCGCTGAGCCGATGGCCTCCTGCGAAGCTTGCGCTGCGGATCGAGCCGCAGCGGCGGCCTCCTTCGCCTTGACCGCGGCCTGGCGGGAATCGAGCTTGGTGTCCTGCATCTGGGCGGCCGCGTTCTTCGCAGCCGTCTTAGCCCGATCAGAGGCCTCGATCGCCTTCTTGGAGTCCTCCTCGGCCTGCTTCGTAGCAGCCTCGGCCTGCGTACCGGCTTCCTTGGCCTGCTCGGTCAGTTGGGCGACGGAGGCATACTCCTGATCCCGGTTGCGGGCGACGAACTGGCCGATCTCCAGGAACTCGACTATGTCGTCGGGTGTGCCCCGTAGAGCGACCTTCGCGGCAGCCTTCACGTTCGGGCCGCCCGTGTTTGTCATGCGGGCGACATCGACCTTGTTGTCTTCCTGACGGGCCTCGTACTGGCCGGACTGCAGAAAACGTTCCCGGTCTTCTGCCGTGCCGAGCAGGGCTTCTTTGCCAGCCTCGCGCACACTGGAACCGCCGAGGGTGACCATACGGGCGATGTCCACCTTGGCATCGTCGTCCTGGGCCGTCTCGAAGCCGTCTAGGAGGAACCGCTCGAGCTCGCTGGGGGACTTGCCCATCGCCTCCTTGGCGGCCTGTCTCACCTCAGGTCCACCGGTCATCGCAAGGCGAGCAGCGTCGAGTCGGTTGTCGTCGTCCTGGATGGACGGAGCGTCCTGCAGGAATTTACGAACGGCGTCGTCGCCGCCAAGCAGGGCTTGCTCGGCGGCCAACTTCAGGTCATCGCCGCCGTTCCGCCAGTAGCCCACAATCTGGCTACGCACATCGGCTGGCACAGCGGGCGCCTCGGCGGCCAGCGCGCTCGGCGCTCCCATGAGGCCGGACAGCAGGCCGGTAGCCAGCACTGTTCTCAACACGCGTCTACGCGCCGAAGGTATTCCCGAGCCTAGAGACCGGGACAGAATACGCCGTTTCATTCGGCGGGCCCCCCATTTTTGACTACACATCGAAAGTTCGGCCCAGCCAGCTCAAGGGCACCGACAAGAAGGTGTGCCGATTGCCTTGAGCTCGAACCAGAGGTCTCCTCTCGCAGCGGCACGGCAGAGTGCCGGTGCATGGGAGCCGGACCGGATGATCGTAACTCGATCCATATGCCGTTCAGTTCCGGGACCGAGAAGAACTCCCCCAACACGGGCTCGAGACGGGGACCGCCCATGGAACAGACCGTGGGCCCCTTCAGGGCAAGAAAGGTTGTACGGAATCTGCTGCTTCTTCTGAGATACCCGTCACAGGCGGGCCGACGTCGAGGCCAGTCACAAGTGCAGCTAATATTCGATGACTTGACGGGACCTTTACATCCCAACCCCTGCTCGCGAAAGGCCTCTCATGGCTATACCCCGTGCACGCAAGCTGATCCTGACCGGTCTGTCCGCAGCCTTGGCGGTAACCGCGACGGCCCTCGGAGCGGCACACGCCGTCACCGGAGGCACCGCTTCATCAGCGGCATCGACCCGCGATGAGATGCTTTCGACCGTCGAAAGCTTCAACTATCCCAACGCCGCGCAGATCCAGGCTGAACAGGGCATCATCCTCAAGCGCGGCGATGGGAACATCATCTTGACCGCATGTGATGGCACCCAGGACATCACCGTCAACAGCAAGACGAAACCGCAGAAAGATTTCTGCTTCGCAGTGAAAGCCAAGCGAGGCTACGTCACCCTGGAAATCGCCAGAGCCTATGGCATCTGGACCACAGCCGATCCAGTGAAGACCACCATCAAGGATCCAGACGGTAACATTACCGTCATCAATGCACCGGCCAACGACTTCACCGGCTATGGCGAGGCAACTGCGCAGAGAGTGCCGGCAACCCTGATCGAACTTCGCGTCGGCTGACCCAGTCACATCCAATGCCAGCTGCTGAGTCGACGTCATGACAACGGTGCAGCACGGCTACTTGCAGCGTGGCCGTCATCCGCCGACAACCGGGCGCCGCGCGCTGACGACCCATCAACGAAGGGCCGCCCACGACTCCGGGCATGCTTTGCACCGCTGCACGGCTCGCTGGCCTGTTCGCCCACTCCGCAGCAACTGGCCCTCTGGCCGCCACGCCTGCGGGTGCCCTGTCGGGCACCGAAGCCAAGGACGTCGACTTCGCGGTCAGGCTGAACTTCGGCGACAAGCAGAACTGTTCGGCCGCGTTGCCGCATGCCTAGCCGCACTTCGACTCTCCATTGGCGCAATCTTGTAAGGGAACACACATGTCTGGAAAGAGCTCTCGCACTGCGTGGGCTACGGCCACGCTCGCCACAGCAATGGGAGCCGGGCTCCTAACCGCCGCCTCTCCCGCCACTGCGCTCGCCGGCAGCGACGCCGCCAACGGCAATTACTCATTCTCCGCCAAGCTGAACATCGGCGCCCGGCAGGCCTGTTCCGGTGCGCTGGTGGATTCACAGTGGGTCGTCACCGCGGCCAGCTGCTTTGCCGTCGACGGCAAGCCCGCCCAGACCGGTGCTCCGACTGTGAAGACGACGGTGACGGTGGGCCGCACCGACCTCACCACGACCGACGGCACTGTCGTCGACGCCGCCTACGTGGTCCCGTACCCCGACCGTGACATAGCGATGGTCAAGCTCGCCAAGCCCGTCACCGGCATCACCCCGGTCAAGGTCGCCACCACCGCGCCCACGGCCTCGGACAAGCTGATAGCTGCCGGGTTCGGGCGGACGAAGACCGAGTGGGTGCCCAGCAAGCTGCATTCCGCCGCCTTCACGGTCGCCACCGTCGGCGACAAGACGGTCGACCTCAACGGCTCGGCCGACGCGGTCATCTGCCAGGGCGACGCCGGCGGTCCCGCGCTGCGCGACAACAACGGCACCCCCGAACTTGTCGCCGTCAACTTCCTCTCTTCGCAGGGTGGTTGTCTAGGCACGAATGCCGCTGAGACCCGCGCCAGCGCCGTCAACGCCCGTCTCGACAACGTCAACGGCTGGGTGCAGCAGATCCGCCTCGCCGCGATCGTTCCTGACGTCACCTCCCTGATGACGAGCGGCGACTTCAACGGCGACGGCATCGCCGACGTCGCCGCCACCCTCAAGGACGGCAACCTGCACGCCTTCTACGGGCGCAAGGACGGGACCTTCGAGTACGGCCGTCCCCTGTGGAACACCGACGGATCCTGGGGCAAGTCCATCACCAGGATGGTCGGCGGCGACTTCAACGGCGATGGCATCACCGACATCGCCGCCGTGTGGGCCAACGGCCCCCTGCACCTGTACCTCGGTACGGCCGACGGTCCTCTCAACTTCAGCAAGCCCATGTGGCTCGATGAGACGACCAACTGGAACCCGATGCTGCAGCTCACGCGTTTCAAGGCGGACGCCTCCGGCCGCGACGGCCTCCTCGCCGTCTGGAACGCCGGCCCCAAGGGCGCCCTGTACGCCTACACCACCGGCGCCGACGGCAAGCTCACCGGCCAGAAGCGCAACATGTGGCGCGACAACAGCTGGCAGTACTCCCAGAAGGTCGTGGCCGGCGACTTCAACAACGACGGCCTCGACGACGTGGTCGCCCTCACCGACACCGGCGCCCTCGTCCGCTACGGCAACGCACAAGGCGGCCTCGAAAACGGTGTCCCCATGTGGCCGGACAACGGCTGGAAGGGCATGCCCGTCGTCCTGGCCGGTGACTTCGACGGCGACGGCAACACCGACATGGGCGGCCTCTGGAACAACCAGCAGCGCTTCAACTTCTACCAGGGCAACGGCAAGGGCTCCATCGCCGTCGGCAAGAACGCCTGGCCCGCCATTCCATAGCCCCCTCAAATCGGCATCGTGGGCCCGCTCCAATCCATGGGGGCGGGCCCACTTGAGATATCACGTGCGGCAGCCCCTATTCAGCAGCTCTCGCCGGGTGGTGACGAGCTGGCGCCAGTTGGTGCCGGCGGCATCGGGGCCGTCGAGCCAGCGGACGGTGGAGCCGGGCGGGCGGGGGAGGTCTGCCATACGAGGGCGGCGTCACGCTGCGACAGGTGATGTACCGCCTGGTCTCCGAGGGCGCGCTGCCGCACGCCGCCCCGACGTACCGGCGGCTTTCCGCGCAGCTGGCCAAGGCACGCCGGGAGGGGAGGTTCCCCGACCTGATCGACACGGTCCGGGAGATCCACGTCCCGCCCGCCTGGGAGGGCGCGGACACGTTCGTCGCGGAGATGCCCGGCTGGTTCCGGCTGGACCGCACCGAGGGCCAGAAGCACGCACTGTACGGCGCGGCGGAGAAGGACACCCTGCGCCAGCAGCTCACCGGCTGGCTCGCGTACGTGGGCATCCCGGTCCTGGTGGTCCGCGGTTTCGGCTCGCAGTCGTACGCCGACGTCGTCCACGACCGTGTCACCACCGATCCGCGCGACTCCGTGCTCCTAGTCGTCGTTCTCCCAGGCTTTCAAGACCGTGGCATGACGCTGCGCTAGCCGTGTGACCTGGGTTTTTCTCTAACATCTCTCAGGCTGTCGGGATCGTTGCGACACATTGCACTAGAGATGGAGGAGACCCTTGCGGGCCTTTCCTGTCCAACTCCCATCCGGTATCCGCTACTGGACCGTGATGGATGAGGACCTGACCGCCCGCACTATCCCTGACAGTCATCTGCTGCACCCGCGGATCCACCAGTGCCCCGGCTACCACGACGACGTCCGGGAAGACCACCGCGTCGCGCACCAGCAGCCGCCATTGCCGCTCACCCCAGCCCTCCAGGTCCGCATACCGGCGGCGCGCACGGGCTGCCGCCTGCTCCAGCCGCAGCCCCCACACCGCATCCCACTCCCCGAACTCCTCCCGCTCCCACCACCCGCGCCGGCGCGAACACCTCTTCAGGCACTGCATCGGCTGCCACCGCGGCCCGCGCAACCCGCCCCCAGCGCGCTGGGCCCGCCCCAACTCGCCCGCCAGAAAGCCGACATCGACGAACTCGAGCGGATGTCCCCCTCCCACATCCAGCAGCCACCGGCCATGGCGCGCACACAGCCGCCCCACCGCGCCCGGTATAACCACACCGGCCCCCCGCCGCGGCCGGCCGCGCACAGCCGGCACCCGAACGCCACCGGCCCCCACGCACTGGACCCCGCCTGCCACGCCGCCCGCCCCCGTCCCTGCCCGTCGTCCCTCCCAGCCCGCACGGGCGGCCGGGACGACCACGACGGCAACGCCCATGCCAGACGCTCCACCGGCATCCGGCACCAGCCGGCCAGTTGCGCCTGCGCCGTCTCGTCGAGCAGCACCTCGCCGTCGGGACGCGCCCCCCGGGCCCGGTGCCCGCGGTTGCCCCGCTGCCACGCCGCCAGCAGGTCGCCCGCCCGCAGCCGGTAAGAGCCCGCCACGCGGTGCACAAAGGACCACGTCGTTTCCCCCGCCACGGGCACCACCCGCAAGGCCGAATCCACAGCACACCCCTTTCTGCCCGGCCCTCGCCGCCGTGGCGGGCGGCAGGTGCAGGGCGGCATGTCCGGGCATCGCTGCGATGGCCCCGGCAGGGGGAGTCTTTCTCCGAAGTCCACCAAAAGGTCGGGATATACGCCCGCTTCGCCCTCAAGGGTGGACAGCGGCTGGCCGGGGGAGAGATGTCCGGCCAGGCACGAGACGGGACAGGACAGGACACGCACTGCCCTCGCTCACGCCGTGGGGCCGGCATCTCACCTGAGAGATCCCGGCCCCACGATGACAGGCCGTGCGCCAACACGGTTGCTGCCGAAGTCCCTGTTCCAGCGCGGTTTGCAGCCAGTAGCCGTCAGGGGGCGGGCGGCTGTTGACCGTCCCGTCACCATCCAGGGTTCGTCATGAGCCGGCGGCGGCGCAAGCGAGAGATGGACGGATCTGAACCAAACTCCGTGCCACAGCCACCCCCTGAGAGGGCCTGTCCAGCGCTTCCTCCAGCCGGCACTGCTGGTCACGCGAGACGGCCGTGCCGTGACCAGTGCAGGAGCCCGCACGCCTGCTCACGCGTGCGCATCAACAAGAATCTGGAAGTTGGAGCCGCCGGCTGGAACGCCCGTGAGCCAAAGCCGCCCGCTGGGCCATTTGCGGGACACGAGATCCGCAGCGTGTTGCGACAATGAATCCGCTCCACGCACCGGCGGGAACGCCAATTCCCGCTGTGCGCACGCACGTTGCAGCCAGTAGCCCACGCCGGCCGGCGCCCAAAGACGCCGGCCCTCTCTCCGCAGGGGGACTTTTGCCCACCCGCAACACCGCCGCGCCCGGCCATGAGCTCACCGCGGTCACGCCACCCGCAACAACCAGCAGCCCCACGCCCCGCCTCACCTTCGCCCAGGTAGTCCCGGTCGTCGCGTTCCCTGCCCTGGGCAGCGGGCTGGCTCTTTCGGGCATGGCCGTCACCGAGATCTGCCGGCTCCTCGCCTGCTGCGGAGCGATCGGCGTGGCCGTGCTCACCGCGGCCAGCGGCGGGAAACGTCTGGTCAGCGGTCTTGCCCAGATGCTCCTCCACCTGGGCAAGTGAGGCAGCCACCATGGGACGCCGGGAGAACCCTGTCGACTTCACTGTCCGCCGCCGCGGCGACCTCGCGGCCCTGCTGCGCCAGCACCGCGAAACAGCCGGCTTCACCTACCAGCAACTGGCCGCCCTGACCAGGCTGTCCGCGGCAACACTCAAGCGCGCAGCCTCAGGCCGCACCGTCCCGTCGCAGAGCACCGTCGAAGCCGTCATCACCGCCTGTGGCGGGAACACGGACGACCACGCCGCTGCCCTGCAGCTGTGGAGGCAGGCCCGGATCGAGGAGCGGCGCGGCCACCGGCCTGCGCGACGCGCCCCCCACCCCGAACTGATCGCGTCACGGGCCGAGCTGAGCCTGGGACTCGTGCGTCTGCATGACCTGGCGGGATCCCCAAGCCTGCGCGCCATGCAGCAGCGTGCCGGCGCCCAATGGCTCGCCATCAGCAGTGCCTCACGCATCCTCAGACGCCAGACACTGCCAGCAACCGAAGGGCAGATGGAAGGATTTCTGCGCGCGTGCCTTGTTCCGGAGCGGAGCAGGGCCAGCTGGCTGGAGGCCTGGTGCCGGGTCATGTACCCGCCGTCGTCCAGGCGGTGGCTTCCCAGCCACGCGGCCTGGTCATGGCGCTACCGCAATGACCCCCGTTTCCGCGAGTTCCCGGACTCCCACGAGGCACCACCGGAGCCGCCGGGTACTGAGGCAATGCGCGGAGCATGGACGGCGGGCAGGGACCGTGAAGGCGTCACCGTGTCTGTCGACCCCGCCTGGCCAACGCGCGGGCAAGCCGAAATGGTGCACGCTGCCGGCCCCGACACGAGTTTCGTGTAGGCCTGCGCACCGCCGCGGGTGCGGCCGGCTCAACTCTCCCTGATCTGCATGCGCTTGACGCTTTCAGTCGAAAGCAGCGTGCCACCTGAGCCGCCTCCGTCCACAGAACTAAGGCCGTTATCTGCGGACTTGGGGAATTCGCCACGCCACCGCAGCGGGGCGCATAGGGTCAGATCGTTACGGCTCTCGCTTGCCTGGCTCGCCCTCCCGATCACGTGTTCGACATGTGGTCGGTTGTCCGAGTGCACCGCAACGGTGAAGGGAGAGTGAGATGGGAAAGCACGAGAAGCCGAGGTCGCGGCGGCTTACCAGTCGCCACGTCTGGCTGCTGATTCAAATCGCGATCTGGATCAGCAACCGCTTCTGACGGCTGGTAAGCCGTAGCGCAACGTGGGCATCGGCCATGAAGGCGGCTAACCGATTGGCCGGTGCTCACTCAGCAAGGGCGCAGTGCTGAGCCCTTGCTCCGACCATAGCGCCTTGACACGCAAGAGTTGCAGGTTTTGGCGACCCTTAATTAAGTGTGCACGGGGGTGACCTGCGGCGCACGCGACGACAGCTGACGCCGCGGGTGCATCACCCTTCAACGTTGAGGTGGTGTGGGCCCCAGGAGCACCGCACCACGTGGCCCACTGCCCGCACCATCCTCGGAACGTTCCCATGACGCCCCTCTGCGCCTACTGACTAGCCGTACCTGCGACTCACGTGAGTCGGTGCCTTGCCTAGGAACGCCTCGAAGTTCCCCGAGCGCCTATTAGTTGAGTAGTGGGTGCTCTCTCCGTTCTCCGGCCCTGCCGCAGCGGCTCGGGCCGTTTCCTCTTGGGGCCGTGTCCACAGGTTCGTCGTCGGTCGAGCGCGTACCAGTTTTGGTAGGCGGCGTGAGTGGTCTAGTCCACTGTGCATTCTGGCGGCGTCCATCGAAACGACCGTCGTCAATGTCGCCCGGCAGGGTGTCGAGCTGGCCGGGGTCGGTTCCGTTAGTCCATGCACTCGACACAGAGATGCCGGGGAGCCCCAGTGGCCCGCAGGCTGTCCTGCGGAAGGGACATCGCGCGAGGCGTCCTTACGGTCCATCGCTGCTAGTCGAGCCGACAGCTCGATCTCCGACGCGGTGGCGACGTAGCCTCCGGCGAGACCCAGGTGGTGCTTCGAGCGTGCGAGCGTCGATCCGGGGAGGTCTGAGCCCAGCACAGCCTGCTCGATCAGCCACCGCGCTGCTCCGACAGCGAACATGGCGCCCTCAACCCGGACGCCGCCCGGCATGAAACCCGCGAGTGCGGAAGGCATGCCGATGGCCTGTTGGTCGTGAGGCTCGATGGCCCCTGAATCAACGGACCGCGCCAGGACCCTCTCGACGGCGCGGAGCATGTCGATGACTCCCTGCCAGTCCTGAGGCGAAGGCCGAGCCGATCGAGTCATGTGCACGCGCTCTCCAACTCCCGACCCTTCGCTCAGTCACGGGCGCCCGCAGCGATCGGGCCCAAACGGACTATCTCTCCCTGCCTCGTGACCGAGCCGAGAGGGCTGCGGACTGCTGGACTTGGCAAAAGGCGAGGCTGCTTCGATGCGGGCCGCGCTGTCCGTGCTGCGGTCTACCGTCTGAGGAGCGTCCCTGTGGGACGCCTGCGCTCTCGCCTGGCCTCCAACAGCGGTCAGGCGAGAGCGCGCTGCTCGCCCCCCAGGGTCCTGCGGCACGGGGGCGGGCCCTTCCGGATGGAAGGCCGACACCGATGGCGTCTATGTCCCATTGGCGGGGGCTCGCTCTGAAATTTCAAGGAGAACCGGGAACTTCACCCGGGAGGCGGGCGGGATCGTGCGTTTCTGTCCCCTGGCGGCCCATCCGTGTTAGTCCCGTGGCTGTCCGCGACAGTCATTGTTCCGTGATTTCTTGATCGCATGGTGTGACAACTCCCCTTGTGGTCATGCTGGTTGACCTCTCCAGCAACGCGGCATGGCACCCGTCTGCTGGTGACCCGTGGCTGCCCGGATGGGCTGCGGGGCCCGAGGCCAAACCGATACTCACGCAAAGGTGCGTCTGTATGGAACGAAAGCAGCTCGTGATCATCGCTGCGACGGTGTTCGCCTGGAGCGTGGTGATGGCCGCGCTCGGCCAGGCTGCGGCGATCGCGACCGCCGCGCCGGCCCTGGCGCTGGCGGTGCAGCAGGTCGTCACCGCGGTCCGCGCGCACAACACCCCAGCCTCCGGACGCCGTGTGACGCCGGTCCCGGATGAGGAGGGCGCCCCGTGACGACGCCCTTCGAGACTCCTGAGTCACCGTCGGAGCGACCAGTGCCGGGGCGTCCAGGCCGGAAACTCGGCCCGATCACAGACAGCGTCGGGAGCGCGCACCGCGCGTGGCTGGAGCCGGTCCGCGAGAGGTATCTGGGCAGCGGGCGGACTCTGAGCGAGCTCAGCGTGAGGATCATGTTCGCGAAGTCCAAACTCTCCGAACTCCTGCGCGGGAGCGGCCTGTATCCCCGGTGGGAGGTCGTGAACGGCCTGTCCAAGGAACTGGACCTGCCCAGCTGGCCGCTCTACCGGCTTTGGCGCCAGGCCGCGTTCGAAGCACACAAGACCAACGCCTGGGTGGAGCGGTGCACCGAGGACGCCACCCTCAGGACCGCCCCGACCCCTCCGCCTATGGATCACCTCGCCTTCCGCGAACTGGTCGGCGACGACTACACCGGCTACGCCCAGGTCTTCCTCAGCGATGACCAGACCCGATGCGCCGTCTCCGACACCTTCAACATCCTCTGGCTGTGCTGGAACGACGCGCTCGCCAGCCCGGACCTGCGCCACTTCGCCTGGGAGGTCCTGCGCGCCACCGTCCTGGCCAAGACCCCGCATCTCGACGGCCGGCCGCAGTTCGGCGACGCGGCGTTCGACACCGTGATCCTGCGGTCCCTGCCCGAAGGGGACCACGTGGAGCAGATCGCCGAAACCATGGAGCTTTTCAACGCGATGAGCCGGCTTCCCGACCACCAGCTCGACGTGATGGTGCTGCGCAGTCTGTGCGGCCACTGCGAGGAACAGACCTCGGCACTGCTGGGTGTCTCGCGGGCCACTGTGCGCTCCGACGAACGTCACGCCGTTCGCTTCCTTGAGAGCATCCTGTGCCCGCCGGAGACCGAGCAGAGCGATGAAGAGAGCTCTCTGCGCCCACTGCCGGAGACCGAAGGGAAAACCGAATGACCCGCATCGAAGAACTCCTCTCCCGGGCCCTGCTGGTCCGCGACCGTGCCGTGCCTCGCGACGTCGTCCCGCCCACCGCACCCGCAGCCCACTCCGCCGACGCCCCGTCGGCGAAAGCCGGCGACCCCGACAGTGCCGCGGAAGACCTGCGCGCACTGTGCGAAACCCTGGTCGCGCGCACACCCGCCTGCGACGTCGCCACCTTCGTCACCGACCAGATTCCCGAGCCCCGCAGCGCGCTGGTCTTGGCCTGTGTCCTGCAACTGACCGATACCAACGACGGGGCCCGTTTCTGGTGGGAGTACGCGGCCGGCGCCGGACAGGCGGCCGCCGCCTACTGCCTCTACCTCCACCACCTCGCACTTGGGGAACGCGAGGCCGCTACCTGGTGGCACCGCCAGACAGATGACACACCCACAGGCGACACAGAGCCCCCAGCGCCCCGCCCCAGCGCGGCATGGCATGCGGACAACCACCGCGTCACCAACTCGACCACCACCATTCTCCGCGTCCTGCGGCATCTCGCGAAGCAGACCGTCCGTCCCCGCACGGCCGCAGTCGCGGACCTCATGTCCTACATCCCCACTGCCGTCGCCGTCGGATACCTCCGCCAGCCGGACATGGACCTGCCCATGCCCGGACCCGACTTCGCCCGGCAGATCACCGCCCGGCTGGAAGCCACCACGCGCCCCGCCCCCAACCCGTGCCCCTCGGCCCGCACCCACGAGAAGCCCCCGCAGCGACAGACCGCAACCACCTCATTGCCTGACGTCGAACCCAGCAAAACGAAGCACCCCCATATGGGAGAGATCGCGACACGATGACCGCAGACCGGCTCCCGGAGCGTGGGTTGAGTGATTCGTCGGACGCGCCCACTCAGTGCGGTCAGAATCGGGAGAGCAGATGGCGCGACCGATACCCGGCAGCATTTCGGATGGTGCAGGGCAAGGAGTCCCGCCGTGGGGAGGAGCGGGCGTGCCGGGGTGATCCGCCCTGATGGCCCGCGAGGCGCAGGGGAGGGCACTTTCGTGAGCATGATCCAACCGGTTGCCAACGGGTTACGCACCGATCACCCGGTCCCTGGACTGCCGTTCATCAATGATGAGCGGCTACTCCTGGACAATCCTGATGCGATCGAGCGGACCGGCCGTAATCAGGGTGAGGGCTTGTGGGGGCGCGCGGACCGGCTGCCTGGCGGGGGATGGGTGGCGTTCACCACCGAGACTAAGAACCGTGTCTTCGCCTGGGCGGTCCACCAACACCCTGAGCATGGGCGGACTGTCCTCCTGATCCGTGACAGAGACTTGAGTGGTCTGCACCACGAATGGATGTACGGGCACAACGGGTTCCTCTACCGGCATGGCGGTTACTGGTGGGACGGGGCCGACTGGTACCGGCCTCAGTAGATCGTGGACCGCGCCTACGAGGGATACGTAGCGCGGCCGGTGGCGGGCGCCGTCACCGCCCTCGACTTCCTGGCCCGACCGGCGACATCGCACACCGCGCGGGTGGAGAAGATCGCCCACTTCACTGCAGCGGAAGGACCGCTGCCTCACTGGCGGGAGCACCTCGCCCTGTGGGCCTCCCACCGCAAGCCCGCTTCCCGACTGCTCGACCAGTGCGTCGTCGACATCCAGGCACCAGAACTCGACCCCGGGCACTTCGTCGACCGCGCCGGCCTGGCGCAGATCGCCGAACTCACACCGAAGGACCTGCCGCATCCGAAGTACGGGCGCAGGGACTTGCCCCCGCCCCAGGCCGAGAGCGATGAGGGGCCACGCTGGTCCCGGCCGGTCGCCCGAGACTGGGCCGAGCAATACCACCGAGTCCACGGTCCGGAGAAGCTGCTCTCCGCCACAACAAGGTTCGGCACCGACCAGCCGCAGGGCCTGGTCGACGACCACAACCGCCTCACGACGATCATCATCGACAGCCTCCAAGACGCCACCGCAGACGGCAAGAAGAACCGCCTCTTCACCCGCAGCAGCACGCCGAATCACGAGGAGCAGGCAGCGCACCTGGCCTGGTGGCCGGCAGTCGCCATCAACGACGGCACCGACGGCTTCATCCCTATTGCTGCCGTCCGCACCACCATCGTCGAGGCGGTCCTCGGGGGATTCGCCCGGGACGTTGCCGACTCCGACGCACCCACGCCCGCCCTTCTGGGCGACATCCGCGGCGATGTCGTGCACCTCATCGACTGGTACATCCAGCGCGAACCCCAACACACCCCCGCACTCTTCGGCGAAATCTGTCTGGACGCCCGCATGCGCTTCGACCTCGACCCCAAAGACGTCGGAGACCTTCTACGACGCTCCCTCAACCTCGACAGCACAATCGACAGCCGCACCCTCAATGCCCTGCTTGACCTGGCGCTCCCGCCCTCCGCGCAATCCCGTGAAGGGCAGTGAACATGCCAGGTCGATACGAGGCCAGCGAGGTTGCTCACCCAGACGCCGGCAGCATTTCAGTTCAGGAAGCCAACTCGCTGTCTGGAGTGTTTGCGGCAGACCCGTTGCTGTATGCCAGCCGGCGTATACAGCCGGGCGAACGCTTCGATCCTGCTGTAGGGCATAGGGCGCCGTACGAGCTGCCGGTAGGCCGGGTCATGTTGTGCGGGAACGAAGACATCTGCGGCGAAGCCGTCTGCTCCTGATTCTGACATTGGCACATGCTTCTATCTCGTGGATTGGCAAGGTACATCGGCCGCTTACGGGGCGGCGTACACCCGCGGCATGGGGATCACCCGGGTGGTTTTCGAGTCTGCATGCGGCGGGTGTGCCTGGGTGCTGATGACTTGAGTGCCGGTGTCGCGAGCGGCCTGTGCGAGCTTGTGCAGCACGCGGCGCACGACGTTCTCGTCGATCCCCTGCTGGTACGGGTTATCGAGAAGGAGCAGGCCGGGAAAGGCGCATTCCTTGTCCAGGTCGCGATCAAGGAAGAGTGTCGCGTAGCTGTAGGCAAGGAAGAACAGCACCGTCGCTTCGGCTCCCAGGGCTTGGTCCCACGGGCGCGTACCGACGTAGAAGGTCAGGTCGGAGTGTCGGATGGACACGTCGCGGTCCAACCACGCGTCTCCCCGGAACTCCTCCAGGAACTTGTTCATCCGATCTGCGAACGCCGAGCACCGCACCACCGGCGATGCGCCCGCGTGCGCGGGTGGTGCAGGCTCGCTGCCGAGTTCGTTGACGACCTGCTGTGCGGCCGTCAGGGCCGCGCGCGCCTGGTCGCGGCGCTGAAAGATGGCTTCGATGGCCGGGAACGCCGTCAGCTTGTGCTCTAGCCGTGCGATTTGGGCGGCTAGTTCCTCCAGGGCGGTAACGAAGGGGGCGAGCTGCGCTGCCCGCTTGTCGTTTAACTGCTGGGCGAGATCGGCTTGGTTGCCCTGGAACTCCTCCTGCAGGGTTCGGGCTGCGCTGAGGTCGGCCAGGGTGCGAGTGACGACATCGTCTAGGTCGGTCAGCTCCGACTTCAGAGACCTGATCTCAACCTGTGCTCGCCGCTGCCGCTGGTCTTCATTGACGGGCTGGTAGCAGACGTAGCAGGAATCATGGGCGTGATATCGGGCTGGGTCGATGTCCTGCTCGCATGCGGGGCACAAACGGACTGGAAGGCTTCCGAAGATCCCAACGGACGCGCTCAGCCGCTCCATCCGGCCGATCTCGCCGCGCACGGTCTCAGCTGATCGACTGTGTTCCTCGTGAAGCTGCTCCAGTGCGGCGACATTGTCTGTGGCCAGCTTCAGGTCTCGGGTGATGCCGGCGTAGCGGGTGGTCAAGGAGGCGTCGTAGCCTGCGGGAAGGTTTGTGTCCGCTCTCTCTTCGTGAGTGGTGCTCTGAATCTGCATAGTCAGCTCTTGCTTGCGGCGGCGCGCGGCTTCGAGCGCCGCCGTGACGGTGCGCCGTGCTTCGGCAACCTGTGCCATGGAGCGGGTTGAGGGCAGCTGCATGCTGTCGCAGATCGCTGAGACGGCCTGACCGGTGCTCTGCTGCACCTCGCGGTCGACCGCTTCGGCCTCGTTCAGGCTGCGTGTGGCTTGCGCGAGATCGAACTGGCCCCTCGCATCGGTAGCACGAGGCCGAACGAATCCCAGGAGCTGGCTGGTGACCGCACGCCGGACGTACTCGTGCTCCTTGTTCGCGAAACTGATCCAGGATTTCTCGTTGCGGTGGATGTGCCGCAGGGTGTTGCGGAACGACAAAGGCGTCAGCCCTGGGGCAGTCGCCGGGTTGAGTCCAAGCGGGATGTGAACGTTCGGCCATCCCAGTACTTCGAGGATCCAGTCCGAGAACTCGGTTGCTGTGATCTCCTCGTTGTTGATGGTGACCTTGCCCATGGATCCGTGAGCCCAGGACCGGGAGAGCTCATAGGGCTGGCCGTCGATCCTGAGCTCCGTCGTGACAGCCGCATAGCCGTCGGCGACGGCAGCCCCCAGGGCCTTCGTCACGTTGTCGCGGTCGCCCAGGCAGTAGTCGATGACCCGCAAGGTCGTGGTCTTGGAGCTGTTGCGAACACCGTGGAGGATGTTGAGCATGCCGGAGGCGAAGTCGTACGCGTCGAATTCTCCACCCCCGCGGATGAGCCGCACCTTGGAGATGCGCAGGCCGCGCTCAAGGCTCGTGCCATGGGTCATGGGCGAATCTCTCGGTGGAATGGTGCGTCGCCGACCTCGTCTGGAAACATGTCGTAGATGAGGTTCTTCAAGTCGGTCCCCGACATCGCAGCGAGGTTGCCCTGCATGGCCTCGCACCGACGGACCAGAGGCTGGAACTGCTCCATCTCGGCCAGGCGAGCTGCGGCTGCCCTTCCGGAGGGACGCAGCTTCACCCGCTCCGGGTTGTGGCTGACCGTGATGGTGACCAGGTCGCGGGCAGTGAGGAAGAACAGGAACTGCCGGTAGCGGTGATCCCAGAGGCCGTACCGGTACCGCACCATCGGTGCCTCGACCTCTTGGGAGTCCGCTGCGACGAAGGCGTGACTCTGCCCTGCCGTCTGCGGGAGGAACGCGTGTGCACGTTCAAGAAACCCTGGGTACCGCAGGAAGAAGTCGAGCTTCGCGAACTTCGTTCGTCCTTCGATGTACGGGCCCGGCTTCTTGCCGCACAGGTGGATGAGTAGCAGGAGGCGGGAGGCGTGAAAGTCCACGGAGTCGTCCGGATCCCACGCCCTGTGCGGCGGCGGCACGACACGGCTGCCGATCTTATGAGGCATCTTCGTACCTGTTCTGGCAGCGCGCAGTGATGTCGCTCAGGACAGCGAGGGCCTGATGGAGCGGCACCTCATTCGACGCGACTTCGGGCAGGTTGCAGACGGCGAGGAAAGTCTCCCGGTAGGCCGGCTCTCCTGCTCCGATCAGCCCGCCGCGTCGCTGCATGGCGGTGACTTGGCAGATGGCGTAGATCTTGTCCGATAGATCGGCAAGGCGCTGCTTCTCGATGCCCAGACTGCCGCGCTGGTGCCGGCGGAACGCGAGCATGGCCTCATGCTGTCGATCAGCTTCTTCTGCCAGAACACCTGCTGGCCGAAGCTTCTCCTGGAGCGTCAAGAGCCGCTCCATCCCACCGTCGTGACGCTGCCCCGTGACCCGCTGAACTGCGTCCTCGAACAGGCCTTGGAAGTCCTCAGCGCTGTGTCGTACGGGCCGCAGTTCCGCGGCCTTCCGACCGATGTGAACTGATACCAGCCACTTCAGCACCTCATCCACCTCGGCGACCAAGGGTTCCTGGCCCAGGTAGCTCTTGACCATCGGGGTCAGGCGTCGCCGTGCTTCGTCTTCGACCTGATCGCTCGTGCGTGCCTCGATCAGTACGTCCAGGCGGTCGACGCACCAGCCGACGTCTCGCAGATCGGGCAGGCTGAGTCCGTCGAGCTTATCGATGATCTTCTGCCGCACCGTAGCACTCACGGGCGCCCTCGTCCCGCCACGCTCACAGGCGAACTCATACAGATCGGCTGCTGGCGTCTCGTTCACGATCAACGTGAACCGGGTGTCCTCAGGGAGTGGTTTTCCGATGAAAAGTTTCCCGAGATAGCTCGTCTCAGGCGTCCGGTTCTCACGGCTCTTGGTTGAGTCGGGCTGGCAGACTCGCGCAACGCTATGGCTCTTGCCGGGCCCTTCGACCGTTTTGACCTGTCTGTAGACGGGCACGGTGCCGCGGTAGCAAAGGATGTCTTCCAGGTCTTCCCAGGAGACCTCAGTCCAATGGCCGTCAAACATGTCAAGGCAGTCCAGGAGCGTGACCGCATCCTGGTACAGAAAGCCGCGCCGGCTTCGACGCCCCCCGTCAGCAGGCGCAAGCGACACCGGCGCTCCTGCTCCGCAGTTGACCGGCCTCAGCCGTTTCAACGGCGCAGGTTTCTGTTCGCACGGTCCCCCCAACGACGCTGTGGAGAATGAAGTAGATCACTCAGCGGATATGGATCGCAACGGTCCGTCTGAAGCAGGATGCGGCAGCTTGTCGTCCGCCGAGCTCCGTCTCCGCCGCCTCCACCCGGTCCCGAACTTCCTGCACCCCGGGGGTCGGACAGCACGGCCGAGGTGACATCCTCCGCCTCCGCGAAGGCCTTTGTTGAGGGCGTGCCGCCACACGGCGTCCTGCACCCGCTGTTCCTCCGCTGCGCTCATCACATCGCTCCTTCCGCGGTTGCCCACTCCAGGCCGAGGCGGGCGAGCGCGGCGAGCTTGTCGACGGTCAGCTTGGCCCGGCGGCTCTTGGAGTTGGACAGGAATACCCCGAGCTTGGCCTCCGTCTCGTCCGGCAACGGCTCTACGTGGGCCCTGGGGACCGTCACAGAGCCCGTACGGGCCTTGTACTGCGCCAGGGCCGCAACGCCCTTAACGCTGGGTGGGGTCCGTTGCATGATGGCAGCGGTTCGGTGGGTTGGTCGCGGTGTCGCGGGAGAGGTTTTCCCGCTGTTTCCGGTGAGCGGTCACCGTCCGTGCGGCGTGGGATTGTTATCGCGCGATCATCGCCGCCAGGCTGCCGCCGATCAGGAATGGGCCGTAGGGGATGGCGGTTTTCGGGTGGGCTTTGCGCAGGGCTATCAGTCCCAGGCCGTAGGCGGCGGCGAGGAGTTGGCCGGTGATGGCGCCGAGGGCGAGTGTGGGCCAGCCGTGCCAGCCGAGTATGGCGCCGAGCGTGACGGCGAGTTTGACGTCGCCGAATCCCAGGCTCCTGGGACTGATCAGGAACAGCATGAAGTATCCGCCCCCGAGGGCGAGAGCGCCGCTGAGTGCGGTCGGCCAGGATCCGCCTGCGTTCGGGAAGGGGACTGTGGTACCGAGCAGGGGCAGGGTGGCGGCTGTGAGGGGCAGGGTCAGGACATCGGGCAGCCGGTGCACGCTGGCGTCGACCCAAGCAAGCAGGACCAGGATCGGTGTGAGGAGCAGCCAGATGGCCAGCTCGGGACGGGGCCCTGTTCTGTAGGCCAGAACGCCGCACACCACGGCGGTGATCAGTGCGGCGACTGGGGTGGAGGGCCCGTACCAGCCCCGGGTGCCTAGGCGGTTCTGCTTCTCGGTGGAGCAAGGCTTGCAGTGGGGGAGTCCGAGCCATGCCTGGGCTGGGTGTCCGGCTGGGCAGCGCGACCGCCAGCTTTCGTTTGCGGGTACGGCCAGCTTGTACACGGCGCGTGGCAGAAGCAGACCGGCAAGAGCACCGTAGGCGGTGGAGAAGGTCACGAGCATGTGCACCGGCCGGCCTCGCGGGTTGCGCTGATGGCACAGGCGCCGCAGCTCCCGTGGGCAGCGGACCTGCGCAAGGCCTCGATATCTGGATCAGGGGTCGTTGGAAGACTGCGCAGGTCCTGGCCGGCCGGACGAGTACGGCGCACGCGCGACTGCGTACCGATGGTTCGGGCTGCGTACCCGCTCGCTGCGCACTGGCGCTCCCCACCGTCCGTCGAGGGCGCCAGCGTGCCGGCTTGTGGCCGCCGGACGTTCCCGGTTGTCCTAGAACCCCTGTGCACGCTGACCTGCTCCGAGAAGGCTGTCGATGAGGTGTTCGGTCTCGGGGTCCAGGGGGATGCGGTTGTGCCGGCTGATCTGCTGGACGCGGGTGGAGGCGGTGAGGAGGCCGGGGCGGTTTCCCGCGGCATGCTCGATGCGCAGCCACGCGCGATAAATGAGCTCTGCCCCCTCGTCCACTTCGAGTCCGGTGACGACTGCCTGCCGGGCGGCGGCGAGGTTGTGATGGGGGCCGGGGGCCAGTCGCCAGGTGGCGATGGTGTGGGCGACGTCGACGATCCGGGTGCTCATCTCCTGCTGGTGCGGCAGCGCCCAGGGCAGGGGGTTGTGGCCGAAGGGCCTGCCGCGGACCAGGCGGAGGGCGCGTTCCAGGTCACCCACGCAGGCGGGTCCGCCTGCCAGGGCCCGTTCGGCGAGCTGTGTGAACCGGGTCCAGTCGCAGCGCACGTGGGGGGAGAGGCCATAGGGGTCGTCGCGGGCGGTGCGGCGCGGTACGTAGGGGTTGCCGTGGGCGTCGTCGCCGAACCCCCGGCGGAGATCACCCAACCGGGAGTCGAGGGTCTTCTTCGACCAGGGGTTGAGGGGGTCCATTTCGACGCAGAGGGTGTCGGCGCTGCGGCCCGGCTTGAAGAACAGCAGGGCGGCGAGCTGGGCGGTGCGCGGGCCGTGGCCGGAGCTGGAGAGGCCGGCGACGTGTACGGGGCCAAGGACGCTGATCTCGGGCGCGTTCGGATCGCGGTCGCCTTCTTCGTCTTCCGCAGCCGGTGCGGCATTCACCGTGGAGGGAGCCGGATCGGATCCCGGCTCGGGGTCGGAGACGTCGGCGTTCTGGGGCCTGGCCGCCAAGGGTTCTAGGGGCACGAGGTGGAGGGCGGTGGGGTCGGTGCCGGCGCTCACCAGTGCGGGATACGCTCCGAGGCCGGTGGGGGCAGGGGCCTGCTGCGCGGCCTCGGTGTCCGGGGCGGCGGAGGGGGAGTCCGTCTCGGCAGACGCAGGTGTGGCGGGGTCGGGTTCGGTCGGCACGTTCTGCCAGGCACCTTCGGCGGGGGTGGGGGGCTGACCGGAGATCCGGAGTTCGGTTGCGATTTGCTGGAAGGCCTCGTCGTCGAGGCGCTGGAGCCGGATCGGCCCGAGGGTGTCCATCTCCTGGAGCTCGGAGGAGGAGGCGTCGAGGAGCTCGGCGTCGGGGAAGTGGTGTCTGGTTCGGGCGGCGGATGCGACCAGGGCCACCGGGAGGTCGCCGGATTTGTCGAGGGCTTCGGCGAGCTGCCAGGCGGTGTCGCTGTCCAGGTCTGTGGCACACAGCAGGAGGTAGGGCTGTGCGGCATCTTCGGCTTGTTGGTAGGCGGTGAGCATCCAGTCGCCGAGGTCGCGCATGGCGTGGGCGGGCTCGCGCTTGTGCGCGATGCGCGTGGTGGGCAGCAGGTGTGGCAGTTCGTCACCGAACCCGAGTGTCACGATCTCCACATGCTCGGCCCAGGGGCTCATCCCGAGTTCCAGCGCGATGGAGGTGCATGTTTCCCTGATGTGTTCCGCGGTCCCCTCCAGGAGGACAGCGCGCGAGTGGGCCAGGTTCAGGAGCACAACGCTGTTGTCTGCGGCGGCGCCGATGGTGGTCAGTAGCGGGTAGGGGGCCGCGACGGACGCGGCCTCGTCAGCGCTGAGCAGTGCCGCGCCGGTGGGCAGCGCCCACCAGCCGTCCGCTCCTTGCACGAAGGGGCGTTGGGGGGCGTGGTCCGTAGTGTCTGGCAGAACCTCGATGTCTTGTTCGCTGAGGCGGGCGGCCTGGATCACTGGGAGTGGGAGGTTGTCGGCCTGGGCGTGGTGGGCCAGGGTGCGTAGCGCGACGTCGAGTTCGTCGACGAGGGTGGGCGTGGCGGCTTGGGACAGTTGGGCTGCGGCTCGCGAGGTTTCCTCGGCGATGGCGATCGTTTCGCCGGGTGCGCGGCGCCGCTGTTGGAGGGTGCGGCGCAGCGTGAGGGCACCGGTGACGGCGGCGGCCAGGAGCGTGAGGGCTCCGGCCACGGTGGTGAGCTGGATGGGCTGGTGTGCTGCGGGGTCGGGCTGGGCGGCCGGGGGAGTTGCCGGGTTGGAGGGGCCCGTGGAGGGGGGCGAGGTGGCTGGACTGCTGGTGGAGGCAGTGGCAGGTGCTGGAGCGGAGGGGGCCTTCTGAGTTGGTGGGGTGGTCGGGACTGTGGGTGCGGCAGAAGGGGCCTGCGGCCGGGGGGTGTCGTGCGGCGGGACGGGGGCCGGCACGGCGGGAGCCGGGTTGTCTTTGGCGGGCGGTGCAGCAGTGTCCCCGGGGCCTCCGGGCGCGGCGGCCGCGGGGATGTCGAGGCTCCAGCCCACTTCGAGTTCGTCGGGGTGGGTCAGGGAACCGCCGGTGGGTTGGGACTTGTTCCGGTTCGCGTCGAAGATCTCCTGGTAGCGCGCGCCGTCGTGGTACTCGCGTTCAGCGATCGTCCAGAGACTGTCGCCGGCGCGGACGGTGTCGCGGTGCGGCGCGCCCGCCGGATTAGCGGGGGCAGTCTGCGCGGTCTGCGCGGTCTGGGTGTGGAGGGCGGGATCGAGTAGCGGCAAGTCGGCGGGCAACTCCAGGACCCAGCCGGGCTGGACGGGAGCGTTGGTGCGAAAGGTCGTGCCGTCGGCCATGGTGCGGCCCTCGTTCGCGGTGGCGATCTTGGTGTAGAGCTCGCCGTGGCCGGTGAGGTGTTCGGCGATGCTCCACAGGCTCTCCGCGGGACGCACCGCACGCACGGTGTAGGTGTACTGGGCCGTGGGCGCCTGGGAGGTGTCGGCGGTTGGTGCTGCGGAGGGTGCAGGCCCGGTGGAAGGTGCGGTGGCTGCGGGGGTGGCCTGGCCGGGTAGACGGGCGGCCGTGACGGCGTGCGCGGTGGCTGGGGCGGCCAGGGCGGTACTGGTGGGCAGCAGTACCAGGATGCTGCCCACCAGTGTGGCCGCGGCGCGCTGGCTCAGGTGCAGTCCTGGCAGTTGGGGCGTGGTGCGGCCCCTGAGCCGGGCTGGGATCTCCACGAGGAGCGAGATGACGAAGGACAGCCAGCCGGTCCAGCCGATGATGGCGACGGCCAGCAGTGCCACGCTGGTGGTGTCGGTGCGGGTGAACAGGTGACGCAGCCCGTCCAGACCGCCGGGTAGAAGCGCGGCGGTGGCCTGCCACAGCAGCCAGGGCAGGCCTGCGAGGAGGGCTGCCAGCGCAAGGAGCGCGGCCAGGGCGCGCAGGGCGGCGGACAGCGTGCGCTGACGGCGAACAGGGCGGGGGAGGGCCATGTGCAGTCCCTATCGGTCCGGTTGGGTGATGCCGTGGAGCAGGGTGGCCGAGCTGGTGGCGTGTACCAGGAATGTCTTGGGCCAGAACACGCCGGGGTAGCGGCCGGTGACGGTGACCGTGACGGTGCGCCCGCTGTCGGTGACGTGGACGACTCCGGTGTCTCCGGTCTTGGCGAGGTAGATCCGGGCGGCTGCCGGGGCGCCGGCGGGGTCGGCGACGAAGGCCTTGCCGGGGATCGCCTGAGCGGGGTCGATGGCCTGTTGGGCGGCACGTGCCGCCTCCACGGAGAGATCGTCGGCGTGCTGTTTGGCGCGCAGAACCCCGAACGCGTCGATGGTGAGCAGCCCGCACAACAGGAGGAGGGGTCCGATGACGAGGGCGACGAAGACCGGCACGGCGCCGCGGTCATCCCACCGGGAGGCTCCAGCCGGTGCGCGGCGCCGCAGGATGGGGTTCATGCGCGCCCCCGATAGGCGTCGACGATTGAGGTGAAGGTGGAGCGGACGGTGCGCATGCCGGGCCCGCCGCCGATGAGGACCAGGTCACCGATCGGCACGGTGCAGGACACGGTGACTGTCACCGTGGCCACCTGCCCGACCGGCACGGCAAGGCCCTCCACCTGAGCCTGGACATTGGTGTGGCCGCAGACCTGGCCACTGGAGGCGAGCGCGTCGGCGGCCGCGGTCTTGGCATCAGTGCCTGCGGCGGCGGGAGTTCGCGCCAGGGACGCGGTGCGGGCGGCGGCCTGGGCGGCAGCGTCCGTCTTCTGCCCGGCCAGGGAGAGACGGGCGCCGGCGACGAACAGCAGCACGAGCACGATCAGGACCGGGACGATGATGGCGGCTTCGACGGCGACGCTGCCCTCGTCCGCCGGGCGCCCTGGCCGGGGTGCAAGGGTCATCACGGTGCTCCCGCCGTGGTCCACCGTTCGATGGGCCCGGACACGGTGGCCTGGACATGGATCCCCGGTATGCCCGGAATCATCGACAGGGCCCGTGCATCGACGCGGACCCGCAGCCGCTCGGGTGTACTGCCGTCGGTGGAAACCGCCCGGTCGGTGAGCAGGCTGGAGCCCACATCGTCGAGTACGCGCTTCGCCTTGACTGCACCTTCGCCGGGGGTGGCACCGTACAGCCGCCCTGCTGCCACGCCGGCCCGGGCGGAGCTGTAGGCGACGTTACGGGCATAGGCCCACATGATTCCCTGCAGAAGGATGAGGATCAGGATGATCACGAAGGGGTAGATGACGGCCATCTGGATCGGGTTCGAGCCCCGGTCCGAACCCCAGGGCAGGCGGGATGCGTTCACTTGCCGTCGAGGTCCACGTTGTCCACCTTGGTGGACGCCTTCGTGCCGAGCGCGACCAGCGCCGCGACGATGCTGAGGGCGATGCCGATACCCGCAACCCACAACAGCACCGTCACGACCGGGTTGTCGCCGCGCTCACCGCGCTCGCTCATCTCCTCGTACACGTCAGCGATGTGGGCGCGAGCCTTGCCCGCCAGCAGCGACAGGCCGATGCTGGCCTTCAAGTAGGCGTCCTTCACGGCCTTTTCTCCTTACACGATGGGGAACGGCGGGCTGAGTTGGCCCTGCGTTCAGGACAGCGCGAACAGTTTCAGCACCACGGGGAAGCCGAGCAGGCACATGATGAGGACACACATCACGGCGCCGGGAATGTGCATCTTCTCGCTGTCGGCGTTTGCCTTGGCCACGGCCGTGGCCAGTTGCTCATCGCGGGTGCTCTTGGCACGGGCCCGGACGGGTGCGTAGATGGAGGCGCCGTCCTTGCCGGACATCTGGGCGAAGTCCGCGACGTCCCGCAGGACGGGGATCCTCAGCTGGGCACCGAGGCCCTCGAGGACCTGCCAGGCAGAGGCCCTCTCCATCCGGGCGCGCAGCAGGGCTTCCTGCAGACGCACGAACGACCAGCTGCTGCCCACCCGGGCTGCTTCCTCCAGAGCCTGGTCGACGGCGATGTTGGAGGCCAGGCGCAGGGCGACCAGCTCAAGGTAGACGGTGACGGCGTGGGTGAACTCCTCCCGTGCGCGGCCCGCATCGCGGCGCACCATGAGGTCGGGCACGAACCACAGGACGAAGGCGGCCAGCACGCCGGCCACCGCGGGCACGAACAGGGGCAGCGTGATGCCGAGCAGGATCCACGCTGCGCTCAGCACGCATGGCAGGACCAGCCCGACGAAGGCGAGCAGCACCTTGTTCAGCAGGAACTGTTCGACCGGCTGGTTCAGCAGGTCCAGGTCGGCCCGGGGGAGCGGCGCCGGGATCCGGGCCACCAGCCACGCGCCCATGACGTTGTCCGCACGCCGTTCGGGCAGGGCGGTTCCGGCCGTGGGGGCGGGTGGGCTGAGGCGCTTGAGGGCCGGACCCAACTTGGGCGGCGCGGGGGCGAGTTCCCGCACCACCAGGGCCAGGCCCGCGCCGATCAGGCAGCCGAAGAGCACCACGACCACTGTGGTCGTCACCGTGAGGCCTCCACCCGGACAGCGGCCTTGACGGGGCTGCGCGCGTCCGGAACCAGGACCCGGGCGGTGCGGCCGCGGGTGGCGTAACTGCGCGACCACACCAGCACGGCGACGAACGCCGCCGAGAGCAGCCCCAGGACCAGCTGGCCGAGCAGCGTGGTGAAGACATTGGTGATCTGGGGGACGGTGAAGCCCAGCGGCACCAGAGCCAGGGTGATGAAGGTGAGCGTGCGCACGACGGTGCGGGACTTCTCCCGCTCCGCCTCAATTTTCTGACGCGCACTCACCTCGTCCCGCAGGGAAGCGGACATGTCCTGCATCGCCTGCGCGAGCCCCGGCCCTGGGTCGGTGACCGACAGCCTCAGCGCGGCACACACCTTGTCCGCGGTCGGGTCATCCAGCGCGTGCCCGAAGTCGTCCACCGCCTCACCGAGGGGCCACCCGGCATCCACCTTGTCCACCAGCTCCTCGATCTCCAACTCCAGTGCCTGGGGGGCATGACGGCGGCTGGTCTTCAACGCCTGCTCGATCGCGACGCCCAGGCGCAGTACCTCCGCCAGGCGCTGCGTCCACTCGGCGAGCGCATCCCGCTTGGCCATCCGCTCCTTGGTCGCCGCCACCGGCGCGGTCAGCCACGGCACGCCCACCACCGCGGCCGCCGCGATCAACGCGACCACGAGCACCCCGCTCACCAGCCACACCGCGACCCCGGCCACCAGCGCCGCGCCGAACAAGGCACGCCGGCGGGCCGCTGTGCGGGACGTGCGCCCCGACCGGGACCGCTGGCGCCAACCAACCAAGAATCCGGGCCCCTTGGGCGTAGTCGTACCGGCCAGCCCGGCCACCAGGGCGACGAGACCGCCGCCGAGCAGCGCCCCGGACAGCGCCCACCACCATCCGGTGATCATGCGCCCACCTCGTGCGGCCAGCCAGAAGGCTGCGCCACCAGGTCCGCGCGCAGGCCGGCGGCCTCCAGCTTCTGCCGGTTGCGGACCGACAGCGAGGCGTAGGGCACTGCCCGCTGGTCCCACTCGCTGGCCGGCCGGTAGATCTCGTTGTAGGTGGGGCGGCCGTCCGGACCCACGGGCTTGATCTCCCAGATGTGAGAGACGAAGCGCCGCTTGACGGGCCCGGATTCATCGACCGACAAGAACACCACGAAGTGCAGACCGTTGGCGATCTGACGGTAGGCCAGCTCTGGGGTGAAGTTTGACTGTGCCAGCAGGTACAGCTCCGCGATCCGGTCGAAGATCGCTTCAGGCTCGGAGGCATGGATGGTGCACATGTTGCCGGGCCTGTCCGACGTCATCGCCTGCATCATCGCGGTGATCTCCGGGCCACGGACCTCTCCGACCACGACGCGGGTCAGCGACATGCGCTTCGCGCTCTTGAGCAAGTCCAGCAGCGTGATCTCGCCCGCCGCCCGGCCATCCACCCGCTCGCCGTTCGACGCGCGGGCTTCCATCGGCACCACATGCTGGTGATAGCCGTTCTTGTGGGCCCACAGCTCGAACGTCGTCTCGAGGGTGCCGAACCGCTCATGGGCAGGGATCTCCCGCAGCGTCGCCCGCAGCATCGATGTCTTTCCCGCGGACTGCTCCCCGGCGAACATGATGTTGCGCCGCGCCCGGACACAGGCCCGCAGGAAGTCGGCCATGTGCTCGTCGAGGGCGCCCAGGCGGACCATCATGTCCAAGTCGGCGTGCTGGATGCGGTGACGGCGGATGGTGATGTGCGTGAACTCGCCAGTCACCTGCGGGCCCAGGGCCTGGACGCGGGAGCCGTCCTTGAGCCGCAGCTCGACATCCGGGCTGAACGTCGAAAACGTCCGGCCGCTCTGCCCACTGGCCCGGATCAAGTCTCTGACGAGCTCTTGCAGTTCTTCCTCGGAATCGGCGACCGGTGCGACCTGGACCGCTTCCGCATCGTCGCTGTACTTGAGGAACACCCGGTGCGGGCCCTCGATCCAGATGTCCTCCACCAGATCGTCGTCCAGATAGCGCTGCAGCCGCCCGGCCCGAAAGCACATGTCGAAGGCGAGCGCGGCCACCTCCCCCTCCTCGACCGCTGAACATCCGCCGCCGCGGCCGGTTGCGTCCGACCAGATCGCCACCTGCTCATTGATCAGCGCGCGGCCACGCTGCTCTTCCGCTTCCCCGGTCAGCGACGGGGCGTTCTTCTTCTCTTTCAGCAGCTGTTCAACGACGATCCGCTTGATCTCCTGCGCCGCCCGGTAGTCGATCCGCACCTGCGGGACCGCTCCCTGGCCCACCATGCGCGGCAGGGCTGCGCCCGCCGGCCCGCCGGACCGGGTTGACGTTCCGGCCGGGGCCACTGGCCGACGCGAGGGGTAGAGCTCGCCGTTGTAGACCGGTTCAGCGTGCATCGGCGCCTCCCATCATTCGCTGGTGCAGGGGCGAGGCGACCCGGGCGCGCTGGCTGGCCACCCGCTGCCGGATCGGGGTCGAGGCGTCCAGGACGGCCCGCATCAGCCTGCTCTCACGGAACCGCTTGTTCTCCGCGGCGCCATCGGACAGCACGGCGGCCTCCTGCGGCCGAAACGGCAGGCTCGCCACCACCGGTACCTGCAAGTGGTCCTCCACCTCACGTGCCGCGTAGGGCCCCTCGGTAATCAGCAGGACTCCCAAACGTCCGGAGCGCCGGCCCTCGCCGTCCAGCAGCGAAGTGAGCATCCTGGCGCGTGCGGAGGCCATGTGCAGGCTGCGCAAGGTACTGCGCATCACCAGCAGCACCAGGTCAGCCCGCTGGGCCAGGACGCGGGCCGGACCGAAGGCTCCGTTGCGCCCGAGGTCGAGCAGCACGTCGTGACCGTGCTGCTCGATGCGGTCGATCCCCACGAACAGATCCGCGATGGCCCCCCACTCCGGTGCGAGCCCGGCGGCCTCCGAGGGACTGGTCAGGCCGGGCAGCAGCATCCTGGCAGGGTCATCACGCCGGTCCTCGTCGGAAATCCGCACGAGCTGGGTCCAGAAAGCATCCTGCAGGCTGACCGTGCGGCGGGAGGCCGCCAGATTATGAAGACCACGGTCGGCTGTCAGCCTGCTCTGCAACGCTCCCGCCAGCACGGCGCCCCCGTCCGGGCAGCACTCGGCCAGCAGCACCCGCCGGCCGTGCTCCACTGGCCACATCCGCAGCAGCGCCAGTGCCGTTGACGTCACCCCGGGTGCCCCCGGAACCCCCACCAGAGCGATCACGGCCATCAGGAACCGGCCCCGCTCGCCGCCTTCACAGCCAGCGCGACATTCCCGGCCGCAGCCTGAGCTGCCAGCCGCGGTCCGTCCGCCGACTTGACCGCTACGTCGATTACTTGCTGGCCTGTGCTGTCCTGCTTGGCGCCCACACGGACGATCCGCGCATCCACGGTGACAGGCCCGCCGTCCTGGCCCGGCCTGCCGTTCTTCCCCGAGGCTGTGACCGTACTGTCGCCGGTGAACACGACCTGGACCTGATCCTCCGGTTTCAACGGAGAGTCCGGCAACTGCCCCGGCTTCAGGTTCAGCCCGACCAACTGCTCATCCTGGTGCACGAGTGTCCGGCTGGTGATCTGACCTGGAGCCAGCAGCGCACCGGGCAGTAGCGCGACAGCGGCGCGCTTGCCGACTACCTGCGTGCGCTGCCCGGTCCCAATCGCCTTGAGCGCAGGATCCAGCGCCACCGAAGCCTCCGCCAGGTCCGCGTCCTGGATCACCGTGCCTGCTGCCACATCCCGGGCCACCACCAGGACGGGGGTGCGCTGGCCATTCTGCGTCCAGTACCAGTAGTTGCCCACCGCTCCGGCTGCGATCAGTGCCGCAGCCAGGGCGAGCACCCCCGGACGCCGGCGTCGTGCCTGCCACCGCAGGGACGGCGGGCCAGGCTGTGCCGGAATCTGATCCGCCACTGAGGCGGGCGCTGCCGTCTTGCTCACGCTGTCACGCCTTTCGCTCTCATGCTCAATTGCCGACGGCCTGGAGTTCCCCGACTCCGATCTGAGTCTGGGACTGTCGGATCTCCGTGAACTGGCCCGTGTCCCGGGCGCCGGCCGTGACCGTCCAGTCGACCTGCCATGTCGCCGTGGCCGTCAGCGCGAACCTCTGACCGGACTGCCCCGCCGAGGACTTCGCGAACGTGTGACCACACGTCGGCGACGGCTTCATACCGGACGACGCCTGGTACACGGTGCCGGGCCCATTGCAGATCAGAGTGGCGCCGTCGCCGAACTGCCACGTGATGGAGGCGACCTTGGCCCTAGCAGACACCGCTACCGCGCCTTCGGAGGCCGTGGCGGTGTTCGGGCCGAAGGTGGTGGGGGACTGGTTCACCCACAACCACATCGGCACCCCGACCGCGTAGGTGCGCTCCGAGTGAGGGCTGGCGATGTCCGGCCCTACGAGCTTCATCGAGTCGACAGCACGATGGGCCACGACTTCTGGATCGACAGGGGATGTCGCTGGGCCACCATCTGGGATCCACTGCAGCGACAGCCTGTCAGTGTCTGGGCAGAACACCTGGAACACTGCACCCTTGGTTGTCTGGCCGTCCCAACCAATTCCGGTTCCGGAGTTGACAGACTCCGGTGGCGGCTGCGGTTCCAGCTTCGTGTAGGTGCATGGCGATGGAGCGCTGCCCCCATGGGCGCTTGATGAGGCAGACGCCCGTTGAGCGCTTCCTCCTGGAGCTGATGGAAATCGGTGTGTGTCCAGGGCGCACGTTGTCACTGCCATCCATTGCCCCCGGCAATTGGGGTCGTTGCCGATGGGATCCTCGGCCGCCAGCGCGACAGCGGTGAGCGCCCAGGCCAGCAGCATCGCAATAGGTGTCGCTCTGAGGAGCCTTCTCAGCACCTTCGGCTCCCGGTGGGAATGAACTTGGTGATCATCCAGCCTGACGGCCATTTCTCAGCTGTGGCTGTGGCGATGTATCGCATGGGTTGTGCGGTCGGGTACGGGATCACCTTGTTGCCAGCCCGGGTGTCAATAGTCTGCGACTCGGAGAGATCCATGCAGTCGCTGAGCTCCGCCGTCGGAGTCTGCGTCGTGAGATTGAGAGAGGTCACTACAGGCGTGTGGCCGAGCTCTCCCATCACCGCAGTGCCGGCCTTCTTCATCTGTGCCAGGTCGATGCGGAACTTGCCCAGTGCATCCAGCGAGGCGTACTTCTCGAGTTCGGTACCTGCCGCATCCGCTTTGCGATATGCCTTCATCTGTTCCACCCACATCGCGTTGTACGACGCGAGGACGGCCGCTTTCTCGGCGGCATCCGCGGACGGGGTCTGCGGTGTCTGGCGGGGCGCGGTCGACGGTGTGACGGCAGTGGTGGGGTTCTTGTCCCCGCTCTGGTCGGTCTTGTTGTCGCTGCAGGCGCTCAGCAGGACCAAGGCTGCGGCTGAGGCGGCGGCGGCCCGCCGGCGCAGGGCCGTGTGACGGTGACGTCGTGGTGCGAGGATCAACTGGTCCTCCCCGTAAGGTTCTTTGGGATCCACTGGGGTTCTGGCGCTGGGCTCGGAGCGTGAGTCAAGGCGATTCCGTTTTTGCTGTTGACGGCACCGTAGCGCCACTCTCCGTAGATGAGCCAAGTGCTATGCGTATGGACGTGGGGTGCGTTTGTGCATGTTCGTGCCGATTTCCGCGCAGGTCGTGTGGTCGAAACTGTCGTGATGAGGCCGAAACCCTTCACTGTCCCTGCTGTTGTCGGCGTCACGGTCCGTGATGGTGGGTTTGCGTGTGGAATCTGATGCATATGCGCCAAGTCCCTGTTCTGTGGCACGAGTGGCGTTGGTTGCGGAGCCGGGCCGGCTTGGTGAGGGTGGCCGGAACGCCCGAACCCTCATCCTCTATGGGGAGAGGTGGAGTGGGCTTGTGTGAGAGATCCGGCCAACCTTGGTTCCGTGGGGCTGCTGGAGCGGCCGCACATTGACGCCGCCGGGGAAGCCGGGTCTCACTGCCGGGGCAGCGTGGAGACGCGAGCGTTGTTCGCCGGGTTTCTCGCGTAGTTGAGGCGGTAGGGCGGGTTCAGTGGCTGGCACTTTCACAGTTCGGTCCAGGAGCGGCGTTCGCCCTGTCCGTTGAGAGGGGTCCAGAGGGGTCCGGTGGGGCCGTGCTGTTCGATGTCGTGCAGGACGGCGGCGCCGAGTGGCACCGTGCGTGCGAGGTGAGCGACGGCTGGGTGTTCGGCGGTCATGGCTTGGAGGTCTTCGATGCGGTGGGTGAGGGTGACGGGGCTGGCGCCGGTGAGGATGAACAGGACGCGGGGGAAGACGGGGTACCAGCGCTGCCAGGCCGGGCCGGAGTTCGTCTGGGAGGCGCGGCGTCCGGGCGGGGCGGGGGTGTAGGTGTGCAGGCGGGCATAGTCGATGAGCTTGGTGGCCAGGCGCTCGCTGCTGGTGGTGGCGCGGTCGACCTCAACCAGGGCCCGGAACTTGGTGCGGCTGCCGTCGTCGTTGTGCCGGACGTAGTACATCAGCGCGTCCGCGATGACACGCTCACTGTCCCCGAGCGCGTGGGCGACCTCGGGGGTCCAGTCGAGGTGGCCGTGTTCGTCGCCGCGCCGTCGCGCGTCAGCTACGAAGGCCAGGTGGGAGCGGACCACAGTCAGGACGTGCGGCGTCTTCAGGGAGGCGGCTGAGGCCGACGTGAGGGGGTACGGGGGGCGGCCGCGTAGCTGGGGCCAGTCGCGGGTGATGCGGGCCCCGTCCGGGGTGAGGTACCAGGCGCGTTTGCCGTGCGAGTGGGGCAGGGCCGTGTAGCCGATCAGCCCTTGCTTGTGGAGCCGGTTCAGCGGTCGGGAGATGGTCTGGCGGGCCGCCTGCGGGCGCAGCAGGTCCTGGAGTTGCTGCGTGGTGGCCATGCGGTGCTGGGCCACGGCCGCGAGCAGCTGGTGGGGCAGGGGCTCGTGGGGGCTGGGCGTGAAGGGACGCGCGGTCGGCTGGTCGGAGGTAGGCGGCAGGTGGGTCACTGGAACTCCTTGGTGGACTTGGTGAGGGGGGAGGCACTGGGCGTGTGCTTGAGGAGGAAGGCCTGGATGCGCTGTTGCTGGGCGGCGGCGCGCGCGGTCAGTTCGGACAGTGGCCGTGCCCCTGCCGTCTTGTCGGCGGCCGCCTCCAGGGCCCGACGGTTGCCGGGCTGGTAGAGGTCGGCGAAGACGTCCTCCAGCACCGGGCCGTGGACCAGGACGGGGCCGACGCGCCGGCCGCCGACGGTGAACTGGGCGTAGTGGTCGTAGCGGTCCAGGTGGGCGACGTGTGTGGCGCTGGGCTGGTCGCCCCATTCCTCGGTGATGGCCGAGACGGCCCCTCTGGAGCCGGTGGTCGTCGACAGTGTCGATGCGTTCTGGAGCAGCGACTGGCGTACGGAGACCGGGAGCCGGGCCAGGAGCTGGGTCATGCCATGGATCTGTACCTTGAACTTCCGCAGGTCTTCGAACATCGAGGCGATCGAGTCGGCGGCGGTGCCGGTCAGGGTGATCAGCTCGTCGAGGTAGACCCGGAAGAGAACACGCTGGTCCTCGGGGACATCGGTGCGGGAGCGGCCGGCCCGCAACAGGTCGCGGGCGAGGAGGGCCACCAGCAGTTTGTCGGTCGGGCCGTTGCCCGCCGTGCACACCCACACGATCATGCGGCGGTCCATGGCGGCGCGGATGTTGTAGATGCCCTGGCCCTGGCCGAGGAAAGCACGGGTGACCGGGTTCGCGGCAAGCCGGGCGAGCGGGTTGATCAGGATGTTGAACGAGTCGGCCGGGAAGGTGGGGAACACGCTCTGCCACCAGGCCGCCGACTCCTCGCCCAGGCGCTCGCGTACGGCAGCCAGCGCGCAGGTGCGGAATCCGGCATCGATGAGCAGGCTGCGGACCTGAAAGACCGTCGCTTGGTCGTCTGGTCGTCCTGCCTGACAGGCCAGTTCATTGGCCGCCGTCAGAGCGGTGAGTGCCTCGGTGAAGATGGCAATGGCGCGCGGGGCGTTGGCGTCCTCCCAGCCGAAGGCGCTGGCGAAGGCATCGACGGTGTCCTCGACCACTTCGTGTCGGGGCCGTCCGTGGTCCATGCCGATCAGGTTCCAGGAACTGATCAGCGACTGGGGGCCGGTGGCTTTCAGGTCGATGCGGGCGATGCGGCCCATGAGGTGGTCGTGTGCGAGGTAAGGGGCTGCGCGCTGCCAGGAGTCACGGTGCGGGTCGACGAACAGGAAACCGCCGCCCGCATGGGCGTATCCGACCGATTGGACCAGGGCGCGTTCGGTCTTGCCGCCGCCCGCCTTGCCGACACCGACCTCGAAGAGGGTCTCTGCCGTAGGGGTGGCCACCAGGCGGCGCCGGCCGTCCGCGCCTTGATACCAGCCCTGCAACAACAGAGAGGGGTCCTTCGGAACGAACGACGGCAGATCAACGGCGAGCAGCGGCAGCCGGCAGTGCACGGTGGGCGGCTTGAGCAGACCCAGCAGCTCGGTCAGCTGGACCCAGTTGGCGGCTGGCGGCTGGCACTGCCCGGCGGCCCAGCGCCGGTCGAACTGACGCCGGTGCGGCCAGCGGTCGGCTCCCAGCCGCCACGGCCCGATGCGCCATCCCCTCATGGCGAACCTGGCCGAACCGCCGAACACGGCCAACCCGGCCTGGATCCGGGCGAGATGGGCTTCGGCACGGCCTGCGGTGTCGGAAGCGCAGCGCACCAGGATCTGCACCCGGACGAGGTGGCTGTCCTCGGCGAGCTTGCCGAAGGCCTTCGCGGGATCCACACGGACCTGCGGCGGCGTCATGACCATCCGGCCGCCCTCCCGGCTGCGACGGCCATCCGAGCTGAGCACCTGCGTGAACTGGAAGAGCCAGGAGTCCTGAAGTTTCTGGTGATCGCGGTGCATCCAGCGGGTCAGACGTGCGGTCTCAGTGCGCTCGTTGCGCCGGGCGGCATCCAGCAGCTGCCACCGGCGCGCCTTGAGCACCGTCTTCGGGGCGCGCTGCAGGTCGACGCAGACCTCGGCCAGGTCGCCGAGCTGGGCGCGCAGATCGGCTACGGCATCGACGAGTGGCTGCAGGGGATCTGGTTCGAGCGGGACATCACGCAGCAGGGCGACCGGGTTTCCCCGCAGGATGAACTCCGCCCGCACTTCGTGACGCCGCTGCTTGTTCGGCAGCGCTGCGGCCTTGGTGACCTTGACGTGGGGGCCGAAGGGAGTGGTGGTCAGCAGCCGTTCGGCGCCCGCCGGCCCCTCGATCCGGTAAAGGAGGGGGCTTGTACCGTCCGCACGCAGCCGGATCCGCACCGCCTTGGAGCGTCGCGGCGCCCACCACGGCATGGAAGTGGAGGCCCGGGCCAGCTCGATACCCCGGCGCAGAATCTGCTCGGGAGAGGGGTCGAAGTGCCGTGCCGGGGTCAAGTCGAGAGCCATGCGTTGCTGAGAGGCAGCCATGGCCATGCGCCGCAGCACCAGCTCGGTGATCGCGGCGGTGCCCACCAGCACCAGGAGCAGCAGCCAGGCGTGGTCGGTGAGCCACTCGATGACGGCGAGCAGCTGGTGGAAGAGATCGAGCGCGGGGCCGGACGCCGTCGGGGTGGGCTGTGCGGTCAGGACAGAGGCAGCGGCTGCCATGCGGTGGCTCCGTTCTTCGACGGGGTGCGAGTGAAGGAGAAGTCGGTCAGGCGGCCGTCGGTGTAGGTGCCGCCGCGGTCGCCGCCCGCCCACACCAGGTGCACCACCGCCCGGTCCGAGCCGCCGGAGCGGGCGATCGCCGCCTGAATACGGATGCGGGTGAAGGCCGGCACCACCACGTTCCGCACCCCTGGCGGGAACAGGGAGGGGAACGCCTCGCGGCCCACGCCGCCCGCATCGGCGGCCAGGAGCCGACGGCCCAGCAGGAGGAGCTGCTGTTCATCGGCTGGAGACAGGTCGTGGGGCCAGGACTGCTCCAGGACCTGTTGGATGGCGGCGTCGCCACCGGGGCCGTCGCCGCGTGCTGGGAGAGCCGGCCGTGTGGCGGACCTTGCCGAAGGGGCGACCCCGGGGACCACGGACCTGCGGGGCACAGAGTCCGGGGCGCGAGTCGGGGCGGCTGCCGGAGGCCGGGTCGCAGGGGGCGAACGCTGTACCCGTGCGGTGACGGTGGTGTGGGCAGCCCGCTGGGATTCCTCCTGCGGGAGCAGCAGGAACAGACCGCCACCGGCCAGCAGCGCGGTACACAAGGCCAGCGGCCAGACCGGGCGGGGCCGACGAGGGGGAGTACGTGGAAGGGTCACAGCAGCCGTGCCCCTCCCGCGAAGCCGGACATCGCATCGACGGCGTCCAGACGCACGGCGGCCCCGGGCCGGGGAGCGTTGACCATCTGGCCGTTCCCCGCGTAGATCCCGACGTGGTAGATCGTCGAATCACGGCCCGGGGCGTAGGCGTAGAACACCAAGTCGCCGGGAGCCAGAGCGCTTTGTCCCTGGGCGGCGGGGATGCGCCGGCCGACCCCGGCCTGGTCCGACGCCAACCTCGGAAGGCGGACGCCTACCTTGGCATACGCGTACAGGGTCAGGCCCGAGCAGTCGAACCCGGTGATGGACGCACCGGACTTTCCGCTGGGGGAGCAGCAGCTCCCGGTGGTGGGGCCGGAGACGGCGCCGCCGCCCCAGGAGTAGGGGACGCCGCGTTGGGCCAGGGCGGCATCGAGGACGGTGCGCGCGGTCCCGGTCACGTGGCTCAGGTCGACGCTGGCCTTGGTGGCCGCCCGGTACTGGCGGATCCATCCCAGGACCTCGTCCGCGTAGGCGCCGGACTGGTTGTACTGCAGGATCGCCGAGCGGAGCTGGGGCGGTTCGCTCAGGTCGCGTCCGTTGCCGCACAGGTAGACGGCCGCGCCGAGGGCTGCGTCGTCGGCGTTGTGCGGGTCCTTGACGCCGTCGCCGTTCGCGTCGCGGCCCGCGCTGTCGTCCCAGGTGGAGGGCAGGAACTGGAAGGGGCCCACGGCCCGTTCACCCTGTGCGGTGCCGTCCCAGCGTCCGTGGTCGCTGTCGGCGACCGCGGTGGTGTTGCCGCCGGCCCCGGACCCGTTGAGCAGCACGCCCAAGATGCGCGGGGTGATGTCGCCGTTGGCGGCGATGCTGTGCCCGGCGGCGTGGTTGGACTCGGTCTTCGCGATGCCGGCGAGGACCGGCCAGTCCAAACCCTTGCAGCCCGGTACGTCGTGCCCGATGAGGGCTGTGGCCTTCTGGTAGGCCTGCAGCATGCGGGGCGGGATGTCGGCGATGGTGCCGCCTCCTGGATCGTTGCCGGTGGTGGAGCGGCTGGCGGCCAGTGCGGCCAGCGCGTTGAGGGTTGTGGTGAAAGGGCTGGCGCAGCACACCGCGGTGAACAGCACGAGCGTGATCAGGACGGCCCACTTGGCCCGCCGCCGAGGGCGCCTGAGGGTGTGGAGCCTCATCCGCCGTCACCACCCGGGTCCGGGTCGCCGAAGCGGCGGCGCATCTCGTCCTGGATGCGGCGGCGTGCCTCGGGGGAATCGCCGGCCCCGAGCCGGTCGATGATCCGGCGCCGCAGCGCAGCCGGATCCACCGGTGCGGGAGGCGCAGGCGCAGGCGCAGCCGGAGACGCTGTCGGGGGAGCGGCGGGGCGCGGTGGGGAGGCGAGGGGCCGCGCCGGCGGCATGGACGGGGGTGGCGGGGGAGGACCAGGGGCGACGGACGGCTCAGCGGCAGGTCCGCTGCGCGGGGGCGCCGGCCGCAGGGCCCGGCCGGTGAAGGGAGCCGGTGCGCCCCGGTCGCCGGGCTGCTCGCGTAGCCGCTGAGTCACACTGCTGCCGGCCTGGGCCCAGGCCCGCCTGTCCTCGCGCACCGTGTTGCCCCAGACCCGCACCTGCTGGCGGGCATCGTGGGTGTAGCGCGAGCCGTGCTCCCCGCCGCGCCGCAGGTTCTCCGGCAGGCCCCAGCTGGAGCCGTACGCGATTCGTCCCGCGCGGTGCAGGATCCGGTAGCCGCGCAGCCGGACAAGCCGGTTGTGGGCGCGGGTCGACAGCAGCGTCCGGTCCTGGTGCTGATCGTGCAGCAGCGTCCCGGAGTCCCGGTCGGCGACTGTTCCGTCGGGATCCCGGTAGCGGTCCGCGGGCCCGCGACGGCGCTGCGCGCCTCCGGCGCGGCCGCCGTGCTCTGCCTCGGATGCGGCGCTGTCCACGTCAGCGGTGGGCTTGCGCCACCGCTCGAGAGCCTGGTCGTCCGGGCGGCGCCCGACCAGCAGACCCCAGCCGCCGCGCGCACCGAGGCGAAGACCGGTGGCGGCCAGAGCGAGCGGGGCAAGCCCGCGGGAGGACTCGGCGCCGGCATCGGCCAGCAGCCGGCCGGCATCGACGGGCATGCCCGCCCCGTCAGCCAGCGACGCCAGGGACGCCATCAGCCGGTGACGGGTGCCCAACCTCCCCATGGATCCGGACAGTCCAAGGGAGCGCAGTCCGCCGATCCCAAACCCGCCGCCGGTGGCATGCACGGCGAGTGCGGCGCCGATCTCCGAGGTGTCGCCGGGCAGATGAGTGCCGCCGACCTTCGCGTACCGCATCCGGATGGCCAGCCGCTGCCCGAAACTGCTGATGCCACGCATGAGGATGCGGTGGCAGGCCAGGCCGACGATGCCCAGGACGTCGAGGACCAGCAGGCGTTCGGCCGGCAGGTCGGGTCCGTCGGTGAACACGGCGTCCACACCGATGCCGTAGAACGGCAGGAACATGCAGCACACGAACATGACCGCGATCGACATGAAGAACACGGCGATCCATTTCCACACGACCTGCCGGTTCGGGCCGGGCAGCATCCCCCACACGAAGGCGACGCCGCCGACCGCGGCCGCACCGGCGTCGGCTGCCTGGGTGCCGAGCAGAACCACCGAGGCGGACAGCGGGATCGCGCAGATCAGCAGGGACGCGATGAACAGCATCAAGGCGCCCGCGGTGCGCCAGCCGGTGGGCTGGGACGCGTACTGGGCGCAGGCCTTGCCGACCGGGCCGCCCTGCTCCTTGAGGTCCCCGAGGAACGCGGCGAACTGCTGGTCTTCCTCGGTGAGTACGGGCTGGGATGCCTGCAGCAGCGCGTCGCCGGTGGTGAGCGCGGGCAACGTGTCGGCATCGGGGCCCTTGACCTGCCCGGCGGCGCCCTGCTCGCAGTACGTGCGTGCCACTCCGCGGATCAGGCCGCAGGTGTCGCCCTTGCCCTTTTGGGGCTGGTTCTCAGGCTTGTAGCCGCCGGAGACCCACTTGAGGTGGAGGGCGTAGGCCTTCTTGTCGCTGTCCTTGGCGGGGTCCAGGACGCGCCCGTACTCCAGCAGCATGTAGCCCTTGACGATCAGAGCGTTGGTCAGGGAGTCCTGAATCGGGCGGGCCACCTCGGCGGGGGAGAGCGGCTTGGCTCCCTCGAGCTGAAGGCACTTGAGCTCGCCGCGGCCTGCCATGCCGGCGCACGGCCCCTGGTCGCTGGCGATCTTCCCGCCCCAGTAGTGGGAGTTGACGGTGTCGCGGGCGACTTCGGCGGCGGCCTGCTGGGTCTGGGCGAGCGGGCCGCCCTGCGCGAGCAGGTAGTCGGGGCGCACGAACGCGGATGCGGCGAACCCGGCGATCACCAGGGTCAGCGCGATCTCACCGAGGCCCTTGCCGGTCTTGCCGCGGACGAACAGGATCAGCCCGAACACGAACGCCCAGGCCAGCATCAGCCCCTTGAGGCCGAGACTGTCGACGACCGCGTGGTTGTAGGCATCGGCAGCCTGCTGCGCCGGACTGGTGAGCATCTTCAGCAGCGGGAACTTGAAGGCATAACCGATCGCCCAGCACGCCAGGCCGACCACCAGGCGCAACAGGGTGAACAAGCCGTTCATGACGAAGGCGTAGGCGTTCGACTTGAACGAAAAGACGGATCCGCCTTCGGCTGACAGCTCGTAGCCGTTGATGGGGACACCCTCGGAACTGGTGATGTTGAGTGGGGAGAGCATGTCGCCGCCGCTGTTCTGCGTGGCATGCGCTACCTGGGCGTTGACGAGCAGGAACACCACGGTGACGAGCACCGTGAAGCCACCCGAACGCAGGCGTGCGCGATCTGGGCGCCACATCAGCGCCTCCGCCGGCCGCTGCGCCGCACCGCGTACACGAGGAGCAGCCCGGCTGCGGGCACGGCGAGCCGGAAGGCGTTGGCCGCGCCCGCGCCGCTCGGCTGTGCACCGGAGCTAGATGTGGAGGGGGTGGGGGAGGGGGCGCACGAGTCGTGGGCCAGCCCGGTGATCAGGACGCACGGGTCGTTGGCGGAGGTGGGCTGAGGGCTGGCGGCGAACGCCGAGCCGATCTGGGGCCACCAGGCGTCGGGTACGCCCGCGATCGCGAACACGGTGACGACGGCGGCCAGGACAGCCACGACGGCGAGCGCGCCGACGATATGGGCACGACTGCGGGAACGGTCCCATTCATTGCCGGTCATCCCACGTGCTCCTTCGGCGCGTTGGCCGTCGTTGCCTCGGTGGGAGCTGGTGTGGGTTGGTCTCCGGGGGTGGTGGTGATGCCGGAGCGGATGCGGTGCAGGCGGGGGATGGCGACCTTGACGCGGCAGGTGTTCATGCGCGGCGCGGTCAGCAGCATCTCCCCTTTTCTGCGCTTGTCACGGAGGGGGGACAGGTCGGTGGTGACGATCCGCAGGAGTTCGGGGTCGGTGCTGTCGAGGCCGATGAACTCCAGGCCGCGGCGGGCCGTCTTGTCGTCCTGGGTGCGGGACAGAGCGCGGTAGGCGAACAGGCCCCGGTCCGGGCCGAGTTCCTTCTCGTCCTGGGCGCCGGCGAACAGGCCGCCGTTGTGTTTGCGGCCGTCGTGGAGGATCTCGCTGATCAGAGCGGTGCCTTCGGCGGAGCCGGTCAGCCACCACAACTCGTCCGCGACAATGGCGCAGAACCTGGCCGGGTCGGCGAACGCGGTCTGCCGGGCGAGCGCCGCGATCAGATACAGCACCGCCCGACCGATCAGGGCTTCCAGGGGCTGCTGGCGCAGGACCTCGGGGTGGGCGAAGGCCTCCTGGGGCGGCAGGGTGAGCCCGGCGGTGGTGATCACGATGAGGTCCGAGTCCAGGTCCTGCTCCAGGCGGACCGGCGGCAGTGTCGGGTCGAACACCATCTGCGCGAGCGGGTTGGAGGACACGATCCGCGTCAGGTCCACCAACGTGGCGGCCGCTTCCCGCCGGGACCCGCCCACCTCGTCCGCCATCGTTTGTAGGTGTTCGAGCACCTGGTGCATGGAGGGGGCGGCGCTCTGGGCGGTCTGCTCGACGGCCCGGTGCAGGACGCCGCCGGCCGCGGTCATCGGCCCGATGCCCAGCTGCAGCGCGAGGTAGCTCAGCGCGTAGTGCGCGCCTTGTGCGGTGCCGGGGAACATGCGCAGCGGGTCGATGGATACTCCGGCCGCTGCGGCGTCGATGATCTGGCAGCGGCCCGGGGCGGCCGCACGGGCGAAGGTGGCCCATTCGCGCAGCGGGGTGCGGTCGATACAGATCGCCCGCCCGCCACGGTCCACGGTGGACTGGGTGAGCAGCTTCAGCAGCACACTCTTGCCGCCACCGGGATCCCCGCTCACGGCGAAGGACGCCGAGGCGTCGGCCTTGGGGGCATCCGCGATGTTCAGCAGCACCGGCCGGGTGGTGCCGGTGTCCTGGTCGAAGCCGAGCAGCATCCCGTTGGGGTCACCGGCCTCGGTGAGGGTGAGCGCGCCGCTCATCGCCCAGTCCTCGGACACCTGGTGCTGGGTGAACTCCCGCAGTGCGTGCGGGCGTACGGTGCCCGGCAGGCCGAGGGTGAAGAGAGCTTCCTGGAGCCCGGCCGGGCGCACCGCCCGGTAGTCCGCTCCCGCCAGCAGCGCCGCAAGAGCCCGGGCGCGGGCGTCGCAGTCCGCGGCGCGCGCGGCCCACACGCTCAGGACGGTCACCGACTGGACCTCGACCTCGATGGAGGTGCGCGACAGCCGGCCGTCCTCCTCACTCAGATCACGCACGGCTTCGGGCACCGTGTGGGGCATACCGGTGGGCCGGACGTCGTACTGCTCGGCCTGGTCGACGAGCTCGTTCTTCTTCCGCTGCACCTGGGCCTTGGCCTTGTCGGCGGTAACCAGCGTGAGGTCGACGCAGTAGTCGACGGGAAAGGCCAGGCCCTCGAGCTGCGCGAGCAGGTCGGCGGCCTCCACCCGGACCGCTTTGGGGCACTCGGCCAGCGCCAGGTGCGCCTGGTAGCCGCAGCCGTCCTCGGTCTCGACCTGGAGCCACCGCCGCAGCAGCGGGGAGTCGCCTCCCCGGCGCCACCACGACCCGCGCCCGGCCCGGCTGCTCTCTTCGCCTGTCTCATCGTTGTCGTGCCAGGCGCCGGGGGTGTGATCCAACGGATCGGGTCCGCCTTCGTGGAGGCGGACTTGACCGAGGTCTGCGTAGCTGGGGGAGCGGAGCTCGCCGGCCCGGAGGCGGCCGCCGTACAGGGTGCTGGACTCCGCCTCGCTCAACAAAGGCTCCGGCAGGCCGCGGCGCAGTGCGTGCTGCAGCATCCACACGACCTCCGCCGGGCGCGCCGGACGGAAACCGAGCGCACCCGACAGCTGGGCCTCGATGTGCTCGGCCTGGCGGCGGTAGGCGTTGACTTCGCGGGCGCTGACCGCAGCGGGGGTGAGCCCGAGCTGACTGGAGAGGTCGGCCCACATCGCCCCCAGGCCGCCGGCCCAGGCGAGTGGACCTGTCTCGGCTGTGAGCGGCACCGCCAGCCACAGGGTGCGGCGGTGCATTTCCTGTCCTTCCAGCAGACTGAGCGCGGACTCGGTGGTCTCGGCCCAGGGGTGCTGGCCGCTGTGCCGGGCGGCGCTGCCCGCCCCGGGGTCGACGCCGTCCAGCATGCGCAGGGCGATCTCGCCTGGATCAACCTGGGCACACAGCCCGTACAGCCGTGGTGCCCCGGACAGCGAGCGCACCAAGCTGGTTGCCTTGGACAGCAGTTCGTCGCGGACCTGGGTGGTCATGTAGGTGCCCTGCACCGTTTCGCTGTGCAGGCCCTGCTCGTCGGGGCCCGGATGCAGGCGGTAGACCGCCCACACCCCGCCCTGGGCGGACCACAGCAGGTGACCGGCGAGATGACGGATCGGCACCCTCACGGCCGGCTCCCTTCGATGGGGCGTGCGGCCGCCTGGGCAAGGAGCCGCTGCGCGGGTGAGGCAGAGCGCAGCGACGCCTCCGGCAGATGGCGCGCTGCCGGCCGCGGCCGGCGAGCCTGCGCAGGGGTCGGGGTCACCGGGCGGGGGGTGGGCAGGTGGGACGGCAGGTTCTCGATGACGAAGCCACCGAAGACCCGGTGCGGCATACGGTCGCGGGCCGCGCGGCCGCCGATGCGCCCGGGGGCGGGCTGCGCCAGCAGGGTCAGCCATCCGGCCAGGGCCGGCAGCGGAGCACGTCCGGCGAACTTGGGGCGGCGTACCATCCAGATCGCCACCACCCACGCGGCCAGCGGGAGTGGACCCAGCCAGGACCACCACGTGACCGTCTCGACCAGGAGCAGCCCGCCGACGCCGGCGACCGCGATCTGCGCGGGGGTGTAGGGGCCGAGCGGAATCTTGAAGTCGGCGACCTTCCCCAGCACCCACGGGTGACGTCGGGCCGAGGTGTAGAAGCGCGCCACGCGGGGCGCGGCACCGCTCGCGCTCACAGCTCACCCCCACTCTGCGGGGACGCGCCGGTGAGGGGCCGCACGGGCACGATGATGGCGGGGGCCGACTTCTTGGTGGGGTTCTTGATCTGATCGGTGAAGGTCGCGGCGAGGTCGTCGCGGGAGGAGTAGATGCCCAGCGCGATCGCCATCAGCAGCAGGGCCCCGATGCCCGCTTTGATGGAGAACCTTTGCACCATGTAGACGACGACGATCACGATCAGTGCGGCCTTGAGCCCGCGGCTGCCCCACGTGGTGAACATGTCGATCCACGAGTTCCCGAGATCGTCGAGCTTCCCGGCCAGGACCAGGGAGTGTGCCGTGTTCACGCGTGGCCGCCTCCGCCCGTACCCGTACCCGTAGCGGTGACGAACGCGGAGACTTCCCAGCGGCCGGCCCGCGCGGTCAGCGTCAGCTCATACGCCAGCGGCCATGCACCAGTCTTGTCCTGGGCCTTGATCTGGACCTGCACCCGGGCCTTCGTGCCGTCCGCCGGAACGCTCTCCGCGGCCGCCGACTCCTCGACAGCGTTCGCCTGCTCGACCTGAAGGTCGGTGTACGACGTTCCGGACAACGCCGCGAGCCGCACCCCCGGAGCCAGGTAGCGGTCCACCTGGCCGAGCCCGGTGAGATAGGCACGCAGGAACTCGGCGACGGTGGCGGTGAGTACCCCCTTCGCCGGCAGGCTCACCCCGTATGCCGGCTCCGGGGCCTTCGCCGTCGTGGGGCCGGCCACCTGACCGGGTGCCCCGGTGACCGCGAACGAGCCCCCGTCCGCGCCGGCCACGACGGGCACCGCGAAGTAGCGCACCGAGAAGTCGGCGTACTGCGCAGCCACCGTCACCGACCACTGCCCGCCCTCACGCTGCGCACTGCGCACCGCCACCGCGCGCTCGAGCACCGGCTGCGCACCCTCCGGCCGCGGCAGCGCAACCGATGGCGCCAGTGCCTGGGCGAGGCGTGCCTGCGCACTGTTCTCGTCGCCGGCGGTGCTGCGCAGCCAGGCCGCCAGGTACAGCTCGGCATACCCGGACGGATCGGCGGCCGGCGGTGTGCGCATCGTGCTGCTCGACGGCGCCGGTGCGGCCTCAGCGGGTGCGACGGGCGACCGTAGGGCCGCCGCTGCGAGGGCGAGAGGGCCGCACGCGAGTGCGACCCACACCCCCCAGCGTCCGATCCGGACCTGACGGCGCATCCGGGCCAGGGCGACCCCCGCAGCCATCGGCGGCTCCTGGCCGCCCGAGGACTGTGTCGCAGGAGACATGTGAAACTCCCAGGTAGAGACGGTGTGTTGCTACCTGGACCAAACCCGCCAGCCCCGACCGATCCGCCGACCGATCAGCCCCCTCCACGGTCACGAAGCGGCCACAAAACCGTGGAGGGGGCTATGGAGGGACCCCTCCATAGCCCCCTCCACGGTTTTGTGGTTCTCTCCACAGCGAATCTGACCGTTCAGCCACCGGCGCGCGCCGCGGGCCCCGTGCCGGACGCCGTGTGGCCGCCGGTCGAGTCCGTCGGCGGTTCGCGCTTTCCTCCGTGGGCCACCGCGCACCCCCGCGACATGGCGGGGTGTTGAGCTGAGGAGATGGCTGCGCACGGTGAGCAGAGCCGGTGACCGAGTGTGAACTGCCGCCAGGATGCCGCGCCGGTCCACTGCCAGCGCGCATCCGGCGGTGCGCAGCGCGGTTAGCGGACCGCGTGCGACCGGGGCCACCCACCCCGCGGCTGCGCACCGCCCGGGTCGCCGGTCCATGGGGGCGAGCCGGATGCGCTGCTCGGCGCCGTCAGTGGGTTGCGTCATCCTGGGGTGGGGGAGCCGTGCCCAGCCGTAGGCGGAACACGGCGGGTTCGCGTTGTCCGCTCAGCCGCATCAACGCCACCACGCCGACGAACGGCACCGCCGCCGGGCTGCTCCTCTGGTGCGCCCTTGGTGGAGGGTCCCTCCACCGGTCCCTCCATGGTGCGCGGTGTGGAACGTCATCGGATCGTGACGCTTGGTGGGGGCATCCGGTCGGCGGTCCGGCGGGAGCGCGCGGGTGGACTCACGGCATGGAACATGCGCACGACGCCTCGCCGCTGATCGCGGAGATCACCGCCTCACCGACTACGGGCTCCGGAATTCGCCGGCCTGACGTGCCGTCGGCGGGAGCTGCTCGATGAGCGGCTACGGGGCGGGAATTCGCCGTGGCGCGATGGCGGGGGACCGCTTCACGCAGATCTCCAACGCCCTCTTCCGTGACCCGCGGGTCAGCTTCAAGGCCAAGGGTCTGTTCGGGCTGCTGACTACTCACCGGGACGGCTGGCGGGTCACCGTGGCCAACCTCGCCAGGTGTGCCACCGACGGACGGGACGCGGTCAACAGCGGCCTCAAGGAGCTCGAGCGGTACGGCTACTTGACCCGCGGCCGTGAGCGGAACGGGGATGGGACGCTCGGCGAGACCGTCTATGCCATCACCGACATGCCCGCGCACTTGTATGACCTGCTGGGGGATGCCTCCACCGTCCTGGTGCCGCAAACGGGCAGGTCGCAGCCCATGACGGGAAATCCAGCATGGGATAACCCTGGTCTGGCTGATCCGGCACCAAAGAACACCAAGAGAAAGAAGACCAACAAGGAGAACACCAACCCCGTCCATCCGTCCGTCCCTTCCGCGCCCACGCGCGAAAACGACGACACCCCGGCCCTCACGGGGACGCCCGAGGCGCCGGAGCGGATCGAGGCCACCGCGGGCGTCCGGCTGCTGCTCGCCATCGGTATGCGATCCCCGAACCTGCTGCTGACCGGATCGGCGCTCCGCGACCAGGGGCAGATCGCCACCGCTCTTCTGGAAAACGGCTGGAGCGCCGAGCACCTCGAGCACCTCATCGCCGGCCGCCCGCTGCCCCACCCGGTCCGTACGTCGGTTGCCGCGATCATCGCCGCCCGGCTCCGCGCCGCCCAGAGCGCCCCGACACCCCACTCCGCCGGGCTCACCGTCTGCGAGCGGACAGGGGCGCAAGCCGCCGGCCGATCCCCGGCTGAGGCCGTCGCCCGCCGGGCGCTCGTCGAATGCGCCGCCTGCGGCAACCCCGGCCCGGCACCGGGAGAAGATCTCTGCCCGGCCTGCCTCGACTGGCCGCCGTGCACCACCTGCACCGGGCCCACCCCGCGCCGCGCCCACCCCGACAGTGACGGCCGCTGCACCCCCTGCACCCTCGCCGCCGCACCCCTGGGGGATCCGGCGTCGCCGAGCGTCACCTGAACCTCCATCACACGCACGCCCCTTTCGAGCGGACCGAGGAGATCATGACCATCGAACCCCGCCACCCCCTGCCGGAGCCGGGGCTGCGCCCCTTCATCACTGACCCGGGGCGCTGGCACCGTGAACTCCAGCGGACCCAGGCCCGGCTTGCGGCCGCGGCCCTCGACGGAGGCCCTGGCTACCGCCGGGAAGCCCACCGCGGGCAGGAGCTCACCCGAATCGACGAGCGCACCGAGTGGGGATGGCTGCGCTGGCCGGCCCCTCTGTCCGAGGACGTCCCCGTGGCACCGCTGCGGATCGCCGTGCTGCCACCGAGGCCGTCCCATACCGCTCGGCTGGCCGGCCGTTGGCTCACTCGGCGTCCGCCTCTGCGGATCTACTTCGACGCGCGCTACCGGTTCTGGGTCACCAGCACCACCGCGCTCGCCGCCTTTCTCTCTTTGGTCTGGGTGGGCGCCGCGATGGCCAAGGGACTGCCGGCCGATGTCGGGGTGCCCCTGATGCTGCTCATCCCGGCGCTCGCCGAGCATGTGCCCGGGTGCCTGGACGCGCGGGCCCAGGCGCACGTGCGGATCGTCCGGGACGAGGCCGGTCTGCGGGAGATGCTGCGCTTCATCGGCTGCCACCAGATCATCCAGGCCGCCGACGACCACGAGACTCCCGAACTGGCCCAGGCCGTTGAGGTCGGCCATCGCCTGCTGTGGGATATCGCCGGGCTGCTCACCCAGCCCGCCGCGGCCCCCGTCCACGCGTGGCTCCTTGCCCGCGAGGACCAGTTCGCCCAACTCGCCTGCCAGGCCGTGGAGACCCGAGCAGCGAAGCAGGAGCGGGACCGCCACACCACCCGCACCGGATGGGAGATGGAGCGGCCGGTAGAGAGCGCACAGGAACGGGTGTCCGGGACCGGCAGTGCCGGTGACGAAGGCCGCGTGTACGGCCCCCCGGAGACGACAGGATCAACGTGACCGGAGGCGAGCCCGGCTTCATCACATACGGCGGCATCCTCGGGGAGACCGGCGCCAGCAACACCGCAAAAGGAAAGGTCGACGGCGGCGCCGGCACCAACACCCCGGCAAACCAGGGCGCAGTAACCAACTGCCCGTTGTAACGGGCAGACGGATCTGGTGCCAGACCCACGCCTCGCACCAGAACCGATCGACCGAGGTCCAGAGGCGGGTGCTCAGTGCTTGGGCCAGCCGTGGTAGGAGAGGCCTCCGGGCTGTGTGAGGCTGCCGTTCAGGCCGACGGCGGGGTAGGGGATCAGGTTGTCGGGCAGGTCGTGTTCGGCGAACCAGCGCAGCGCTAGGCACTTGTCGGGTTCCCGGTTAACCACGTCGCCGGCGTACTTGGTGGTCTCGAAGAAGAACCCCAGACGGTCCGGTGTGCCGTCGCCCTGGTGGTGGATGACGGTGTGCCGGAGAGTCATGGTCTCGGGGTCGGCATCGAGGCCTGTCTCTTCGCGGAGCTCGCGCGAGGCCGCCTCAGCGGGAGTCTCGTTCTGTTGATGTTCGAGCTTGCCGGAGGGCAGGTGCCACTGGCCGTATCCGTAGGGACCGCCGCGCTGCGAGAGGAGAAGTTCCTGTCCGTTGCGGACGATGACGTGGACGTCCGTGATCGGCGCGGTGGCGGTGGAAGTGCTGTCGCTCATGGTCTCGGATTCTCTAACTCGACGAAGGAGCGGTCGTGTTGACGGTATCGCCCGGGGCGGGTGTGACGCGGGTGATTGCCTGGGCGACGCCCGCAGGGGTGAGGTGCGTGGTGTCGATAGTCACGGTGGGGTAGCCGAGATGGGCCAGGAGTGGGATGGCTTCCTGGTAGAGCTCCAGCTCGCGCAGGGTGCTCTTGGGGTCGAGCTCGAAGCGGTGCTTGGTTCCGCGTTTCTCCAGCCGGGCCAGGATCGTGTTGGGGCCGGCGAGGAGGATGACCGCAAGGTCGGGGACGGCCAGGTGCTGGTTGATGGTCAGCAGGTAGTCGACGCTCAGCCCGTCGAGGCGTTGCAGGACCAGAGTGGAGGGCAGGTAGCGGTCCAGAAGGACGGTGTGGCCGACGTGGAGGTGCGGCTGTATTTCGGTGTCGAGCTGGTGGAAGCGGTCGGCGGCGACGGCCAGCGCGAGGGAGCGGCCCTGCATCTCGTTGGCCATCGCACGCACGGTGGTCCCAAGCTGGTTGGGGAAGGGCTGCGTGGTGGTGTGCACGATGTGGCCGGCGGCGGTGAGCAGCGGTGCTGTCTGCTGGATGGTGGTGGATTTGCCGGTGCCGCCGGGGCCGTCCACGGTGATGAACAGGCCCGCGGTCATGCGGCGGCCTCCGGGGTGTGGCTGCGCTGGTACTGCTCGCGCATCAGGTCGACCAGGTGCTGGTCGAGTTCGGGCAGCGGAACCTCGCCGAACTGGAGGCCAGTGGTGAACTGGTACTCGTCGCGGCCGCGCATCGCCTCGTCGGCGCCCTGGGAGGTGAGGTCGACGTCGCTGTAGGACTGCATCTGCTGCGGGTCGTAGCCCTGGCTGACGAGGTTGTCCCAGATGGGCGAGCCCGGGTACGGGCGGAAGGTGAAGACGCTGGCGCGGAAGGTCCCCGGCATCTGGTCGGAGAGGTTCCACAGGTCGTGGATGTGGCGGATCGTCGCGGCGATGTCGCTGCGGCTCTCTCCGGGATATCCGAGGATGAAATAGCCCTTCACGTTGATCCCGTGGGCCAGCAGGCGGTGGGTGACCGTGAGGGTCATGTCGGCGGTGATCCGTTTGTCCATCGCCTTGAGGATCCGGTCCGAGCCGGATTCGATGCCGAGGGCGACTTCGCGCAGCCCGTTGCGGGCGAGGGTTGCGAGCATGGTGTCGTCCTCGCGGGCCAGGACGTTGATGCGGCCGGTGGCGTCCCACACGTACCGCTCGCCGACCCGGGCCTGGGTAAAGACGTCCATGGCGGGGTGGATGACGCGCCGCAGGCCGAGGAACAGGTCGTCGACGGCACGGAACGCGGTGACGCCGTACGCGTCGTGCAGGGCGTCCACCTCGGCCAGGATGTTCAGCGGGTGGCGGGTGCGGATGGTGACGTCGGTGTTCATGCTCGCCGCGGCGCCGCAGAACCCGCACTCGTACGGGCAGCCGCGCGAGCAGACGAGGTTGGCCTCCAGGCGGCCGTCGTCGGCCCGGTAGGGGTCCTGGGGCAGGAATGACCGGTCGACGAAGGGGAGTTCGTTGATGTCGGGGGCCAGCCAGCGGACGGTTTCTTTCGGGTCGGGGATGCCGCAGGCGGTGGTGTTGAGCAGCCGGTCGCACCACATAACCTTGGGCATCTCGGCGCGGCGGCCGACGTCGTCCAGGAGGGCGGCGACCCGGGTCTCGCCCTCACCGAGGATGAGGGCGGCCAGGCTGCGGAACCGGCCGTCACGCAGCACCATCTCCGGGGCGGCCTTGGCGTGGTGTCCGCCTGCCATGACCAGGACGGTGGGGTCCAGGAGCGAGGCGATGCGCGCCGATATGGCGTAGGTGGGGGCCAGCAGGTTGAAGCCCGCCCACCGTGGCCGCGCCGCGTTGATGAGGGCCGCGGTCTGTTCGAGGCCGAGCCCGTGGGCTTCGGCATCGAGGACGCCGGTGTTGAATCCTTTTGATTTGGCGAAGGTGGCGATGTAGCCCAGGCCCAGGACAGGCAGCGTGTAGTCGTTGACCCTGGGCCGCAGACGGTAGTCGCGCAGGGGCGCGTTCACGAAGACGGCGTCCAGCGGCCCGCCCACGGTAGAGGCTCATCCGAGTAGGCGTACAGAGCGGGTGCAGATCCTGCAAGTCGCGTGCGTGCGAACCGAGTTGATGGTCCCCTGGCGGAAGCGGGCGCGCTTCCTAGGCGCGCGAATCGACGTAGGCAGGGAGGCGTCATGGGCGGCAGCCGGGGCGATCAGGACGGTCAGGTAGGCGGGCCTTCGTCGAGTCCGGGGGACCCGGGAAATCCGATGCCGGCCCCGGAGCCGGAGCCCGACGATGACTGAGGCCCCTCCTGAACCGCTGGAAGATCTCGCCGTCGAGCTGCGTGCCGCTTGCGCGGCCGAGCTCGACGGCCGACCGGTCGGGCACTTCAATGACCGGCCGTGGCTGCGCGCGGCCTTCCTGAAGGTGCCGCGCGAATACTTCGTGCCGGATCAGGTGTGGTGGCCCTTCCCGCGCGACGACGGGCTCCATCACGTGCTCGACCGTCACGAGCGGCCCCGGGCCTGGCTCAGGGGCGTCTACCGGCCTCAGGCCTCCCTGATCACGCAGGTCGCCGACGGCGCGGTACGGCCGGAGGACGGGCCCACGGCCGCGCCGTTCACCAGCGCCGCGTCATGCTCGGCCGTCGTCGTCGACATGCTCCACCACCTCGACCCCGGCCCCGACGACGTCGCTCTGGAGATCGGCACCGGCTCCGGGTACAGCACCGCGCTCCTCGCCCAACGGGTTCGGCCCGGAAACCTCGTCAGCATCGAGATCGACGAGCAGCTCGCCGATCGCGCCCGCCACAGACTCGCCGGCCTCGGCCTCCGCCCCACCGTGCTCGCCGCCGACGGGGAGTACGGCCACCCGGACCGCGCCCCGTACACCCGGATCATCTCCACCGCGGCCGTCCGCGAGATCCCTCAGTCCTGGCTCAACCAGGCAGCGGCGGGGGCAATCCTTCTCACGCCCTTGTACGGACCCTTCGGCCACGACGCTCTCGTACGCCTCGTCGCGGACGGGGAAGGCGGTGGCGAAGGCCGGCTTGTGACGGGCGTGTCCTTCATGAAGATGCGTGGACAGCGCGCGGAGGACCGGACCTTCGAGGAACTGGGCTGGCCGATCGTGGACGGCCCTTGGCCCGCGTACACAGACGTCGACTACCGAGTTACCATCCGGGCCGGGCAGCAGCGGATCAGGGTGTGCTGAGGAGTAGGACCCCTTGACTACGGGGTGCGGCCGTTTCGATCGAAACGGCCGGTCCGTCGAATCCGCCGCAGGGGCTGACCTGCACCTCCTGCCGCCGGTAGGCTTCTGGGACCTTCGGGTGCGGATGTACGAGTGTGGCCCGGCTCCCCCGCATTCGGCGTGGGGGAGCCGGGCCACACTGCAAGCTCTGCTCAGGCCTTGGCGTACTTCACGAAGGCGGCGAAAGCCACCGATGTAAACGTCAGGACGGGTCCTGCCTCCTGCTTGGAGTCGCGGACGCGGACAGACGTGGGCTCGGGGCAGGCTTCCAGGCACTGGCCTCCGCCCTCGCTGCTGTACGGGGACTTGAACCATTCGCCGTAGGGACGGCCGTTGGCGGTGTGCGTGTTAATGGTGATCAGACCTCTCGTGCGATGCGTTCGAGCAGTGCAGACGTCTCGTGTTCCGGCAGTGCGGCACGCGACAGGAAGTTGAAGCGGCGATCGAACTGCTTGACCACCCTTTGTTTCGAGATGACCTGCACTGCGTGGGAAACCGTGTCCATCGACAACACTGGACCCGGCAGTGATGTGGGCTCGAAGTGTAGGAGCGTGAACGGGCCTGCTGTCACGCGGTAGGCCGGGGCAGAGAACGGGATGATCTGCACCGTCACGTTCGGCAGTTCGTTGAGCCGGATGATCTCTTCGTACTGCCCGCGCATGATGTCCCGATCACCGACCATGTTCCGCAGCGCGGCCTCGTCCATCACGCAGACGAGCTCCACGCCCTGCTCAGTGATGATCTTCTTACGGTTCGCTCTGACCGCGACCGAGCTGTCGACGAACTCAGTGTTTCGCTCGTCTGCGGCTTTGGCCGATTCGATCAGCGCGCGTGCGTACTCCTCCGTCTGTAGAAGCCCATACACGACGCTCGGAACCCAGGTGTTGAGACCGATCGCGCCGGATTCGAACCCCAGATAGGCAGGCATCCCGGACGGCAGGACCGAGGTGTTGGGCGTCCACCAGTCCTCGCCCTTGGCGTTCTTGTACCAGTCGATGAGGAGGGCCTGGCCATCGAAGTCGACGCCGTAGGCCTCAAGCAAATCAGTGAACTGCCCTATGCGGCGGAACCCTGTCGTTCCCTTCTCCAGGTTCGTGATGGTCGATGCCGCGCAGGCCGCAGCACGCGCGGCCTGCTCCCCGCTGAGGCCGGCCTTCTCACGGAGTCGACCCAGTTCTGCTCCCAACATGATCCGCAGGAAGGTGGAGCCGGTGTTCGCCGCCATGCCGCTGGTACCCCCCTTCACCGGTTCGCGCCGATGACCTGTCGGTTTCGATGATGACACCGTCGGTTCGCGCCGCGTAAGTACCGGTTCGCTTGGTCGGAGCCTCGGTTCGCCTCGAAGGCCCCTCGGTTCGCGTCCAGTCATATACCGATTTCACCTCCAGGGCAATCGAGAACGACGTTCGGATTGCAATTCAACTCGCAATGCAGCGAGGCTAGTTGGTGCACGCTCCGGGCGGTGTCACTCGCGGAACGGTTCCTTGGAGGGGGCTGGTCTTCGCCAGTGGACCATCCCCTGGAGAGGCCGACACCACTCAGGTCACGGAGTGAGGAGCGCGCCCCAACCCACCCGCCCTTTCGACGGAGACACCCCCATGTCACCGAGCACGGCACGACGAGCACGATCCGACTTGATGGACCGCGACAACGCGTCGCACGCCGAGATCACCGGAATACGCGGCCAGCAGCCCACTGCTGGTGAGCTGTTGTTCCGGAAGCGTCAGCGTATGAACGACATGGCCCTAGCGGGCCGGGCCTGCCGCCGGCGCCGCGTCGCCGGGTACGTCCAGGTCACGTTCGGCGAGGCCGCGGCCGACGTCGAGCAGATGCTCCGCATGGAAGCGGTGCGCCGTGGCTGGCACATGACGCGGGTCTTCGTCGATCCGGCGGGCACGCTGCCGCCGATGCAGCGCAAGGACTGGCTGATGGTGCGGCGGTACGTCCACGAGGGCTTCGCCGACGGCGTGATCGTCCTGAACCGGTGGCACATCAGCCCGGACGCGGACGAGTACCTGGCGCAGCTGACGTTCCTGTGCGGCCGGCCGGCATTCGTCGCGCTGGTCGTGCCGGAGACCGCCGCGTGAGCGGGTTAGGCCGGGCCAACCGGCTCGTGGCGTGGCTCGACAAGCGGCGGTGGGGCTGGCGCCAGTGGCTCCTCCAGCTCGGCATCGTCGCCGTCTGCGTCGTGATCAGCACGTCTCCCCTACTCCTGACCACCCATTGAGGAAGGCCCCTGATGTCCACCCCGTCGCCGCTTCCGCGCCGAGTGCCGCAGCAGGCCCTCGACGAGATCCTTCCGGCCCCGACCGGGCCCGAGCCGGTCAACGTATTCGGTGTCCCGGCCGACGCCGACCTGCGCCGCAGGTTCAATCCCCAACGCCTCGCGTACTTCGTGCAGTCCGGGCCCGAGGGAGACGCGGCGTGATCGTCCAGGAGCAGCGCACCGCGGAGCACTGGAACCTCGCCTACCAGCACGGCACGGTCTTCGAGAAGGTCACCCCTGCCGAACGGAAGATGTTCGAGACGTTCGTGCGGACGATCCGCGAGGCAAAGGACATGCGGGTCGGCTGCCGGGCCGTGGACATCGGCTGCGGCATGGGCGAGTGGACGCGGGCCCTGGCCGCCATGGGCACGGATGTGCGCGGCTTCGACTTCTCCGCCGTGGCGCTGTCGAAGGCGCGGAGCATGTCACTCGGCGCGCGGGTCGGGCCGACGTACGAGCTGTGGGACGTCAACACGGACCCGATCCCGACGTTCCTCGCGCCGGGCAGCATCGACATCGTGACGTGCCGCCTGTCGCTGTCCTACCTCGACATGGCGCGGTTCCTGACCGACGTCCGGCGTTGGCTCGCCCCCGAGGGGGTGCTGCACGTCGTGACGAAGGTCGCGGAGGCGCTACCCGAGGCGTCCGAGACAGGCGAGCACCAGTTGCCGCACCACGGATTGACCAAGGACCAGCTGTCGGCGCTGCGGCAGCGGTGGCGGTCCGTCGACGGCTACAAGCTGGACCCGGACGGCAAGACGATCGCGCTCGTCTTGCAGAACCCCGTGGACTCCAGCTTCTCGTGAGGATTCCGCCTGCCAGCCGGTGAAGGGCCCATGCCCGTGACGGCCCGGCCGGCAGGCGGTAGCAAGCCCCCGGCACGACCCCGCTCGACCTCGTTTCGCCTAACGGAAGCGTTGGTCTCCCACCCATGAGCGATGTCGTGCCGGGCCCCCTGGCACAGTCCACCCGCCAGGCCCACTCCTCCCCGGACCGATCGAGAGGCGGACGGACTGTGCCCACCCCCTTGGACCGACAGGAGCAGCACTGTGAACCACCTCGTTTCGGCGGCCGCCGCGAAGTTGCCCGCCCCGCCCGCACTTCGCGGCCGCCGGTCGCTGGCGGACCGCGCCACCGCGCTCGCCCGCGGCGACCGGCCGCGCGTACTGCTCCGCGCCACCGCGCCGGCGGCGGCCGCACAGCCCGCCGCGTCGGCATTCCAGTCGTCCCTCTGACCGACAGCAGAGAGGCCTGCGTGCCCGGCCCGCGAGGCGGAAAATCCCGCCCCGTGAAGCCCCACAGGGGGCCGGACCCGCACCATCCAGCACCACCAGCCGGGAGGGAAAAGCATGGCCGAGGACACCCCATACGCGAGCGAGGAAGCCGCCTGGGACGCGTACGCCACGAAGGACCGCAGCCAGATCTGGGCGCGCGGCCCGGAGCGGTTCCACTTCACGCAGTGGACGTTGTTTCCTGCGCACGGGCCGGGCGTTGAGCTCATCCCGTGCGGACCGGGCACGAGCGTCCTCGACCTCGGGTTCGGGGCGTGCGCGAACCTGGCCCACCTCGCCTCGCGCGGCGGCCGCGCCATCGGCGTCGACGTGTCACGCGCCCAGGTCGACGCCGCGCGTGCCGCGCACGGCGACCGCCTGGAGCTCCACCACGACACGGCCGAGCGGTTCCTCACCCGATGCCGTGAGCAGTTCGACGCCGTGGTGTCCGTGTTCGGCGCCGTCTGGTTCTGCGACCCTGAGGTGCTGCTGCCGCTGATCCTGGACCGGCTCAAGCCGGACGGCGTGCTGGTGTTCTCGCACCGGCCGCCCGAGGACGGCGAGCACGGCCGGACCCCGCACACCGACGTCATGCCGGCACACCGCTGGTCGTATGCGCCGGGCGAGTGGCTGGACTTCCTGGCGGCGGCCGGCTTCACCGAAGAAGAGGCATGGACGGTGCCGCCGCCGCCCACGAAGGAAGGCCTTCCGGGCACGGTCATCGTGCGCGGCAGACGGCCTTCCTGACCCCCTGAACGGCCCGGGTGGTCCCCGGGCCGCAGCCGCAGGGCGCTGTGCCGCGCGCTCGGGACCCCTGAGCGGGGACGGTCCCTGAGCCCCCGTCACGCCCGCGGCCGCCGTGCCCGGCCGGCCCCTGGCCGGGCCGGGCACGGCACCCCCTATACGGGCTTTGGAGTGGAAGGCCGGGGCCCGTGATCGCACGGCAGGCACGCCAGAGCTCGGGATTGGCTCCGGGCCCCTCGCCGTGCGGTCGCTGCCCGGTTTGCATGCCTGGGCAGCGCCCGGCCCCTGTGCCTCGATAGCGGTGGGGCCGGGCACCTGGCACATCCCCGCGGCTCCGTGGTGAGTCCGTTGACCTCTTGAGGAGCATGTGGTGGACAGCAAGCGCGTCGTCCTGGTCGTGGCGGCCCTGGAGGACTTGGGCGTCGACCGTGTGGAGCGGCAGTTACGGCTCCGCAGCGACGACGTCGAGGTCATGCGGGTCGACCCGGCGGACATCGGCGACCTGACTGCGCTCAACGCCCTCGTCGAGGACGGCGAGGTGTGGTTCGAGCTGACCGTGCAGGGTGTGACGGTCTACTCCGACGACATCGTGTCCGTGCTGTGGCGGCCGCCGGTCACCTCACCCGAGCACCCGGCAGGCCCTGAGGGACAGGTCCAGCTCGAAGCGCTCCTGCGGACGCGCGAGGACCTTTTGTGGATCGGCAGCCCCGACGACCGGTACCGGGTGCAGTCACCTGCCGTGCAGCTCGTCGCGGCCGCGAAAGCGGGCTTTGCGACGCTGCCGGTCGCCATCGACTGCGACCCGTACGGCCTGTCCCTGTTCTCGACCGTTTTCGGCGGTGTGCAGTTCGTATCGTGGGGCGAGCCGCACATGACGGGCGCCGGCGCCGGCCCCGGCGCCCACCTGACGCAGGGCCGTTCTCACGTGGTGCAGAAGGCCGTTGAGTGCGTGCACCGGGTGCGCATCGTCGACGTCGACGGCACACTGTTCGCCGCCGAGGCGCCGCTGCCGCCCCTCATCGCGCCGTGGGAGCGGGACGTGCCGCGACCGGCCATGACGCCGCTCGCGGTCATTCCCGAAGACGTCCAAGCGGCCATCCAGCACTTCGCCGCCCAGCTCGGCCTGACATACGTCGTCCTCGATCTGCGGGCCGACCCGGACGGGACCTGGTGGTTCGAAGGCGCCGATCCAGCAGGCGATTTCTGGACGCTGGAGCACGACACCGCGCAGCCCGTCAGCCGCTTTCTCGCCGACCTCCTCGCCGAGCGGCGGCCCGCGTCGTGACGCCGGTGACCATGCGCGTGCGGCGGCGGATCGAGCGCGGCGGGTGGCCGCCGGGAACGCGGTTGTTTCTCGCGCCGACCGCCCGCGAGCTGGGCGTGCCGATGCGCGACGTGAAGGAGGCCTTCATGGTGCTGTCCCGCGAGGGTCTGCTGACGCCGGCGCGCAGCCGCGACACCTTCCGATCGTGGGTGGTCGCCGTGCACGACGGCTGATCCGCCCCCTGAGCGGGGCTCGGGGACCAGCCCCCCGCCGGGCCCCTGCCGCAGGAGCAAGTGCGCCGGATCCTTTGACGCTCTGGGGCGCTCTCCTGCGGCCGCCGGGTGGCCGTCCTGGAACGGCGGCCGTCCGGCCCCGGCTCCCGCCCCTTGCCCGGGGGCGGGAGCCGGACACCCGCCGGGCTGTCGCCCACCCTCCTGGCCACAGCAAGAAGGGGATCGGCCAAGAGGCCGTGCTCTGTCTCTGGTAATCCCGCGTGCAGCTTGTGCACGCGACGTGCACTCCTCGGGCGCCGAACTCCCCGAACCGCGCCCCGGTGGTGCTCTACCCACAGACCGTTCAGAGCCGCCGCGGCCGCGTGAGCGACATGCGAGGCGGCTGGCACGCACACACCGTCTTCTTCAGCTTCTCCAGGAAGGGATGGGATGCTTCGGATCGCCATCGGCTCGGACCGTGCTCCCGCGTCGGGGTCGGTGCGGGTGACATACAGATGCTTGGCATTGGCCGCGTGACCGGTGTGGTTGGTGACTGGTCTGTCGGATGCGGTCGCTTGTGCCGTGCCGATGGTGGGGCGATGCATCGGGGGGTTCCCATGCTGTTACAGCGCGGGGAGCGGGTCGGTGTGGTCGCTGAGGCCGAGGAGGAGCACGTGGTGTCCGACGGACTCGGTGAGGCCGTCGGTGACCTTCTCGACGTCGAGGCGCAGCCGGATACGCCCGGAGCCTTCGCGGTTGGCTGCGAGGGCGTGTTCGAGTTCGTCGTCGAGGCGGTCCAGGGCGGCCTCGGCTGCGGCGTAGTTGGCCAGGTCACGGGCGAGGAGCTGGCGGGTGGTGGTGTCGCGAAGCTGGTAGCTGGGCATCTGGGCGTCCTTCGGCGTCGGGTGGTCAGGCGGTGGAGTCGGCTGCCTTGCGTGCCGTGCTCACGGCCCGCGACCAGACGTCGGGGCTGCCTCCGTGCTCGCGGGCGAGGGAGGCGGCGAGGCCGCGGATGTCGCCGTGCTCGCGCAGGGCGGCCAGGGCGATGGCCTGCCTGCGGTCGGCTTCCGAGCGGGTAGGCGCGGTGGCGGGGCGGTGGGCGAGGGTGGTGCGTACGACGTACTCCCAGGATCGCTGCGGGCCGCCGTACCGCGTGCTGAGTTCGGCGGCCAGTCCCGGGTGGTAGCCGTTGCGGTCGATAGCCTCGGCGGCGTACTGCCCGGCTAGCTGCGTGGCCGTGAGCGGCTCGTCGCCGGCGTGGGCCCTCAGTGCGCCCGCGAGGGCCTCTTCCAGGGCAGAGGGGCGGCCGACGGCCGCGCCGGACTGGGGTCCGGGACGGCGGCCGGCTTTGCCGAGCTTGTCCCCGGTGCGCTTCGAGTCGAAGTCCTGCAGGTCGCCGACGCGGAAGGCGGGGATCATGCGGCCGGTCGGCCCCTGGACCGGCTCGGCGAGGGGCTTGGGGAAGTAGTCGGGGTTGTCCCTCAGGTACTTGCGGATCGCCGAAGGCCCGGAGAAACCTAGCCACGTCGCGGCCGTGTTGATGGAGACGACGTCCTCCGGGTCGGCCTGGTGCAGCTCGGGAGCGGCCTTGAGGACCTTGTCCGCCTTCTCCTGCTGGAACCAGCTGTAGAAGTGGCGAAACTGGCGCTCGTCGTAGAAGTCAGACCCGTCGATGCGCTCCTTCTCGGGATGACGGTGCTCCTGGGGCTGCTCGTCGCGCACCTTGTACCAGCGGGCCGCGGTGCCGACGCTGGCGCCGGTGAACTCGCGGATCCAGTCGCGGTTGACCACGGCACGGTTGCCGACAGCGCGCCGCTGCGGGTTCAGGGCCTTGGACATGCAGTCTCCGTCCGGGGCGAGCCCCATATACTGAGGCCTGCTCCTCTGAGCCCTCGGCGCTCACGCGCCGACGGGTGAGTTGAGTTGGTGAAGGTGGTCGGCGGGACGTTCGGTCGGGGTTGCCGCCCTGGGGCGACACCCTCGTATAGAGGGTGCCTTCCGCCGCCCACCGCTCTTGCCGCTTAATGTGCGTAATTAATATTGCGCTCTTGGTGGGTGGCTGTCAATCTCGCCGGCGCGACGCGCAACCGTCATGACCGGTTGTCGCGGTGGGCGGCCCACGTCCGTTCGAAGTGCGGAACCTGCTTGTCCCGGACCTGGAACGGGGCGGTGACCAGGAGTTCCTCCACGGTGGGCAGCGTCGGCCCGCGCCGCTGTACCCACGCCCGCACACGCCCGTAGCGCTTGTCGATCTCGGCAGGGACACCGTGCCGCTCCGAGATGCTGAGCAGTCTCCGGCCGAGGGAGGACGCCCGGCCCGTGTCGACCTGTTCCACGGAGCGCAGCGGTCGCCCGCGCCGGGTGGGGTCCGCCTTCGCCACGGGCAGGATCCGCCGCACGTGGTACAGAGCCCACGGACAGGTGAGCTCCTCCTCGAAGGCGACGAGGACGGCCCGGTCCTCGCCGCGGCGGGGGTCGAACTGCTCCAGCAGGCTCCTGCGGCCGAACAGCTTCGCCTGCGGATTGAGGCTGACCGACGTGTACTCCAGGCGCAGCACCCGGCCCGCGATCTCGGGGTGGGCGCGCATCCGGTCCAGGTGTGCGTCCATGGCTCCCATGGAGACCGGGAAGCAGCAGAAGCTGCAGTAACTCTTCTCCCACTGCACACCGAACCGCTCATACAGGAAGGCTTCGCATCGCTCTCGCCCCCAATCCCAGTCAATCAAGGGGTATATGCCCTGGCGCAGCGGGTTCTTGCTCGCGGCCTCGTCCCGGCGGCTGCGGCCGGCCTCGTCGGCGTTGAACCCCATCACCTGCCTGAACGGCCGGTTGCCGATCTCCTGGTCGATCCAGGCGTCTCCGACTTCGCCCTTGGCATGCAGGCTGCAGAGCCGAATGCCGCCCTGCTGGGGAACGGTGCCGCCGCTCTCGTACTCGTCCCACAGCGCCCAGGGTCCGCGCTCGATAATCCGTTCGGGCTCGCGGGAGTCGTCCATGACCGCGATCTCCAACGACCTGCTCGCCCGGGCGACTTGAACGAGCCGCACCCGGCGCTCGCGAAGGAGCGGCAGCACGTACTGCTCCGCATGGGCGCGGGTGGCCGGCCACTCGTCCCCGGTGAGCTCGTGCAGCACCACAGCGCGGGCCAAGTCGACTCCGTGGGCGGCAGGGTCCTTCAGCATCTTCACGATGTACGCGGTCGAATCAACCCCCAAACCCCAGTTGATGACCAGATCGACGCCCTCGCCGCCGTGGCGGGGTACGGCGTTCATGCGGCCACACCCCCTTGGCCGGCCTTTGAATACGGGTAGGAGGTGGCGGTGAGCAGCCGGCCGGTACGCGGCCCGATATAAGCGGCGTAGCGGTGGCAGCCGCCGTGGCGTACGCCCCGCGCGCCGGCGGCGTGCAGGGCCTCCGCCAGCCACGCCCGGCCCGGCTCGCCCGCGTTACGAGGGCGAGCGCCGAGAGCGACCAGGCGCCGCTCGGCTCCACCGCGGCCGCACTCGCCGTTGCGGACCTTGGACATCGCGCGGTCGTGGAGGACCGAGCCGTCAGGCAGCACGGTCAGGCGCCGCGGGCGCGTCTTACCCAGGTAGTCCATCCCTTTAGCCTGGTAGATCGTCCCGTAGTGGCCGGGAAAGATCATCTCGGGCCCGTGGGCGCTGAGACGCGTCCTGGGCTCGGGATCGCTGTGCGCGACGACCCCGCGGACGCCTCGGGCGGCCGCCAGCCGGAAGGCGCGCGCCTGTGCCCATGTCTCCGCGTTGGCCGGTACATCGTCGAGCAGCACCAGCCGGTTCAGCGCCAGCGACTCCTCGTACGGCGTGAGCCGGCCGAACACCCAGGTGAGCACGGCGACCTGGGTCGGGATCCCCAGGGTGGGCACCCCCACCAACTGGCCTGCTGCGAGCGCGTCGGTGTCGATGAGACCGTAGGCGCAGCGGACGGCGGGCCACGATCCGCTGTGGTGGTGGGCGAGGACGAAGGCCTTCGCCGTGTGGACCAGATCGTTCGGCATCTCGCGGACGCGGTAGCGGGTGGGGTCGAATCCCCCTTCACCGGTCGGCCTCCAGCTGTGCCGGCGGTTCCTCCACCGCTGGCAGACGGCACCGAAATCGAGCGGCGGTTGTTCGTCGGCAGACATCACAGGGTCCTCTCAAGGCGATGGGCTGGTGAGTGGTGCCGGTCCGGGGTTGCCGCCCCGGACCGGCGGTGGGGCGAAGTGCTGAGCGACGCAGGGGCCGCGATGTGCGGCGCGGATTGCGCGGTCGGCGACGGCGTCAGGTGCCCGTTCTGGGCGGGTCGCCGCGGCACCAGGGCGCCAGGACGGACCACGGCTCGGGTGCTCCCCCTCGGCGTTCGCGGCGCGCGGCGAGGAGCAGGTCGAGGATCCGCCGGCCTTTGGTCTCGGTCTGGTGGCGCAGCGCGACGGGGAGCCGGGCGGGGAGTGTCACCCGCCGCGCCCGAAGGTCGATTTCCAGCGTGGCTGTTCGGACCAGAGTGCTCGCCTGGCGCTGGCCGACGTAGAGACGCAGGCGGGCTTCGACCCGGTGGTCGACGGGGGTGAGCTGTACGTACTCGTTGCCCCAGGAGAAGTTCTCGATGTCGGGGGAAATCCGCACCGTGGCGGGAGTCGTGCGCCCGCTGGGAACCTCGCGGTCGTTGAGCGGGTAGGCGGGGTCCTTCTCCCTCCGCGTCACGTGTTGGTGGAACGGGAACCAGCCGGGCCCATACAGGACGGATTGGGCGTCCAGTACATATCCCCACTCGCCGAGATCCAGCTTCACGCCGTACCGGTACGGCTCGTCCTCGCAGGCAACGCAGAGAGCCAGCTGGGAGGCGTCGTGAGAGGAGCCGGACTGCGGTCGGTTGGGTGCCGTGTTGGCGGGGGCGAACGTCGTCCGGGTGTCCTCTACCTTGTCCGTGCCCGGGACGCTGGTGGATACGCGAGTACGGACTAGGCGGGCAACGGCGCGCTCCTGCCGCGTGATCCGCAGGGCGACGGCCGAGCCCTCGATGGAGACCCGTTCCCGGAAGTCCCCGTCGGACCGGACGCCCGGAAGGTCGTTCCGGACGTCGCGCAGAGCGGGGGAGAAGCGGCGGCCCAAGGGGTCTTCCGGGTCCGGGCGCCTGCTGCTGTGCAGGATGAGGGCGGCGTTGGGGTGGTACTGGTCGGAGACGACCCACCACGGCCCGAGCGGCAGCAGGGCGGCCACTTCGCCGGCGAGCTGCTCGGCGCCGGTCAGTGCGCCCAGGACGGCGGCGGTGAGGCGGGCGGTGGACGGTGCGTCCCACGGACCCTCCAGTATGAGGCTGACACCGCTGGCAGGGCTGCCCAGGGTGACGTTGAGCCGCTTGCCGTTCAGCCAGGCCTCCGCGGGCCCGAACCGCACGAACAGTCCCGGCTCGCCGGGCCGGTGGAAGGAGGTGCCCGTGATGAGCAGGCGGGCAACGGCCTGCGGGGACGGGTGCGCGTTACGGGCGTCGGGGAGGGCGGGGGCGTAGCGGGTGACCGCGTCGAGGACGCGCGCCATAGCGGGCATCGGGGTGACCGGGCTGAAGCGCGCGATGCAGATACGCGCGAGGCCGGTGGGCGACGGCGCGGCCAGCGCGGCCCTCACCGGTCCATGGAGCTCGCGGGTGCGCAGGGTCAGCCGGTAGCCGCCGGGCAGGTCGGCGCTGGTGCGGTCCCGGCCGCGCAGGGTGTGCTCGACGACGGTGTCGGAGATGGCGTAGGTCGGCGAAGCGGGCTCGAATTCGGACATGGCGCAGGCCTCCACGGGCGGCGGTGAGTGGTGATGGTCAGCGGGTGATGCGGGCCCGGGCCTTCGCGGTCTGGGCGTGGACGGTGTTGACGTGTGCGGTGGCGCGGAGCGTGTCGGCCCAGTTGGCGGCGCGCTGGGCGAGTTCGGCGAGGCGCGCGAGGTGGGTGTCCTGGTGGCGGCGGGCACGGTCGGCCAGGCGGGCGTGCTCGGCGGTCAGTTCCTCGGCGGTGTACGCGGCGATCGCTTCGATGCCGTGGCGCCGGGTGATGCGGCCGAAGGGGCAGGGGCCTTCCTCCTGCTCGATGACGGCGAGGTGGGCGGTGGGCCAGCCGGTGTTCTCGTCGCGCGGGCCGAGCTGGATGTCGAGTACGCACACCGCGTTCGCGTCGTGCAGGCCATCGGCCTGGTAGCGGATATGCGGCCGGGGCACCGGGCCGGACGGCCGCTCGGTGTGCGCGCGCCACAGTTCGGGGGAGGGGTCCTGCTGTGTCTGGTGGAGGCGGTGGAGGTAGGCGACCAGGGAGGGCAGCTGCCAGGCGGGGGAGCCGAAGGGGGCGGCCGGCATGGCGAGCCCGGCCCGGGCGATGAGTCCCGTGTGGTTGCTGACGGCGGCCTGGGCGACAAACAGAGAGGTGTTGAGCCGGAGTTCGGAATGGAGCATGGCGGGGCCTTCCGGGCGGAGTGCGCGCAGAGAGGGAAGGAGAGGGGGTGCCCGGGGCCGGACCGTCAAGGCCCGGCCCCGGGCACGGGGTCAGAACGCGCCCTCGCAGGAGTCCTCGGTGCTCATGCCGTCCGGGGATTCCTGGGCCTCTTCGTCGGCCTGACCAGCGTCGTCGTCCGCCTCCGGCACGCCATCTTGGTAGGGCTCGTCGTCGACGATGGCCTGCTCGATGCTGGAGAGCGGGTAGCCGATCGTGGCCAGGAAGGCCAGCCATGTACGGGCGTCGGAACGAGTCTCCGGCAGCTCGTAGACGGCGGATCGGGCAGTACTGTCAGTGCGCCACGTCCGCACCTCGCTCGTTCGCTTCTCGAACGACGCGGCCAGCACCGCGAAGTTCAGCAGCGTGAGCTTGGCCGGGGTCGCCGCCTTGGCCCGCTCGGCGGGCTGGTCGTAGCCGGTCAGCTCCTTGACCAGGCCCCGGCGGCCCGCGTCGCCCACCCACTGGGCCACCGGCTTGGGGCAGATCAGGAGCTGCCCGGTGACGAAAGCCGCGAGCGGCTTCGGTGCGGTCTTGCGGCCGATCAGCTCCTTGAGCCAGGCCTGCCGGGTCTTCTCGGCGGCGCGGTAGGCCTTGTTGCCCGCCTTGATGTATTCGCGCTCCGGCTCCGGCGGCTTCGCCGCCCCCGCCGCCCGCGGCTGCTCCTCGGCCTGGTCGTCCTCCGCTCCGGAGGCGTCCTCCTTGGGCGGGCGGTGGCCGAAGCGGTCCGGGTCGGTGCAGAAGTACTCCACCTCGCCGGGCTCGCGCGGGTTGTCGGCCCATGCCGCCATGTGACCGGGGCACGCGGCGTGCGCCTCGGGGCTCACGGACGAGCCGCTCGGCCCGTCGAGCTCGCTGAGAGGTTCGGCGGTCGGCGGAAGCGCGTCGCCGTCCTCGGCCAGCGGCACCCCGGCGGCCTGGAGCTGCGGGCGGACCTCTTCACGGGCGCGCCGCTCGGCACGCTCGTCGCGCTCCCACTGTGCTTGGAACTCGAAGCGGCCTTTGGCGTAGGCGTCCAGAAGCCGGTCCACGGCGGCACGGTCGTCGTCGAACTCGCCCAGCACTCCGAGGACTTCGAGGTCGAGGTCGTACGCACCGGCATCGACGAGTGCCGAACGGGTCTGCTCGCCGACCGACTGGGAGGTCTTCACGGCCTGCGACACGTGCCTGCGGGAGCGGCCGGTGAGCTCGGCGACCCGTGTCTGCTTCATGCCTGCCCCGACCGCGCCGAACAGGGCGTCGGCCTGCTCCAGCTCGGTCAGACCCCGACGGTAGTCGTCGTCGTTCTCGATGAGCTGGTCGATGAAGTCCTCGCCCGCCTCGCGCAGGGAGGGGTCGAGCACGTAGGCGGGGACCTCGATCGCGTCCTGCTCGTCCTTGTTCTGCTTGGTGGTCCGGGCGGCGAAGTAGCGCCGGTGGCCCATCTTCAGCTCGTAGGTGTCCTCGCCGAGCGGGAGAACCACGACGGGGACCTTCACGCCGTTGGCCGTGATCGACTTGAGGAACTTCTCGTTGAGGCTGAGGTTTTGGCGGACGTTGCTCGCGTTGACGCGGATCTGGCCGAGCCGCAGGGTGACCCGCTGCACGGGTGTCGTTGTCGCGGTGTCGTTCATGGGTGCTCCTGGTGTGGGCGGTTGGTGTCGAGCAGGTTGCCGCCTGCTCATGAAATCAATTATACACCTATGAGGCTGGGGGCAACCCTCTTTTTCTCTGGGGGAGTCGGGCAGTCATGCTGCTCGGGGACGCCGTGCTGCCTGGGCGCGCCGCAGGGCGGTGAAGAACGGCACATGGTGCGCGACGTGACGGGCCGGAAGCGGGGAGGCGTTGGGCGCCGCCACGGTCAGGACGTCGAGTACCTCGGTCAGCTTCACCAGGGGCGAGCCGTAGGAGTCGCACTCGCCCTCGTAGACGCCGATCCCTGGAAGGTGCGCCACGTAGTGGCCGGCGTCCTGGAACACCGGGTCCTGCCACAGCTCGAACGCCGTGCAGGGGGCCTGTGTGAGCAGGTGCACGGCGAGGTCGTGCGCGGAGCCGACCGGTACTTCCTCGGTCAGGTACCGCATCCCGAGCACGATGCCGGTGCCGGAGTTGTCGTATGGCTCAAGACAGTGGTCCTCGATGCCGCGCCGCACGGCGGCCCGGTCCTCGTCGGGCATGGCGTAGACGTACAGATGGAGCGCGGAACGGTCGGACACGGGGTCTCCTTCAGGTGGGCGTGCTCGGAGCACCAGATGCGGGAGCGGGCCAAGGCGGCGAGCCCGTCACGGCGACGCCGCCATGCTCCAGGGGGCGGTGAGGTGTGCCAATATCTGCGGATCAGGTGCCCGGGGGCCACGCACCACCGGGCTGGTCGAGCGCTCAGTCTTCGCCGGGCTGCATGATGGTGATCACGGGTTCGCCGTGGTCACCGGGCCCGATCGCGCAGACGAGCTCGGCCGGGCGGGCCTGTCGGGTGTGGCCGTCGCGCGGCACCCGGCGCAGGTCGACGGTGACCTGTCCCTCGCGCCCTCTGCTGCGCCGGATTGCGGCCCGGCACATGGTCAACACGTCCCACAGGCGACCTCGTTCGTCCTGTGGCACCTGCCGGTCGCTGTCGCCTTCGTGCCAGGCCACGCAGTCCTCCCACGCGGCGCTGGTGAGGGCAACCGGGACGCGGAAGCCGGCCTCCCGGGCAGAGTCGGCGTCGGCGGCGACCAGGACGCCGTCTGCCAGGGCTCGGGCGCGGGTGTAGGCGTGGATGATCTCGCCCGGGTCGGCGAGTGGGACCGACGCGGACAGATCCGGCGCTGCCGGCCTCCTGGGGGCGGTGGGCGCCTCGGCGGCGATAACGTCCTGGACGGCGCGCCACGTGATGCGCTCGGCGGCCTGCTGGCCGTAGCGGGTGAGGGTGGCTCCGCCCCAGCGGTACCCCTGAGCGGTGGCCTTCCATACGCACCGTAGGGCCGTTTCTCCAGTCTGCTGGGGGGCGGTGAGCAGCAGGTTGCAGCGTCCCGGCTGCGTCGTGACGGTGACGGCCCACCCGGCCGCTTCCGCCTGGGCGGTGAGACGTACGAGGTTGCGGGGCAGGGGAGCCGTTTCCAGGGCATCCGGCGTGGTCGGCTGCTCGGCGGTCGGGGTGGCGGGTGTCTGGGTGGTCATGTCTTCTCTCTCCTGGGCGTGTCGGTGCCGGGTGAGTTGCCGCTCACACCGGGGGCCCGGTGGGGCCGGTCCAGCGACCGGCCCCACCGGAGCGGTGCTCAGCGGCGGCGGTTCGGGGGGTTCCGGTCGGATGCCGCGCTTTGGCTGTGTTCGGCCGGTTCATTGCCGGGAGCGGGCTGTGGGGAGGGGCGCGTCAGGACCTCCGCCGAGAGATAGGCCACGCCTTGCTCGGGATCCATGGGTTCGCCGGACTCTGGGTTGATGCTGTACGAGGTGATGACCTCGCGGGCGGTGAGCGGGTGCAGCCACCCGTCCCGGACGGACCACCCGCGTGCGGTCTCCGTACCGTCCGGCGTGGTCGTGCGCACCACCAGGCCACCGGTGGCGCCAGGCAGGAACCCGAACGAGAGAGTTACCCAGAACGTGAGTGCCTCGACCTCGCTTACCGCGATCAAGTCGGCGTCGTCAGATCGCACTTGGAGGAACCCGACCTCCCCGCCGAGAGATGAGTAAACAGAGCACACCATCGTGTGCGTCCCTGTCCCGAGAACATCCAGCAGGGCAAAGAATGCGTCCTGGGCCTGCCCCAGTACGGCGGCCGCATCGGTGAGGGCAGCCTCCGCGTCCGCCGAGACATCCACGTCAGTGGAAGCGCCTTCCAGGGGCGGCGCCGGACGCCACCGCATCTCGTCCTTGCGCGGCGTATCCGGGTCATTACCGTCGAGCGTCAGACGTACATGATCTTTGAACTCGTTCATGGTCCCCTGCCTTGGATGGGTTGAGTTGGCCACGAGAGAGTTGCCGCTCTCTCGTGTAATCAATAATACGCCCTTGCGGGGGGTGGTCAAGCCCCAACCACCCCCCGCAAGACGGCAATTACCGCGACGCCACCGGCTTCACGCTCGTACGGAAGAACTCGTCCTCTGCCAGGCTGAACGCCACGCGCCGGACTTCGTTCGTGCTCTCACGCTTGCCGTAGATCTCGACGCCGGTCAGCTCGCGATCGGTGTACTCGGCGTCCAGCACGGCGCCTTCCCAAACCTCGGGCTTCGTGGCCCGTTGGCCTCGGGCCGGTCGGCGTTGTACCCGAACAACTTGCCCCCGGCTGATCCGCCCCTCCGGATGTCGGTTGGCCACCGATGACAGCTCGTTTGCCCCGTGGCGGACCTGGTCGGCGCGAACACGCCTAGCCACCTCTTCCGCGCACGGCAGACCGTACCCCCCGTCACTGGCGAGCATGTCGTATGCCGCTCGCCACCCTCGGACTTGGCAGTCGACCGCATTCCGTGAGGCGCACGTGATCGTCAGTCCCTCGACGGTCACGGATAGGGCTCCGATTCCGTCGGGACTCACTGTCGCGCTCCGTCCTCGAACCTTGGCGCGACGGGGTGCGTCATCCAAGAGGATGTAAGAGTTGACGGTGAGTGCGGGTACACCCGATTTCCCTGCGGGAATCTGATCGGGAAAGATTCGGTCGAGCAGCTCGGCTGCCTCGCACCAGCCTTCCCACCAAACGCGTGCGGCGACAGGGTGCCGGAATTCGATGATGGCTGTCGGGATCTTGAGAAGCGGAATGAGCGTCAGACCAACATGCGCGTCGGTCTCATGCTCTGCCGCAAGGTGGATCGTGAGTCGGCTTACCGCGTCAACGGTCCGTGCTTCCAAGGGGACTCCTCGGGTTGGTGAGTGAACAACAGCCAGGTTGCCGCCTGGCTACAAAATCAATTCTACACCATAGGGCGCCGGCTGCATCACCGAATCCGTATCTGTTGCACTACCTGTTGCATCATCTGGTGCAGCAAACTATTGCGCTGCGTGTTGCACCCCTTCCTGACGGACAGCCACAAAACCCCTGTTCAGGCGCCATGGTTGGACATGATGGGTGGTCAGGCATCCCCTTCTACCCGACTCCCTGCGCCCAATGATCAAGAAGAGGAGGGTGGGGCTTGGTTGGCGGGTGCGGCGGGGATCGGACTGGCGTGAGTATGGGTTTGCGCGGTCACGTGGTGCCCGCGCAGTGGACGGGGGTCGGTGAGGGTGTGCCACCGACGCTCTGGCATGTGGGCTCTTACTGCGGTCACGTTTCCGTGGGGTGGCTTCGTTGCCTCCTCTTGCCTCTCCCGTGTCTGTCTTTTGCTGCCGGAGGCAGCCCCACCCTCCGGCCCGGCGGTCCCGGCTCGGGGGTGCGGGCTCCGGAGGAGCCCTAGCCCACTCACATATACGGAATACTGAATCTCAACCAGCCTTGTCTAAAAAGGAATCGGAGATTCCCCCGAACCGTCACTCCGGAACCCTCTTCACAGTCCCTCAGGTAACACATCATCAACTCACCACAAAGGCAGGCCTGTTCCGTTCCGGAGGAACGCAAACACTCCCTTCTGTTCGTTCCGGAGGAACGCAGTTGGGAAATAGGCCGGAGGCCGATTTCCCAACTCCCCGCCGGAGGCGGGGAATTCGCGCGGGGACGCGCGAAACGAGCGGAGCGAGTATTCGGCTGCCGGAGGCAGAGCGAAG
>NZ_JBIATV010000019.1:0-126447 GCF_042892175.1 Streptomyces sp. NPDC001828
CGATGGTCGCGCTCGTCCTCGCGGACGCGGTCGCCGAGAAGTTCGGCGGCGACAGCGTGCCCGAGACCCGCCGCAACATCACCTCCTACCTCGACAACCTCCAGATCCGGTGAGCGACGGACCGCTGGTCGTCCTGGTCGGGCCGATGGGCTCCGGCAAGTCCACCGTGGGCGCGCTGCTCGCCGAGCGGCTCGGCGCGCCCTACCGGGACACCGACGCCGACATCGTGGCCGCCGAGGGCCGCCCCATCTCGGACATCTTCATCGAGGACGGCGAGCCGCACTTCCGGGCCCTGGAGCGGGCCGCGGTACGCGCCGCGCTCGCCGAGCACCCCGGTGTGCTCGCGCTCGGCGGCGGTGCCGTCCTCGACGACGACACCCGCGCGCTCCTCGCGCCGCACCCCGTCGTCTATCTCTCGATGGACGTCGAGGAGGCGGTCAAGCGCGTCGGCCTGAACACCGCCCGGCCGCTGCTCGCCGTCAACCCGCGCCGGCAGTGGCGCGAGCTGATGGACGCGCGGCGTCATCTGTACACCGAAGTGGCCCGTGCGGTCGTCGCGACCGACGAGCGCACCCCCGAAGAGGTCGCCCAGGCGGTCCTCGACGCACTGGAGTTGAAGGACGCATGACGGAGCAGGCACCCACCCGGATCCAGGTCGGCGGCAGCGCCGGCACTGACCCCTACGAAGTGCTCGTCGGCCGCAACCTGCTGGGCGAACTGGCCGGGCTCGTCGGTGACGAGGCGAAGCGGATCGCGATCATCCACCCGGAGGCCCTGGCCGGCACCGGTGACGCGATCCGTCTGGACCTCGCCGCCGAGGGCTACGAGGCCATCGCCATCCAGGTCCCCAACGCCGAGGAGGCCAAGACCGCCGAGGTCGCCGCCTACTGCTGGAAGGCGCTCGGCCAGTCCGGCTTCACCCGCACCGATGTCGTCATCGGCGTGGGCGGCGGCGCCACCACCGACCTCGCGGGCTTCGTCGCGGCCACCTGGCTGCGCGGAGTGCGCTGGATCTCGGTGCCGACCACCGTGCTCGGCATGGTGGACGCGGCCGTCGGCGGCAAGACCGGCATCAACACCGCCGAGGGCAAGAACCTGGTGGGCTCCTTCCACCCGCCCATCGGCGTGCTGTGCGACCTGGTCGCGCTCGACTCGCTGCCCGTCCACGACTACGTGTCGGGCATGGCCGAGGTCATCAAGACCGGCTTCATCGCGGACCCGGCCATCCTCGACCTCATCGAGTCCGACCCGGCAGGCGCCCGCACCCCCGCGGGCCCGCACACCGCCGAGCTCATCGAGCGCTCCATCCGGGTCAAGGCCGAAGTGGTCTCCAACGACCTGAAGGAGTCGGGTCTGCGCGAGATCCTCAACTACGGCCACACCCTCGCGCACGCCATCGAGAAGAACGAGCGCTACAAGTGGCGGCACGGCGCCGCCGTCTCCGTCGGCATGGTCTTCGCGGCCGAACTCGGCCGCCTGGCAGGGCGGTTGGACGACGCGACCGCCGACCGGCACAGCGCGATCCTGGAGTCGGTCGGCCTGCCGCTCACCTACCGCGGCGACCAGTGGCCCAAGCTCCTGGAGAACATGAAGCTGGACAAGAAGTCCCGCGGCAACCTGCTGCGCTTCATCGTCCTGGACGGCCTCGCCAAGCCGACCGTCCTGGAGGGCCCGGACCCGGCGGTGCTGCTCGCCGCCTACGGGGAGGTCTCCGCGTGACCCGGCGGGTGTTCGTCCTCAACGGCCCCAACCTGGGCCGCCTGGGCTCCCGCGAGCCCGACGTGTACGGCGCCACCACCTACGCGGGCCTCGTCGAGGTCTGCGAAGGGCTCGGCAAGGAACTCGGCTTCGAGGTCTCGGTACGCGAGACCAACGACGAGGGCGAGCTCATCCGCTGGCTGCACGAGGCCGCGGACGGTCGAATTCCGGTCGTCATCAACCCGGGCGCCTTCACCCACTATTCGTACGGAATGCGTGACGCGGCGGCCCAGCGCACCGCGCCGCTCATCGAGGTGCACATCTCGAACCCGTACGCCCGTGAGGAATTCCGCCACACCTCGGTGATCGGGCCCGTCGCCACCGGTACCGTCGCGGGCTTCGGCATCGGTTCCTACCGGCTCGCGCTGCGCGCGCTCGCCGACGAACTGGCCGACGAACTCGGCTGACGGGGCACTGTTGCCGCCCCCCGGCCGTTCACACTGTGGCGGCCGGGGGAGGTACGGTTCTGCACCGGGCCGCCCCGCACGACGGGCGCCCGACCAGCGCCAGTTGCCTGTACGAGACGGAGTGGCACCGGATGCAGCACGCAGGGGGGGCTCCGCTGCCGCCGCCCCACGCCCCGGGGCAGCCCCCGCACGACTGGGCCCAGGGAGTCGAGCCGGAGGGCACCGCCCGGCTGAGGCCGAGCGCGCCGGGCACCCCGCCGTTCCAGCCCGGGCCCGGAGCCACCCAGCTCCCGGCCCACCCGCCGTCGCCCCCGGCCCCGCACCACCCCGGCACCCAACAGCCGCCCGGCCAGGGCTGGCAGGGACCCGCGCCCCAGCACGCCTCGGCCCGGCCGCCGTCCCGGGACACCACCGGGCACGTCGCACTGCCGCCCGGCGGCCCGGTACCGATGCCGCAGGCGCCCGAGGGGACCGGCGCCACCACGCTCGCCGTGCTGCTCATCGGCCCCGCGGGCGCCGGCAAGACGACCGTGGCCCGGTACTGGGCGCAGCACCGCCGGGTGCCCACCGCGCACATCAGCCTCGACGACGTACGCGAGTGGGTGTGCTCGGGGTTCGCCGACCCCCAGTCGGGCTGGAACGACCACTCCGAGGCCCAGTACCGCCTGGCCCGCCGCACCTGCGGCTTCGCCGCGCGCAACTTCCTGGCCAACGGGATCTCCTGCATCCTCGACGACGCGGTCTTCCCCGACCGGCCGGTCGTCGGCCTCGGCGGCTGGAAGCGGCACGTGGGCCCGGGCCTGCTGCCGGTCGTGCTCCTGCCGGGCCTCGAAGTCGTCCTGGAGCGCAACGCGGAGCGCAGCGGCAACCGCCGGCTTTCGGACGAGGAGGTCGCGGGCATCCACGGCCGCATGGCCGGCTGGTACGGCTCGGGCCTCCCGATCATCGACAACTCCCAGTACGACGTCCCCACCACGGCCCGCCTCCTGGACGACGTCCTGGCCAGAACGATCGCGAGCCCCCCGAGCTGGTAGCGCCGTTCCCGTCCGGGGGGCGGTTAGTCGACTGCGGGCCGTACGGGCCGTTCGCGCAGTTCCCCGCGCCCCTGAGGGGGCCGGTTTTCGGCTGCGGGCCGTGTGTGGCTGGTCGCGCAGTTCCTCGCGCCCCTTCGGGGCTGCTCCCCGGTTCCCCGGCTGCGGATCGTGTGGGTCCGGATCTCACAGCCCCGCGCTCCTTACGGAACCGGCGCCGGCCCGCATCGGTGCCGCCAGGGGCGCGGGGAACTGCGCGACCAGCCCGGGACGGCCCGCGGCCGAAGAACCGGGGAGCAGCCCCCCGAGCCCGTCCGGCGATTGAGGACGAGGACGGACCGACTACCGGGGCGGCCCCCGGTCGGACGCGCTGAGACGGCCGACCCGCGCCCCCGCTCATACGCTCGGGGCATGTCAGAGGTGTTCGCGGTGCGCCGCGGCTGGCTGCGGGACCGCTGCGCGGCCGCAGGCAGCGCGGCCGCCCTGGTCTCCCGCCCGGCCAATGTCCGCTATCTGTCCGGCGGTGCCCCGCCGGGCGCGGTCCTGTTGCTCGGCCCCGCCGAGGACGTCCTGCTGTGCCCGCGCACGCCGTCCGGCGACCTCATCGAGGGGCATCTGGACGAGCAGTTGCGGCTCATCGTGCTGCCCGCCCCCGGCGGTGACCCCGCCGTCGCGGCCGCCGACCTCGCCCAGGCCAGCGGCGCGGACTCGCTGGCCGTGGAGGAGCACCACCTCTCCGTGGCCCGCCACCGCGCGCTCGGCTCGGTGGCGCCCGGGCTGCTCCTGAGCGATCTGGGCGGCGCCGTCGAACAGCGCCGCCTGGTCAAGGACGAGGACGAGATCGCCTGTCTGCGCATCGCCGCCGAGATCACCGACCAGGCCCTGGGCGAGCTCCTGGAGTCGATCCTGGTGGGCCGCACCGAGCGGCACCTCGCCCTGGAGCTGGAGCGCCGCCTCGTCGACCACGGCGCCGACGGCCCCGCCTTCATGACGTCGGTCGGCACCGGCCCCAACTCCGGCCGGGCGGGCCACCGTCCGGCGGACCGCAGGGTCGAGGAGGGCGACTTCCTCTCGGTCTGCCTGGGCGCCACCTACCGGGGATACCGCTGCGAGATCGGCCGCACCTTCGTGATCGGCACCACCCCGGCGGACTGGCAGATCGAGCTGTACGACGCCGTTTTCGCAGCCCAGCGGGCCGGCCGGGAGGCCCTCCTGCCGGGCGCCGAGTACCGCGCGGTGGACCGCGCGACCCGTCAGGTGCTGGACGCCGCGGGCCATGCGGAGGCCTTCGGACCGCTCACCGGACATGGCGTCGGGATCGAAATCGACGAGGAGCCGCAGCTCGCACCTGGAGCCATGGGTAAACTGGACACTTGCGTGCCGGTCACCGTCGAACCGGGGGTCCACCTCCCGGGCCGGGGCGGCGTCCGGATCGATGACACGCTCGTCGTACGCCCCGAGGCGGACGGCGGCCCCGAGCTACTCACCATCACGACCAAGGAGCTGCTAGCGCTCTAGCACGCGTACGTGCCCCGTGTACGTACCCTCGGTCGTCCACCAGCTTTCAGTCCAGGAGATTCCGCAACCGTGGCTTCCACGAACGACCTCAAGAACGGCCTGGTGCTCAAGCTCGACGGAGGCCAGCTCTGGTCCGTCGTCGAGTTCCAGCACGTCAAGCCCGGCAAGGGCCCGGCCTTCGTGCGCACCAAGCTCAAGAACGTGCTCTCCGGCAAGGTGGTCGACAAGACCTTCAACGCCGGTGTGAAGGTCGAGACGGCCACCATCGACCGCCGAGACATGCAGTTCTCGTACATGGACGGCGAGTACTTCGTCTTCATGGACATGAGCACCTACGACCAGCTGATGGTCGACCGCAAGGCTGTCGGCGACGCCGCCAACTTCCTGATCGAGGGCTTCACGGCCTCGGTCGCCCAGCACGAGGGCGAGGTGCTCTACGTCGAGCTCCCCGCCGCCGTCGAGCTGGTCATCGAGCACACCGACCCGGGCGTCCAGGGCGACCGCTCCACCGGCGGCACCAAGCCGGCCCGCCTGGAGACCGGTTACGAGATCGGCGTCCCGCTCTTCATCACCACCGGTGAGAAGATCAAGGTCGACACCCGCACCGGCGACTACCTCGGCCGGGTGAACAGCTAACCGTGGCTGCCCGGAACAAGGCCCGCAAGCGCGCCTTCCAGATCCTCTTCGAGGCCGACCAGCGCGGTGAGTCCGTGCAGACGGTCCTCGCGGACTGGGTGCGGCACTCGCGGTCCGACGACCGTCAGCCGCCGGTCGCCGAGTACACGATGCAGCTCGTCGAGGGCTACGCGGGCCATGTGGACCGCATCGACGACCTGATCTCCACGTACGCGGTGGGCTGGACGCTCGACCGGATGCCGGTCGTCGACCGGAACATCCTGCGCCTCGGCGCGTACGAGCTGGTCTGGGAGGACGAGACGCCCGACGCGGTCGTCATCGACGAGGCCGTCCAGCTGGCCAAGGAGTTCTCCACGGACGACTCCCCGGCCTTCGTCAACGGCCTGCTCGCCCGTTTCAAGGACCTCAAGCCGAGCCTGCGCCGGGACTAGTCGCCCGGCGGGGCCCAAGGCCTTCGAAGGGCCCGCAGCACGACGCGTGCTGCGGGCCCTTCGGCATGCTCGGGCGCCGCGGGCGGAAAGCCGCGCGGAAAGCCGTCGGGCCCGCCGGGAGCGAGTGCTCCCGACGGGCCCGACGGCACGTTTCTGCTGAAGTGGTGTCAGCCCTCTTCGTGGGCGACCGCACGGCGGGCGTCCGCGTCCAGGACGCCCCAGCTGATCAGCTGCTCGGTCAGCACCGAGGGGGACTGGTCGTAGATGACGGCAAGGGTGCGCAGATCGTCCTGGCGGATCGAGAGGACCTTGCCGTTGTAATCGCCGCGCTGCGACTGGATGGTCGCCGCGTAACGCTGCAACGGGCCCGCCTTCTCCGGCGGCACGTGCGCGAGGCGCTCAAGGTCGAGGACCAGCTTCGGCGGCGGCTCGGCGGCCCCGCCCGGCGTGGTGCCCGGCAGCAGTTCCTGCACCGGAACGCCGTAGAAGTCCGCCAGCTCGGCAAGGCGCTGTACGGTCACGGCGCGGTCGCCGCGCTCGTACGAGCCGACCACGACGGCCTTCCAGCGGCCCTGGGACTTCTCCTCCACGCCGTGGAGGGAGAGGCCCTGCTGGGTGCGGATGGCGCGGAGCTTGGCCCCGAGCTGTTTTGCGTATTCGCTGGACATATAGCTCCCCGGACGCTGTGACAACGTGCGGCTCCGCCGCGCGGCTGTAACTCACTGTGAGGTTACGCAGCGTTACTTGGCCGCGTCAAGCCGAATGGTCCACACCCCCGCCCCGCAGGAGTGACGGGCTCCGCGTACGGCGGGCCGTACAGGTCACGGCGATTCCCCGGCCCGGCTCACCCGTTCGGGTGACGACCCGGTGTCGGGCGGGTCCCGGGCCCTGGTACCGTTGGTGACGCAATTCCGGCGTCCTTTAAGGTCCGTCCCGTGAGGCGGAGAAGGAGGTCCGTTTCATATGGACACGCAGCACCCGCACCACCAGCAGGATCCGGCGCACCCCGATGCGGCGCGGCCCGTTCTCGAAGGCCCCGACATCGCCCGCGTCCTGACCCGCATCGCCCACGAGATCGTCGAACGTGCCAAGGGCGCCGACGACGTGGTGCTCCTCGGCATCCCGACCCGCGGGGTCTTCCTCGCCGAGCGGCTGGCCGTGAAGCTCGAAGGCATCACCGGACGCAAGACCCCGGTCGGCTCCCTCGACATCACCATGTACCGCGACGACCTGCGGATGAAGCCCGCCCGCGCGCTCGGCCGCACCGAGATCCCCGGCGACGGCGTCGACGGCCGCCTGGTCGTCCTCGTCGACGACGTCCTCTTCTCCGGCCGCACCATCCGCGCCGCCCTCGACGCGCTCGGCGACATCGGCCGCCCGCGCGCCGTCCAGCTCGCGGTCCTCGTCGACCGCGGTCACCGCGAACTCCCGATCCGCGCCGACTACGTCGGCAAGAACCTCCCCACGTCGCTGCGGGAGACGGTCAAGGTCCAGCTCGCCGAGGAGGACGGCCGCGACGCCGTGCTGCTCGGGGTCAAGCAGACCGCTCCGGCCGGCGAGCAGTAGCTCCCACCACCCCCGTACGGCCCACACCGACCCGTACGGGCTGCTTCTGCGCGCTCGCACGCCCAAATCCTCCACCACACCTGGAGAACCCCCAGATGATGCGTCACCTCATCTCGGCCGCCGACCTCACCCGCGACGACGCCGTGCTCATCCTCGACACCGCCGAAGAGATGGCCCGCGTCTCCGACCGGCCGATAAAGAAGCTCCCCGCCCTGCGCGGCCGGACCATCTGCAACCTCTTCTTCGAGGACTCCACCCGCACCCGGATCTCCTTCGAGGCCGCCGAGAAGCGCCTGTCGGCCGACGTCATCAACTTCGCGGCCAAGGGCTCCTCGGTCTCCAAGGGCGAGTCCCTGAAGGACACCGCGCAGACCCTGGAGGCGATGGGCGTCGACGCCGTCGTCATCCGGCACAGCGCCTCCGGCGCCCCCTACCGGCTCGCCACCTCCGGCTGGATCGACGCCCCGGTCATCAACGCCGGCGACGGCACCCACCAGCACCCCACCCAGGCACTGCTCGACGCGTTCACCATGCGCCGTCGCCTGGTCGGCAGGGACGCGCTCGGCCAGGACCTGGCCGGCAAGCGCATCACCCTCGTCGGCGACGTGCTGCACAGCCGGGTCGCCCGCTCCAACGTCGACCTGCTGCACACGCTCGGCGCCGAGGTCACCCTGGTGGCCCCGCCGACGCTGCTCCCGGTCGGCGTCGACCACTGGACCTGCGACGTCAGCTACGACCTGGACGCCGTGCTGCCGAAGTCCGACGCGGTGATGATGCTGCGTGTGCAGCGCGAACGCATGAACGCCGCCTTCTTCCCGACCGAGCGCGAGTACTCGCGGCGCTACGGGCTCGACGGCGAGCGCATGGCCAAGATGCCCGAGCACGGCATCGTGATGCACCCGGGCCCGATGGTGCGTGGCATGGAGATCACCGCCGAGGTCGCCGACTCCGACCGCTGCACGGTCGTCGAGCAGGTCGCCAACGGCGTCCACACCCGCATGGCGGTCCTGTACCTGCTGCTCGGCGGCAACGAGCCCGCCGTCAGCCACGCCCGTCCCACCGATTCGGAGAACAAGTAACCATGAGCAAGATCCTGATCCGTGGTGCGAAGGTCCTCGGCGGCGACGTCCAGGACGTCCTGATCGACGGCGAGACCATCGCAGCGGTCGGCACCGGCCTGGACGCGGGGGACGCGACCGTCGTCGACGCCGAGGGCCAGATCCTGCTGCCCGGTCTCGTCGACCTGCACACCCACCTGCGCGAGCCCGGCCGCGAGGACTCCGAGACCGTCCTCACCGGCACCCAGGCGGCCGCACGCGGCGGTTACACCGCGGTCTTCGCCATGGCCAACACCTTCCCCGTCGCCGACACCGCGGGCGTCGTCGAGCAGGTCTGGCGGCTCGGCAAGGAGTCCGGCTACTGCGACGTGCAGCCCATCGGCGCCGTCACCGTCGGCCTGGAGGGCAAGCAGCTCGCCGAGCTCGGCGCCATGCACGACTCGGCCGCCGGGGTCACCGTCTTCTCCGACGACGGCAAGTGCGTCCACGACGCCGTGATCATGCGCCGCGCCCTGGAGTACGTGAAGGCCTTCGGCGGCGTCGTCGCCCAGCACGCCCAGGAGCCCCGCCTGACCGAGGGCGCCCAGATGAACGAGGGTGTCGTGTCGGCGGAGCTCGGCCTCGGCGGCTGGCCCGCCGTCGCCGAGGAGTCGGTCATCGCCCGCGATGTGCTGCTCGCCGAGCACGTCGGCTCCCGCGTGCACATCTGCCACCTCTCGACGGCCGGCTCGGTCGAGATCGTCCGCTGGGCCAAGTCGCGCGGCATCGACGTCACCGCCGAGGTCACCCCGCACCACCTGCTCCTCACCGACGAGCTGGTCCGCTCCTACAACCCGGTCTACAAGGTCAACCCGCCGCTGCGCACCGAGCGCGACGTGCTGGCCCTGCGCGAGGCCCTCGCGGACGGCACCATCGACATCGTCGCCACCGACCACGCCCCGCACCCGCACGAGGACAAGGACTGCGAGTGGGCCGCGGCCGCCATGGGCATGGTCGGCCTGGAGACCGCGCTCTCCGTCGTCCAGCACACGATGGTCGAGACCGGGCTGCTCGACTGGGCCGGCGTCGCCGACCGCATGGCCCACAAGCCCGCCGAGATCGGGCAGGCGACCGGCCACGGACGCCCCGTCTCGGCAGGCGAACCCGCCAACCTGACCCTGGTCGATCCGGCATACCGTGGTGAGGTGAACCCCGCGGGCTTCGCCTCCCGCAGCCGCAACACCCCCTACGAGGGTCGCGAGCTGCCCGGGCGCATCACCCACACCTTCCTGCGGGGCCGGGCAACGGTCGTGGACGGGAAGCTGGCGTGACGTACGCATCACTGATCAATCTGGCCGCCGAGGAGAAGTCCGCCGAGGTGACCAACTGGGGCGGACGCATCGGCTGGCTCGTCGGACTCGCGCTGTTCGTGGCGCTCGTCTACTGGCTGATGCGCCAGGGCTGGCAGTGGCGCGGCCGCCTCCAGGCCGACCTGCCCGACCTCCCCACCGCGCCCGAGACGCCCGGCGAGGCGAAACTGGAGCTGAGCGGCCGCTACCACGGCTCCACCACCGCCGGGCAGTGGCTCGACCGCATCGTGGCGCACGGCCTGGGCGTCCGCAGCAAGGCCGAGCTCACCCTGACGGACGCGGGTCTGGAGGTCGTACGCCCCGGCGCGAACGACTTCTTCGTCCCGGCCGCCCAGCTGCGCGAGGCCCGGCTCGACAAGGGCATCGCGGGCAAGGTCCTCACCGAGGGCGGCCTGCTCGTCGTCACCTGGAGCCACGGCGACAAGCTCATCGACTCGGGCTTCCGCTCCGACCGGGCCGAACAGCACCCGGCCTGGGTCGAAGCCATCAACTCCATGACCGAGATCTCCGCACCACCCACCACGACGGAAGGCGCCGCACGATGACCACCTCCACCCGGGGAGCCGCCAAAGCTCCCGCCGTACTCGTCCTGGAGGACGGCCGCATCTTCCGCGGCCGCGCCTACGGGGCCGTGGGGGAGACCTTCGGCGAGGCCGTGTTCTCCACCGGCATGACCGGATACCAGGAGACCCTCACCGACCCGTCGTACCACCGCCAGGTCGTCGTGATGACGGCCCCGCACGTCGGCAACACCGGTGTGAACGACGAGGACCCCGAGTCCGGCCGGATCTGGGTCGCCGGGTACGTCGTGCGCGACCCCGCCCGCCTCCCGTCCAACTGGCGCTCGCGCCGCACCCTGGACGACGAGCTCGTCAAGCAGGGCGTCGTCGGGATCTCCGGCATCGACACCCGCGCCCTCACCCGCCACCTGCGCGAGCGGGGCGCCATGCGCGTCGGCATCTTCTCCGGCGAGGCCTGGAAGGGCGTCCGCGACGAGGCCCTGCTGGCCCGCGTCAAGGAAGCCCCGCAGATGAAGGGCGCTAACCTGTCCGCCGAGGTCGCCACCAAGGAGACCTACGTCGTCCCCGCGATCGGCGAGAAGCGGTTCACCGTCGCCGCCGTGGACCTCGGCATCAAGGGCATGACCCCGCACCGCATGGCCGAGCGCGGCATCGAGGTGCACGTGCTGCCCGCGACCGCCACCGCCGAGGACGTGTACGCCGTGAACCCCGACGGCGTGTTCTTCTCCAACGGCCCGGGCGACCCGGCCACCGCCGACGGCCCCGTCGCCGTGATGCGGGCGGTCCTGGAGCGCAGGACCCCGCTGTTCGGCATCTGCTTCGGCAACCAGATCCTCGGCCGCGCCCTCGGCTTCGGCACCTACAAGCTGAAGTACGGCCACCGCGGCATCAACCAGCCGGTGCAGGACCGCACGACCGGCAAGGTCGAGGTCACCGCGCACAACCACGGCTTCGCCGTCGACGCGCCGCTCGACAAGGTCTCCGAGACGCCCTTCGGGCGCGCCGAGGTCTCGCACGTCTGCCTGAACGACCAGGTCGTCGAAGGCCTCCAGCTGCTCGACCAGCCGGCCTTCAGCGTCCAGTACCACCCCGAGGCGGCCGCGGGCCCGCACGACGCCGCGTACCTCTTCGACCGCTTCGTAACCTTGATGGAGGCCGAGCGTGCCTAAGCGCACCGACATCCAGTCCGTTCTGGTCATCGGCTCCGGCCCGATCGTCATCGGCCAGGCCGCCGAGTTCGACTACTCCGGCACCCAGGCCTGCCGCATCCTCAAGGCCGAGGGCCTGCGGGTGATCCTGGTCAACTCCAACCCGGCCACGATCATGACCGACCCGGAGATCGCCGACGCCACGTACGTCGAGCCGATCACCCCCGAGTTCGTCGAGAAGATCATCGCCAAGGAGCGCCCCGACGCGCTCCTGCCCACCCTCGGTGGCCAGACCGCGCTCAACACCGCGATCTCCATGCACGAGCAGGGCGTCCTGGAGAAGTACGGCGTCGAGCTGATCGGCGCCAACGTCGAGGCCATCAACAAGGGCGAGGACCGCGACCTGTTCAAGGGTGTCGTCGCGGCCGTCAAGGAGAAGATCGGCTACGGCGAGTCCGCCCGCTCGGTCATCTGCCACTCCATGGACGACGTCATCAAGGGCGTCGACGAGCTCGGCGGCTACCCCGTCGTCGTACGCCCCTCCTTCACCATGGGCGGCGCCGGCTCCGGCTTCGCGCACGACGAGGAGGAGCTGCGCCGCATCGCCGGCCAGGGCCTCACCCTCTCGCCGACCACCGAGGTGCTCCTCGAGGAGTCCATCCTCGGCTGGAAGGAGTACGAGCTGGAGCTGATGCGCGACAAGAACGACAACGTCGTGGTCGTCTGCTCCATCGAGAACTTCGACCCGATGGGCGTGCACACCGGCGACTCGATCACCGTCGCCCCGTCGATGACGCTGACCGACCGCGAGTACCAGCGGCTGCGCGACATCGGCATCGCGATCATCCGCGAGGTCGGCGTCGACACCGGCGGCTGCAACATCCAGTTCGCGATCAACCCCGACGACGGCCGCGTCATCGTCATCGAGATGAACCCGCGCGTCTCGCGGTCCTCCGCGCTCGCCTCGAAGGCCACCGGCTTCCCGATCGCCAAGATCGCGGCCAAGCTCGCCATCGGCTACACCCTCGACGAGGTCCCCAACGACATCACCGAGAAGACGCCGGCCTCCTTCGAGCCGACCCTCGACTACGTCGTGGTGAAGGCCCCGCGCTTCGCCTTCGAGAAGTTCCCCTCCGCCGACTCCACCCTCACCACCACCATGAAGTCGGTGGGCGAGGCCATGGCGATCGGCCGGAACTTCACCGAGGCCCTCCAGAAGGCGCTGCGCTCCCTGGAGAAGAAGGGCTCGCAGTTCGACTTCACAGGCCCGGTCGGCAGCAAGGACGTCCTGCTCGAAGAGGCCAAGCGGCCGACCGACGGACGCATCAACACCGTCATGTACGCGATCCGCGCGGGCGCCACCCAGGAAGAGGTCTTCGAGTCCACGAAGATCGACCCCTGGTTCGTCGACCAGCTCTTCCTCATCAAGGAGATCGCCGACGAGCTGGCCGCCGCCGAGAAGCTCGAGCCCGGGCTGCTCGCCGAGGCCAAGCGGCACGGCTTCTCCGACGCCCAGATCGCCGACATCCGCGGCCTGCGCGAGGACGTCGTCCGCGAGGTCCGGCACGCCCTCGGGGTGCGCCCGGTCTACAAGACGGTCGACACCTGCGCCGCCGAGTTCGCCGCCAAGACCCCGTACTTCTACTCCTCCTACGACGAGGAGAGCGAGGTCGCGCCGCGCACCAAGCCCGCGGTGATCATCCTGGGTTCGGGCCCCAACCGCATCGGCCAGGGCATCGAGTTCGACTACTCCTGCGTCCACGCCTCCTTCGCGCTGAGCGAGGCGGGCTACGAGACCGTGATGGTCAACTGCAACCCGGAGACCGTCTCCACGGACTACGACACCTCCGACCGCCTGTACTTCGAGCCGCTCACGCTCGAGGACGTCCTGGAGATCGTGCACGCCGAGACCCTGGCGGGCCCGGTCGCGGGCGTCGTCGTCCAGCTCGGCGGCCAGACCCCGCTGGGTCTTTCGCAGGCGCTCAAGGACAACGGCGTCCCGGTGGTGGGCACTTCGCCCGAGGCCATCCACGCCGCCGAGGACCGCGGCGCCTTCGGCCGCGTGCTCGCCGAGGCCGGCCTGCCCGCGCCCAAGCACGGCACCGCCACCACCTTCGAGGGCGCCAAGGCCATCGCCGACGAGATCGGCTACCCGGTCCTCGTACGTCCGTCGTACGTGCTCGGCGGACGCGGCATGGAGATCGTGTACGACGAGGAGCGGCTCGCCTCGTACATCGCCGAGTCCACCGAGATCAGCCCCACCCGGCCGGTCCTGGTCGACCGCTTCCTCGACGACGCGATCGAGATCGACGTGGACGCCCTCTACGACGGCACCGAGCTCTACCTCGGCGGCGTCATGGAACACATCGAGGAGGCCGGCATCCACTCCGGCGACTCGGCGTGCGCGCTGCCCCCGATCACGCTCGGCGGCTTCGACATCAAGCGCCTGCGGGCCTCGACCGAGGCCATCGCCAAGGGAGTCGGCGTCCGCGGACTGATCAACATCCAGTTCGCCATGGCGGGCGACATCCTGTACGTCCTCGAAGCCAACCCGCGTGCCTCGCGCACCGTCCCCTTCACCTCGAAGGCGACCGCGGTGCCGCTCGCGAAGGCCGCCGCCCGCATCTCGCTCGGCACCACCATCGCCGAGCTGCGCGCCGAGGGCATGCTGCCGAAGGCCGGGGACGGCGGCACCCTGCCGCTGGACGCGCCGATCTCCGTCAAGGAGGCCGTGATGCCGTGGAGCCGCTTCCGCGACGTCCACGGGCGCGGCGTCGACACCGTGCTCGGCCCGGAGATGCGCTCCACCGGTGAAGTCATGGGCATCGACTCGGTGTTCGGGACCGCGTACGCCAAGTCGCAGGCGGGCGCCTACGGTCCGCTGCCGACCAAGGGCCGCGCGTTCATCTCGGTCGCCAACCGTGACAAGCGCACGATGATCTTCCCGGCGCGTGAACTGGTCGCCCACGGCTTCGAGTTGATGGCCACCTCCGGCACCGCCGAGGTGCTGCGCCGCAACGGCATCAACGCCACCGTGGTGCGCAAGCTCAGCGAGGGCGAGGGCCCGAACGGCGAGAAGACGATCGTCCAGCTGATCCACGACGGCGAGGTCGACCTCATCGTCAACACGCCGTACGGGACCGGCGGCCGGCTCGACGGCTACGAGATCCGCACGGCGGCCGTCGCCCGCTCCGTGCCCTGCCTGACCACGGTCCAGGCGCTCGCCGCCGCCGTCCAGGGCATCGACGCGCTCAACCGCGGTGACGTGGGGGTGCGTTCCCTCCAGGAACACGCGGAACACCTGATCGCGGCACGCGACTAGCAGACGGGGAAGCAGGGGGACACCGGAAACGGTGTCCCCCTCTTCATGAGTCCCCTCCTTCATGAGCCCCCACCAAGAGCCCCTGAGGACACCGAACATGTACAAGCTCTTCTTCAACCTCGTCTTCAAGCGGATGGATCCCGAGCAGGCCCACTACCTGGCCTTCCGCTGGATCCGGCTCGCCGCCCGGGTGCCCGTCCTGCGCACCTTCGTCGCCGCCGTGCTCGCGCCCCGCCACGAGGAGCTGCGCACCGAGGCCCTCGGCCTGCGCATGCACGGCCCCTTCGGCCTCGCGGCCGGCTTCGACAAGAACGCGGTCGCGATCGACGGCATGTCGATGCTCGGCTTCGACCACATCGAGATCGGCACGGTCACCGGCGAGCCCCAGCCCGGCAACCCGAAGAAGCGCCTGTTCCGCCTCGTGCCGGACCGCGCGCTGATCAACCGCATGGGCTTCAACAACGAGGGCTCGGCGGCCGTGGCGGAGCGCCTGGCGGCCCGCAAGGCCGTGTTCCGCACCACGGTCGGCGTCAACATCGGCAAGACCAAGGTGGTCCCGGAGGCCGAGGCGGCCGCCGACTACGTGAAGTCGACCGAGCGGCTCGCCCGGCACGCCGACTACCTCGTGGTGAACGTGTCCTCGCCGAACACCCCGGGCCTGCGCAACCTCCAGGCCACCGAGTCGCTGCGCCCGCTGCTCACCGCCGTGCGCGAGGCCGCCGACCGCAGCGTCCCGGACCGCCGCGTCCCGCTGCTCGTCAAGATCGCCCCCGATCTCGCCGACGCGGACATCGACGCGGTCGCCGACCTCGCCGTCGAGCTCGGCCTCGACGGCATCATCGCCACCAACACGACGATCGCCCGGGACGGGCTCGGCCTGAAGTCCCCGGCCGGCCTCGTCAAGGAGACCGGCGGCCTGTCCGGCGCCCCGCTCAAGGAGCGCTCCCTGGAGGTCCTCGGCCGCCTGTACGCGCGCGTCGGCGACCGCCTCGTCCTGATCGGCGTCGGCGGCATCGAGAACGCCGAGGACGCCTGGCAGCGCATCCTCGCCGGCGCCACCCTCGTCCAGGGCTACAGCGCCTTCATCTACGAGGGCCCCTTCTGGGGCCGCGCGATCCACAAGGGCCTCGCGGCCCGGCTCGCCACCTCCCCGTACGCCACCCTCGCCGAGGCCGTCGGCGCCGAGACCCGGAAGAAGGCCGCCGCATGACCCCCTTCGGTACCCGACTGCGCGAGGCGATGGACACCCGCGGGCCGCTGTGCGTGGGCATCGACCCGCACGCCTCCCTGCTCGCGGACTGGGGTCTGAACGACGACATCGCGGGCCTGGAGCGCTTCACCCGCATCACCGTGGAGGCCCTCGCCGACCGGGTGGCCGTGCTCAAGCCGCAGTCCGCGTTCTTCGAGCGGTTCGGCTCGCGCGGCGTCGCGGTCCTGGAGAAGGCGGTCGAGGAGGCCCGCGCGGCCGGGGCGCTGGTCCTGATGGACGCCAAGCGCGGCGACATCGGCTCCACCATGGCGGCGTACGCGGCCACCTACCTGGACCCCGCCTCCCCGCTGTTCTCGGACGCGGTCACCGTCTCGCCGTACCTGGGCTTCGGCTCGCTGCGCCCGGCGCTCGACCTCGCGGCCGAGTCGGGCTCGGGCGTCTTCGTGCTCGCCCTGACCTCCAACCCGGAGGGCGCCGAGGTCCAGCGCTCGACCGCGGCCGACGGCCGTCCCCTCGCCCAGCTGATGCTGGACCACATGAAGGCCGAGAACGCGGGCGCCTCGCCCCTCGGCTCGGTCGGTGCCGTGGTCGGCGCCACGCTCGGCGACGCCGGGGTGGACCTCGACATCAACGGCCCGCTGCTCGCCCCCGGCATCGGCGCCCAGGGCGCGACCCCGGCCGACCTGCCCGGCGTGTTCGGCTCCGCCGTGCGCAACGTGGTCCCCAGCGTCAGCCGCGGCGTGCTGCGCCACGGTCCGGACGCCGGCGCCCTGCGCGAGGCCGCGGCCCGCTACGCCGACGAGGTCCGCGCGGCGGTCCCGCGGGCGTGATCGGCGGCGGCGCCCCGGTGTGACTTGCGTCGCACCGGGGCGCCGCGCATTTCCGGACACCCGGCCGACATGCGACGACGGCCGCCGGGCGGCGCGCGGAACGGGGAAACCGCCGGTCGCGGGAGGCCGTGCGGTGCCCGGACACCGAACGTTGACAATTTCCTTACCCAAAACCGGGGTGTTTTGTCCGAAAAGTCCTGGTCGGCTGAGGCTGACCAGGACTTTTCGTCTGTTCTCGCTGACTGGAGCGGCCTTGGCCGCTAGTCTCCGACGAGAGCAGACGAGCACGTGCGCGAGTGCGTTGTTCGTTGCTCGCCTGGTGTGGGGCGATTAGGTTCCTCACCGGTCCGTATCCGACAGTTCGACATCCGAGGTGACGTAGGCGTGGCTCTTCCGCCCCTTACCCCTGAACAGCGCGCAGCCGCGCTCGAAAAGGCCGCCGCGGCTCGCCGGGAGCGGGCCGAGGTCAAGAATCGACTCAAGCACTCCGGCGCCTCGCTCCACGAGGTCATCAAGTCGGGCCAGGAGAACGACGTCATCGGGAAGATGAAGGTCTCCGCCCTCCTTGAGTCCCTGCCCGGCGTGGGCAAGGTCCGCGCCAAGCAGATCATGGAGCGGCTCGGGATCTCCGAGAGCCGCCGCGTGCGGGGGCTCGGCTCCAACCAGATCGCGTCCCTTGAGCGCGAGTTCGGCGGCTCCGGGGCCTGACGTCTCGGGCATACCCGAGAAGCTGGAATAATCGCCGCATGGCAGCAACACCCCGGGGGACCACCCCCGTACCCCCGGACGCACGTCCGCGGCTGACCGTGCTCTCCGGCCCCTCCGGGGTCGGCAAGAGCACGGTCGTCGCTCATATGCGCAAGGTCCACCCCGAGGTCTGGCTCTCGGTGTCGGCGACGACCCGCAAGCCGAGGCCCGGCGAGCGCCACGGCGTGCAGTACTTCTTCGTCGACGACGAGGAGTTCGACAAGCTCGTCGCCAACGGCGAACTGCTCGAGTGGGCCGAGTTCGCGGGCAACCGCTACGGCACCCCGCGCACGGCCGTCCTCGAACGGCTCGAAGCGGGTGAGCCCGTCCTCCTGGAGATCGACCTCCAGGGCGCCCGGCTCGTCCGCGAGTCGATGCCCGAGGCGCAGCTCGTCTTCCTCGCGCCGCCGAGCTGGGACGAACTGGTCCGCCGGCTCACCGGCCGGGGCACCGAGGCGCCCGAGGTCATCGAGCGCCGGCTCGCCGCCGCGAAGGTCGAACTGGCCGCCGAGGCGGAGTTCGATACGACGCTCGTCAACACCTCGGTCGAGGACGTGGCCCGCGAGCTGCTAGCCTTGATGCGAGTTGTTTGATCGAGTCGTATGACGTCATTCACCCGACGTCGGTCCGACTCGCATGATCCGGCTCACATCTTCGATCCCCATCGGAAGGCAGAGAGTGTCCTCTTCCATTACCGCGCCCGAGGGCATCATCAACCCTCCGATTGATGAGCTCCTCGAGGCAACCGACTCGAAGTACAGCCTGGTGATCTACGCGGCCAAGCGTGCCCGCCAGATCAACGCGTACTACTCGCAGCTCGGTGAGGGCCTGCTCGAGTACGTCGGCCCGCTGGTGGACACCCACGTCCACGAGAAGCCGCTCTCGATCGCGCTGCGCGAGATCAACGCGGGTCTGCTGACCTCCGAGGCCATCGAGGGCCCCGCCCAGTAGGCGACAGATCGTTTCCACCACAGGCCCGGCAGCGCGACTGCCGGGCCTGTGGTGTGTCATGGGTACGTACACGCATCAGGCGCGCGGGGAGAGGCAGTTTTCGATGGCCAAGCCGAAGGTCGTACTGGGGGTCAGCGGCGGCATCGCCGCCTACAAGGCGTGCGAGCTGCTGCGCCGGCTGACCGAGTCGGGGCACGACGTACGGGTGGTGCCGACCGCCTCCGCGCTCCACTTCGTCGGGGCGGCCACCTGGTCGGCGCTCTCCGGCCACCCCGTCTCGACCGAGGTCTGGTCGGACGTCCACGAGGTGCCCCACGTCCGCATCGGACAGGGCGCCGACCTGGTGATCGTGGCCCCGGCCACCGCCGACATGCTCGCCAAGGCCGCCCACGGCCTCGCCGACGACCTCCTGACCAACACCCTGCTCACCGCGCGCTGCCCCGTCGTCTTCGCGCCCGCGATGCACACCGAGATGTGGGAGCACCCCGCCACCCAGGAGAACGTGGCGACGCTGCGCCGCCGGGGCGCGGTCGTGGTCGAGCCCGCCGTCGGGCGGCTCACCGGCGTCGACACCGGCAAGGGGCGGCTGCCCGACCCGGGCGAGCTGTTCGAGGTGTGCCGCCGGGTGCTCGCGCGGGGGAGTGCCGAGCGGGATCTGGCCGGCCGGCACGTGGTGGTCAGCGCGGGCGGCACGCGCGAGCCGCTCGACCCCGTCCGCTATCTCGGCAACCGCTCCTCGGGCAAGCAGGGCTACGCGCTCGCCCGTACCGCCGTCGCACGCGGGGCCAGGGTCACCCTGATCGAGGCCAACACCGGGCTTCCCGACCCGGCGGGCGCGGACGTGGTCCGCGTCGGCACCGCCGTACAGCTGCGCGAGGCCGTGCTGAAGGCGGCGGCGGACGCGGACGCCGTGGTGATGGCGGCCGCCGTCGCCGACTTCCGGCCGGAGACGTACGCCGCCGGGAAGATCAAGAAGAAGGACGGCGAGGAGCCCGCCCCGCTCACCCTCGTCCGCAATCCGGACATCCTCGCCGAGATCTCCGCCGAGCGGGCCCGGCCCGGCCAGCTGGTCGTCGGCTTCGCCGCCGAGACCGACGACGTGCTGGCCAACGGCCGTCTCAAGCTCCGGCGCAAGGGGTGCGACCTGCTCGTCGTCAACGAGGTCGGTGAGCGCAAGACGTTCGGCTCCGAGGAGAACGAGGCCGTCGTGCTCGGCGCCGACGGCTCCGAGACGCCGGTGCCGTACGGTCCCAAGGAAGCCCTCGCCGACACGGTGTGGGATCTGGTGGGCCGGCGTCTCGGCTAGACCGGAGCGGGCCTCGGTGACCGTGCCCGACCCGACGCCCGGGGCCTTCCGGGCGTCCGCCGCGGTGGATATGGGACCCCGGAACGACCAGATCCGGAGATCTCCGGACTCCAGGTGGCGAGACACGTGGTCCATTGAGCAGAACCGACCGATAAACTGGTCTCGGAACCGCAGCCGGGCGCAGCTCCCGGCGCGACCTACCATGATCAGCCAGCAGCCGCTGCAACCCCAGGGAGCGTTGTGTCCCGTCGTCTCTTCACCTCGGAGTCTGTGACCGAGGGTCACCCCGACAAGATCGCTGACCAGATCAGTGACACGATCCTCGACGCGCTTCTGCGCGAGGACCCGAGCTCTCGCGTCGCCGTGGAGACCCTCATCACCACGGGCCAGGTGCACGTGGCCGGAGAGGTCACCACCAAGGCGTACGCGCCGATCGCCCAGCTGGTCCGCGACAAGATCCTGGAAATCGGCTACGACTCCTCGAAGAAGGGCTTCGACGGCGCCTCCTGCGGCGTCTCGGTGTCCATCGGCGCCCAGTCCCCGGACATCGCCCAGGGTGTCGACACCGCGTACGAGAAGCGGGTCGAGGGGTCCGCCACCGGTGAAGAGGGCGATGAACTGGACAAGCAGGGCGCCGGCGACCAGGGCCTGATGTTCGGCTACGCCTGCGACGAGACGCCCGAGCTGATGCCGCTGCCGATCCACATCGCGCACCGCCTCTCGCGCCGCCTGACCGAGGTCCGCAAGAACGGGACCATCCCCTACCTGCGCCCCGACGGCAAGACCCAGGTCACCATCGAGTACGACGGCGACAAGGCCGTCCGCCTCGACACGGTCGTCGTCTCCACGCAGCACGCGAGCGACATCGACCTGGAGTCGCTGCTCGCGCCCGACATCCGCGAGTTCGTCGTCGAGGCCGTCCTCAAGCAGCTCGTCGAGGACGGCATCAAGCTGGACACCGACGGCTACCGCCTCCTGGTGAACCCGACCGGCCGCTTCGAGATCGGCGGCCCGATGGGCGACGCCGGCCTGACCGGCCGCAAGATCATCATCGACACGTACGGCGGCATGGCCCGCCACGGCGGCGGCGCCTTCTCCGGCAAGGACCCGTCCAAGGTCGACCGCTCGGCCGCCTACGCGATGCGCTGGGTCGCCAAGAACGTCGTGGCCGCCGGCCTCGCCGCGCGCTGCGAGGTCCAGGTCGCGTACGCGATCGGCAAGGCCGAGCCGGTGGGCCTGTTCGTCGAGACGTTCGGCACCAACACGGTCGACAACGAGAAGATCGAGACCGCGATCACCGAGGTCTTCGACCTGCGCCCGGCCGCGATCATCCGCGACCTCGACCTGCTGCGCCCGATCTACGCCCAGACCGCGGCGTACGGTCACTTCGGCCGCGAGCTCCCCGACTTCACCTGGGAGCGCACGGACCGCGTGGAGGCGCTGCGCGCCGCCGCGGGTCTGTAAGCCGCCACCGCACCTCATGGGGGCCCCGGACCGGGATCGGTCCGGGGCCCCCTGCGTGCTCCCGGGCCGTCCGGCGGCCGCCGCTGTCAGTCCCGTCTGGTAGGAATTTGGCTGTGAGCAGCGAGAACGAACGGCAGGGCGGGGGCGCCGAGGGTGCGGGGCCCGAGCAGCTTGCGCTCATTCGGGAGACGGTGCGCAAGGCCAAGGTGCCCAAGGCCAAGCCGCGGACGTGGCGGGGGGCGGCGCTCGCCAAGGAGCTGCCGGTCGCCCGGGTCGTGGTGAACAAGGGGGTGCTGCACCTCGACCAGTTCTTCGACTACGCGGTGCCCGAGGAGCTGGACGCGGACGCGCGGCCCGGGGTGCGGGTGCGGGTGCGCTTCGGGGCGGGGTCGCGCAATGTGCGGGGCGGGCGCCGGGAGGGCGGCGGGCTCATCGACGGGTTCCTCGTCGAGCGCCGGGCCGAGTCGGACTATGCGGGCCCGCTGGCCGCGCTGGCCGGTGTCGTCTCGCCGGAGCGGGTGCTCAGCACGGAGATGCTCTCGCTCGCCCGGGCCGTGGCGGACCGGTACGCGGGCAGCCTCGCCGATGTGCTGCAGCTCGCCGTCCCGCCGAGGAACGCCCGCGCCGAGTCCAAGCCGTCCCCCGAGCCGCCCCCGCCCCCGGCCCCGCCGGAGCCCGGGACCTGGGAGCGGTACCAGCAAGGACCCGCGTTCCTCAGGGCGTTGGGCACCGGCGGCGCCCCCCGCGCGGTGTGGACGGCGCTGCCCGGGCCGCACTGGGCGACGGAGATCGCCCGGGCCGTCGGGGCGACGCTCGCCTCGGGGCGCGGCGCCCTCGTCGTCGTGCCCGACGGGCGCAGCGCGGGCCGGGTGGACGCGGCGCTGACCGCCCTGCTCGGCGAGGGCCGGCACGCGCTGCTCACCGCAGAGTCGGGCCCCGAGCGGCGCTACCGGCAGTGGCTCGCGGTGCGGCGCGGCGCCGTGCGGGCCGTGGTCGGCACGCGCGCCGCGATGTTCGCACCCGTGGAGAAACTGGGGCTCGTCGTGATCTGGGAGGACGGGGACTCCAGCCACAGCGACGACAACGCGCCCTTCCCGCACGTGCGCGAGGTGCTCGAACTGCGCGCCGCGCACGACAAGTGCGGCTTCCTGCTGGGGAGTACGAGCTGCACGGTCGAGGCCGCCCAGCTGGTGGAGAGCGGCTGGGCCGCGCCGCTGGTCGCCGACCGCGCGGTGGTCCGGGCCGCCGCCCCACTGGTGCGTACCGTCGGCGACGGCGAGCTGGCACGCGACGAGGCGGCCCGGGCGGCTCGCCTGCCGAGCCTGGCCTGGAAGGCCGTGCGCGAGGGGCTGAAGAGCGGCCCCGTCCTCGTGCAGGTGCCCCGGCGCGGCTACGCACCCAGGCTCGCCTGCGCCCGCTGCCGTACGCCCGCCCGCTGCGAGAGGTGCGCGGGCCCGCTCCAGGCGCCGGACGAGCGGGAGTTGACGTGCGCCTGGTGCGGGACGGCGGAGAGCGACTGGCACTGCGCGGAGTGCGGGGCGAACCGGCTGCGCGCCCAGATCGTCGGCGCCCGGCGCACCGCCGAGGAGCTCGGCCGGGCCTTTCCCGCCGTCCCGGTGCGCACCTCGGGGCGTGACCACATCCTGGACAGCGTGCCCGGGCAGCCCGCCCTCGTGGTGTCCACCCCCGGCGCCGAGCCGGTCGCCGAGGGCGGCTATGCGGCGGCGCTGCTCCTCGACGGCTGGGCCATGCTCAGCCGGCCCGACATCCGGGCCGGCGAGGAGGCGCTGCGGCGCTGGATCTCGGCCTCCTCGCTGGTGCGCGGGCAGGACGAGGGCGGCACCGTGGTCGTGGTCGCCGAGCCCACCCTGCGTCCCGTACAGGCACTGGTCCGCTGGGACCCGGTCGGCCACGCCCTGCGCGAGCTGGCCGAGCGGGCCGAGCTCAACTTCCCCCCGGTCTCCCGCATGGCCGAGGCCATCGGACGCCCCGAAGCGGTCGAAGCCTTCCTCAAGGCCGCCCAACTGCCGCCCGAGGCACAGGTGTTGGGCCCGGTGCCGCTGCCGGTGGCCGACCCCGGGCGGCCGCGCCGGCCCGGCGATCCACCGGTGGGCGAGCGCTGGGAGCGGGCGCTCGTACGGGTCCCGCCGGGCAGCGGCGCGGCGCTCGCCGCGGCCCTCAAGGCCGCCCAGGCCTCCCGGCTGTCCCGGGGCGGCGGCGACCCGGTGCGCCTGCGGATCGACCCGCCGGACATCGGCTGAGCGTCCTGGCCGGGACATGGGTGTGCCCCCGCGAGACGTACGGACGCGAGGGCACGAAGGGCGAAAGCGGGGTCAGCCGTTGCGGGGACCGGGGAAGGCGCTGGTGCGGACCTCCTCGCGAAGGGACTGGCTGCTCGCCGTCGGCTGCGGCGGCATCGAACGGGCGGCGGGCACCGCGGGCATGGCGGGCAGCGACGGCAGCGTGCGGGTCGCCGTGGCCTCGGCCGGGCGCTCGGTGTCGACCTGGCCCGGGGCCTGGGTGCCCGCCCGGCGGGACCCGTAACGGCGGTGCACCGCCTGCTTGGTGACGCCGAGCGCGGAGCCCACGGCGTCCCAGGAGAAGCCGAGGGAGCGGTCGAAGTCGACGGCGGCGGTGACCAGCGTCTCGACGCTGTCCCGCAGCTCCTGGGCGAGCCGTACGGTCGGGGCCGGAGCGCGTCCGTACACGACGAAGCCCGTGGAGGGACCGGAGCGGCGCGGGCGGTAGACGTTGCCCAGCTGCGCGGTGAGGGTGCGCAGTGCGTCCACCTGTCGGCGGACCCGCTCGATGTCCCGCACCAACAGGTGCAGGCTGGCCCGCGCTTGGGCGTCGTGGGTTGCGTGGTCGGCCATGAGCAAGCCTCTCGAACCGGCGATGAAAGGGATGGTGAAGTCGGTGCTGGGGGTGGTGCTGGGGGTGGTGCTGGTACTGCGTGGTGCGGTTTGCCGTGTTGACGTGGAGCGGGTGCTGAAAAGGCGCGGGACGTACAAGCGGCCCGATTCGGTCAATCTCTCTTGACCAACGCGCCACCTCCTGTTGTGGTCACGCTGCGGGGGCGTATGGGCATATGCACAGGGCGCACAAGTCCCCGTACGCCCCTGCCGTGCGGGACGCCGGGAGCGGGCCGCACCGGCCCGGGGCACCTCCGCGTCGGCCCCGGGCCCGGGGGCCCATAGACTGAGACGCTGCTCTCGACAAAGCGAGGTAACCCCCAGTGAAGCTCGTCTTCGCAGGCACCCCCGAGGTCGCCGTCCCCGCCCTGGACGCCCTGATCGCCTCCGGCCGGCACGAGGTCGCCGCGGTCGTCACCCGGCCCGACGCCCCCGCCGGGCGCGGGCGCCGGCTCGTGGCGAGCCCGGTCGCCGAGCGCGCCGAGGAGGCCGGCATCGAGGTGCTCAAGCCCGCGAAGCCGCGTGACGAGCAGTTCCTGGCCCGGCTGCGCGAGATCGCGCCGGACTGCTGCCCGGTCGTGGCGTACGGCGCGCTGCTGCCCAAGGCCGCCCTCGACATCCCGGCGCGCGGCTGGGTCAACCTGCACTTCTCGCTGCTGCCCGCCTGGCGCGGGGCCGCGCCCGTGCAGCACGCCGTCATGGCGGGCGACGAGATCACCGGCGCCGCGACCTTCCTCATCGAGGAGGGGCTCGACTCCGGCCCGGTGTACGGCACCGTCACCGAGGAGGTCCGGCCCACGGACACCAGCGGCGACCTGCTCACCCGGCTCGCCTTCGCGGGCGCCGGACTGCTCGCGGCGACCATGGACGGCATCGAGGACGGCTCCCTGAAGGCCGTTCCGCAGCCCGCCGACGGGATCTCGCTCGCTCCGAAGATCACCGTCGAGATGGCGCACATCGACTGGGCGGCCCCGGCGCTGCGGGTCGACCGCGTGGTGCGCGGCTGCACCCCCGCGCCCGGCGCCTGGACCGTGTTCCGCGGCGAGCGCCTCAAGCTGATCCAGGCCGCCCCGGTCACCGACCGCACCGACCTGGCGCCCGGCGAGATCTCCGCGGCCAAGAACAACGTGTACGTGGGTACCGGCTCGCACGCCGTGGAGCTGCTCTGGGTCCAGCCGCAGGGCAAGAAGCCGATGCGCGGAGCCGACTGGGCGCGCGGGGTCCGGATCGCCCCGGGTGAGCGCGTGGGAGCGCCGGACGTACGCTGAAGGGGTTCGCCCCATCTGATCAGCGGAGCACCTTTCACGTGAACGATTCGCCACGTCGCAGCCCGAACCCCGGCGCGGGCAAGGGCGGCAAGCCGTACCGCCGTCCCAAGAAGGACCCGGTCCGCATCCTTGCCTTCGAGGCCCTGCGGGCCGTCGACGAACGCGACGCCTACGCCAACCTCGTCCTGCCCCCGCTGCTCCGCAAGGCGCGCGAGGGCGGGAACTTCGACACCCGGGACGCGGCGCTCGCCACCGAACTTGTCTACGGGACGCTGCGCCGCCAGGGCACCTACGACGCGATCATCGCGGCCTGCATCGACCGGCCGCTGCGCGAGGTCGACCCGCCGGTGCTCGACGTGCTCGCGCTCGGCGCCCACCAGCTGCTCGGCACCCGGATCCCCACCCACGCCGCGGTCTCCGCGAGCGTGGAGCTGGCGCGCGTGGTGCTCGGCGACGGGCGGGCCAAGTTCGTCAACGCCGTCCTGCGCAAGATCTCGGCGAACGACCTCGACGGCTGGCTGGAGAAGGTCGCGCCCTCCTACGAGGACGACGCCGAGGACCACCTCGCGGTCGTGCACTCGCATCCGCGCTGGGTCGTCTCCGCGCTGTGGGACTCCCTCGGCGGCGGCCGGGCCGGCATCGAGGATCTCCTGGAGGCCGACAACGAGCGGCCCGAGGTGACCCTGGTCGCCCGCCCCGGCCGCTCCACCACCGATGAACTGCTCGACGCGCTCGGCGAGGACGGCGGCCTGCCCGGCCGCTGGTCGCCGTACGCCGTGCGGATGGCCGAGGGCGGCGAGCCCGGAGCGCTCGACGCCGTGCGCGACGGCCGGGCCGGTGTCCAGGACGAGGGCAGTCAGCTGGTGGCGGCCGCCCTCGCCAACGCCCCGCTGGAAGGCCGCGACGAGCGCTGGCTGGACGGCTGCGCGGGCCCCGGCGGCAAGGCGGCCCTGCTCGCCGCCCTCGCGGCCGGGCGCGGCGCGGCCCTGCTCGCCTCCGAGAAGCAGCCGCACCGGGCCCGCCTGGTCGAGCGCGCGCTGGCCGGCAACCCGGGCCCGTACCAGGTCATCGCGGCCGACGGCACCCGCCCGCCGTGGCTGCCGGGGTCCTTCGACCGGGTCCTGGTGGACGTGCCCTGCTCCGGACTCGGCGCGCTGCGCCGCCGCCCGGAGGCCCGCTGGCGCCGGCGCCCCGAGGACCTGGAGGGCTTCGCCCCGCTCCAGCGCGGGCTGCTGCGCGAGGCCCTGTCGGCGGTCCGCGTCGGCGGCGTCGTCGGGTACGCCACCTGCTCGCCGCACCTGGCCGAGACCCGGATCGTCGTCGACGACGTGCTCAAGGGCCGCGGCGGCGCCGAGCCCGTCGAGGCCGAGTGGATCGACGTGCGCCCGCTGATGCCCGGTGTCGCGGGCCTCGGCGAGGGTCCCGACGTCCAGTTGTGGCCGCATCTGCACGGCACGGACGCGATGTACCTCGCGCTCCTGAGGCGCACGGCCTGACGGCCGCGCGACGCCCCGTGAACGCGGGGCGTCGCGTTCCGTCAGCCGAGCGTGACGGTCCCGAACTCGCCTGCCGCACAAGGGACTTGGGCGCATCACGGTTTGGCGGCCGTCGGGTGGACGGCCCGCCGCAGGGTGTGCGGCCGGGCGCCCCCGAGGGCGAAGGATCATGCGCCGGAGCCCCGCCGGGCCCACAGGACCGCCCGGCTCGCGCGGATCCGGTCAGGCTTCGACCGGCACCGTGGCAGGCAAGTCGCCCGGGGCATGGCAGGCTTGGGGCATGGCTCAGATCAACCCCAGCATCCTCTCCGCGGACTTCGCCCGACTGGCCGACGAGGCCAGGGCCGTCGAAGGTGCCGACTGGCTGCACGTCGATGTGATGGACAACCACTTCGTGCCGAACCTGACGCTCGGGGTGCCCATCGTGGAATCCCTCGCCCGGGCGACGGACACGCCACTGGACTGCCACCTGATGATCGAGGACCCGGACCGCTGGGCCCCGCAGTACGTGGAGGCGGGGGCCGGATCGGTCACCTTCCACGCGGAGGCGGCGGCGGCCCCCGTGCGGCTCGCCCGCGAGATCCGGGCCAAGGGCGCCCGCGCCTCGATGGCGCTGAAGCCCGCGACGCCGATCGAGCCGTACGAGGACCTGCTCCCCGAGCTGGACATGCTGCTGATCATGACGGTCGAGCCCGGATTCGGCGGCCAGTCCTTCCTCGACATCATGCTGCCGAAGATCCGCCGGACCCGTGAGCTGATCGGCAAACACGGACTTGAACTCTGGCTCCAGGTCGACGGCGGCGTCTCGGCGTCCACGATCGAGCGCTGCGCCGAGGCCGGGGCCGACGTCTTCGTCGCCGGTTCGGCCGTCTACGGGGCGGACGATCCGGCCGAAGCGGTGCGCACTCTGCGCTCCCTGGCTGAACGGACGACGGCGGACGCACCCTGGGCGTGCGCACACTGAGCCGCCACTGAATGAACGGAACCCCGCGGGGCTGATCAAGGACCGTGGGATCTGACAGGATGAACAGCGAGTCCGGTGCGTGAACAGCAGTTGTGAACAGCAGTGAGGAGATCGCGGTGTCTGCAATGTCGGCGGGTCGGTCAGCCCTGCGGATGGGACCCGCGGAGCTGGTGCAGGCGGCGGCCATGGCCCGCCGTTTCTATCTGGAGGGCAAGTCCAAGATCCAGATCGCCGAGGAGTTCGGCGTGAGCCGCTTCAAGGTGGCCCGGGTCCTGGAGACCGCCCTGGAGCGCGACCTCGTACGGATCGAGATCCGGGTCCCCGCCGAACTGGACGCGGAGCGCTCGGACGCCCTGCGGGCCCGGTACGGACTGCGGCACGCGGTCGTCGTCGAGTCCCCCGCGGAGGGCGAGGAGACCTCGCCCGACCCGGAGAACCTCGGCGAGGTCGCCGCCGACCTGCTCGGCGAGCTGGTCAGCGAGGGCGATGTCCTCGGCCTGGCCTGGGGCCGCTCCACCATCCACATGGCCGCCGCCCTCGACCGCCTTCCGCCCTGCACGGTCGTCCAGCTGACCGGGGTCTACGACGCGGGCACCGCCGAGCGCGGCTCCGTCGAGGCGGTGCGCCGGGCCGCCCAGGTCTCCGGCGGCGAGGCCCACCCCATCTACGCGCCGATGCTGCTGCCCGACCCGGCGACCGCCGCCGCGCTGCGCAACCAGACCGGGATCGCCCGCGCCTTCGAGTACTTCGACAAGGTCACCGTCGCCGCGGTGTCCATCGGCTCCTGGGAGCCGGGCATCTCCACGGTCCACGACATGCTCAGCGACGAGGAGCGGGCGCACTACGCCTCGCTCGGTGTCGCCGCCGAGATGTCCGCCCACCTCTTCGACGCGGAGGGCCGCCGGGTCGGCCGCGACCTGGGGGAGCGCTGCATCACGGTCGAGGCGGACCGGCTGCGCCGCATTCCCGAGGTGGTCGCGATCGCCGGGGGCCAGCGCAAGGCCGCCGCGATCGACGCGGTGCTGCGGTCCGGCCTGGTCACCAGCCTGGTCACGGACACGGCCGCGGCCGACTTCCTCCTGAACGAGACCGGGCCCAAGCCGCGGCCCGCCCTCGACCGCGCGGACCCGGACGGAATCTGAGCCACCGGGGGCCGCCGGCCCCCGGCGGCCCCGATGCCTCACGTGCCGTAGACCCGCTCGGCGTTGTCCGCCGACACCAGCGCCGCCACCCGTTCCGCGTCGGCGGCCGACCACGCCCCGGACCCGGTCCAGCCGTTCAGGAGCCGGTCGAGCCCCTCCCGGTAGAGCCTGGCCCCCACGACGTACAGCTCCGCGAGCCCGTACGCGTCCGTCGAGAAGAGCAGCTTGCCGAACGGGGCGAGCTCGAGGAACTCGGCGAGGACCGCCTCCGCCCGCGCCCCCGTGTGCGCCAGCGAGAGGCCCACGTCCGCGTACACGTGCGGGAAGGCGTGCGCCAGATAGCCCGCGTTGCGGTGGTACGGATAGCCGTGCAGCAGGACGAGACGGCAGCCCGTCGGGCGGACGGCCCGGATGAAATCGGTCAGCAGCAGCGGATCGCAGCGGTGCAGCCGGAGATCGGGGTCGCCGAACCCGGTGTGGATCTGGAGCGGCAGCCCGGTGTGCGCCGCCGACCACAGCAGATGGCGCAGCAGCACGGGGTCGGCGATCCGGCCGGCCCCGGCGGCCAGCCACTGGGCGGTGGCCGCGCGGAGCTCGGCCGGGCCCGGCGGCTCGGGGTCGAAGTCGAGTCCGTAGCGGTATCCGGCGACCGACTTGAAGCCGGCCGCCGTGCCGGCGGCGGCGCCGATCGCGTCGGCGAGCACCGCGAGGAACTTGTCCGGATCCTGCTCCTGTCCGCCACACCGCTCGGCGAGGTGTTCCAGGCGGACGATCTCGCGCGCGTCCGCCCCACCCAGGCGGGCCAGCTCGGCCGGGCTCGTCAGATCGCCGGGCAGGCCGGTGTCCACGAGGTAGGTGCCGATGCCGGTGGCGCCGAGGAGCAGCCGGTTCGCCTCCTCGGCACCCAGTTCGCGGCGCCGGGCCAGATAGCGCGCGGGCGGGCAGTGCGGTTCGAGACCGAGCAGCGGCGGGCACCAGCGGCGCACCGCGAAGCCCAGCTGGGTGTCGAAGAAGCTGCTGCCGGGCGCGGCGGGGGCGTCGGACTCGGTCAGGAACGCCTCGAAGGCGGCGTCGTCCGGGTCCGAGCGCAGTACGCCGTGGCAGTGGTGGTCGATGAGCGGCAGCACTCAGTACCGCCCGCGCGTGGCCTCGGCGATCTCCCGCGGCGTACGGCCGTCGAAGAGCTTCGTCTCCGCCTGGCGCACCGCCACGATCGCCTCGAAGAGGCGGTCGCCGAGCGCTTCGCGCAGCACCGCCGACTCCGTGAAGTGCCCGACCGCCTCGGGCAGCGAGGCGGGCAGCCGGCGCGGACCGTCGGAGTGGACCGGGTCGCCCGCCACCGGCTCGGGCAGCGCCAGGCCCGCGTCGAGGCCGGCCAGCCCCGCCGCGATCAGCGAGCCCACCACGAGGTAGGGGTTGGCGGCCGGGTCGAACGACTTGACCTCGGCGTTCGCCGCGTCCTGCGCACCGGGCGGCCCGGCCACGAACCGCAGCGACGCCTCCCGGTTCTCCAGGCCCCAGCACTGGAAGGCCCCGGCCCAGCGGGACGGGGCGAGGCGCAGATAGCTCGCCGGGGTGGGGGCGCCGATGGCGAGCAGCGCGGGCAGCGCGTCGAGGATCCCCGCGAGGAAGCCCTCGCTGGCCGCGCTCATCCCGAACGGGCCGTCGCCGCCGCGGCACAGGTTGCGGCCGTCCTGCCACAGGCTGAGGTGCACATGGCCGCCGTTGCCGACGCCCTCGGGGTCGACGACCGGCCCGAACCACGGGGTGAGCCCGTGCCGGAGCGACACCGCCCGGATCGTCTCGCGCACCAGGACCGCGAGGTCCGCGGCCCCCACCGGATCCGCCGGGGCCACCGACACCTCGAACTGGCCCGCCGTGTACTCCGGGTGGATCTGGAGCACCTCGACGCCCTGCGCCTCGAGCGCGCCGAGCACATCGCCCACGTACTCCGAGCGCTCCACGACCCGGGACATCCCGTACGCCGGCCCCGCGAGCGGCGGGTCGACGACCCACTCCGTCTCGAAGCCCATCCGCAGCTCGATCCCGCGTGCGGCGGCCCGCTCGGTCATCCGGCGCGCGAACTGCCGCTGGCAGGCGTCGTACGGCTGCCCCGACTGCTCGAAGCGGTCGACGGGCGCCCAGGCCCAGCCGGGCTGGGCGGCCAGCACGGTCAGCCGGTCGAGATCGGGGATCAGCCGCAGATCGCCGTCCGGACCCCCGATGTGGGGGCTGGTGGTGACCGAGTCGTCCACCAGGTACACGTCGAACACCGGTGACATGCCCACGCCGTGCGCGGCGACCTGGGCGAGCCGCGTGGTCGGCACGACCTTGACGCGGGTGAGGCCCGCGACGTCCACCCAGGTCAGTGCGACCGCCGTCACCCCTTCCGCGGTCAGTCTCGCGGCCGTGAGCCCCGCCTCCTGCGCCCTGCGCTGTGCCCGTTCGCGCCGTTCCTGGTTGTGACCCTGCTCCACCGGTTCAGTCCCTCCCGCCGCGCAGTGCGATGACTGTCGCGACCGTGTCCGCGTCCGAGGCCCTCTTGTCCTCGCGATAGCGCACTACCCGTGCGAACCGCAGTGTCACCCCTTCCGGGTACCGCGATGATCTCTGTACGCCGTCGAAGGCCACCTCGACGACGAGTTCCGGCCGCACCCGCACCCCCCAGGGCTCCTCCGCCACCGCCAACTCCCGCAGCCGCTCGGTCTGCCAGGCCAGGAGCACATCGGTGAGCCCCTTGAACGTCTTGCCGAGCATCGCGAACGTGCCGTCCTCGCGGCGGGCCCCGAGGTGCAGGTTGGAGAGCGTGCCGGTGCGCCGGCCGTGGCCCCACTCGGCCGCGAGGACCACCAGGTCCAGCGTGTGCACGGGCTTGACCTTCAGCCACGAGGCGCCCCGGCGGCCCGCCGCGTACGTCGAGTCGAGCGCCTTGAGCACCACTCCCTCGTGCCCGCGCTCCAGCGTCCGGGCCGCGAACTCCTCGGCGGCGGCGCGCAGTTCGGGATCGGAGGGGTCCGCCACCACGAACCGCCGTACGCGACGCGGCTCGGGCGCGACGCGGACCAGTTCCGCGTGGCGTTCGCGCACCGGCAGATCGAGCAGGTCCCGGCCGTCCACGGAGAGCAGGTCGAAGAAGACGGGGGAGAGCGGCAACCGGTCCTGGGCGCCCGCGACATCGAGCCGGGAGCCGACGCGTCCGGCGATGTCCTGGAACGAGCGGGGCCGACCGTCGGGTCCGAGCGCGATCACCTCACCGTCGAGCACGGCCTGGCCGGCGGCCAACTCCCGTGCGGCGGCCACCACTTCGGGCAGCCGCTCGGTGATCTCGTCCAGGGTGCGGGTGAAGACCCGTACCGTGTCGCCGTCCTTGTGGACCTGGGCGCGGATGCCGTCGAGCTTCTCCTCGACCACGCACGGGCCGAGCCGGTCGAGCGCCTCGGCCACGTCCTTCGCGCTCTGCGCGAGCATCGGCAGCACCGGGCGGCCCACGTCGAGCCGGAAGGCGGCGAGCGCGGAGGGGCCCTCGGCGAGCAGCGCCCGGGCCACGGCGCCGAGCGAGCCGCCCAGCATCACGGCCCGCCGCACGTCCGCCGCGGGGGCGCCGGCCGCGGCGGCGAGCCCCTCGACGGCCGCCGCGTCCAGCGCGCCCTGGCGGACCTCGCCGGTGATCAGCGAGACCAGGAAGCGCTGCTCCTCCTCGGTGGCCGCCGCCATGAGCTCACCGACCAGGCGCCTGCGCTCGCCCTGGGCGCCCTTGCCGGCCACCGCCGAGATCGCGTCCAGCCGCTCGTCGACCTCGCGCACGGTCAGCCGGGCCGAAGCGGCGGGCGCAGGGCGGTCCTTGACGGCGGCCCAGCCGAGCCCGGTGCGCCGCTGCGGGAGCCTGCCCGCGAGGTAGGTCACCACCAGGGGTGCCTCGTCCGGTTCGGTGGCCGAGAACAGCCGGGCAAGCAGCGCGGACTTCTCCGAGCGGGATGCGGTGGCGGCGATCTCGGCCGAGGTCCTGGCCACGTCGGAGAGCAGCATGGCTCCATCGTGACCCGGAAACATCGGTATACGCATTCGCTCCCGCCCCTGCCGGATGGGAGCATCGAGGCATGATCAACAGGTTTGCCCGGATCGCCCTCGCCTCGGTCCTCGCGTGCCTCGCCGTGCTGCTCGTCGGCTGCGGCGGCAAGGACAGCGGGAAACCCGCGGGCCCGGGGTCCTCCCCAGCCGCCTCCGCACCCGCCTGGGCCAAGGGCATGGCCACGGTCCCGGCGGCCCAGCTGCCGCCCGAGGCCCGCAGCACCCTCAAGCTCATCGACAAGGGCGGCCCGTTCCCGTACAGCAAGGACGGCGTCGTGTTCGGCAACTTCGAGAAGCTCCTGCCGCAGCAGAAGCGCGGCTACTACCACGAGTACACCGTCGACACCCCGGGCTCCCGCGACCGTGGCGCCCGGCGCCTGATCACCGGGCAGGGCGGCGAGTTCTACTACACCGGCGACCACTACAAGACGTTCAAGGCGGTGCTGCGATGACGGCCCAACCCCTCGCCGGCCTGCTCGCCGGCGCCCGCGCCGAGGGCTGGGCCGCGGTGGTCCTCGACCTGACCGGAGTCACCGGCAAGCAGGCCCTGATGGACCGCTTCGCCCGCGCCCTCGACCTGCCCGACTGGTTCGGCCGCAACTGGGACGCGCTCGCCGACTCCCTGAGCGACCTTCCGGCCACCGGCCGGGGCCGCCTGCTGATCGTCACCGGCTGGCAGCCGTACGCCGACGCCCGCCCCGAGGAGTGGGCGATCGCCCGGGAAATCCTCGACCAGGCGGCGGGTCCCGCGCTGTGCCCCGTGCTCGCGCTAGGAGGATCGCACCAGGCCCAAGGTCCTGTCCCTGGATGATCGGCCCGGGCGGCGCGATCGTACGAACATGGGACAATGAACTACGTGCTTTTCCCCTGGCTGAAATGCCTGGGGCCACCTCGATCGACTGGGATGTTCAGCACGTGCGTTTCCTCAACGACATCAAGCCGCCGTACGACCTGACGTACGACGATGTGTTCATGGTGCCGAGCCGCTCCGCGGTGGGCTCCCGCCAGGGCGTCGACCTCGCCTCCCCCGACGGCTCGGGGACCACCATCCCGCTCGTCGTCGCCAACATGACCGCGATCGCCGGCCGCCGCATGGCCGAGACCGTGGCCCGCCGTGGCGGCATCGTCGTGATCCCCCAGGACATTCCGATCGAGGTCGTCACCGACGTCATCTCGTGGGTCAAGACGCGCCACCACGTGCTCGACACCCCGATCGTCCTGGACCCGACCCAGACCGTCGCCGACGCCCTGGCCCTGCTGCCCAAGCGGGCGCACAACGCGGGCGTCGTCGTGGACGGCGAGCGCAGGCCGGTCGGTGTCGTCACCGACCAGGACCTCACCGGCGTGGACCGCTTCACGCAGCTGTCCGAGGTCATGTCCAAGGACCTGCTGCTCCTGGACGCGGACATCGACCCGCGCGAGGCCTTCAACAGGCTCGACAACGCCAACCGCCGCTACGCCCCCGCCGTGGACAAGGACGGCCGCCTCGCCGGCATCCTGACCCGCAAGGGCGCCCTGCGCGCGACCCTCTACACCCCGGCCACCGACGCCGACGGCAAGCTGCGCATCGCCGCCGCCGTCGGCATCAACGGCGACGTGGCCGGCAAGGCCAAGCAGCTCCTGGACGCCGGCGCGGACACCATCGTGGTGGACACCGCGCACGGCCACCAGGAGTCGATGATCGCCGCGATCAAGGCCGTGCGCGGCCTGGACCCGCAGGTCCCGATCGTCGCCGGCAACATCGTGGCCGCCGAGGGCGTGCGCGACCTCATCGAGGCCGGCGCGGACATCATCAAGGTCGGTGTGGGCCCCGGCGCCATGTGCACCACCCGGATGATGACGGGCGTCGGCCGGCCGCAGTTCTCCGCGGTCCTGGAGTGCGCCGCCGAGGCCAGGAAGTTCGGCAAGCACGTGTGGGCCGACGGGGGAGTGCGCCACCCGCGCGACGTCGCCATGGCGCTGGCCGCCGGTGCCTCCAACGTGATGATCGGCTCCTGGTTCGCGGGCACCTACGAGTCCCCGGGCGACCTGCACACCTCCGCCGAAGGTCACCTCTACAAGGAGTCCTTCGGCATGGCCTCCGCCCGCGCGGTCAAGAACCGCACGAGCGACGAGTCCGCCTACGACCGGGCCCGCAAGGCCCTGTTCGAGGAGGGCATCTCCACCTCGCGCATGTTCCTCGACCCGACCCGTCCGGGCGTCGAGGACCTGATCGACTCGATCATCGCGGGCGTCCGCTCCTCCTGCACCTACGCCGGTGCCTCCTCGCTCGCCGAGTTCGAGGAGAAGGCCGTCGTCGGCATCCAGTCCGCCGCCGGTTACGCCGAGGGCAAGCCGCTGCACGCCAGCTGGAGCTAGTCACCGCCCGGCGGCGGGGCCCGACCGCCGTACGCCCCGGAGCCCCCGCGATTCCTCTCGCGGGGGCTCCGGCATGTGCGGGGGCTACGGGACGGGTGAGGCCGCTGGCGTCCGCGCGGACACCTGGGGAGCCAGGGCCCGCGCCACCGCCGCGCCGAGCACGGCGTGGCCCTCGTCCGTGGGGTGCAGGCCGTCCGTGAGGTGGTCCGGGGTCAACAGGCCCTGCCCGGGCAGCAGTTGAAGGGCGTGATCGCCCGCCGCGATGAGCTCCCCGGTCGCCTTCTCCATGGCGGCCCGCAGCTCGGCCAGCGTCGCGCCCAGGGCGTTGGGCGTCCGCTCCGCCTCCGGGCACAGCAGCGGGGAGACCAGGAGCAGCGGGGTCGTCGGATGGCCCCGGCGTACGAGGCGCAGGAACGCGAGCGTCGTCTCGTACATCAAGGTGGCCGAAAACGGCACGCGCGACCAGCAGTTGGTGCCGAAGGCGAGCGTGATGACATCGGCCGAGAGGCGCGCGAGCTGTTCGGCGGTGGGGAGTTCACCGCGCCCTCCGCCCGCGTAGCCGAGGTTCACCGTGTCCAGTTCCAGCGCCCGGCCCGCGACGGCCGGCCAGGCGTGCGCGGGGCGCGTCGACCACCAGCCCTCCGTGATGGAGTCCCCGTGGACGAGCCAGCGCGGCTTGGGCGGGGCCGGCGCGAGCGTGCCGCCGACCGGCCGCAGCCCGACGATCCTCGGCGCCTGCGTCTCGGGCGGGTGGATGGTGAACTGGCCTTCCGGGCAAGGTAGTTGCAGACGTACGTGACCTTCCTGACGGGGTGTCACGGTCTCCTCGGCCACGCAGCTGTCGCCCTGCCAGAGCGCGAAGGTGTGCGCGAGATCGTGCAGCTCCGCGCCGTCCTCCGGCACCCGGGCGCGGTAGCGCACCTCCACGGCGGCGGCTCCTCGCGCGGTGAACTCGATCCGCATTCCGATGGGCAGCGCGGCCCGCTCGCCGGTGTCCCACGGCAGCCGCATCACATCGTCCGGATCGGCGCGCACCGGCTGCCCCTCGGCGTCGAGCCAGGCCACCCCGCGCAGGAAGGGGGCCGGATCCAGCCAGCCCGCGGCCGACGGTCCGGCGGTCTCGTACGGCACGTGCAGCTCCATGGGGCGCGACCCTGCAACAGCCCTGATCACGTGTCAAGGCGGCCCCGTGACCAGGACCACTGCGCGAGGCCGTGCACAGCGGTACGAACAGGGCATACGCACGGATCGAACGTTGATGTGCAACAAACACCCACCCCGCGCGCCCGCGCGCAATGATCAACCGCCGATGCGCAAGGTTGCTGCATTACGACCGGGAAGCGGAAACCCATAGGGTTCTCGCCGTACGTGGAGTGGCGGGGACCGCCTGCTCGGCGGAACCGGTCACGGGAAGGCTCCATGCTGCCCGAAATACCCCTTTGTGCGGGCAGGCCGGTCCGTCGCGGTCACCCGCCGCCGATTGGCAGCGATAAGGAGCCACCTCAGTGTTGGATCACGGCGCAGCGCCACCCTCGACCGATGCACCCGCCGCCGGGGGCCCGCGCCCCGGCAGCGGTCTGATGCGGCGCAAGCCGGTGGAACGCCTGGTCGAGGAGGGTGGCCAGGGCGAGGGCGGTTCGCTCAAGCGCTCACTCGGCATGTGGCAGCTGACCATGATCAGCATCGGTGCGACGCTCGGCACCGGCATTTTCGTGGTGCTCGGTGAGGCCGTCCCCAAGGCCGGGCCCGCCGTCACCCTCTCCTTCGTGCTCGCCGGCCTCACGGCGCTCTTCTCCGCTCTGTCCTACGCCGAGCTGGCGGGCTCCATCCCGGTCGCGGGCTCCTCGTACTCGTACGCTTACGCAACGCTCGGCGAACTCGTCGCCTGGATCTGCGGCTGGTGCCTGATCCTGGAGTACGGCGTCTCGGTGGCGGCGGTCGCCGTCGGCTGGGGGCAGTACCTCAACGAGTTCCTGGACGGCACGATCGGCGTCACCATCCCCGACGCCCTGTCCGCGCCGCCCGGCGACGGCGGGATATTCAACCTGCCCGCGCTGATCGTCGTCGTCCTCGCGATGGGCCTGCTGCTCGGCGGCGCCCGCGAGTCGGCCCGCGCCAACACCATCATGGTCGGCGTGAAGATCGCCGCCCTGGTGCTGTTCTGCGTGATCGGCTTCATGGGCTTCAAGTCGGGCAACTACTCCAACTTCATGCCGATGGGCACGGCCGGTGTGAGCGGGGCGGCCTCGACGCTGTTCTTCTCCTACATCGGCTTCGACGCGGCCTCCACCGCCGGTGAGGAGGCCAAGAACCCCAAGCGTGACCTGCCCCGCGCGATCATGCTCTCGCTGGTCATCGTCACCGCGCTCTACGTCCTCGTCGCGTTCGTCGCCGTAGGCGCCCGCCCCTGGAAGCAGTTCGAGGGCTCGGAGGCGGCGCTCGCCGGGATCATGAAGGACGTCACCGGACACTCCTTCTGGGCCACGCTGCTCGCGGCCTGCGCCGTGATCGCCATCGCCAGCGTCGTCCTGACCGTGCTCTACGGCCAGACCCGCATCCTCTTCGCGATGTCCCGCGACGGTCTGGTGCCCAAGGTGTTCGCCAAGGTCAGCCCGCGCAGCGGCACCCCGGTCGCCAACACGATCGCCGTCTCGCTGTTCTGCGGCGTGCTCGCCGCCGCGGTGCCGCTCGGCAACCTCGCGGACGCCACCAGCATCGGCACGCTCTTCGCCTTCGCGCTGGTCAACGTCGCCGTCATCATCCTGCGCAAGACCCGCCCGGACATGCCGCGCACCTTCCGGGTGCCGCTCGGCTGGGTCGTCCCGATCCTCGGCTTCCTCAGCTGCGGCTACCTGATGTGGAACCTCTCCGGGATCACGTGGGAGTACTTCGGATACTGGATGGCCGCCGGTCTCGTGATCTACTTCGCTTACGGCTACCGCCGTTCCAGGCTGGCCACCGCCTCACAGAAGTGATCCACCCGCAGTGCGACTCAATGACCTCGATGAACGCATCGTCCACGCGCTCGCCGAAGACGCCCGACGCTCCTACGCCGACATCGGCTCGCTGATCGGTCTGTCCGCGCCCGCCGTCAAGCGGCGCGTCGACCGGCTGCGGGCCGAGGGTGCCATCACCGGCTTCACCGTACGGGTGGACCCGGCGGCCCTCGGCTGGGAGACGGAGGGGTTCATCGAGATCTACTGCCGTCGCAACACCTCGCCCGACGCGATCAAGCGCGGGCTCGAGCGGTATCCCGAGGTCGCGTCCGCCTCCACCGTCACCGGTGAGGCGGACGCGATCGTCCAGGTCTTCGCGTCGGACATGCGGCACTTCGAGCGGGTCCTGGAGCGGATCGCGGGCGAGCCGTACGTGGAGCGCACCAAGTCGGTCCTGGTCCTCTCGCCCCTGCTCCGCCGCTACACCTCAGGCTCCCCGGCCTAGCCGTTTTCCCACCCGCCCGCCCGTTGCCCGGGGTTGGTTGGTTCCGGCCCCTGGGGCTCCGCCCCAGACCCCGTTCGCGCCTGAACGGCGCTCGTCCTCAAACGCCGGACGGGCTGAAGATGCCCATGCACCCGGTGCCGCAAAGGGGCGCGGGGAACTGCGCGCCCAGCCACGGACGACCCGCAGACGAAAGCGGGTTTTTGGGGCGGAGGAACTGCGCGAGGATCCACGACGGTCCGCGGTCGGGAACGGGTTTAGGGGGCGCGGGGAACTGCGCGAGCAACCACGCACGGCCCGCACGCGAGGCACGCCCGAGGCACCTAGGGGGCGCGGGGAGCTGTCCCGGCCAGCCGGGCGCACCCCGCACTGCGCCCCCGAACCGCACCCAGCGGAAAACCGCACAACAAATCACCGCCAAGCCGCGACCTTGCGCAACGAATCGCGCGTCAACGCGCAACGCTCGCGCCTTGTCGGGGTCGAACGGCGGAACGTACCGTCTATTGACCCCACCCAGCACTTGAGCCCCCGCCGAGGACTGCCCATGCCCGCGTTGCGCACCGCCCTGCTCCAGAGTTCCGGCCGTCTCTCGGACGTCGCCGCGAACCTGACGGCACTGGACGAGGCGGCCGGGCGGGCGGCCGCGACCGGCGCCGGGCTGATCGTCTGCCCCGAGCTGTTCCTCACCGGGTACGCCATCGGCGACGACGTGGCCAAGCTCGCCGAGGCCGCCGACGGCCCCTCCGCCCGGGCGATCGCCGACATCGCGGTACGCCACGGCCTGGCCGTCGTCTACGGCTACCCCGAGCGCGACGGCGACGCGGTTTACAACGCGGCCCAGCTCATCGGCCCCGACGGCACCCGCCTGGCGAACTACCGCAAGACGCACCTCTTCGGCCGCTTCGAGCAGGAGGCGTTCACGCCGGGCGAGCAGCCGGTCGTCCAGGCCGAGCTGAACGGCCTCCGCGTCGGCATGATGATCTGCTACGACGTGGAGTTCCCCGAGAACGTACGGGCCCACGCGCTGGCCGGCACCGACCTCCTCCTGGTGCCCACCGCCCAGATGCACCCCTTCCAGTTCGTCGCCGAGTCCCTCGTGCCGGTCCGCGCCTTCGAGAACCAGCTGTACGTCGCGTACGTCAACCGGACCGGCCCCGAGGGCGAGTTCGAGTTCGTCGGGCTCAGCTGTCTCGCCGGACCCGACGGCGCCGCGCGGGCCCGCGCCGGGCGGGGCACCGAGCTGGTCGTGGGGGACGTCGACCCCGAGTTCCTGGCCGCCTCGCGCGCGAACAACCCGTATCTGCGCGACCGCCGCCCCGGCCTCTACGCCTCCCTCGTCTGAGCCCCCCGATCCACTCGACCCCCTGAGCCCGGGTCCCCACCCCGGGCCGTGAGGGCCTGCCCCCTCAACTTCCGTACTGTGCAAGGAGTCCGTACCCCATGACGTCCACGGTGCCCACCGCCGTCCAGCACATCGACGAGCAGCCGCCCGTCACGATGTTCGGGCCGGACTTCCCCTACGCGTACGACGACTTCCTCGCGCACCCGGCCGGGCTCGGCCAGATACCCGCGACCGAGCACGGCGCCGAGGTCGCGGTCATCGGCGGCGGGCTCTCCGGCATCGTCGCCGCTTACGAGCTGATGAAGATGGGCCTCAAGCCCGTCGTGTACGAGGCCGACCAGATCGGCGGGCGGCTGCGCACCGTCGGCTTCCCGGGCTGCGACCCCGAGCTCACCGCCGAGATGGGCGCCATGCGGTTCCCCCCGTGCTCCACCGCGCTCCAGCACTACATCGATCTGGTGGGCCTGGAGACCAAGCCGTTCCCGAACCCGCTCGCGCCGGACACCCCCTCGACGGTCGTCGACCTCAAGGGCGAGTCCCACTACGCGACGTCGGTCGACGAGCTGCCGCCCGTGTACCGCGAGGTCATGGACGCCTGGAACGCCTGTCTCGAAGAGGGCGCCGACTTCTCCGACATGAACCAGGCGATCCGCGAGCGCGACACCCCGCGCATCCGCGAGATCTGGGCCAAGCTCGTCGACAAGCTCGACAACCAGACCTTCTACGGCTTCCTCTGCGAGTCGGAGGCCTTCAAGTCCTTCCGGCACCGCGAGATCTTCGGCCAGGTCGGCTTCGGCACCGGCGGCTGGGACACCGACTTCCCGAACTCCATCCTGGAGATCCTGCGGGTCGTCTACACCGAGGCCGACGACCACCACCGCGGCATCGTCGGCGGTTCCCAGCAGCTGCCGCTGCGCCTGTGGGAGCGCGAGCCGGAGAAGCTCGTGCACTGGGCGCCCGGCACCTCGCTCTCCTCGCTGCACGAGGGCGCGCCCAAGCCCGCCGTGACCCGGCTGCACCGCACCGCGGGCAACCGCATCACCGTGACGGACGCGGACGGCGACATCCGCACCTTCCGTGCGGCGATCTTCACGGCGCAGTCCTGGATGCTGCTCTCCAAGATCGCGTGCGACGACTCGCTCTTCCCGATCGACCACTGGACCGCGATCGAGCGCACCCACTACATGGAGTCCTCCAAGCTGTTCGTGCCGGTGGACCGGCCGTTCTGGCTGGACAAGGACGAGGACACCGGCCGTGACGTCATGTCGATGACGCTCACCGACCGCATGACGCGCGGCACCTACCTCCTGGACAACGGGCCGGACAAGCCCGCCGTCATCTGCCTCTCCTACACGTGGTGCGACGACAGCCTCAAGTGGCTGCCGCTGTCGGCGGGGGAGCGCATGGAGGTCATGCTCAAGTCGCTCGGCGAGATCTACCCCAAGGTCGACATCCGGGGTCACATCATCGGCAACCCGGTGACGGTGTCCTGGGAGAACGAGCCGTACTTCATGGGCGCGTTCAAGGCGAACCTGCCGGGTCACTACCGTTACCAGCGGCGCCTGTTCACCCACTTCATGCAGGACGCGCTGCCCGAGGACAAGCGAGGCATCTTCCTCGCCGGGGACGACATCTCCTGGACGGCGGGCTGGGCGGAGGGGGCGGTACAGACCGCGCTCAACGCGGTGTGGGGTGTCATGCACCACTTCGGCGGGGCCACGGACGCGGGCAACCCCGGGCCCGGGGACCTCTACGACTCGATCGCCCCGGTCGAGCTTCCCGAGGACTAGCGCCCTCGCACCCTGCGGCTGAGGACCCGGGGGCTCTGCCCCCGGATCCCCGTCGCGCCTCAAGGGCCCTCGTCCTCAAATCCCGGACGGGCCAAGGGGGTTGAGCTACAGCCCCGCCGCCCGCACCAGCCCGTACACCTCCGCCGCCACGTCCTTCAGCTCCTCCGCGTCCCGCGCGGAACCCTGGAGGTCCAGGAGGAACTCCTCGACTCCGTCGAGGGCGTGGGCCGCCAGGTCGTCCACTATCTGGGCCGTGCTGCCCGTGAACGGCGGGCGCTCCGCGCCCTCGAACGGCTTCGGGAGGTGGCGGGCGTTGACACGGACGCAGACCTCGATCGGGCGGGTCCTGCCGCGCTCCGCGGCCAGGTCCTTGAGCCTCGCCCACTCCTCGGCGAGTTGGGCCGCGCCCTGTGCCGCGGGCAGCCAGCCGTCCGCGCGGTCCACCAGGCGGCGGGCCGACCGGGGGCTCGACGCCGGGAGGTAGACCGGGATGGGCCTGGCCGGCTTGGGGCCGACCACGGAGGGGGCGATGGTCGTCAACTCGCCCTCGTAGGACACCGGGTCGGGGCCCCACACCGCGGCGCACACGTCGAGGAGCTCGTCGAGGACCTTGCCGCGCTTCGCGAAGGGGGCCACGCCCGCCGCCGCGTACTCGTCGTGCGACCAGCCCGTGCCGAGCCCGGCCACCACCCGGCCGCCGCTCACCGCGTCCAACGAGGCCAGCGAGCGGGCCAGTTGGAAGGGTATGTGCAGCGGGGCCACCAGGACGCTGGTGCCGAGCCGGGCCCGTCCGGTCGCGGCGGCCGCGAGGGTCAGCGTGACCAGCGGGTCGGCGACCGAGCGGTAGCTGTCCGGCCAGGGCAGACCCGGCACGCCGTACAGACCCTGGGTGGCGGGCTCGGGGAACAGCACCCGCTCGAACACCCACAGGCTCTCGAAGCCGGTCTCCTCCGCCGCCCGCGCCACCGCGGGCACATCACGGCCGAGGTCGTACTGCCTCATCTGCGGAAGGCCGAGTCCGAGCCGGATCGCCATGGTCGCTCCTCAGTCGCGTACCGAAAGGGGGGTCAGCAGGCACCGGGTCACCAGACCCACGCCCGCGTCCAGCCGATCAGTGAACTCCTGGGCCAGGGCCGGAAGTTCCCGCAACTGCCACAGGACCTTCGCCGCGGACCAGGACGCGTCCCGCGCCCGGTCCAGGCTCCAGGACGCCAGCAGATGCGTCATGGGGTCGGCCACCTCGAACAGGTCGGGTCCGGGCATGAGTTCCTCCCGGATCCGTTCCTCCAGGAGGGTCAGCATGTCACCGACGCGGTCGAAGTCCCGCTCCAGGAGCGCCGGTTCGCAGTCCAGGGCCCGGCAGCTGTCGACCAGCGCGAGCGTCAGGTCGTGCCCGATGTGCGCGTTGATCCCGGCCAGCGCGAACTGCAGCGGGCGCACTCCGGGATGGCGCCGGTACTGGAAGAGCGGGCGCCAGCAGTCCGGTGGGCGCCGGCCCGCGGCCGTCGCCTCGACCGCGGCGAGATAGCGCCCGGCGAAGAGCACGTCCAGGGTCGCCGCGGCGCGCGGGTCGGCGAAGTGGCCGTGTGCGATGAGCCGGGAGATCTCCTCGGTCACCGTCAGATAGACGCGGTTGAAGACCGCGATGCCGTCCCGGGCCGGCAGGTCGGCCCGCAGCGCCCGCATCCGCCGGACCACGGGGTCCAGCGGCGCGGCGAACCGATGGGTGTGGGCCGGGTGTCCGGTTTCGGTCCATGCGGTCTGCGTCATGGGGGCAGCGTCGCAGTCCGCGGCCCGGCCCAGCACCGCCGTAAGGGGGCATGACCGGATCGGATGAACGGCGGGCCGGACGGCCGCCATGGGCGGGCCGGGCGCGCTATGCCTGGTCCTTCTCGTACGACGAGGTGCCCGAATCGAGCAGCGGCTCCTGCTCCTTGAGGTGGGCCGGGGCGAAGGCGCGCAGTACGTGATAGCCGGTGATCACCACGATCGTGCCGAGCGCGATGCCACTGAGCTGGAAGTTCTCGGTGAACTTCAGGGTGACGTTGCCGATGCCGATGATGATGCCCGCGGCGGCCGGCACCAGGTTCAGCGGATTGCGCAGATCGACCTTGGCGTTGATCCAGATCTGCGCGCCGAGCAGGCCGATCATTCCGTACAGGATGACGGTGATGCCGCCGAGCACCCCGCCCGGGATCGCGGCGACGACCGCGCCGAACTTGGGGCACACGCCGAAGAGCAGCGCGAAGCCGGCGGCGGCCCAGTAGGCGGCGGTCGAGTAGACGCGGGTGGCGGCCATGACGCCGATGTTCTCGGAGTACGTGGTGTTCGGCGGGCCGCCCACGGCGGTCGACAGCATCGAGCCGGCGCCGTCGGCGGCGATCGCGGTGCCGAGCTTGTCGTCGAGATTGGTGCCGGTCATCTCGCCGACGGCCTTGACGTGGCCCGCGTTCTCCGCGATCAGGGCGATGACGACGGGCAGCGCCACGAGGATCGCCGACCATTCGAAGCTCGGGGCGTGGAAGCCCGGCAGTCCGATCCAGTCGGCCTTGCCGACGCCCGAGAGGTCCAGGCGCCAGTGGTCGACCGCCTGCGGGCCGCCGTTCACCGAGTGGATCTTGCCGAAGACCTGGTCGAGCACCCAGGAGATGGCGTATCCGAAGATCAGCCCGAGGAAGATCGCGATGCGGGACCAGAAGCCGCGCAGGCACACCACGGCCAGACCGGTGAACAGCATCACCATCAGCGCGGTCCACTGGTCCTGCGGCCAGTACGTGGAGGCGGTGACGGGCGCCAGGTTGAAGCCGATCAGCATGACGACGGCGCCCGTGACGATGGGCGGCATCGCCGCGTGGATGATCCGGGCGCCGAACCGCTGCACCGCGAGTCCGACGAAGAACAGCACCACGCCCACGACGAAGACGGCACCGGTCACGGTGGCGCTGGTGCCTCCGGTGGCCCGGATCGCGGCGGCGACGCCCACGAAGGAGAGCGAGCAGCCGAGGTAGCTGGGCACCCGGCCCTTGGTGGCGAGCAGGAAGATGACCGTCGCGATGCCGGACATCATGATCGCGAGGTTGGGGTCGAGGCCCATCAGCACCGGGGAGACGAACGACGCCCCGAACATGGCCACCACGTGCTGGGCGCCGAGGCCGATCGTGCGGGGCCAGGTGAGCCGTTCGTCGGGGCGTACGACGGCTCCTGGAGCGGGGGTCCGCCCGTCGCCGTGCAGGGTCCAGCGCACGCCGAGACGCATGGTCGCTCCAGTTCGTCAGTGGGGGTCGGTGCCAAGAAAAGATCAGGCCAAATATTAGTGCCGGATCTCGACCCCCTTGTCCGGCCGGTGCGCCGGACGCGCGTCGCCGGTCCGGCCGGTTCAGGCCTGACGGGCCGGCGTCGCGTCCGCCGTGCCGGCGGCCTCGCGTGGCCGGGCCCCGGACCGCAGGACCCGCGCCCCCGCTATGAGGCCGAGTGCGAGCACGGTCACCAGGCCGAACGACACCACCAGGGAGGTCAGATCGGCGATCCCGCCGATCGCGGAGGGCGCGACCAGGCCCGAGGTGTAGGTGATGGTCGCCACACCCGCGATGGCCTGGCTCGGGTTGGGGCCGCTGCGGCCCGCCGCCGCGAAGGCGAGCGGCACCACGACCGCCACCCCGAGGCCCATCAGGCCGAACCCCGCCATCGCGACGGCCGGGCCCGGCGCGAACACCACGAGCAGACCGCCCAGCGTGGCGAGCACCCCTCCGGCCCGGACCGTCCGCACGGCCCCGAAGCGGTCCACCCCCTTGTCGCCGGCGAGCCGGGCCGCCGCCATGGTCAGCGTGAACGCCGTGGTGCAGGCGGCGGCCGTGCCCGCCGAGGTCTCCAGCACATCGCGCAGATACACCGCCGACCAGTCCATGCTCGCGCCCTCGGCGAACACCGCGCAGAACGCCACCATGCCGATGATCAGCGCCGACCTGGGCGGCAGCGCGAAGCGGGGCGGCGGCTCCTCGTCGGGGGCGCTGCGCAGGTCGAGCACCCCCTGGCAGGCGGCGAGGCCGAGCAGCGTCAGCACGGCGGCCGCCACCGTGTGGTGCAGCCGGGCGTCGGCCCCCAGGTGCGCGGCCAGCGTTCCGGCCGCCGAGCCGATCAGCGCGCCCACGCTCCACATGCCGTGCAGCGAGGACATGATCGAGCGGCCGAGCCGGTTCTCGGTCTCCACGCCCAGCGCGTTCATCGCCACGTCCGCCATCCCGGCGCTCGCCCCGTACACGAAGAGGACGGCGCACAGCGTGTAGACGTTCGGGGCGAGCGCGGGCAGCGCGAGGGCCAGGGTCCACAGGGCGAGCAGCCCGCGCAGCGCGTTGCGCGCCCCGAACCGGTGGGTGATCGCGCCGGACAGCGGCATCAGCAGGGACGAGCCGATCGCCGGGAAGGCCAGGGCGAGGCCGAGCTGGCCCGCCGAGACCCCGGCGTGCTCCTGGATCCAGGGCACCCGGGTGGCGAAGTTGCCGGTCACCGCGCCGTGCACACAGAACACCGCGGCGATCGCGATCCGCGCCCGCCTCAACTGCCGTGGTTCCAGAGCCAGTTCCGCTGCCATGTCGACCGGGTTTCCCTCCCTCGGGGGCGGCCTTCCCGCCGCCGTCGCGTAAACTATCAGGAACCCTGCCTGATAAATAGAACGGGTGGCCATCCGCTTTCGGTGATCTGGAAGGATTCCCGGCATGCCCGCATCCCCGAGCACCGCCCGGGCCATCAACGACCGGCTCGCCCTGCGCCTGCTGCAGGACGAGGGTCCGTTGACGGCAGGCCAGCTGAAGAACCTCACCGGACTCTCCCGGCCCACCGTCGCCGACCTCGTCGAGCGCCTTCAGGGCTCCGGCCTGATCCACGTCGTGGGGGAGTCGGGCGCCGAGCGGCGCGGCCCCAACGCGCGGCTGTACGCGATCGTCGCCGACCGTGCGCATCTGGCGGCCCTGGACGTGCGCACCGACAGCGTCTCGCTCGTCGTCGCCGACCTGCTGGGGCGCACGCTCGCCGAGGCGACGCTGCCGATCGAGCCGGAGGCCGGGACGGGCCCCGCCGTCGAGCAGGCCGTCGCGCTCCTGGAGCGGACGGCGAAGGAGGCGGGCGCCGAGCGGCTGCACAGCGTCGCGATCGGCGCTCCCGGACTCATCGACCCGGCCGGCGGCGAACTGCGCGACACCAGCGGGCTGCCCGCCTGGCACCGCGAACTCGTCCGGGTCCTCGCGCGGCGGCTGCCCGCCGCCGTGCTCGTCGAGAACGAGACGAATCTGGCCGCCGTGGCCGAACAGCGCCTGGGCGCCGCCCGGGGACAGGACACCTTCGTGCTGCTGTGGCTCGGCCAGGGCATCGGCGCGGCCCTCGTCCTGGACGGCAAGCTGCGCAGGGGCGCCTCGGGCGGCGCGGGCGAGATCGGGTTCATGCCGGTGCCGGGCACCGGGGGACTGCCGTCCTCGACCGGCTGCGACGGCGGCTTCCACGAGCTGGTGCACGCGGGCGCGGTGGCCCGGCTCGCCGCCGCGTACGGACGCCCAGGCAGTGCGGAGGAGGCCGTGAGGGACGCCGACGGGCCCTTCCTCGACGCCCTCGCCGAGCGGCTCGCGATCGGCGCGGCGAGCGTGGTCGCCGTTCTCGACCCCGGGCTCGTCGTGCTCGGCGGTGAACTGGGCCACGCGGGCGGCCAGTTGCTCGCCTCCCGCGTCCAGCGCGCCCTGGCCGCCCTGACGCCGCTCGCCGCCGAGGTCAGGCCGAGCGCCCTGGGCGACGGCGCGGTCCTGAGCGGCGCCCTGCTGACCGCACGGGACGCCGCCCAGGACGAGCTCTTCACGCCAAGGGCCTGAACCGGCAACGGATGTGACGGACACTCACATGCGACGTTCGGATGTGACGGACACTCACATCCGACGTCCGCATGTGGCGGTCCCTCACACGTGACGCCCCATCACATCAGGCACCCGACGGCGGCCAAGGGCCGGGAGACCGCCGCCGGGCGTTCTTGCGGGGAGCGGATCAGCAGGCCCCGAGGTCCTGCCACACTCCCCAGTCACCGGTAGTACCCGGTTCCTCGCCCTTCGTCCACCACTTCGACTTCCAGGTGTGGGACTTGTACGAGACCGTCGTGCCGCCGCCGTACTCCGAACCGGCCGACCAGAGCGGCGCGGCGCAGGTGCCGCCCGGGGCCGAGGGCGAGGGCGACGGCGACGGGCCGGTCGTGCCCGAGGCCGTCGGGGTCGGGGTCGGGGTGGGCGTCGAGGTGCCCGGGTCGCTCACGACCGCCCCCCGGCTGTGGTCGCCGGCCAGCGCGTAGGTCTTGCCACCGAAGGTCACCGTCCAGTTCGAGGGGGTGGAAACCGGCAGGTAGTAGACGAAGTCGAGGGTGACCGAGGCGCCCGGAGCCAGCGACTGCCAGCTCGGCAGCTTCAGCGAGACGCGGTTGTAGTCGCCCTTGAGCCCGCCGATGTTGTTGGCGGCGGTGTGGTCGCTGCGCACGATCGTCGTGCCGAAGCCGGACTGGTCCTTGGCGTTGGCCGGGGCCGAGGTGCCGTAGTCGAACTGGAACTCCGTGCCGCCGGGCAGCGTCGCCGTGGTGTTGTTGGTGAGCGTCACCTTGGGGCTGATGGGGTAGTTGGAGTCGCCGAGCGGGAACTGCCCGAAGTCCACGCCGATGTTCAGCGCCTGCGCGGGCAGGGCGATCGTGGAGCGCTTGTTGCCGTACGGGGTGGCCGACTTGAACTTGTCGTACATCTCGCTCGTCAGGGTCGAGCCCTGCTCGTACTGGCCCTTGGCCGCGTTCCACTGGTAGTCGCCGGCCAGCTCCCAGACCATGGTGCCGCCGATGCCCTTGTCCACGACGTAGTCGGCCTTGGCTCCCACCGACTGCTCGTCCTCGGTGGACAGGAAGACCTTCTTCTGGTCGTTCCACAGCCAGGGCGCCACCAGCGTGGAGTCGTAGTTGCGCACGTAGGTGCCGGTCAGCTTGGTGGTGGTGGAGAGGCCGTACTTGCCGACGTAGTCGCCGACGATCCCCTTCTCCAGGTTCTTGGCGTGCCACATCGGGTTGGAGCCGGCCGGGGCCTCCTTGCCGTTCGCGTCCAGGTCGTGCCAGAGGTTGTCGATGCCGACGGCGCCGTCACCGCAGGCGGTGAGGCCCGAACCGGCGGGACAGTTGGTCGAAGGGGCCTTGCCCCAGAGGCCGTTGGTGCCGCCCTGCACGTTCTCGAAGCCGCGCGTGTAGTACGGCAGGCCCATGTTGATGCGCCCGGCCGGCATGGAACCGCGGAAGTAGTGATAGGCCCAGTCGGCGTTCAGATAGCCGACGCCGCCGTACTGGGACGTGGAGTAGACGCCGGCGGCCGCGAGCTCCGCGTCCTTGCCGTCGTCGAAGAGCGAGGCGTTGGGGCCGACGTACTGGTTCCAGGCGCCGTGCAGGTCGTAGGACATGATGTTGACGTAGTCCAGGTACTGCTGGACCTGGAAGGTCTCCATGCCGCGCAGCAGATAGCCGGAGGACGGTGCCGCGACCGAAAGGAGATAGTGCTTTCCGTCGGCCGCCCCCGCGCGGTCGAGCTTCTCGCGCAGCGACTTCATCAGGGCCGCGTAGCCCTTGACGAGACCGGCCCGGCGGGCGTTGGAGATGGTCAGGTCGAGCGGGTTGCCCGCGTCCTTCATCGTCGTCGGGTACTCGTAGTCGATGTCGACGCCGTTGAAGCCGTACTTCTTGATGAAGGCGACCGCCGAGTCGGCGAAGGTGTCGACGCCGGCCTGGTTGACGGAGCCGTCCGCGTTGGTGGCCATGGTGTAGAAGCCGCCGGAGCCGACGCGCTTGCCGTCGTCGCCGAAGTAGCCGCCGGTCTCGGCCCAACCGCCCACGGAAATGAGGGTCTTCACGTTGGGGTGCTGCTTCTTGAACTTGTTGAGCAGGTTGAAATGGCCCTTGTAGGGGAGCGAGGGATCCATCTCGGCGCCCGCGACGCCCGGCCAGGTCATGCCGGTCGCGGCGTTCTTCTCGCTGTCGGTGCCGACGGAGATCTTGTTGTCCGAACCGACGTGTGCGAAGGCGTAGTTGAGGTGGGTGACCTTGTCCCACGGGATGTCGGACGCGAGGTAGGCGGGCGTCCCGTCCTGGCCGGTGCGCCAGCCGGTGAAGTAGCCGATGACGCGGCGCTGGTGGTCGGCGCCCATCTTCTCGCGGCCGTCGGTGTCGTAGACCGAGCAGTACGGGACGTCGACGCCCGGGGTCTTGTACAGGCCGTCGGGACGACAGGCCTCGTTGTCGACGGCGGCCTGCGATACGCCGGTGGACAGCGCGCCGAACAGCAGCCCGGCGACCGCGGTGGCGGCCGTGAGCAGCGCGGTGCGTCTGCGGGTGGGGGAGAGCACGGGCAGTTCCTCCTGGGAGGTGGGCGGAACACAACGAACGGGACGGTGGTCGTGCGCGGCCCCGGTGTGCGCACACCGGCGGGCCTCTCCTCGGAGGTGACGCAGAGATTAAAAGGACTAGACCAGTGCGTCAATAGGTATGGACCAAAGGCACATGCCATCGCTCGTGTCCCGCTGGACTCCCGGCAGGTTTCCGCTCGGATCCGGCCATTCTGTGAGCCAGGCCACATCCACTCACTCGCATGGCCTTCGAGCAGGCGTGGCACACTGGCCCTGTACCAGCAGCAGCGCACTCCGGGGTCGGTGTAATTCCGAACCGGCGGTAATAGTCCGCGACCCGTCCGCATCCAGCGGCCGGTTGACCAGGTGAAATTCCTGGACCGACGGTGAAAGTCCGGATGGGAGGCAGTGCGCGGCGGGCGGACCGTTGACCGGTCACGTCGGCCGTCTGTTACCGGTCGCCCACCAGGGCACCGGTCTCTTTCGGCCGTGGCGTGAGCTGTGCGCGATGGTCTGTTTCCGCTCTCTGTCGTCATCGACAGGCCCCGGAGTCCGTGCCCGAAGAGGCAGGAGGACCCGGTGGCACCCACAGCCGACGCGGACGCCATGCGCCGAGCCGTCGGGCTCGCGGCGCGCGGACTCGGCTCCACCAGCCCCAACCCGGTCGTCGGATGCGTGATCACCGACGCCTCGGGCACGGTCGTCGGCGAGGGCTACCACCAGCGGGCCGGCGGCCCGCACGCCGAGGTCCACGCCCTGCGGGCAGCGGGCGAGCGGGCCCGGGGCGGCACCGCCTACGTCACCCTGGAGCCCTGCAACCACACCGGCCGCACCGGCCCCTGCGCCCAGGCGCTCATCGAGGCCGGGGTCACCCGCGTCCACTACGCCGTCGGCGACCCGAACCCGCAGGCCACCGGCGGCGGCGACACCCTGCGCGCGGCCGGTGTCCGGGCCGAGCGGGGCCTGCTCGCCGACGAGGCCGAGGCGGTCAACGCCGCCTGGCTCACCTCGATGCGGCTCGGCCGCCCGCACGTCACCTGGAAGTACGCGGCCACCCTCGACGGGCGCACCGCGGCCGAGGACGGCACCAGCCGCTGGATCACTTCCCCCGAGGCCCGCGCCGACGTCCACCGGCTGCGCGCCGAGTGCGACGCCGTGGTCGTGGGCTCCGGCACCGCCCGCACCGACGACCCGCACCTCGCCGTGCGCGGCATCGAGGGGGCAACTCAGCCACTGCGCCTGGCAGTTGACACCAACGCCACCGCCGTCAAGCCCGGCTCCCGCATCCTCGACGACGCGGCGCCCACCCTGATCGCGGTCGCCGAGGACGCCGACGCGGCCCACCTGCCCGAGGCCGCCGTCCTGCGACTCCCGCGCGCCGCGACCGGTCTGGACATCCCCGCACTGCTCGGGGCCCTGCACGCCCGGGGCGTGCGCTCGGTCCTCCTCGAAGGCGGCCCGACCCTGGCCGGCGCCTTCGTCGCCGCGGGCGCCGTCGACAAGGTCGTCGGCTACCTCGCACCCGCCCTGCTCGGCGCCGGACCCGCCGCGCTCGCCGGAGCGGGAATCACCACCATCGCCGAAGCGTTGCGGCTCGGCATCACCGAGGCCGTACGCATCGGCCCCGACCTGCGCATCACCGCCACCCCTCTCGCCAAGGAGCGCTGAACGTGTTCACCGGAATCGTCGAAGAGCTGGGCGAGGTCGCCGCCATCGAGACCCTCGGTGACGCCTCCCGCTTCCGTCTGCGCGGCCCCCTCGTCACCGAAGGCGCCGGACACGGCGACTCCATCGCCGTCAACGGCGTCTGTCTGACGGTCGTGGAGTTCGGCGACGGCGAGTTCACCGCCGACGTGATGGACGAGACGCTGAAGCGCTCCAGCCTCGGCGCCCTCCAGGTCGGCTCCCGGGTCAACCTGGAGCGGCCCATGGCCGTCGGCGGCCGGCTCGGCGGCCACATCGTGCAGGGCCACGTCGACGGCACCGGCACGGTGCTCGCCCGCACGCCCTCCGAGAACTGGGAGATCGTCAAGATCGCCCTGCCCGCCGGCCTCTCCAAGTACGTCGTCGAGAAGGGCTCCATCACCGTGGACGGCGTCAGCCTCACGGTCGTGGAGGCGGCCGCCGACTACTTCACCATCAGCCTCATCCCGACCACCCTCGCGCTGACCACGCTCGGCATCAAGCAGCCCGGCGACCCGGTCAACCTAGAGGTCGACGTCATCGCCAAGTACGTCGAGCGGCTGCTCGGCGCGAGCCACGGGGGGAACACCAAGTGAGCACGGTGAACTGGCTGAACGGGGAGGCCTTCACGGTCCTCGGTCAGCACATCAAGTGGTCGGACATGATCGGCAACACCATCGGCCTGATCGCCCTCGCGCTCGGCTGGCGCCGCTCCATATGGACCTGGCCCGCACAGTTCGTCTCGGGTCTGATCCTGTTCGTGGCGTTCGCCGCCGGACACCTCTCCGGCAGCGCCGGCAAGCAGGTCGTGGTGATGGTCGTCGCGGCCGGCGGCTGGCTCGCCTGGACCCGGCGCGGCCGGCGGCAGGCGCAGGACGGCTCCATCGCCGTACGGTTCGCGACCTGGCGCGAGCGCGCCTTCCTGCTCGGCGGCGCGGCCGTCGGCACGGTCGCCGTGGCGGGCCTGTTCACCGCCTACCCGGCGCTCTCCTGGGACCCGTGGCCCGACGCGTACGTCTTCGTCGGCACCGTCGTGGCGATGTTCGCCCAGGCCCGGGGCATGGTCGAGTTCTGGTTCGCCTGGCTGCTCGTCGACCTCGTGGGCGTCCCGCTCAACTTCGCCAACGGCTACGCCTTCTCCGGCTTCGTCTACGTCATTTACGGCGCGCTCGTCCTGTGGGGCATGCGCGACTGGTGGCTGCGCTCGCGCACGAGCGTCGAGCCCGCCCTGGAAGGAGCGACGGCATGACCACGCACGCACCCACCTGGTACTCCACCGACAACCGCGAGGACCTCTCGCTCGACCCCGTCGAGCAGGCCATCCGCGACATCGCGGCGGGCCGGCCCGTGGTCGTCGTCGACGACGAGGACCGCGAGAACGAGGGCGACCTCGTCATCGCGGCCGAGAAGGCCACCCCCGAGATCGTCGCGTTCATGATGAGCGAGTGCCGCGGTCTGATCTGCGCGCCCATGGAGGGCGAGGACCTCGACCGGCTCGAACTGCCGCAGATGGTCGAGCACAACACCGAGTCGATGAAGACCGCCTTCACCGTCTCCGTGGACGCGAGCGGCGCCCACGGCGTGAGCACCGGCATCTCCGCCGCCGACCGCGCCACCACCCTGCGCCTGCTCGCCGACGGCCGCTCCGCCTCCGGCGACTTCGTCCGCCCCGGCCACATCTTCCCGCTGCGCGCCAAGCCCGGCGGGGTGCTGGTGCGCAACGGCCACACCGAGGCCGCGGTCGACCTCGCCCGGCTCGCCGGGCTCGCCCCGGCCGGCGCCATCGTCGAGATCGCGGGCGAGGACGGCGTCATGCTGCGCCTGCCCGAACTCGTGCCGTTCGCCCGCAAGCACGGCCTGACGATCATCTCCATCGAGGACCTGATCGCCTACCGCCGCTCCGCCGAGCCCACCGTGCGCCGCGAGGCCGAGGTCCATCTGCCCACCGCCGCAGGGGAGTTCACCGCCTACGGCTACCGTTCCACCGTCGACGGGGTCGAGCACGTCGCCCTGGTCCACGGCGAGATCGGCGACGGCGAGGACGTCCTGGTCCGGGTCCACTCCGAGTGCCTGACCGGCGACATCTTCCACTCCCTGCGCTGCGACTGCGGCCCCCAGCTCCAGGCCTCCATGGAACGCATCACCGAGGCCGGCCGCGGCGTCGTGGTCTACCTGCGCGGTCACGAGGGCCGCGGCATCGGCCTGCTCTCCAAGCTCCGCGCGTACGAGCTCCAGGAGCGCGGCCGCGACACCCTCGACGCCAACCTGGAACTCGGCCTGCCCGCCGACGCCCGTGACTACGCGGCCGGCGCCCAGATCCTCGCCGACCTCGGCGTGCACAGCCTGCGGCTCATGACCAACAACCCCGACAAGATCACCGCGCTGGTACGGCACGGCCTGACCGTGTCGGGCCGCGAGCCCATGCCCGTCCAGGCGGGCGAGCACAATCTGCGCTACCTGCGCACCAAGCGGGACCGCATGGGGCACGACCTGCCGTGGCTCGACGGCGGCCCCGCGCCGATGTCGGCCTGCGGCAACCAGTAGGCACGACCGGGGCCCCGCACGTCCGAGGCCCCGCACATCCCGGATCTCGCACATCCCAGACACAGCACATCCCAGAACACCTGAAGGAGAGCACGTGAGCGGCAAGGGCGCACCCGAACTGTCCGTACGCAACTGCGGAGACCTCCGTGTCGCCGTGGTCGCGGCGCAGTGGCACGAGAAGGTGATGGACGGACTCGTCGACGGCGCCCTGCGCGCCCTGCACGAGCTCGGCATCGACGAGCCGACGCTGCTGCGCGTCCCCGGCAGCTTCGAACTGCCCGTGGTGGCCAAGGTGCTCGCGGGCCGCGGCTACGATGCCATCGTCGCGCTCGGCGTCGTCATCAGGGGCGGCACCCCGCACTTCGAGTACGTGTGCCAGGGTGTCACCAACGGCCTCACCCAGGTCACCGTGGACACCGGCGTACCCGTCGGATTCGGCGTGCTGACCTGCGACACCGAGGAGCAGGCCCTGGACCGGGCCGGTCTCGAAGGGTCGAACGAGGACAAGGGCCATGAAGCGGTCACCGCCGCCGTGGCCACTGCGGCCACGCTGCGCACGGTCAGCGAACCCTGGCGCTGAGCGACCGGGGCCCACCCCTTACCCTAAGAAGCATCATGGCGAACAAACCCTCCAAGAGCTTCGAAGAGCTCTTCACCGAGCTCCAGCTCAAGGCCGCCAACGGCGACCCGTCCACCTCCCGCACCGCCGAGCTGGTGGACAAGGGCGTGCATGCCATCGGCAAGAAGGTCGTCGAGGAGGCCGCCGAAGTCTGGATGGCCGCCGAGTACGAGGGCAAGGAAGCCGCCGCCGAGGAGATCTCGCAGCTGCTGTACCACGTCCAGGTGATGATGGTCGCGCGCGGGATCTCCCTCGACGACGTCTACGCCCACCTCTGAGCACCCCTTCCCCCCGGCACACCTCTCCGTACGAAAAGGAAGCTGACCTCATGCTGCGCATCGCCGTCCCCAACAAGGGTTCACTGTCCGGACCTGCGTCGGCGATGCTCCATGAGGCCGGCTACCGGATGCGCAAGGAGTCGAAGGAGCTCGTCCTCGTCGACCCCGTCAACGAGGTCGAGTTCTTCTACCTGCGCCCCAAGGACATCGCGATCTACGTGTCCGCGGGCAAGCTCGACATCGGCATCACCGGCGAGGACCTGCTGATCGACTCCGGCGCCGACGCCGAGGTGATCCTGCCGCTCGGCTTCGCCCGCTCCACCTTCCGCTTCGCCGCCAAGCCCGGCACCGTCTCGGACCTCAAGGACCTGGCCGGCAAGACGATCGCCACCTCCTACGAGGGCATCGTCGCCAAGCACCTCGCCGAGGCCGGCGTGGACGCCTCCGTGGTGCACCTCGACGGCGCCGTCGAGACGGCGATCGAGCTGGGCGTCGCCCAGGTCATCGCCGACGTCGTGGAGACCGGCACCTCGCTGCGCAACGCGGGCCTCGAGGTCTTCGGCGACCCGATCATGAAGTCCGAGGCGGCCGTCATCCGCCGCACCGGCGCCGAGGACAACGCCAAGGTCCAGCAGTTCCTGCGCCGCCTCCAGGGCGTCCTGGTCGCCCGCAGCTACGTGATGATGGACTACGACTGCCGCGCCGAGCACCTGGAGCGGGCGGTCGCCCTCACGCCGGGCCTGGAGTCGCCCACGATCTCCCCGCTGCACAACGAGGGCTGGGTCGCCGTCCGCTCGATGGTCCCCGCCAAGGACTCCCAGCGGGTCATGGACGACCTGTACGAGCTGGGCGCCCGGGCGATCCTCACCACGGCCATCCACGCCTGCCGCCTCTGACCCCGGCCGGGCCGGCGAAGACAGCGACGAAGACGACAGCGACGAAAGCGAACGACACCGTGTCCGCCCCCGCGCCCCAACCTCCCGCCCTGCCGGTCACGTTCAGGCCGACCGTCACCCGGGCCGTGCTGCTGGCCAGCGCCGCCGCCATGTTCGTCGCCATGACGGTGATGTCGCTGCTCCTGGAGACCCTGAGCGGGGGCGAGCGGGGCAGCTTCATCCTGATGGCCGCCCTGTTCGCGGGGGTGCTCGTGCTGCTCAGCCGGCCGAAGGTCGTCGCCGACGACGCCGGCGTCACCGTGGTCAACCTCACCGCGCGGCGCCGGCTCGCCTGGCCGGAGATCCTCCGGGTGAATCTGCGCCCCGGCGACCCCTGGGTCTTCCTCGACCTGTCCGACGGCACCAGCCTGCCCGCCCTGGGCATCCAGCCCGGCAGCGGCAAGGCCCGCGCGATCCGCGACGCCAGGGCGCTGCGCGCGCTCGCCGAGAGCCACGGAAGCCGCGGCACCGGCCCCGATTCACCCGGCTCGGCTCACGACAACGGCTGAGCCCCTTGCCCCACCTGGCACCATCTTGATTACCCTGATGTCGGCGGCGCCAAGTGCGCCCCGCCCCGCACACGGGCCTGCACCATCGGCCGCGGGGCACCAGCGACCCGAGGAGTGACTCCCTCCAGCAATGGACGGATCGTCCGGTAGTACCTGCGCCGCCCCCTCCCAGGAGGCGGCGGCATGACCATCACGCTCGTGCTGCTCTTCGCGGCATTCCTTCTCATCCTCGCCAACGGCTTCTTCGTCGCGGCAGAGTTCGGCCTGGTCACCGTCGACCGGCCGGACGCCGAACGGGCGGCGGCCGAGGGCGACCGCAGGGCCCGCACCGTGGTGCGCGCCCTGCGCGAGCTGTCCTTCCAGCTCTCGGGCACCCAGCTCGGCATCACCATCACCTCGCTCGTGGTCGGCATGCTCGCCGAACCCGCGCTGGCCGACCTGCTCGACGGGCCGATCGGCGCCACCGGGCTCCCGGCCGGTGCCGTCTCCGGCATCAGCGTCGTGCTCGGCATGCTGCTCGCCGCAGCCGTCCAGATGGTGATCGGCGAACTCGTGCCGAAGAACTGGGCGGTCTCCAAGCCGCTCCAGGTGGCCCGTTTCGTGGCCGGGCCGCAGGACCGCTTCTCGCGGCTCTTCCGCCCGCTCATCACGCTGCTCAACACCGTCGCCAACCGCCTGGTGCGGGCGCTCGGCGTGGAGCCCGCCGACGAGCTGGCCTCGGCCCGCACCCCCGGCGAGCTCGTCTCCCTGGTCCGGCACTCGGCCAGGGCCGGCGCCCTGGAACAGGACACCGCCGACCTCTTCGTACGGACCCTCTCGCTCGGCCACCTCACGGCCGAGAACGTGATGACCCCGCGCGTCAAGGTCAGCGCCCTGCAGACCACCGCCACCGCCGCCGACGTCCTCAACCTCACGCGTGCCACCGGCCTTTCGCGCTTCCCGGTCTACCGGGAACGCATCGACGAGGTCGTCGGCATGGTCCACCTCAAGGACGCGCTCGCGGTGCGGCCCCCCGAGCGGCTGCGCACCGCGGTCGGCCTGATCGCGGTGCCGCCGCTGCTCGTCCCGGAGACACTGCCCGTCGAGCAGCTCCTCGGGCGGCTGCGCAGGGAACAGCCGATAGCCGTCGTCGTGGACGAGTACGGCGGCACGGCCGGTGTGGTCACCCTCGAGGACATCGTCGAGGAACTCGTCGGCGAGGTCCGCGACGAGCACGACGGCGCGGACGCCGCCCGGCCCGAGCTCGCCGTCGTGGCGGGCGAGGACGGCAGGCCCGCCTGGGAGGCCGACGGCAGCTGCCGGGTCCTCTCGCTCGGGCGGATAGGCCTGGAGGCCCCCGAGGGCCCGTACGAGACCGTCGCCGGTCTGGTCGCCGACCTGCTCGGCCGCATCCCGGTCCCCGGCGACCGGGCCGAGCTGCCCGGCTGGCGGATCCAGGTCCGCCAGGTCGAGCGCTACCGCGCCGAGCGGGTCCGCTTCGTCCGCACGGCCGACGCACCGGTGGCGGAGGCGGTCCGATGAGCCTGCTCCAACTCCTGTTCGCGCTGCTGCTCGTGCTCGCCAACGGCTTCTTCGTCGGCGCCGAGTTCGCGCTCGTCTCCGTGCGCCGCAGCCAGATCGAACCGCTGGCCGCCTCCTCCGCGCGGGCCCGCCAGGTGCTGCACGGCCTGGAGAACCTGCCGCAGATGATGGCCGCCGCCCAATTCGGCATCACCATCTGCTCGTTGACGCTCGGCGCGGTCGCCGAGCCGACCGTGGCCCGGCTCCTGGAGCCCGTCTTCCAGGCGGTCAAGATCCCCGAGGGCCTCGTCCACCCGCTGGGCTATGTGATCGCGCTGGCCCTGGTGGTCTCGCTGCACCTCGTCATCGGCGAGATGGTCCCGAAGAACATGGCGATGGCCGCGCCCGAGCGGACCGCGCTCTGGTTCAGCCCGGGCCTGGTCGCCTTCGCCCGGGTCTGCAAGCCGGTGACGATCGCGTTGGGCGCCTGCGCCCGGCTCATCCTGAAGCTGTTCCGGGTCGAGCCGAAGGACGAGGTGGAGGCCGTCTTCACCAGCGTCCAGCTCGGCCGCCTCGTCGAGGACTCCGGCCAGGCCGGCCTCCTGGAACCGGAGGCACAGGAACGCCTGGAGGACGCCCTGGAGCTGGGCAGCCGCCCGGTCACCGACGTCCTGCTCGACCGGGCGTCCCTGGTCACGGTCGGCTGCTCGGTGACACCCCGGGAGCTGGAGGAGCTGACGGTACGCACCGGATACTCCCGCTTCCCGGTGTGCGCGGAGGGCGGTGCCTTCATGGGCTTCCTGCACGTCAAGGACGTGCTCGACGTGGAGGAGCGGGAGCGCGCGGTGCCGCAGCAGCTGTGGCGGCCGCTGGCCACCCTGCGGGCCGAACTGCCCCTGGACGACGCCCTCACCGTGATGCGCCGCGCGGCCACCCACCTGGCCCAGGTCGCGGACGGCTCCGGCCGGGTGCTCGGTCTGGTCGCCCTGGAGGACGTCCTGGAGAAGCTGGTGGGAGAGGTCCGCGACCCGGCCCACCGCGACGAGCCGGCCCCGCTGGCCCGGCTCGCCGAGCCCCGGGGCGAACAGGCCCAGCAGGCGCTGGCCGGATAGCTACAGCGGTTCCTGAGGGTCGCGGCGCGTGGGGCCGCGACCCGACAGGACCTCCCCGTACGCCTGCATCAGATCGGGCAGCCGCAGGGTGGAGAGGTCGTCGCGGGTCGGGGTCGTCGGGTACAGCGACAGCCTCAGGTCCCGGTAGGCGCAGCTCTTCTCGTACAGGGTGCGCAGGAAGCGGCCGTTGCCCAGCTCGTCGATCCAGCCCTGGTCGACGACGTGCCCGCTGATCGAGCGCAGCTCGTCCAGGGCCTCCTCGTCCCACCCGTCCCCGTTCTCGGCGGCCAGCACCTCGCCGATCGAGGTCAGCTCCAGGGGCCGGTAGGAGGGGAAGTCGACGCGGGTGGTGAAGCGCGAGGACAGGCCCGGGTTGGTGGCGAGGAGGCGGTCCATGCCCTCGGGGTAGCCGGCGAGGATGACCACCAGGTGGTCGCGGTTGTCCTCGGCGCGTTTGAGGAGCACCTGGAGCGCCTCGTCGCCGTACGCGTCGCCCTTGCTGTAACCGGAGTTGGAGAGCGAGTACGCCTCGTCGACGAAGAGCACTCCGCCGAGCGCCGAGTCGATCAGCTCGTTGGCCTTCACGGCCGTCTGGCCGAGGAACTCGCCGACCAGATCGGCCCGTTGGGCCTCCACCAGATGGTCGCCGCCGAGCAGTCCGAGTGCGTAGAAGACCCGGCCCAGAATGCGGGCGACGGTGGTCTTGCCGGTGCCGGAGGGGCCCGAGAAGACAAAGTGACGTTTCGGCGGCTGGACCGGAAGGCCCTGACTCGCCCTGAGCCGCGCCATGTTGAGCTGCGCGGACAGCGCCTTGACCTGACGCTTGACCGGTTCGAGGCCCACCATCCGCTCCAGCTCGGCGAGCGCCTCGGCGAGCAGGACGGGGTCGGTGGGGCCGGCCGGGAACTGCGGGGGAGCGGGCTGCGCGGGGACGCCCGGCTTGTCCCGCACCCCGTCGCGCACGGCCCCCGTGGGGCCGGCGAGCGGCGCCTGCGGCTCGCCGCCGAGCCGCAGCTCGCGGCCGTCGCAGGGGTCGGGCCCGAGAGCGGAATCGGCCTCCGCCTCCACGGTGTCGCCGAACCCGGACAGGGCGACCGCGGCGAGGTCGGGGGACTCCTCGGAGCCCTCGTACCCGTCGTTCTCGGTGATCGCGGTCAGCCGCGCCGAGGTGTCCATGAACGCCGGGTCGACGCGGTGCACGGCCCGGTACAGGGGGAGGGCGGCGGCCGAGCGTCCGGTGCCCTCGTGCGCGCGCGCCAGCCAGTAGCGCAGCTCCTTGCGCTGTGGCTGTTCGCTGCGGCAGCGCATCAACGCGGCCGAAAGCAGCGGCTCGGCCTGCCCGAACATCTCAAGGCGCACCCGGGCCATGCCGCCGAACAGGCCGGCCTCGATGCCGAGCAGCGGATCGTCGACCAACGGCTCGGTGTGGCGCACCAGTTGATCCCAGTCCTTGACCAGATAGGCCCGGCAGGCATGCAGGAAGCGCACCTGCGGATCGGTGTCCACGGGCGGCAGACCCGCCAACGCCCGGTCCAGCTCCGGGACATGACGCCCGTCCAGCCAGTGCGAGGCGTGCGCGAGCAACAGGTCGCGCGGGCTCTCCAGGACCGGCTGGACCCACCAGCCCAGCCAGTACCAGGAGTTGAGGGTCCTCCGGTGTCCCGCGCGCTGTTCGCCGAAGCGTTCGCGATGGCGGTACATGCGCAGCAGCGCGGTCGTGGTGTCCACGCGCAGGGCGTGCAGTCCGAGCCAGCCGTCCGCCATCGAGGGGTCGAGCCGCACCGCCGTGCGGAACTCCTCCTCGGCCTGCGGATACGCGCCCATGGTGTACGCGTCCACCCCGCGCAGCCAGGCGAGATCGGCTGGGGCATGTACGCCCGGAGTGCCGAAGTCCATCACGTCCCCCACCACCGTGCCCGCGCTGAACCGCCCATTCGCACAACGGAATTGACGGGAGTTGACCGCACCGATGTGCATCGTACCTGCGGGAAGGCCCGCTGCCGAAGGGGGCGGGAGGTGAGCTCCGGTGGTGACCCAGGGTGAGCGAAACGCCCTGCGTGACGGGCTCGAAGGGGAGGAAAGGGCAGAACGAAGCCCCCGATCACGGGGGAACAACCGGGGGCTTCGCGTCCGCGGCGGCTTCGGAAAGCCGCACATTGAGAACGTAAGACCTGTATGGCCCCTGGGTCAAGCGGAGTTGAAGCACTCCGGGGGCTGTTTTGGGACTGTTCCGTGCGGTGGGGTGAGCTCGTCACGTTCGGTGAGCGAACGGGTCGTACGGGCTGCCGAATCCGGTCCCGGCAGCCACTCGTACCCCTTCTGTACCTGGCGTACCACGGCGTCCGCGAAGGGCCTCGACGGGTCCTCGGCGAAATGGCGCATCTCCGCCTCCGTCCAGTCGTCCCAGAAAGCGGAAAGTCCGATTCCGTCGCGGTGCCGGCCGCGCGCCCAGGAGGCCGGCGCGTCGAGCTCCATCCAGACGAGCAGCGCGAGGTGGGGCCGCAGCGCCCGGCGGCCGGACCCGACGCCCTCGACGAGCACCACCGGCGCGGGTTCCAGGGGGCGAGGGGCCCCGAAGCGCCGCAGCTCCCAGTCGTACGGGTCGTACCGGGCCGCCTCGCCGCGCGCGAAGGGGTCGAGCACCTGGCGGCGCAGCCGGTCGGGCCAGCCGAAGAACTCGTTGTGCGTGGCCAGGTCGTCCAGGTGCAGCACCGGCGCCCCGCCGAGGGCCTCCGCGAGGCGGCCGGCGAAGGTGGACTTGCCGGAGCCCGCGTGCCCGTCCACCCCGACCAGCCGCACGGGCCCGCAGGACGGCGTCAACTTCCTTGCCAGGGCGGCCAGTTCGGCCACGGCGGGGCCGGCGTCGGGCGTGCTCGTCATCGCGTCCTGCCTGGTGGTGCCGGGACGGGCCCGGTCCGGCGCGATGCCGGGCGGGCCCCGGGGAGGGCATGGCGACCGTACCCCGGTACCGGTGCGGGCGGCGCGCCGGCGGCGCGCGGGCGAGCGATCGGGGCCGGAGGGCCGCCGCCCGGCCCAGCGCAGGTCATGCCAGTGGTCGAGACCAATATGCCGAGCCGCACATTGTCGGCGGGGCACGCGCCGAATCACTGGCCGAAGGGCCCCCGACCCGAGATAGTTGGCCCGCTGTCGTGCACTCACCACCCCATCCGTGACCGACCGGGGGTCCTCACCGTGACAAGCCCCACCTCCCGCAGAACCGTCCTCGCCGCGGCCGTCGCCGTCGCGGCCGGCGCCGTGACCGCGTCCGCGGGACCGGCGGCCGCGACCGCCGACACCGCCCGACCGAAGCAGGCTCAGCAGCTCGTGGACAACCAGGCCTGGACCTCGGACGCCGACTGGCGCTCCGGCACCGCCCGCGGGGTGCGCGCCGAGGCCGGCCGACGCCCGGGCATCGTCATCGCGCGGCCGGCCGGGACGAGCTCCTACACCGACCCGCACACCCAGCGGACCGCCACCTGGGAGTACGCGAGCTGGACCTCGCCGGTGCACCGCTCCGCCGTGCCCGCGACCGAAGCCGTCGCCCACTGGAACGCACACACCCCGCCCGGCACCTGGATCCAGGTCGAGCTGCTCGGCACCTACACGGACGGCACGGCCACGCCGGCGTACGTCATGGGCCGCTGGACGGCGGGCGACGGGGACACGGACATCCGGCGCACCTCCGTCGACGGCCAGGGCGACGGGAAGAGCTCCATCTCGACGGACACCTTCGCGATCGACACCCCGGCGGGCGGTCCGCGCCTCGCCTCCTACCAGCTGCGGGTCACCCTCTACCGCCGGCCGGGCACCCGGCTCACGCCGACCGTGTGGCGGCTGGGCGCGATGGCGTCCGACGTCCCGGACCGGTTCACCGTGGAGGCCTCGACGCCGGGCTACGCGGGCGAGCTGGCGGTGCCGAGCTACTCGCAAGAGATCCACAAGGGCCAGTACCCGCAGTACGACAACGGCGGCGAGGCCTGGTGCAGCCCCACCTCCTCGCAGATGATCATCGAGCACTGGGGGCGGCGGCCGAGCGCCGCCGACCTCGCCTGGGTGGACCCGTCCTACGCCGACCCGCAGGTGTGCCACGCGGCCCGGGGGACCTACGACTACCAGTACCAGGGCTGCGGCAACTGGCCCTTCAACGCCGCCTACGCCGCCACCTACCGGGACCTGAACGCGGTGGTGACCCGGCTGAGCTCGCTGGGCGACGTGGAGAGGCTGGTCCGGGCCGGCATCCCGGCCATAACGTCCCAGTCGTTCCTCGCGGCCGAACTGACCGGCGCGGGTTACGGCACCTCCGGGCATCTGATGACGGTGATCGGCTTCACCGAGGACGGCGACGTCATCGCCCACGACCCGGCCGCGCCGGACGACGCGGCCGTGCGCCGCGTCTACAAGCGGCGCGAATTCGAGAACGTCTGGCTGCGGACCAAGCGCTACAACGCGAGCGGAAACGTGTCCTCCGGCACAGGCGGCGTCTGCTACCTGTACTGGCCCGCGTCCCCGACGGCCAGCCAGCGCAAGGCCCTCGCGGCCGTCGGCATCCGCTGAGCGGCCCTTCGCGCCCCGGGGCAGTGACGAACGTCTCTACCCCGGGGCGCCGGTCCGATGGCACGGTGGACGGGTCACCGGGGGGACCGTGCACCGCCACACGACCGAGTGAGTTCCCATGACCCTGCCTGCCACCACCCTCGACGACCCCCGCGCCCAGGCCGAGCTGCGCGCCCGCACCGGCGGCCCCAAGGACGTCGGTCCCAAGGTCCTTGAGCACCTCCTGGGCTGGACCCTCGTGGTGGTCATCGCCATGCTGGTCACGCAGACGGGCCTGCTGTAGCCGGCAGCCGTCGGGGCTAGGACGTCAGCTCCAGGCCGAGGTCGGCCTTCCAGTGCCGTTCCGGGACGCCGACCAGGCCGTAGAGCAGCCGCACCGGTGAACGCCGGGCCAGCAGGACGAGGCCCGCCAGGACCGCGAAGAGCGGCAGTCCGAGCGGCCACCCCAGCAGCCGCAGCAGCGCGCTCGCGGCCAGGGCGCCGACGAACGGCAGCCCGTAGACCCCGGCGGCCGCGACGGCCACCGCGAGCACCCGTGGCACCTTGCGGTCCTCGTCCGCGCCCGGCAGCTCCCAGCCCTCCATCAGCCAGCCGATCTCCGTGATCAGCATCGTGCCGATCACGGCGGCCCCGAGGACGAGCAGCGCGAGGAACGTTCCCGACGTCAGGAAGTGCAGCAGGTTGTTGACCACGCTGTCCTTCGGCCAGTCCCGCAGCGCCGTCCGGTTCGTGGTGAGCAGCCGGCGGTAGCCGGTCCCGTCCCAGCCGTGGATCAGCACGCCGAACAGCAGGAAGTGCCCGCCCACGCTCTGCAGGTAAGCCCAGTAGCCGGCCCCCACGAGCACCAGCGACTGCGCCACGAGGAAGCCGAGCAGCGCCGCGACGACGGTGCCGCCCGCGTAGAAGAGCACGAACCCGGCCCAGACGCCGTGGTGGTCGCCGGCCACCTGCATGGTCGCCCACGACGGGTTCTGCCACAGCATGAACAGGCCGGTGGGCACCAGGAGTACGGCCGCGAACAGGACGGTCAGCATCAGATACGGGTTGGCCGCCCGGCTGCGGGTGCGTACGCCCTCCTCGTGCACCGAGCGCTGCCACCACTGGAGTTGGCGGGCCGCCGAGACGGCGAAGGTCGCGCCGGTCGCGTACGCCCAGAAGAGGGCGGCCTGGATCTGGATCACGATGCCCCCAGCGTCAGGCCGTTCGCGACGATCGAGTCCGAGGTGACCAGGGCCTGTTCGGCCGACACGTCGGTCATGTAGACGAACGGGGGCACGATCGGCGGCACCGGCAGCGTGTTGGGGTCGAAGGTGACACAGATCAGCCCTTCGAGGCAGCCGCTGAACTTGGAGAGGTAGAGCGTCACATTGCCCTTCAGGTCCAACGAGCTTGCGCCCAGGGCGAGTTCGTCATGTCCGTCGCGGGTGTTGAGCCGGTAGTCGGTGAGCGAGGCCGAGGTCATCCGCAGGACCATCACCTTGAGAGGGCCGTGTGCGGTCGGCACCGTCGTCACCCCGGCGAGCAGGAAGCCGTGGGGCGAGAAGCGGGTCGTGGTGACCGTGGGCGGCACGGCGGGGGCGGTGATCGGTCCGGAAGCCGGGGTGGCCGCGGGAGCGGCCCCCGGCCCGGCTTCCGGAGCTGCCGCCGGACGTCCGCCGAGTGTGACGAGCAGGGCGACGGGCAGGGCCGCGGCGAGCGTGCGCTGGGTGCGGACGTTCGGCACCCGGGGGCCCGCCTCCTCCTTGGGGGTCCAGCCGAAGCCCATCGCGCTGCCCGTGATGCCGAGCGCCATCCCCACCAGGAACCCGCCCAGGTTGGTCGCCGCGAACGAGAGCACCGACAGGATCAGCGCGTTGACCGACACGTAGTGCCGGGTGTGCGGCAGGAGCCAGAGGAAGAGCCCAGCGGCGACGAGCGCGAGCCCGATGCCGATCGCGGCGATGCCGCCGAGCCCGAGGCTGACCAGGATGGTCAGCGGCGACAGCGGCACCACGAGCAGTTCGACGCCGCCGAGGAGGAGGAAGAGCCCCGCCCAGAACGGCCGGGTCCGCCGCCAGCGCCGCAGCACCCGGCGGGCCTCGGGCAGCGGGAGCCGCTCGTCGAGCCAGGGAAGCCGCACCCGCTCCAGGCCCCCGCCCGGCACGGGCCCGCCCCGCGCGGGGCGGGCCTCCTCATCTGTGCGGGCCCCTTCATCGGTGCGGGGCCCCGTCCCCTCGCCGGTGCGGGGCCCCGCACGCCGGCCGGTCCGGGCGCCGGGAACGAATCCGGCGAGCGGCCCGGCGCCCTCGCCCGGGGCTCCGGGCCCGTCCGGCCGCGGGCCGCCCTGGACCCGGACCGGCGGCCCGGGCGTGGGGGTTCTCGCGCCGGTGCGGGGGATCCTGAGCAGCCCGAGTCGTCTCAGAAGCACTTCTTGCCGCCGATGCTCACATCGACCTTCATCCCCTTCAGCCGGAAGTTGCCGCCGGTCGCCGACCAGGCATGCGACTTCACGCCGTTCACCTCGATGTTCCCGGCCTGCAGGCCGAACTTGCCCGCCTCGCCCTGAACTCCCTTGACGGCATCCAGAGTTGAGGCGTCCCGGCCGATCTCGGCGGTGCCGAACTGGGCGTCGCCGACCAGGTCCTCGCCGTCGATGACCAGGTTGCTCGCGGTCACCTCGCCCGCGTCACCGCCCGCCGTCAGCTTGAAGACCACCGTGCCGACCGGGGTGCCGACCTCGGCTGACTGGCAGATGTCGCTGAGCTTGGCGTCGCCGATGCCGAGCAGCGCCACGGGGTGGCCCTTGCCGTCGACGGACCGGTCGGTCTGCACGAACGAGGAGAGCCCCGAACTGGTCAGCTTCCCCGAGGAGACCTGAAAACTGGTCCCGGAGACCGCGAAGGACGCGGCGAGCGCGCCCTCCGCCATCACATTGGCCATGATCCCGACCGCGACCACCGCGGGCAGGGCGATGACCGCCGTCTTCTTCCAGGCTGTTCTGCCTTCGGCCAACGGCCGTCCGGCTGCGCTCACTTGATCCTCCCGTACGATCCGGCGAACCCTCGAAGGGCGGTGCAGGGGGAGTGCGAATGCAGGTCTGCCATACTGCGGGCATCCTGTGGCAGTTGGAGACTAGGGCCGAATTTGAATAATAGTCAACAGGGCGGTACGACCGAGAGATCCCAGGTCCGTCGCTCCGAACTCATCGCAACTGGCCGGAAGTTGTTCGCCGACACCTCCTACGACGCGCTGTCGATGGACGACATCGCCAAGCAGGCGGGGGTGGCCAAGGGCCTGATCTACTACTACTTCAAGTCCAAACGCGGCTACTACCTGGCCATCGTCGAGGACTCCGTCGCCGACCTGGTGTCCCGCGCGGGCAGCGACACCGACCTGCCCCGCGCCGAGCGCGTCCACCGCACCATCGACGGCTATCTGCGCTACGCCGAGCACCACCAGGCGGCCTACCGGACGATCGTGACGGGCGGCGTGGGCTTCGACACCCAGGTGCAGGCCATCCGGGACGCGGTGCGCGAGGAACTCATCGCCACCATCGCCGAGGGCGCCTACGGCACCCGGGAGGTCCCGGTCCTGGCCCGGCTCGCGCTGCTCGGCTGGCTGGGCAGCGTGGAGAGCGTCACCCTGGACTGGCTGGGCGCCCTGGAGCCGCCCCGCGACACCGTGCGCGAGCTGCTCGTACGGATGCTGCGGCGCACCCTGGACACCATCGAGGAGTTCGAGCCGTCCTGCCCTTCGCCGGAGCCTCCCGAGCCGTCGGAGCCGCCGGGTCCCCCGGGACCGCCCGGGGCATGACGAAGGGGCGGGTGGCCGCCACCGCCCCGCCCCTTCGGCCCAACTCCCGTACTAGCTGATCGACTTGATGAGCTCACCGTTGGTGGTGTCGCCGCTCAGCTCCCACAGGAAGGTTCCGCCGAGACCCTGGTTGTTCTTGTAGGTCATCTTCCCGGCGATGGTGGACGGGGTGTCGTAGCTCCACCAGTTGTTGCCGCAGTACGCGTACGCCGTCCCCGCGACCGTGCCGTTGGCGGGGCACTTGGTCTTGAGCACCTTGTAGTCCTCGATGCCCTGCTCGTACGTGCCGGCCGCGGGTCCGGTCGCCGTGCCGCCCGGCGCCTTCTGCGTCACGCCGGTCCAGCCGCGCCCGTAGAAGCCGATGCCGAGCAGGAGCTTGCCCGACGGGATGCCGAGGCCCTTCAGCTTCGTGATCGCCGCGTCGGTGTTGAAGCCCTGCGTGGGGATCCCGCTGTAGGAGGTCAGCGGGGAGTGCGGGGCGGTCGGGCCCTGGGCGGCCCAGGCGCCGAAGAAGTCGTACGTCATCGGGTTGAACCAGTCGACGTAACTCGCCGCGCCCGCGTAGTCGGTGGCGTCCATCTTGCCGTTCGCCGAGGCGTCGGCGGTGATGGCCGCGGTGACCAGGCTGGAGCCGCCGAACTTCGAACGCAGCGCCGCCAGCAGGTTCTTGAAGGCCTCGCGCCCGCTGGTGTCGCAGGACAGGCCGCAGGCGTTGGGGTACTCCCAGTCGATGTCGATGCCGTCGAAGACATCGGCCCAGCGCGGGTCCTTGACCAGCGAGTAGCAGGAGGAGGCGAACGCGGCCGGGTTCTTCGCGGCCTCCGCGAAGCCGCCCGACCAGGTCCAGCCGCCGAAGGACCAGAGAACCTTGAGCCCGGGGTGCTTCTTCTTGAGCTCGCGCAGCTGGTTGATGCTGCCCGCGACCGGCTGGTCCCACTTGTCGGCGGTGCCGTCCACGCTGGAGGCGGCGTCGTAGGTCTTCTGGTAGTCGGCGTAGGCGTCGCCGATGGCGCACTTGCCGCCGGTGACGTTGCCGAACGCGTAGTTGATGTGCGTCAGCTTCGCGGCCGAGCCGGAGGTCTCGATGTTCTTGACGTGGTAATTGCGCTGGTAGACGCCCCAGTCGGTGAAGTATCCGACGACCTTGGAGCCGGCCGCGGCGGCCTGCGGGGCCGGGGCCTTCTCGGGGGAGGCGTTGGCGCTGCCCGCGCCGCCGAGCAGTGTGACGCCGAGGGCGGCGGTACACGCGGCCGCGAGCAGGGCCTTGAAGTAGGGGCGTGGGGGACGGGGTCCGGGCATCGTGATCTCCTCGTGGGGAGGGGAGAGCGGGGGACTTTCACCGGTGCTTTGACATGAACGCACTAAGGCGCCGGAGGGAACGCTAGAAGGACTAGACCAGTGCGGTCAATGGTTCGGACCAATTCCGGAGTGCTCAATTCCAGCCGCGCGCCCCAAGCCAAGCCCGGGGAAATCGTGATCTTGGAGCCAGTGACGGGACGCGTCCGATCGGGCATACTCACAGCGCCACGGCCGCCCGCCTGCTACTTCCGTGACCCGGGAGGGAAGGTAACGGCCGTAGAGCAGAGTCACCGGCGGCGCCGCCACACCCTGCGCGTGCGTCCGTCGAAGCGCCCGACAGGGAGGAGAGCGCGCCATGCCCGACCGTGCCCCACAGCCGGTGGAACGACAGCTGCCCACCGAAGAGGCCCGGGACCTTGTCACGCTGGTGCGCGACATCGTCCAGCGGGAGATCGCGCCTCGGGCCGCCGAGCAGGAGGACGCCGGGCACTTCCCGCGCGAGGTCTTCACCCTGCTCTCCGAGTCCGGCCTCCTCGGCCTGCCCTACGACTCCGAGTTCGGCGGCGGTGACCAGCCCTACGAGGTCTACCTCCAGGTGCTCGAAGAGCTCGCGGCGGCCCGCCTCACGGTCGGCCTCGGCGTGAGCGTCCACTCGCTGGCCTGCCACGCGCTCGCGGGCTACGGCACCAAGGAGCAGCAGTCCGAGCATCTGCCCGCCATGCTCGGCGGCGGACTGCTCGGCGCGTACTGCCTCTCCGAGCCCGCCTCGGGCTCGGACGCGGCGTCGCTGCGCACCAAGGCGGTGCGGGACGGCGACGACTGGGTCATCACGGGCACCAAGGCGTGGATCACCCACGGCGGGATCGCGGACTTCTACACCGTGCTGGCCCGCACCGGCGGCGAGGGCGCCCGCGGCATCACGGCCTTCCTCGTGCCGGGCGACGCCGAGGGGCTGAGCCCGGCCGCGCCCGAGAAGAAGATGGGCATGAAGGGCTCGCCCACCGCCCAGCTCCACTTCGACGGTGTACGCGTCCCCGACGCGCGCCGCATCGGAGAGGAGGGCCAGGGCTTCGCGATCGCCCTCTCCGCGCTCGACTCTGGCCGGCTCGGCATCGCGGCCTGCGCGATCGGCGTCGCCCAGGCGGCGCTCGACGAGGCACTCGGATACGCCACCGGGCGCCAGCAGTTCGGCCGGCCCATCGCGGACTTCCAGGGCCTGCGGTTCATGCTGGCGGACATGGCGACGCAGATCGAGGCGGGCCGCGCGCTCTACCTGGCCGCGGCCCGGCTGCGCGACGCCGGCCGGCCCTTCTCGCGCCAGGCCGCGATGGCGAAGCTGTTCTGTACGGACGCGGCGATGAAGGTGACCACGGACGCGGTGCAGGTCCTGGGCGGCTACGGCTACACGGCGGACTTCCCCGTCGAGCGGTTCATGCGCGAGGCGAAGGTGCTTCAGATCGTCGAGGGCACCAACCAGATCCAGCGGATGGTCATCGCGCGCCACCTCGCGGGTCCGGAGACCCGCTGACCCCGTGCCCCGGCCACACCGGGGCGGCCGCGATCCGGACCCACTCCTGATCCCGCCGCCCCGGCAGGGTCCGCCCCCGGCTCGCCCAATGCCGCAGCAGGGCCTGGTAGATGGGCGGATCGGCGGGTACGGGGGTGCCGCCCGGCACGAGCCTTCGCCGGCCTCGGCCGGGGGTGTTCGAATAAAGCGAACTCATGACTTGGCCAACGGGACGCGCCGTGCCGGGGTCACCCCCGCCCGGATTCGCCCGTCCGTACGACCCCCTCCAGCTCGGGATCCAGCCACCCCCGGCCCGTCCCCCTCGGCGCAGTTCCCCGCGCCCCTGACCCGTTCTCGTCCTCGCACCGTGCGTGGCTGGTCGCGCAGTTCCCCGCGCCCCTGTAGGTGACCCGGCATCCCCGGTCGCGCCCACCGCGGCGGAGCCGCGCTGATGTCACAGCCCCGCGCCCCGCTGGTGCTGGTCGGCGCCGCCATCTTCAGCCCGCTCCCCGGGCCCCTAAAAGCCCCGGGTGCTGGGGCATCTTCAGCCCGTCATGGGGGTCCCCCCTGGCCCTTAAGGCCTTGGGGGAGTTTGAGGACGAGCGCCGTTCAGGCGCGAACGGGGGTGCAGGGGGCGGAGCCCCCGCAGGGGGTCTGGGGCGCAGCCCCAGGAGCCGAACCATCCAACCCCTTGCACGGGCGGGCGGGTGGGCAACCCCCCCGGCGCCCAGGGTATGGCGAGAGCCAAAGAGCTGACGTACCGTCAGGTGGCCCCGAGCCTACGGAGGTTGCCGAATGCCCCAGGACCGCCCCGCCCCCCTCGACGAGTACCCCATCCACCAGACCCCCCTCTCGATGCGCCACGTCGCGACGGGCGACCGCAACGCCTACGACCGCTGCATCTTCCACGTCTTCGACCACCAGGGCCGGGCCCTGCTCATCGCGGGCCTCGGGGTCTACCCCAACACGGGGGTGATCGACGCCTACGCCACCCTCCGCGTCGGCGACCGACTGCACGCCGTCCGCGCCTCGGACGCCCTCACGGACGACCGTATGAACCTGGCCGTCGGCCCCCTGCGGATCACCGTCGACGCCCCGTTGAACCGCCTCACGCTGCACTGCGCTCCCGATCCGGCCGACCCGAGTTCACTCTCGTACGAAATCGTCTGGAACGCGGACTTCCCCGCCCTGTGGGAACCCCACCACGTGCAGCGCAGCGGCGGGCGGCTGACGCTGGAGGGGCGTCGGTTCGTGCAGGCGGGCCACTGCACCGGGGTCATCCGGGTGGGCGGCGAGGAGATGCCCGTCACGGCGGGGGAGTGGACGGGCACGCGCGACCGCAGCTGGGGGGTGCGGCCGATCCCCGGCGAGGAGGCCGGACGCGGCGCGGAGTACCGGCCGGAGGGCTTCCACTGGCTGTGGGTGCCGGCCCGGTTCGACGACCGGTTCGTCATGGTCATCGCCCAGGAGGACGCCGACGGATACCGCACGCTCAACGAGGCCGCGCTCGTGCGCGAGGGCCATCCCGACGCCCAACTCGGCTGGCCCCAGGCCGACATCACCTACCGACCCGGCACCCGCCACCCCGAGCGAGCCGTCATCCACCTCACCGACCAGTCCCGCAAACCCCTCGAACTCGGCGTCGAGATCCTCGCCTCCTCACCGCTCGCGGTCGGCGCCGGATACCCGCCCGCCGACGGCTGGCAGCACGGCACCTGGCAGGGCCGGGGCTGGACCGACCGGCAGGTCTACGACCTGTCCGACCCGGCCGCCCATCCGATGGCCGCGTACGGCGTCACCGACCACGCGGCCCGCTTCACCCTCGACGGGCAGACCGGCTACGGGATCTTCGAGCACGGCAGCTTCGGCCGGCACGACCCGAGCGGCTTCACGGACTACTCCTCCGTAGCCCCCTGACCAGCCACCCACTTGTCGTTCGTCGTGAAGGGAGCACCGCCTTGGCCACCGCGCCACGCCCCCGCACCTCCACCCGTGACCCCGAGGACGTCGGCCGCCGCCTCACCGCCTGGCTGGACGTCCGACTGCCCGGCGCCCGGGTCGCCGACATCCGGGTGCCGTCCTCCAACGGCATGTCCAGCGAGACCCTGCTCTTCGACATCGAGCACCCCGACACCCCCGTCCGCGCCTGCGCCCTGCGGCTCGCCGCCGACCCGGCGGCGTACACCGTGTTCCCGGTGTACGACATGGCCCGCCAGCACCGCGTGATGCGTCTGGTCGCCGAACACACCGACGTGCCCGTGCCACGGGTGCGCTGGCTGGAGGAGGACCCGGCACCGCTCGGCGCGCCGTTCTTCGTGATGGACCGGGCCGAGGGGCGCGTACCGCCGGACGTCATGCCCTATACGTACGAGGGCAATTGGCTGCACGAGGCCGACGACGCCGAGCGTGCCCGCCTCCAGGAGGGCACCGTGTCCGTCCTCGCCCGGCTGCACGGCCAAGTCCCGCCGGGGGAGGCCGAGTTCCTGCTGCCACCGGAATTCCCCAAGGGGTCCGCCCTGAGCCGTCATGTCGCGTCTCAACGCGCCTACTACGAATGGGTGGTTGACGGAGTCCCGCGTTCGCCCCTGATAGAGGCCGCCTTCGACTGGCTCGACGCGCACTGGCCCGAGGACGAGGGCCCCGACGTCCTCAACTGGGGCGACGCCCGCATCGGCAACATCGTCTACGACGGCTTCGAACCGGCGGCCGTCCTCGACTGGGAGATGGCCGCCTGCGGCCCCCGCGAACTCGACCTCGGCTGGACCGTCTACCTGCACCGGTTCTTCCAGGACCTGACGGTGGGTTTCGGCCAGCGCGGCCTGCCGGACTTCCTACGGCGCGCGGACATCGAGCGTCGCTACGCCGAACTCACCGGACACACCCCGCGCGACATGGAGTTCCACACCCTGTACGCCGCGCTGCGGCACGCCGTGGTCATGCTGCGGATCGCCTACCGGCAGGTGCACTTCGGCGAGGTCGATCCGCCGCAGGACCCGGACGCGCTGATTCTGCACCGGGCCACACTGGATGCCATGGTGCGTCGTACGTACTGGAGTTGAGGCGGAAGGGACGCCTTACGCGCCGGAGTTGAGGCGGAAGGGCCTTCGTACGTGCCGGTGTTGAGTCAGAAGGGCCGTCGCACGTACCGGAGTTGAGGCGGAAGGGCCGGACGCTCCCGGTGGCGTCCGGCCCGCACTGCGAGCCCGTGCCGTCAGGCGGCGCGGCGCATCTGCGGCATGCGCAACGGGCGCGAGCCCGGGCCGCCGACGTGCGAGAACGGCTGGGTGCGCCAGTCGAGCCCCTGAGGGAGCGTCAACAGCAGCGCGGTGTCCTGCTCCTGGATCTCCAGCGTCTCGTCGGCCGCCTTCGCCGCCGTGGCGGGGCGCCCGGTCCCGGCGCACACGGTGAGCACGAACGGATTCCACGGGCTGGGGCACAGCGCGTGCTCGGGCAGCTCGTCCTCGTCGGCGAGCAGCGCGATCGGCTGGGCGCAGTCCGGGCAGATGACCCGGTACATCTCGAAGGTGTCGTACGCGTCGAGCGAGTCCTCGTCGTCGTCGACGAGGTCGGCGATATCGACGGGCTCCGGTTCGCCGCGTTCGCGTTCCGTACGTCCGGTGCGCTTGGGATTCTGCATTGGGACACTCCCCCTCGGGTGGGCCGGCATTGCGCCGCGGCCGCGACCAAAGCAAGCACTTCCCGCCAAGCCGTGGCGATAACCACCTGGCCCCCGTCCGGCGGTCCGCGAACCTGTGGTGTTCGTCACATGCCGCCCGCAGGTGCCCTTTCGGGCGCCGCCCGACTGTGCCGGAGGCGACCTGGGGCAATAGGTTGATCGCCATGGAGGAGCTGGACCGTCAGATTGTGGATCTGCTCGTCAAGGACGGGCGGATGAGCTACACCGACCTGGGCAAGGCCACCGGCCTGTCCACCTCGGCGGTGCACCAGCGGGTGCGGCGTCTGGAGCAGCGCGGGGTCATCCGCGGATACGCGGCCGTCGTGGACCCCGAGGCGGTGGGCCTGCCGCTGACCGCGTTCATCTCGGTGAAGCCCTTCGACCCCAGCGCCCCGGACGACATCGCGGAGCGCCTCGCGGACGTGCCGGAGCTGGAGGCCTGCCACAGCGTGGCCGGCGACGAGAACTACATCCTCAAGGTGCGGGTCGCCACGCCTCTGGAGCTGGAGCACCTGCTGACCCGCATCCGCACCCTGGCCGGCGTCTCGACCCGTACGACCGTGGTCCTGTCCACCCCGTACGAGGCACGGCCGCCGCATATCTAGGCTGTCCTCCATGAGTTCCGCGAGTTCCACGACCGAAGAGACCGCCCACCGCACCGTCCTGCTGCGCGGTGGCGATGTGCACAGCCCCGCCGACCCCTTCGCCACCGCGATGGTCGTCGAACGCGGGCACGTCGCCTGGGTCGGCTCCGAGGGCGCCGCGGACGCCTTCGCCGGCGGTGTCGACGAGGTCGTCGACCTCGAAGGCGCCCTGGTCACCCCCGCGTTCACCGACGCACATGTGCACACCACCGCCACCGGTCTCGCCCTGACCGGCCTCGACCTCTCCTCGGCCCGCACCCTGGCCGAGGCCCTCGACGCCGTACGCGCCCACGCGGCCGCCCGCCCCGACGACAAGGTGCTGCTCGGCAACGGCTGGGACGCGGCCCGCTGGCCCGAACGGCGTCACCCCTCGCGGGCCGAGCTGGACACGGCCACCGGCGGGCGCCCGCTCTATCTGCCGCGCATCGACGTCCACTCCGCCGTCGTCACCAGCGCCCTGCTCGACCTGGTCCCCGGCGTGCGCGACCTGGCCGGATTCCGGGACGGCGAGCCGCTGACCGGCGCCGCCCACCACGCGGTACGGGCCGCCGCCCACGCCGCGATCACCCCGCGCCAGCGCACCGAGGCCCAGCGCGCGGCCCTGCGAAGGGCCGCCTCGCTCGGCATCGCCGTCGTGCACGAGTGCGGCGGCCCCGAGATCTCCGACGAGGACGACTTCACCTCCCTGCTCGCGCTGGCCCGCGCCGAGGCGGGACCCCGGGTCTTCGGCTACTGGGCCGAGCGCGTCGCCGGGGCCAAGGACGCCGATCGCATCCGCGAACTCGGCGCGGTCGGCGCCGCCGGAGACCTCTTCGTGGACGGCTCGCTCGGCTCCCACACCGCATGCCTGCACGCCCCCTACGCGGACGCCCCGCACACCGGCGCCGGCCACCTGGACGCCGCCGACGTCGCCGCCCATGTGGCCGCCTGCACCGAGGCCGGCATCCAGGCCGGCTTCCACGCCATCGGCGACGCCGCCCTGACCGCGGTCGTCGAGGGCGTACGCGCCGCCGCCGAGCGGGTCGGCCTTGCCCGGATCCGTGCCGCCCGGCACCGCGTCGAGCACGCCGAGATGCTCACCCCCGAGACGATCGCCGGCTTCGCCGAGCTCGGCCTCACCGCCTCCGTACAGCCCGCCTTCGACGCGCTCTGGGGCGGCGACGAGGGCATGTACGCGGACCGCCTCGGCGTCGAGCGGGCCCGCACGCTCAACCCGTACGCGGCCCTGCTGCGGGCCGGGGTGCCGCTCGCCTTCGGCTCCGACGCCCCGGTGACCCCCCTTGACCCCTGGGGCGCCGTGCGCGCCGCCGCCTTCCACCACACCCTCGACCACCGGGTCTCGGTCCGTGCCGCCTTCACCGCCCACACCCGGGGCGGCTGGCGCGCGCTCGGCCGGGACGACGCGGGGACGCTGGTGCCGGGCGCTCCGGCCGACTACGCGGTCTGGCAGGCCGCCGACCTCGTGGTCCAGGCCCCGGACGACCGGGTGGCCCGCTGGTCCACGGACCCGCGCTCGGGCACCCCGGGCCTGCCCGACCTCACGCCGGGCGCCCCCCTGCCGGTCTGTCTGCGCACCGTGGTGTTCGGACAAACGGTGTTCGAGCGGCCGAACGAGTGACTTGGGGACAATTCGTACCGCCGACGGGCTGCCGTCACGGCATCGCCACGACCTGCGGATCTTCGGCACTGACCTGGTGATTTGAAAAAACGTCGCAGCTCGATCGGCTGTTGACAGAACGCGGCAAGGGGCCGGTAGGTTCGGCCGAGTCCACCACAGGACTGTCCAACCGGTTGATCCTCCACGCAGTCGTCGAACGCCGCTGGGTCATGGGGTGGTGTGCCGCACCGGCGCACCGCCACTGGGAGCCAGGTTCAGCGCCCGCGCCTCGGGGGCGAGGGAAGGTTTCAGCCGCGCGGGGGTCCCCCCGGCCCCTGAGGGCCCGGGGAAGGTGCGACCCGGGTGGGGCCCGGACGTTCAGTAGACAACGGCTCTCGGTCGACCCGCAGCCAGCGGGTCCCAGGTCGGCCCGAAGGGCGCCGGGCCCCCGTACCGACACGTTCATGACATCCGGCATTACGGCAGATCCCGGCCGCCATCCGGGCGCATCCGACACCACACACCCTCGCGGTACGGCCTGATCACGACCGCTCGCTATGGTGGACCCCTGCGTACGGACAATAAGGGGCAGCAGTGAACGACGGCGGTCAGAGGCGGTACGGCCCGCTGGGCAAGGCCTTGGTGATCATCCCGACCTACAACGAGGCGGAGAACATCAAGCCGATCGTCGCCCGCGTCAGGGCGGCGGTCCCCGAGGCCCACATCCTGGTCGCCGACGACAACAGCCCCGACGGCACGGGCAAGTTCGCGGACGAGATCGCGGCCCAGGACGACCAGGTGCACGTGCTGCACCGCAAGGGCAAGGAGGGCCTCGGCGCCGCCTATCTGGCGGGCTTCCGCTGGGGCATCGAGAACGACTACGGCGTCCTCGTCGAGATGGACGCCGACGGCTCCCACCAGCCCGAGGAACTGCCCCGGCTGCTCACCGCCCTCAAGGGCGCCGACCTCGTGCTCGGCTCCCGCTGGGTGCCCGGCGGCCGGATCGTGAACTGGCCCAAGTACCGCGAGTACATCTCGCGCGGTGGCTCCACCTACTCCCGGCTGCTCCTCGGCGTCCCGATCCGCGATGTCACCGGAGGCTTCCGGGCCTTCCGTCGCGAGACCCTCGAAGGCCTCGGCCTCGACGAGGTCGCCTCGGCCGGTTATTGCTTCCAGGTGGACCTCGCCCGGCGCGCGGTCGGCGCGGGATTCCACGTGGTCGAGGTGCCGATCACGTTCGTCGAGCGCGAACGCGGCGACTCGAAGATGAGCAACGACATCCTGGTCGAGGCACTCTGGCGGGTCACCGCCTGGGGCGTCGGCTCCCGCGCCAACAAGCTCCTGGGCCGCAAGGGCTGAGATCCCCGCCGGCACGAGAATCCCGGGCCACCGTGGGCCTGAGGCGCTGAGCGGCCGGGCTCCGAGGGCCTCGCGGCCGGGGGGACCCGCATTCCGAGCACCAGGGTTCCGGGGGCCCCGGGAGACTTCGGCCGGGGGAGGGGCCGCCCGTACGACCAGGGCGCACTGATCTCCCTCTTACGCCGTCCGGATCGGCTCCCAGGCACACTGGGAGCATGACGACCGGCACTCCGCCTCCGACAGCTCCCAAGCGCTCGCGCGCACGCACCTTCGTACCCCTGGGGATCGCCGCCTGGCTGGTCCTGGAGATCTGGCTGCTCACCGTGGTGGCCTCGGCCACCAGCGGCCTCCTGGTGGTGCTGCTGCTCGTAAGCGGCCTGCTGCTCGGCAGTTACGTCATCAAACGGGCCGGGCGCCGCGCCTTCCGCAATCTGACCGAGCCGTTTCAGCAGCAGCAGTCCGGTGCGGCTCCGTCGGCCGCCAAGGGCGGCGGCGAGGGCAACGCCCTGACGATGCTGGGCGGCCTGCTCCTGATCATCCCCGGGTTCGTCTCCGACGCGCTGGGGCTGCTCTGTCTGCTCCCGCCGGTACGGAAGTTCGCCACCCGCTTCGCCGAGCGCTCGCTCGACAAGCGGATGCGGGCGGCCGGCGGCGGCGCGCTCGGCGACGCCTTCCAGCAGGCTCGCATCCACTACCCCGACGGCAAGGTCGTGCCGGGCGAGGTCATCCGGGAGGACGGCTCCGCCGCGTACCCGCCACGGGACGACCGGGGCCCGCGCCCGCCACTGGTTCCCTGAACCGAACCGGGCCCGGTGTAGCGAACGCACCGGGCCCGGGCAAAAGCTGAGCGGCGAGAGCTGAGCGGCAAAAGCTGAGCGGCAAAAGCTGAGGGCCGGTCACACCAGATGGTGTGACCGGCCCTCAGCTCTTGTGCGCTGTATCGCCGAACTGGGCGATCAGGCGGACTTGCGGCTGTCGCGCGGATGCACGGCAATGTTCATGGTGCCGGAACGAAGGACCTCCAGCCTTTCGGCCAGAACCTCCTCCAGCTCCTCGCGGGTGCGCCGCTCCATGAGCATGTCCCAGTGCGTACGCGCGGGCTTGCCCTTCTTCTCTTCAGGGCCGTCGCCGTCCACCAGGAGTGCGGGGGCCCCGCAGACCTTGCACTCCCACTCCGGCGGGATCTCCGCCTCCACCGAGAAGGGCATCTCAAAGCGATGTCCCTTCTCGCATGCGTACTCCACGGCCTGGCGCGGGGCCAGATCGATGCCGCGGTCGGTCTCGTAGCTGGTCACCACGAGGCGCGTGCCGCGAAGAGCTCGCTCACTCATGAATCGTGCCTCCCGGGCTTGTCGCCCACAGGACAGGTGTCACTGTCGTCGTCATCCGGTCAACGTCCGGTCGGCGGTAAAGATTCCCGTTCTGGGTCATGCGTCGCCGTCGTGCCGCCCCTTGTTGTACCCACCAGTGACCGGTTTGTCACATCTGACAGCAGATGTCACCCAGCGTCTTCTCTACTTGAGCACGCAGTAACGGTCCGCCTGGCAGGCCAAAGGCGTACACTACCGGCCTTTCACTTCAACGTCTAAATCCGCGCCGGAACGGGATTCCCCGCGGCGGCCACGGCGGCCCGCACCGGCACCCGGGCGAGCAGCACGAATCCGACCGCGAAGAAGACCACCAGCGAGATGATGGCATCCCGATAGCTCCCGGTCAGCTGATACGCGAGACCGAACACCAATGGCCCCAGCCAGCTCAGGCCCCGGTCGCTCATCTCGTAGGCCGAGAAGTACTCGGCCTCCTTGCCGCTCGGCACCATGTGTGAGAAAAGCGACCTCGACAGCGCCTGGCTGCCGCCCAGCACCGTGCCGATCGCCCCCGCGAGCACGAAGAACAGCACGGGCTGACGGGCGGGCAGGAAGAAGCCGACGCCGAGGATCACCGCCCAGACGGCCAGCGAGCCCAGGATCGTCCGCTTGGCCCCGTGCGTCCGGGCGAGCCGCCCCATCCCGAGCGCGCCGACCACCGCGAGGACCTGCACCAGGAGGACGGCCACGATGAGCGTGTTCTGGTCGAGGCCCAGCTCCTCGGAGCCGTAGATCGAGGCCTGCGAGATCACCGTCTGCACACCGTCGTTGTAGATGAGGTACGCGAGCAGGAACGCGAGGGTGAGCGGGCGGGCCCGCATGTCCCGCAGCGTCGAGATCAGCTGCCGCCAGCCCGCGCCGACCTTCCCCTCGGCCGCGCCGCCCCTTTCCCCGGCCGCCGCCACCTGGCGGTCGCGCAGCCGGCGCAGCGGCACCAGGGTGAACGCGCCCCACCAGACGCCGGCCGAGGCCAGACAGATCCGTACGGCGGCCGACTCGGACAGGCCGAAGCCGTCGTGCCCCGAGTACAGGATGAGGTTGAGGACGAGGACGCCCGCGCCCGAGGTGTAGCCGAACGCCCAGCCGCGCGAGGAGACCTGGTCGCGCTCCTCGGGGCCCGCGATCTGCGGGAGATAGGCGTTGTAGAGGACCATCGAGACGGACAAGGACGCGTTCGCGACGATCAGGAGCACCGCGCCGAGCAGATAGCGGTGCCCGTCGAGGAAGAACATCCCGGCCGTCGCCGCCGCGCCCGTGTAGGCGGCGGCCGCCAGGAGCGGCTTCTTGCGGCCGGTGCGGTCGGCGGCGGCGCCCACGATCGGCATCAGGACCACCGCGAAGATCACCGAGGCGGACACGGCGTACGCGAAGAGCGAGCCGGCGCGCACGGGCACGCCCAGCGGATGCACGAACCCGTCGGCATCGGCCGCCGACTTGGCGATCGAGGTCAGATAGGGGCCGAGGAACACCGTCAGCACGCTCGTCGAATACACCGAGCAGGCGAAGTCGTAGAAGTACCAGCCGTGTTGTTCCCGTTTGCGGTCGGCCGTGCTGACCGGCTGTTCCGCCCGGTCCACGCTGCCCATGGCCTCAGCGCTCAACCCGCGCCCCCTCGCTCGTGCCGTACGCGAGCGGTGCCCGCCGGGGGTCAGTGCCAGACTCCCCGGTCGGTCAGTACCGTGCGCAGTGTCTCCAGATGATCGGTCATGATGCCATCCACGCCAAGGTCGAGGAGCGCCCTCATCCGCGCCGGGTCATTGATCGTCCAGACGTGAACCTGCAGGCCGAGCGCGTGCGCGGTCCGCACGAAGCGCCGGTCCACGACCGGGATGCCGCTCTGGCTCTCGGGGACCTGGGCGCTGACCGCGCCGGGGCGCAGCGGCACCGGGATCCCGTACGAGCGAAGGCGCAGCGCGGCGACGCCCCGCACTCCGTAGGAGGTGGCCAGGCGCGGGCCCGCGAGCCGGTGCGCCCTGGCCACCCGGGCCTCCGAGAACGAGCCCACGCAGACCCGGTCCCAGGCGTTCGCGCGGCGGATCAGATCGATCAGCGGGACGAGCGCGGACTCGGCCTTCAGATCGACGTTCCAGCGGACCTCGGGGAAGGCCTCAAGGAGTTCCTCGAACAGCGGCAGCGGCTCGCGCCCGGCCACCCGGGCCCGCTTGACCTCGTCCCAGGGGAGCTCGGCGATCCTGCCCTGGGCGTCGGTGACCCGGTCGAGCGTCGCGTCGTGGAACGCGACCAGGCGTCCGTCGGCCGTGGTGTGCACATCGGTCTCGAAGTACCGGTAACCGGCCTCGGCGGCCCGCTGGAAGGCGGCGGCCGTGTTCTCGATGCCGTCGGCCGCACCGCCCCGGTGGGCGAACGGGATCGGCGAGGGGTGGTCCAGATAGGGATGGCGTACGCGAGTCACCGGGGAAGTATCGCGCGGTCCGGTGACGCCGGTGCGACGGCGGGGTGGCCCGTGGATGCCGGGGTCGGGGCGGGGCTCGGGTTCCGGACGGGGCCGGGTATCGGGTCCTGGGCCGGAGTCTGGGCCGGAGCCGGAGCCGGAGCCGGGGCCTGGGCCTGGGCCGAGACCGGAGGCGAGGCCGGGGTCGTTCCGGGGATCGCGAAGACGCGGAGGAAGAACTGGGCGAGCGGGCCGATCGCCAGGGCGTACAGGACCGTGCCGACGCCGAGCGAGCCGCCGAGCAGGAACCCGGTCGCCACCACGACGACCTCAAGTGACGTGCGCACGAGCCGGATTGATCGTCCCGTCACCCTGTGCAGACCGGTCATCAGGCCGTCGCGCGGCCCCGGGCCGAAGCGGGCCGAGATGTAGAGGCCGGTCGCCACCCCGTTGCACACGATCGCGGCGGCCGTCAGCGGAACCCGGGCGAGCAGCCCGTGCACATCGGGGACGACGGCGAGCGTGCCGTCCATGAAGACGCCGATCGCGAACACGTTGGACACCGTGCCGAGGCCCGGCCGCTGGCGCAGCGGGATCCAGAGCAGCAGCACCGCCGCCCCGACGATGATGGACACGACGCCGATCGAGAGGCCGGTGTGCTTGGCGAGGCCCTGGTGCAGCACCCCCCACGGTTCGAGGCCGAGCCCGGCGCGGACGAGCAGCCCCGAGCTGACGCCGTACAGCGCGAGGCCGACGTAGAGCTGGACCACCCTCCGGGTGAGGTGCGTGGACAAGGTGAGGCCCCCTGCGTGGTGGTAGTGGACTGACCCGTGCCACTCTGTGGCGGGACAATGGACCGCAACCATGGCCAATTCCGGGAAGGTGGACTGACTTCGATGGCTCAGTGGACCTCTGCGATCGGGCCCGCCCAGCTCGCCCGCCAGCTCAAGGCACAGCAGCCCCGTCCGGCCGGGACGGGCCTGCGCAAGCCGCCCGCCTACCGGGCCCTGGCCGACGGCATTCGGCTGCTCGTCCTGGAGGGCCGGGTCCCGGCCGCCGCCCGGCTGCCCGCCGAGCGCGAGCTTGCCCTCGCCCTGTCGGTGAGCCGCACCACGGTCGCCGCCGCCTACGAGGCGCTGCGGGGCGAGGGCTTCCTCGAATCGCGGCGCGGCGCGGGCAGCTGGACCGCCGTGCCCGCCGGGCATCCGCTGCCCGGCCGTGGACTCGAACCGCTTCCGCCCGAGTCGCTCGGCTCGATGATCGACCTCGGCTGCGCCGCCCTGCCCGCGCCCGAACCCTGGCTGACCCGGGGCGTCCAGGGCGCGCTCGAAGAGCTTCCGCCGTACGCCCACACCCACGGCGACTACCCGGCGGGCCTGCCCGCGCTGCGGCAGATGCTCGCCGACCGCTACACCGCGCGCGGCATCCCGACGATGCCCGAGCAGATCATGGTGACGACGGGCGCGATGGGGGCGATGGACGCCATCTGCCACCTGTTCGCCGGCCGGGGCGAGCGCATCGCCGTCGAGTCGCCTTCCTACGCCAACATCCTCCAGCTCATGCGCGAGGCGGGCGCCCGGCTGGTGCCGATCGCCATGGCCGAGGGCCTGACCGGCTGGGACCTGCCGCGCTGGCGCCAGGTGTTGAGGGATGCCGCGCCCCGGCTCGCGTACGTCGTCGCGGACTTCCACAACCCCACCGGCGCGCTCGCCGACGAGGACCAGCGGCGCCAGCTCGTGGACGCGGCCCGTTCGGCCGGGACCGTGCTCGTCGTGGACGAGACCATGAGCGAGCTGTGGCTCGACGAGGACCTCGCCATGCCGCGCCCCGTCTGCGCCTTCGACCCCGCCGGGGCCACGGTGCTCACGGTCGGCTCGGCGAGCAAGGCGTTCTGGGCCGGCATGCGGATCGGCTGGGTGCGGGCCGCGCCCGACATCATCCGCTCGCTCGTCGCCGCCCGCGCGTACGCCGATCTGGGCACCCCCGTACTGGAGCAGCTGGCTGTCAACTGGCTTATGGGGACGGGGGGTTGGGAGAAGGCGGTCGAACTCCGCAGGACCCAGGCCCGCGAGAACCGCGACGCCCTGGTTGCGGCGGTGCGCCGGGAGCTGCCCGGCTGGGAGTTCGATGTGCCGCGCGGCGGTCTCACCCTGTGGGTGCGCACCGGAGGACTGTCGGGCTCCCGCATCGCCGAGGTCGGCGAACGCGTCGGAGTGCGGGTGCCGTCCGGCCCCCGCTTCGGAGTGGACGGCGCCTTCGAGGGCTATGTCCGGCTGCCGTTCACGGTCGGTGGCCCGGTCGCCGATGAGGCCGCAGTGCGCCTCGCCGCGGCGGCCCGCCTCGTCGAGACGGGCGGCGGCTCGGGGAGCGCGGAGCCGCCGCGGACGTTCGTGGCGTAAGGGGACCCGAGGGACCCGAGGGGCGCCGGGCCCGAGGGCCGGTGCCCGTGCCCGCCGCTCATCCCTCGGCCGGGACCGCCTCCACCGGCGTCGTGTCGGCGGGCGGGGCCTGCACGGGAGCGGCGTCCACCGGGGTCGCCTGCACCGGGCCCTCCCGGGCCGGGAGCAGGTCCAGGACCGCCTGGCGGTGCGCCTCGGTCGTGGCGTCGTCGTACGGGTCCGGGGTCGCGGGGACCTGGAGGCGGAGCACCGGGCCGGTGCCGAGGCGGGCGTAGCCGCGGCCCGGCGGGACCTCCGGGGTGGGCGTGGTGTGCGGCGGGACGCCGAGCACCGACTCGACCTGGCCGAGCGCGGCCGGACCGAGGACCACACGGGCCCGGGTGTGCGAACGCACCGGCTCGGACAGGTCGTCCAGGGCCTCGAACTGTTCGGCCACCACCACGGTCACCCCGGCGGCCCGGCCGTGCCGCAGCGGGACCTGGAGCAGGTGCTGCGGGTCGGGGCGGCCGTCGGCCGCGGCCAGGTCGGCGAACACGCTGGGCCGGTCGAGCAGGATCCACAGCGGGCGCTTGGTGTCCTCGGGAGCCGGGTGGCCCGCCTGGCGGGCCCGGTTCGCGGAGATCAGGCGGCGCTCGGTCTCGTGCGAGGCCCACTCGAGGGTGGCGAGCGCTCCCGCGAGCCCGCACTCGACGGCGAGCACGCCCGAGCGGCCGGTCAGGCAGGCGTACTCACCCGTTCCGCTGCCCTCGACGATGAGCAGGTCGCCGTGCTGGAGGGCCTGGAGCGCGATGGAGCGGAGCAGCGTCGTGGTGCCCGAGCCGGGCTGGCCGACGATGAGGAGGTGGGGCTCGGTGGAGCGGGGCCCGGTGCGCCAGACCACCGGAGGGGCGTCGTGGCTCCCGTCGCCCGCGGTCACCGGGACGGTGCGCCGCACGGCGTCCGCGTCGGTGAAGCCGAGGACGGTCTCGCCCGGCGAGGTCACGAAGCGCTGGGCGGCGATCGAGGTGGTCAGCGCGTCCAGAACGCTCATCGTGAGCTGGTTGCCCTCCTCGTCCCAGGCGAAGTGGTACTCGCGGCCGCGCCCCGACTTGGCGTGCAGGAGCTGCTCGATGCGGGCCCGCGCGGCGGGCTCGCCGTCGGTGAAGTAGGCCGGGTAGCGGATGCCGAGCCGGGTGAGCCGGCCGCTGTCGTCGAAGGCGTAGTCACTGAGGGCCTTGTCCCACTCGCCCCCGTGGGAGAAGAGCGGGCTCGGGTCCTCGGGGACGGAGAAGTAGGGCACGAGCGCCTCGTAGAGGGCCTGGAGACGGGCGACTTCGGCCTCGTCGGGGCCCGTCTTGACGACCGGCTTCACCCGGCCCTTCCAGCCCGCCGCGCCCATCACCGTGATCAGGGCGAGGAGCGGCCCGTACGGGATGAGCGCGACGACCAGGACCACGGCCGCCGTCAGGAACAGCGCGGGACCACGCCGTTCCTTGGGGGTGGCGGCCCATTTGCCGCGCAGGGCGGCGGTGATCAGCCGCAGGCCGCGGCTGATCGTGATGAGCGGATGGAGAACGTCGGTGGCGCTGTCGGCGGCCGTGCGCGCGATCTCGCGGCTGCGAACGATGGATGCGCTGCTGCTGCTCAGAATGCGGGGGAGTGGTCGCCGGGCCACATCGTTCTCCTGGAGTTGTGTCCGCAAGGGGGTCCGCCGTGACGTCCGCCGCGCGGCGGCGGACGGCGGGAGGTCAGAACTTGATCCCGCCCAGCAGGCTGGCGAGGCTCGCGCCTCCGGCCGTGATGCTCGGGGCGATGGCGGTGCCCGCGAGGTAGAAGCCGAAGAGCGCGCACACCAGCGCGTGCGAGGCCTTGAGTCCGTCTTTCTTGAAGAAGAGGAAGCAGATGATTCCGAGCAGCACCACACCTGAGATGGACAGGATCATTGGGGATCTCCTGGTTGATGGGGACGGTCACCATGAGTTCTTCCAGGCTCACAGGAAGTATCTATGCGATAAAAGGTGCAAACGGGTGAAAGGCCGCCGATTTCACTGGAGTGGCGGATATGAAAAGCAGCCCGGAGCGGGACACTGTGCGGCCGTCGGCCGGTCAAACCGTCACTCGCGGTGATCTTTGCCTCCGGTGGGCCGCGTCATGTCGGCCGGTGGGCAGTACCCTGTCGATTCACTCGTACGGCTCTGTCGCCGTGCGGGTTTGTTCCGTTGCCCCTAAGGAGTTTTCGATGAGCGAGGAACTCGATCCCGAGGTGGTCGAGCTGGCGGCCAGGATCTTCGAGCTGGCCCGTCAGGGAGACGCCGAGGCGCTCGCCGCGTACGTCGACGCAGGGGTGCCCGCGAACCTCACCAACGACCGCGGCGACTCCCTCGTGATGCTGGCCGCCTACCACGGGCACGCCGAGGCGGTCTCCGCCCTGCTGGCCCGCGGCGCCGAGGCCGACCGCGCCAACGACCGCGGCCAGACCCCGCTCGCCGGCGCCGTCTTCAAGGGCGAGGACGCCGTGATCAAGGCCCTCCTGGCCGGCGGAGCCGATCCTTCCGCCGGGACGCCCTCCGCGGTCGACACCGCCCGGATGTTCGGCAAGGCGGACCTGCTCGCCCTGTTCGGGGCCAACTGAGCGTCCATCAAGCGTTTACGGGGGATCCACCGAAGAGCCCGCGGAGAGGGGCGCCGTAAATGTGGTCGCAATGGCGAAATGGCTGGGTCATCATGACGTCGAACCCCTACATCGGGGGCAGGGTTCCTACATCGGGGACCACGACGAGAGGCAGGAAGATGGTCTACACCAAGCAGAAGACGGCGGGCGACCCCTCATGTTGCTGCGCGGCCTAGGGCAAGGCACGAATCCCCGGTTGCGTCGACAGCTTGATGTGAGGCTATTTCCATGTTCGATCCAGTCATAGCGCCGAGCGGCACGCTGCTCGGCCTGCTGCAGCGGGGCCGCGGCGACGGCACCCTGCACGCGCTGGCCGCCCCGCGCGACGAGGCCCTGGCGGCCCTCAACCACTGCGTACTGAGCGACCCCCGCCACGACTGGCAGGTCGAGAACCGCTCGCTGTACTACGCGCGGCTCTTCCTGGATCTCGACGGCGGGCTCGACCAGATCGAGCGGCACCTCTTCGGTGCCGAGGACATCCTCGACACCGAGGACTCCAGGACCGGGCTCGCCCTCGCCGTCCTCGGCCACCTCGCCTCGTACGGCAGGAGCGACGCGCTCGCGCTGCTCCGCCGCTACGCCGCGACCGGGTCCAACTGGGCCTGGGCCCTGGACGAGCTCGCGCTGCGCGACGACGACGCGGGCCTGCGCGCCCTCGCCACGTCCGTGCTCGGCCGCTTCCCCGCCACCCCGGAGGGCGACGGCGAACTCGCCGCCACCGTGCGCGACGCCTTCGAGCCCCGGCCCTGGCGTCTGTGGGCCGAGGACCCGCGCGACGAGGTGGGCAAGCGGGTGCGGGCCGCCCAGGAGACCGGCTCCTTCGACCGCTGGCAGCGCCAGATGCGGCCGTCCGGACCCCGCCCCGGATGGAGCGTCCAGGCGGTCTTCGACTGGGCCGACGAAGGTCTGGAACGCGGCGCGGTCCTGCACCTGCCCGCGGCCAGGTGCCTCGGCGCCGTCGCGGGGCCCGAGGACCGGGACGCCATCGTCGAGGCCGCCCGCTCCGGTACCGACGGAGCCCGTGGCGCCGCCCTGCACTATCTCGCCGAGTCGTGCGACGCCCGGGTGCTCGACCTGATCGAGGCGGCCGTCTCCACCGGCTCCCGCACCGCCGCCGACGCGGCCGTGCACGCCTTCGAGCGGATGTGCGGCCCCGAGGCCGTCGACCGGGCCCGAGGCTGGGTCCAGCGCCCCGACCAGCTCGGCGCCTCCGCCGCCAGCGTGCTCGCCGCACGCGGCGAGGCCGGCGACGAGAAGCTGGTGCTCGGCGCGCTCCGCGAGACCGTACGCTCCGAAGGCCCCGACGCCCCGCTCCTGCGGGCCCTCGTCGACGGGGCGGGCCGGCTCGGCATCTGCTGCGCCGCCCCCGTGCTGCGGCACGTCTACCGCGAGACCGCCTCCTCCCAGCTGCGCGGCCGCACCGCCCGTGCGCTCGCCGCCACCGACCCCTCCTTCGCCACCGGCTTCGCCGTCGAATGCCTGTGGGACTGCGAGGAGACCACCAGAGAAGTGGCCGCCCAGTACGCGGAGCTCGTGGACGCCCGGGTGGCCGAACGGCTGCGCAGGCTCGCCGCCGACCCGGCCGAGGAGGCCGAGGTGCAGAGCGCCATCCACGACCGGCTCGGCCCGGACCCCACGGCCGTGTGATCCACGGCCGACGGGGGCAGGCCGTGCGATCCACGGCCGGACCCGGAAGGGCAACGCTCACGGGACGTTCCCCGGGCGGAAAGATCCAAGTCGACCGGGCCACTCCCGGCGCGACGACAACACGGGTATGCGTGTCGTCATCGTCACCGAGTCCTTCCCGCCCGACGTCAACGGCGTGGCCCACTGCGCCCTGCAGACCGCACGGCATCTCGCCGCACGCGGTCACCAACCGCTCGTCATAGCCCCGGCCACGGCCACGGGGGAGGGCTCTGACGCGCCGTGCCCCGTCATACGGGTGCCCTCACTGCCGCTTCCCGGCTATCCCGAGGTCCGCCTCGCCCTGCCGAGCCGACGGGTCGCCGCCGCCATCGCCGCGCACCGCGCCGACCTCGTCCACCTCGCGAGCCCCTTCGTGCTCGGCGTACGCGGCATGGCCGCCGCCGCCCGCCTGGGCGTTCCCGCCGTCGCCGTCTACCAGACCGACCTCGCCGGATACGCCCGCACCTACATGGGCGCCGGCTCGGGCACCGCCTGGCGGCGCCTGCGGGCCGTCCACTCGGCCGCCGACCGCACCCTCGCCCCGTCCACCGCCGCACTGCGCGACCTGACCGAACACGGCGTACGACGGGTGCGCCTGTGGCCGCGCGGCGTCGACACCGAGCGCTTCCGGCCCGAATCGCGCGATGCCGCGCTGCGCCGCGAACTCGCCCCGAACGGCGAGCTGATCGTCGGCTACGTCGGCCGGCTGGCCCCCGAGAAGCAGGTCGAACTCCTCGCGGACGTCTGCGCGCTGGACGGCGTGCGCGTCGTCGTCACCGGCGACGGGCCGAGCGCCCCCGCGCTGCGCTCGGCGCTGCCCGGCGCCGTCTTCCTCGGCCGCCGCACCGGCCCCGAACTCGCCCGCATCTACGCCTCGTTGGACGTCTTCGCGCACACCGGCCCGTACGAGACGTTCTGCCAGACCGTGCAGGAGGCCATGGCGAGCGGGGTGCCCGTGATCGCCCCGGCGGCGGGCGGCCCGCTCGACCTGGTGGCCCACGGCAGAACCGGGCTCCTCGTCCCGCCCGGGGACGCCGGGGCCGTCCGCGACGCCGTACGGAGACTCGGCGATCCGGCGCTCCGGGCCGCCTACGGGCGGGCCGGGCGCACCGCCGTGCTCGGGCGGACCTGGACCGCCGTGGGCGACCTGCTCCTGGAGCACTACGCCGAGGTGCTCCAGGCGCGGACGGCGGTGGCGGCATGAGCGGCCTGCGGATCGTACGGCTCGCCAACTTCGTCACGCCCGCGTCCGGCGGGCTGCGCACCGCCCTGCTCGAACTCGGCCGAGGCTATCTGGCGGCCGGGCACGAGCCCGTCCTGATCGTCCCCGGCGACCGGGCCCGGGACGAACTCACCGAGCAGGGACGGGTGATCACCCTGCCGGGCATCCCGCTGCCGGGCACCGGCGGCTACCGCGTGCTCGCCGACCCCCGCCCGGTCCGCCGGGTCCTCGAGGACCTCGCGCCCGACCGCGTCGAGGTGTCCGACCGCACCACGCTGCGCTGGACCGGGGAGTGGGCCCGGCGGGCCCGGGTGCCCTCCGTGATGGTCTCGCACGAGACCGCCGACGGGGTCCTGCGCACCTGGGGCCTGCCCGAGGCCGTGGCCCGGAGCGCCGCCGACCGGCTCAACAGGCGTACGGGCTGGGCGTTTTCGCGGATCGTGTGCACCACGGAGTGGGCCGAGCGCGAGTTCGTACGGATCGGCGCGCGCAACGTGGTGCGGGCGCCGCTCGGCGTCGACCTGGTCCGCTCCAGGCCGGGCCGGCGCTCCACCGTGCTGCGCGCCCGGCACGCGCGCGGCGCCCGGGTGCTGCTCCTGCTGTGCTCGCGGCTCTCGGTCGAGAAACGGCCGGGCCTCGCCCTCGACGCGCTGGCGGCGCTGCGGCGCGCGGGGGTGCCCGCCGCCCTCGTGGTCGCGGGGGACGGCCCGCTGGCGGGGGGCCTGAGGCGACGGGCGGCGGCGGAACGGCTGCCGGTCGAGTTCCTGGGGCACATCGCCGACCGCGAGGCCCTGGCCGACCTCCAGGCCGCCGCCGACATCTGCCTGGCCCCGGGTCCGGCCGAGACCTTCGGCCTCTCCGCCCTTGAGGCCCTGGCGTGCGGCACCCCCGTCGTGTGCGGGGCATCGTCCGCGCTGCCCGAAGTCGTGGGCGACGCGGGGCTCGCGGCCGGCGGCACCGGCGAGGAATTCGCCCTGGCGGTCCGGGAGTTGCTGGGCCGGCCCGAGCGGCGGCGCCGGGCGGCCGCGCGGGCGCGGGCCGAACTGTTCCGCTGGGACACCGCGGTGGCCGCCTTCCTCGCCGCCCATGACGCCCTTGGCGCCCCAGCGGTTCCGGCGCCCGGAGTCGCCGCGCGCCGAGCGGTGCCGGGGGTGACCGCGTGAGCGCCGTGGCCGTGGAGGCCGCGCCCCAACTCCCGCTCCGGAGAATGAGGTTCGCGGCTCTGGGTGACTCCCTCACCGAGGGCGTCGGCGACCCGGTCGCGGGAGCCCCGCGCGGCTGGGCGGCCCTGCTCGCCGCCGGCCAGCGCGGTTGGGAGTTCCGCAACTTCGCCGCCAGCGGTGCGCTCACCCTCGACGTGGTCGAACAACAGGCGCCCCGGGCAAGGGAGTTCGCGCCCGACCTCGCATCGGTCGTCGTCGGCGTCAACGACACCCTGCGCCGCTCGTTCGACATCCGGCACATCGCCGTCCGCCTGGACACGCTGTACGCGGACCTCGCCGGGTCGGGCGCCGTGCTGCTCACGGCCTGTCTGCCCGACCCGGGCGCCATGCTGGGCCTGCCGGGGCCGCTCGCCCGGCCCCTCGCGCGCCGCCAGCGCGCCGTCAACAGCGTGGTGCACGTCCTGTCCGCGCGGTACGGGGCCGTGCATCTGCACCTGGCCGACCCGGCCTGGGTCGAGGACCGCACCCTGTGGAGCGCGGACCGGCTGCACCCGGGCGAGCGCGGCCACCGGCTGATCGCGGCCCGCTGCCACGCGCTGCTGGCCGAGCGGGGCCTCGCCCCGGGCGCACCGCCCTCGGCCGAACCGGAGCAGCCGCCGCCGGGCGCCGCCGCCTCCCTGTACTGGCTGGCCACCTCGGGCACGGCCTGGCTGGCCCGCCGGTCCACCGACCTGCTGCCCCAGCTGCTGCGGCTCGCCGGAGACGAGCTGCGGCACGCGGCGCGCGGCACCGGGGTCCGGCTCGACCTGCACGCCGCCGACGCGCTGGCCGCCGCTCTGGCGGCCGTCGCGCCGGTGCCGGATCAGCGCCAGCGCGCCAGGACGAACCTGAGCGGGGTGCCGGGCGCGGCCTGTGCGGCGGCGGCCAGGTCCGGTTCGGGGACGACGCCGATCACCGGGTAGCCGCCGGTCGTCGGATGGTCGGCCAGGAAGACCACCGGCCGCCCGTCCGGCGGCACCTGCACCGCCCCCAACACCATTCCCTCGCTCGGCAGTTCACCCTCCAAGGAGCGCCGCAGCGCGGGCCCCTCGGTGCGCAGCCCGATGCGGTTGCTCGCCGAGGACACCCGGTAGTGCCCGGCCGCGAGCGCGGCGGGCGCGTCCGGCGCGAACCAGTCCGCGCGCGGCCCCGGGCCCACCCGCAGCACGAGCTCGTCGGGCACCCCCGGCGCGGGCGCCTCGTCCACGAACGGGCGGGATCCTTCCGGGCGGCCGAGCGGCAGCACCGCACCGTCCCTGAGCGGGGCCGGGCCGAGCCCCGAAAGGAGGTCGGTGGAGCGGCTGCCGAGGACCGGCTCGACGGCGATGCCGCCCGCGAACGCCAGATACGACCGCACCCCGCGCGTCGCCGCGCCCACCTCGACCACGGCCCCCGACGGGACCCGGACCGGCGCGCCCCAGGCGGCCGGCCGGCCGTCCAGGGTGACCGGGCAGGGCGCCCCGGTCACCGCGACGGTGACCGCGCAACGGGGGCGTACCGCGCAGCCGTTGAGGGTCGTCTCCAGGACGGCCGCCCCCGGGGCGTTGCCGACCAGGCGGTTGGCGAGGCGGCTCGCGGGCAGGTCGAGCGCGCCCGACCGCGGCACCCCGAGATGCGCGTGCCCGTGCCGCCCCTCGTCCTGTACGGAGGTCAGAGCCCCGGCCCGTACGACCGACAGGGCCCGGTCGGTCATCGCGGCGCCCCGGGGACGAAGCGGACCCGGGTGCCCGGCGTGAGCAGGGCGGCCGGCTCGCGGTGCGGGTCCCACAGGGCCGCGTCCGTGCTGCCGATCAGCTGCCAGCCGCCGGGGGACGACCGCGGGTAGACGCCCGTGTACGGGCCCGCGAGCGCCACCGAGCCCGCCGGGACCGCGGTGCGCGGGGTGTCCCTGCGGGGTGTCGCGTACCGCTCGTCGAGTCCGGTGAGGTACGCGAAGCCGGGCGCGAAGCCGCAGAAGGCGACCCGGAACTCGGCCGAGGCGTGGATCCCGGCGACCTCCCGCTCCGGGACCCCCCACAGAGCGGCGACGTCCGCGAGATCCGGGCCGTCGTAGCGCACGGGGATCTCGACCGTCTCCCGGGCGCCCGCAGCCAGGGGAGGGATGTCCCAGGTGGCCAACTGGGCGGCCAGGGAAGGAGGATCGCCCACGCCGTCGAGCAGGACGGTACGGGCCGCGGGCACGATCTCCCGCACCTCGGGGAGCGTTCCGGCGGCGCGGCGGCGCAGCAGTTCGGCGTGCAGGGCCCCGGCCGCCTCGCCGCTGTCGAGCTCGACCAGCAGGGCGTGCTCCCCGACCGGCAGGACGCGCGGCGTGCTCACGAGAACGCCGCCACCCGCACGCCCGCCGCCTCCAGGGCCGTCCGTACCCGGCGGGCCAGGTCCACCGCGCCCGGGGTGTCCCCGTGCAGGCACAGCGAACCCGCCCCGACGGCGACCCGCTCGCCGTACTCGGCCACGACCGTGCCGTCCAGGGCCATGGACACGGCCCGCGCCACCACCGCGTCCGGGTCGCTGACCACCGCGCCGTCCCGGCCGCGCGGCACCAGGGTGGCGTCGGAGGTGTAGGCGCGGTCCGCGAACGCCTCGGTGACCACCGGGAGCCCGGCCCGCTCGGCGGCCGCGAGCAGCCGGGAACCCGGCAGGCCCAGCACCGGGAGCCGCGCGTCCGCGAGCAGGACCCCTTCGACGACGGCGGCCGCCTGCTCCTCGTCGTGCACGACGCGGTTGTAGAGCGCGCCGTGCGGCTTGACGTACGAGACCCGACTGCCGGCCGCGCGCGCGAAGATCTCCAACGCGCCGATCTGGTAGGCGACTTCGGCCGCCAGCTCGGCGGGCGGTACGTCCATGGAGCGGCGGCCGAAGCCCGCCAGGTCGCGGTAGGAGACCTGGGCGCCGATGCGTACCCCGCGCTCGGCGGCCAGGGTGCAGACCCGCCGCATGATGGCCGGGTCGCCCGCGTGGAAGCCGCAGGCCACATTGGCGCTGGTGACGACGGAGAGCAGCTGTTCGTCGTCGGTGAGGCGCCAGTGGCCGAAGCCTTCGCCGAGATCGGCGTTGAGGTCGATCGACGTCGTCGCGGACCGGGTCATGGGTGCGGTGTCTCCTGTTCACGATGGTGCGTGGGCCTGTGGTGCAGTGTGCCCCGGCCGGGCGGGGTGCGCTCGGCCGGGGCGGACGGCCGTGCGCGGGTCAGCGGATGCGGTAGTGCTCGTCGCGGACGTCGGTGAGGAACATCCGGCCCGGCGCGTGGGTGAGCGCGAACGGCGGCCGGGACGCCATCACCGCCGCCTGCGGGGTGACCCCGCAGGCCCAGAACACCGGCACGTCACCGGGCTCGGCCCGCACGGGGTCCCCGAAATCGGGCCGGGACAGGGCGGCTATGCCGAGCGCCGCGGGGTCCCCCGAGTGCACCGGCGCGCCGTGGACGGCCGGCATCGCCCGGGTCACCCGGCAGGCGGTGCCGACCAGGGCGGCCGGGACCGGCCGCATCGACACCACCAGCGGGCCGCTGAGCCGCCCGGCCGGCCGGCAGGGCCGGTTCGTCACGTACATCGAGACGTTGCGGCCCTGGTCGATGTGGCGCAACGGCACGCCCTCGGCGGCCAGTTGGGACTCGAAGGTGAAGCTGCACCCGATGAGGAACGTCACCAGGTCGTCCCGCCAGAAGGCCGTGGCGTCCACCGGCTCGGCGACGAGCTCGCCGTTCTCCCAGACGCGGTACCGGGGTACGTCCGAGCGCAGATCTGCGTCGGGGGCGAGCCGCGTCCGGAAGGAGCCCGGCCGGGTGACGTCGAGGACCGGGCAGGGCTGCGGATTGCGCTCGCAGAACAGCCGTACGTCCTCGGCCCAGTCGGCCGGAACGCAGACCAGGTTGGCCTGGGTGTGCCCCGGTGCCCATCCTGCCGTCGGCACGTCCGTACCGGAACGGAACAGGGTGCGGGCCTGCTCGGGGGAGGCGAGCACCGGCGGTTCGAGCCGGGTCATGACAGCTCCTGTCCGCGCGTCTCGGGCAGGCCGAGCAGGGCAAGGACCGCGATCGCGTAGCCGACGGCGCCGAAGACCAGGGCGCCGCCCACGCCCCAGCTGTCGGCGAGGTAGCCGACCAGGGTCGGGAAGAAGGCGCCCACGGCCCGCCCGGTGTTGTACGTGAACCCCTGGCCGCTGCCGCGCACGGCCGTCGGATACAGCTCGCTGAGGTAGGAGCCGAAGCCGCTGAAGATCGCCGACATGCAGAAGCCGAGCGGGAAGCCGAGCACGAGCAGCAGGGTGTTCGCACCGGACGGAAGGTGCGTGTAGACGAGGATGCAGACGGCCGACAGGACGGCGAACAGCGCGATGTTCTTCTTCCGGCCGAGCGCGTCGGTGAGGTACCCGCCGGTCAGATAGCCGATGAAGGCGCCGGAAATGAGGAAGGCCAGATAGCCGCCGGTGCCGACGACCGTCAGGTGCCGCTCGCTCTTCAGGAAGGTCGGCACCCAGGTGGCGAGGGTGTAGTAGCCGCCCTGGACACCGGCGGAGAGCAGGACCGCGAACAGGGTCGTGCGCAGCAGCGGGCCGCGGAAGACCGCAGCGAAGGTGGCGGTGCCGCTCGTGGTGCGGGCCGCGGCGAGCCGCCGCTCGGCGGCCTCGGGGGCGTCCTCGACGTTGCGGCGCACGTAGACGAGGAGCAGGGCCGGGAGCGCCCCGGTCCAGAACACCACGCGCCAGGCGGTGTCCGGGCCGACGAACTGGAACACCAGCGTGTACACGACGACGGCGAGCGCCCAGCCGGCCGCCCACGCGCTCTGCACGGCGCCTAGGGTGCGGCCGCGGTGGCGGGCCGAGGCGTACTCGGCGACCAGGATCGCGCCGACCGCCCACTCGCCGCCGAAGCCGAGCCCCTGGAGGGCGCGGAAGACGAGCAGCGTCTCGTAGTCGGGCGCGAATCCGCACAGGACGGTGAAGACCGCGTAGGTGCCGACGGTGATCATCAGCGCCCGGACCCGGCCGATGCGGTCGGCGACCACCCCGGCGAGTGCGCCGCCGACGGCCGAGACCACCAGCGTGACCGTGGTGAGCAGTCCGGTCTGGCCGGTGCCGAGCCCGAAGTAGGCCGAGATCGCGACCATGGTGAGCGGGAGCGTGAAGAAGTCGTACGAGTCGAGCGCGTAGCCGCCGAAGGCGCCCCCGAACGCGCGCCGGCCACCGGGACCGAGCGTGCGCAGCCATCCGAACGGGCCGTTTTCGTGGGGGAGTTGACCGTGTTGCGGCTCTGCCTTGGTCGTGCTCATGTGCACCTCGCAGGAGGGGACGAGAGGGCGGATGAGGGGGCTGCCGAGACTGTGCGGGAGGTACGCCGGGGAGTGCGGTGCGGGGGCGCGGTCGTTTCAACGTAGGGGATTGTTGAACGATCCGACAAGACTCTTGCGTGGACGTTCCCGCTTCCTCACGTCCTCCCGGTGCTTCTACGATGGGCGCACGCGTCGGCGGGAGCGTCCGGCGGGGGAGAGAGGGCGCTGTGGCCACAACGGACTCCGGACCGGGCGGACTTGCCGAGGACCGCGCGCTGCTGGGCCGCACCAGCACCGCGGAGCGCGTCGCGGACATCCTGCGCAGCCGGATCGCGGAAGGCTTCTTCCCGCCGGGGGAACGCCTCGCGGAGGACACCATCGGCAAGGCTCTCGGGGTCTCGCGCAACACCCTGCGCGAGGCGTTCCGGCTGCTCACCCACGAACGGCTGCTCGTCCACGAGCTCAACCGCGGCGTCTTCGTGCGGGTGCTGGCCGTCGAGGACGTCGCCGACATCTACCGCACCCGGCGCCTGGTCGAATGCGCCGTCGTCCAGGGGCTCGGCGCCCCGCCCTACCCCCTCGACAGGCTCGACGCAGCCGTCTCGGGCGGCGAACGCGCGGCCGGGGAGGGCGACTGGCCGGGCGTCTCCACCGCCAACATCCACTTCCACCGCGAACTCGTGGGCCTCGCGGGCAGCGCCCGCACGGACGAGCTGATGCGCGGCGTCCTGGCCGAACTCCGCCTGGCCTTCCACGTGGTGGACGACCCGCGCCGCCTCCACCAGCCCTACCTCGTGCGCAACCGGCAGATCGTGGAGGCGCTGCGCGCGGGGGAGCGGGACACGGCCCGGCGGCTGCTCGCCGACTACCTCGACGACTCGCGCGCCCAGCTCGTCGAGGCGTACGGGGAACTGGTCGCGGACGTTCCCGCCTGACCCGCGCCCCGGCTGCGGGAGGCGGGCGGATCTGCGCCGTTTCGACCGTTGTCAGTGCGAGGACCTAATCTGTCCAGCGTGACTTCGCCTGCCTCGACGGAATCCGTTCCGCCCCAGCTCAGCGCGGCCGTGCGCCCGGCACCGGGCCCGGCCGCCGACGAGGGTCTCGCGCGCCGGCTGCGCGCGCTGGCCTGCACCGCGCCGCTGCACGACCTCGACGTGCGCAAGGCCAACCTCGCGGGCGAGTACTCGGTGTACGCCATGGCCGAAGTGGCCCTCGCCTCCATCGACCTCGTCACCCTGAACATGGACTTCGACACGGGCGCCGACCACGAGCAGATCGTGGCCCGGCTCGTCCCGCGCGTCGCCGCCCAGGCCCCGGGCCGGCCCACCGTCGAGCACGAGCGGGTGGCCCGCTGGGTCCTGGAGAACCTGATCAACGTCGGCAGCGTCGACCGGGGCTTCCGCGCCGTGTACGGCACGTTCAACCCGGACGGCGTCTACGTCCGCAGGGACTACGACTTCAAGCTCCTCGAAGAGGTCCCCGGGCACGGCGGCGCCGTCTATCTGCGCACCACCGACGAGGCCGTCAACGTCCTGGTGGGCGCCCTCGACACGGACGTCACCAGCGCCCAGATCGCGGCCGAGGTCAAGCTGGAGGTCCTGATCAGCCGGGGCCGCCTCGCCGACGCCCAGCTCGCCGCCGAGCAGGCCCGCTACCGCACGGTCCAGTACGCCGAGACGCTCCGGCGCACCCTGGAGGCGACGCGGCGCAACGTGCGCGCGGTCGACTGGCTCAACGCGGTGCCGGACATGATCGCCGAAGCCCTCGACCACGTCGCCGACCGCTACCGGCACGAGAACGCGATCCTGACCAACATCCGCAAGGCCCGCGACGAGGCGGAGGACCCGGAGAACAAGCGCCGCGCCGCCGAACTCGTCGACATCGTCAAGGACTGCATCCGCCGCCACACCCAGCTCCAGTCCCGCCTCCTGGAGGCCGGCCCGCTGTTCCGCGCCGAACAGGACCGCCAGGCCTTCGCCCGGCCCGCCGCCCGCTCGGGACTCGACCTGTACGGCCAGCTGGTCGCCCCGCTGCTGCCGCTGCCGGTGGAGGACGCGATCCGGGTGACCGACGCCTTCTTCGCACGCGGTACCGGCCTGCGCACCCCGGTGTCGGTACGCGTCGGGGACCTGGTGGACATACTGCTCACGCCGCCCACGGAGCGGGAGCACCTCGGCGCGGAGATGCCCGAGCCCGAGCTGATCGCCACCCCCGACGACAGCCGCTTCAGCGAGGAGCAGCTGGCCTCGGCCATGGAACTGCTCGACCTGGAGCACGACGCGCCCCGCCGCCTCTCGGGCCTGCTGGCCGACGCCCGCCGCCTCGACCCCGAACTGCCGTACCTGGTCGCCCTGTTGGCGGTCCACGCCGCGAGCCCCCCGGTCGGCACGGCCTACCGTCAGGGCGAGGAGCGCCTGCTGTTCGCGGTGGACGACGGTACGCAGCTGGAGGACCCCGAGTTCGGCGGGGCGGACCTGATCGTCGGAATGGCCCTGCTGGACGCGGCGGGGATGGCCGCGGGCCGGACGGAGGCCGCGTGACACGTCCACCCCGGACCACCCCCGGCCCCGGGGGGCGACCACATCCAGCCCCTCCGGCGTCTGAGGAGCGGGGTCTGGGGCGGAGCCCCAGGGGCACCGGCCCGCACTCGAACGACATCCCCCGCGGGGTTGCGGGAAGGGGCGGGGCGGGGAGCAAGCCCGCCGCAGGCGCCCCGCATCCCGCGCCGAGCAACGCACGCACCAAGGAGACCACCCCGTGACCGACCACCCCACCGAGCACGTCGCCCCCGGCGACGAGGCCGAACCGGCGCCCGCACCCGGCACCGGCGGCGAGGGCCGGATCACCCCCGCCGACGCAGCCGACGCCGCGAGGCTCGTCGCCTTCGGCCTCCAGCCCAAGCTGCTCCCCGCCCGCGACGCGGAGTACGCGGACCTGCTCCGCCGCCACCGCGAGGACCCCGCGTTCGCGCGCCTGGCCGACGCGGTCGCGGCGGGCCTCGGCCTGATCGTCCTGGAGGTGTCGCCCCGCGCCGGCATGGCCGTGACCGCCGCCGAGGACTCCGTCTTCGCCGTCCGCATGGGCGACTACGCGCGCCGCGCCGCCGCCCCCGACTCGGCCGACCGGTTCCTGCACGGCCTGGCCCATCTCGCCGTCGCCGCCCTCGCGTTCCCGCGCCCCGAGGACCTCGCCGACGACGGGTACATCGGCCGGATCACCGTGAACGGCGTGGACGCGTTCGTCCGGCAGGCCTGCCGCCGCCTGGAGGAGCGGGCCGAGGAGACCGGCGAGAACACCGACCCCGAGACCGGCGCCCCCGGCCTGGAGGCCGCCTGGCGCATCTACGCGCGGCGCAGCTCCACCGGGGCCACCAAGGACGCCCGCCGGCTCGCCGGTTCGACCACCGGCATCGTCGCCAAGGCCGTCGCCTTCCTCACCGAGTCCGGCTTCCTCCAGCGGACCGGCGACGACGCGGGCGGTGCCTACCGCACCACCGCCCGCTACCAGTTGCAGGTCCGCGACATGGCGGGCAGCGCCGCCCTCACCGAGCTGATCGAGCTCGGCGTGGTCGCGGTCACCGACGGCGGCGCCACCCTGCTGCCGCCGCCCGACGCCGACGACCTGGAACTGGCGGCCGACGCCGGACTGCCCTTCCACTCCTGACCACGCCTTCCGCCCCCCACAACGACGAGAGTCCGCCGACATGTACGAGCTGTCCCGGGTCCGCCTCTACTCCATCGGGCCCGCCGGTGCGCGCTACGCCGACACCGTGCTTGACCTGCGAGGAGTCGGCGCGCCCGTGCCCAACCCGGCCCCCGCGCAGGCCGAGTTCTTCGAGGACGAGCCGGTCGGCCCGCCGCGCCGCCCGGCGCCCGCGGGTGTGCTCTTCCTGGAGAACGGGGGCGGCAAGTCCGTACTGCTCAAGCTGATCTTCTCGGTGATGCTGCCGGGTCACCGCAACACCCTGGGCGGCGCCAGCTCCGGTGTGCTGCGCAAGTTCCTGCTCGCCGACGACTGCGGGCACGTGGCCCTCGAATGGCAGCACACCCTCACCGGTGAGCTGGTCGTGGTCGGCAAGGTCAGCGAGTGGCGCGGCCGTCAAGTCTCCAACGATCCAAGGAAGTTCGCCGAGGCCTGGTACTCCTTCCGGCCCGGGCCCGGCCTCAGCCTGGACTCGCTGCCGGTCGCCGAGTCCAGCGCGATGCGCCCGTCATCGGAAGGCGCGTCCGGCGCCCAGGGCCGGCGCCGCACCATGAAGGGCTTCCGCGACGCCATCACCGAGGCGACCAAGGCCTACCCGCATCTGGAGGTCTACTGGGAGGAGATCCACGACCGCTGGAACGAGCACCTCGGCGACCTGGGCCTCGACCCCGAACTCTTCCGCTACCAGCGGGAGATGAACGCCGACGAGGGCGAGGCCGCCGGCCTGTTCGCGGTCAAGAAGGACTCCGACTTCACCGACCTGCTCCTTCGCGCCGTCACCGACACCCGCGACACGGACGGACTCGCCGACCTGGTCAGCGGCTTCGGCAACAAGCTCGGCCGCCGCGCCGAGCTCACCGCCGAACGCGACTTCACCGCGGGCTCGGTGGACCTGCTCAACCGGATCGTCGAAGCGGCCGAGAGCCGCGCGCGGGCCCGCGACATCCACGCCGGTGCCGAGCGCCGCACCCGTACGCTCGCCCGCCGCCTCTCGGCCCGAGCCGCCGAGGAGCGCGGCCGCGCCACCGACCTCGCCCAGCAGGTCACCGCCGCCGCCCACCACGTCACGCTCGCCGAGCGGGCCCGTGGCACGAGCTCCCTGATCGCCTCCGAACTCGCCTACCGGCACGCCTCGTTGGCGCTCGCCGTCGCCGAGAAGGCGGCCACGGCACAGCGCCGCGAACTGGCCGACGCCCGCACCCTGCACTCCGCCTGGCAGGCCGCCGAGGCCGTGCTGCGCCACCGCGCCGCCGCCGACCGTTCGGCCCGCGTGGCCGTCGCCATCCAGGAGGCCGAGCGGGACGCGGCCCCCGCCCTCGCCGCCCGCGCCAAGGCCGCCGCCGATCTCGTACGGGCCCTGCACACGGCCGCCGGGGACGGCGAGCGGGTCGCCGCCGAGGAGGAGGAGCGCTCGGCCGGCCTCCAGGAGGCGGGGGAGGCCGCGCACCGCGACGCCACCGCCGCCGCGACCGAGGCCCAGCGCGCCCGCAGCGAGGCCGGCCATCTGCGCCAGCGCCTCGCCGAGGTCGAGCAGGAGACCGCCGAGGCGGTCCGCGCCGGCTGGCTCGACGACAGCGCGCCGGACGCCGACCCGGCCCGCGCCGCGCTCGCCGCGAGCGACGCCGAGAAGACCGCGGTGGCCGGCTGGGACATGGCCCGCGAAGCCGCCCGCACCGCCGCCGACCGCGCCCGCGAGGCCGCCTCCGTCGAGGCCCGGGCCGAACTGGCCGCGGCCCGCGCCGAGGACGCCGCGCGCGCCGCCGGGAACGCCTACGACGCCGAGCGCCGGGCCGCCGAGTCGATCGCCGCCGAGGAGCGCCTGGCCGAACTCCTCGGCCTGCCCGGTTCCGGCGCCGCCACCGGGGTGCCCGAGCCGCGCAGGCACGAGGACGAGAAGCTCCAAGGCCCGCTCGGCGCCGAGGAGTTGGACCGCAGCGCGGACGAACTGCGCGCGCTCCTCGACCAGTCCATCGCCTCCGCCGAGCGCCAGCTCTTCGAACTGCGCACCGCCGCCGCCGACGACTCGCGCATCCTCGGCGCGCTCGGCGACGGCGGGCTCCTGCCGCCCAGCGCGGACGTCCTGGCCACGGTCGAGTACCTGGGCGAGCACGGCATCCCGGCGCTGCCCGGCTGGCGCTACCTCGCCCAGGCCGTGGCCCCCGCCGACCACGCCGCGGTGCTCGCGGCCCGCCCCGAGCTCGTCGACGGTGTGGTCATCACCGACCCGGCCTCGCACGCCCGGGCCCGCGAGGCGCTCGCGAATGCCGCCCTGCTGCCGCGCTCCGCCGTGGCCGTCGGCACGACCGCCGCGCTGCTCGCGCCCGTTCCGGCCCCGGATTCGGGCGGCGAGAGCGGCATCTTCCTCGTGCCGCCGAACCCGGCCATGCACGACGAACATGCCGCCGACGAGGAGCGCCAGACGCTGCGCGCCCGCGCCACCGCCCGGGACGAGGAGATCCGCACGCTGGCCGCCCGGCTCACCGGGGACCGCTCGCTCGCCGCCCGGATCGGATCCTGGCGCGCCGACTGCCCGCCCGGCATGCTCACCGAGCTGGCCGCCGCGGCCGACACCACCCGCGAAGCCGCCACGGAAGCAGCGCGGGAGCTGACCGAGGCCCGCACCGTACGGGCCGAGGCGGACGAGGCGGCGGCCGAGACGGCCCGGGTGCGCGAGGAGCGCCAAGAGGCCGCCCAGCGCGCCCGGCGTGCCGCCGACGCCCTGGCCGGGCTCGCCTTCCGGCTCCGCGAGCGGGCCGGCTGGCAGGTCAAGCTCCGCGAACTCGCCGACGAGGCGGCCGAGTCGGAGGCCCGCGCCCAGTCGCTCCTCGAGCGCGCCAAGGCCGCCGACGAGGACCGCCGGGCCGCTCAGCGCGCCGCCGACGACGCCCACCGCACCTCGCGTGCGCTGCGCGCCGAGCGCGCCGAGATCGCGGGCGCCCCCGAAACCCTCCCGGAGCCCGAACCGGACGCCCCCCGCCACTCGCTGCCCGCCCTGCGCGAGGCCTACCGTGCCGCGTCCCAGCTGTACGAGAAGGTCGGCGTCGGCGCCGACCTGCGCGCCGAGCAGGCCCGCGCCGAGAGCGACGAGAGCGCGGCCCTCGCCGAGCTGGACCGGCTCACCAACAAGGTGCGCACGCGTGCGGCCACCCTCCTCGAAGGCACGGACGGCGCGGACGGCCCCTCCCGCCAGGCCGCCGCCGCCCGCGCCGAGTCGCTGGTCCAGATGCTGGAGACGCGCGCCTCCACGGCGAGCGAGCAGCTCGGCCGACTGCGCGGCGAGGCCGAGCGCCTGGCCCCCGCCGACGGCGAGACGCACACCGAACTCCCCGAGGGCCGGATCCCGGCCGACGCCGAGCAGGCCCAGGCCCTGCTGCGTACCGCCACGGCCGAACTCGCCACGCGGACCGACGAGTTGGAGACCTCCCGAGCCGCCCACGCCGAACTGCTCGGCGCCCACCGATCCGCCGAGGACGGGGCCGGCGGCTTCGACGAGACGGCCGCCCTGCTGCGCGACCTGCTACGGGACAACAGCCAGGGCCCGGACGAGGAGAACGCCCCCGAGCCGTACCCGGGCACCCTGGAGGAGGCCCGCCAGTCCGCCACCGAGACGCGCCGCTCGCTGCGCGGCTGCTCCGGCGACCTCTCGGCCGCCGACTCCGCCGTGCGCGAGGCGAGCGACATCCTGGTGCGCCACGCCAACGCGACCCGCTACGAGCAGGTCCGCACCCCGGCCCGCCAGCAGATCCGGGAACTGCCCGCGGCCTCCCTGCCCGAGCACGCCGCCGCCTGGGCCGCCGCCTTCGAGCCCCGCCTGCGCGTCCTGACCGACGAGCTGGAGCAGCTGGAGCGCAACCGCGACTCCATCGTCGACCGGCTGCGCGGCCTGGTGGACTCGGCGCTCACCACGCTGCGCTCCGCCCAGCGCCTCTCCCAGCTCCCCGAAGGCCTCGGCGAGTGGTCGGGACAGGAGTTCCTGCGCATCCGCTTCGACGAGCCCGACCAGGCCACGCTCACCGAGCGCCTCGGGGAGGTCATCGACGAGGCCACCCGCGCGGCCGTCAAGAAGAACTCCGATCTGCGCAGGGACGGCATGTCCCTGCTGCTGCGCGGAGTCCAGGCGGCCCTCGAACCGCGTGGCATCAGCGTCGAGATCCTCAAGCCGGACGCGGTGCTGCGCGCCGAGCGCGTCCCCGTCGGGCAGATGGGCGACGTGTTCTCCGGCGGCCAGCTGCTGACCGCCGCGATCGCCCTGTACTGCACGATGGCGGCGCTGCGCAGCAACGACCGGGGCCGCGACAAGCACCGGCACGCCGGCACACTCTTCCTCGACAACCCGATCGGCCGCGCCAACGCGACGTACCTCCTGGAGCTCCAGCGGGCCGTCTCCGACGCGCTCGGCGTCCAACTCCTCTACACCACCGGCCTGTTCGACACGACCGCGCTCGCCGAGTTCCCCCTGGTGATCCGGCTGCGCAACGACGCCGACCTCCGGGCGGGCCTGAAGTACATCAGCGTCGAGGAGCATCTGCGGCCGGGTCTGCCGCAGCAGGACACCTCGGGCGAGACCGTGCACGGCGAGATCACCGCGACGCGCATGTTCAAGAAGCCCGCCGCGCAAGGGAGTTGAGACCGCGCGAGGGAGCTGACGCGCGGCGGCACCACCGGCGCTGAGCCGTGGCGGCGGGCCGGCTCAGGCGCGGGACAGCCGCTGCCCCGAGCCGTCCGTCGACCGTATCCGGGCCCCGCGCTCGCCGGCGCGGGCGGCCCGCCGGGCCCGGCGCCGCTCCTTGCGCAGCTTGCGCGCCGTGCTGCTCGGTATCGACACCACGCCGTTGCGCTGGTTCCACACCTGGCGGGTGATCCAGACGTCGAGCACTCCCCAGGTCGCGAGGACCGTGCTGCCGACGGTGCTCAGCACCATCGGAAAGGCGAGCCACGAACCGGCGAGCGTGCTCAGGAAGGCGATCATCGCCTGCATCAGCGTCGCCGCGACGATGATGACGGCCCGCACGGCCGCGGTACGCACCGGATCGGGCAGACGCGGTCGCACGGCGGGCTCTTCGACCCACAACGGCTGCTGCTCAACGCTCATGCCTTCATTCCTCCCCACCCGCGGGGCCTCGATGCCTCGCCCCGTCATGGCTCCACGCCGTCTTCGCGCCGCCAAGTCCCGTTCGCCACGGCCCGCTTCGAACCCGTGTACCCCCACCGCCCCACACCACCCAAACAGTCAGACGAACGGAACTCCCGCAAGATTCCCGGGATTTGCCCGGAACGAAGACTTCCAGCCATCTGCCCCCAGGGGCGAAAAGCCGCCATGACGCCTGTCCCCGGCGTCGAATGAGGGCTCCATCTCCCGGAATACCAGGACAACTCATGATCACCGCCTTCCAGGGCGGCCGAAAATCGTCCGGACGTGCCTTCGAGTTGTCTCTGTGTCAGTAGTAGGCTCACGCCGTTTGTTGACGGTTGATCTGGGGGAGGCCATGCGCTTTCGCGGGAAGTCCATCCGCAGGAAGATCGTGGCGTTGTTGCTGGTGCCGCTCGTCTCCCTCAGCGCCCTGTGGGGATTCTCCACCTACCTCACCGGCCGGCAGGCCAACGAGCTGATGAACGTGGCGAACATCGTCAAGAAGGTCGGCTACCCCATCGAGGACACCGTCCGCGTCATCCAGCAGGAGCGCCGCCAGACCCTCGTCTACCTCGCCGACGAACGCCCCTCCGACGCCCTCGCCTCGCTGCGCGGCCGCCGCGCCGCCACCGACACCGCGATGGCCGCCATCCGTGCCGCGGCCCGTGACTCCGATGTCCGCAGCGACCTCCAGCCCGTGGCCAGGGACCGCCTCAAAGCCGTGCTCGACGGCTTCGACTCGATCGCCGCGCTGCGCCGCTCCGTCGAACAGGGCACCCTCGACCGGCCCCAGGCGCTGGACTTCTACAACCGCCTCATCGACCCCTGCTACAGCTTCCTCACGAATCTCCACGCCCTGGAGAACGTGGAGATGGACAAGCAGGGACGCGCCCTCGTCGGCATCACCCGCGCCCGCGAGATGCTCTCCCGCGAGGACGCCCTCGTCGCCTCCTCCCTGATCACCCCGAAGACCACCGCACCCGAACTGCGCCGAATATCCGACCTGGTGGCCAACAGGCAGCTGCTCTACGACACCAACCTGGAGATCCTGCCCAGCTCCGAACGCGATGTCTTCGAGCAGTACTGGCGCGGCCCCGACACCGAGGCGCTGCGCAGTGCCGAGGCCGCCATCGTCGACGCCGGGCCCGCCAAGGACCCCCGGCACATCGACGCGACCCGCTGGCAGCAGGCCGTGACCCCGGTGCTCGACCACCTCGCCCAGATGGGCACCGAGGCGGGCAACCGCTACCAGGACCGGGTCGAACCGGTCGCCTTCAGCGTGCTGATCAAGGCGGGCCTCGCCGGCGTCCTCGGCCTTCTCGCCCTCCTGGTCTCCCTGTTCATGTCCGTACGCGTCGGCCGCGAACTGGTCCGCGACCTCACCCGGCTCCGCAAGGAGGCCCACGAGGTCTCCGGCGTCCGCCTGCCCAGCGTGATGCGGCGCCTCGCCGCCGGCGAGCAGGTCGACGTGGAGACCGAGGCGCCCCGCCTCGACTACGAACGCGACGAGGTCGGCCAGGTCGGCCAGGCCCTCAACACCCTTCAGCGCGCCGCCGTCGAGGCCGCCGTCAAGCAGGCCGACATGCGCCGCGGCGTCTCCGAGGTCTTCGTCAACCTCGCCCGCCGCAACCAGGTACTCCTGCACCGCCAGTTGACGCTCCTGGACACCATGGAGCGGCGCACCGAGGACACCGACGAACTCGCCGACCTCTTCCGCCTCGACCACCTCACCACCCGCATGCGCCGTCACGCCGAGGGCCTGGTGATCCTCTCCGGCGCCGCCCCCTCCCGCCAGTGGCGCAAGCCCGTCCAGCTCATGGACGTCGTACGGGCCGCGGTCGCCGAGGTCGAGGACTACGAACGCGTCGAGGTGCGCAGGCTGCCCCGGCTCGGCGTCGGCGGCCCGGCCGTCGCCGACCTCACCCACCTGATCGCCGAACTCCTGGAGAACGCCACGGTGTTCTCGCCTCCGCACACCGCCGTCCAGGTGCACGGCGAGCGGGTCGCCAACGGGTTCACCCTGGAGATCCACGACCGCGGCCTCGGCATGGCCCCCGAAGCCCTGCTCGACGCGAACCTGCGGCTCGCCGAGACCCCCGAGTTCGAGCTCTCCGACACCGACCGGCTCGGCCTGTTCGTGGTCAGCCGGCTCGCCCAGCGCCAGAACGTACGCGTCTCGCTCCAGCCGTCACCGTACGGAGGCACCACCGCCGTCGTGTTCATCCCGGCGACGCTGCTCACCGACGCACCCGAGACCGAGGGCACCGGATTCCGCCTCGACCGCAAAGCGGCCAAGGGCGACGGCAGGGACGGTTCCGAGACGCCTCGCCGCGCCCTTTCGCCCATGCCGGTCGGCATCCCCGGCCAGTCGGTCCTGGACGGACCCGTCGAACTGGAGCCCCCGCTCGACCCGTTGGGCCTGGACGAGCCCTCCGTGTTCGAGGCGCCCCCGGGCCGCGACGCGGTCGAGCCGGGACGCGGTGGACTGCTGCGCTCGGCCCGTCGCGCCACGGACTCGCCCGACGACCGCCAGCAGCACCAGCAGGCCGCCGACGAGGGCGAGGAGCTGGACCCGCTGCCCCTGCCGCGCCGGCACCGGGTGCCGACCCTGGTCAGCGACAACGGCCGCCGCGTCGACGGCCCCGGGCGCGGCCATCCGGCATCCGAGCCGGACCCCGCGCCCCGGGAGGGGCAGGCCGTCGAGAACCGGCTGCCCGAGCGCCGCGCGCCCCAGCCGTCGCGACCCGCCGCACCCCGGGCCGAGCCCCCCGCCCCGCAGCCCCTGCGGCCGGCGCCCCGGCCCTCGGGCCTGACGCCGGTCAAGCCCGGCGGCCTCACCGGGCCCGCTCAGGGCGGCCTCGCCAACCCGGCCGACCTGCCGGGCGCACCCAGCTCGGCGCCCTCCTGGGGCAGCCTCCCCGACCCGCAGGCCGACGGCGAGCCCTCGCTCGGCGGACTGCCCCGCCGGGTGCGCCAGGCGAGCCTCGCCCCTCAGCTCAAGGACGTCCCCGACGGCCGGCGCGCCGCGGCCGAGCCCGACGACGGGCCCGACCCGGAGCGCGACGCCGACGAGGTGCGCGACCGCATGGCCTCACTGCAGCGCGGCTGGCAGCGCGGCCGCAGGCGCAACGAAGCCTCGGACAGCGCGGATGGACCGTCCGCGCGGGACCGGGGCGACACCGCACGACGAACCACACCGGAGGGGGACGGTCGATGACCGCGCCACAAGACTCAGCCGCAGTACGCAACACCACCGGGAGCGGTTCCGGCGAACTCAACTGGCTCCTGGACGAGTTGGTCGACCGCGTCGGCTCCATCCGCAAGGCCCTGGTGCTCTCGGGCGACGGCCTGGCCACCGGAACCTCGCGCGACCTGACCCGCGAGGACGGCGAGCACCTGGCCGCGGTCGCCTCCGGCTTCCACAGCCTCGCCAAGGGCGTGGGCCGGCACTTCGACGCGGGCAAGGTCCGCCAGACCGTCGTCGAGCTCGACGACGCCTTCCTCTTCGTGACCGCCGCTGGCGACGGCAGCTGTCTGGCCGTCCTGTCCGACGCCGACTCCGACGTCGGCCAGGTCGCGTACGAGATGACCCTGATGGTCAAGCGGGTCGGCGTCCACCTGGCCACCGCACCAAGGACCGGCCTGCGCGCCGGAGGGTGAGCGGGGTTCGCCATGAGCGGGGGACGCGATGAGTGAGGCAGACCAGCGGGCCCAGGACCAGCTGCGGGCCCCCTCGGACGCGACCGCTCCCGGGCGGCCGCACCACTGGTTCGACGACGACGCGGGTCCGGTGGTGCGGCCGTACGCCATGACGCGCGGCCGCACCACCAGCGCGGGCCAGCACCGCCTCGACCTGATCGCCGTGGTCGTCCCGGAACCCGCCGCCGACGACCCCGGCCGAGACCAGACGCTCTCACCGGAGCATGTGGAGATCGTCGAACGCTGCGGCGACTCCCCGCAGTCGATCGCCGAGCTCGCGGCCGGACTCGACCTCCCCGTCGGGGTGGTCCGGGTCCTGGTCGGCGATCTCGTCGCCGACGCCCTGGTGCACGTAACCCGACCCGTTCCGCCGGCCGAGCTGCCGGACGAGTCCCTTCTCCGCGAGGTGATCAATGGCCTTCGGGCGCTCTAGCCGCAGGAAGCGGCACGTCGATCCGGTGACGCTCAAGATCCTCGTCGCCGGCGGCTTCGGCGTCGGCAAGACCACCCTGGTCGGCGCGGTGAGCGAGATCCGCCCGCTGCGCACCGAGGAACGCCTCAGCGAGGCGGGCCGTCCGGTCGACGACCTCGCGGGGGTGGAGGGCAAGAGCACCACCACGGTGGCCATGGACTTCGGGCGCATCACGCTCCGCGAGGACCTGGTGCTCTACCTCTTCGGCACCCCGGGCCAGGACCGGTTCTGGTTCCTGTGGGACGAGCTGGCGCAGGGCGCGCTCGGCGCGGTCGTGCTCGCCGACACCCGCCGCCTCGAGGACTGCTTCGCCGGCATCGACTACTTCGAGCGGCGCGGCATCCCGTTCACCGTCGCCGTCAACTGCTTCGACGAGGCGGCCCGTTACCCGGCCGACGCGGTACGCGCCGCGCTCGACCTGGACCCCGAGGTGCCGCTCCTCATGTGCGACGCGCGGGTGCGCGAGTCCGTCAAGGAGATCCTCGTCGGGGTGGTCGAGCACGCCATGGAGATGTCCGCCAAGTCCCGGCAGCATGCGGTGACTTGACGCTCCTTGTGCCGAGGCGCCGAGGCGCCGAGGTCGACGAGCACGCCCGCGAGACCGGCCACGCCACGCGGCCCGTACCCCCGCCGACCGGGGTACGGGCCGCGCGTTCGTGGGGGCGGCTACCGTTCGTCCTCCTCGTGCCAGCCGAGGCTGCGCTCCACCGCCTTGCGCCAGTTCGCGTACTCGCGCTCGCGGACCGGTCCGGCCATGCGCGGGGACCATTCCGCATCGCGCTGCCAGTGCGCCGCCAGCTCGTCGAGGTCCGACCAGACACCGGTGGCGAGACCCGCCGCGTAGGCCGCACCCAGACACGTCGTCTCCGACACCTTGGGGCGGATCACCGGCACCCCGAGCACGTCCGCCTGATGCTGCATCAGGAGGTTGTTGGCCGTCATCCCGCCGTCCACCTTGAGGGTGGTGATCCGTACGCCCGAGTCCTGGTACATGGCGTCGACGACCTCGCGGGTCTGCCAGCTCGTCGCCTCCAGGACCGCGCGGGCGAGGTGCGCCTTCGTCACGTAGCCGGTCAGGCCGGTGATGACGCCGCGCGCGTCCGAGCGCCAGTAGGGCGCGAAGAGCCCGGAGAAGGCGGGCACGATGTAGGCCCCGCCGTTGTCGTCGACGCTCGCCGCCAGCGCCTCGATCTCGTCCGCGTGGCGGATGATGCCGAGCTGGTCGCGGAACCACTGGACGAGCGCCCCGGTGATCGCGATCGAGCCCTCCAGACAGTAGACCGGCGCCTGTTCGCCGATCTTGTAGCCGACCGTCGTGATCAGACCGCTCTTCGAGGCGACCGGCCTGGTACCGGTGTTGAGGAGCAGGAAGCTCCCCGTCCCGTACGTGTTCTTCGCGGTCCCGGTGGCGTAGCAGGCCTGCCCGAAGACCGCCGCCTGCTGGTCGCCGAGCGCCGAGGCGACGGGCACCCCGGCCACGGGCCCCACGGCGGTTCCGTACACCTCGGCCGAGGAGCGGATGTGCGGGAGCACCGCCCGGGGCACGTTCATCGCGGCGAGGATCTCGGGGTCCCAGTCCAGGGTCTCCAGGTTCATCAGCATCGTGCGCGAGGCGTTGGTGACGTCGGTGACGTGGACGCCGCCGGACGTGCCGCCCGTCAGGTTCCAGATCAGCCAGGAGTCGATGGTCCCGAACGCGATCTCGCCGCGCTCGGCGCGGGCGCGAAGGCCGGGCACGTTGTCGAGCAGCCAGGCCGCCTTGGGGCCCGAGAAGTAGCTCGCGAGCGGCAGTCCGGTGGCCTCGCGGAACCGGTCCTGCCCGTGCTCGCCGCCGAGTTGGTGGCAGAGCGCGGAGGTCCGGGTGTCCTGCCAGACGATCGCGTTGTGCACGGGTTTTCCGGTCGCCCGGTCCCAAAGGACGGTCGTCTCGCGCTGGTTGGTGATGCCGAGTGCGCCGAGCTGCCCGGCGCGCAGCCCCGCCCGGGCGAGCGCGCCCGCGACCACGGCCTGCACCTTGGACCAGATCTCGGTGGCGTCGTGCTCCACCCAGCCGGGCTTGGGGAAGATCTGGCGGTGCTCACGCTGGTCGACGGCGACGATCGCCCCGTCCTGGTTGAAGATGATGCAGCGGCTGGAGGTGGTCCCCTGGTCGATCGCGGCAACGAACCGGTCCGTCATGGCTACCCCTGGTTCTCTAGGCTGCGGCGCGCTTCCCATGGCGGCAAGGCCGGTCGAGCGGGTACTCCGGGGGGTGGACGCGGCGATGCCGAGAGACAACGGGCAGTTTTCACCGCTTATGACGGACCGTCAAGGTTGCCTGCGGCAGGAGCTGTTGGGCATCCGCGCGGTCATGCGGTTGGGTACGCGCGGGGTGTCCGCCACCGGGGCGGGGCAGCGGGCGTGGCGGTTCAGCGCACCGCCACGACCGACGATCCGTGTCCGAACAAGCCCTGGTTCGCGGTGATGCCGACCCGGGCCCCGGCCACCTGGCGATCCCCTGCCGCACCCCGCAACTGCCAGGTCAGCTCGCAGACTTGGGCGATCGCCTGGGCGGGCACCGCCTCTCCGAACGACGCCAGTCCGCCACTGGTGTTGACCGGGATCCGCCCGCCGAGCGCCGTCGCCCCGTCCCGCAGCAGCTTGGCGCCCTCGCCGACTCCGCACAGCCCGAGGTCCTCGTACCACTCCAGCTCGAGCGCGGTGGACAGGTCGTACACCTCCGCGAGCGACACGTCCTCGGGCCCGATGCCCGCCTCCTCGTACGCGGCCCGGGCGATGGAGGCCCGGAAGGAGTGCGGGGCGGGCTCGACGGAGGCCGCCGAGTCGGTCGCGATGTCGGGCAGGTCGAGCACCGCCCGGGGGAAGGTGGGGGTCACCGTCGAGACCGCGCGGATGCGCACCGGGTCGGCGGCGCCGTGCCGGCGCGCGAAGTCCAGGCTGGTCAGGACGAGGGCCGCGGCGCCGTCGGAGGTGGCGCAGATGTCGAGCAGCCGCAGGGGATCGGCCACCACCGCCGAGGCGGCGACCTCCTCGGCGCTGACGGCCTTGCGGTAACGGGCGTTCGGATTGAGCGCGCCGGCTGCCGCGTTCTTCACCTTGACCTGCGCGAAGTCCTCGACGGTGTCGCCGTACAGGGCCATGCGGCGCCGTGCGTAGAGCCCGAAGTAGGCCGGGTTGGTGGCGCCGAGCACCCGGAAGCGCAACCAGTCCGGATCGTCCGGCCGCTCACCCCCGGCCGGCGCGAAGAACCCCTTCGGCGCGGCATCGGCTCCCACCACGAGCACCACATCCGCGAGCCCGGCCAGGATCTGCGCCCGCGCCGCGCCGATCGCCTGAGCCCCGGAGGCGCAGGCCGCGTACACGCTGGTCACCCGCGCGCCCTGCCAGCCGAGCGCCTTCGCGAAGGTCGCCCCCGCCACATAGCCCGGGTAGCCGCCGCGCACGGTGTCGGCGCCGACCACCGACTCCACATGGGTCCAGTCGATGCCCGCGTCGGCGAGCGCGGCCCTGGTCGCGGCCCTCCCGTACTCGACGAAACTCCGGCCCCACTTGCCCCACGGGTGCATTCCCGCACCCAGTACCGCGATGTCGCCGCTCATGCCGCCACCTCCACGGGCCGCCAGTGCCAGGTCGTCCAGGTGGTGTCCGCGTCCTCGTTGAGGACACCCGGCACCACCTCGACCTCCATGCCGACGGCGAGGTCGGCGGCGCTCACCCCGGGCACCGCCTGGCCGAGCACCACCATCCGCTCGGCCGCCAGCTCTACGGCGACGAGCACATAGGGCTCCCACTCCACGTATGGGTCGGACACATAGGGGGAGGGCGGGCGATAGCGGCCGTCGGTGTAGGACCACACCCGGCCGCGCGGGGACAGGGGGACCTCCGCCAGCTCTCCGCCCGCGCAGCCGGGGTTGCGGCAGTAGGCGTCCTCGCGCGGGAAGAAGACGGAGGAACAGGCGGTGCACCGGGTGCCGAGCAGCCGGAAGTCCTGCCCCTGGGCGTCCGTGAACCAGCCCGCGACCACAGGCGTGCGCGTGCGTGCTTCTGTCAAGGCCCCTCCCGGCATGGTCTTCTGACGGAACGTCAGAAGTGTGCCACGGGCAACCGGAGTTGGGGAGGGGTGGTCCGGACCCGCCTCAGCGGTTCTCGGCGAGCCACTTGGCGGCGATCTCGCCCAGCTCGCGGTCCCGTCCGGCCAGCATCATCGAGATCATCTGCCGGTCCCCGCGCAGCGACCAGGCGGGGTGCCCGAAGGTGGCCGGGTTGTTCTTCTCGATGAACCAGTGCGCGGGCCACGCGGTCCCGTACCCGATGAGCGGCAGGGCGAGGGCGTACCGCTTGCGTCCGCGCGCCAGCCCGTAGGCGCTGAGCGCGAGCCCGGTGAGGGTGCCCGTCAGGTGGACCCAGCGGGTGGCGGCCCGGGAGTGCATCGCCACGTAGTAGGGCCAGAACTCCTCGTACGAATCGAACGTCCGCCGTGTCGTGTCCGTCGTCGTGTTGGTCATGCGACAGAACCTAATCGCTCCCGGGAGAACCGGATACGGCTGCTGTGCGTCCGAAAGGGCAGAGCGGGCGCCCGGGACCCACGGGGGTGGCCCCGGACGTCCGCTCGCACCTCAAGCGGAACCGCCACGGTGATCGTCCAGCACTGGCAGTGCCGGGGCGGACAGTCGAACCGGAAGACGGTCCCGTCCTCAGTGACCGCGGTCCCGTCCTCAGTGACCGGCCACCGAGCGCCAGGACACCGGGAAGTCGAAGTAGGTGCTGGGGAACGGCTCCGGCTGATACGTGAAGTGCCACCACTCCTCGGGCAGGTTGACGAACCCCTGTGCCGCCAGGGTGCTCTTGAGGAACTGCCGGTTCGCCCGCTGGACGCCCCGGACACGTGGGTCGTCGGTGTGTGCCAGGGTGTCGAAGCAGTCGAAGCCGGTGCCCATGTCGAGCGAGTTGTCGGGGAACCGCTCGCCCTTGGGCGCGTAACAGGGCACGAGCCGCTGCCCCGGGCGGTACGGCCGGGTGGGCAGGGCGGGCAGTCGCACGACCGTCAGATCCATCGTGCTGCCCCGGCTGTGCCCGGACTTCTCGGCGATGTAGCCGTCCGCGAAGAGCCTCGACTTGTCGACACGGGGGTAGAACTCCGCCTTCATCCGCTGGTCGTCCAGGTCCTTGGCCCAGCGCACGAAGTGGTCGACGGCCCGCTGCGGCCGGTAGCAGTCGTACACCTTCAGCGAGTAGCCCTGGCGCAGCAGTTTCAGCTGTGCGCGGTGGAGGGCCTCGGCGGCGGGGCGGGTCAGGACGCACAGCGGCTGCCGGTAGCCGTCGATGGGCTCGCCCACGAAGTCGTGCGGGGTGATGTACCGCATCTCCTGAATGATCGTGGGGTCGACGGTGCGCAGCGCCACGAACTCCCCGGGCGCCGTCGGTCCCGGCGTGGCCCGCGCGGCGGGGGAGAGCGCCGTGATGCCCAGCAGCGCGGCAGCGGCGGCGACGGCCCCGCGCGCCAACCGCGACCGGCGCGACGCGATGCGCCGGAAGGGGGTGCCTGATCCATCGGTACGTCGTGTCATGTGCACACCCTCTATCAGGTCAACTGCCTTACGGGGAAGGGCGATCACCTCGGCCGTCGGCCTTCGGTACGCCTCGGCGCCACTCGGCGTCCGGCCTTCGGTGCACTGTGGCGCGGCCCGGGCAGCGGTTCGGTTAGAGTCCGCGCGTGACCGCCAACCCGAAGCAGCCCCTGCCGGACTCCCACTGCGCCGCGTGCGGAGCACCGTACTCCGCCCCTGGGGACGGCTGGCCCCGCTCCTGCGCGGCCTGTGGCGCGATCGCCTACCGCAATCCGCTGCCCGTCGCCATCGCCCTGCTGCCCGTGACCGACGCCAGGGGCTCGGCGCTTGTCGTCATCACGCGCACCATCGAGCCCCAGCGGGGCGGCCGCGCGCTGCCCGGAGGATTCATCGACTTCGGCGAGAGCTGGCAGGACGCGGTCGTCCGGGAGCTCAAGGAGGAGACCGGCATCGAGGTGCCGGTCGCCGAGGTCCGTCTGGCGGACGCCCTCAGCTCCCCCGAACACCTCCTGCTCTTCGGCCTGTTGCCGCCGTGCCCCGCGGAGCTGCTCCCGCCCTCCCGGCCGACCGACGAGAGCGACGGCTGGCAACTCCTGCGCGAACCGGCCGAGTTGGCCTTCCCGCTGCACACCGAGGCGGTACGCAAATGGTTCGCGGGGGAGTACGGCCGAGGATGGACGCACCTCACCTGACGAGGCGTCAACGACGGGCCCGACCCGCCTCTTCAGCGCACCGCCCCCCGCACCCGGACCGGGTGGCCGACCTCGGTGCCGGCCCCGCCGTCGACCCGCTCCACCACCACCCGGCCGTGGTCCACCCGGGTCGTGAACCGCTCGGCCTTCGCCTGCGCCCAGCCGTCCCCCGCGTCCCGCACCAGGAGCCCGCCCCCGGTGCGCCCGGCGGCAGGCGCCCACACCTCGAGCTCCAGGCCGCCGTCCTCACCGCGCACCGGGATCACCGAACCGGCCCGCGCGAGCACCGGGATCCGGGACAGGGGAGCGTTGAGGAGCACCTGCCCCGGCCCGTCGTGGGCCTCCCCGGTCGCCGTGTCGTACCAGCGCCCGCGCGGCAGCCGCACCGCCCGCCGGTCGGCGCCGCGTTCAAGGACGGGGGCCACGAGCAGCGCGTCGCCGAGCAGGAAGGAGTCCTCGCAGTCGCGCAGCGCCCGGTCGGCCGGCGCGCCCCACCACAGCGGGCGCACATAGGGCGCCCCGGTCAGCCGCGCCAAGTGGGCCAGCGTCACGAAGTACGGGTGCAGTCGCTGCCGTTCGGCCAGCGCGGCCCGCGCACCCTCCAGGACCTTCGGGCCGAACTCCCAGGGCTCGCGCCGCCCGGCCCACTTCGCCGCGTGCGTACGGAACAGCGGCAGCCACGCGCCGAGCTGGAACCACCGCAGAAACAGCTCGGGCGAGGGGCTGCCGGTGAAGCCGCCCACGTCGGGCCCCGAGTACGGCACCCCGCACAGGCCGAGGCCGAGCACCAGGGAGAGCGAGGCGCGCAGGCCGGGCCAGCCGCTCGACACATCGCCCGACCAGGTGCCGCCGTAGCGCTGCATTCCGGCCCAGCCGGAGCGTGAGAAGAGGAAGGGCCGCTCGTCGGGGCACAGCCGGGCCAGGCCCTCGTACCCGGCGCGGGCCATGCAGAGGCCGTACACGTTGTGGGCCTCGCGGTGGTCGCCGCCCCGGCCGTCCAGGTCGTGCCGGGCGGACCTGGGCAGTGTCGGATCCCCGAACGGGGCGAAGGCCACCGGCTCGTTCATGTCGTGCCACACCCCGGCGAAGCCCTGATCCAGCCGCTCCTGGTACTGGCCGCCCCACCAGGTGCGCGCCGCCGGATCCGTGAAGTCCGGAAAGGCGCACTCGCCGGGCCACACCTCGCCGCGCACCTCGTGCCCGCGGGCGTCCTTGACGAAGGCCCCGGCGGCGAGCCCGCTCTCGTACAGCGGGTTTCCCGGTTCGGCCCGGACCCCGGGATCGACGATCGAGACCAGCCGCACCCCGTCCCGCGCGAGGTCCTTGGCGAGGCGGGGCAGGTCGGGGAAGGCGGACTGGTCGACCGTGAAGACCTGATGGCCGTCGTAGTGGTCGATGTCCAGGTGCAGCGCGGACAGCGGCAGGTCGCGCTCGGTGTACCCGCCGACGACGCGGCGCACCTCCCGCTCGCTGCCGAACCCCCAGCGCGCGTGCTGCGGGCCGAGCGCCCACGACGGCGGCAGGGCGGGCGCGCCGGTCAGCGCCGTCCAGCCCTGGAGCACCCGGGCCGGGGTGCCCGCGAAGACCCAGCAGCGCAGCGGGCCCCCCTCCATGCGCAGCTCGCTGCCGCCCGGCCGGTCGTGACCCGACCCGGCGCCCTCCTCGCCCTCCCGCAGCACCACCCGGCCGTCCCAGGTGCTGTCGTAGAACGCCAGGTGACACCCCGCGTCCGCGACGACCAGCTGGACCGGCATCGTGATGTACAGGGGGTCGTCGCCGGGGCCGAAGCCGCCGCCGGGGTCGGTGTTCCACAGCCGGTACGTACCGTCCCGAAGGCGCGGCCCGTCGGCCCGCCCGCCGAGCCCGAAGAACCGTGCGTCGGCGGCCACTTCGGACCGCTGCAGCCAGCGGGCGGGCCCGCCGTCGACCGGCTCCCACCAGCGCGGCGGCAGCTCGCGCCGCAGCACGACGCCGCCCGGTGTGCACACGTCGACCGTGCCGTGCCGCGAGATGACCACGGTCAGCCGCTCGGAGACGACCCGCCAGCCGCCGTCCTTGTCCGGCTCCAGAACGGCCCGTGGATCCGGCTCGGGGGCCCGGCCGCTCAGGGCGTACGACGGCTCGGGCCCGGCGCCGTCCCAGCCCCAGAACACCGCGCCGCCCGCCGCGACCCGCACCTCCAGCTCGGAGCGGGCGAACCGCACCACGCCCCCGCCGGGCCTCGGCTCCGCCTCGGTCACCGCCCCCGGCACCCGGGCCCGCTCCGGCCCGCGCACCGGCAGGTCCCGCGCGTCCGCCCGGCGCCGCCGCAGGGCCGAGCGCACCGCCCGCAGCCCCCGCACCGAACCGACCGCCTTCACCGAGCGCACCAGGTCATCGCCGTTCATGCAGATCACCCTGCCACCCGGATGGCCTCGTGGGCGGTTCGTTCAACTGCCGTTCACCCGTGGTGGCGCCACATGCCCGGGCGGCCGAGTATGGGTGGCACACCCTGGTGCGGAAGACGATCACATGGCATCGTCCCTGTCAGCCGCCTCACGCGCACACCCCTCGCGTGTGCGCGGGAAACACGCACATCACGCGTTACAGCCCGGGAGCCGACCCATGACCTCAGCAGCGACCCCTCCGCAGCCCGCGCCCCTGTGGCAGCCGGACTCCGAACGCATCGCCGCCGCGCGGATCACCCGCTTCCAGGCTTGGGCCGCGGAGCGCTACGGGGCGCCGGCCGAGGGCGGATACCCGGCTCTCCACCGCTGGTCCGTCGCTGAGCTCGACACCTTCTGGCAGGCCGTCGCCACCTGGTTCGACATCCGCTTCTCCTCCCCGTACACCGCTGTCCTTGCCGATCGAACGATGCCCGGCGCCCAGTGGTTCCCGGGCGCCACCCTGAACTACGCGGAGCACGCGCTGCGCGCCGCCGAGGACCCGGCGCGGGCCGACGATCCGGCCCTCATCCACGTCGACGAGACCCATGAGCCGGCGGAGACCAGCTGGTCCGAACTGCGCCGCCAGGTCGGCGCCCTCGCGGCCGAGCTGCGTGCGCTCGGCGTGCGCCCCGGGGACCGGGTGAGCGGCTATCTGCCCAACGTGCCCCAGGCGGTCACCGCGTTCCTCGCCTCGGCGGCCGTGGGCGCGGTGTGGACCTCCTGCGCCCCGGACTTCGGCGCCCGCAGCGTCCTCGACCGCTTCCAACAGGTCGAGCCGGTCGTCCTGTTCACGGTCGACGGCTACCGCTACGGCGGCAAGGAGCACGACCGTACCGACGTCGTCGCGGAACTGCGCCACGAACTGCCCACCCTGCGCGCCGTCGTGCACATCCCGCTGCTCGGCACCCCGGCCCCCGAGGGCGCCCTCGAGTGGTCCGCCCTCACCTCGGGCGACGCGGCGCCGGTCTTCGAGCAGGTGCCCTTCGACCACCCCCTGTGGGTGCTCTACTCGTCCGGCACGACGGGCCTGCCCAAGGCGATCGTGCAGTCCCAGGGCGGCATCCTCCTCGAACACTTCAAGCAGCTCGGACTGCACTGCGACCTCGGCCCCGAGGACCGTTTCTTCTGGTACACCTCCACCGGCTGGATGATGTGGAACTTCCTCGTCTCCGGCCTGCTCACCGGCACCACCGTCGTCCTGTACGACGGCAGCCCGGGCTACCCCGGCACGGATGCCCAGTGGGGGATCGCGGAGCGCACCGGCGCCACCCTGTTCGGCACCTCGGCCGCCTACGTCATGGCCTGCCGCAAGGCCGAGGTGCACCCAGGACGGGACTTCGACCTCTCGCGCGTCAAGGGCGTGGCGACCACCGGCTCGCCGCTGCCACCCGACGGGTTCCGCTGGCTCCACGACGAGGTGCGCGAGGACCTGTGGATCGCGTCGGTCAGCGGCGGCACCGACGTGTGCTCCTGCTTCGCGGGGGCGGTGCCCACCCTGCCCGTGCACATCGGCGAGCTCCAGGCCCCCTGCCTGGGCACCGACCTCCAGGCGTGGGACGCGCAGGGCAGGCCGGTCATCGGCGAGGTCGGCGAGCTCGTCGTCACCAACCCCATGCCGTCCATGCCGATCCGCTTCTGGAACGACCCGGACGGCAGCCGCTACCGCGACAGCTACTTCGACATGTTTCCCGGCGTGTGGCGGCACGGCGACTGGATCACCATCACCGACCACGGCTCGGTGATCATCCACGGCCGCTCGGACTCGACCCTCAACCGCCAAGGCGTGCGCATGGGTTCGGCCGACATCTACGAGGTCGTAGAACGTCTCCCGGAGATCCGCGAATCCCTCGTCATCGGCCTCGAAGAGCCCGACGGCGGCTACTGGATGCCCTTGTTCGTGCACCTCGCCCAGGGCGCGGTGCTGGACGAGGCACTCCGTACGAAGATCAAGCAGGCGATCCGCGAACAGCTCTCGCCCCGCCATGTGCCCGACGAGATCATCGAGGCCCCGGGCGTCCCGCACACCCTGACCGGCAAGCGCATCGAGGTCCCCGTCAAGCGCCTCCTCCAAGGCACCGCCCTGGACAAGGCCGTCAATCCCGGTTCGGTCGACAACCTGGACCTGCTGCGCTTCTACGAGGACATCGCCCGCAAACGCGGCTGACCAACGTTCTGTACGCGCCTCTCAACCCCGCACGTGATCTCTCAACCCCCGTATGTGGCCTCGGACTCGCCCAGGACGCCGGCGAAGTCCGAGGCCAACAGGGCCGCCTCGGAGGCGTCCACCCCGGCCACCGTGATCCGTACCCCCGGGCCCGAGGCCAGGCGGAACCGGGCTCCGGCCGCCACCCACCAGCCGCGCGTGCGCAGCCCGTTGACCACCGCCGACTCGTCACGCACCGGCACCCACACATTCATCCCGCTCGCACCGTGCGCCGAAATCCCGCGCTGGGCCAGCTCCTTGACGAACGCCGCACGCCGCTCCCCATAGGTCTCCTCCGCGCGCCTCACCAATAGCTGAGCCGACGGGTCGTCCATCAAGGTCAGCACGGCCGCCTGCAACAGATGGCTGACCCAACCGGAGGTGAGCAGCAGCCGCCCGTCGTGCCGCGCCAGCGTCACCGGGTCGCACGCGGCGGCCGCCCACCGCAGATCGGTGCCCAGGTACTTGGTCACGGTCCGCACCTGCGCCCACCGCGAAAGCCCGCCACTGGTAAGGGAGTTGAGCTCGGCGCCGGCGATCTCGGCGGCGTGGTCGTTCTCGATCACCAGCACCTCGGGGAACTGCCGCAGCACCTCGACCAGCTCGTCGCGCCGCGCCGCGGAGAAACAGCCACCGTACGGATTCTGCGCCCGGGGACTGCACACGACGGCCCGCGCGCCGGCCCGCAGCGCCTGGCTCAGCTCCGACGGCCGCATCCCCTCGTCGTCCACGGCGACCGGGACGGCCCGCAGCCCCATCGCCTGGAGCAGATCGAGCAGGTGGTGGTAGCCGGGATCCTCCATGGCGACCGTGTCCCCCGGACGCAACTCCGTGGCCAGCAGCCGCGCGACGCAGTCGAGCGCGCCGTGCGCGAACGTCACGTGCCCGGCCGGCACCCCGGCCCCGTCGAACCAGGCGCGCACCCGCTCCTCGAGCTGGGGAAGCCGTGGTGTGGAGCGGTGCGAACGGGGCCCCGTCGAGGGCGCGGCGAGCGCCGGCAGGTCCGGCAGGAAGGCGGCATCGGGATGGCCACCCGCCAAGTCCCTGAGCCCGTCGGGCACTTTGGGCGGCCGGCGGGACGCGACGGAAGGCGCCGCGGCCACCACGGTGCCGCCGCGCCCGCGCGTGACGACCAGGCCGCGCCGCCGCAGCTCCTTGTAGGCGGTCGCGACCGTGCCGGGGCTCACCCCCAGCTCGTCGGCCAGCCTGCGCACGGGCGGAAGCGCGTCCCCGGGGCCAAGACCCCCGTCGGCGACCGCGCGTTCCACGGACGCGGCAATCCCCTTGGCTGTCGTACCAGCGATCGAATATTGTGTTGCCACGTAACAGATTATGTATCAATACATAATGTTGGTCAAGGGGGAGCAATGAGCTGGAGCCGCCGACGGGCCGCACTGTGGGAACGCGTCCCAGGAGGCCTCGACGGCCGCCGGATGCTGTCCGTCGCCTTCGTCGACCGGACGGGAAGCGGCCTCTGGGAAGCCGTCTCCGTCCTGTACTTCACCTACGTGGCCGGGCTCTCCCTCGCCCAGATCGGCACCCTGGTCGCCGCGTCCGGCGCCGTCGGCATCGCCGGCGCCCCCATCGGCGGCCGCATCGCCGACCGGCTGCCCCTGACCCGCGTCCTCGTCAGCCTCCAAATCGTGCGCGCCGCCGCGGCGTTCGCGCTGCTGACCACCGACAACTTCGCGCTGCTGCTCCTCTTCGCCTCGGTGGGCAGCTTCGGCGACCGCTCCGCCAACGTCCTCACCAAGCTGTACGCGGCCCGCATCGCGGGACCCGAGCGCGTGCGCTACCAGGCCGTCAGCCGCACCGTCGCCAACGCCGGCTGGGCGGTCGGCGGACTCGCGGCGGCCGGAGCCCTCGCCATCGGCTCCGCCTCCGCGTACGAATGGCTCCTGGCCGGCAACGCCCTCTCCTTCCTCGGCTCCGCCCTCATCACGGCACTCTGCGCCGAGCCCTCGGCGCCCTCGCGCACGGTCGCCAAGTCCGGCGAGCCCGCAGCCGGGCCGACCCTCACCAACCCCTGGCGCGACCGCCGCTACCTGGTTTTCGTGGCCACCGAAACCGTGCTCTTCCTGGACGACGCCGTCTTCAAGGTCGGCCTTCCCCTCTGGGCCGTCCACGCCACCGACGCCCCACACGGCCTCGTCCCGCTCCTCATGGTGATCAACAACGTGATGGTGGTGGGGCTCCAGGTGCCGCTCGCACGCTTCGGCACCACCACCCCTGCCGCCCGTCGGCTGCTCCTCCCGCTCTCCGCCACCTTCGCGCTCGCGGGCGTGGCCATCGCCGCCTCCGCGACCCACGGCGCCGGGGCCGCCACCGTCTTCCTCGTGGCCGCGACGATCGCCTTCACCCTCGCCGAGATCGTCCACGCCACCATCTCCTGGGAACTCTCCATCGCCCTCGCCCCCGACGAGGCGCAGGGCAGCTACCTCGGAGTGCACGGCCTGGCCCAGTCGGTCCAGCGCAGCGTCGGCCCCCTCGCCGTCACCGCGGCCATCGCGACCGGACCGGCCGGGTGGATCACGTTCGGCACCGTCATCGCCGGAACATGCCTGGCCCAGCACCGACTCGTCCGGCCACGGTTCCACCCGGCGCCACTGTCAGTGCCCTCGGTTACGGTGAGTGAGCATTGATCGACACCGCGCTCAGGGGGAAACATGGCGCACACCCATCACATCCGAGCCGTCCGGCGCACGCTCCGCCGTGAAATGCCGAGCACCGTCGGCCTGCTCGCCGACGCGCACGACTTCACGGCCATGACGAGATACCGGTCCTTCGTCTTCGACGACCACACGCTCTACCTCCGCCAGGTCGAAGGACTCCTCCGCTCACTCTCCGCCCAGGGCGCGCACACGACGGTCGCGCTCTTCGACCCGGACGAGTTCACCGAGTTCTGTACGTCGCGGGGCCTCGACCCGGACACCCCGGACAGCCGCACCCGCTTCACCGCCGAACTGGCGGCGGGCGGCGCCTGCGTCGCCTACGCGGGCCAGCCCATCGACAGCCTGGTCCCGCAGCTCATCAACAAGGCCGTCCGCAAAGCGACTTGGGAGTACGCGACACTGCTCCTGGCCGAGGCGGGGGACTGCGCCGAATGCGGCCAGGACATCGGCCGGGCGGCATTCGACCGCGCCTCACAGCTGCTTCTGAACCTGCTGGAGGCGGCCGGCCCCGGCACCCATCACCTGGTCTGCAGCATCCCCGCCCAGGAGGAGCAGCTGATCGCCGTCCTGCACGCGGAGCGCACGGCCTCCGATCCGGTACGCCTCGACGAGACCGACGCCGCCGAGTTCGTCACCGTCCTCGCCGCCGGCATCGCCCGCGACAGTGCCGGTGGCCTCGTCCTGCGCACGACCGAGGCGGGCACCCCGGACCGCCTGCACGGCTGGCGCCTGCAGCAGGGGCACCTCGATCCGCTGACCGAGGGCGAGGTGTTCAGTGCCTACTGCACCGACGCCGAAACCGGCGACCCGCTCGCGCCCGAACCCGGCGTCGAGTACCGCCCGGGGTTCCCCGTCGACCATCCCGACACCCACCACTGAGGGCACGCGAAAACCGAGGGGGCACGTGAGAGGGGCTCCCCGATCGCATCGCGACGGGAAGCCCCTCTCACACCGGTCTCACGACCATCCGGTCACTCGCCGGACAGCACCGCCTGCGCGGCCTTGCGCGCATCCTCGGCGGTGTCCGCGGCACGGGCCGCGGAAGCCGCACGCTCGCACTGGGCCAGCGTGTACTTCGCCAGCGTCGCGCGCACGTAAGGAATGGAAGCCGCACCCATCGAAAGGCTGGTGACACCGAGCCCGGTCAGGACACAGGCCAGCAGCGGATCGGAGGCAGCCTCGCCACACACACCACAGCTCTTGCCCTCGGCCTTGGCGGCCTCGGCGGACATCGAGATCAGGTCGAGCAGCGCGGGCTGCCACGGGTCCTGAAGTCGCGACACCGCGCCCACCTGACGGTCGGCGGCGAAGGCGTACTGCGCCAGGTCGTTGGTGCCGAGCGACAGGAACTCGACCTCCTGCAGGATCGAGCGGGCCCGGAGCGCGGCGGACGGAATCTCCACCATCGCGCCGAACTTCGCCTGAAGCCCCGCTTCCCGGCACGCGTCGGCGAACGCCTTGGCGTCGGTACGGTCGGCCACCATCGGCGCCATGACCTCGAGGTACACGGGCAGCCCCGCGGCGGCCTTGGCCAGCGCGGTCAGCTGCGTCCGCAGCACCTCGGGGTGGTCGAGCAGCGAACGCAGACCACGCACGCCGAGCGCCGGGTTGGGCTCGTCGGCCGGAGTCAGGAAGTCGAGCGGCTTGTCGGCGCCCGCGTCCAGGACCCGCACCACGACGCGCCCCTCGGGGAACGCCTCCAGCACCTTCCGGTACGCCTCGACCTGCTTCTCCTCCGACGGCGCCTTGGCGGAGTCGTCGAGGAAGAGGAACTCGGTACGGAACAGACCGACGCCCTCGGCGCCCGCCTCGACCGCCGCCGGCACATCGGCGGGACCGCCGACGTTCGCGAGCAGCGGCACCTTGTGGCCGTCCGAGGTGGCACCGGGGCCGGACGAGGCGGACAGCGCCGCCTTGCGCTCGGCGGCGGCCCGCTCCAACTCGGCCTGCTTCTCGGCGCTCGGGTCGACGAAGATCTCGCCGGTGCTGCCGTCCACCGCGACGAGCGTGCCTTCGGCCAGCTCACCGGCGCCGGGCAGGGCCACGATCGCGGGCACGCCGAGGGCCCGCGCCAGGATGGCGCTGTGGCTGGTGGGCCCGCCCTCCTCGGTCACGAAGCCCAGGACCAGCGCCGGGTCGAGCAGCGCGGTGTCGGCCGGAGCGAGGTCCCGGGCGATGAGCACGTACGGCTCGTCGCTGTCCGGCACGCCCGGCATCGGCACGCCGAGCAGGCGCGCCACGATCCGGTTCCGCACGTCGTCGAGGTCGGCGACGCGTCCCGCCATGTACTCGCCGGCACCCGCGAGCAGCTCGCGGTAGTGCGAGAACGCGTCGTACACGGCGCGCTCCGCGGTGCTGCCGACGACGATGCGCCGGTCGACGTCGGACATGAGCTCCGGGTCCTGGGCGATCATTGCCTGGGCCTCGAGCACGGCCTGCGCCTCACCGCCGGCCAGATTGCCACGCGCCATCAGGTCGGCTGCCACAGCTTCCACGGCCTGGCGGGCGCGCCCCTGTTCGCGCCCGTGGTCCGATGCCGGAATCTGCTTGGCCGGCGGCTCGAGAACCGCCGTGCCCATGTGCCGAACCTCGCCGATCGCCACACCGTGGCTCACGCCGACGCCTCGCAGCGTTGTCTCCATCTCACCCGTCTCCGATAGTCGCGGCGGTCGTTGCCGCCGCCGTTGTTGTCTGTCCAGCGCGCCGCCGTGGCGGCGCGGGCGTCACTGCCAGCTGAACAGCGCGTCGCCGGCCTTCACATCGCCGCTGTCGACGACATCGGAGAGAGAGTCGGTGGTGGCCTCAAGTGCCACGATGGGACAAATGGGGGACTTGCCGGCGGCCTCGACGGCGGCCGGGTCCCAGCGCACGACCTCCTGGCCGCGCGTCACGGTGTCGCCCTTGTTGACGAGGAGCTCGAAGCCCTCGCCGTTGAGCTGAACGGTGTCGATTCCGAGGTGCGTCAGCACACCGTGGCCCTCGCCGTCGACGACGACGAACGCGTGCGGGTGCAGGGACACAACGACGCCGTCAACAGGCGCCACGGCCGCCGACGGCTCACGTACGGGATCAATAGCGGTGCCGGGGCCCACCATCGCGCCGGAGAAGACGGGGTCGGGCACTGCAGCGAGCCCGATGGCCTGTCCGGCAAGTGGGGACATCACGCTAGTCATGGGGAGCCTCCCAGGGGCGGAGCTTCTAGTGTCGCCGTCACTACCTGTCCTGGACGGCGTACTGTTCAGAAGGGTAAGTCATAAGAAGTCCTAGTTCCGCACGACAGGTGCTGGTTGGCGGACCTAGGTGCACACCGGAAACGATTTGCCTCGACTCCCGGTGGCATGTACTGTCGTACTCCTGCCTGACCCCATCACGACACTGTGATTCGGCGGTCGGCGGCACCTACCAAGTCCCGATCCTAACCTGAATTTCCGATTCCGCATGCCTGCGGATCGGTGGTCGGGAAGACGGAAAAGACTTGCTAGAGTTTGAATCGCCGGAAAGGGAAACCCGAGAGGGAAAACCTGAAAGGCACCGAGGAAATCGGACACGAAAGAGTCTGATAGAGTCGGGACACGAAATACCGAAGGGAAGCGCCCGGAGGAAAGCCCGAGAGGGTGAGTACAAAGGAAGCGTCCGTTCCTTGAGAACTCAACAGCGTGCCAAAA
>NZ_JBIATV010000020.1:0-101037 GCF_042892175.1 Streptomyces sp. NPDC001828
TCCGGCCCGCACGACGGCCCCGAAATCGTTCCCGCCGCATGCGCCGCCGACGGCAGACTCACCTGCATCGCCTCGCCCGCCTTCGACAGCCCCTCCGCAGCCGTCGCGGCCCTGCCCAGAACCCCCGACACACCCGACGGCGAAACATCCCACCCCGACACGAAAGTCCAACCCCCGCACATCAGTTGACCCCACACACCGCCACACGGGTCCCATACGCCCCCCGGCGAACACCAATCCTCCCCGAACCGGCATTGCAACCGCAACGAGGTTGCGAACCCATGGACATGGATCCAGCCAAGTGGAGGGCCATGGGCTGGGTGGGACGCAAGGGACAGGGGAGCCCCTCAACGCGGGAGATCGGGGCCGACGCCCAGGGCCACGGGCGCAGGGCGTCGGCCCCCCAGGGTCAGGGGCGCAGGGTCGCCGTCCGGGTCGGCGGGGCTGCGTCCAGCTTCGCGTCGAACTGCGCCTGCGGCTTCGCGGGGGCCGGGTTCAGGCCTGCCCAGCGGAGGATCGCGGAGGTCGCCGCGGACTTCTGCGCGGTCGGCAGCGCGGCCACCTTCGAGCCGTGGTTGCCGCCCGGGACCGTGTACACGTAGGAGTCGCGTGCTCCCGAGCCGAGGTTGAAGCGCTCGGCACCCCACGGGTCGTTCTGGCCGTACACGTACAGCATGTGGTCCGCGTGGTGCTTGACCCACGCGTCGACGTCCGGCATCGCCCACGGCTGGAACCGCATCGGGATGTCCCGCGGCACGAAGTTGCGCGGCGGCTGGTAGCCGTAGCGGCTCAGCTTGCCGAGCCAGGGCTGCTTGATCGTGGGCGAGCCCAGCTGCGTACCGGCCTGGTAGTAGTACGCCGTGTAGGGGGCCAGGCCCTGGTCGGTGTAGAAGGAGTAGCCGGAGATCGTGTCGATGGAGTCCCAGATCGCCTGGTCGGTCGCGTGCGCCGCGTCCGCCGGGATCGTGGAGCACTCGGCGAGCAGGTGGTACTGCCAGAAGCCCCAGACGTAGTCGAGCACGACCGCCTCGTAGGCCTTGTCGAGGGAGCCGACCGTCGTGAAGGTGTAGCCGTTCGCGGTCGCGTACTCCCGGTACTTCTTCTCCAGGGACGCCCGCCGCACGAGCGCCTCGCGCTGCACGCCCTCCAGCTTGTCGCGGCACTCCTTGGTGCCGACGGACGTGAAGAACCGGTCGTAGGCGGAATCCTCGTTGTTCACCACGTCGTTGGGGGCCACGTACGCGACGACGCCGTCCATGTCACGCGGGTAGAAGCGCTTGTAGTACGTGGCCGTCATGCCACCCTTGGAACCGCCCGTGGTCAGCCAGTTCTTCGAGTAGACCGGCTTCAGGGCCCGGAAGATGGCGTGCTGGTCGCTCGCCGCCTGCCAGATGTCGTCCTTGGACCAGTCGGTGGGCTGCGGCCGGGACTGCGGGAAGTAGCGGTACTCGACGGAGACCTGGTTGCCGTCCACGATCTGCGTCGGTTCGCTGCGGCTGGGGTTCGTCGAGACGTCGTAGCCGCTGGTGTACATCACCGTCGGGCGGTCGGTGTCCTTGTGCAGCAGGGTGAAACGCTGCTGGAAGGTGGCCCGGCTGTACGGGTTGTGGTGGTCGACCGGCTGCGTGATGGAGAGAACGAAGTAGCGGTAGCCGGTGTACGGCTTCTCTTCTATGAGACGTATCCCGGGTATCGCCAGGATGCGGTCCTTGATGTCCGGCTCGGCGGCGGTGGCCGCCCCTGCCGTGGCTGCCGTCGCGGTCAGCGTGCCTATCAGCACGACCAGCGACAACAGCCATCTGAACGCCTTGCGCATTCACACTCCCCTGTGGGGCCCCTGTGGGCTCGGAACGTGGCTCCGCGAACCTAGCGGTGTCAACACCGGCCCCGCCAGACCCAGTTGTTCCCCACGGATGCCCTTCAGCGGCCGGTCAGCAGACCCAGCCCGTCTGCGCCGAACTGCCCGATATCGCGCCGGTGGCGCGGACGCAGCGGTTGCCCGCGTGCACGGTGACGGGGCCGGCCAGCTGTGTGTAGGCGCCGGAGTCGCCGGCCGGGGCGCTGCCCCGGGCCTGGATCGTCACCGACATCTGGCGTCGCGGCCCCGGGCTCTTCGCGGCGGTCACCGCGCACGCGTACCCGTTGCCCTTGTAGAGGCGCAGCTCGCCCGTGGCGAACCCGACCGTCTTCAACGGCCGCCCGGCGCATGCCGCCGCCGCGTCCGCGCTGCCGCCGGCCGGCCCGAACACGACCAGGCCGGCCGCCGCCGCGAGCACGGCCAGGGCGGGCCCCAGCCGTCCTTTGCCGCCCGCCCCGCCGAACATACTCACCCCACCGAACACGCTTGCACCCTTCCGTCACGTGCGCGTACGTGGGGTGGGACGCGGTGGGCCGTCCGGCGGTTCTCCGGTGCGGGGTGGGCGTGCGGTGCCGCTGCGCCCGGAACCCTTTCGCGCAGTTCCCCGCGCCCCCAACCCCTCTTCGGCCTCGCACCGTGCGTGCCTGATCGCGCAGTTCCCCGCGCCCCTAAACCCGTTCTCGCCCGCGGACCGTGCCCGCTTCTCGCGCAGTTCCCCGCGCCCCCTGGCAGCGCCGGTGGCATGGGCATCCTCAGCCCGTCCGGCGATTGAGGACGAGCGCCCTTTAGGCGCGATACGGGGTCTGGGGCGGAGCCCCAGGGGCCGGGACCAACCAACCCCGGGCAACGGGCGGGCGGGTGGGCAAACACCCCGGGGCCGGGGGCGGAGCCCCAGGGGGTTGGGGGTCAGCGGGCCGCGATGGGCTCGGCTTCGCCGATGAACGTGCGCCACAGGCGGGCGTACTTGCCGTCCAGGGCAAGGAGCTGCTCGTGCGTGCCGTCCTCGGCGACCCGCCCGTGATCCATCACGATCACCCGGTCCGCCCGGGCCGCCGTGGTCAGGCGGTGCGCGACGACCAGGGTCGTACGGCGCCCGGTGAGCCGCTCGGTCGCCTGGTTGACCTGGGCCTCCGTCGCGAGGTCGAGCGCCGCCGTCGCCTCGTCGAGCAGCAGTATGTCCGGGTCGACGAGTTCGGCGCGGGCCAGCGCGATCAGCTGGCGCTGCCCGGCGGAGAGATTGCGGCCGCGCTCGGCGACCTCGTGCAGGTAACCGCCGTCGAGCGTCGCGATCATGTCGTGGGCGCCGACCGCGCGGGCCGCCGCCTCCACCTCCGCGTCGCTCGCGTCGGGCCGGCCGTAGGCGATGGCGTCGCGGACGGTGCCCTCGAAGAGGTACGCCTCCTGCGGGACGACGCCGAGCCGGTGCCGGTAGGCGGTGATGTCCAGGTCCCGCAGGTCCGTGCCGTCGGCGGTGACCCGCCCGCCGGTCGGGTCGTAGAAGCGCGCCACCAGCTTGACGAGGGTGGACTTGCCCGCGCCGGTCTCGCCGACGAAGGCCACGGTCTGCCCGGCCGGTATGTGTATGTCGACCCCGCTGAGCGCCTCCTCCGGCTCGTCGGCGGACCCGTACGCGAAGTCGACGTTCTCGAAGACGATCTCGCCGCGCAGCGAGAGCACGTCGAGCGGCTCGGTGGCCTCGGCGGTGGAGGTCTGCTCCTGGAGGAGTTCCTGGATGCGCTTGAGGGAGACCGCCGCCTGCTGGTAGCCGTCGAAGACCTGCGAGAGTTGCTGGACGGGGGCGAAGAACAGGTCGATGTACAGCAGGTAGGCGACGAGCGCGCCCGTGGTGAGGGTGCCGGCGTCGACCCGGTGCGCGCCCACGATCAGCACGGCGGCCGCCGCCACCGACGACAGGAGCTGCACGAACGGGAAGTACACCGAGATCAGCCACTGGCCGCGCACGCGCGCCTGGCGGTAGTGGTCGCTGCGCTCGGCGAACCGCGCCGAGCCGTCGCGCTCGCGCCGGAACGCCTGCACGATGCGCAGTCCCGACACCGACTCCTGGAGGTCGGCGTTGACGACGCTGACGCGCTCGCGGGCCAGTTCGTAGGCCTGCACGCTCTTCTTGCGGAAGACGTACGTGCCGACGACGAGCAGCGGAAGCGTCGCGAAGACGACGAGCGCGAGCTGCACGTCGATGACGAGCAGCGCGACCATGATGCCGAAGAACGTGACGACGGAGACGAACGCGGTGACCAGACCGGTCTGCAGGAACGTGGACAGCGCGTCGACGTCCGTCGTCATGCGGGTCATGATCCGGCCGGTCAACTCCCGCTCGTAGTAGTCGAGTCCGAGCCGCTGGAGCTGGGCGAAGATCTTCAGGCGCAGGGCGTACAGGATGCGTTCGCCGGTGCGTCCGGTGACCTGCGTCTCGCGGGTCTGGGCGAGCCACTGCACGACGACGCTGAGCAGGGCGAGCCCGGCCGCCGCCCAGACCGCGCCGAGCGCGAGCTTGGTGACGCCCTGGTCGATGCCGTGCCGGATCAGGATCGGCAGGATCAGCGACATTCCCGCGTCGATCACGACCAGGAGGAGCGAGGCGAGGAGGGGAAGGCCGAAGCCGCGGAGCAGTCGGCGCAGGCCGTAGGACTCCTCGGCCTGGACGGCCTTCGCCTCGTCTATCGCGGGCACATCGGTCGCGGGCGGCAACGCCTCGACCTGGGCGAGCAGTTCGGGGGTGGCAGGCATCCCGCCGGGGGCGGCGGACTCGGCCTTCTCCTCGCGGACCCACAGCGGCGGGGTGATGCCGCGCTCGACGTCGTACTCCGCGTCCAGCTCGTCCCGTACGGAGTGGTCCTCGTCCTCGGTCTGCGGGGCGGGCGGGGTGTGGCCCGGGGAGACCGCGCCGAGTTCGTCGGGGTCGGTGAGCAGACGGCGGTAGAGGGCGCTGTCGCGCTGGAGCTCGTCGTGGGTGCCGATCGCGGCGAGCCGTCCGCCGTCGAGGACGGCGATGCGGTCGGCGAGGGCGAGGGTGGAACGGCGGTGCGCGATGAGCAGGGTGGTGCGGCCGGCCATGACCGACTTCAGGGCCTCGTGGATCTCGTGCTCGACGCGGGCGTCGACGGCCGAGGTCGCGTCGTCCAGGACGAGCAGCCGGGGGTCGGTGAGGATGGCGCGGGCCAGCGCGACGCGCTGGCGCTGGCCGCCGGAGAGGGTCAGGCCGTGCTCGCCGACGGTGGTGTCGTAGCCCTTGGGCAGCTCGGCGATGAAGCGGTCCGCCTGCGCGGCGCGCGCGGCCTTCTCTATCTCCTCCTGGGTGGCGTCCGGCTTGCCGTACGCGATGTTGGCGCCGACGGTGTCGGAGAAGAGGAACGAGTCCTCCGGTACGAGCCCGATGGCGGCGCGCAGCGAGGAGAGCGTCAGCTCGCGCACGTCGTGGCCGCCGATGAGGACGGCGCCGTGGGCGACGTCGTAGAAGCGGGGCAGGAGCAGCGAGACGGTGGATTTGCCGGAGCCGGACGAGCCGACCACGGCGACGGTCTCGCCGGGCCGGATGTCGAGCGAGAAGCCCTTCAGGACGGGCCGCTCGTCGTCGTAGCCGAAGCTCACGTCGTCGAACTCGACGGTCGCGGGGGTGTCCGGCGACAGCTCCTTGGTGCCGTCCTTCATGGACGGCTCGGTGTCGATGAGCTCCAGGACGCGCTCGACGCCGGCCCGCGCCTGCTGGCCCACGGTGAGCACCATGGCGAGCATGCGGACGGGCCCGACGAGCTGGGCGAGGTAGGTGGAGAACGCCACGAACGTGCCGAGCGTGATCTGGCCACGGGTGGCGAGCCAGCCGCCGAGGGCCAGCATGGCGACCTGGCCGAGCGCGGGGACGGCCTGGAGGGCCGGGGTGTAGCGGGCGTTCAGCCTGATGGTGCGAAGGCGGCCCGCGAACAGCTTGCGGCCGACCTCGCGGAGCTTGCCGGTCTCCTGGTCCTCCTGGCCGAAGCCCTTGACGACCCGGACCCCGGACACGGCCCCGTCGACGACCCCGGCGACGGCGGCGGCCTGGCCCTGGGCGTACCAGGTGGCGGGGAACAGACGGGTGCGGCTGCGCTTGGCGATGAACCAGAGGGCGGGGGCGACGGCGAGGGCCACGAGGGTGAGCAGCGGCGAGAGCCACGCCATGATCCCGATGGAGATCACGAAGAGCAGGACGTTGCCGATGGTCATCGGCAGCATGAAGAGGAGGCCCTGGATCAGCTGGAGGTCGCTGGTGGCACGGCCGACGACCTGCCCGGTGGACAGCTCGTCCTGGCGCCGCCCGTCGAGCCGGGTGATCGTGCGGTACATCTCGGTGCGCAGGTCGTGCTGGACGTCGAGGGCGAGCCGCCCTCCGTAGTACCGCCGGATGTAGGTGAGCCCGTACACCACGACGGCGGAGGCTATGAGGAGGCCGGTCCAGACGGCCAGGGAGCGGGTGTGGGCGCCGATGACGTCGTCGATGACCACCTTGGTGATCAGCGGGACGAGCGCCATGACGGCCATGCCGCCGAGCGAGGAGCCGAGCGCGAGCACCACGTTGCGCCGGTACCGCCAGGCGTACCCGGTCAGCCTGCGCGCCCACCCCTGTTGCGCACCCTCCGTCACGACATTCCTCCCGTTGGTACCTGGTCCTGCCGCAAGCCCCAACACGGGGGCCTGCGGATTTCATCCCGCCGCAACAAATACGGGACCCAGGTCCTGGGTACTGTCCGAAGTCCGGCCGCGCCTCAGAGGTGGGTCGGCGCGAACATCTTCAGGAGGGCGGGCAGCACGACCACCGAGGGCCCGGGGGCAGCCAGCGCCTTGGTGAGGTCGGCGGCCAGGGTGTCCGGGGTGGTGCGGACGGCCGGGACGCCGAAGGACTCGGCGAGCGCGACGAAGTCGGGCCGGGCCAGCTCGGTGGCCGTGGCCTCACCGAACGTGTCCGTCATGTATTCGCGCAGGATGCCGTAACCGCCGTCGTCGACGATCAGCCAGGTGACCGGCAGGTCGTACTGCTTCGCCGTGGCGAGCTCCGCGATCGAGTACATCGCCCCGCCGTCGCCGGACACCGCGAGGACCGGGCGCCCGGGATCGGCGGCGGCCGCGCCGAGCGCCGCCGGGAAGCCGTAGCCGAGGCCCCCGGCGCCCTGGGCCGAGTGCATCGCGCCGGGCCAGGCCGACCAGGCCCAGTAGGCCAGGATCGTCATGTCCCAGAAGCTGGGCGCCCCGGCCGGCAGCGCCTCGCGCACGGCGGCCAGGATGCGCCGCTCCTCGCCGAGGTCCTGCGCGTCGATCCGGGCCCGGACCTGGTCGAGGACGGCCCGTACCCGCCCGGCCGCCGTCTCGTCGTGACGCTCCGCGACCGTTTCGAGCAGGGCCTGGAGGGCGATGCGGGCGTCCGCGTGGATGCCGAGCGCCGGGTGGTTGGACTCCAGCTTGCCGAGGTCGGCCTCGATCTGGATGATCCGGCCGCGCGGCTGGAACGTGTGGTAGTTCGAGGACAGCTCGCCGAGCCCGGAGCCGACGACGAGCAGGACGTCCGCGTCCTCGAGGAAGTCCGTGGTGTGCCGGTCCTCCAGCCAGGACTGGAGCGAGAGCGGGTGCTCCCAGGGGAAGGCGCCCTTGCCGCCGAAGGTCGTCACGACCGGCGCGTCCAGCCTCTCGGCGAGCGCGAGCAGCTTGCCCGAGGCGTCGGCGCGTACGACACCGCCGCCCGCGATGATCGCCGGGCGGACCGCGTTCGCCAGCAACTCGGCTGCCACGGCGGTCAGTTCGGGGCGCGGGACGAGGTCTTCGGGGAAGGCGTCCATGGGCGTGACGGCGGGCAGCGCCGTCTCGGCGAGCAGGACGTCCTGCGGGATCTCCACCCACACCGGCCCGTGCGGCGCGGTCAGCGCCGACTCCCAGGCGGCCGCGATCGCGGAGGGGATCTGCGACTGGCTGCGCACGGTGTGGACGGACTTGACCACATCGCGGAAGGACGCCTTCTGGTCGCGCAGCTCGTGCAGATAGCCGTGCCGTCCGCCGCCAAGTCCCGCGGTGGGGATCTGACTTGAGATCGCGACGACCGGGGACGAGGCGGCTGCCGCCTCCTGGAGCGCGGCGAGCGAGGTCAGCGCGCCGGGGCCGGTCGACAGCAGCAGCGGGGCCGCCTCGCCGGTGACCCGACCGTACGCGTCGGCGGCGAAGCCCGCGTTGTTCTCGACCCGGAGGCCGACGTACCGCAGGTCCGAGCGGCGCAGCGCGTCGAACATGCCGAGCGCGTGCTGACCGGGCAGGCCGAACACGGTGGTGGCGCCGAGCCCGGCGAGGGTCTCGACCACCAGGTCACCGCCGTTGCGCCCGGGCGGGGGGTTCAGGGCGGCCTCCACCTGGCGCGGCGTGGGCCGCAGCACGAGGTCGTGGTCGTGGGTCATCGCGTCCTCTCCTTGGAGCTCGGCCTTCGGCCCGGCGCCGGTCCTCCGGCCGCCGGGCCGACGCCGTTGATCGTTTCCCGGTCCGTGCCGCGCCTCAGCCGCGGCTCGCCGCGATCTGCCGGGACATGATCGTGGTCAGCTCGTAGGCGGTGTGCGAGGCGGCCACGCTGGTGATCTCGGCGTGGTCGTAGGCCGGGGCGACCTCGACGACGTCGGCGGAGACCAGGTTGCAGGAGGCGAGGCCCCGCAGGATCTCCAGGAGCTCGCGCGAGGTCATGCCGCCGGCCTCGGGGGTGCCGGTGCCGGGCGCGTGGGCCGGGTCCAGGCAGTCGATGTCGATGGAGATGTAGAGCGGGCGGTCGCCGATGCGCTGGCGGAGCTGGTCGGCGACCTCGTCGGCGCCGCGCCGGTAGACGTCGGCGGAGGTGACGATGCCGAAGCCCATCTTCTCGTCGTCGGTCAGGTCCTGCTTGCCGTACAGCGGGCCGCGCGTGCCGACGTGCGAGAGCGCCTCGGTGTCGAGGATGCCCTCCTCGACGGCCCGGCGGAACGGGGTGCCGTGGGTGTACTCGGCGCCGAAGTAGGTGTCCCAGGTGTCGAGGTGCGCGTCGAAGTGGAGCAGCGCGACCGGGCCGTGCTTCTTGGCGACCGAGCGCAGCAGCGGCAGCGCGATGGTGTGGTCGCCGCCGAGCGTCATGAGGCGGGCGCCGGTGCCGAGCAGGTCGTCGGCGGCGGCCTCGATGGTGTCGACGGCCTCGTTGATGTTGAACGGGTTGGCCGCGATGTCACCGGCGTCGGCGACCTGGGCGAGCGCGAACGGCGAGGCGTCCTGCGCCGGGTTGTACGGGCGCAGCAGGCGGGAGGCCTCGCGGATGGCGTTGCCGCCGAAGCGGGCGCCGGGCCGGTAGGAGACACCGCTGTCGAAGGGCACGCCGACCACGGCGACATCGGCGGTGCCGACCTCGTCGAGGCGGGGCAGCCGGGCGAAGGTCGCGGGCCCGGCGTACCGCGGGATGCGGGACGAGTCGATCGGACCGCGCGGCGTTTCGTTGCTGCTCATCTGAATTGCCCTTCGTTTCAGCGTTTATGCGCTTTATCAGTGTGACTCTAGCTGTGTGCCGGTGCCGCTTCGGCGGCCGCCGGCTCGTCGGGATCCGACGCGCCGGGTTCCGCCCCGCGCCCGGCCAGCCGCTCGCGCCAGACGGCGAGCACCGCGGCGTCGGTCGGCTTCGTCGCGTACGACACGACGACGTGGGCGAGGAGCGAGGCGAGCAGTCCGTAGTAGACGGGCTCGTTGGCGAGGATGCCGTAGCGCACCATCAGCGCGACGACCGCGAGGCCGCCGACGACGACGGAGGCGAGGGCGCCCGACGCGGTGCCGCGCTTCCACAGCAGCCCGCCGAGGATCGGCACGAGCAGCCCGCCCACAAGCAGGTCGTAGGCGACGGTGAGGCCCTCGACGACACTGCTCAGGCGGGTCGCGATGACGATCACGACGAGGCCCATGACGAGGATGAAGACCCGGTTGCCCTTCACCTCGTCGTGGTCGGTGGCGGCCTGCCCGGACCGGCCCCGCAGCCGCGCCCAGATGTCGTTGTTGGCCACGGTGGCCGAGGCGATGAGCGCGCCGGAGGAGGTGGACATCACGGCGGCGAGGGCGGCGGCGAGCACCAACCCCCTTATGCCGACGGGCAGTTCGGCCTTGACGATGGTGGCGAACGCGTCGTCGGCACTGGCGAGGTTCGGGTAGAGCACCTTGGCGGCGGTGCCGATGACGGCGCCCGCGACGGCGTACACCAGGCAGTACGTACCGGCGACGGTGCCGCCGAGCCGGGCGACCTTGTCGCTGCGCGCGGTGAACACGCGCTGCCAGATGTCCTGCCCGATGAGCATGCCGAACGTGTAGATCAGGACGTACGTGAAGATCGTCTCGCCGCCGATGCCGAGCGGGTCGAAGTAACCGGAGGGCAGCTTCGCCTTCATCGCGCCGAACCCGCCGGCCTTGACGACGGCGATGGGCAGCAGGAGCAGCAGCACCCCGATCGTCTTGACGACGAACTGCACCATGTCGGTGAGGGTGATGGACCACATGCCGCCGAGCGTCGAGTACGCGACGACGATGGCGCCGCCGAGAATGATCGCGACCGTGCGGTTCAGGTCGAAGAGGACGTCGAAGATGGTGGCGTACGCGATGGTCGAGGTGACCGCGAGCATCAGCGTGTAGGCCCACATCACGAGGCCGGAGATGAGTCCGGCCCGGCCGCCGTAGCGCAGGTCCAGCATCTCGGAGACGGTGTAGACGCGGAGCCGGGCGATGCGGGCGGAGAAGAAGACGGAGAGCGCCAGCAGGCCGAGGCCGATGGTGAACACCATCCAGGCGCCGGACAGGCCGTACTTGTAGCCGAGGCCCACGCCGCCGATGGTGGAGGCGCCGCCGAGCACGATGGCGGCCATGGTGCCGGAGTACATCGCGGGCCCCAACCGCCGCCCCGCGACGAGGAATTCGGACTTCGAGCGGGCGCGGCGCATGCCCCACCAGCCCATCGCCAGCATCCCGGCCAGATAGACGACGATCACTGTGTAGTCGACGGCCATGCGGGGCCCTCCTTCGCGCTCACTCGGTGGCGTGTCGTGCGGGGGATCTCGGGTTCCAGGGAGATGTCGAGGTCCCGTCGGCTTTTCGCGGGGACATCCGCCCGTACCCGCGGCCTTCGGTTCGGCACGACCTTAGGTGGCCGGAAAGCAACGCTGAAGTGTACGTTTCCTCCACTCCCGACGCTGTCGATGGATGGATCGTCCACCATGCCGGACCAGACCGCTCCGACCGCCCCGACCATTCCTCCCACCCCGCCCGTGCCGCTCGCCGCGCTGCTCGCCCGCTCCGACCTGGGCCTGCGGCAGCTCGCGGGTCCCTCGGACGCGTCCATCCGCTGGGTGCACACCTCGGAGATGGCCGACCCGTTCCCGTATCTGCTCGGCGGCGAGCTCCTGATGACGGCGGGGGTGCAGCTCCCCGACCCCGAGGTGTACGTGGCCCGGGTGGCGGCGGCGGGCGCGGCGGCCCTCGGCTTCGGCGTGGCCCCCGTGTACGACGCGGTCCCGCCCGCCCTGGTGGAGGCCTGCGCCCGCCACGGCCTCCCCCTCCTGGAGGTGCCGCCGCAGACGACGTTCTCGGGGGTGGCGCGGGCGGTGTGGCTGCTGATGGCGCGGGCGCGGGAGGAGGAGTTGCGGAGGGTGAGCGAGGGCCAGCGGGCGCTGGCCACGGCGGCGGCCCGGCTTGAGCCGGTGGGTGCGGTGCTGCGGGTGCTCGCGGGGCGGATCGGGGGGTGGGCGGCGCTGGTGACCCCGGAGGGGTCGGTCCTGGATTCGGCGGGGCCGGAACCGTCCGATTCCCAGCGGGTGGGGGTGCGGGGGCTGGTGCGGGTGGTGGCGCCTTCGGCGGACCTTCCCCACCCCGCCCCTTCCCGAAAGCCTCCGGCGGATGATGCGACGGCCGCGGACCGCCGGACACGGGGCTCGACCCCGGACCCCACCGCTCAAACGCCGCAGGGGCCGGAATTCCCCCTTGAGGCCCCGGCCGGAAAAGGGCGGGGCGGGGGAAGCGCGCTCACCGCCAGCGACACCGTGGCCGGCACCCACCTCTCCGCCTACGCCCTCGCGGGGCCCCGCGTGCTCGCGCTGGCCACCCCCCACCGCGCCCCCGGCGACCACACCATCGCCGGTGTCGCGGCCGTGCTGCTCACCCTGCTCACCGCCGAGCGGCAGGGCGCCGACGAGGCGGCCCGTTCGGCCGCCCTGGTGCGGATGCTGCTGGGCGGCGGGCCGCAGGACACCTCCGAGCTGCTCGGCCCGGGGCCGTGGACCGTGGTGCACGCCCGGGGCCAGGGTCCCGCGCCCGACCTCGGGACCCCGCTGGTCGAGGCGGACGGCCACCGCGTACGCGCCCTCCTGCCGGCCGGCCGCGAGGTCACCCCGCACCCCGACTGGACCCTGGGCATCAGCGCCCCGGCCGGGCTCGACGGGCTCTCGGTCGCCGACACCCAGGCAGCCCGCGCCCTGGCACGCGCGGAGGCGACCCGCGTCGCCCTGGCCCGGCACCGGCCCGCCGGATTCGGGGCGCTCGTGGACCCCGAGGAGGCCGCCGCGTACGCCCGCGAACTGCTCGCCCCGCTCACCGAGACCCAGCGCGCCACCCTGCACACCTGGCTCTCGCTGCACGGGAGTTGGGACCGCAGCGCGGTGGCCGTCGGAGTGCACCGCAACACCGTCCGCCAGCGGATCGCCCGCTGCGCGGCACTGCTCGGCACCGACCTCGACGACATGGACGTACGCACGGAGCTGTGGCTGGCGCTGAAGCAGCAGGGCTGAGCTCCCCCCGATGCCAACGCGCGCGTCGGGTGGCCGGGTTCAGGTCCCGGCCTGGGTCCCCAGCTCCTTGGCCAGGCGTTCCAGCTGGGGGTCTGCCTTGGCGTTCTCGCCGAGGCTCACGACCAGGGTCGCATCGCCCGGGCCGGACACGGGCAGCCGTACCGACACGACGGTGTCGCCGGGCGTCGGCACCGGCACCCCGCGCTCCGCCTTGGCCGCCGTGCCGAGCCAGGCCACCAGCGCGTCCGTGGACATCCCGGCGTCGCGCTGGACGACCGGCGCCAGCAGATTCAGCGCCGCGCCCTTGCCCGCCGCGACGGTGTAGGCGTGCAGCTTCTGGGAGTTGATCCAGTAGACGCAGTCGAGGAGGGCTCCGTCGGCCCGGCGGAGCGGGGAGTCCGCCGAGCCGTCGAACTCCCCCGTGGCCACGGGCTCGTCGGGCCGCGTTCCCGCCCGGCCGCTGTATCCCGAGGCCTTGGCCGCCGCGACGATGTCGTACTTCACCGGGCACTTCGGCGCACCGCCGGTACCCGTCTCCTTGGCCCGCTCCTTGACCCACGCCACGCTCAACGCCCCGCTCTCCGAGCCCTTCGAGCATCCGGCGAGCAGGAGCGCGGCGGCGCCGAGTACGGCGGCAGCACGGAATTTCACAAGCATGGACATCCCCCGATGAGGTCCGGCCGGGACCGCCGCGGCGACCGGGTGCGGCCGCCGATGACCGACGGACTGGATCCTAGGCCGTCGCCGGGTGGCGCCGGAGCGGGGGCCGGGTGGCGGCGGGGAGTGGGGCGTCTCACTCTGGACCCCTGGACAGTGCCGGTGACTGCCGGGTAACTTCGTTATTCAACCTGAGCAAGCGCTTAGCCGAATTTGCGAGCCGAGGAGGGCGACCGTGCGCCGTACGGTATTCAACGAAGACCACGAGGCGTTCCGGGAGACCCTGCGCGCCTTCATCGAGGCCGAGGTCGTCCCCGCCTACGACGAGTGGTTCGCGCAGGGCATCGTGCCGCGCGAGTTCTACTACAAGCTCGCCGAGCTCGGCATCTTCGGCATCCGCGTGGACGAGGAGTTCGGCGGCGCCGGCATCGACTCGTACAAGTTCGAGGCCGTGATGTACGAGGAGACGGCCCGCGCGGGCGTCCAGTTCGGCGGCTCGGGTGTGCACGTGCTGCTCGGCCTGCCCTACATCAAGATGCTCGCCACCGACGAGCAGAAGAAGCGCTTCCTGCCGAAGTTCGTCTCCGGCGAGGAGATGTGGGCGCTGGCGATGACCGAGCCGGGCACCGGCTCCGACCTCGCGGGCATGAAGACCACCGCCAAGCTCTCCGAGGACGGCTCGCACTACGTCCTCAACGGCGCCAAGACCTTCATCACCGGCGGCGTGCACGCCGACCGCGTGATCGTCTGCGCCCGCACCGACGCCCCCTCCGCCGAGGACCGCCGCCACGGCATCTCGCTGTTCGCGGTGGACACCAAGTCCGAGGGCTACTCGGTCGGCCGCAAGCTCGACAAGCTCGGCCTGAAGACCTCCGACACCGCCGAGCTCGCGTTCGTCGACGTCAAGGTCCCCGCGGAGGACCTGCTCGGCGAGGAGAACAAGGGCTTCTACTACCTCGGCCACAACCTCGCGTCCGAGCGCTGGGGCATCGCGTTCGGCGCGTACGCCCAGGCCAAGGCGGCCGTCCGGTTCGCCAAGGAGTACGTCCAGGACCGTACGGTCTTCGGCAAGACGGTCGCCTCGTTCCAGAACACCAAGTTCGAACTGGCCGCCTGCCAGGCCGAGGTGGACGCCGCCGAGGCGGTCGCCGACCGCGCCCTGGAGGCCCTCGACGCGGGCGAGCTGACGCCGGCCGAGGCCGCGTCCGCGAAGCTGTTCTGCACCGAGGTCGCGCACCGCGTCATCGACCGCTGCCTCCAGCTGCACGGCGGCTACGGCTTCATGAACGAGTACCCGATCGCCCGCCTGTACGCCGACAACCGGGTGAACCGGATCTACGGCGGCACCAGCGAGATCATGAAGTCGATCATCGCCAAGAACATGGGGCTGTAGGGGCCGGCCACACCGACCTGTACAACTACCTTCATGCATCAGGCACTTGAGAACCTCCTCGATCTGCTCGACCTCGAGCGGATCGAGGAGGACATCTTCCGCGGCCGGTCCCGCTCGGCGGTCGTGCCCCGCGTCTTCGGCGGCCAGGTGGCCGCGCAGGCGCTGGTCGCCGCGGGCCGCACCGTGCCCGCCGACCGGATGGCGCACTCGCTGCACGCCTACTTCCTGCGGGCGGGCGACCCGGGCGCGCCGATCGTCTACACCGTCGACCGCATCCGCGACGGCGCCTCCTTCACCACCCGCCGCGTCGTCGCCATCCAGCACGGGCAGCCGATCTTCCACCTCTCCGCGTCGTTCCAGACGTACGAGGAGGGCATGGAGCACCAGGCCGGCATGCCGCCCGCGCCGGACCCGGAGTCGCTGCCGACGGCCGCCGAGATGCTGCCTCGGTACGCGGACGCCTTCCGCGACGCGGGCGTGGTGGACCGGCTGATCGAGGCCCGCGCGGCCGTCGATCTGCGGTACGTGGACGCGCCGCCGTGGGGCAGCGTCGGCACCCCGCGCGAGCCGCGCTCCCAGGTGTGGTTCCGCACCAACGGCAAGCTCGCCGACGACCCGCTGCTCCACGTGTGCCTCGCGACGTACGTCTCCGACATGACGCTGCTCGACTCGGTGCTGCTCGCCCACGGGCGCGGCGGCTGGGCGGTCGGCGACGTCGTGGGCGCCTCGCTCGACCACGCGATGTGGTTCCACCGGCCCTTCCGCGCCGACGAATGGCTCCTGTACGACCAGGAGTCGCCCTCGGCGTCCGGCGGGCGCGGGCTCGGGCAGGCGCGGATCTACACGCAGGACGGGCGGCTCGCGATCACCGTGATCCAGGAGGGCGTCGTCCGCATCCCGCGCTGACGTCGCAGGTGGCGCTGACGTCGCCGGGCACGGGGATCGGACATACCGTCCCGGTATGAGCGCAACGCAGGAGGGCGGCGGCGAGAGCACGGTCACGGTCGTCGTGGCGGCGGCCGCCAATCTCGGGATCGCCCTCGCGAAGGCCGTGGCCGGGGTGATCAGCGGGTCCAGCGCGATGCTGTCGGAGGCCGCGCACTCGCTGGCCGACACGGTCACCGAACTGCTCCTGCTGACCGCGCTCAAGCGAAGCGACAAGCCGGCCGACGAGGAGCACCCGCTCGGGTACGGGCCCGAGCGCTACATCTGGGCGATGTTCGCTGCGGTCGCCACGTTCGTCGGCGGCGCGGTGTTCTCGGTCTACGACGGCATCCACACGCTGGTGGCGGGCGAGGAGCTGGGCGACCCGCTCGTCTCCTACCTCGTCCTCGCGGTCGCCTTCCTCCTGGAGGGCTACTCGCTGCGGACCGGCATCCGCCAGGTGAAGGCGGAGGCGGCGCGGCTCGGGGCACCCGTGGGCCGCTACTTCCGGCTGACCCCGGACACCGCGGTCAAGGCGGTGGTGATGGAGGACTCGGCGGCGCTCGTGGGCCTGCTGCTCGCGGCGGGCGGCCTGCTCGGCGGCCAGCTCACGGGCTCCGGCGTCTGGGACGGTACGGCTTCCGTGCTGATCGGCGTGCTCCTGGCGTACGTGGCCTGGGAGCTGGGCCGGTCCAACGCGCGCCTGCTGATCGGCCGTCCGCTGCCGCCGGAGATGCGGGACGGGGTACGGGCGGTGCTGCTCGGGGTGCCGCACGTGGAGGCGGTCCTGGAGCTGACCACGCTCATCCAGGGCCCGGAGGAGATCCTGATCGCCGCGAAGATCGACTTTCGGGACGTGTCGACGGCGGCGGAGGTCGAGCGGGCCTGCGACGAGGCGGAGGCCCGCCTGCGCGCCCGCTTCCCGGCGGTCCGCCGCGTCTACCTGGACCCGACCCCCTCCGCCTAGAGCGGCGGGCCCGAGCCCCCTTCTCGTCCGTCCACCGTGCGTGGCTGGTCGCGCAGTTCCCCGCGCCCCTTGGCGGCACCGGTGCCGGGCCTCGTTCGCGCAGTTCCCCGCGCCCCTTAACCCCCTTCTCGACTGCGGACCGTGCCCGCTTCTCGCGCAGTTCCCCGCGCCCCTGGCGGCGCCGGTGGCATGGGCATCCTCAGCCCGTCCGGCGTTTGAGGACGAGCGCCCTTAAGGCGCGATACGGGGTCTGGGGCGGAGCCCCAGGGGCCCGGAACCAACCAACCCCGGGCAACGGGCGGGCGGGTGGGCAAACACCCCGGGGGCCGGGGCGGAGCCCCAGGGGGTGTCAGGCCTCCAGGCCCGCCGCCGCGAGGAGGTACGCCGTCATGGGCTCGTAGAAGCGGGGATCCACGACGTGGTCGTCCAGGGGAACCGTCACCTGGAGCACCCCCTCCGCCTCCGCCAGGAACAGCGCGGGGTCGTTGCAGTCCGCGTACCCCATGGAGTCCACCCCCCGCTGCCCCGCGCACCCCGCCCACCCGTGGTCCGCGACCACGAGGTCCGGCGGGGTCTCGAGCGCGTCCAGAATCGCCCGCATGGGCTCCGGCGAGTGGGTGTGCCACAGCGACGCACCCCGCTCGAAGACGGCCACGTCCGCGAACTGCACGACGTACCCCTCGTCCGCCGTGAGCCCGCCGGGGATCCGTACGATCTCGCACCCCGCGGCCCGCAGCCCCGCCGCGGTACGGCTGTGCACGTCGATGAGCGCACCGGGGTGCCCGGTCGCGAAGAGGACCCGCTCCCGCCCCGCCGCGGCCTTCCGCAGCCGCGCCGCCATCCGCTCCAGGCCGTCCACGGTCAGCTCGGGGTCGATGGTGTCCTGGCCGGTGCGGTGGCGCGGGTCGTCCACGACGCCGCAGCGCTCGGCCATCACGGCGAGCACGTCCTGCTCGTCCGTCCAGCGGTCCCCCAGCTCAAGGCCCAGCCAGTAGTGGCGGTCGCCGTTGGCGAGCTTGCGGTAGTGGGAGAGGTTGTTGTCGCGTGGCGTGGCGACGTCACCGGCGATACGGGTGCGGACGAGGTGGTCGACAAGGGCGGCACGGCTGGGTATCGGCATGCCGCCCATTCTGCCCCGAGCGCGCCGCGCGCGACCGGTCCGTCCCGCTCGGTGGACGCGGCCGCCGGGCCCGGACCGGCCCGCTCAGTGCGCGTCGAGCGCGGCGAAGGCCCCGTGCGCCAGGCGGCGAAGGAGCGTCTCGGTGGCTGAGCGGCCGGGCAGGCCCGAACCGTACGAGCCGAGGTGCGGGGTCGAGTTCAGCAGCCCGAACACGGCGTGCACGGCCCCGCGCACCTCGGCCTCCGGCACCGGCGGATACAGCTCGCGCACCACGCCGACCCACAGCTCGACGTACTGCCGCTGAAGCTGGCGCACCAGCTTGCGGTCGCTGTCGCGGAGGCGGTCCAGCTCGCGGTCGTGCAGGGTGATGAGCGACCGGTCGTCGAGGGCGAAGTCGATGTGCCCGTCGATGAGCGAGCCGAGCAGCCGCTCGGGGTCGCCCGCCGCCTCGGCGACCCGCTTGCGCCCGCCGTCGTACAGCCGCCCGCTGATGCCGACGAGCAGCTCGGCCAGCATCGCGTCCTTGCCCGCGAAGTGCCGGTACAGACCGGGGCCGCTGATGCCGACCGCGGCGCCTATCTCGTCGACGCCGACGCCGTGGAAGCCGCGCTCGGCGAAGAGCCGGGCGGCCTCGCGCAGGATCTGCTCGCGGCGGGTGGGGGCGTCGGTACGGGTGCTCATGGGAATTCATTCTAGACAATGCGGTTAGCGCTCGTTAACCTGAAGGCAATGAGTTAACGGTCACTAACATCCGTTGACGTCGCCGCGTACGGGCAAGGGGGCTCGACACGATGCAGCAGGCACCGGTCCTGGGGAGTGCGGCGGATCCCGCCTCCGAGGCCTGGCGGGCCAACGAGGCAGGGCACCGCACGCTCGGCGACGAGCTGCGGACCAGGCTCGCCGCGGCCCGGCTCGGCGGAGGCGAGCGGTCCCGCGCGCGGCATGTCGCGCGCGGCAAGCTGCTGCCGAGGGACCGCGTGGACACGCTCCTCGACCCCGGCTCGCCCTTCCTCGAACTGGCCCCGCTGGCCGCCGAGGGGATGTACGGCGGGCAGGCGCCCGCCGCCGGCGTGATCGCCGGCATCGGCCGGGTGAGCGGCCGCGAGTGCGTGATCGTCGCCAATGACGCCACGGTCAAGGGCGGCACGTACTACCCGATGACGGTGAAGAAGCACCTGAGGGCCCAGGAGGTGGCGCTGGAGAACCGGCTGCCCTGCCTCTATCTGGTCGACTCGGGCGGCGCGTTCCTGCCCATGCAGGACGAGGTCTTCCCGGACCGCGAGCACTTCGGGCGGATCTTCTACAACCAGGCCCGGATGTCGAGCGCGGGCATCCCCCAGATCGCGGCCGTCCTCGGCTCCTGCACGGCCGGCGGCGCGTACGTACCCGCGATGAGCGACGAGGCCGTGATCGTCCGCAACCAGGGCACGATCTTCCTGGGCGGCCCCCCGCTGGTGAAGGCGGCCACCGGCGAGGTCGTCACGGCCGAGGAGCTCGGCGGCGGCGAAGTGCACTCGCGGGTCTCCGGCGTGACCGACCACCTGGCCGAGGACGACGCGCACGCGCTGCGCATCGTCCGTAACATCGTGGCCACCCTGCCCGACCGGGGCCCGCTGCCCTGGTCGGTGGAGCCGGCCGAGGAGCCGAAGGCCGACCCGTTCGGGCTCTACGGCGCGGTGCCGGTCGACTCGCGCACCCCGTATGACGTACGGGAAGTGATCGCCCGGGTCGTCGACGGATCCCGCTTCCAGGAGTTCAAGGCCGAGTTCGGGCAGACGCTGGTCACCGGCTTCGCGCGGATCCACGGCCACCCGGTCGGGATCGTCGCCAACAACGGCATCCTGTTCTCCGAATCCGCCCAGAAGGGCGCCCACTTCATCGAGCTGTGCGACCAGCGCGGCATCCCGCTGGTGTTCCTGCAGAACATCTCGGGCTTCATGGTCGGCCGGGACTACGAGGCGGGCGGCATCGCCAAGCACGGCGCGAAGATGGTGACGGCCGTCGCCTGTACGCGGGTGCCGAAGCTGACCGTCGTCGTCGGCGGCTCCTACGGCGCGGGCAACTACTCGATGTGCGGCCGGGCCTACAGCCCCCGCTTCCTGTGGATGTGGCCCAACGCCAAGATCTCCGTGATGGGCGGCGAACAGGCCGCCTCCGTCCTCGCGACCGTCAAGCGCGACCAGTTGGGCGACGACTGGAGCGCGGAGGACGAGGAGGCCTTCAAGGCCCCCATCCGCGAGCAGTACGAGACCCAGGGCAACGCCTATTACGCCACCGCCCGGCTGTGGGACGACGGCGTGATCGACCCCGTCGACACGCGTCAGGTCCTGGGCCTGGCCCTGACCGCCTGCGCCAACGCCCCGCTGGCCGACCCCGCCTTCGGCGTCTTCCGGATGTGACACCCGCGATGGCTGAGACACCTGAGACGGCACCCACGTCGACTTCTACGTTGAGGGCTCCCATGTTCACGACAGTGCTCGTCGCCAACCGGGGCGAGATCGCGGTCCGCGTCATCCGCACCCTGCGCCGGCTCGGCATCCGCTCGGTGGCCGTCTTCTCCGACGCGGACGCCCAGGCGCGCCACGTCCGCGAGGCGGACACCGCCGTACGCATCGGCCCCGCAGCGGCCTCCGCCAGCTATCTGCGCCCCGAGCTGCTCATCGACGCGGCGCTGCGCACCGGCGCCCAGGCCGTCCACCCGGGCTACGGCTTCCTGGCCGAGAACGCGGGCTTCGCCGCGGCCTGCGCCGAGGCCGGGCTGGTCTTCATCGGGCCGAGCGCCGAGGCGATCTCCTTGATGGGCGACAAGATCCGCGCCAAGGCGACCGTGCGCGAGGCCGGGGTCCCGGTCGTGCCGGGCTCTTCGGGCAGCGGCCTGACGGACGATCAACTGGCGCTCGCCGCACGGGAGATCGGCATGCCGGTGCTCCTCAAGCCGAGCGCGGGCGGCGGCGGCAAGGGCATGCGCCTGGTGCGCGAGGAGGCGCTGCTCGGCGACGAGATCGCGGCCGCGCGCCGCGAGGCCCGCTCCTCCTTCGGCGACGACACGCTGCTCGTGGAGCGCTGGGTCGACCGGCCGCGCCACATCGAGATCCAGGTGCTCGCCGACGGCCATGGAAACGTGATCCACCTCGGCGAGCGCGAGTGCTCGCTCCAGCGCCGCCACCAGAAGATCATCGAGGAGGCGCCCAGCGTCCTGCTCGACGAGGAGACCCGCGCCGCGATGGGCGAGGCGGCCGTCCAGGCGGCCCGCTCGTGCGGCTACTCGGGCGCGGGCACGGTCGAGTTCATCGTCCCGGGCAGCGACCCGTCCTCGTACTACTTCATGGAGATGAACACCCGCCTCCAGGTCGAGCACCCGGTGACCGAGCTCATCACCGGCGTCGACCTGGTGGAGTGGCAGCTGAGGGTCGCGGCCGGCGAGCGGCTGCCGTACGAGCAGAAGGACATCACCCTCACCGGCCACGCCATCGAGGCCCGCCTCTGCGCCGAGACCGTGTCCGTCAAGGCGGGCGCCCGCGGCTTCCTGCCCTCCGGCGGTACGGTCCTGGCGCTGCGCGAGCCCCAGGGCGACGGAGTGCGCACGGACTCGGGCCTGAGCGAGGGCACCGAGGTCGGCAGCCTCTACGACCCGATGCTGTCGAAGGTCATCGCGTACGGCCCCGACCGGGCGACCGCGCTGCGCAAGCTGCGCGCCGCGCTGGCCGGCACGGTCACGCTCGGCGTGCCCACCAACGCCGGGTTCCTGCGCCGCCTCCTGGCCCATCCGGCCGTCGTGGCGGGCGAGTTGGACACCGGCCTGGTCGAGCGCGAGGCGGACTCCCTGGTCCCCGAGGGCGTGCCCGACGAGGTGTACGCGGCAGCGGCCGCGGTCCGCCTAGACGCGTTGCGGCCCGCCCCGGCCGCCGGCTGGACCGACCCGTTCTCGGTGCCGAGCGGCTGGCGCATGGGCGGCGAGGCGGCCCCGCTCGCCTTCCCGCTGCGCATCGCGGGACTCGAACCCGTCACATACGCGGCACCGGCGGCGGCCACGGTCACCGCCGAGCGCGTCACCGTCGAGCTCGACGGGATCACCCACACCTTCCACCGGGCCGGAAGCTGGCTGGGCCGCGAAGGCGACAGCTGGAACGTGCTGGACCACGACGCCGTCGAGGCCGCCCTGTCCGGCCGGACCCACGGCGGGGCCGACACCCTGGCCGCGCCCATGCCGGGCACGGTCACCGTGGTCAAGGTGGCGGTCGGCGACCAAGTCGACGCCGGGCAGAGCCTGTTGGTGGTCGAGGCGATGAAGATGGAGCACGTGATCTCCGCGCCGCACGCGGGCACGGTCACCGAGCTCGACGTCACCCCCGGCTCGACCGTGGCCATGGACCAGGTCCTGGCCGTCGTCACCCCGGCCGCCGACGCCACCCCCGCCGCACCCGAGGAGACCTCATGACCCTCCCCATGGTCGTCCCGGCGCAGGACCTCCCGGCCCGCGTGCGCATCCACGAGGTGGGCGCGCGCGACGGGCTGCAGAACGAGAAGTCGGTCGTGCCGACCGAGGTCAAGGCCGAGTTCGTGCACCGCCTGGCCGCCGCGGGCCTGACCACCATCGAGGCGACGAGCTTCGTGCACCCCAAGTGGGTGCCCCAACTCGCGGACGCGGAGGCCCTGTTCCCGCTCCTCGGCGATCTCGACGGCGTGGCACTGCCCGTTCTGGTGCCGAACGAGCGGGGCCTGGACCGGGCGCTCGCGCTCGGCGCCCACCGGATCGCGGTGTTCGCCAGCGCCACCGAGTCCTTCGCCAAGGCCAATCTGAACCGGACCGTCGACGAGTCGCTCGCCATGTTCGAGCCGGTGGTGACCCGCGCGAAGGAGCACAAGGCGCACGTCCGGGGCTATCTGTCGATGTGCTTCGGCGACCCGTGGGAAGGCGCGGTGCCGGTGCACCAGGTGGTCCGCGTCGCCAAGGCGCTCGTCCACATGGGCTGCGACGAGCTGAGCCTGGGCGACACCATCGGGGTCGCCACCCCGGCCCATGTCCAGACCCTGCTCGCCGAGCTCAACGAGGAGGGTGTGCCGACCAGTTCCCTCGCGGTGCACTTCCACGACACGTACGGCCAGGCGCTGTCCAACACCCTCGCCGCCCTCCAGCACGGAGTGAGCACCGTGGACGCGTCGGCGGGCGGCCTCGGCGGCTGCCCGTACGCGAAGTCCGCGACCGGAAACCTCGCCACCGAAGACCTCGTGTGGATGCTCCAGGGCCTCGGTATCGACACCGGGGTCGACCTCGGCCTGCTCACCGCCACCAGCGTGTGGATGGCCGGACAGCTGGGCCGACCCAGCCCCTCCCGCACCGTGCGTGCCCTCTCCCACCAGGAGTCGTAGCCATGCCCCTCGACCACCGCCTCACCTCCGAGCACGAGGAACTCCGCCGTACCGTCGAGGAGTTCGCGCACGACGTCGTCGCCCCGAAGATCGGCGACTTCTACGAGCGTCACGAGTTCCCGTACGAGATCGTCCGCGAGATGGGCCGCATGGGCCTGTTCGGGCTGCCCTTCCCCGAGGAGTACGGCGGCATGGGCGGCGACTACCTCGCGCTCGGCATCGCCCTGGAGGAGCTGGCCCGCGTCGACTCGTCGGTGGCCATCACCCTGGAGGCGGGCGTCTCGCTCGGCGCGATGCCGGTCTTCCGGTTCGGTACGGAGGAGCAGAAGCGGGAGTGGCTGCCGAAGCTGTGCTCCGGCGAGATGCTCGGCGCGTTCGGCCTGACCGAGCCGGACTGCGGCTCCGACGCGGGCGGCACCCGGACCACGGCGGTGCGCGACGGCGACGAGTGGGTCATCAACGGCTCGAAGTGCTTCATCACCAACTCCGGTACGGACATCACGGGCCTGGTCACCGTCACGGCGGTCACCGGCCGCAAGGACGACGGCCGCCCGCTGATCTCCTCGATCATCGTGCCGTCCGGCACCCCGGGCTTCACGGTCGCGGCGCCGTACTCGAAGGTCGGCTGGAACGCGTCGGACACCCGCGAGCTGGCGTTCTCCGACGTACGCGTCCCGGCGGCGAACCTGCTGGGCCAGGAGGGCCGCGGTTACGCCCAGTTCCTGCGCATCCTGGACGAGGGCCGCATCGCGATCTCGGCGCTCGCGACCGGGCTCGCGCAGGGCTGTGTGGACGAGTCGCTGAAGTACGCCAAGGAGCGGCACGCCTTCGGGCGGCCGATCGGTGAGAACCAGGCCATCCAGTTCAAGATCGCGGACATGGAGCTGCGGGCCCACATGGCGCGGGTCGGCTGGCGCGACGCCGCGTCCCGTCTGGTGCACGGCGAGCCGTTCAAGAAGGAGGCGGCGCTCGCGAAGCTGTACTCCTCGACGGTGGCGGTCGACAACGCCCGTGAGGGCACGCAGATCTTCGGCGGCTACGGCTTCATGAACGAGTATCCGGTGGCCCGCATGTGGCGCGACTCCAAGATCCTGGAGATCGGCGAGGGCACGAGCGAGGTGCAGCGGATGCTGATCGCCCGCGAACTGGGGCTGCCCGCCTGACCGTTGCGGCCCTGGGCCCCGGGTCCCCCGATGGAGTGGTGACGCCCGCGTCGCCGCCGCTCCGGGGCGCCCGGGGCCCCACCCTGTCAGGGTGAACCCGCCGAACTGCCCCAACTGCGCGAGCCGTCCCCCGCTGTGGAAGGACACCTCGGCCACGGCGCCGGGCGCCGCGGACCGCTGGCACTGGCACTGCACGGGCTGCCACCGCAGCTACGAGCCGAGCGCCTCCCACAAGGTCCGCTTCACCTACGCCCCCCTGGCCCGGCAGGCCTCGCTACTGGGGAGGTAGGCCCCCTGGGGCTCCGCCCCCGGCCCCGGGGTGTTTACCCACCCGCCCGCCCCTTGCCCGGGGTTGGTTGGTCCCGGGCCCCTGGGGCTCCGCCCCAGACCCCGTATCGCGCCTAAAGGGCGCTCGTCCTCAATCGCCGGACGGGCTGAGGATGCCCATGCCACCGGCGCCGCCAGGGGCGCGGGGAACTGCGCGAGAAGCGAGCACGGTCCGCAGCCGAGAACGGGTTTTGGGGGCGCGGGGAACTGCGCGACCAGCCACGCACGGTGGACGGACGAAAACGGGGTCAGGGGCGCGAGGAACTGCGCGACCAGCCACGCACGGTGGACGGACGAAAACGGGGTCAGGGGCGCGAGGAACTGCGCGATCAGGCACGCACGATCCGCAGGCGCACCGAGGCACCGACACAGCTAAGGGTAGGCTTACCTACGCATCCAGCCACGCACGTATGAAAGCGGACCTCGTCATGCCCCTCTCCCGCGCCCGAACGTCCCTGCCCACCCGCCGCGGCCTCCTGGCCATGGGCGGCGCGATCGGCGCCGGCGTCGCGCTGGCCGCCTGCGGTGGCGGCGGCGACAAGAAGAGCGGGGCGGACGGGACCGCGGGGGCCGGCACGTCCGGGCCCTGGTCGTTCAAGGACGACCGCGGACAGACCGCCCAGACCAAGGCCACGCCGAAGAACATCGTCGCCTACACCGGCACCGCGGCCGCCCTGTTCGACTACGGGATCCAGGTCAAGGGCGTCTTCGGGCCGACGAAGACCAAGGACGGCAAGGCCGATGTGCAGGCCGGCGACCTCGACATCAGCAAGGTCGAGATCCTCGGCAACACCTACGGCGAGTTCAGCGTCGAGAAGTACGCGGCCCTCCAGCCCGACGTCCTGATCACGGACATGTGGCAGAAGGACGTCCTCTGGTACGTGCCCGACAACAGCAAGGACAAGATCCTCAAGCTGGCGCCGAGCGTGGCGCTCTGGGCGTCCGACCAGAGCATGCCCGCGGCCCTCCAGCGCCGGGCCGACCTCGCCAAGTCCCTCGGCGCGGACCTGAACGCGAAGGGGGTCACCGACGCGAAGGCCGCCTTCGAGAAGGCCTCCGCCCGGCTGCGCGCCGCGGCCAAGGCCAACCCCGGGATCCGGGTGCTGCTCGGCTCGGCGAGCCCCGACCTGTTCTACGTGTCCGAGGCCAAGCGGAGCTGCGACACCCGCTACTTCCAGGAGCTGGGCGTCCAGTTCGTCACCCCGAAGGTCGACTCGCAGGGCTTCTTCGAGTCGCTCAGCTGGGAGAACGTCGGCAAGTACCCGGCCGACCTCATCCTCATGGACAACCGCACCGGCACCCTGCAGCCCGCCGACCTCGGCGGCAAGCCGACCTGGGGGCAGCTGCCCGCCGTCAAGGCGAACCAGGTCGTGCCCCGCCTGACCGAGCCCATCTACTCCTACGCCCGCGTCGCCCCCATCGTCGACGCGCTCGCCCAGGCCATCGAGAAGGCCAAGAAGGTCGCCTGACACACCGGTGCCGGGACCCCTTCGCGGGCCCCGGCACCGGCTTCGGACCTACGGGCTCACACCCACGGCACCACCGGCGAGCGGTAGAAGTTGATGCCGAGCGCGGTCATGCGCGGGCCCTGCTGGGCGAGCCGCACCTTGTAGGCCGCCCAGTCGTGCGTGGACGCCGGCGACCAGCCGATCTCGGCGATCCCCTGGAGCCTCGGGAACGCCATGTACTCGATCTGCGCGCTGTTGCTGAGCGTCTCCGACCAGATCGGGGCCTCCACCCCGAGCACGGCGTCGGCGGGCACGCCCTTGACGAAGGTGTCCGGGTCCCAGGAGTAGGACTTGTCGACCTCGACGTAGCCGGCCCAGTTGGTGCCGAGCGGGGACTTCGCGTCGTACTTCATGTCGAGGTAGGCGCGGTTCGCCGGCGACATCACGAGCCGGGTGCCGGCCTGGGCCGCGGCCGCGACCTCCGGCTCGTTGCCGAGCGTGCCCCAGTACTGGGCGACGGCGCCTTCCACCGGGGTGGCGTCGGTGATCTGGTGCCAGGCCATCACGGTCTTGCCGTACTCGCCGACGACCGGCTGCGCCTTGTCCATGAAGGTGGCGTAGTCCTCCTTCGAGGTGGACTGCGCCTCGTCGCCGCCGATGTGGACGTACCGCCCCGGCGTCAGGGCGGCGACCTCGCGCACCACGTCGTCGAAGAGCTTGTACGTCACGTCCTTGGGCACGCACAGCGAGCTGAACCCGACGCTGGTGCCCGTGTACAGCGGGGGCGCGACGCCGTCGCAGTTGAGCTCCGCGTACGAGGCCAGGGCCGCGTTGACGTGTCCCGGTGTGTCGATCTCGGGCACGACCTCCATGTAGCGCGAGGAGGCGTAGGCGACGATCGCCTGGTAATCGGCCTTGGTGTAGTAGCCGCCCTTGCCGCCGCCGACCTGGGTCTGGCCGCCGTAGGTGGCGAGCCTCGGCCAGGAGTCGATGGCGATGCGCCAGCCCTGGTCGTCGCTGAGGTGCAGATGCAGCTCGTTGATCTTGTAGAGGGCCAGCTGGTCGACGTACCGCTTGACCTGGTCGACGGTGAAGAAGTGCCGCGAGACGTCGATCATCGCGCCCCGGTAGGCATAGCGCGGGGAGTCGGTGATCGTGCCGCCCGCGATCTGCCAGGGGCCGGTCTGCCTGGTCTTCTTCTCCACGTTCGCCGGCAGCAGCTGCCGCAGGGTCTGTACGCCGTGGAAGAGCCCGGCCGGTTCGTTGGCGGCGATGGTGACCGAGCCGCCGGCCGAGGTGAGCCGGTAGCCCTCGTCGCCGAGGCCGTCGTCGTGGGCGCCGAGCAGCAGTCTGATGCCGTCGTTGCCCGCCGCGCCGGTGACCGGCAGGGCGTAACCGGTGGAGGGGCGGAGCACGCCCGCCAGGTAGTCGCCGATGCGCTGGGCCTCGGCGGAGCCCTTGGCCACCCTGATCCTGGTGCCGGAGGCGATCGTGTACGGGGTGCCGCCGGGCGATACGGAGGCGGGGGCGGGCACGATCTGGCCGAGCGGGCGGGGGGTGCCCGCCGCTGCCGGGGCCGCCGACGCTCCGACACTGGCGAGCCCGGCGCCCGCCACCAGGACCAGCGAACCGAGGAGCCGGGCGAATGTCCTGCGCTGACCATGTCTCACAAGCGGTTCCCTTCCAAGGGGTCGCGCAACTGTGGGGGCTGAGCAACCGAGCACTTACATGGGACCCGCGGACCCAGCCGGGGTCAAGACGGCGGCCGGTGCGGCGGTGCGACTCAACGTAGGCCGATCATGACCCCGGGGCGTGATGGAACAATCCGTTCATGGCGGAAATCATCCAGAAGGACGGCACCTGGGCGTTCGACGGCGACACGCTGCGGATCGTGCCGGGCAGCGACAAGTCGGTCGGCCTGCTCCGCAGGACGCTGGGCGAGATAGCGGTGCCGCTGCGGGCGGTGGCGGGCATCGCGTACGAGGCGGGGCGCAGGACCGGGCGGCTCAGGCTGCGGCTGCGGGACGGGGCCGACCCCCTGCTCCAGGTCACCGGCGGCAAGCTGCCGGACGCCTCGGACCCGTACCTCCTGGCCGTGGAGACCCGGACCGCCGGGGTGGCCGAATACATGGTCGACGAGGTACGCAACGCGCTGCTGCTCGACGAGGTGCCGGACGGGCCGGTCGACGGCTACCTCCTGCCCGGGCCCGCGCTGCCGATGACCGTGGGCGCGGGGGACGGCACGGTCACCTTCGACGGCCGTACGGTCCGCCTTGAGTGGACCTGGCACACCGACGACAAGAAGACCGCGGCCGGACCGGTCTCGCTGCCCCTGGAAGACCTGACCGGGGTGGTCTGGCAGCCGGCCCGTGGCCTGAGCGACGGCTATCTGCGCTTCGTCACCACGCCGCACGCCCCACGCCTCGACCCGGCCCACGATCCGCTGGCGGTGGAGCTGAACGGCTTCAAGAAGGACCCGTTGATGGCGCTGCTCGCCTCGGCCGTGGTCGCCCGCCTCCCGCATCCGCACGCCCCCCGGCGCGAGCTCACCGCCGCGGCACCCATGGCCCTGGAAGCGGCACCCCCGGCCCCGGCGGCGGAGGACCACGACGCGCTGCTCCGCCGGCTGCGGGAGCTCGGCGAACTGCACCGGAGCGGCGTCCTGACGGACGAGGAGTTCTCGGCGGCCAAACAGGCGGTCCTGAAGCGGCTGTGAGCAGCGGCGGAAACCGGGGCCGGACCTCGCCCGAAACTCCACCCCGACCCCCGCCCTGGTCCAGACCAGCGGCGCGATCATGAGAATCCTGCCCGGAATCGGGCAGGATTCTTGCGTACGGTCCCGTCAGACCGCAATATCGACGGGTGCTCGAACGCCGCAACCCGTCGTCCCACGACGACCTCGTAGATCATCTGGTGCGCAGCACCGCGCTCCAGCGCGGTGAGGCCGCTCGGGTGGTGCTCGAGGTGCTGGCGTACTTCGACGAGACGTGCGAGGAGTTCGTCCGGCGGCGCCACCGTGAACTGCAGTCCGGTGGGGCCGTCAACGCGGAGATCTTCGAGCGGATCGCGGCCGAGCTGCCGCACCGGGCCGTGGCGCCACCGGAGCTCTCGCTCCGGCAGCTGCGCCGCATCGTCTACGGCTGAGCACGGCTGGACACGGCTGGGGCCTGACGGCTGGGCACGGCCGGGCGGCACACAGGAACTTTTGTACGTCGATGGAGGGGCAGAGACTCTATGTGCGGAATCGTCGGTTATATCGGTAAGCGTGATGTGGCCCCGCTGCTGCTGGAAGGCCTGCAGCGGCTGGAGTACCGGGGTTACGACTCCGCGGGCGTCGTCGTCAACAGCCCCAAGTCCGGGGCCCTGAAGATGGTCAAGGCCAAGGGCCGCGTCCGCGACCTGGAGGCCCGCGTCCCCAAGCGCTTCGCCGGCACCACGGGCATCGCCCACACCCGCTGGGCCACCCACGGCGCCCCCTCCGACGTGAACTCGCACCCGCACCTCGACCCCGAGAACAAGGTCGCCGTCGTCCACAACGGCATCGTCGACAACGCCGCCGACCTGCGCAACAAGCTGGAGGCCGAGGGCGTCGTCTTCGCCTCCGAGACCGACACCGAGGTCATCACCCACCTGATCGCCCGCTCCGCCGCCGACTCCCTGGAGGAGAAGGTCCGTGAGGCCCTCAAGGTCATCGAGGGCACCTACGGCATCGCCGTGATGCACGCCGACTTCGCCGACCGCATCGTGGTCGCCCGCAACGGCTCCCCGGTCATCCTCGGCATTGGCGAGAAGGAGATGCTCGTCGCCTCCGACGTCGCCGCCCTGATCGCCCACACCCGCCAGGTCGTCACCCTCAACGACGGCGAGATGGCGACCCTGAAGGCCGACGACTTCCGGACGTACACGACCTCGGGCACGCAGACCAACGCCACTCCCGAGACCGTCGAGTGGGAGGCCGCCTCCTTCGACATGGGCGGCCACGACACGTACATGCACAAGGAGATGAGCGAGCAGGCCGAGGCCGTCGACCGCGTCCTGCGCGGCCGCATCGACGACCGGTTCTCGACCGTTCACCTCGGTGGCCTGAACCTCGACGCCCGCGAGGCGCGCGGGGTGCGCCGCATCAAGATCCTCGGCTGCGGCACCAGTTACCACGCGGGCCTGATCGGCGCCGGCCTCATCGAGGAGCTGGCCCGCATCCCCGCGGACGCCGAGCCGGCCTCCGAGTTCCGCTACCGCAACCCGGTCGTGGACCCCGACACCCTGTACATCGCGGTCTCCCAGTCCGGTGAGACGTACGACGTGCTCGCGGCCGTGCAGGAGCTCAAGCGCAAGGGCGCCCGCGTCCTCGGCGTGGTGAACGTCGTCGGCTCGGCCATCGCCCGCGAGGCGGACGGCGGCACCTACGTGCACGCCGGCCCCGAGGTCTGCGTCGTCTCCACCAAGTGCTTCACCAACACGGTCGTCGCCTTCGCGCTGCTCGCCCTGCACCTCGGCCGGATCCGCGACCTGTCGGTCGCCGACGGCAAGCGGATCATCGAGGGCCTGCGCAAGCTGCCGGCGCAGATCGAGGAGATCCTGGCCATGGAGCCGGAGATCGAGAAGCTGGCCCAGGAGTACGCGGGCGCCCAGTCGATGATGTTCATCGGGCGGGTACGCGGCTACCCGGTCGCCCTCGAGGCCTCCCTGAAGCTCAAGGAGATCTCCTACATCCACGCCGAGGCCTACCCCGCCTCCGAGCTGAAGCACGGCCCGCTCGCGCTGATCGAGCCCGCGCTCCCGACGGTCGCGATCGTCCCCGACGACGACCTCCTGGAGAAGAACCGCGCCGCCCTCGAGGAGATCAAGGCCCGCAGCGGCCGCATCCTCGCGGTGGCGCACCAGAACCAGGAGAAGGCCGACCACACCATCGTCGTGCCGAAGAACGAGGACGAGCTGGACCCGATCCTCATGGGCATCCCGCTCCAACTCTTCGCGTACCACACGGCGTTGGCGATGGGCCGCGACATCGACAAGCCGCGCAACCTGGCCAAGTCGGTCACGGTCGAGTAGTCCGCACCGGCCATGCGCGGGCATCCCGCGCACCCCGGGCACACGAAAGGCGACCCCCGTCCCATCGACGGGGGTCGCCCTTGTGGGTGCCGGTGCTGCCCAGGCACCGGCCGCGGCTGCCGATCAGCCGGTGGCCGTCACCCCCCGGCCGGCAGCGCGTCGGGGCAGGGCGGTCGGCCACTTGGCGAGCGCGGCCGTCGCCCCGTACCAGGCCACGGCGCCGGCGACCACGGCCACCCAGCCGGCCACCTTGCCGAGCGAGGAACTGGTGACGAACTGGCCCACGGCAAGCAGCACCAGGGCCAGGCACAGCAGTCCGTAGGTGCCCTGCCGCAGGAGCCCGGCACCGGCCGAGCCCGCCGCCAGGCTGAGCGCCAGGAGCGCGAAGAGGACCAGGAAGAGACCGGCCGCGTTGGCCGAGAACTTGGTGTCCGCGCCGACGGCCCAGGTGAACCAGAAGGCGCCGAGGCCGCCGAAGGCGGTGCCGGTGAACGCGTCCTGATCGCGGAAGGCGAGGACGCCGAGGACGAACAGGCCGATGCCGCCGACGTAGGTGGCGATCGAGACCGAGTCGGCCACCGTCACACCGTCGATCACGCGGGTGTTGCCGATGCCGAAGGCCAGCAGGGTGAGGCCGAGTGCGAGGTGACCGAGCGTGGAGGTGGTGCTTCCCGCGGGAACTTCGTTGTCCACGACGGGCTCCCTTCATGTGCGCTTGTGCTGCTTCCCAGCGACACTTATCTACCCTTCACAAGGGCACAATCCACTACCTACGCACGGGTAGATTCCCCATCGCGGCAAGGGAGTTGACGAGGGGTCAGGCAAACCCCGGCCAGGTCACGACCGGGACAACGCCCGATTACGGGATGACGACGACGGGCCGCTGCGCCCGGCGCGCGAGGCGCCCGGCGACCGAGCCGAAGATCCGCCCGACGAGGCCGTGCGTGGAGCCCACGACGATGGCGTCCGCCGCGTATTCGCGTCCGACTTCTTCCAGTTCGTGGCAGATGTCGCCGCCGCGCTCCACCAGGATCCAGGGGACCTCGGCGAGGTAGTCGGCACAGGCGAGTTCGAGCCCGAGGACCTCGGTGCGGTGGTCGGGCACGTCCACGAAGACCGGCGGCTCGCAGCCGGCCCACACCGTGGTGGGGAGCCGGTTGGCCACGTGGACGATGATCAGTCCCGAGCCGGAGCGCTTGGCCATGCCGATGGCGTAGGCGAGGGCCCGCTCACTGGACGTCGAGCCGTCGAAGCCGACGACGACGCCGTGACGGAATGCGGGATCGCAGGAATGACGTGGTTCTGTCGCCGCTTGGAGGTCCGACGTGGGGTCGGCTACCTGCTTGCGGTCCGCGGGTTCGGAGAATTCGTGACCGGCCATGGGTGTCTCGGCGAAAGAGGTCCTCAGTCGAGGGACAGCGGGGACTGGTGAGCAGCAACAACGAGTCGGCGGCGGAGGCGTGTCCGGGAATCATCTTCCCAACCCCATACCCCCAAGGGTACGGCGACACTCCTCTCCTGCCCAGAGCCGCCGAACCTACTCGGCGTTCCCCGGAGCATGCACGAGCCCGCCCCGGATGGCAATGCCCGGTGTGTCCTACAGCAGTCGTCCGACGATCCGTCCCGGCCGCCGCACCGATGATCTTCCAGTGACCGGAGCGACCGCTTCCGCGTTAGGCACGCGATCACCCCGACCCCGATCAGGAAGCACCTCCCGTGCCCCCTCCCCCGGTCGCCCACCCTTCCGCTCCCGCCGCGCCGTCCGGCACCCGCCGCCGGTCGCCGTCCGCGGCCGAAACCGTACGTACCAACCGGTCCGTGAACGCCGAACCACTCTGGTCGGCGACCGCCCGGCCCCCCGCCGACCCGGCCGGCGACCTCGTGCGGTGGGCTGCGTTCAGCTGTGTCCTCGTGCCCGTGGTCCTCGTCGTGTACGGGTCCTCGTTCGCCGGGGCGACGGGCTCCGCGCTCGGCCTCATGGCCGTGACGACGGTGTGCCGTCTGCTCCTTCGGCAGTCCGAGCGGGCGGCCGCCGAAGAACGCGCGCGGCGGTCGTTCCCGACGCACGCGCGAGGCGGCCCGGGCAGCCCGGGCGGGCATCGCGGTGGGCGGCACGGCGGGGGATGTACACCCGGAGGGTGATCCGTTCGCACACCTGGACCCGTAGGTTTTCGGCCAACTTCCCCCGGTGGCGGATTCCTTGGGTAAATGGCCTGCCAACCCCCTTGCCACCAGGGGAGAAAGGACCAATGCGGCCTCTGGCACCATACGGGTACGGGCCATCCCTATGAGGCGCACTTCCCCTACGGGGCCCACGAGTGAAACGCTTCGTGATCGAAAGCTTCGCGCCAAGTTGCCTTGTCGACATAGCGCTGGGTGCCGGACTTGTCACGCCGGCGCCACGGGACGCAGTAGATTCGATCATGCGTATCGAAGGCTGGGGACTCGTGCAAAACCGAGGGGAAAAGTGCAGGAGCGACAGGCCCGACAAGAACGGGGAGCCGCGAACACCGAGGGGGGCTTAGCGCCATGAGCCAGGACTCCGCTGCCGCATCACCGGAGACCGCAAGGAAGCTGGCCGGCCGCCGACGCCGGGAAGTCGTCGCCGTACTGCTGTTCAGTGGCGGCCCCATCTTCGAAAGTTCCATTCCGCTCTCCGTTTTCGGAATCGACCGACAGGACGCGGGAGTTCCGCGTTACAGACTGCTGGTGTGTGCCGGTGAGGAAGGACCCCTGCGGACCACAGGGGGACTCGAACTCACCGCGCCCTACGGTCTGGAAGCCATCAGCAGGGCGGGAACGGTGGTGGTGCCCGCGTGGCGTTCCATCACCTCGCCGCCCCCCCGCGGCCGCGCTCGACGCGCTGCGCCGCGCACACGAGGAAGGGGCAAGGATCGTCGGGCTGTGCACCGGCGCGTTCGTGCTCGCCGCGGCCGGTCTGCTGGACGGCCGCCCGGCGACGACGCACTGGATGTACGCGCCGACACTGGCCAAACGGTATCCATCCGTACACGTGGACCCGAGGGAGCTCTTCGTCGACGACGGAGACGTCCTCACCTCGGCCGGAACCGCGGCCGGAATCGATCTCTGTCTGCACATCGTGCGGACGGACCACGGCAGCGAGGCGGCCGGTGCGCTGGCCCGCCGACTGGTCGTGCCGCCGCGTCGCAGCGGCGGGCAGGAGCGCTATCTCGACCGGTCTTTACCGGAGGAGATCGGCTCCGACCCGCTGGCCGAGGTCGTCGCCTGGGCGCTGGAGCACCTCCACGAGCAGTTCGACGTGGAGACCCTGGCCGCGCGGGCGTACATGAGCCGCCGTACCTTCGACCGTCGTTTCCGCTCGCTGACCGGGTCGGCCCCCCTCCAGTGGCTGATCACCCAGCGGGTCCTGCAGGCCCAGCGCCTGCTGGAGACGTCCGACTACTCCGTGGACGAGGTGGCGGGCCGCTGCGGCTTCCGCTCCCCGGTCGCGCTGCGCGGGCACTTCCGCCGCCAGCTCGGCTCGTCCCCGGCGTCCTACCGCGCGGCCTACCGGGCCCGTCGTCCGCAGCCGGAGCCCAGTGCGGGTCCCGTCGCGGTGCCGATGCCCGCTCCGGTTCCGGAGACCGTTCCCTCCCAGGCGCTCCCCCAGGCCCGGCGGACGGCGGCCGCGAGTGTGGTGGGGCCGTCCGCGACCTCCCACACCGGACCGGAGCCGGGGAAGTCCAGCTCCGATCTGTACGCCTCCGGGTACTCCGGTAGCCGTGCGAGTCTGCCCGGCCAGCGGAGCGCCCCGTAGGGTAAGGCGCATGAACGACCGCATGGTGTGGATCGACTGCGAGATGACCGGGCTCTCGCTGGCGGACGACGCACTCATCGAGGTGGCCGCACTGGTCACCGACTCGGAGCTGAACGTACTCGGTGAAGGGGTGGACATCGTGATCCGTCCCCCGGACGCCGCGCTGGAGACCATGCCGGAGGTGGTGCGCACCATGCACACCGCCTCCGGGCTCCTCGACGAGCTGGCCGGCGGCACCACGCTGGCCGACGCCGAGGAGCAGGTCCTCGCGTACGTACGTGAACACGTCAAGGAGCCGGGCAAGGCGCCGCTGTGCGGGAACTCGGTCGGTACCGACCGGGGCTTCCTCCTGCGGGACATGCCGAGCCTGGAGTCCTACCTCCACTACCGGATCGTGGACGTCTCCTCCGTGAAGGAGCTCGCCCGGCGCTGGTATCCGAGGGCGTACTTCAACAGCCCGGACAAGAACGGCAACCACCGCGCGCTGGCGGACATCCGTGAATCCATCGCGGAGCTCCGCTACTACCGCGAGGCGGTCTTCGTCCCGCAACCGGGCCCGGACTCGGACACCGCGAAGACCATCGCGGCGAAGTACGTCCTGCCTGCGGAGTAACGCTCCACAGGGGGGCCGGGAGGGTGCCTCGAAACATGTGCGCGAGCACCCTCCCGGACCCTGTACACTTTTTCTCGGCCGGTAGGGAAGCCCCCAGGGACTTCTCAAGACCACAACAGTCCGGTCATGCATGGTGGGTATAGCTCAGCTGGTAGAGCACCTGGTTGTGGTCCAGGATGTCGCGGGTTCGAGTCCCGTTACTCACCCTGATGGAAGAAGGCCCGGGCCGCGAAAGCGGTTCGGGCCTTCTTCGTGTACAGGCCCTGTTCGCGCGCCCCGCGTACGGGCCTACGAAGAGGCCCGCACCACCAGTTCCGTCGGCAGCACCAGGCTCGGCCGGGTCGGTTCGGTGGCGGATATCTCGGTCAGGAGCAGCTCGGCCATCGCGCGGCCCATCTCCTCGATGGGCTGGCGGACGCTGGTCAGGGGCGGGTCCATGTGCCGGGCTATCGACGAGTCGTCGAAGCCGATCAGGGCGGTGTCCTCGGGGATGCGGCGGCCGTGGTCGCGCAGCACCTGGCGGGCGCCGGAGGCCATCACGTCGGAGGCGGCGAAGACCGCGTCCAGTTCCGGGGCGCGGGCCAGGAGCTCGGTCATCGCGCGGCGGCCGCCCTCCTCGGTGAAGTCGGCGTGGGCGGCCAGTTCGCCGAGGCCGGCCGCCGCGAGGGCGGCCCGGTAGCCGTCCAGGCGCCTTCGGGCCCCGTACACGTCCAGTGGCCCGGTGATCGTCGCTATGGTGCGCCGGCCACGGGCCAGGAGATGGGCGACGGCGGCGCGGGCGCCCTCGAAGTTGTCGGAGTCGACCGAGGCGAGCGGCTCGTCCTCGGAGCGCCGGCCGCTGATGACCACGGGGATGCCGAGCTGTTCGAGCAGCTCGGGCAGCGGGTCGTCGGCGTGCACGGAGACGAGCAGGACGCCGTCGACGCGGTGCGAGGCCAGGTACTGGGCGAGCCTGCGCCGCTCCCGGTCGCCGCCGACCAGGGTTAGCAGGAGCTGCATCTCGGTGTCGGCGAGGGCGGCGCCCACTCCGCGCACGATGTCGGAGAAGTACGGCTCGGCGAAGAAGCGGGCCTCGGGCTCGGGGACGACCAGGGCGATGGCGTCCGTGCGGTTGGCGGCGAGCGCGCGGGCCGCCCTGTTGGGCACGTAGCCGAGTTCGGCCACGGCGGCCTCGACGGCGGCGCGGGTCTCCTCGCTGACCCGGGGCGAGCCGTTGATCACCCGGGACACCGTGCCCCGGCCGACTCCGGCCCTCGCGGCCACCTCTTCGAGGGTGGGCCGCCCCGCGCTCCGGCCCCTGACCGTGCGAGCTGCTGTCACGTCTGCCTCCCCAACTCGCGCAACTGACCGTGAAAGTAACAGCCCCCGCCGGACGGAGAACGGCATCCCCTGTCGTTGCGCGGTCCCTTGACAGTCCAACAGGGAGCCGCGAACCTTCAACACATCACAGCTGGGAGCGCTCCCACAGTAGTAGGTCCTTACACCTTCCGCATCCCTTCCGCCCGCGCCGACCCGCCTCAACTGGCTTGGCCCGGACGACAGTTGGAGGAAGCAATGCGCACGCGTACACGTATGTCCAGGCGGCTGGCGGCCCTCGCGGCCGTGGCCGCGCTCGGTACCGGGCTGCTCGCCGGCTGCGCCGACGACGGGAAGTCCCCGGCGGCCGACGGCTCGTCGGCGGGAGGCGGCGGGGGCGGCGGGAAGACCACCCTCACCGTCGGCGTCTTCGGCGCCTTCGGCCTGAAGGAGGCCGGGCTCTACGACGCGTACATGAAGCTCCACCCGGACATCGAGATCAAGCAGACCTCGATCGAGCGGAACGAGAACTACTATCCGCAGCTCCTGACCCACCTCGGCTCCGGCAGCGGGCTCGCCGACATCCAGGCCGTGGAGGTCGGCAACATCGCCGAGGTCACCGCGACGCAGAGCGGCAAGCTGGAGGACCTGTCCAAGGCGTCCGGCGTGAACAAGGACGACTTCCTGCCGTGGAAGTGGGCGGAGGCCACCGCCAAGGACGGCAAGACGGTGGCGCTGGGCACGGACACCGGGCCGACCGGCATCTGCTACCGCAAGGACCTGTTCGCCAAGGCCGGCTTGCCGACCGACCGGGACGCGGTCGGCAAGCTGTGGGCGGGCGACTGGAACAAGTACCTGGAGGCGGGGCGCCAGTACAAGGCGAAGGCCCCCTCGGGCACCGCCTTCGTGGACTCCGCCTCCGGCGTGCTGAACTCGATCACCGGGTCCAGCGCCACCCGCTACTACGACGCCGACGGCAAGGTCGTCTACAAGACCAACCCCGCCGTGAAGCAGGCCTGGGACACCGCGGCCGCGTTCGCGACCGGCGGCCTGACCGCCAAGCTCCAGCAGTTCCAGCCGACTTGGGACCAGGGCTTCGCCAACGCCACCTTCGCCACCGTCTCCTGCCCGGCCTGGATGCTCGGCTACATCCAGGACAAGGCGGGCGCCGCGGGCAAGGACCAGTGGGACGTGGCCGCCGCCCCCAAGCCCTCCAACTGGGGCGGCTCCTTCCTCGCCGTGCCGTCGGCCGGCAAGCACAAGGCGGAGGCCGCCAAGCTCGCCGCCTGGCTGACCGCGCCCGCCCAGCAGGCCGTCCTGTTCGAGAAGCGCGGCAGCTTCCCGAGCGCCAAGGCGGCGTACGGGCTGCCCGCGGTCGCCGGCGCCAAGCACGCCTACTTCGCGAACGCGCCCATCGGCCAGATCTTCGCCAAGGCCGCCGAGGGCACTCCGGTGCAGTTCCTCGGGCCGAAGGACCAGATCATCCAGCAGAACCTCTCCGACATCGGCATGCTCCAGGTCGAGCAGAAGGGCAAGTCCCCGCAGCAGGGCTGGGACGCCGCGGTGAAGGCGATCGACAACGCCCTGGACCAGTGACGATGGCGAGCGACACCACGGCCGCCGTGCCCTCCCCCGCTCCCGGGCAGGAGGGCACGGCCCCCGCCCGGGAGCGGGCCGAGGAGCGGCGCAGCCGCCGCTACCGGCGGGACGTGCGCTGGAGTCCCTACGCGCTCGTCGCGCCCTTCTTCGTGTTCTTCGCGGCCTTCGGCCTCTTCCCGCTCCTCTACACCGGCTGGGCCTCGCTGCACCAGGTCGAGCTGACCTCGCCGAACGACATGACGTGGGTGGGCCTGCGGAACTTCTCGCGGCTGCTCTCGGACGACTTCTTCTGGAACGCGCTGCGCAACACCGTCACCATCGGGATCCTCTCCACCGTGCCGCAGCTGCTCGTCGCGCTCGGCATCGCGCATCTGCTCAACTACAAGCTGCGCGGCTCGATGTTCTTCCGGGTCGCCGTGCTCACCCCGTACGCCACCAGCGTGGCGGCCGCGACCCTGGTGTTCGTGCTGCTCTTCGGGCGCGACTACGGAATGATCAACTGGGCGCTCGGGCTCGTCGGGTTCGGCCACGTCGACTGGCAGAACGGCGGCTGGTCCTCGCAACTGGCCGTCTCCACCATCGTCGTCTGGCGCTGGACCGGCTACAACGCGCTGATCTACCTGGCCGCGATGCAGGCGGTGCCGGCCGATCTGTACGAGTCGGCGGCGCTCGACGGGGCCTCGCGGTGGCAGCAGTTCCGCCACGTGACGATCCCGTCGCTGCGGCCGACGATCCTGTTCACGACGGTCGTCTCCACGATCGGCGCGACCCAGCTGTTCGGCGAGCCGCTCCTGTTCAACGGCTCCGCGGGCGCCACCGGCGGCTCCGACCACCAGTTCCAGACGCTCGGCCTGTACCTGTACGAGCAGGGCTGGGTGAATCTGCACCTGGGCCGGGCCTCGGCGATCGCCTGGGCGATGTTCCTGATCCTGCTCCTCATCGGCGCGGTGAACTGGCTCGTCTCCCACAAGTTGCGCAAGGGGATGATGAGTTGAGGACCCAGCGTGCCGGACGACAGCTGCACGGCGGCCGGCTCACCCACGCGGTGCTGATCGTGTTCACCGCCGGATCCCTTTTCCCGCTGATCTGGACGGCGGTGGCCGCGTCCCGCACCAACACCCGGCTCGCCCAGACGCCTCCGCCGTTCTGGTTCGGCTCCAACCTGTTCAAGAACCTCCAGATCGCCTGGACCGACGCCAACATGGGCACGGCCCTGCTCAACACGACGATCGTCGCGGGGTCGATCGCGGCCGGCACGGTGTTCTTCTCCACCCTGGCCGGCTTCGCCTTCGCCAAGCTGCGGTTCCGCTTCAAGAACCTGCTGCTCGTCCTGGTGATCGGCACGATGATGGTGCCGCCGCAGCTCAGCGTCGTACCGCTGTACATGCTGGTCGCCAAGCTGTCCTGGACCGACCAGCTCCAGGCCGTCATCCTGCCCACCCTGGTCAGCGCGTTCGGGGTGTTCTTCATGCGCCAGTACCTGGTGGAGGCGCTGCCCACCGAGCTGGTCGAGGCCGCCCGGATGGACGGGGCGAGCAGCTGGCGGGTGGTGTGGCACATCGTGTTCCCGGTGGCGAGGCCCGCGATGGCGGTGCTCGGGATGCTGACCTTCGTGATGGCGTGGAACGACTTCTTCTGGCCGATCATCGCGCTGACCCAGAACGGCAGCCCCACCGTCCAGGTGGCCCTCACCGGACTCGGCCGCGGCTACATCCCCGACCAGTCGGTCATCATGGCCGGCGCCCTGCTCGGCACGCTGCCGCTGCTGCTCGCGTTCGTGCTCTTCGGGCGGCAGATCGTGGGCGGGATCATGCAGGGCGCGGTCAAGGGCTAGCCCGCGCCACGGCTGGCCCCAAGTCCCCTTACTCATCAGCTCGTTGGGAGTGCCGTATGTCCGACCGCTTTCCGCCCGGGTTCCTCTGGGGCGCCGCCACCTCCGCCTACCAGATCGAGGGGGCGGCGGCCGAGGGCGGCCGCACCCCGTCGATCTGGGACACCTTCAGCCACACCCCGGGGGCGACCGCCGGCGGGGACACCGGGGACCTGGCGGTGGACCACTACCACCGGATGCGCGAGGACGTCGCGCTGATGGCGGAGCTCGGCCTCACCTCGTACCGGTTCTCGGTGTCCTGGTCGCGGGTGCAGCCCACCGGGCGCGGGCCCGCCGTCCAGCTCGGCCTGGACTTCTACCGGCGCCTGGTCGACGAGCTGCTCGACCACGGCATCGCGCCGGCCCTCACCCTCTACCACTGGGACCTGCCGCAGGAGCTGGAGGACGCGGGGGGCTGGCCGGCCCGCGACACCGCCCATCGGTTCGCCGAGTACGCGGCGCTCGTCGGGGCCGCGCTCGGCGACCGGGTCGAGCGCTGGATCACTCTCAACGAGCCCTGGTGCAGCGCGTTCTTGGGGTACGCCTCGGGGGTGCACGCGCCCGGGCGGACCGACCCGGCGGCCTCGCTGCGCGCTGCCCACCACCTCAACCTGGCTCACGGCGAGGCGACTTCGGCCCTCCGAGCGGTGCTTCCTTCGCGGAATCAGCTCGCGGTGAGCCTCAACTCGGCCGCGATCAGGCCGCTTTCGCCGGATCCGGCGGACCTGGACGCGGTGCGCAGGATCGACGACCTGGCCAACGGGATCTTCCACGGGCCGATGCTGCACGGCGCCTACCCGGCGAACCTGTTCACGGACACCGCCTCCGTCACCGACTGGTCCTTCGTGCACGACGGCGACCTGCGCGCGATCCAGCAGCCGCTCGACGCGCTCGGCCTCAACTACTACACGACCTCCCTGGTGTCGGCGGCGGACGCGGGCACGGCGAACGCCCGCGCCGACGGCCACGGGGCGAGCGCGCACTCGCCCTGGCCGGGCGCCGCCTCGGTCGCCTTCCACCAGCCGCCCGGCGAGCGCACCGCGATGGGCTGGACCATCGACCCGTCGGGCCTGTACGACCTGCTCCTGCGCTACACCAAGGAGGCGCCGGGCCTGCCGCTCCTGGTCACCGAGAACGGCGCGGCCTGCGACGACGAGCCGGGACCCGACGGCTCGGTGCACGACCCGGACCGCATCGGCTATCTGCGCGAGCACCTCGCGGCGGTGCGCCGGGCGATGGAGGCGGGTGCGGACGTGCGGGGCTATTACCTGTGGTCCCTGATGGACAACTTCGAGTGGTCGTTCGGGTACGGCAAGCGGTTCGGCGCGGTGTACGTGGATTACGAGTCTCTGGAGCGCACCCCGAAGTCGAGCGCCCGCTGGTACGCGGAGCTGGCCCGAACGGGTGAACTGCCAGCGGCGCCCGGGGCCTGACGCCACGGGAGGAACGGTCGCGGGGCGGTGCCGGGGCGGCGGACCGGGGTGCCGCCGCCCCCGTCCGCTGTTAATTTCGCGTTTATGCGCCTTGTGTCCATATATGCCCTTCATACCCTCCGGCCCGGATGCACCCTGCCCGCCCCGCGGCTCGGCTGAGCCGCGATGGGCATCCTCAAGGACCATCCGGAGCTCGCCCTCTTCCTCTGCCTCGCGCTCGGCTACCTCGTCGGCAAGCTGCGGGCGGGACCCATCACGCTCGGCGGCATCTGCGGCACCCTGATCGTGTCGCTCCTGATGGGCGCCTGGGCCAAGGTGCAGGTCTCCGGTGACGTCAAGACGGTCTTCTTCGCCCTGTTCATCTTCTCGCTCGGCTATCTCGCGGGCCCGCAGTTCTTCGCCAACCTCAACCGCGGCAGCCTGCGCTTCTTCACGCTGTGCCTGATCGAGCTGGTCTGCGTGCTCGGCATCGCGTACGGCCTGGCGAAGGCGTTCGGGCTCGACGTCGGCACCGCGTCCGGCATCCTGGCCGGCGCCGCCACCGAGTCCGCGGTCGTCGGCACCGCCACCGAGGCCATCGGCAAGCTCAGCGGCCTCAGCGCGGCCCAGGTCAGCGACTACCAGGGCCATGTGGCCACCGCGTACACGGTCTGCTACCTCTTCGGCCTCATCACCATCGTCATCTACACCAGCCAGATCATGCCGATGATGCTGCGCATCAACCTGCGGGACGCGTCCCGGCAGCTGTGGGAGAAGATGCGCGGCGGCGGGGGCGAGCACGGCCTGGAGGCCGACGAGCGCGAGGCGCTGCCGGGCCTGGTGGGCCGCACCTATCTGGTGACCCTCGCCGACGGTCGCACCATCGGCGACCTGGAGTCCTCGCTCGGCGGCCGGATCACCGTCGAGGCGCTGCGCCGCGGCAGCCGCACCATCACCCCCGAACCCCACGTCGAGCTGACCCTGTCCGACCTCGTGCTCGTGGTCGGCCGGCGGGCCAACACCATCGAGGCGGGCCGCGAGATCGGCCCCGAGACGCCCGGCATCCCCGGTCTCGACTCGCCGCTGGCCACCGCGCAGGTCGCGATGACCGAGAAGTCCGCCGACGGCAAGAGCCTCGACCAACTCCAGCGTACCCACCCGGAGTTCATCAAGCAGGGCGTGTACGTCACCGATGTGATCCGCAACGACCAGCACCTGCCCGCGACCCCGGACACCGTGCTGCGCCGGGGTGACGTCCTCACCCTGGTCGGCGCCCGCTCCGGGCTCAACAAGCTGGTCGCGAAGATCGGCGCGGTGGTCAAGAACGACGCCACCGACTTCATCTACCTGGGCCTCGGCATCGTGTGCGGCTCGCTGCTCGGTCAGGTGGTGGTCCGGGCCGGGGACATCCCGCTCTCGCTCGGCACCGGCGGCGGCTGTCTGATCTCCGGCCTCGTCTTCGGCTGGTTCCGCTCCCGCAAGCAGACCTTCGGTGCGTTCCCGCCGCAGGCCGCGACCACCCTGAAGGACATGGGCCTCGCGGTCTTCATCGCCTGCACCGGCCTCGTGTCGGGGCCGCAGGCCTGGCCGCTGCTCAAGCAGTACGGGGCGCTGCTCCCGTTCGCCGGGATCGCGATGGTGCTGATCCCCGCCACCTTGTCGCTGCTGGTCGGACGCACCCTGCTGAAGATCGAGAAGCCGCTGCTCGTCGGCGCCATCGCGGGCCAGCAGTGTTCGACGCCCGCCATCACCTCCATCACCCAGGTCGCCCAGAGCTCCGTACCGATGCTCGGCTACACCATCACGTACACGCTCTCGAACTTCCTGCTGCCCCTGACCGGCCCGGTCCTCGTCGGCGTCCTCGGAGCCTGAACATGATCGATTTCATCAACCGCAACATCTTCCATCCGCACCCCGAGCTCCTGGTGTTCGTCACCATCGCGCTGGGCTTCCTGCTCGGGAAGGTCCGCTACAAGGCGATCGGGCTCGGCGCGGTCACCGGCTGCCTCATCGTGGGCCTGTTCCTCGGCGCCCAGTTCAAGGTGCCGATCGACGCCACGGTGAAGAACCTCTTCTTCACGATGTTCCTGTTCGCGCTCGGCTACCGGGTCGGCCCGCAGTTCTTCCGCGGCCTGAAGAAGGACGGCCTGCCGCAGGTCGTCAACGCGCTGGTCGTCTGCGTCACGGGCCTGCTGGTCTCCTGGGGCCTCGCCTCGATGCTCGGGTACGGGCCCGGGCTCTCGGCCGGGCTGCTCGGCGGCGGGCTCACCCAGTCGGCCGTGATCGGCGTCGCCCAGGACGCGATCGGCAACCTGCCGGGCCTCAGCCCCGCCCAGATCAAGAGCGAGGAGAACCTCGTCGCCATCGGGTACGCGGTCTGCTACCCGCTCGGCACGGTCTGCGCCGCGCTGCTCCTCGCCTCGGTGCTGCCCCGGCTCTACCGCAAGGACCTCGCCGAGGAGAGCGCCCAGCTGGCAAAGGAGCTGGACGCGCCCGGCGACGACCCCGACATCGGCGCGGGCTACTACGAGGTGGTGCTGCGCGCCTACAAGGTGGAGCGCCCCGACATCGTGGGCCGCACCATCGACGACTTCGAGCAGCAGCAGAAGCAGCTGGGCCGCCGTGTCTACATCACGGCGGTGCGGCGCGACGGCACCGTCCTCCAGCACGACCAGCAGACGGTCCTGCACCAGGGCGACACCGTCGCCATCAGCGCGATCCGCGGCGACCTCGTCACCTACGACGCCCGCACCCACATCGGCGGCGAGAGCGACGACGTGGAACTGCTCGGCTACCAGACCGAGACCCTGCACGTGGTGGCCTCCGAGAAGGCCCAACTGGGCAGGACCATCGGCGAGTTGCGGCAGGAGCCGTTCATGGTCGGGGTGTACGTGGACAAGCTGTACCGCTCGGGCACCGAGTTCCCCTACCGGCTCTCCACGCCCGTGGAGCGCGGCGACACCCTCATCCTGACCGGGCCCAAGCGCCTGGTGGGCCCGGCAGGGAAGGCGATCGGCAAGCCGGTCCCGACCAGCTTCGCCACCGACATGGTGTGGGTGTGCCTGGGCATCTTCCTCGGCGCCCTGATCGGCATCCCGGCCCTGAAGGCGGGCGGCGTCCCGATCTCGCTCTCCACCTCGGGCGGCGCGCTGATCATGGGTCTGGTCTTCGGCTGGATCCGCTCCAAGTACCCGACGTACGGCAACGTCCCGCCCGGCGCCCAGTGGTTCATGGACACCCTCGGGCTCTGCCTGTTCATCGCGGTGGTCGGCCTCAACGCGGGGCCGGGCTTCACCAGCGGCCTGTCCACGGCGGGCTGGACACTGCTCCTGTGGGGCGTGGTGGTCACCGTCGTACCGCTGATCGTCGGCTTCCTGGTGGGCCACTACATCCAGAAGATCCGCTTCCCCATCCTGATGGGCGTCCTGGCGGGCGGCGAGACCACGACGGCGGCGTTCGGCGCGGTCAACGAGGCGTCCAGATCCCAGATCCCCACGCTCGGCTACACCATCCCCTACGCGATGAGCAACGTCCTGCTCACCATCTGGGGCGCCGTGATCATCCTCCTCAACCACTGAGACCTCAACCGCTCACGTACGTAAGGAAGTTCCGTGCCCAAGACCACCTTCACCCGTGAGGAAATCCAGTCCTTCGCCCAGCTCTCGCCGTTCGAGCTGAAGGACAAGTTCATCCAGATCGCCCAGGCGGTACAGGAGGACGAGCCCGGCCAGAAGGAGAAGTCGGCGCGGCAGATGCTGAACGCCGGCCGCGGCAACCCGAACTGGGTGGCCACCGGCCCCCGCGAGGCCTTCTACGCCCTCGGCTACTTCGCCCTGTCGGAGTCCCGCCGGGTGTGGACCGCCGACAACCTGGGCGGGATGCCCGAGAAGCAGGGCGCGGCCGGCCGCTTCGACTCCTATGTGCGCCAGCACCCGGACCTGCCCGGCATCGAGCTCCTGGAGCGGTGCATCGCGTACGCCGTCGAGCGCTTCGGCTTCGACCGGGACGAGTTCGTGCACGAGCTCACCGACAGCTCGATCGGCGACAACTACCCGGTGCCGGACCGGATGCTGGTGCACGCCGAGAAGGTCGTGCGCGGCTACCTCGCCGACGAGATGTTCGACAAGCGGCCGCCGCAGGACACCCTGTCGCTGTTCGCGACCGAGGGCGGCACGGCCGCCATGTGCTACATCTTCGACTCCCTGATGAAGAACGGCGTCCTGAAGAAGGGCGACCGCATCGCCCTGATGGTGCCGGTGTTCACGCCGTACATCGAGATCCCCGAACTCGACACCTACGAGTTCGACGTGGTGCGCGTCGAGGCGAGCCTGTTCACCGAGACCGGGGTGCGCGAGTGGCGCTATCCCGCCGAGGAGGTCGCCAAGCTCGCCGACCCGAGCGTGAAGCTGGTGTGCCTGGTCAACCCGTCCAACCCGCCCTCGCTCGCGCTGAGCGACCGGGTCACCCAGCAGATCAAGGACATCGTGGCCGGGCCGAACCCGAATCTGCTGATCGTCACCGACGACGTGTACGGCACGTTCGTGGAGGACTTCCGCTCGATCGCCGCCGAGGTGCCGCGCAACACCCTGCTCGTCTACTCGTACTCCAAGCACTACGGCTGCACCGGCCACCGGCTCGGGGTGATCGGGCTGCACGACGACAACGTGATCGACGAGCTGATCGCCGCGCTGCCGCAGTCCGAGAAGGACCGCCTGGACAAGCGGTACGGGACGCTCAGCCTGGAGCCGTCCAAGATCCGGTTCATCGACCGGCTCGTCGCCGACTCGCGGCAGGTCGCCCTCAACCACACGGCGGGCCTGTCGCTGCCCCAGCAGGTGATGATGACCCTGTTCTCGCTCTTCGACCTCCTGGAGGAGGGCCAGGCGTACAAGCACCGCATCCGCGCGATCGTCAACCAGCGGCTCGAACTCCTCCTGGAGGGAGCCCAGATGAAGATCGCGGACGATCCGAAGCGGGCCGGGTACTACATCGAGCTCGATCTGCTCGCCGAGGCCGAGCGCGTCCACGGCAAGGACTTCGCGGCCTTCCTGGAGAAGAACTACGAGCCCGTCGACCCGCTGTTCCGGCTCGCCGAGCAGACCAGCGTGGTGCTGCTCAACGGCGGTGGCTTCGAGGGCCCCGAGTGGTCGGTGCGGGTCTCGCTCGCCAACCTCGACGACCTGGACTACCTGAAGATCGGCCACCATCTGCGGGCGATCTTCAACGACTACGCGGAGGAGTGGCGGACGTCGCGGGTCTGAGGCGGGGCCCGCTCCCGCCTCCCGTCGCACCGGGCGGGCGCGGGCCTTGAACCTCACGCGGCGTGAGGATGCACAGTGGCCGTATGAGCGAATCCACCTGGAAGGTGGGCCCCCTTGCCGAGGCGAGCGGGCTCACCGTCCGCACGCTGCACCACTGGGACACCATCGGCCTGCTGTCCCCGTCCCGCCGCACTGCGGGCGGGCACCGGGAGTACACCGAGGACGACATCGAACGCCTCTACCAGGTGCTCGCCCTGCGCAGCCTGGGCCTCGGTCTCGACACCGTCGCCCGCTGCCTGGACTCGGGCCTGGATCCGGCGCGGGTCCTGCGCGACCACCGCGAGAGCGTCGAGGCCCACCTCGCGGCGCTCGCCACCCTGCGCGACCGCCTCGTGCACATCGAGGACGAGCTGGCGGACGGCCGGCCCCCGACGACCGCCGCGGTCCTCGACGCGCTGCGCGCCACCGGCGCCGCGGAAGGGGCGGTGCGCCGCCACCTCGACGACGACCAGATGCGCGCGCTCGGCCGGCACGGCGCGGCGGCCGGGCCGGCCGCGCACTACCTCCTGGAGGTCGAGTGGCCCGAACTGTACCGGCGGGCCGAGGAGTTGAGGTCCGCCGGCACCGATCCGACCGATCCCCGGGTACGCGCCCTGGTGGCCCGGATGGACGAGCTGAGCGCCCTGTTCAGCGGCGGCGACCGGGCGCTCTCCACCGGCGTACGGGCCGCGTGGCGCGAGGACCCGGCGGCCCTGTCCGGCGACGCGTCGGCACGGCCGGGCCAGTGGGACCCGCTCATGGACTATCTGGAGGCGGCACGGTGAAGGAGATGAAGGTGAACCGGTACTCGCTCCTGCCGTTCCTGCTGGTCGTGGTGCCGCTGGTGTGCGTGCTCGCGGCGTTCGGGGTGATCGGGTGGGGCGTGGTGGCCGCGGTGGTGGTGGCGGTCGCCGTCCTGGCCCTGGTGGCCCGGGCGTCCACGCGCTGAGGCGCCCCGGCCGACGTGGGGGAAGGTGCGCACCGGCCGGGACGCTGGTTCAGCGAGGCCCGAAGGCCTTTCCTCTGGGGTTACTTGTAGGCGCCGAAGGCCTTGGTGAAGGCGAGCGGCTCCTGGGCGATCGAGGAGCAGGTCGGGTCGGCGGAGTCCTTGGCGCCGCCGGGGCACTGCTGGTCACGGGCGGCGGACCACATGGCGAGCCAGGCCAGCCCCTTGGACTTCGCGAAGTCCACGAGCTTGGTGGCGTCGGCGACGGTGAACTTCTCGACGTTGACGTCGTTGACGCCGATCATCGGGGTGACCGCGACGGCCTTCCAGGCGGCGGCGTCCGACAGACCCAGAACTCCCTTGATCTGGGCCTGGGTTGCCGTGGCGGCCTGGATCGCGTAGTCACCCATGTTCCCGCTGTAGGAGGGCCCGTAGTCCATCGCCATGATGTTCACGGCCGAGACCTTGACGCCGTTCTTCTTGGCGTCGGCGACGAGGTCGACACCGGGCTGGGTCAGGCCCTCCGGCATCACGGGCAGCGTGAACGAGACGTCGAGCCCGGGGTGGGACTGCTGGAGCTTCGCGATGGCCTGGGCGCGGCGGGCGTTGGCGCCGGTGTCGGGCAGGGCCGCGCCCTCGATGTCGAAGTCCACCTTGGTGAGCTTGTACGCGTCGATGACCTTGCCGTACGCGGCGGCCAGCTCGTCGGCGCTCTTGCAGACCAGACCCAGCTCGGAGCCGGAGGCACCGCCGAAGGAGACCCGGACGTCACCACCCTTGGCGCGCAGCGCGCCGATCTGCGAGGCGACCTTGTCGCCCGGCAGGTCGGTGACGCCGCCCCACAGCGGGGCGCAGCCGCCGCCCGAGGTCACGAAGGCGAGGTTGAACTGCTTCACGCCGGTCTTGTCGGCGGTGCCCGCGAGGTCGTACGTCGGGTAGAGCGAGGTGTCGACGTACGGGGCGAACCCGGCGCCGCTCGCCGTGCCGCCGCCTCCGGAGGGCGTCTTGCTCGGGGTGGGTATCGCGGTGGCCGGCTTGGAGGGCTGCGCGGTCGGCTTGGTGGTGGGCTTGGTGCTCGCCGACTGGGAGGGCTTCGCGGTGGGCTGCCCGGTGGGGCGGCCGCTGGGCTGCGGGGTGGCGCCGGTGTCGACCGAGCACTTCTCCTGGTCGATGAGACAGCCGGTCGGGTCGCCCGCGGTGCCGCTCGCGGAGGTGACGAAGCCGACGGTCACGGACTTGCCCGGGGCGAGGCCGGCCTTGTCCCAGCTCGGGGGCTTCACCGTCACGTGCTGGCCCTTGACGGTCTGGTCGCCGTTCCAGAGGGAGGCGAGGGTGGTGCCTGCGGGCAGGTCGAACTCCAGGGTCCAGTCGGAGAGCGCCTTGCCGGTGTCGTTGGTGATGACGTACTGCCCGGTGTAACCACCGGTCCAGCTGCTGGTCTTGGTGTACGCCGCGCCGATCGAGGCGGCCTGGGCGGTGCCGGTGAGCGCGAAGGCTCCGCCGCCGACGACCGCCGCGGCGACGAGGCCGCCGATCACCTTGGTCTTGCCGCTCGCCCTGCGCCGGTGCGTACTGGTGCCCATGCCGTGCCTGCCTCTGCGTTGCGGGGTTTTCTGGGGGTGCGGGCAGCACGCTAGCCCGGGGGATTCGGACAAATGCCCTGTCCTGGGCGGGGCTTGGGGATCTTAGGTTCCCCTTAAGGATCCGATCGGGAGAGGTTAAGCCCGGCCTCCCTGGGGGGGTTGCCCACCCTCCCGCCCGTGCGGCGGGTTGAATCGGCTGAGCCCTGGGGCTGCGCCCCAGACCCCCTGCGGGGGCTCCGCCCCCTGCACCCCCGTCCGCGCCTGAACGGCGCTCGTCCTCAAACGCCGGACGGGCTGAGGTTGCCCGGTGCTGGCCCGCACCGGGCATTTAGGGGCGCGGGGAACTGCGCGACCAGCCACGCACGGTGGACGGACGAAAACGGGGTCAGGGGCGCGGGGAACTGCGCGAACGGCCCCTACGGCCCGCGGACGAAGGCGGGTTTAAGGGGCGCGGGGAACTGCGCGAAAGGCCACGACGGGCCGCAGGCGGGCCGAGGGGGCCCGGGGCGCGGCCCCGGAGGCATCCGAGGGGCTAGGCCGACACGCCGCGGCGGCGGAGGCGGTGGCTTCGGCGGGTCGGGGCGGGCCGCCCCAGGCCGATCCAGAGGCGGACCTCCGTCCCGCCCAGGACGGAGTGGCCGATCCGGACGTCCCCGCCCGTCGACTCCGCGACACGGCGGACGATGTCGAGGCCGAGCCCCGTCGAGCCGGGCCGCCCCCCGCTGTTGCCCCGCGCCATCGCCGCCCGGGGATCCGCGATCCCGGGCCCCGCGTCGGAGACGAGCACGATCACCGCGTCCTCCCCGTTGTGGACGTCCACCGAGAACGCCGTCCCCTCCGGCGTGTGCCGGAACACGTTGCCGAGCAGCGCGTCGAGCACGGCCACGAGGTCGGGCCGGGCGACCGGGATGCGGACCGGCCGGTCCACCCCCGCGAGCCGCACCTCGCGCCCCTCGTCCTCGGCGAGCGCGGACCAGAACTCCATCCGCTCCAGGATGACTTCGCAGGCGTCACAGCCCGCCCCCGGCCCGGCCGGCTGCGTCTTCGGCTTCGCCTCGCGCGCCGTGCGGATGATCGTGTCGACCTCCCGCTCCAGCTGCTCGACCGCCGCCCGGGTCTGGTCGGCCGCGGGGCCGTCCCCGAGGGAGGCCGCGTTCAGCCGGAGCACGGTGAGCGGGGTGCGCAGCCGGTGCGAGAGGTCGGCCGCCAACTCCCTTTCGTTGGCGAGGAGTTGGACCACCTGGTCGGCCATCGAGTTGAACGCGACGGCCGCCGAGCGCAGTTCGGTGGGCCCCTCCTCGGGCACCCTCGCCCCGAGCTTGCCCTCGCCGAGGTCCTGCGCCGCGCCAGCGAGCCGCTGGGCCGGGCGGACCATCCGTACGCCGAGCCGGTCGGCGACCGCGACGGAGCCGATGATCAGGCCGATGCCGACGCCCGCGAGGACCAGCCAGGCCGTCGCGACGCCGTTGGTGACCTCGGCCTCCGGCACGAAGACCTCGACGATGGCGATCTGGCCGGAGCTCAGCGCGGTCGGCTGGAGCAGCGTCGAGCCGCCCGAGACGTCCGAGATCGAGGCCCTGATGACCTTCCGGGTCGCTTCGAGGTCCTTGGTCGCGGCCCGCTGCGTGCCGATGTCCACCGGCGCGCTGCCCGGCACGGCCGGATCCGCCGGGACGTGCACCGCCATCCGGCCCTCGGCGCCGGACTGGGTGGAGGCGACGGCCCGCTCCAGGGCGTCGCGGTCGGTGGTGATGGACAGCGTCGGCCCGATCGCCGCGGCCTGCCGTTCGGCGTTGGTGAACGCCCGGTCGCGGGCCATCTCCTTGATGACCATGCCGAGCGGCACCGCGAAGGCGACCACGACCATCACGGTGACGGCGAGACAGACCTTGACCAGCGCCCACCTCATCGCGGCGGCTCCAGCTTCACGCCGACACCCCGCAGGGTATGCAGATAGCGGGGCCGGGCCGCCGTCTCGCCCAACTTCCGCCGCAACCAGGACAGATGGACGTCGATGGTCTGGTCGTCGCCGTACGACTGCTGCCACACCTCGGCGAGCAGCTCCTTGCGCGGCACGACCACACCGGGCCGCCCGGCGAGGAAGGCGAGCAGGTCGAACTCGCGCCGGGTCAGGTCGAGGCGTACGCCGTCGAGCTCGGCCTGGCGGCGCAGCGGGTCGACGCGGAGGCCGCCGACCTGGAGCACCCGCGAGGGCGGTTCGGCCCCGGCCGTGGCGCGCGCCCGGCGCAGCACGGCGGCCATCCGCGCGGAGAGGTGCTCCACGGAGAACGGCTTGGTGAGGTAGTCGTCGGCGCCGTCGTTGAGCAGCCGTACGATCTCCGTCTCGTCGTCCCGCGCGGTCGCGATGATCACCGGTACGTCGGTGATTCCGCGCAGCATCTTCAGCGCCTCGGACCCGTCCAGATCGGGCAGGCCGAGGTCCAGGATGACCACGTCGAAACGGAGATGGGCCACTTCGCGCAGCGCCTCAAGTGCCGTGCCGACGCTCCGTACCGTGTGGGAGGCCTCGGTGAGGTGGCGGATGAGGGCGGAGCGGACAAACTGGTCGTCCTCGACCACGAGCACACTTGCCATGGCCCGCACCGTACGCCATCCGGAGGAGCGCGGTCCCCCGTGGGAGTGGAGTCGGCGCTGGTGGGACACGGGTGGGGCTCGTGGTGCAGTATGGCCCGGATGCACAGAGGACTCGTACACGGTTTGGCGTGGTCGCTCGCTACCGGAGCTTCGGTGACGCTCTCCTGGTGGGGCGTCCACACGGTGATGGCCGGTACGGCGTACGACCCGCCCCGCGCGCTGCCGATCAGCGGCGACGCGCGCGTGAACCAGAGCTCGTCGCCGGACGCGTCGTCGACCCGGCGCCCCAAGGAGACCCCGCCCCCGACGCCCCCCGCCGCCTCGCAGAAGCCGTCCAAGAGCACGGGGAGCGGGAAGCCGTCGGGCAGCCGAAGCCCCTCGTCCGAAGCGTCCGGGAACAAGTCGCCCGGCACGTCGGGCAGTTCGGGCGATCCGGCCAATTCCGGCGCGGTGCAGGGGTACAACGTCGCGGGCGGCCGGGTCGTCTTCGACCTCGGGGACACCTCGGCCCAGCTGGTGTCGGCGACGCCCGCGTCCGGCTGGCGCATGGACCGCTGGATCCAGACCGAGTGGATACGGGTCACCTTCACGCGCGGCAGCGAGACGGTGTCGGTGTTCTGCACCTGGAACGGCCATCCGCCCTCGGTGGAGATCAACAACACCTGACCGGGCGGGTCGGACTCAGACTCAGACTCGGGCTCGGGCTCGGGCTCGGGCTCGGGCTCAGCGGAACGCGGAGGCGGGCGGGGCCGGTGAGGGCTTCGCGCTCGCGTCGCTCACCGCGACCGCCCCGCCGGTGAAGTCGGCCAGTTCCCGCCCGTGCTGTACGCGCCCGGGGTGCGGGTCGCCCGCGATCCGCCGGGTCAGCTCGGCGACGGGCAGCGGCACGGCCGAGCACACGAGCACCGCGTTCCCGAACCGCTTGCCGCGCAGCACCGTCGGGTCGGCGGCGAGGGCCAGCTCGGCGAACACCCCGGCGGCGGTGGCGATCTGGCCCCGCAGATGCGCGAGCGGCGGCCCGTCGGCGAGGTTCGCGGCGTACGTACCGCCGGGCTTCAGCACCCGGCGCACGTCGTTGAGGAACTCGGTGCTGGTCAGATGGGCCGGGGTGCGGGCCCCGCTGAACACGTCCGCGATGACGAGGTCGGCCCAGGCGTCGGGGAGCTTGGCGAGCCCGGCCCGCGCGTCACCGCCCCGCACCCGGATCCGGGCCCCGGGATCGAGCGGCAGCTCCCGGCGCACGAGCTGGACCAGCGCGGCGTCGAGCTCCACGACCTGCTGGGTGGAGCGGGGCCGGGTGGCCGCGATGTAGCGGGCGAGCGTGAAGGCGCCGCCGCCCAGGTGCAGCACGTTCAGGGCCTGGCCGGCCGGGGCGGCGAGGTCGATGACGTGGCCGAGGCGGCGCTGATACTCGAAGGTCAGCCGGTCCGGGGCTTCGAGGTCCACATGGGACTGGGGCGCCCCGTCGAGCAGCAGCGTCCACCCGCCGGTGCGGTCCCGGTCGGGTATGAGTTCGGCGAGGCCGCCGTCCACGGTCTCGACGACGGGCTCGGGCCCGCGCCGCCTGCTGCTCTTCGCCATCCGGCCATTATCGACCGCCCGGGCGGCTGCCGCCCTCCCGGGCCCCGGCGGCCTCAGCGGCCCTCGGCCTCGCGGATCCCGTCGGCGGCCTCGATCATCCGGGCCGCCTCGCCGAGGGCCGCGCGCAGCAGGCCCGGATCGGTGACCTCGGTGGTGTTCGGCGGCAGGAGCCAGCCGGAGCCGGTGACGGGGGGCTCGACGGGCAGGCCCTCGATGCGCAGCCCGCGCCCGTTGGTCTCCGTACAGGCGCTGCCGGGCACGTCCCAGGCGGCGGCGGTGCCGGACGGCACCAGGAAGCCGAGGGTGTCGCAGGTCCCGTCGTGCAGGACGGGCCCCACGGCGGCCGGGGCGGCGGCGCGGCGGATGATGTCGACGGCCTCAAGACCCTGCCGGGCGGGCACGGTCACCAGGTCGCAGGGCTCCTCCGCGTCGCCGCACGCGGCGGCCGGCGGGGCGCTCGCCTGCGGCGAGTGCGGATGACGGACGGTCGTCGTCTGCGTACCGGAGACGGTGAAGTCGAGGTCGGTGTCGGTGTTCACGCAGTCCTCCAACAAGGCAAGCCCTCCGCGTCGCGCGGTGTTCTGGTGCTCTCCACCCGGTTCAACGCCCTTGCGCGTCAAGGGGAACGGCGGCACGCCGCCGCAAAGGATGGCAGTTCATGGCGGATCGTGGGTGAGATATCCGTTTTGTAGGCAAACACTGTGTGAACGGCCCGTCACAGCAGGTACGTTCTTGCTCCGCATCACCCCGCCAGAGAGAGCTGTCAAGCCATGGCGTCGTCACCAGATCCCCAGGCCGAGCCCCGGGTGAACAAGCGGACCCCGCAGAGTCCGGGCCGGCTCGCGCGGGAACCCAACCTGGCCTTCCGGCAGTTGAGGGGCGCCCGCTCGCCGGGAGAGTTCGCGGCCGCGGTCCGCCGGGCCGCCCGCGAGATCGGCGAGCAGGTCGCCTGCGACGCCCGCTACATCGGGCGCGTGGAGAACGGCGAGATCCGCTGTCCCAATTACGCCTACGAAAGGGTCTTCCGGTACATGTTCCCGGGTTTGACCCTTGCGGATCTGGGGTTCTCGGCGAGAGAAACGGTACGAGGGCGGGGGGCGCGGCCGGCCTCCGGCACGGCGTCCCTGCTGCACCTCGCGCCCCGCCCCGCCGCCCCACCCCCGCACGACTCGTCCCACCACCACCAGAACCACGAGGAGAGCGACGTGCTGCGTCGCGCATTCATGACGGGCTCCACCGCCACCGTGGCGGCCGTCTCGCTGGGCCTCGGCCCGGCAACCGCCCGTGCCGTCCAGCGCGTCGGCGAGGCCGAGGTGAGCGCCGTCGAAGAGGCGGTGCGCAGGATCAGACTGCTCGACGACCGGCACGGCGCGGACGGCCTGTACCAGCGGGCCGCCCAGCCGCTGCGCACGGCCTACGCCCTGCTGGACGCCAGCGCCTCCCGCCCCGCCACACAGGAGCGGCTGCACACCGGGGCCGGTGAACTGGCCATCTCCGTCGGCTGGTTGGCGCACGACTCGGGCCGCTTCGGCGAGGCGCGCTCGCACTACGCGGAGGCGCTCGCCACGGCCCGCCTCGCCGGCGACCCGGGCCTTGAGGCGCACGCGTTCTGCAACATGTCGTTCCTGGCCCGGGACATGGGCCGGCCGCGCGAGGCGATGCGGGCGGCGCAGGCGGGCGAGCGGGCGGCCCGCGCGCTCGGCTCGCCGCGGCTGACGTCCCTGCTCGCGCTGCGCGAGGCCGGCGGCTGGGCGGGGCTCGGCGACCGCTCGGCGTGCGAGGAGTCGCTCTCGCGGGCACTCGCCCAGTTCGCGCGGGGCGCCTCGGACGCCGACCCGGAGTGGATGTCCTTCTTCGTGGAGGCCGAGCTGGAGATGCTCCAGGCGCAGTGCTGGTCGGCGCTCGGCGACTGGTCGCGGGCGGCCCGCCACGCCCACCGCGCGGCCTCGCTGCAGGATCCGCACTTCGCCCGCAACCTGGCCCTGTACCGGGCCGAGCTCGCCGACGACCTCGCCCGGGCGGGCGCGCCCGCCGAATCGGCGGCGGCCGGCCAGGCGGTCCTGGACCTCCTCAGCCAGGTCCAGTCCACCCGGATCCAGGCGATGCTGGCCGACACGTCCCGCATCCTGGCCCCCCACCGGGCGTCCCCGGAGGTGGCCGCCTTCCTGGAACGCCGGGCGGCGGTGGCGGTGTAACCCTCGGGGCTCCGCCCCGAACCCCGGAATTTGGCCCCTCCCCGCCCCTTCCCTCAACCCTCCGGGGGTGAAAAGGGGTGGGCGGGCTCTCCGGGGCTGCGCCCCGGGCCCCTGAACGCACGGTTCGGCTGCGGACCGTGCGTGGCCGGTCGCGCAGTTCCCCGCGCCCCTGAAGGCCCTGGTGCCGGCCAGCATCAGGGCATTTCAGCCCGCCCGGCTGACCAGTGCGGGCCCATGCGGGCCCCTTCAGCCCGCCCGGCATTTGAGGACGAGCGCCCTTAAGGCGCGACGGGGGTCTGGGGGCGGAGCCCCCAGGGTCCCTCAGCCTCGGGGAGGAACCCCCAGCGGTACACGAGGGAGCCGCACCCCCACCTGCTCACCGCTCAAGGTGCCCCGTGTCGTTCCACCGCTCGACCGCCGGCTCCCCGTACGCCCACCCCAGTACCGAAAGCGACGTCGGGTCGAGGCGGATGCGGGCCGCGAACGAGACGTCCTCGCCCAGCCAGCGCGCCGCGATCACCCGCAGGATGTGCCCGTGGGCGAACACCAGCACGTCCCGCCCGGCAGAGCGCGCCCACGCCACCACCTCGTCCGCCCGCGCCGAGATCTCCGCCAGGGTCTCCCCGTCCGGCACCCCGTCCCGCCAGATGAACCAGCCGGGCCGCACCGCCTGGATCTCGGGCGGCGCCATGCCCTCGTACGCGCCGTAGTCGTACTCCATGAGCGCGTCCCACGGCTCGGCCCGCTCGCCGAACCCCGCGAGCTCGCACGTCTCGGCGGCCCGCACGAGCGGACTGGTGCGCACCTCCACGCCGGGCAGTCCGCCCCACGGCTCCCGGTGCAGCCGCTCACCGAGCAGCTTCGCGCCGCGCCGGCCCTCCTCCAGGAGGGGGATGTCGGTCCGGCCGGTGTGCTTGCCCGCGAGCGACCACTCGGTCTGCCCGTGCCGGGCCAGCAGGATGCGCGGTGCGGCGGCTGCCATGGGTGTTCTCTCCCGATCCGTACGAAATGTTCCATAACCATCATCGCGCACCTCCGGAAGCAACCAGGAGCCGGACCTGGGCGTCTGACCCCAACGCCGGGGTGCTGCGTGCATGCGATCACTTACACCGTACGGTTGAACGCACGTCGAAAACCCGGAGGCCCCCAGCGGGCAGCCCGAGGACCAGTTGGGGGAACCTGCCGGATGCAGCCGCCGCAGCACGCCACGCGACCGCGCTGGTGGACCGAACTCCCACTCATCGCGCTCATATACGGGGTGTACACGCTCGGCCGGCTGATCGTACGCGGCGACGAGGCGCGGGCCGTCGAGCACGGCCTGTCCATCCTGAACCTGGAGAAGACGCTCCACCTCAACGCCGAGCACCCGCTGAACAGGCTGTTCACGCACACCCCGGCCCTGGGCATACCCGCCGACTTCATCTACGCCTCGCTGCACTACGTCATCACCCCGGCCGTCCTGATCTGGCTGTTCCGCCGCCGCCCCACCCAGTACCGGGCGGCCCGCGGCTGGCTGATGACCTCGACCCTGCTCGGCCTGATCGGCTTCACCTTCCTGCCGACCTGCCCGCCCCGGCTGCTCCCGGCGGTGTACGGCTTCACCGACACGATGGCCCAGTACAGCTCGCACGGCTGGTGGGGCGGCGAGGCCAGCGCGCCGCGCGGGCTCGGCGGCATGACGAACCAGTTCGCCGCGATGCCCAGCCTGCACGTCGGGTGGGCCCTGTGGTGCGGGGTGATGCTGTGGCGGTTCGGCGGCAGCCGGATCACCCGGATCGCCGCCGTCGCCTACCCGCTGACCATCACCTTCGTGGTGATGGGCACGGCCAACCACTACCTGCTCGACGCGGTCGCGGGCGTCGCCGTGATGGGCCTCGGCCTGCTGCTCTCCCGCCCCCTGCTGCGCTTCGCGGAGCGCGTACGGACCCGCTTCGCACCGGCCTCTTCCGCCACCGGCGCCTCGATTGTCAGTGCCGGATGCGAGACTTCGGCGGGTGAGCGAATCCCTGGGCAGCGGACCTCCTCCGACACCCGAGCAGAAGCCGACGACGGCGCTCCGTCGAAGGCTCGCTGAACTGCGCGGCCCGGCCACCCCGGCCCGGCCGCTCGACGCGCGGGCGCTCGCGGCCCTCGCCGCGAACCCGGGCTGCCGCAGACGCGCGATCCTGGACGGCGCGGGCGTGGACAAGGGCGCGCTCGCCGAGGCGATCGGCTCGCCGTCGGCGGCCTTCGGCCAGTCCCAGTTCGCCTTCATGCGCGGCAACGCCTTCGAGGCGAAGGTGAAGGGCGACGGCGGCACCGAGCTGCTGCGCCTGCTGCACGAGCGGATGGGCGCGGGCGCCGAGCCGCCGGGACAGGCCTCGACACCCGATCTCGCGGCGGCCGGCCCCGAGGGCCGCGCGGCCCGCACCTCGCTCGCCCTGCGCGAGGCCACCGAGGCCGGGGACTGGGCGCTGCTCGACCATCCGATGCTGGCCCTGGAGGTCGCCGGCTCCCCCGCCTACCTGGAGCCGGACGCGGTGGTGGTCCACCCCGACGGCCGCTGGACGGTCGTCGAGATCAAGTCCTTCCCCATGATCGACGCGGCGGCCGACGCGTCGAAGGTCGGCGCGGCCGCCCGCCAGTCCGCGGTGTACGTGCTCGCCCTCGAACGAGTCGCGGCCCTGACCGAGGGCGCCTCGGTCGACCATTCGGTGCTCCTCGTCTGCCCCAAGGACTTCTCCAACCTGCCGACCGCCTCCGTGGTCGACGTACGCAAGCAACTGTCGGTGACGCGGCGGCAGTTGACGCGTCTGGCCCGGATCGAGGACATCGCGGACGAGCTGCCGCCGGGCACCACGTTCGACCTCGACGGCCAGTCCGGCGCGGCCCTCGCCACGGCGGTCGAGGCCGTTCCCGCGGTGTACGCGCCGGAGTGCCTGGCCGCCTGCGAGCTGGCCTTCCACTGCCGGGGCCGGGCCCGCGACGAGGGCACGGTGACCGCGCTCGGCCGCGCGCTGCGGGGCGAGCTCGGCTCCCTGACGACGGTCGGCGAGGTCCTCTCGGCCGCGCGCGGCGAGTCGGGCGACCCGGCGGACCCGACCGTGGCCGCGGTGCGCCGCGCGGCCGCCCTGCGCGCGGAGGCGGGTGCCCCGTGTCGCTGATCGCCACCCTCGCCCGCCTGGAGGCCGTCGAGTCCGGCCGCGCCCAGCCGCTGACCACCGTCCGCCACCGCCACCTGAGCGAGCGGCCCCTCGTGTTCGTGCCGCTCACCACGGCGGGCGAGGCGGGCGCCCCGCTCGGCGCCCTGGTCGGCACCGACCGCGACGCCCCGGCCCTGCTCGTGGTCCCCCAGCCCCGCGACCGCGATCTGCGCTTCACGTTCCTGGCCGACCTCGCCGAAGCCGTACTGCCGTACCTGGACGCGTACGCCGACGACATCGAGCTCACCGAGCGCTCCGAGACCGATCCGGAGACGGGCAAGAAGACCAAGGTCGAGGTCGAACTGTGCGCGGACGCGCCGCAGTTGATCGTCCCCGGCCGGGCCGGCGTCGACTTCGTCCGCCTCCTCGGCCGCTCGATGCGCTTTCGCCGCACCGCCGAGCAGGACCCGGAAGCGCCGTATCCCGCGCCGCCCCGCGTCCCGCTCCTCGGCCGCTGGTTCACGCACTACGCCGAGCGTGCCCGCACCCCCGGGGCCGCCCTGCTGCTGGCCGCGACCGACCTCCTGGGCCGGCACTGGGCGACCGGCCAGTCCAGCCTGGAGGACCAGCACCTGGGCGCCCTGCTCGCCTGGATCGACCCGCCCGACGGGGAGTCCGGTGCCGAGGCCGCGCTGCGGGCCGAGCTGGCGCGGGACGCCGACGGCCAGCTGCTCTGCCCGCCGGCCGGCCCGGCCACCGACCCGGCGTTCGACAACCGGCTGCTCGCCCCCGCCGTGGAGCGCTACGACCGGGCCCGCCAGGCCTTGCAGGCGGCCGAGGACGGCCTGGCCGCAGACGACCGCCTCGGTCAACTGACCGCCGCCGAGCGGGAGATCCGCCGTCTGCTCGCGGCCCAGCTCATGCCGACCTGGTCCGCGGTGTGGCACGCCCTCGACCTGCTGCGGGAGCTTCCCGAGGGCGAGCGGGCGGCCGCGCGCTGGACCAGCGACCGCTGGTCGTTCACCGGCCACCGCGACCGCGTCACCGCGGGCGAGCCGCCCCAGCCGCGCCGCGACGACGCGGTGACGGCCGCCACCAAGCTGCTGCGCCGCGAGCGCGCCCAGGCCGAGCTCGAAGCGGGCGAGGCGCTCGACGACCCGCTGGTGATGGCGGGCCGAAGGCTCGCGGGCGAGGCGTTCGCGGGCGAGGTCGTCGAGGTGACCCCGGCCTGGTCGGAGTCCAAGCGCCCCAGCCCCCGCCCCCTGCTGACCCTGCGCACGGACGACGCCCCGCACCTCGCCGAGGGCGCGAAGGTGTACCGGACGCTCGACGGCAAGCCGCAGAAGGCCGAGTTCGTGACGTACGAGCCGGGCGGCGCCCTCGTGCTGCGCGTCCTGGACAAGATGGGGCGCGCCAAGGATCCGGTGCCCGGCTCCGTCCCCGAGAAGGGCGACCGGATCTGCTGGACGCTGTTCGAGCACGAGCAGCGCGGCGCCCCCAAGCTGCCCGACCCGGAAGCCACCCCCTGGACGCACGGCGGGCCGCCCGGCTCCGCCACCGCGGAACAGCCCGACGCGCCGACCCCCGAGGATCTCCTGTGACCGTCTTCGATCCCGGGGCGGCGGCGACCGCGGCCACCGAGGCGATCCTCGCCGACACCCTGCACGGCTCGGCGCGCGGCGTCGTCGTGGACTCGCCGCCGGGCGCGGGCAAGTCCACGCTCGTGGTGCGCGCGGCGCTCGAACTGGCGGCGGCGGGGCGCCCGTTGATGGTGGTGGCGCAGACCAACTCGCAGGTCGACGACCTGGTGGTACGCCTCGCCGAGAAGGCCCCCGAGCTGCCGGTCGGCCGGCTGCACAGCAGCGACAGCGACCCGTACGACAAGGCCCTCGACGAGCTGGAGAACGTGCGGAAGTCGTCGAAGGCGGGTGATCTCGCGGGGCTCGACGTGGTGATCTCGACGGCCGCGAAGTGGGCGCACGTGAAGGACGTCGAGCCCTGGCGGCACGCGATCGTGGACGAGGCGTACCAGATGCGCTCCGACGCGCTGCTCGCGGTGGCCGGGCTTTTCGAGCGGGCGCTGTTCGTGGGCGACCCGGGCCAGCTCGACCCGTTCGCGATCGCCGACGCCGAGCAGTGGGCGGGGCTTTCCTACGATCCCTCGGCGAGCGCGGTCTCCACCCTGCTCGCGCACAACCCGGAGCTGCCGCAGCACCGGCTTCCGGTGTCCTGGCGGCTCCCGGCGTCGGCGGCCCCGCTGGTGTCGAACGCGTTCTATCCGTTCACCCCGTTCCGCAGCGGCACCAACCACGGCGACCGGCGGCTCGCCTTCGGCGTCGCCTCGGACGGCTCGGCGCCGGACCGCGCGCTCGACGAGGCGGCCGAGTCGGGCTGGGCCCTGCTCGAACTGCCGGCCCGGCACACCCCGCGCACCGACCCGGAGGCGGTCCGCGCGGCCGCCCAGGTCGTACGCCGCCTCCTGGACCGGGGCGGAGCGGCGACCAGCGAGCGCTCCCCCGACCCGGCCCCGCTCACCGCGGACCGGATCGCGGTCGGCACCGCACACCGCGACCAGGCCGCCGCGATCCGGGCGGCGCTCGCGGAGCTGGGCGTGAGCGGAGTGGCGGTCGACACGGCGAACCGGCTCCAGGGAAGGGAGTTCGACGTGACGGTCGTCCTGCACCCCCTGTCGGGCCGCCCGGACGCGACGGCCTTCCACCTGGAGACGGGCCGCCTGTGCGTCCTGGCCTCCCGCCACCGCCACGCCTGCATCGTGGTGTGCCGCGCGGGCGTGACCGACCTCCTGGACGACCACCCCTCGACGGAACCGGTCCAGCTGGGCGTCACGGTGAAGTTCCCGGACGGGTGGGAGGCGAACCACGCGGTCCTGGCCCACCTCGCCGAACACCGGGTCCTCTGGCAGCCCTGACCGAACGCGCACGGCCGCCCGGCCTGCCCCGAGTGCGCGGGCGCCTCGGGGCAGAGGGCACCGGAAGGCCCCCTTGCGCGGGGGCGGGACAATGGACGGTGGCCCGGGCGCCCCGGAGCCAGAGCGTCGACCTGCCCGTGGGAGGACAGACATGCCGGAGAACGAGCGGAAAGAGGAGCGGCAGCGGCTGAGGCCGGCGCCGTTGCTCTTCGAGCCTTCCGAGGCCACCGCCGACCCGGAGCACTTCTTCGACCTGGAGTCCATGGAGGACCCCCGGGCGCTCCTGACCCGCTCGACCGAGCTGGCCCTGGCCTTCCGGGCCGCGGCGGACCGGGCGGTCGAGTTCCAGGCGATCGCGGCGGCGCAGCTCGCCGACCCCCGCCGCTTCGACCGGCTGACCCCCGCCGACGTGGCGGAGCGGGCCCAGTGGACCGAGGACTACGCGAAGAAGATGATCGAGTTCGGCCGCGACCTGCTGCGCGGCGGAGACGTCCCCTAGGCCGGAGGGCCGGCCGCAAGGCCCGGGACCGCCCGTCCGGCGCTCTCGCGACCACGGGCCCGGGGCATATGCCGGAGCGCAAGATACGCCCTCCCGCCCCGCCCTGTCCCGGTTTCCGCCAAGCAGCCGGAGACGGACGCGGCGGCCCGGTAGACGTAGAGCATGAGCAGCGACAACGGCAGGGGAAGCGGCGACCACGGGACGGCGACGGGCGGCGGCCCGCTGACGGCGGTCGGCCGCCGTGGGGTGGCGGCCGGGGGCCAGGAGGAGCTCGACATCTTCCGGCTCCTGCGCGACGAGGGCGGCCATCAGGTCGGCGAGGTGACCGCGGCCGGTGCCGCCTGGCTGTCCTCCGCGGCCACCCATCCGCGCAGCACCCTCGCCCTCTGGGAGGGCCGCCCGACCGCGCCGGGCGTGCTGCCCTGCGGCACGGTCTTCGACGTCGTGAACGTCCCCTCGATGTTCGGGCGCCGCATGCTCGACCACCTGTGGGCCGCGGGGCCCGGCTCGGGCCCGGTGGCGGTCCACCGGGGGCGGATGCTCCTGTTCGCCGCCCCCGGCACCGCGCAGCGCCTGCCCTCGCTCCTGGAGTGGGAGGAGTGGCACGGCTCGGACGTCCCGGTCCCGCCGCTCCTGTGTCACGGCCCGGGCGACGCCGTCACCGTCCCGGCGCTGGTCCGCCCGGACCGGGAGAACACGGGCTCGGCCCGCTGGCTGGTGGCCCCCGACACCCGCCGCCCCTGGCTGCCGGGCCCCGACGTACTGCTCTGGGCCTGTGTCCGGGCCGCCAGGAACGAGCCCGCGGACGCTCCTCGCATATCGATTTTTCCTCGCGCGGATCAGGATGCTAATGTCTACGACGTCAGCAGGCGCCGCTAGCTCAGTTGGTTAGAGCAGCTGACTCTTAATCAGCGGGTCCGGGGTTCGAGTCCCTGGCGGCGCACAGACGGAAGAAGCCCCTCGCGAAAGCGGGGGGCTTCTTCGTGTTCCGACGGGCCGGCCTCAGTGCGAGATCTTGACCGTCCAGGCGCCCGACTTCGTGCGGCCCTCGGCCTCGATCCGGATGCCCTCGCCGGGCACGGTGAACGTCTCGCCGAGCGCGATGGGCGCGTCCGCGAGCGCCGGGTAGACCGACCTCTCCCAGCACGCCTCGGTGTCCGGGTGCGCGTCGAGCACCTCGACCGGGCCGCCGCCGGAGCCCGACCCGCTGCGGACCCGGTAGACGAGCAGGCCCTGGTCGCAGCTGGCCCGGTCCAGGCCGCCCGAGTCGCGTACCTCGATCGCGATCGCCCGGTCCTCGCCGGTGCGGACCACCGCGAGGCGCTTGCCCGCGAGGCCCGCCTTCGCGGGCGACGCGGACAGCGGCTCCAGGGTGAACCGGCTCGTGCCGTCGCCCGTCACACAGGTGACCTCCTGCCGGTCGAGCCAGCCCAGCTTCCACTTCTGCCAGCCGAACAGGTCGGGTGCCGTGCCGAACTGACTGCCCATCACATCCCAGTCGCCGACGTAGGTGTCCCAGTCGCCGTTCTTGCCGTCCTGCGGCCGGTGGTAGAGGTCGGGCAGGTCGAAGACGTGCCCGGTCTCGTGGGCCAGCACGTTGCGGTCCGGCGGGTGGTGCTCGAAGACGGTCACGACCCGGTTGATGTCCCGCCCGTCGGCGCTCACCGGCCGGTCGAAGTTCACGACCTTCGTGGCGTCCGAGTCGACGCCCGGCGCGTCCGGGTCGGCGACCAGGTAGACGATGTCGTACTTCGAGAAGTCGGTGGTCGGGTCGGCCGCCTTGATCGCGTCCAGCAGATAGCGGGTGCGCTGGGCCGGGTCCCAGTCACGCTGTATGCGGTACGAGGTCGAGGCGGCCGGTATCCGCACCCAGCGGCGCTGCGGCTCGGCGTTCAGGCGGAACTTGCCGTACGAGGCCTGCTCGAAGAAGCGGCTGGTGGCGGGGAAGTAGTCGGCGGCCAGGTCCTCGGGAGCGGTGGCCGGCTTCGAGTCCGGGAAGGACAGGAAGACCATGACCGCGTTGAGGGTGTGGACCGGGCGGGGATAGGCCCGGTTCCAGGTGTCCACGCCGAGCGAGTGGTGGGCGTCGGTCCTCGGCAGGGCGCACGGCATGGCCGAGTTCACCGCGACGGCGGGCCCCGACACCAGCGAGATGGCGGCGAGCGCCGTGAGGGAGGTGAGCGCCGCCACGGCTCCGCGCAGCCGGACACGCTCCACTCCCCCGGGTGTCTGCTGACGCTGCACGTCGACCTCCGGGAGCGGGATGCGGAACATCCCGCCCACTTTGTGCAGCTTTACTCTGGTATGCCCTGTTTTGCTGCCCCGGAAGGGTGAGGGGCCCGACACCCCGGTGACTTACGCAAAGTCACGACCGATCACCGAGGGCCCGAGCCCGACCAGACCCGCGCAGAAACGATCGGTCAACGATCGACACCGGACCCCGGGTGCTCTTGATCACGAGGACGAAGCTGGATCGCGCGTTGCGCCAGCCTCTATGATCGGCACACTTTCCCGCGTGGATCCGGCCTCCCGAGGCCGTCGTCCACCCCGGGCCGAAGACCCCGACCCACTCCGTCTACCTCTGCACAACTTCAATGCACTGCGGGAGCCAGCGGTGAGCGGAACCTCCGAAGGACCGGGTCAAGCACCCGGGACCATCCGGCCGCCCGTCACGGAGCGTCATACGGACCGCATCTCGGGCGCCCTGGCGGAACGCCCAGCGGAACGCGCCGGAAACCCCCTGCCCGAGCACCCCCGGGAACGGCCCGAGCGCCCCCGGGAACAGAACGGCCCCCCGCCCGACTCCCCCGCACCACGGCGGGCCTCGCTCGCCGGCCGGGCGGCCGAACTCCTCGAAGGGCTGCGGGCCGAGCAGAGCGCGCGGCACGCCGTCGGGCGCACCGCCTCCGAACTGCGCGACTACCGGGCCGCGTTCAACGCCGCCCACCTCGCGATGGCGATCGTCGACCGCGAGGGCGTGGTGGTCGCCGCCAACGACGCGCTCGCCGAACTCCTGGGCACCGACCCGGCCTCGCTGCACGACCAGGACGCCGCCGACCTCGTCGACCTCGCCGCCGACAACCGCGGCTGGCACGCCTACCGCGAAGTGCTGCGCGGGGCACGCAACCGGTTCCGCTGCACCCGTCGCCTCAAGCACCCCGACGGGCAGTCCCTCTGGGCCGAGGTCACGGTCGCCCCCGTGCCGGACAGCTCCAGCGTGCTGCTCTCCATCGCGGACATCAGCGACCGGCGCGAACTCCAGGCCCGGCTGCGCCACCTCCAGATGCACGACCCGGTGACCCGGCTGCCCAACCGCACCCTGTTCTTCGAGCGGCTCACCTCCGCGCTCGAAGCGTCCGCGTACGACGACCACGGCACCGGCCGCATCGGGATCTGCTACCTCGACCTCGACGGGTTCAAGGCGGTCAACGACACGCTCGGCCACCGGGTCGGGGACCGGCTGCTCAGCGCGGTGGCGGGCCGGCTGACCGAATGCGCCGACCAGTCCGGATACGCGCGCAGCGGCGGCCACCTGGTGGCGCGGCTCGGCGGCGACGAGTTCGCCGTCCTGGTCGAGGACTCCACGGGTACGGAGCAACTGGCCGAGCTGGCCCGCTCCGTCCTGCACGCGCTTCAGCAGCCCTTCGACCTCGCCGGCCAGCGCCTGTCGGTGTCGGCCTCGATCGGGGTGGTGGAGCGCGCCAGCGCCGGCACCACGGCCACCGGTCTGATGCAGGCCGCCGACACCACGCTGTACTGGGCGAAGGCCGACGGCAAGGCACGCTGGACGCTCTTCGACCCCGAGCGCAACGCGCACCGCATGACCCGCCAGGCGCTCTCCTCCACGCTCCGCCCGGCCGTGGAGCGCGGCGAGTTCACGCTTGAGTACCAGCCGCTGGTGGGGATGGCCGACGGGGTGGTGCACGGGGTCGAGGCGCTGGTCCGCTGGAATCACCCACAATTCGGGACGCTTCCGCCGAATCGGTTCATCGGCATCGCCGAGGAGGACGGCTCGGTGGTGCAGCTCGGCCAGTGGGTGCTGCGCACCGCGTGCCGGCAGGCGCGGCGCTGGCAGGTCGAGCACCCCGATGTGCCGCCGGTGTTCGTCAGCGTCAACGTCGCCGTGCGCCAGGTGTGGGACTCCGACCTGGTGGCGGACGTGGCGGAGATTCTCGCGGAGACCCAACTCCCGCCCGATCTGCTGCAGTTGGAGCTGACCGAGTCCGCGGTGATGGGTTCGGCGGGCCGCCCGCTCCAGGCCCTTCAGGCGCTGTCCGACATGGGGGTGCACATCGCGATCGACGACTTCGGTACGGGCTACTCCAACCTCGCCTATCTGAGCCGGCTGCCGGTCTCCGTCCTCAAACTGGACGGCTCCTTCGTGCGCGGCTTCCAGTACGACGAGGGCGGCGCGCACCCCAACCCGGCGGACGAGACCATCGTCGAGGCGTTGGTCCAGCTCGCCCACCGGCTCGGGCTCACCGTCACCGCCGAGTGCGTGGAGAGCACCGAGCAGGCCGACCGGCTCGCCCGGATCGGCTGTGACACCGGACAGGGCTGGCTCTACTCGCGGGCGGTCACCCCGGACCGCATCGCCAAGATGATCGCGCGCAGCCCGCAGCAGGTCTGACGGCGGCACGATGACGGCCGCCCCGCTCCTCCACAGGGTGAGGAGCGGGGCGGCCGCGTGTGCGGGGCGGGGGTCAGCAGGCGCCGAGGTCCTGCCAGACGCCCCAGTCTCCGGTGGTGCCGGGCTGCTCGCCCTGCGTCCACCACTTGGCCTTCCAGTTGTGACCGCCGTACGAGACCGTCGTACCGCCGACGTACGTCCCGGCCTTGTCCCACGCCGTCGCGGTGCAGCCACCGGGCGTGGGCGACGGGCTGGTGGTCGAAGTGGGCGTCGGCGACGGGGAGTTGGTGGCCGTCGGCGTCGGGTCCGGGGTCGAGGACGGCGAGGAGCCGACCGCGGTGACGATCTCGTTGAGCAGCGTGGTCTTGTCGTCAAGGCCGAGCAGGCTGTACATCATCGCGCCGGCCAGACCGCGCTGGTGGGCGTAGTCGGCGCGGGCCTGGATGGACTTCTGGTCGAGGCCGGTGAAGAACTCGCCGTCCTTGTAGAAGTACGAGGCCTTCGCGTCGGCGTCCCAGAAGGTGGTCGCCGGGTTGTCGACGATGCCGCCGAGCTCCTTGTACAGCGCGGTGCCCGCGACCTGGCTGGTGGGCCGGGCGTTGGAGGGGCCGGTGGCGGTCTGGGCGAGGCCGTTGTTGGTCGCCGGGACGCCCTTCCAGCCGCGGTAGTAGAACTCGTACCCGAGCGTGATCTTGTTGGCGGGGAAGCCGCCCGCGATGCCGTAGGCCGCGTTGCCGTCGATCCAGGAGTCGATCGCGTTGGAGATCGAGTACTTCTGGGTGCCGGGCTTGATGACGTCCGTCGGGTCGTTGGCGGGCGAGACCAGCGGGGACTGGTGGTACGCGGGGCCGGTCGCGTTCCAGGCGCCGTGCATGTCGTACGTCATGATGTTCGCGTAGTCGAGGTACGCGCCGATCTTGTCCGTCTCGATGTTCTTGATCTTGTCCTGGCCGGCCGGGAGCGCCGCCGTCAGGAGGTAGTGCTTGCCGCCGTGCGCGCTGCCGTACGCGTCCAGCTGCTTGCGGAACTCGGCCAGCAGGGCGGTGTAGTTGGCCTTGTCCTCGGCGCCGTAGTGGTTGCCGAGGTGACCGTCGGGCGAGCCCGGGTACTCCCAGTCGATGTCGACGCCGTCGAAGATCCCGGCCGCCGAGCCCGCGCCGCCGTAACCGCCGTCGACCGGCAGGTTGCCGGCGATGTACTGGTCGATGCAGGAGGACACGAACTTCTTGCGGCTGGCGTCGGTGAGGGCGGCGTCGTGGAAGTACTTGGAGTACGTCCAGCCGCCGATCGAGATGTTGATCTTCAGCTTGGGGTACTTCGCCTTCAGTTCCTTGAACTGGTTGAAGACGCCCACGATCGGCTGGTTCCAGGTGTCGGCGACTCCGCTGACGCTGTCGGCGGCACCGAACGACTTCTGGTAGTCGGCGAACGAATCGCCCGCCCCGTCACCGGCGTTGGGGTTGTTGTCGTCGCCCGCCGCCTTGTTCGCCTCGAAGCAGGTGAGGTTGGTGGGGTCGATGTTGCCGAACGAGTAGTTGATGACGTCCAGTTTGCCCGCGATGCCCCGGGTGTCGAGGTGCTTGGGGTAGAACGCGTTCCCGTACACGCTCCACTGGTCGTAGTACGCGATCTTCACGCCGCCGGTCGAGGGGGCGGCGGCGGTCGGGGCGGTGGTCGCGGCGGATGCGGTGCCGAGGCCCGCGAAGGCGGCCAGGGCGCCGGCGGCGAGCACGGCGGTGCTCAGGGCTGCGACAAGGGGTCTGCGGCGTTGCAAGACGGCCTCCGGGGGGGTGCGGCGGGGTGCGCGGTACGGGTGGGTGAGGAATTGATAGCGATCCCGTCCCGGCCACGTCAATGGTCTGAACCAAATTGAGGACTAGACCAATCGAAAGACGAATCCCCTTGTCAGGGGCCGAGTTGACCCCCTTTGGCCCTCCGACCCCCCGCAAACAACCGGCCACCCCCACCCTCAAGGCCCGCTGTACCACTCCCCCATCTCGGGTACCCGACGAGCCCCACCAGCCCCCCGACGGGCCGCACCCGACCACACCACGCGCGGAAGCGGCCCCCAACGGCTGGGCACGCCGAAAAGGACCGCTTCCGCCTGCGTTCGTTTCGCCCAGGGACCGTGTGGGTCAGAGCTCGGGCAAGTCGTACGCGTCGGCCAGGAGGGCGTAGGAGTGGAGGCGGGCCTCCGGGCTGTGGGCGTTGGCCGTCAGCATCAGTTCGTCCGCCCCCGTGCGCTTCTGGAGGTCGTCGAGGCCCGCCCGCACCTCGTCCGCCGTGCCGGAGATGACGTTGGACAGCCAGCTGTCCACGAACTCCCGCTCCAGCGCGCTGAATTCGTACGCCTCCGCCTCCTCCGGCGTCGGGACGAGCCCGGGCCGCCCGGTGCGCAGGCGGACCATCGAGAGCGCGTTGGTCAGCGTCTGGCGCCTCGCCTCGCGGTCGTCGTCCGCGGCCAGCGCCGAGACGCCGATCAGGGCGTAGGGCGCGTCGAGGACCGCCGAGGGCCGGAAGGAGTCCCGGTAGAGGTCGAGCGCCGGCACGGTGTTCGCCGCCGAGAAGTGGTGGGCGAACGCGAACGGCAGCCCGAGCGTGCCGGCCAGGCGGGCGCTGAAGCCGGACGAGCCGAGCAGCCAGATCGGCGGCCGGCCGGAGGGGCCCTGCACCGGGCCCGGCACCGCGTGGATGCGGGCGTAGGGGTGCCCGTCGGGGAAGTCGTCGTCGAGGAACCGGGTCAGCTCGGCGAGCTGCTGCGGGAAGTCCTCGGCGCCCTCGTTGAGCCGGTCGGTGCGGCGCAGCGCCGCCGCGGTCGCGCCGTCCGTGCCGGGCGCCCGGCCGAGCCCGAGGTCGATGCGGCCCGGCGCCATCGCCTCCAGCGTGCCGAACTGCTCGGCGATCACCAGCGGCGCGTGGTTGGGCAGCATCACACCGCCCGAGCCGAGCCGGATGCGCGAGGTGTGGGCGGCGAGGTGGGCGAGGATCACGGCCGGCGCGGACGAGGCCACGCCCGGCATCGAGTGGTGCTCGGCGACCCAGTGGCGGTGGAAGCCGCGCCGCTCGGCCAGCCGCGCGATCTCCACGCTGGTGCGCAGAGCACGGTTCGCGGTGTAGCCGTTGCCCACCGTCACCAGGTCGAGCACCGAAAGGGGTACGGGTGCGGTCCCGGCCGCCGTCCCTCGAATCGCATCCACGTCCACCGGTCCACGCCTCCAGCTCGTCACGTCATTCGCACCGTACGTACGGGGACGTACGCACTCGCACAGCTAACAGGAGGGTCTCTCCGTTTTATTCCCGGCGCCCCCGCCCACGTGACGGGCCACCCGGGTGGGTACGACACCCCTCATGACCGAGCCGAGCGCACTCACCGACCTGACGGCACGTCAACTCCTGTCCGGCTACCGGGCCGGCACCTTCTCGCCCCTCGACGCGACCCGGGCCGTCCTGGCCCGGATCGAGGAGATGCAGCCACGCCTGAACGCGTTCGTCCGCGTCGACGTCGAGCCGGCTCTGGCCCAGGCCCGCGCGGCCACCGGACGCTGGCACGCCGGGGAGCCGAAGGGGCTGCTCGACGGGGTGCCGGTGTCCGTCAAGGACACCCTCCTCCAGGCGGGCGGCCCGACCCTGAAGGGATCCAACACCACGGAAGAGAAGGGGAGTTGGGACACCGACTCGCCCGCCGTGGCGCGGCTGCGCGAGCACGGGGCGGTACTGATCGGCAAGACGACGACGCCCGAGTTCGGCTGGCAGGGGATCACCGATTCCCCGCGCACCGGCATCACCCGCAACCCGCACGATCCCACCCGCACCTCGGGCGGCTCCAGCGGCGGCAGCGCGGCGGCGGTCGCGGCCGGGGCGGGGCCGCTGTCGCTCGGCACCGACGGCGGGGGCTCGATCCGGATACCGGCGTCGTTCTGCGGGGTGTTCGGCCTCAAGCCCACCTACGGCCGGGTCCCCCTGCACCCCGCGAGCCCGTTCGGCGCGCTGTCGCACGTGGGCCCCCTCGCCCGGGACGCGGCGGACGCGGCGCTGCTCCTCGACGTCATCAGCGGCGCGGACCCGCGCGACCCCACCGCCCTTGAGCCCCCGGCCCGCGCGTTCGCGGCGGCCCTCGCCGAGGACACGGCGCCGGGCGTCAAGGGGCTGCGCATCGCCTACTCGGCCTCCTTCGGCGGCCAGGTCGCGGTACACCCCGAGGTGGCGGCCGCCGTGCGCGCGGCGGTGAGCCGGCTCGCGGACCTCGGCGCGTACGTGGAGGAGGCCGACCCCGACTTCGCGGACCCGATCGACGCCTTCAACGCGCTGTGGAACGCGGGGGCGGCCCGCCTGGTCGACCAACTGGGCGCCGAGAAGCGGCAGTTGCTCGATCCCGGACTGCGGTCGATCGCGGCGCGGGGCGCCCGGCTCTCCGCCCTCGACCTGCTCGCCGCGCAGGAGGCCCGGATCGAGCTCGGCCGCCGGATGGCCCGATTCCACCAGCGTTACGACCTCCTCGTCACCCCGACACTGCCGATCACCGCCTTCGAGGCGGGGCGGGCGGCTCCTCAGGGCTCGGGGCCGCATCGCTGGACAGGCTGGACACCGTTCACATACCCGTTCAATCTGACCCAGCAGCCCGCGGCGACGGTCCCGGTCGGCGAGGACGCGAGCGGCCTTCCCGTCGGCCTTCAGCTGATCGCCGCCCGCTACGGGGAGCGGACCGTACTGCGGGCGGCGGCGGCCCTCGCGGACCACCCGAGCAGGTGAGTCCAGCGGGCGGCCGCGCGCGGCGCCCCGAAAACTAGGGGGCATGGGCCGCGTAAAGTCGGGTAGCCGCGCCGCCATGGCACGAGCTACCTCACGCCCCAGACCCTCCATACCCAGGCGAACCCTGCTCACCGGCGCCGCCGCCGTCGCCCTCACCGGCGCGGCCGCCTGCTCCCGCGTCCCCGAGGGCAACGCGCTTGCCCGCCTCAAGTCGCAGGGCGCGGTGCGCCTCGGTATCGCCGGCGAGGTCCCGTACGGGTATGTGAACGACCAGGGCGAGTTCACCGGCGAGGCACCGGAACTCGCCAAGGTGATCTTCAAGCGGCTCGGCATCGGTCACGTCCAGCCCGTGGCCACCGACTTCTCCTCGCTGATCCCCGGCCTCAACTCCCAGCAGTTCGACGTCGTTTCGGCCGGGATGTACATCAACAAGGAGCGCTGCTCGCAGGTCCTCTTCGCGGACCCCGAGTACCAGATGCTGGACGCCTTCATCGTCCGCAAGGGCAACCCGAAGAACCTGCACACCTACGAGGACGTGGTCCGCGCCAAGGCCAGGTTCGCGACCGGCACCGGCTACGCGGAGATCGGCTACGCCACCGCCGCCGGCTACCCCGAGAAGAACATCGTCATCCTCCAGGACCAGGTCGCGGGCCTGAACGCGGTGGAGTCCGGCCGGGTGGACGTCTTCGCGGGCACCGCGCTCACCGTGCGCGAGGTCGCCAAGAAGAGCTCCAGGGCCGAGGCCACCCAGCCGTTCGCGGCCGTCGTCGACGGCAAGAAGAAGATCGACGGCGGCGGCTTCGCCTTCCGGCCCACCGACGGCGCCCTGCGCGACGCCTTCAACGGCGAGATCCACCGCATGAAGCAGAGCGGCGAACTCTTCCGGATCCTGAAGCCGTTCGGCTTCACCCAGGCCGAGATGACCACCCTGACCGCCAAGGAGCTGTGCCGATGACGGCGGGACTGTGGCAGCACTGGGTGCTTCCGGGCATCTGGATCACCATTCAACTGACCGTCTACAGCGCCGCGTTGGCCGCCTTCGTCGCCTTCGGCATCGGCCTGGCCCGCACCCACCGCTCGCGCGTGGTGCGCTTCCTGGCGGCCGCGTACACGGAGATCTTCCGCGGCACCTCGGCCCTGGTCCTGATGTTCTGGCTGTTCTTCGTGCTGCCGCCGCTCGCCGGCTGGCAGCTGGTCCCGATGTGGGCCGCGGTGCTCGCGCTCGGCCTCTCCTACGGCGCGTACGGCGCGGAGATCGTGCGCGGCGCGCTCAACTCGGTGGCGCCCGCCCAGCGCGAGGCGGGCATCGCGCTCAGCCTCACGCCCTGGCAGCGGATGCGGCTCGTGCTGCTGCCGCAGGCGGTGCCGGAGATGATCCCGCCGTTCTGCAACCTGCTCGTCGAGCTGCTCAAGGGGACGGCCCTCGTGTCCCTGCTCGGCGTCGGCGACGTGTCCTTCGCGGCGTACCTGGTGCGGCTCGCGACGCAGGACAGCGCGCAGATCTACTCCATCACGCTTCTCATCTACTTCGTCCTCGCCTTCGCGATCACCCGCGGAATGAAGGCACTTGAGCGCCGCACCAAGGCGAACCTCGGGATCGGCACGAAGGACCCCGGGGGCCGGACCGCGCCCTCCGCCAAGGCACCGAGGCCCGTCGCGGTCGGCGGCACGACAGCAGCGCGAGGTGACCTGCGATGACCTGGGACTGGTCCGCCGTATGGGACTTCATGCCGCGCTTCTGGGACGGCGTGGTCACCACGCTGGAGATCCTCGCGCTCGGCTCCCTCATGTCCTTCACCCTCGGCCTGGTGTGGGCGCTGGCCTTCCGCGCCCCGACCCGCTTCGTGCGCTGGCCGGTCAACCTGATCACGGAGTTCATCCGCACCACCCCCCTACTGGTGCAGCTGTTCTTCCTGTTCTTCGTGCTGCCGGAGTGGGGCGTGAAGTTCTCCGCGCTGACCACCGGCATCCTCGCGATCGGCCTGCACTACTCGACGTACACCGCACAGGTCTACCGGGCCGGCATCGACGCCGTGCCCAAGGGCCAGTGGGAGGCGGCCACCGCGCTGAGCCTGCCCGCGCACCGCACCTGGTTCGCGGTGATCCTGCCGCAGGCCGTCCGCCGCATCGCGCCCGCGCTCGGCAACTACGTCATCTCCATGCTGAAGGACACCCCGCTGCTCGCCGGGATCAGCGTCCTGGAGATGCTCCAGCAGTCCCGCCTGGCGGGGGCGAGCACCTTCCAGTACACCGAGCCGCTGACGGTCGTCGGCGTCGCCTTCATCCTCATCGCCTATCCGGCTTCGCTGTTCGTACGAGCCCTGGAGCGCCGCCTTGTCCGCTGACACCCAGATCGAGATGCCCGTCAAGAAGCAGAGCGGCGCCGAGCTGATCCGCTTCGAGAACGTCACCAAACGCTTCGGCGACAACACCGTCCTCGACGACCTCTGCTTCACCGCCCGCAAGGGCAAGCACGTCACCCTGATCGGCCCGTCGGGCTCCGGCAAGACCACGATCCTGCGGCTGCTCATGACCCTGGAGACCCCGGACTCCGGCATCATCCAGGTCAACGGGACCCGGCTGCACCCGGCCGGCGAGAAGGAGCGCAGGGAGGCCCGCAAGAAGATCGGCATGGTCTTCCAGCAGTTCAACCTGTTCCCCAACATGAGCGTGCTCCGCAACATCACCGAGGCCCCGGTGCGCGTCCTCGGCCTGAGCGCCGACGAGGCCGAGGAGCGGGCGCGCGAGCTGCTCGACCTGGTGGGCCTGGGCGAGAAGCGCGACGCGAAGCCCTCCCAGCTGTCCGGCGGCCAGCAGCAGCGCGTCGCGATCGCGCGGGCGCTGGCCATGCGGCCCGAGGTGCTGCTCCTGGACGAGGTGACCTCCGCGCTCGACCCGGAGCTGGTCGCGGGCGTCCTGGACCTGCTGCGCGACATCGCCCGGACCACCGACATCACCATGCTCTGCGTCACGCACGAGATGAGCTTCGCGCGGGACATCTCGGACGAGGTGATGATGTTCGACGCGGGCAAGGTCATCGAGTCCGGTCCGCCCGAGAAGATCTTCGGCGATCCGGAGCACGAGCGTACGCGGGAGTTCCTCGGCGCGATCGTCTGACCACGGGCTGTGCACGGCGCTGACCTCACGGTCCGGCCGGCCGAGCGGTCCCGACCATGACTCTGGCATATGCCACGGTGGCGCGTCCCAGCGTAGAGCGCTGGAACGCGCCACCAATCTTGTCAACACCCCCACCGCGAACGGGTCTTGGCGGCTATCGTGGAACGGCAGACCTGCCACCAAAACCGCGCGCCCCAGACAAGATCCGCCGGACCGGCCCTAGGGGGAAACCGTGGCGCTGAAGCCAGAGCCGACCGCGCCGTTCCATTCGGTGCAGTACGTGCTGCGAGTCCTCGAGGCGATCTCCAGGCACGGCGGGGGCGTGACCGACGTCCAGATCGCGCGCGAGACGGGTCTGCCCACCGCCCATCTGACCTCCATGCTGCTGATGCTGCGGCGCGAGGGCTATGTCGAGCAGGTGACCGACGGCGCCTATGTGATCGGCGACTCGATGGTCCTGCTCGGTTCGGGCGCCGCCCGGCAGCAGGCCCTGGAGACCAAGCTCCAGGACACCCTCATGTCGCTGCGCGACTCGGTGGGCGCGGCGGTCTACATCAGCCGTTACATCGACGGCGAGGTCAAGATCACGCAGTACGCGGACGGGCCGCGCGCCCCGAAGGTCAACGAGTGGGTCGACTTCAAGTCGGCGGCGCACGCGAGCGCGGTCGGCAAGTGCCTGCTCACCCAGCTCGACCAGAACGGCCGCCGCGACCACCTGTCCCGGCACAAGATCGCCCGGCTCACCTCGCGGACCATCACCAGCGAGAAGGTCCTGTTCTCCAAGCTCGACAGCCAGCCGGCCACCGTGCCGGTCCTGGACCTCCAGGAGTACGCGGTCGGCACGGTCTGCGCGGCCGTCCCGCTCACCGCGGGCTCGGCCGTGGGCTGCCTGGCCCTGTCGATGCCGATCGAACACGCCCACCGCCTGCGCGCCGCCGCCGACACCCTCAACCGCCGGGCCGCCCCCGTGGTGCTCTCGCTGGCCATCTGACGCCCACGGCCCCCGCCCGCCCGGGTGGTCCGGAGCACCCCGTGGGACCAGGTAGTATTTTCTCTGTCAGCACGCGCCGCTAGCTCAGTTGGTTAGAGCAGCTGACTCTTAATCAGCGGGTCCGGGGTTCGAGTCCCTGGCGGCGCACAGACGGAGAAAGCCCCTCGCGAAAGCGGGGGGCTTTTTCGTGCGCCCGCACGCTCGGTGCGCCCCCTTGTTCGCCCCCCTTGTTTCGCCCCCCTACTCCCTCCCCTCAGCACATCCACACCTCCACACATCCAGACATTCGTTTTACACATCCGTACTAGACAGGCGTTTAAGACGCCCGTACATTCGCTGTCATGACGAACTCGCCGAGCACCACAGCGGGCCCGAGCACGGGTCCGAGCACCCCGACCGGTGGCGCGGGCCCCCGTGCCGGACGCAGGGAATGGACCGCCTTCGTCGTCCTCCTGCTCCCCCTCCTCCTCGTCTCGATGGACGTCTCCGTCCTCTACTTCGCGCTCCCGTCCATCAGCCGTGAACTCAACCCCTCGGCCACCCAGCAGCTGTGGATCGTGGACGTGTACGCCTTCGCGCTCGCCGGGCTGCTGATCACGATGGGCTCGCTCGGCGACCGGATCGGCCGGCGCAGGCTGCTCCTGTTCGGCGCCGCCGCGTTCGGCGTCGCGTCGGTGACGGCCGCGTACGCCACCAGCGCCGACATGCTCATCGCCTCACGGGCCCTGCTCGGTGTCGGCGGCGCCACCCTGATGCCCTCGACGATGGGCCTGGTCCGCAACATGTTCCACGACGACAAGCAGCGCGGGCGGGCCGTCGGCATTTGGTCCGGCGCGATGGCCGGCGGCATCGCGCTCGGCTCGGTGCTCAGCGGGATCATGCTGGAGCACCTGTGGTGGGGCTCGGTGTTCCTGATCAACGTGCCCGCGATGGTGCTGCTCCTGGTCCTGGTGCCCGTCCTGGTACCGGAGTACAAGGACCCGGCGCCCGGGCAGTTCGACCTGCTGAGCGTGCCGCTGTCGATGGGTGCGGTGCTGCCGGTGGTGTACGGGCTCAAGGAGTTCGCGGCCGACGGGTTCTCCCTGGTGAGCGCGGCCTGCGTAGGGGCGGGTCTGGTCGTCGGGACGGTCTTCGTACGCCGTCAGCGCACCCGGCGCGACGCGCTGATCAGCCGTGAACTGTTCCGCCCCGGACGGAGGTTCGGGGCGGCGATCTCGCTCAACTGCGTCGCCGCGTTCGCCATGATGGGCTCGGCCTACTTCACCACCCAGTACCTCCAGTCGGTGCTCGACATGAGCAGCCTGCGGGCAGCGCTGTGGAGCGTCGCGCCCTCGTTCGCGGTCGGCGTCGCCGCGCCCACCGCGACGGCCGTGGCGCAGAAGGTGAACCGGGCCTACGTCATCGCCACGGGCTTCCTTCTGGCCGCCGTCGGCTACGCCTTGCTGGCCCTGGCCGGCACCGATTCGCTGGTGACGGTGCTCGCCGGTGCGGCGGTCATCGGGATGGGCATCGTGACGGTGATGGCCCTGGTCTCCGACATGGCGCTGGCCTCGGCCCTCGTCGAGAAGGCGGGCTCGGCGGCCTCGCTCCTGGAGACGGGCCAGGAGTTCGGCGGGGCGCTCGGGATGGCGGTGCTCGGCTCGATCGGCACGGCGGTCTACCGCGCCGACATGCCCGCCTCGGCCCCGGCCGCCGCCCGCGAAACCCTGGGCGCGGCACTGGCCGGCGCCGACCGGACCCTGGCCGCGCTCGCCCGGGAGGCGTTCGTGCACGGCATGCAGTACGCGGCGGTCGGCGGCACGGTGATCCTGGTGCTCGCGGGGCTGCTCGCGGCGAGGATACTGCGGGGGCCGGCGGTGGGGGCGCCTTCGGCGGTGCCTGAGGGACTGTCCGTGGCGACGCCTGCGGGAGTGTCCGTGGGGGAGGCCGAAGCGGCGGTGTGAGGCCGTGACGTGCGGCCGTGCGAACAGGCCGAAGGGCCGGTCATCGGGGAGATGACCGGCCCTTCTCGCGTGCGTGTGCGCGTCTCAACTGCCCAGTGCGGACAGCACGGTTGCGGCCTGGTGGTCGGCGCCGAGGCGGTTCGGGTGGAAGGGGACGGCGGGTCCCGGCGGGTTGGCGGACAGCGGCGCCAGGCCCTCGACCCACCTCTTGCCCGCGGGCTCGCACACGTCGTGCCCGACGCTTCCCCGGTACGTGTCGACGAACGTGGCCCCGGCCTCGTCCGCGGCGGAGGCGAGCATGGCGTTCAGCTCCTTGAGCCGGGCGCCGATCCAGGTCAGGTCCTCGTCGAGGATGGGCACCGTCGGGTAGCAGCCGTGGCCGTCGGCGACGCCGGCGAGATAGTCGACGACCAGCACGGTGGCCCTGGGCGAGCGCTGGTGAATGCCCTCCAGCACGCCGGTGATCCGGGACCTGGTGTCCGCGATCCGCCGCGACATCAGGTCCCGGCCGTCGGCCCCGGCGAACCGGGTCCGGCACGGGCTGCCCAAGGGGGCGGGCAGCGGGTTGAGGCAGCCGACGACGGTGGAGGCGAGGCCGACGTCGTTGCCGCCGATGCCGACGGTGACGAGGTCCGTGGCGGGGGTGAGCCGGTCGAACTGGGCCGGGTTCACGCCCTGCGCGAGCAGCGGTACGTGGCTGACGTCCTGCGGCGCGGTCATCTCGGCGGTGGTGGCACCGCCGCACGTGGCGTCCCGGAAGGTCTTCACGCCGAGGCGGGCGGCGACCTGCTTGGGGTAGTTCCAGGTGCTCTGGGCGCAGCCGGAGGGGGCGTAGGTGTGGTCGATGCCGAGCACGGTGACGTCGGCGGACCAGGAGTCGCCGAGGGCGACGTACTCGTGGAAGCCGGTGTGGGCGGTGGCGGGGGTGGGGGTGGTGAGGAGGGTGGTGGCGGCGGCGAGGAGCGCGGCGAGCAGGAGACGGGGGTTCACGTCCCCATCCCCCCATGCCCGGGGGGCCGGCCGGGGGATGCTGGCCGACAAGTCACCCGTTCCGGGCACGGGGCCCTCGCGAGGGCCTCTGCCCGTGCGGGGCGCTCTGCGCGGTTCCGCGCGCCCCTAAATGCCTCGGTGCTGGCCCGCACCGGGCATTTCAGCCCGTCATGGGGGTCCCCTCTGGCCCTTAAGGCCTTGGGGGAGTTTGAGGAGGAGCGCCGTTCAGGCGCGAACGGGGTCCGGGGCGGAGCCCCAGGGGCCCTTCACCCCCCGGAGGCCACGCGGCGGAGCCGCGGAGTGTCACAGAGGGAAGGGGCGGGGTGGGGTCCGAACCGGGGTCTGGGGCGGAGCCCCAAGGGTCGGGGGCAGGGCCCCGGGGAGGTCGAGGGGGGTCAGGGGGCGATAGGCCCGCTCTCCCGGCCCACGCCACCACACCGCTCCGCCGGACCAGAAGCCCTCCCCCCGCAACACCCCCCGCCGCACCTTGTTCGTCGCCGTGACCGGCAACCCCGCCAGCACCCGCACGAACCGCGGCGCCATCTTCGTACCCAAGTCCGGCTGGGCGGAGAGGAATTCGGCGAAGTCCGACGGGTCGAACGTCAGGCCCTCGCGCAGCGAGAGCGCCGCCATCACCTGGTCCCCCGTCACGGGGTCCGGGACCGCGTACACCGCCACCCCCGTCACCCCCTCCCACCGCGCGAGGATGTTCTCGATCATCGAGGCGGCCAGGTTCTCGCTGTCCACCCGGATCCGGTCGTCCGTCCGCGCCGCGAAGTAGAGGAAGCCGTCCGCGTCGCGGAAGAAGAGGTCACCCGTCCAGTACCACCCGCCCCGGCGCCGCTCCGCGTCGGCGGACGGGTTGCGCCAGTACCCCTCGAACGGGTTCGGCGCCCTGTTCACCAACTCCCCTATCGCCGCGCCCCCGTTGAGCAGCCGCCCCGCCCCGTCGAACCGCGCCCGCTCGCACTCGCGGCCCGTCTCCGGGTCCACCACCGCGAGGTCACCGCCCGGCGCGGGCCTGCCTATCGCGCCCGCCGGAGTGCCCGGGGTGCGCTGGATCGCGGCGCCGCCCTCGGAGGACCCGTACCCCTCGACGAGCCGTACCCCGAAGCGTTCGGCGAACCGGTCCGCGTCGACCGCCCCCGCCTCGGTGCCGAATCCGGTCCGCAGCCGGTGCTCCCGGTCGTCCGGCCGGGCGGGCGTGGCGAGGAGGTACTGGACGGCCCGGCCGACGTAGGTGAAGTAGGTCGCGCCGTAGGCCCGTACGTCGTCCAGGAAGCGCGAGGCCGAGAAGCGGTCCCGCAGGGCCACGGCCGCCCCGGACGCGATTGCCGGAGCCCAGTTGGCGATCACCGCGTTGCCGTGGAACAGCGGCATGCAGATGTAGTGGACGTCGTCCGGGCCCAGGCCGAAGTGGGTGACCAGCGAGTCGCCCGCCGCGGCGAGCCGCCCCTGGGTGCAGATCGCGGCCTTGGGGGCGCCGGTCGAGCCGGAGGTGAAGTACAGCAGGAGCCGGCTCGCGGGGCTGACCGGGCCGGCCGTCGCCTCCAGCTCGCCCGGCCGCGCGCCCTCGTACGGCGCGAGGAGCCGCTCGTACGCCTCGGTTCCGGTCACCACGACGCGTACGCCCGGCAGTTGGAGGCCGTCGAGCAGGGGAAGGTGGGCGCGTGCGGTGACCAGGACCCTGCATTCGGTGTGCAGGATGTCGCGGGCCAGCTCGGGCCCGCGCCGGGTGGGGTTGATGCCCGCGACGGCGGCCCCGGCGAGGGCCGCCGCGCTGAGCCAGAGCGGGAATTCCGGGGTGTTGTCGAGCAGGACCCCGAGGTGCGGCTCCACACCTCGGGGCAGTAGCTCGGCGAGGAGCGCGGCGCGGGCGGCGGCACCCGCGGCGACCTGGTGGTGGGTGAGTTCCAGATCGCCGTACCGCAGCCCCGTCCGATGGTCACCCCACTGGCGCTGTACGTACTCCGACACGGTCAACGCACGCTTCGTCATGGCGCCGCACGGTAGTTGACGAACCGTCAGAACTGAACGTCCGAGCAGGCGTAGAAGGCGTTGCCGGTGTCCGCGATCGTCCAGACGGCGAGGATGACCTGGTGCCCGGTCCGGCCGGCGGGGATGGTCCCCTGGTGCGAGACCGTGCCGGGAGGCTGCTTGCCGCCATAGGGCACGACGAGGAACGGCTGGGTGTCGAGGGAGGCCCGGGTGAGCTTCTTGGTCGGGTCCCAGCCCTGCTTGGTGAGGTAGTAGCGGAAATCGGTCGTGGCGTGGCGGGCGGTGAACTGCCAGCGGAAGGTGTAACTCTGACCGGCCGTCAGCTTGGTGGTGGGCCAGCCGGTGCCGCCGCGCGGGTCGTCCAGCTCGGCGAACCTGCTGTTGCCCCCGGCGCATATCGCGCCGTCGGGCGGCCCGGCCGTCGGGAAGCCCTTGGGGCCCTCGACGGACTGCGGCTCCCACTGGATGTCGCCGCAGTTGGTGACCGTGCCGTTGGCGCAGACCTTCTGGCGGCTGATCGGCTGGTCGGTGTAGCCGTGGCTGCTCGCACTGCCCGTCGCGAGCAGGGACGCGCCGGCGACGGCGAGTCCCACCACAGCGGCACCGAGCCGCTGCTTCTTTCGCATGCTGTCACTCCTGAAGAACGTGGGGGAGTTCCGGGGATGGAGCTGCACGCGCGCGGTATTTCATGTTCCGGTCTAGACCAAGTCCCAGATTATTGACGGGAGTTGGACGTGTCCAGGCCAACGCAGAAACTGATTCGCCCCGTCCCCGCCCGGCGCCCCCGCACCGGACCGGCGCCGGCCCGCCCCGCCTCAGCCGCCCTCCCCCGAACCCCGGCCCGTGTAGAAGGCCACCGTCAGGTCCTTCACCAGGGCCTTGCGCTCGTACGCGTCGAGCTCCACCAGGCCCCGCGAGGTCAGCCGGTGCACGGTGTCGTCCACCGCGTCCACCACCGAGGTCAGCACCGCGTCCCGGTGCCGGGCGTCGATCGCCGCGACCCGCTGCCGGCGCATCGCCGCCGCCACCTCGGGCGCGTACTCGATGCGGGTCGGCTGCGCCGAGTACAGCTCGATGCCGACCGGCTCCGTCTCCGACTTCAGCATCCGGGTCAGCGCACCGCCGACGGCCTCCGCGTCGCGCAGCGTGGGCGCGTCCTCGTGGAAGGCGTCGGCCGGGAGCTGCGAGAGGACCCGGGCCATCGCCGCCTCCACCTGCTCGCGCAGATACCTCTCGTGGTCCGCGACCGCGAGCGTGGCCCGCGCGGTGTCCCGGACCCGCCACACCACCAGGACCACCACCCGCAGCGCGGTCCCGTTGGCGTCGACCGCGCCCATCGGCTCGCTGCGCCAGTGCCGCAGCCGCAGGTCGACCCGGCGACGCAGGAGCAGCGGGCTGATCCACACCAGCCCGGTGCGCCGCACGCTGCCCCGGTAGTCGCCGAACAGCGAGAGCACCCAGGCGAAGCCGACCCGGCCCCGGCCGAGCCCGCCGAACGCGACCACCGCCACACTCACCCCGAGGGTGAGCAGCGCCCACTGTTCGAGCCGGATCCCCTGGTACGGGCGGACGGGCAGACGCAGCAGCACGGCCAGGGTCCGGGGCAGCACTCCGGTCCACCAGATCACCGCCGCGCAGCCCGCGAGCGCGAGCAGCCCGGCGGCGACCGCCGCCCCGCCGGGCACCACCGGGCCGGGCCGTTCCGCGATCCCCGGGTCGACGGGGGTCGCGGGCCTGGCCGGCCCGGCGACGACCGTGCGCGCACCCGCCTGCTGGGGCGGCCGGACCACCGGGCGGGCGCCGGGCGACTCGGGGGCGGGGACGACCGGGTTCGGCCCGGTGTCGTCGCGGAACAGCAGGTGGACCGGGATCTCGGCGGTGTTCTCGCTGCGGATCACGGCCACCCGGCGCCCGGTGTCCGCGCCCGCGAGGGCGGGGGTGCGGGGCGCGTCGGGGGCGGGTGGGGTGGGGGTGTGCATGCGCGTGATTCCCTCCGTCGTTCCCTGCGTCATGACTTTCCCTGCGTCATGACTTCCCTCCGTCATGGCTCTCCCTCCGTCATGCGAAGAGCCGCCGCCAGGTCTCGGGGCCGGGGTAGCCGTCGGCCTCCGCGCCCGACCAGCCCTGGGCCCGCTGGAACGCCTCGACGTTGCGCCGGTCGGCCTCGCCCCAGCGCGATCCGGGGCCCGAGGCGTAGTACCTGCCGAAGCCCTTCTCGACGAGCCGCCGGCCGAGCTGGGTGACGTACCAGCTGTCCTGCCCGGGCCGGAACCAGCTCGGGCCCGGATAGGCGGGCCGGTTGGCCGGTGCGGAGACCGGGCCGGGGGCCGGGACGGGGACCGGGCGCGTCATGGGTGCGGAGCCGGCCGTGGCGGGGGGAATGTCCTTGCCCCGGCCCTGGACGAGCAGCGCCCAGGTCGCTTCGCCGGGGATCCCGTCCGCCTCCGCGCCGGTCCAGCCCTGGGCCTGCTGGAAGGCGCGGGTCGCGTTCAGGTCGGCCGAGCCCCAGCGGGGTCCGGGGCCCTCGGTGTAGAAACGGGCGCCGCCGCGCTTCACCAGCATCTGCCCGAGCTGGGTGACGTGGATGTTGTTGGCGCCGGGCCCGAACCGCGCGGCCCCGGGGAAGGCCGTCGGCACGCTCTCGGCGCCGGTGTCGACGGAGGCGCCGGTCGCGGTGCCGGGCTCCGCGCCGCTCGTTCCGGCAGCGAGCCCCTTGTACCGGTACGGCACGTAGTTGGCCGAGTTCTTCCAGTACGCGTACGGGGTCGCCTGCTTGCGGGTGCCGGGCGGGGTCTGCTCGTAGGCCGTGTAGTAGTTGTGCGTGTAGTCGGTCCAGCCGCCGAAGATCACGACGTGCGAGCCCTTGTTGGGATTGCTCGGGTTGTGGAAGAGCAGGATGTCGCCGGGCTGGAGCTCGTCACGAGTTATCCGCACCGCGAACTTCGCCAGGCTCCCCGTCCACTCGTTGGTGCCGAGGTCCCAGGCCATCGACACATAGCCCGAGCAGTCCTGCCGGTACCCGTCGCTCCAGTACGCCTCCATGTTGTACGGGACGGAGGCGCTCACCCAGGTCTTGGCCCGGTTGATGATCTCGGCCCGGGTGATGGACCGCAGCTGGGGAGGCTCGTTGTTCGCCGAATGGCCGGGCGCGCCGTGCAGTCCGCTCTGGGCGCCCTGCTCGGTGGGCGGCCCCGGGTCGGCGGCCCGGTTCGCGCCGGGGCCCCCGGTCGCGGGGGCGGGGGCGGCCGCGGCCACCGCGCCTGCGCCGAACACCACCGACGCGGCCGTCGCCGCGACCAGCGCGCGCCGGGCGCCGCCGCTCGCCGCCGGGTGGCCGCCGTCGCGCACCGGGAGCAGTCGCGTCCGGCGCCGGTCGGCGCAGCCGGGGCAGCCGCACTCCCCGGCGGGCTCGTAGTCCTCGAACACCGGCCCCGGTGTACTGGCATCCATTCGCTGCCCCTCCCGCTCGTTCCGCTCTCGGAGACTTCGGAGATCTTTTCCGTACTTCTGCCAGGACAGAGGTGTCCCTACTGTCCCTACATGGGGCATTTTGACGGAACGAAACGGATAAACCGAACATCTGACAGCGTGGCGCTGGTCAAAACCACCCTCCGGAGTCCGGTAAAGTTTTCCGAGTCAGCAGGCGCCGCTAGCTCAGTTGGTTAGAGCAGCTGACTCTTAATCAGCGGGTCCGGGGTTCGAGTCCCTGGCGGCGCACGCACCACCGAGGCCCCTCGCTCAGCGCGAGGGGCCTCGGTCGTTCTCCGGGGCGGGCCGTCGGCGTTTCCGCTCGGGGCGGTGCCGACACCCGCTCCGGCGCGTCAGCCCGTGTTGCCCGCGAGGCCCAGCGCGTATTCGGGCCACCACGCGCCGGCCGGGGGGCCGCCCCGGCAGGGGCCGTCCGATTCGCCCGGCCGCTTCACCCAGACGTACGCGTCGACCGCGCCGCCCCCCGTGTCCGTCGTCGGGCGCTCGCCCAGGGCGCGGCCCGGCGGGTTGCACCAGTTCTCGGCCGGGTCGCCTTCGGTGTAGGGGCCGTTGCCGTTGCGGCTGGTGTCGATCACGAAGTGCTTGCCGCCGACCTTCGCCGAGAGCCGCTGCCCGAACTCCCGGCTCGCCCGCGTGGTCTGGAAGTTGGACACGTTGACCGCGAACCCGTCGGCGCTCTGGATGCCGGCCCGCCGCAGCGGCTCGTCCAGGGCCCCCGGGGAGCGCCACCCCGCGTTGCCCGCGTCCACGTACACCTTCGTCGTGGGCTGCCGCTTGAGCCGCTCGACGGCCCCCTTGAGCAGGGCGTACCGCGACTCGTGGAACTCCTGTGGGGTGCACCCGTCGACGAGGTGCAGCACGGCGTCCGGCTCCAGGACGACGGTGGTGGGGCGCTCGCCGATGCCCCGGGCCACCTGCTCGACCCAGTCGCGGTAGGCCTCGCCGTCGGGGGCGCCGCCCCGGGAGAACTGGCCGCAGTCGCGGTGCGGGATGTTGTAGAGGACGAGCAGCGCCGTGCGCCCGGCCCTCGCCGCGGCCTCGGTGTAGCCGCGCACGGTCGCCTCGGGGCCGGGTCCGCCGATCCACTCGCCCACCGGCTGCTCGGCGATCTTCCGGATGAGCGCGGCCTTCCGGCTGTCCCCGGCACGGGTGTACGCGGCCAGCTGGCGCGCCGCGTTGGTGCCCGGGTCGACCCAGAACGCGCTGCTGGAGACGGCCGCCTGTGCCTGCCCGTGAGGTGCCTGGCTGTCGCTCGCGGTCGGCGCGGGACCGCCGCCCGAAGCGCCGCAGCCCACGGCCACCAGGGCCAGGGCGACGCCCGGCACACCGGCCCGCATCGCCCGCCTCCGCCAACTCCCTCGCATCAACGTCCCCTTGACCGGTTCGCGTACATCGCTCGCCGTGCGGACGCGGAGCCTTCTCAACTCAGCGCGTTCACAAGGCGACTTGGCGTTATCTGGGCCTAGGCCCGGGGTGTGCCGCGGTTTTAGAGTGAAGTGGTCGACCCCAGCCCCGGTCGCCTCGCGGCCTGCCGGCTCAACTGAACCTCCCGCGGCGGCGCCGGGCTTCTCCCGCGGCTCGCGCACCGGCGGTCGAGGACCAGCCCGGTCGGCGGCTTCGGGGGTAGCGGGCCGTCGGCCGGGCCCGGTGGCCGCCGGCCGCCGGAGTTCGGGGCCCGGCGTCCCGCGCGGGGCGGTCAGGGCTTCGGCGGCTTCGAAGGGGCCGCTTCCCTCGCGTCGGTCAGATAGGCCGAGACCACCACGTTCGCGGTGTACGACTTGGTCGTGCGGTCGTACGTTCCGCCGCAGGTGATCAGGCGGAGTTCGGCCCGGCCCCGCTGCCGGGGCCCGTACACCTTCGCCGCGTCGAAGTGGCTGCGCGGGAAGACCTGTACGTCGTCGATGGTGAACTCGGCGACCGTGCCGTCGGAGCCGGTCACCTTCACGCGGGCGCCGGGGCGGGCCGCGCTCAGGCCGTAGAACACGGCGGGTTTGCTCTCGGTGTCCACGTGCCCGACCAGGAGGGCGGCGCCCGCCTCGCCGGGCCGGGGCCCGTCGACGTACCAGCCGACCGTGTTCGGGGTGGTGTACGGCGGCGGGTCGACCGCGCCGTCGCCGTCCAGGCCGCGCCGCACTACCGGCGCGGCGATGCCTATGGAAGGGACCTCCACCCGCTGCGGCGCCGCGCCCTTGAGGGGATCGTGGGCCGGCGGCAGCGGCACGCCGAGCGGCCGGCCCACCGCGGCGATGTCACCGGTGGTGGGCCCCGACGTACCGCCGGGCCCGTCGCTGACGTCCCGGCCCCACAGCCACAGGCCGAGCAGCAGCACGGCCCAGGCGAGGCCGGTGACGAGCCGCCCACTGCCCCGCGCCGAGGACATGTCAGTCGCCGCCGCCGCGCCGGCGCCGCACGCTGCGGGACGCCACGGCCACCGCCGCGACCGCCGCGAGCGCGAGGCCGATCACCGCGTGGCGGGTGCCGGGGCCCTGCTCCTTGGCCTCGTTGGCGGCGAGCGTCGCCGCTCCGCCGCCGCCCGCGTGCACGGGCCGGTACGGGCGGGAGTGGTCCCAGTCGCGGTCGTGATCGCGGTCGTGGTCACGGTCGTGGTCGCGACCGTGCACCACGGTGAGCCGGCCGCTCGCCTTGCCCGAGCTGTCCTTGCAGTTGACCCAGATGTCGTAGTCGCGGTCCTGCGCATCCGAACGGATACGGGCCTGCGCGTAGAGACCGCCGTCCGCGGCGGGCGTGAAGCGGGCCTCCGAGACGAAGGCGTCGGACGTGCCGACCGCCTCGCGGCCGCCGCACACGCTGACCCGCAGATCCACCTCCCCGCCGGGGGCCGTGGTGCTCGGGGTCACCCGCACCGATCCGTGCGGCTCGGACTCGGCCACCGCGGGGGACGCGGGCAGCACGGTCAGGGCGGCGGCGGCCATGGTGGCCGCACAGAATGTGATGGGACGGATGCGCATCGTGAACCTCCTGTAACCGAGATTCACGGCTTGCCCCGCATTCCGCATCCCGAGGGCGTGGCGACTGGGCCGGATGGTCCACAGCCGCCCGCCCCCGAGGGGTCAGACCAGCTTCACCAGGTCGGCGATCGAGTCGACGATCTTGGACGGGCGGAAGGGGTAGGACTCCACGTCCTCCGGCCGGGTCAGGCCGGTCAGGACCAGGAACGTCTGCATGCCCGCCTCCAGGCCGGCCAGCACGTCGGTGTCCATCCGGTCGCCGATCATGGCGCTGGTCTCGGAGTGCGCGCCGATCGCGTTGAGGCCGGTGCGCATCATCAGCGGGTTGGGCTTGCCCGCGAAGTACGGCTTCTTGCCGGTCGCCTTGGTGATGAGGGCGGCGACCGCGCCGGTGGCGGGCAGCGGGCCCTCCTGGCTCGGTCCGGTCTCGTCCGGGTTGGTGCAGATGAACCGGGCCCCGGCGTTGATCAGCCGGATCGCCTTGGTGAGCGCCTCGAAGCTGTACGTACGGGTCTCGCCGAGCACCACGTAGTCCGGCTCGTGGTCGGTCAGGACGTAGCCGATGTCGTGCAGCGCGGTGGTCAGGCCCGCCTCGCCGATGACGTAGGCGGTGCCGCCGGGCCGCTGGTCGTCGAGGAACTTCGCGGTGGCGAGCGCCGAGGTCCAGATGTTCTCCACGGGCACGTCCAGGCCCATGCGCATCAGGCGTGCGTGCAGGTCGCGCGGGGTGTAGATCGAGTTGTTGGTCAGGACGAGGAAGGGGCGGCCCGACTCCTTCAGCGTCTTGAGGAAGGCGTCCGCACCGGGGATGGGGGTGCCCTCGTGAATGAGGACACCGTCCATGTCGGTGAGCCAGGATTCGATCGGCTTGCGCTCTGCCATGGGTGCGGACTCCTGCGTTCTGCGCGGTCTTCTCGCGCTGATGAGCTATCAGCTGGGGACACCGGCGCACCGCACTGTGCGTTGCCGGCGCCCCCAGCCTAGTCAGGAACCGGCGATCCTGACCTGGTCGATCTCCTGGCGGACTTCCGCTCAGCTTCCGGTGGCGCTCTTCCAGGCGTCCACGTACGCCGGCAGGTTCTTGGAGATGTCCATCCAGTCCGGCTGGAAGACGTCGACGCCCTGCATCAGCTTGCCGAGCGCGACCGCGTTCGCGTCGGTGGCCTTGATGTCGGTGCGGGCCGCGAAGCCGCCGCCGATCTCGCTGACCTGCTTCTGGGCCTGCTCGCTCAGCATGAAGTCCAGGAGCTTCTTGCCGTTGGCGCTGTGCGGGGCCTTGCTGACCAGACCGGCCGCGTAGGGCAGTCCGAACGAGGAGGGCTTGGTGCCGCCGGCCGTGCCGGGGAACCAGATGCCCAGGTTGGGCATGGTCTTGGACTGGGCGTAGTTCATCTGCACATCGCCGTTGGCGGCGAGCAGCTCGCCCTTGTCGACCTTGGGCGCGAGCTTGCCGGTGGAGGCGGACGGGCCGACGTTGTTGGCCTGGAGCTTGCGCAGGTACTCCATCGCGGCTTCCTTGCCGCCGAAGTCGTGCATGGCCTTGATGACGAGCGCGGTGCCGTCGCCCGCGACGCCCGGCGTGGAGTACTGGATCTTGTTCTTGTACTTGGCGTCGAGGAGGTCGTCCCAGTTCCTGGGGGCCTCCTTGAGGTCCTTCTTGTTGTAGATGAACCCGAAGTAGTTGTTCACGACCGACGTCCAGGTGCCGTCGGGCGACTTGGCGCCGCTGTCCACCTTGTCCGCGCCGGCCGGCACGTACTTCTGCAGCAGCCCCTTGCCCTCGGCCTGCTGGATGAACGGCGGCAGGGTGACGAGCACGTCCGCCTGGGTGTTGGACTTCTCGCGGACCGCGCGCTGCACCATCTCGCCGGAGCCGCCCTCGACGTACTTGACCTTGATGCCGGTCTTCGCCTCGAAGTCCTTGAAGACCTGGTCGTACCAGCCGTCGCCCTTCTCGCCCTTGAGGCCGTCGGCGCTGTACACGGTGACGGTCTTGGCGTTGGAGTCGGCCGAGGAGTCGCCGCCGCAGCCGGACAGGGTGGCGGCGAGGGCGAGGCTGCCGGCGACGGCGGCGACCGGCTTGAGCGTGGTGAGGGTGTTTCTGTGCATGACGTTCGGGACTCCTGAGGTTCTCGGGACGGTCAGCGGGGGTTCGGGAGGTCGGGCCGGGTTCCGCCCATGACGCGGCGGTTCAGCGGAAGGAGGCTTTGGTACGGATGCGGGAGACCGCGAGCAGGACGAGCAGCGTCGTGCCCATCAGGACCACCGCGACCGCCGCGCCGGTGAACAGGGAGCCGCGGTCGGAGGCCGCGAAGATCTGCACCGGGAGCGGGGTCCAGTCCGGCGGGTAGAGCATCATCGTGGCGCTCAACTCGCCCATGGACAGGGCGAAGCAGAGCCCGGCCGCCGCCGTCAGGGACGGCAGGAGCAGTGGCAGTTTCACCCGCAGGAGCACCAGCAGCGGCCGGGCGCCGAGACTGGCGGCGGCCTGCTCGTACATCGGGTCGAGCCGCACGATGGCAGCCGAAACCGACTGGTAGGCGAACGCCATGACAAGAACGGTGTGCGCCAGGATCACGATCCAGCGCGTCCCGTTGAGCAGTACCGGCGGCTTGGAGAACGCGACGAGGACGGCGAGGCCGACGACCACCGACGGCACGGCGACCGGCAGCACGAACAGGGCGTCCATGAACCGCCGTCCGCCCTTCTTCAAGGCGGCCGCGGCGAGGGCCGCCCACGCGCCGACGGTCAGCGCGAGGACGCTCGCCGTGAGCGCGGTGACCAGGCTGGTGGTGAGCGCCTGGAGCGAGTCGCCGGTGGTCGCGGCGCCGTAGTGCCCGGTGGTGAACCCGGACGGGAAGGCGCCGGACCAGTTCGTGGCGAACGACGCGGCCACGACGACGAGCAGCGGCAGCGCGAAGACGGGCAGGAACAGGGCGAAGAAGACGGTCCAGGTGGCCCAGCGGCCGCCCCGGCTATGCACCAACACGACGGCTCACCACCCGGTAGAGGCCGTAAAGGCCCACGGAGATCACGATGTTGACGACGGCGACGACACAGGCGGCCGGGTAGTCGGACTCCAGGATCGCCTTGCTGTAGACGAGCATGGGCAGCGTGGTGACGCCCTTGGCGCCGGTGAAGAGGACGATGCCGAACTCGTTGAGGCACATCACCAGGACCAGCGAGCCGCCCGCCGCGAGCGCGGGCAGCGCCTCGGGCAGGATCACCCGCCGCACGATCCTGGCCGGCCGCGCGCCGAGCGAGGACGCCACTTCCAGCTGCGCGGTGTCCAGTTGGGAGAACGCGGCGAGCAGCGGGCGCATCACGAACGGCGTGAAGTACGTGATCTCGGCGAGCAGCACGCCCCACGGCGTGGTCAGGAACTGGAAGGGCCCGGTGTGCGCGCCGGTGACGTCCGTCCACACCCCGTTGGCCATGCCGACCGTGCCGTAGACGAACAGCAGGGCGAGGGTGATCAGGAACGAGGGGAAGGACAGGAACACGTCGATGAACTTCGCCACGGCCTTCCCGCCGGGGAACGGCACGAACGCGATGACGAGCGCGAGCACGAACCCGAGCACGAGACACCCCGCGGTCGCCCCGACCGCCAGCCACACGGTGGTGCCGAGCGCCTCCCGGAAGGCGGCGGAGGCGAACACGTCCGTATAGGGCTGGAGGGAGGTGCCGCCGGAGTCCGGCGAGAGGGACTGCTGGACGACGAGGGCGAGGGGGTAGAGGAAGACTGCGGCGAGGATCAGAACGGGTGGCAGGGCCCATAGCAGGGTGGGCAGTTGACGCGAACGCGCTCCCTCACGCCGCGGGGGCCTCCCCTTCCCCTGCTGTGGGCGGTCGTCCCGCGGGGCGGGAAGGGCGGGCGCACCCCCCGGTGCCGGGACACTGCCCAGCCCCGTACCCCTACTCACCGCCGACCCCCGCGGCCAGCAGTACCGCGTCCTCTGCCGCGAAGTTGAGGGTGACCTCGTCGCCGAGGGCCGGGGTGACCCTGAGTTCGCGGACGTCCGCCTTCACGCGGTGCCCGGCGACATCGACGTACAGCCGGTGCGTGGACCCCCGCCACTGCACCTCCGCGACCTTCCCGCGCAACGCGTTGGGGCCGGCCCCGAGCCCGACCAGGTGCGGCCGCACGCACAGCGTGGCCGTCGCGCCCCAGACCGCCTCGTCCGTGGCGACGGCGAGTTCCGTCCCGCCGAACAGCACGGATCCCGAACCCACCCGTACCGGAAGGAGGTTGGCGTTGCCGACGAACGACGCCGTGAACTCCGTACGGGGCCGCCGGTAGAGGTCCTGCGGCGTGCCGCAGTCCTGGAGGCGGGCCCGGTCCATGACGGCGATGCGGTCCGCCAGGGTGAGCGCCTCGACCTGGTCGTGGGTGACGTACAGGATGGAGACGTCGGGCAACTCGCGGTGCAGACGTGCGAGTTCGGTCAGCATGCCGGAGCGCAGCTGGGCGTCGAGCGCGGAGAGCGGCTCGTCGAGGAGCAGGACGTCGGGGCGGATGGCGAGCGCGCGGGCGATGGCGACGCGCTGCTGCTGGCCGCCGGACAGCTCGCGCGGGTAGCGCTTGGCGTAGCTGTCCATGCCGGTCATCGCCAGGGCCTCGGCGACCCGACCGGGGATCTGCCCCTTGGGCACCTTCTGGGCCTTGAGGCCGAAGGCGACGTTGTCCTCGACCCGCATGTGCGGGAACAGGGCGTACTGCTGGACGACCATGCCGATGCCCCGCTGGTGGGGCGGCAGACCGGTCACGTCGCGGTCGCCGATGAACACCCGTCCGCGCACCGGCTGGACGAACCCGGCGACTGCGCGCAGGGCGGTGGTCTTGCCGGAACCGGAGGGGCCGAGCAGCGCCATGACCTCGCCGGGCTCGACGGTGAGGTCGAGCGAGTCGAGCACGACGTTGCCGTGGTAGGCGACGGTGACGCCGTCGAAGCGGATGCCGCTGCGTGGGGCGCCGGGCGGGACGGCGCTCGGCGGGGCGGCGCCGCTCACTCGCCGGCCTCCAACTCTGCTATCACGTCTGGGAGTTCGGCGATGGAGCCGAGCACATGCGTGGCGCCCGCCGTGGCGAGGGCTTCCTTGTCGTGGGCCCCGGTCAGGACGCCGGCCACGATGCCCGCGCCGGAGCGTACGCCGCTGAGCATGTCGTACGAGGTGTCGCCCGCGACCGCGATGTCGCGCACCGAGTCGACGGCACCGGTGCGCAGGAAGGCGCTGAGCACCATGTCGGGGTAGGGGCGCCCGCGCCCGCCCGCGTCGGCCGGGCACAGGGTGAGCGGCACGAGGTCCTGCCAGCCGAGCGCCTTGAGGATCGCGTCCTGGGTGACGCGGGCGAACCCGGTGGACAGGACCACGGTCCGGCCCTCGGCCGTGAGCCGCTCGATCGCCTCGCGGGCACCCGGGACGGGGGCGATGAGCCCGCCGTCGACGAGCGTCCCGTACGCCTCCTCGAAGGCGGCGTTGGCGTTCTGCGCCTTGGCCTCGTCGCCGAAGAGGTGACGGAAGACGGAGATCTTGGACTCGCCCATGGTGGCGCGGACGTAGTCGAGCATGGTGGCGTGCTCGGCGGAGCCGGGCTCGACGCCGAGGCGGTCGGCGGCGCTCGCGAAGGCCCGCTCGACGAGTCCGCCGTCGGCGACGGTGGTGCCCGCCATGTCGAGCACGATCAGGCCGTAGGCGGTCATCGGGTTGTTCGTGGTCATAGAGGTCGACTCCCTTACCAGTTCAGCTCGTTGGCGGTCTGCTCGGCGATGGCGGGCGAGCAGGTCATGCCGCGTCCGCCCGGCCCGGTCACGAGCCACACCCCGTCCCGCACCTGCTGGCGGTGCACCACGCGCGAGGTGTCGGTGCACTGGGCGTAGACCCCGGCCCAGCGGCGCTGGATCCTGGGCAGCGGCCGGCCGAGGAAGGACTCGACGACCCCGACGAGGTGCTCGTACGGCTCCTCCAGCACGTCGAAGGCGAAGGGGTGCTCGTACTCGTGGGTGTCGCCGATGGTCAGGCCGCCGTCCGCGCGCTGCACCATGAGGAGCTGCATCTTGTGCGCGGCGGCGGTCGCCGCCTGGGCCTGCTCGGTGTTCAGCGCGTCCAGGGCCTCGCTCGCGTACGCCGGGTAGTAGCGGAAGCTGTCGGCGTCGGCGATGGAGGTGGTGAGCGCTTCGCCGAGCGGTGCGGTCTGCATCATCTGGAGGCGTACGCGCCGCACGGGCAGCTCGGGGGCGAGTTCGCGGACGAGTCCGCCGAGCCAGGCGCCCGTGCACAGGACGACCGTGTCACCGGTGTGCACATCGCCGTGGTCGTCGCGGACCGCGCTCGCGTTCGCTCCCTCGATGACCTCGCGGACTTCCCGGCCACCCAGGAAGGTGTACCGGCCGGACGCCAACAGCTCTGCCTTGAGGGCGAGTTGGGCGGTGCGGGGCTCGACGGCCGCGTCGCGCTCGCACCACAGGGCGGCCGCGAAATCGCCGCGCAGGGCGGGGTTGAGGGCGCGGGCCTCAGCGGCGCTGAGGAGCTTGTAGCCTCGGGCGGCCGCGTCCTCGCGGGCCAACGCGGCCTCGGCGACGGCCAGTTCGAGGTCGGTGCGCAGCGGAGTCAGCGAGCCGTTGGGCCGGAAGCCGAGCCCGGGGACGCGCTCGCCGATCCCCTCCCACAGCTCGCGGGCGCGCAGGGCGGTCTCCAGCTCCTCGCCGCCGGCCCGGCCGCTGACCCATATCTGGCCGAAGTTGCGGAGCGAGGCCCCGCGCGCCTCGCTCTCGCGCTCGATGTGTACGACCTCGTGGCCGCGTTCCACTGCGTGCCAGGCGTGCATGGTTCCCACCACGCCGGCTCCAACGACGATGACTCTCACGGCGGCAACGCTCCTCGGGACGGGTGTCCCGCGCCGGTCCGGATGGCAACGGGACGGTGAACGGGCCCCCAAGCTTGGACTAGACCCGTTATCTTCTCGTTACTTTCCGGCGAAGGTGCCGGCGGACGGCCCGCCGGTGGGGCCCTACCGGCCCAGGTGGGTCGTGAAGGAGAACCGGTCCCCCCGGTACAGCGTCCGGACCCGCTCCAGCGGAGCCCCCTCCGCATCCCGCGAGACCCGGTGAATGAGCAGCATCGGCAGCGCCGGCGGCGTCCCGATGAGCAGCGCCTCGCGCGGCGTCGCGAGCACGGTCTCGATGCGTTCGTCCACGTCGCCGAGCGTGAGGCCGAGCCGGTCGCGCAGATAGGCGTAGAAGGAGGAGTCCGGGTGGAAGTCCCTGTCCAGGTCCGGCAGCCGGGCCACCGACGCGTACGTGCTCTCCAGGCCCATCCGCTCGTCGTCGGCGAGCAGCACCCGCTCCATGTGCCAGACGGGCTCGCCCCGTCGCAGCCCGGTCTCGGCGGCGAGCGCGGGCGGGCACGGGAAACGTTCCAGGGCGATGAGGTGACGTCCGGGCTTACGGCCCTGGCGGCGCACGCCCTCGGTGTAGCTGGCCAGCGAGAGCGGCTGCTCCAGTTTGGCGCCGGCCACCACCGTGCCCCGGCCCTGACGGCGCAGCCTCCCTTCGAGCAGCAGCTCGCGCAGCGCCTGGCGCACCGTCTCGCGGGCGACCTCGTACCGCAGGGCCAGGTCACGCTCGGTCGGCAGCGGGTCACCCTCCCCCAACTCGTCGATGAGCAGGGCCACTTGGGCCTTGACGGCGTAGTACTTGGGGATACGCCCATGGTCCGGGACGCCGGAGCGGATGGGGGCGCCGGGAGCCTGGTTCTCGGGGTAGCCCGCCGGCCCGGGGCGGCTGCCGAGTTCGGGACGCCCGGTCGGTCCGGGGTTACCGGTCGGCTCGGGGTTACCGGTCGCTTCGCGGTGGCCGGTCGCTTCGCGGTGGCCGGTCGCTTCGAGGTGGCCGGTCGCTTCGGGGTGGCCGGTCGCTTCGGGGTGGCCGGTCGCTTCGGGGTGGCCGGTCAAGGGGTCGTTCGGGTTCTCCACGGGGTCGATGCTCGCACGGACAGGTGAACGGCCGGGGCCGCGCGGGCCGCTCAGCGGCGCCGTGGGCGCGGCCACCGCGACGCCGTGACCAGGGCCGCGCCCGCGATCAGGAGGACGGCCGCGGTGAGCGCGAGGCGGGCGAGCGCGCTGTCGCGGCCGGTCGCGGCGAGCTCGTTGTCGATCTGGTGCAGCAGATCGCCCTCGGGCACGATCTCGAAGCGGTAGTCGCCGGAATCGCCCACCCACTGCCCGTCGTTGCCCCGGCGCTGCACGATCGCCGCGTTCGCGGTGATCGTGTCGGGCACGGCGTCGGCGGTGAAGGCGAGCCGCACCGGCACGGTGAGCGTCCTGCCCGGGGCGATGACGAAGCCGGGGAAGCCGTCGTCGAAGACGCCGATGTGCTCGTCCTCGTCCGTCCTGATGAAGGCGACCGGGTGCGTGCGGCCGGTCGCCGGGTCCTCGAACTCCATCTTGAGCTGGGTGTTCTTCAGGGTGCGGTCTCGGTCGACCAGGACGAGCACGGGGTGGACGGCGTCACAGGTCTCGTGCGCGGTGTTGGTCAGGTCGAGCGAGAAGGCCTGGCTGTCCGCGCCCGGGTGGTACTCGGCGGGCCCGCCGTGGATCTTGGTGTCCAGGGGGAACGCGGCACCGGTCCCGGCGGCGCAGAGTGGCAGCTTCAGCGACAGCGGCGGGTCGACGGGCGCCGCGGCGACGACCGGCTTGCGCGGCGCGAGGTCGTGGCGGCCGGGCGGAAGCCCCCCGTCGTCGGCCGCGGCCACCCCCGCGAGCGGGGCGAGGGTGGCGGCGGCCACCGCGGTGACGAGGGCGGTACGCAGTCGCATGAGGGGCCTTTGCTGCTCGCGGCGTGCGGGGTTCGGGAGCCGGGTTCGGGACTCGGGGCTCGGATCTCGGGTCTCGGGTCTCGGATCTCGGGGCTCGGGGCTCGGGTTCGCTTTTCGGGGCCGGGGTTCAGGGCCGCCGCCCGTCCGGAGTCGCTCCTTCCGGTCGGGCCCGGTCGTGAATCCGCGAGCCTGCCACGGCCCTGCCCGGCGCCCGGGCCGCCACGTCCGAGCAGAACACCAGGGCCCGGGAAGACCGCCCCATCAGCCCAATATCGGCCCATCGTATGGACGTTCCGCGGCAGCACCCGGGCCCCGCCCTCCGGACTCCGCTCCCCCGGGCCCCGGCCCTACGACCGCGGGTACGCCACGTTCGCGCGGCCGAAGACGGGGACGAGGACGAGCTGGGCCGCGCCCTCGGCCTCGGAGTGCGGCCCGCCGGCGGCCGCGCGGACCGGGATCGCGGGGGCGCCCCCGCGCCGGGCGCGCTCCTCGACCACCGCGTTCACGCCCCGTACGAAGGTGTCCTGGTCGGCCGCGACCTTACGGCCGCCGAGCAGCACCGCGTCGATGTCCAGGAGCCCGACGAGGTTGGCGGCCCCCACCCCCAGGAAGCGGGCCGCGGCCGCGATGTCCCCACGGGCGACCGAGGCCAGACACAGGGCCTCGATACAGCCCCGCCCGCCGCAGCCGCACGCCGGCCCGCCGAGCAGGATCGTCTGGTGGCCGAACTCGCCCGCCCCGGTGCGGGCGCCGCGGTGCAGCGCCCCGCCGAGCACGAGCCCGGCGCCGAGTCCGCTGCCCAGGTGCAGGTACGCGAACGACTCCGCGCGGCTGTCGGCGCGCAGGGCGAGGGCGAGGGCGGCGGCGTTGGTGTCCTTGTCCAGGAAGACCTTCTGGCCCAGGCGTTCGGCGAGCGCGTCGCGCACCGGGAAGCCGTTCCAGTGCGGGAAGCCGGTGACGCGGTGCAGCACCCCGCTGTCGTGGTCCAGCGGGCCCGGCATGGCGACGCCGACGCCGAGCACCCGGCGCCCGCCGGTCAGCGCCTCGGCCTCGGCGGCGGCCGCCTCCACCACCTGGGCGGGCTCCACGCCGAGGTCGAGGGGGACGGTCCTGGCACCGACCAGGGTGCCCGCGAGGTCGACGAGGACGGCGGTCAGCTCGTCGCGGTCCAGGTGCAGACCGATGGCGTGCGCGGCGGACGGAACGAGCTTCAGCACGGTGCGCGGCTTGCCGCCGGTGGAGGCGCGGCGGCCCGCCTCGGTGGCCGTGCCCTCGTCCCGCAGCCGCCCGGTGATCTTGCTGACGGCCTGTGGGGTGAGCCCCGTGCGCTCGGCGAGCTCCAGCCTGCTGATGCCCTCCTCCCCCGACGCCCGCAGCAGGTCGAGCACCAGCGCGGCGTTGTGGTTGCGCAGTGTCGGCAGGTTCGCCCCCGTATTGCTCCTGTTCACCAACCCATTGTCCCTCTTGCTTGCACTTTGGCAACAGCGTTGCTTAAGTGGATGCCATGAAGGATCCCATGAACGCTCCCCAGACCGACGACCTCCGCGTGGGACTCGTGGGCTACGGCCTTGCGGGCTCCGTCTTCCACGCCCCGCTGATCGCCGCGACCGAGGGCCTGGTCCTCGACACGGTCGTCACCTCCAACCCCGAGCGCCAGGCGCAGGCCCGCGCCGAGCACGGCGACGCGCTGCGCTTCGCGAGCTCCCCCGAGGAGCTGCACGACGCCGGACTCGACCTGGTCGTGATCGCCTCGCCGAACAAGACGCACGTCCCGATCGCGACGGGCGCGCTCAAGGCGGGGCTGCCGGTCGTCGTGGACAAGCCGCTGGCCGGCACGGCGGACGAGGCCCGCGCCCTCGCGGCGCTCGCGGAGGAGCGCGGCCTGCTGCTCTCGGTCTTCCAGAACCGCCGCTGGGACAACGACTTCCTGACCCTCCAGCGGCTGCTCGCGGACGGCGAGCTCGGCGAGGTCCAGCGCTTCGAGTCGCGCTTCGAGCGGTGGCGGCCGCAGCCCAAGGGCGGCTGGCGCGAGTCGGGCGACCCGTCCGAGATCGGCGGCCTGCTCTACGACCTGGGCAGCCACGTCGTGGACCAGGCGCTCGTCCTGTTCGGCCCCGCCCTTCGCGTCTACGCGGAAGCCGATGTGCGCCGCCCCGGCGCCGAGGCCGACGACGACACCTTCATCGCGATCACCCACGCGGGAGGCGTCCGCTCGCACCTCTACGTCAGCGCGACGACCGCCCAACTCGGCCCGCGCTTCCGGGTGTTGGGATCCGCCGCAGGCTATGTGAAGTACGGCCTCGACCCCCAGGAGGCGGCCCTGCGCGACGGCAGGCGGCCCGGCACGGGCGAGCCGTGGGGCGTGGAGCCGCAGTCGCTGTGGGGCCGGCTCGGCTCGGGCGAGTCCCCCCTGACCGGCGGCGGCGCCCCGGTGGAAACGGCCCCGGGCGACTACCCGGCGTACTACGCGGCGATCGCGAAGGCGCTGCGCGAGGGCGGCGAACCCCCGGTCACCGCACACGAGGCCGCGGCCGCGCTCGACGTCCTGGAGGCGGCCCGCCGCTCGGCCCGCGAGGGCGTCACGGTGGAGCTGGCGCTGTGAGGGCGCGGGACACGGCGGCGAAGCCGGAATCGGCGGAGTCCGGCCCGGCCACGAACCCGGCGGTGGACCCGGCGGCGCACCCGGCCCCGGACCCGGTGGCGGCCCTGGAGGCGGAACAACAGCGCCTCGTTCTGCGGCAGTTCACCTACGACGACGCCTGGGACCTGGGCCTGCTGCTGCGCGAACTGGCCGTGGCGCGCGAGGCCCCGGTCGCCATCGACGTACGCCACGGCACCCGGCAGGTGTTCCGCTGCGCGCTGCCCGGCTCCAGCGCCGACAACGACGCCTGGATCGACCGCAAGCGCCGGGTCGCCGAGCGCTACGCGGCCCCGTCCTTCCTGGTGGGCGCCCGCTTCCGGGCCAAGGGCACGACCTTCGAGGAGTCGTCGCGCCTCGACCCCGACTCCCATGCCGCGCACGGGGGTTCCTACCCCGTGACGGTCGAGGGCGTCGGGGTCGTCGGCACGGTGACGGTGTCGGGCCTGCCCCAGGCGGAGGACCACGCGCTGGTGGCCGAGGCGCTGACCCGGCTGGTCAACGGCCCCGGCCACCGGGCCGGTTGAGGGCTGCTACTTCCACAGCCCCTTGGGCTTGCGGGTCACCGCGAGGGTGATGCCGCCGGCCGCGACGAGCGTGACCGCGAGCCCTCCGACCAGGATCATGGTGTCGGAGGGCGTCCCGGTGTCGGGCAGCTCACCGCCACCGGTGTCCCCGCCCGAGACGCTGCTCCCGCCCGTGCTGCCACCGGTGTTCCCACCGGTGTCCCCGCCCGTGCTCATGCCCCCGGAGTCCGGCGGGGTCGGGGTGGGCGGTTCCGGCGTCGGAGGCTCTGGCGTCGGGTCCGGGGGCTCGGGGGTGGGGTCCGGAGGCTCGGGGGTCGGCGGGTCGGGGGTGGGCGTCGGAGGCTCGGGCTCCTTGCAGCCGGGCAGGTCCCCGTTGAAGGGATAGGCGTGGAACTCCTGGCCGCCCCCGCCGCCGGCCACGGAGCTGTGCGTGAGCGAACCGACCGTGAAGAAGCGCCCGTTGACCCCGGGCAGCGTGACCGTCGTCGTGCTGTCGGGGTTGCCGACGAGGACGCTGCCGGAGAACTGCCCGCTGCCGCGCAGCCGGACGGTGCCGGCGTCGGGGAAGTTCCACAGCAGCCGGTCGCGCAGCGCGGGCGGGAGCATGCCCATGTAGGTGTTGATCTCGCGCGCGGCGCCGGTGAGGTTGACCAGGACCGTCGCCCCCTCGGGAATTCCCGTGAACCGGAAGCCCTGGGCACCGCCGCCGGAGGTGGCGAGGTCGAAGCCGACGTTGAAGATCTGGATGGCGGATTTGCCGTCCCCGGTGAACAGGGTCTCGCTGCCGTTGTTCTTCGCGGTGCCGGTGGCGGCCCTCGGCTTGCCGTCGACGTAGGCGTAGCAGTGGCTGGCGGCGGCGAGGTTGGGCCTGAGCCGGGCGTAGGGGGCGGCCGCGTCGGGGTCGTGCACGGCGCGGGGCCGGACGGTGCCGCTGAGGGTGCCGCCGTGGCGCACGATCCCGGAGACCGAGCCCTCCTCCGCGAGGAGGCGCTGCCCGGCGGCGACGGTGACGTCCTTGCCGGTGGTCAGGAAGGCGGTGCCGTTGTCGGGCGGCACGCGGGAGCCGACTCCGGCGACGCCCACGTTGTAGACCTGGGAGACGCCGGCCGCCTTGTGCTGGTCGAAGTTCCCGAGGACGACGACCTTGCCCTCGGCCTCGGCGGCGGCCTGCCGCACGAGGAAGTCCCCGCCGACGAAGATGTTGATGTTGTTGTCCCGCCCGGCGAGGGGCCCGTTGTTGGGATCCGGGTACGGGTTGACCGGGCAGTTGCTCCCCTTGCAGGGCCCGAGCCCGTCCGGCAGCGGATCGGCGAACCCGAGCGTGGCCAGTCCCCCCACCACGACGGCCGCCCCCACGACGACGGCCGAGGCGGCGGCCGCCCGTCTCCGAATCCCTGGCGCAATTCCTGGCGCATTTCGCATAGGAGCAATATGCGAAGTTAATCCCGGAGTTCCCCTGAGACACGCACGACGCCGCCCCCGTCCGGCGCACTGCGGAGCCGGGCGGCGAGGGCGGGGGCGGCCCGCCGCGAGGCGGGCGTCACGGCTACCGGCGGACGGGTGCCGACGAAACCAGCACCACCCACGGGTCGCTCAGCCTCACGAGCGGGCAGGACGGGTGGGCGGGTGGGAAAGGGGCGAAGGGCCGCAGGCCCGAGCCCCCCCCCCCCCCCCCCCCCCCCCCGGGGGGGCCCCGGGGGGGCCCCCCCGCCCCCCCCCCCCCCCACCCCCCCCCCCCCCCCCACCCCCCCCCCCCCCCCCCCCCAACCGCCCCGGGGGGGGGGGCCCC
>NZ_JBIATV010000021.1:0-41770 GCF_042892175.1 Streptomyces sp. NPDC001828
GGCATTTCAGCCCGTCATGGGGGTCCCCCCTGGCCCTTGAGGCCTTGGGGGAGTTTGAGGACGAGCGCCCTTAAGGCGCGAACGGGGGTCTGGGGCGCAGCCCCAGGGAGCTGGACCCTTCGCCCCCCGTCACGGGCGGGTGGGTGGGCAAACCCCCCGGGCTCGGGGCGGAGCCCCAGGGGCTAGCCCACCCGGGCCGGTTCCTTCGGGGTGGCGGGTTCGGGGGTGTCGGGGGTGCCGAACCACGCCACCGCCACCGCGCCGCCCACCGCCAGGACGAACCCGAGCACCGCCATCCACGCGAGGCCCGCCCGCGACGCGTCGCCCAGCCACAGGACGCCGATCGCGCCCGGGAGCACCGTCTCGCCCACCACCAGCGCCGCCGTCGCCCCGTTCACCGAGCCGATCTGCAGGGCCACCGTGTGCAGGTACATGCCGCCGATGCCGGCGACCAGGATCGCGTACAGGGCCGGGTCGGTGAGCAGGGCCCCGGCGTCGAAGGGGTCCACGCCGTTCAGGACCCGTACGCCCACCCCGAGCGCACCGAAGCCGAGCCCGGAGAGCAGCCCCGCCAGGATCGCGGCGCGCGAGCCCAGGAGGCGTACGGCCACCGTGCCGCCGGCCATCAGGAGGAGCGCGATCGCGAGCAGCCACCAGTGCGTGGCCACATCCGTGTGCCCGCTGCCCTCGTGGCCCGCCGCCGAGGCGAGCAGCACCAGGGCCGAACACACCACCCCGATCGACGTCCACTCAGCGCGGCTCAGCCGGATGCCGAGCAGCTTGACGCTTAGTACGGCCGTGATGACGAGGTTCGCGCTGATCACCGTCTGCGACAGGAAGAGCGGAAGCAGCCGGGCCGCCAGCGCGCCGAGCCCGAACCCGACGAAGTCGAGGATCGTGCCGACGATGAACTCCCAGGTCATCGCGGCCTTCGCGGTCGAGGAGAGGCTCGGCCCGCCGTGCTGGGTGCGGTCACCGGCGGCCGCGTCGAGGCGGGCGGCCTTGCGGGACCCGACGGCTTGCAGGACCGAGCCCGTGCCGTAGCAGACCGAGGCGGCGATGGCGGTCAGCAGACCGAGCAGCACAGAAGACTCCGTTCATGGCGGGGGCAACCCGTTCACCCCACTCCGCTTTACCAGACGTTTACCGCCCTTTGGGAGTTGCCTGGGGTCGGTCCTTTTCTGGACCACCCCGAACGGGCCGCGCTAACGCGCCATGCGGGCCAGCGCGTCGGGTGCCTCCGAGACCGAGTCGACCAGGGCGATCCGGGCCGCCATCGGCCGGTCCTCGGCCAGCGCCTGGAGCAGGGGCCAGGTCGGCAGCCGCTCGGTCCAGTGCCGCCGGTCGACCAGGACCATCGGCGTCGGCGTCCCCCGCGACTCGTAGTAGTTCGGCGTCGCGTTGTCGAAGATCTCCTGCACGGTCCCGGCCGCACCCGGCAGGAAGACGACGCCCGCGTTGGAACGGGCGAGCAGCCCGTCCTCGCGGGTGGCGTTCGCGAAGTACTTGGCGATGGCGCCCGCGAAGGCGTTCGGCGGCTCGTGGCCGTAGAACCAGGTGGGGATGCCCACCGACGTGCCGCCGCGCGGCCACTTCGTCCGTACCTCGAAGGCGGCGCGCGCCCAGGCGGACACCGACGGCCTGAACGAGGGCTCCCCGGCCAGGAGTTGGAGGGCCGAGGTCAGCATCGCGTCGTCGAAGGGCGCCGCGTACGCCCCCAGGTTCGCGGCCTCCATCGCGCCCGGCCCGCCCCCGGTGGCGACGGTGAACCCGGCCCGGGCGAGGGTGCGGCCGAGCACGGCCGCACCCTCGTACTCGGCCGTGCCACGGGCCATCGCATGGCCGCCCATCACACCCACCACCCGCGCCCCGACGAGCAGTTCGTCCAGGGCGTCGGAGATCGCGTCGTCGTGGATGGAGCGCAGCATCGAGGAAAATATGTCGCCGTCGGCCCTGGTCCGCTGGAACCAGTCGTACGACAGCGCGTCCGGGGTCCGCTCATAGCCCTCCGCGAGCCCTTCGAAGAGCTCGGCGGGGGAGTAGAGCGCGCCCCGGTAGGGGTCGAACGGAACATCGGGCACGGGCGGGAAGACCAGCGCGCCGTCCGCCCGCACCTTGGCGGCCGCGTCCGGCTCCATCGCGCAGCCGAGGAACACCGCGCCCGCGGTGTCGACGCCGAGCAGGGCGGAGGTACGGCCCGTCAGGTCGACCGACTGGACGCGGTAACCGGCGAGTTCGCCCCGCTCGGTGGCCGCGTCGAACTCGGCCAGTGATTCGATCTCGGTGTCGCTGCCCGCGGGGAACTTCGCTTCGTCTTCCGGCACGCCCACATGCTAGGCGCTGCCCCTTTCGGTCCCCGCTCGCGGGTCCCCGGGGCCGGATCCACACCCGGATCCGGCCGCCGCGACGCCTACCGCAGGGGGAGCGCCGCCACTTCCGCGACGAGCACCGTCAGCGGGGTGAAGACCGCGAGCAGGGCCGCCGCCCGCAGCAGCGCGGCGGTCCGCAGCACGGCCGCGGGCGTGCCGAGGGACACCAGGGCCGCCGTGGTGTGGGCACGCGCATGGCGTGATTCCAGGGCCGCGGTCAGCAGCGTCGCCACCGTGCAGCTCATCACCAGGGCCGCGCCGAGCCCGGTCAGCGGGCCGAAGGGGTGCGGGCCCGCCCGGTCGCCGTACAGGGTGGCCGCCGCGATCGCCCCGGAGGCCACCGCCGACACCACCCCGAGCGGGCGTCCGATGCGCCGGGCCTCCGCCATCAGGACCCGGCCCGCGAGCAGCCGGGCCGCGCCCGGCCGGGCCAGCTGGAGCAGCCGCCCGCTGAAATGGGCGAGGGCCGGACCCGCGAAGGCGAGGCCCAGCACGGTGATCACCCAACCGCCGAGCACCCCCGCCGGAGTGCCCTCGGGGTGGCCCGGCATCGGGAACGCGGCGCCCTGCGCGCCCCGGCTCGCGTACGTCTCGACCGCGAGGCCCGCCGCGACGAGCGCGAAGCCCCACGGCAGTCCGGCCGGCGCGGCCGCCGGCTCCTCGGGGTGCACCGGGTCGCTGGTGCGGCCGGGGCGCGGCGGGTGCGGGCGCAGGGCGAACCCGGCGGCGGCGGAGGCCACCACCGGCAGCACCGCGAGCAGGGTCAGGGCGCCCGCCAGCGGCATCGGCTCGTCGGCGGCGAGCAGACCGGCCGCGGCGCCGTCGAAGGGCAGCCCGTCGATGTCGCCGCGCAGGTGCAGATAGACCAGGAGCGCCACCGCCGAGCCCAGGGTGCAGGTCACCGCCGTGGACGCGGCGGCGATAGCGGCGAGACGGGCCGGGCCGAGCCCCACCGCGGAGAGCCCCGGGCGCGGACGGGTGCTCGGGTCGGTGCGGGCCACCGCGACCGCGAAGTACACCGTGGCCGCCAGCGGGACCGCGCACCACAGCAGCCTCAGCACCGAACTGCCGGGATGGCCGACCGCGTAGCCGAGCGTGCACAGGAGCAGGAAGCCGACCCCGGCGGACGCGGCGGCCACCAGCAGGCGGCGCAGCAGGACCAGGGGATGGGTGCCACGGGCTAGACGGAGAGCGAGCACGCGGCGATACCCTCCGCTTCCGAAGTACCGTTGTCCGTACGGGAGTTGACCCGTCGCCCGTCGATGAGGACCACCGTGCGGTCGGCGAGGGCAGCCACGTCCGTGTCGTGGGTGGCGATGAACGTGGTGATGTGGTGCGAGCGGGCCGCGGTGAGCAGGGTGCGCAGCACCTGGGCGCGGTCGGCGCTGTGCAGGGTCGCGGTGGGCTCGTCCGCGAACAGCACGGCGGGCTCGGTGATCAGGGCGCGGGCGATCGCCACCCGCTGGCGCTGCGCCTGGAGCAGGGCGTGCGGGCGCTTCTTGGCGCAGGTGTCGACGTCGAGCCGCTCCAGCCACTCCAGAGCGGTCTTCTTCGCGGTCCGGTGCGCCACGCCGCGAAGGAGCAGCGGCAGAGCCGCGTTCTCCCACGCGCTCAGCTCGGGAACCAGGGCGGGCTCGGGGTCGATCCAGGCGAACCGGTCGCGCCGCAGCCGCTCGCGGGCCACCGCGCCCAGGGTGTGCACGGCCCCGCTGTTGAACCACACCTCGCCCTCGTCCGGCACGACCGCGCCCGACAGACAGCGCAGCAGGGTCGTCTTGCCGGAGCCGCGCGGGCCGCCGACGGCGAGGATCTCGCCCTCGCGGGCCCCCACGCTGACCTCGGTCAGAGCGGGCGAGCCGCTGTGGGAGTGGTGCAGGGAACGTGCCCACAGCACGTCGTTGTCCGGCGGAGCCACCATGGTGCACACCTCGGTTCAGATCAGATTTCCTGCTCCCCGTACGGGGGAACGAAGGCAGGGCCGATCGGTCACTGGGCACGCTAGGCACTGGGGTGTGGCTGCCTTGACAGCACGCGGCCCGGCCGCCCCCATCTCACTCGGATGGGCGCGGCCGGGCCGTGGCGGGGACGGTCAGAGCTTCGTCCAGGCCTCCGTCAGGACCTGCCGCAGGACGCCCTCGATCTCGTCGAAGGTCCCCTGGTCGGAGATCAGCGGCGGGGCGAGCTGGACGACCGGGTCGCCGCGGTCGTCGGCCCGGCAGTACAGGCCGTTGTCGTAGAGCGCCTTGGAGAGGAAGCCGTACAGGACGCGCTCGGTCTCCTCGTCGTTGAACGTCTCCTTGGTGGCCTTGTCCTTCACCAGCTCGATGCCGTAGAAGAAGCCGTTGCCGCGGACGTCACCGACGATCGGCAGGTCGTGCAGCTTCTTGAGGGTGTCGAAGAAGGCGCCCTCGTTGTCCAGCACGTGCTGGTTGAGGCCCTCCTTCTCGAAGATGTCGAGGTTGGCCAGGCCCACCGCCGCGGAGACCGGGTGGCCGCCGAAGGTGTAGCCGTGCAGGAAGGTGTTGTCACCCTTGTAGAACGGCTCGGCGAGCCTGTCCGAGATGATGCAGGCGCCGATCGGGGAGTAGCCCGAGGTCATGCCCTTGGCGCAGGTGATCATGTCCGGCACGTAGTCGAACTTGTCACAGGCGAACATCGTGCCCAGGCGGCCGAAGGCGCAGATGACCTCGTCGGAGACGAGCAGCACGTCGTACTTGTCGCAGATCTCGCGGACCCGCTGGAAGTAGCCGGGCGGCGGCGGGAAGCAGCCGCCCGCGTTCTGCACCGGCTCCAGGAAGACGGCGGCGACGGTCTCGGGGCCCTCGAAGAGGATCTCCTGCTCGATCTGGTCGGCGGCCCAGCGGCCGAAGGCCACCGGGTCCTCGCCGTGGATCGGGGCGCGGTAGATGTTGGTGTTGGGCACCTTGTGCGCGCCGGGGACCAGCGGCTCGAAGGGGGCCTTCAGGGCGGGCAGACCGGTGATGGACAGGGCGCCCTGCGGGGTGCCGTGGTAGGCGACCGCGCGCGAGATGACCTTGTACTTCGTGTGGTTGCCGGTGAGCTTGTGGTACTGCTTGGCCAGCTTCCACGCGGTCTCGACGGCCTCGCCGCCACCGGTGGTGAAGAAGACCTTGTTGAGGTCGCCCGGCGCGTAGTTCGCGAGGCGCTCGGCGAGCTCGACGGCCTTGGGGTGGGCGTAGGACCACACCGGGAAGAAGGCCAGCTCCTGCGCCTGCTTGTAGGCGGTCTCGGCGAGCTCGTGACGGCCGTGGCCGGCGTTGACGACGAACAGGCCCGACAGGCCGTCCAGGTACTTCTTGCCCTTGTCGTCGTAGATGTAGGTGCCCTCGCCACGGACGATGGTGGGAACGGGGGCGTTCTCGTACGACGACATGCGGGTGAAGTGCATCCACAGGTGGTCGTAGGCGGTCTGGCTGAGGTCCTTGCTCACGGCTATCGGGTTCCCCACATATAGGTCTGCTTCTTCAGCTTGAGATAGACGAAGCTCTCGGTGGAACGCACGCCGGGGAGGGCGCGGATCCTCTTGTTGATCACTTCGAGAAGGTGGTCGTCGTCCTCGCAGACGACCTCCACCATCAGGTCGAAGGAGCCCGCGGTCATCACCACGTACTCGCACTCGGCCATGGCCGTCAAGGCCTCCGCCACGGGGTCGAGGTCGCCCTCGACGCGGATGCCGACCATCGCCTGCCGCCGGAACCCCACGGTGAGCGGGTCCGTGACGGCGACGATCTGCATCACGCCCTGGTCGAGCAGCTTCTGCACGCGCTGGCGCACGGCCGCTTCCGACAGGCCAACGGCCTTGCCGATCGCGGCGTAAGGACGGCGTCCGTCCTCCTGGAGCTGTTCGATGATCGCCAGGGAGACGGCATCGATCGACGTCCCATTGCTGCGACGCGCAGCGTCTCCCTGGGGGGCGGTGGTCGGGAGACGGGAGGGAGATCCGTTCCCGATCCTGGGGTCTGTGCTTCGGCTGGCCACGAAGCCACTGTGCACGCGACTCGTCCGTCCCGCAACCCCAAAGCGATGAAATTCGTTGTTCCGTGACCTCCAGAGCACTGAATCCGAAGTTCACGGGCGGTAGGTCTGTCGAAAGCGTCACCTCAGCGACTAGGGTGGGTCGTCTCACCCATCGGACATCGGACCGGGAGGCCAGCGAAGTGACCACCGAACTGCGTCGTTTGCGCAACTACATCGACGGAGAGTTCCGCGATGCTGCCGACGGGCGGACCATCGAGGTGGTCAACCCGGCCACGGGACTGCCCTACGCGACCTCGCCGCTCTCCGGCCAGGAGGACGTGGATGCCGCCATGGCGGCCGCGGCCAAGGCGTTCCCCGCCTGGCGCGACACGACCCCCGCCGAGCGCCAGCGGGTCCTGCTCAAGATCGCGGACGCCTTCGAGGAGCGGGCCGAGGAGCTGATCGCGGCCGAGTCGGAGAACACCGGCAAGCCCCTTGAGCTCACCCGCACCGAAGAAGTGCCGCCGATGGTGGACCAGATCCGCTTCTTCGCCGGCGCCGCCCGGCTGCTCGAAGGCCGCAGCGCCGGCGAGTACATGGAGGGTCTGACCTCGATCGTCCGCCGCGAGCCGGTCGGCGTCTGCGCGCAGGTCGCGCCGTGGAACTACCCCATGATGATGGCGGTCTGGAAGTTCGCCCCGGCGCTGGCCGCGGGCAACACCGTCGTCCTCAAGCCGTCGGACACCACCCCCGCCTCGACCGTCCTGATCGCCGAGATCATCGGCGCGATCGTCCCCAAGGGCGTCTTCAACGTCATCTGCGGCGACCGCGACACCGGCCGCGCGATGGTCGAGCACAAGACCCCGGCCATGGCCTCCATCACCGGTTCGGTACGCGCCGGCATGCAGGTCGCCGAGTCCGCCGCCAAGGACGTCAAGCGCGTCCACCTGGAGCTCGGCGGCAAGGCCCCGGTCGTCGTCTTCGAGGACTGCGACCTCGCCAAGGCCGTCGAGGACATCGCGGTCGCGGGCTACTTCAACGCGGGCCAGGACTGTACGGCCGCGACCCGCGTCCTGGTCCACGAGTCGATCCACGACGACTTCGTGACCGCGCTCGCCAAGGCGGCCTCCGAGACCAAGACCGGGCAGCCGGACGACGAGGACGTGCTGTACGGCCCGCTCAACAACGCCAACCAGCTGAAGCAGGTCGCCGGCTTCATCGACCGCCTCCCCGCCCACGCCAAGGTCGAGGCGGGCGGCCACCAGGTCGGCGAGCAGGGCTACTTCTACGCCCCGACCGTCGTCTCCGGCCTGAAGCAGGACGACGAGATCATCCAGAACGAGGTGTTCGGGCCGGTCATCACCGTCCAGTCCTTCACCGACGAGGCCCAGGCCCTTCAGTACGCGAACGACGTCGAGTACGCCCTCGCCTCCTCGGTGTGGACCAAGGACCACGCCCGCGCCATGCGGATGTCCAAGAACCTCGACTTCGGCTGCGTGTGGATCAACACCCACATCCCGCTGGTCGCCGAGATGCCGCACGGCGGCTTCAAGAAGTCCGGCTACGGCAAGGACCTCTCCGCTTACGGCTTCGAGGACTACACCCGCATCAAGCACGTGATGACGTCCATCGAGGGCTGAGCGCGCTGAGCGGAGCCTGAACAGGGTCTAGGGGCGGGGGAGTTGTCCCCCGCCCCTTTCCGTTGCCGCCGTGCCCCCGACAGGGTGTCTGGCCTGGGGCGCCGGGCTGTACGCAGCGTCCATTGAACGCGGTGGGCGCGGGGGGCATCCTGCCGGAATGCGACCGACCGCGTTCCCCGCAGCCCGTGCCCTGTCCCGCCGCAGCCTGCTGCGCGCCCTCGGCGGCGGCGCCGCGCTCGGCGCGCTGGCCGGCTGCGGGGTCCCCGCGGCGTACGTCGAACCGGGCGACCGGGCCGGGCGCGACCGCTCGGCGGCCGACAAGTCCCTCACCTTCGCCAACTGGCCGCTGTACATAGACGTCGACGACAACGACGCCTCCCGGCGGCCCACCCTGGACGCGTTCACCAAGAGCACCGGGATCTCCGTCACGTACACCGAGGAGATCAACGACAACGACGAGTTCTTCGGGAAGATCAGCCCGGCCCTGATGAACCACCAGGAGACCGGCCGGGACCTGATGGTCATCAGCGACTGGATGGCGGCCCGGTTCGTCCGGCTCGGCTGGGTGCAGCGGATGGACCGCGCCAAGCAGCCCAACGTCACCCGCTACCTCGACCCCCAGCTGCGCACCCCCGCCTTCGACGACGGGCGGCTGCACAGCGTCCCGTGGCAGTCCGGGATCACCGGCATCGCGTACAACAAGAAGAAGCTCGGCCGCGAGATCCAGCACGTCGGCGACCTGTGGGACGCGCGGCTCGCGGGCAAGGTGACGCTGTTCTCCGGGCTCGACGAGTCGTTCGCGCTCCTGATGCAGGGCAACGGCGTCGACATCACCCGGTGGACGGCCGACGACTTCCACCGGATGTGCGACCAGGTCGAGAAGCAGGTCGCGAAGAAGCAGATCCGCCGCTTCACCGGCAACGACTACACCAGCGACCTCAACAAGGGCGATGTGCTGGCCTGTCAGGCCTACAGCGGTGATGTCTTCCAGCTCCAGGCCGACAACCCCGACATCGAGTTCGTGGTGCCCCAGGAGGGCGGCGAGCTGTGGGCGGAGTCGATGATGATCCCCAACCTGGCCCGCCACAAGGCGAACGCCGAGGCGCTGGTCGACTACTACTACGACCCCCAGGTCGCGGCCGAACTCGCCGCCTCGGTCAACTACGTGTGCCCGGTGCCGGCCGCCCGCGAGGTCCTCGCCTCCTCCAAGGACAAGGACGAGGCCCAACTCGCCGAGGACCCGCTGATCTTCCCCGACGACGCGATGCGCGGGCGCCTCGCCATCGCCCGGGACATCACCTCCGATGAGCGGGTCGAGTTCGCCAAGCGCTGGAACGAGATCGTGGGTCTTTGACCGTGGTTCTTCGGGCGGGCGCCGGGCCGGCCCGACCGAGGGCGACCCAGTTTTTTGAACATGTTCAAGCGGGGCGTACGCTGCGGTCATGAGCGAGCGAAACGCCCTGCTGAGGCGTACCCGCGTGTGGCTGGCCGTGTTTGTCGTGTGCCTGGTGCTGAGCGGGCTCACGGCCTTCCCGCTGGTGCACGAACTGCGCTGGACGCAGTCCCTGCTGCACGGCACCCCGCTCGGCGACGCGCTGCCGGGCCTGACCGGCTGGATCGACCGGGTGCGGGCCGGCCTCGACACCGCCGACGCCGACTACCCCTTCCTGCTCTACGGAACGGACTGGCTCGCCTTCGCCCATCTCGTCATCGCGGTCGCCTTCTACGGGGTCCTGCGCGACCCCGTACGCAACATCTGGGTCGTCGAGTTCGCGATGATCGCCTGCGCGGGGATCATCCCGGTGGCCCTGATCTGCGGGCCCCTGAGGGGAATCCCCTTCTGGTGGTCGCTGATCGACATGTCGTTCGGGGTGTTCGGCGTGATCCCGCTGTACGTGGTGCGCCGCAAGATCAAGGTGCTCGAGGAGATGGGGGAGCGGGTGGCCGTGCCGGCCTGAGGAGGCCGGGGCAGTGCCCCGCGGTCGCCTACCGCCCCGACAGCACGGCCGACAGCGTGTCCACGCGGTTGGTGGTGATCGCGTCCACGCCGTGGCCGATGAGCCGGCGCTGGGTGCGTGCGGTGTCCGCTGTCCAGGCCGAGACGAGCAGCCCTTCGCGGTGGACGCGCGCCACCAGGTCCGAACTCACCAGGCCGAAGCGGTAGTTGAGCCAGCGCGGCCTGACGGCGTCGACCAGGGCCGGGCGCGGCGGGGCGGGCGTGGTCCAGGTCAGGGCGATCTCGGCGTGCGGGTCGGCGCGACGCACCCCCAGCATGGCGACCGGGCCCGCGCAGTAGTAGACCCGCTCGCCCGCCCCGCACTCGCGGACCGTGTTCACCACCTTGCGCACCGACTCCTCGGTGGCGCCCGGCAGGTCGATCATCACCCGGTGCGCCCCGGCCGCCATCAAGGCCTGGCGCAGGGTGGGGACCCCGCCGCCGGTGACCTCGATGACCTCCGCGTGCGGGAGCTCGGCCAGCGGGCGGTCGAAGTCCCACAGCCGCTTCAGCGTCTCGTCGTGCAGCAGCACGGGCACGCCGTCCCGGGTGGTGCGGACGTCGATCTCGACCGCGTCGGCGCCCCGCTCCAGGGCCGAGGCGATGGAGGGGAGCGTGTTCTCGCGGACGTGGTACGGGTCGCCGCGGTGGGCCACGGCTGTCACGGTGCGCATGGGGTCATTGTGCTGAGCGGTGGCGGGGGCGGCCAGCCGGAGCCCCCGCCGGCGGGGGTCAGCGGGCGAGCCACTTCGCGGTGTAGTCGTCGATCTCCCCGGCGAGCTTCGTCTTGCCCGCAGGGTCGAGGAACGACGCCTCGACGGCGTTCTTGGCCAGGTCCGCGAGTCCCCGCTCGTCCAGGCCGAGGAGGCGGGCGGCGACCGCGTACTCGTTGTTGAGGTCGCTGCCGAACATCGGCGGGTCGTCGCTGTTGACGGTGACCAGGACGCCTGCGGCCACCATCTCCTTGATCGGGTGCTGGTCCAGGTCGGGCACCACGCGCGTCGCCAGGTTGGACGTCGGGCAGACCTCCAGGGCGATCCGGTGCTCGGCGAGGTGCTTGAGGAGCGCCGGGTCCTGGGTGGCGCTGGTGCCGTGGCCGATGCGCTCGGCGCGCAGCTCGGTCAGCGCGTCCCAGATGGACTGCGGGCCCGTGGACTCGCCCGAGTGCGGTACGGAGTGCAGCCCGGCGGCGATGGCCCGGTCGAAGTACGGCTTGAACTGCGGGCGGGGCACGCCGATCTCCGGACCGCCCAGGCCGAAGGAGACCAGGCCCTCGGGGCGCAGCCCGTCCTCGGTGGCGAGGCGGGCCGTCTCGGCGGCGGCGTCGAGACCTGCCTCGCCCGGGATGTCGAAGCACCAGCGAAGCACGGTGCCGAACTCGGCCTCGGCGGCCCTTCGGGCGTCCTCGATCGCGTCCATGAAGGCGCGCTCGTCGATGCCCCGGCGGGTGGACGAAAACGGCGTGATGGTCAGCTCGGCGTAGCGGACGTTCTGCCGGGCCATGTCACGGGCCACCTCGTAGGTGAGCAGGCGCACGTCCTCCGGGGTGCGGATCAGGTCGACGACCGAGAGGTAGACCTCGATGAAGTGCGCGAAGTCCGTGAACGTGAAGTAGTCGGCGAGCGCCTCGGGGTCGGTGGGGACCTTCGAGTCCGCGTGCCGGGCGGCGAGTTCGGCCACGATGCGCGGTGAGGCGGAGCCCACGTGGTGCACGTGCAACTCGGCCTTGGGCAGCCCCGCGATGAAGGGGTGCAGGTCGGTCATGGGGTCCTCCATGGGTCTGCCGCGAGGGTCCTCGCGCGATGGGCGTCGTCGGCCTTCGCCGGTCGGGGATCATGGTAGGCCGGGCACGCGCGCCCGGAACCGTTGGCCGTAGCATGACGGAACCACGATGGGGGAGGCCCATGTCAGACAACACCCAGCAGCCGTCGGGAGGCCAGGAGCCCCGCGACCCCTGGGCTCCGCCGGAGCACAAGGTCCCGCTGGACAAGCCGCCGGTGCACGACCAGCAGACGGTCATATCCATGCCCGGCACACCGACCGAGGGCCAGTACCCCGCACCGCCGCAGGGAGCCCCCGGCGCCCCGGCCCAGGGCCCCTTCCCGGGCGCACCCGGCCAGCAGGCTCCCGGCCCCGGCTTCGGCGCCCCGACCCCGCCGCCCGCACCCGGCCAGGCGGCCCCCGGCAGCTACGGCTACCCCGCCTACCCGCAGCAGCCCGGACAGGGCTACCCGGGATACCCGGGCCAGCCCGCGTACGGCTACCCCGGCTTCACCGGGATCACCCCGCCGCAGAACGGCTTCGGCACCGCCGCGATGGTGCTCGGCATCGTCGCCTGTGCGTCCATGATCTGCACCTGGGGCGTGAGCGGCATCGTGCTCGGCACGCTGGCGCTGATCTTCGGCCTGCTCGCGAAGGGCCGGGTCCGCCGAGGTGAGGCCAACAACCGGGGCCAGGCCCTGGCGGGCGTCATCATGGGTATCGTCGGCATCGTGGTCGGCATCGCGATCCTGGTGCTGATGATCGTGGTCGTGGCCAACGCGCCCTCGCACGTCGACGACTACGACAGCGACTACTCGAACTTCCTGTCGCTGGCCGCGCCGGCCCGCTGAGGCACGCTCGCCGGGCTCGCCCCACCAGCTGGGCCGAGCTCCTGGGCTCGGCTCGGCTGCGCTGAGCCGGCCCGGCTGCCCGGGCCTGCTCAGCGCAGCCGCTCCCGCGCCTCCGTCAGGGCGAAGCCCAGCAGGTTCAGGCCACGCCACCGCGCCGGGTCCGCCGCCTCGGGGGCGTCCGCCGCGAGGCCTATGCCCCACACGCGGTCCAGCGGGCTCGCCTCGACCAGGACCCGGCTCCCGGTGCCGAGCAGATACTCCCGCAGCGCCTCGTCCTGACCGAACTTGTGCAGGCTGCCGGCCAGCACGATGCCGTACCGCTCCCGGCGCCACACCGCCTCGTCGAAGCCCCGCACCAGGCGGCCGGCCTTCTTCGCGAGCGCCGGATTCGCGGCCCCGACCGCCGCCCGCTCCGCCGCGAGGTCGCCGAACAGGCGCGCCTTCGACGCCATCATCCAGTGCTCGGCCGTCGCGTACCGCACGCCGTCCACCGTGAAGGGCGAGGGCCACCACTGGCTGAAACAGCTCGGGCCTAGCGACCCGTCCCGCTGCGGGCGGTGGCCCCAGAAGTGCAGAAACTTGATCCGTTCACCCTCATTGACCTGCGCGATCAGCTCGTCGAGCGGCGCGCGGTCCCCCGTGACCTCTTTCATGCACGCGAGTCTGGCACGCGCCACTGACACTCCGTCGGGCCATGACGGCCCCGACGCGACACATGGTCGACAGATTCCGTCGCGTAACCAAAAGGCAACAACGGAATCACTTGTTGGCCAGATGTGCCTCTGTCAGGATCGGCACTCAAATCGAGCTGAAGCTACGAAGAACGTGGGCGACATGGACACCGACACCGGCAGCGGCAACAGCACCCCCGCCAAGGACCGCTTCCCCGCGCAGGACCGCTTCGCGGCCGGCGCCCAGTACATCGGCGGGCGGCTGCGCCCCGGCACCTCCGGGCGCCGGCACGCGGTCGTCGATCCGGCCACGGGGAACACGGTCTACACGTACGAGCTCGCGGGCACCGCCGATGTCGACGCCGCGGTCGCCGCGGCCAAGGAGGCCTTCCCCGGCTGGTCCGGCGCCACCCCCGGCGAGCGCTCCGCCGCCCTGCACCGGTTCGCGGAGGTGCTCGCCGAGCGCGCCGAGGAGTTCGCGCGGGCCGAGTCCCTCCAGTGCGGCAAGCCGATCAAGCTGAGCCGCGAGTTCGACGTGCCCGGCACGATCGACAACACCGCGTTCTTCGCGGGCGCGGCCCGGCACCTGGAGGGCAGGTCGGCCGGGGAGTACGAGGGCGACCACACCTCCTACGTACGCCGCGAGCCCATCGGTGTCGTCGGCTCCATCGCGCCCTGGAACTACCCGCTCCAGATGGCCGCCTGGAAGATCCTTCCGGCGGTCGCGGCCGGCAACACCATCGTGCTCAAGCCCGCCGAGAACACCCCGCTGACCTCGCTCCTGTTCGCCGAGGCCGCCCGGGAGGCCGGCATCCCGGACGGTGTGATCAACATCGTCTCCGGGGCGGGCCAGGACGCGGGCGAGCACCTCGTCGGACACCCGGACGTCGTGATGACCTCCTTCACCGGGTCCACCGGGGTCGGCAAGCGCGTCGCCGAGATCGCCACCCGCACGGTCAAGCGCCTCCACCTGGAGCTCGGCGGCAAGGCCCCCTTCGTGGTCTTCGACGACGCCGACCTGGAGGCCGCCGTACACGGCGCGGTCGCCGCCTCGCTCATCAACTCGGGCCAGGACTGCACCGCCGCCACCCGCGCCTACGTCCAGCGTCCGCTGTACGAGGCCTTCGTCGAGCAGGTCGCCGCACTCATGGAGACCGTCCGGCTCGGCGACCCCTTCCGCGAGGACACCGACCTCGGCCCGCTGATCTCACACGTCCACCGCGACCGTGTCGCCGCCTTCGTCGAGCGGGCCAGGAGCTACGCCCGGATCGTCACCGGCGGCGAGGCCCCCGAGGGCGACGGCGCCTACTACCGGCCCACCCTCATCGTGGACGCGCCCCAGGACAGCGAGGTCGTCCAGGACGAGATCTTCGGCCCGGTCCTGGTGGTGCTGCCCTTCGACACCGACGACGAGGGCATCGAGCTCGCCAACGACACCCCCTACGGCCTCGCAGCCTCCGCCTGGAGCCGCGACGTCTACCGCACCGGGCGGGCCACCCGCGAGATCAAGGCGGGCTGTGTCTGGATCAACGACCACATCCCGATCCTCAGCGAGATGCCGCACGGCGGCTACAAGGCCAGCGGTTACGGAAAGGACATGTCGGCGTATTCCTTCGAGGAGTACACGCAGGTCAAGCACGTGATGTACGACAACACAGCGGTAGCCAGGAAGGACTGGCACCGCACGATCTTCGGGGACCGATAGAAGAGGCGGCCCGACCAGGCCACCGAACCCACCCGAAAGGGCATTCAGCGCATGGAGCAGTACGAGCCCGACCTCCCCCAAGCTCTCAACTCCCCCCGAGCGGGGAGGGACCCCCACCTCCCGGCCCAACTGGCCGCCGTTCGGCGCAGCCTGACCAACGGCCGGGGCGCCCTGACCCGCCGTTCCCTGCTGCGCGCCTCGGGCGTCGGCGCGCTCACCGTCGGAGGCCTCGCCACGCTGAGCGCCTGCGGCATCCCGGCGGCCAAGAAGGAGAACGGCGCCGGACCGTCCAACGCGGACCACTCCGCCCAGGAGAAGGAGGTCAACTTCTCCAACTGGACGCAGTACATGGACATCAGCGACGACAAGAAGCACCACCCGACGCTGGACGAGTTCACCCGGCGCACCGGGATCCAGGTCAAGTACACCGAGGACATCAACGACAACGTCGAGTTCTTCGGGAAGATCAAGCCGCAGCTCGCGGCGGGCCAGGACACCGGCCGGGACCTCGTGGTGCTCACCGACTGGCTCGCCGCCCGGCTCATCCGGCTCGGCTGGGCGCAGCAGCTCGACCCCGCCCACCTGCCCCATGCCTACGCCAACCTGGCCCCCCAGTTCCGGATGCCCGACTGGGACCCCGGCCGCGCCTACTCCTATCCCTGGACCGGCATCCCGACCGTCATCGCCTACAACTCCAAGGCGACCGGCGGCAAGAAGGTCGACTCGATCACCCAGCTGCTCGACGACCCCACCCTCAAGGGCCGCGTCGGCTTCCTGTCCGAGATGCGCGACTCGGTCGGCATGACCCTGCTCGACCTCGGCAAGGACCCCGCGAACTTCACCGACGCCGACTTCGACGCGGCGATCGGGCGGCTCCAGAAGGGGGTCGACTCCAAGCAGATCCGCCGCTTCACCGGCAACGACTACACCGGCGACCTGGTGAAGGGCGACCTCGCGGCGTGTGTCGCCTGGGGCGGCGACGTGACGCAGCTGCGCGCCGACAACCCGGACATCAAGTACGCGATCCCGGCGGCCGGTTACATGACCTCCAGCGACAACCTGCTCGTCCCGGCGAAGGCCCGGCACCAGGGCAACGCGGAGAAGCTCATCGACTACTACTACGAGCTGCCGGTGGCCGCCAAGCTCGCCGCGTTCATCAACTACCAGTGCCCGGTCGACGGGGTCCGCGACGACCTCGCCAAGATCGACCCGGCGCTCGCGGCGAACGAACTGATCCTGCCGGACAAGGCGATGGCCGCGAAGTCCCACTCCTTCCGCTCGCTCAGCGAGGCCGAGGAGACGGCGTACGAGCAGAAGTTCTCCAGGCTCATCGGAGCGTAGGCGCTCCTCGGGGTGCGGTGTTTTTCGGGTGCGGGTTCGCTGTGGCTGGTCGCGCCCACGCGGCGCAGCCGCACGATGTCACAGCCCCGCGCCCCTCAAGTCGCTCGGCTCTGCCCCCCCGTCATCCCCCTCTCTTCTCTCCCCCTCGACAACCCCTGGGACCCCACCCATGACTGACAGCACCGCCGGCGGCGACGTCCGCCTCACCGGGATCAGCAAGACGTACGGCTCCTTCACGGCCGTCCATCCGCTCGAACTGACCGTCCCGCAGGGCTCGTTCTTCGCCCTGCTCGGTGCGTCCGGCTGCGGCAAGACCACAACGCTCCGCATGATCGCCGGACTTGAGGAGCCGACCACCGGCACGGTCTTCCTCGGCGACAAGGACGTCACCGACCTGCCGCCCTACAAGCGGCCGGTGAACACCGTCTTCCAGTCCTACGCCCTCTTCCCGCACCTGAACGTCACCGAGAACATCGCCTTCGGGCTGCGCCGGCGGGGCATCAAGTCGGTGCGCAAGCAGGTCGACGACATGCTGGAACTCGTGCAGCTCGGCGACTTCGCCCAGCGCAAGCCGCACCAGCTCTCCGGTGGCCAGCAGCAGCGCGTGGCCGTCGCCCGCGCGCTCATCAACCACCCCCAGGTGCTGCTCCTGGACGAGCCGCTCGGCGCCCTCGACCTCAAGCTGCGCCGCCAGATGCAGCTGGAGCTCAAGCGCATCCAGACCGAGGTCGGCATCACCTTCGTGCACGTCACCCACGACCAGGAGGAGGCCATGACGATGGCCGACACGGTCGCGGTGATGAACGGCGGCCGGGTCGAACAGCTCGGCGCACCGGCCGAGTTGTACGAGAACCCGAGGACCACGTTCGTGGCGAACTTCCTCGGCACCTCCAACCTCATCGAGGCCGAGGTGGCCGAGAAGAGCGGCGAGGACCTCGTCGTCACCGCGGGCGGCGCCAAGCTGCGGCTGCCCGGCAGACGATGTTCGGCCCCCACGACGAGCGGCGGCAAGCTCCTCGTCGGCGTGCGCCCCGAGAAGATCTCGCTCGCCCACCGCGACGACGAGGGCGCCGTCGCCGACGGCCGCAACCGCGTCACGGGCCGCATCGTCGACTCGTCCTTCATCGGCGTCTCCACCCAGTACCTCATCGACTCCCCGGTGGGCAGCGGCCTTTCGGTGTACGAGCAGAACATCGAGCGGGACACCCGGCTCGTGCCCGGCGCCGAGGTCGTCCTGCACTGGAACCCGGCGCACACCTTCGGCCTGGACGCGGCGCAGGCCATCGACGCGGGCGTCGAGAAGGTCGAGGACGCCGCGTGACCGCGCTGGCCGAGGCGCCCGCGGAACCCACCGTGCGCAAGGCCTCCACCCGCAAGCGGCTCGTCCCGTACTGGCTGCTGCTGCCCGGCATCCTCTGGCTGATCGTGTTCTTCGCGCTGCCGATGGTGTACCAGGCCTCGACCTCCGTACAGACGGGCTCACTCGAGAAGGGCTTCCAGGTCACCTGGCACTTCCAGACGTACTGGGACGCCTTCAAGGAGTACTACCCGCAGTTCGTCCGGTCGCTGCTCTACGCGGGCACGGCGACCCTGCTGTGCCTGCTGCTCGGCTATCCGCTGGCCTATCTGATCGCCTTCAAGGCGGGCCGCTGGCGCAACATCGTCCTGGTCCTGGTCATCGCGCCGTTCTTCACCAGCTTCCTCATCCGCACCCTGGCCTGGAAGACGATCCTGGCCGACGGCGGCCCCGTGGTGCACGCGCTCGCCACCCTGCACGTCCTGGACGTCACCAACTGGCTCGCCTGGACCGAGGGAAGCCGGGTCCTGGCCACGCCGATGGCGGTGGTCTGCGGACTCACCTACAACTTCCTGCCGTTCATGATCCTGCCGCTGTACACCTCCCTGGAACGCATCGACTCCCGGCTGCACGAGGCGGCCGGCGACCTGTACGCGACCCCGGCCACCACCTTCCGCAAGGTGACCTTCCCGCTGTCGATGCCGGGTGTCGTCTCCGGCACGCTGCTCACCTTCATCCCGGCGAGCGGTGACTACGTGAACGCCGAACTCCTCGGCTCCACCGACCAGAAGATGGTCGGCAACGTCATCCAGTCGCAGTTCCTGCGCGTCCTGGACTATCCGACGGCCGCGGCCCTCTCCTTCATCCTGATGGCCATCGTCCTGATCATGGTCACCGTCTACATCCGCCGAGCCGGGACGGAGGACTTGGTCTGATGAGTCACATGCCCATTCTCAAGTGGCTGCGCCGCAACCTCGTGGTCATCGCGGGGCTCGCGACCCTCGCGTACCTGATCCTGCCGAACGTCGTCGTGATGGTGTTCTCGTTCAACAAGCCGAACGGGCGCTTCAACTACTCCTGGACGCGGTTCTCGACGGACGCCTGGAAGGACCCCTGCGGGGTCGCCGACATGTGCGGCTCGCTCTCGCTCTCGCTGCAGATCGCCCTCTGGGCGACGATCGGCGCGACCGTGCTCGGCACGATGATCGCCTTCGCCCTGGTCCGCTACCGGTTCCGGGCGCGCGGCGCGATCAACTCGCTGATCTTCCTGCCGATGGCGATGCCGGAGGTCGTGATGGCCGCCTCGCTGCTCACGCTCTTCCTCAACATGGGCGCGCAGCTGGGCTTCTGGACCATCCTCATCGCGCACATCATGTTCTGCCTCAGCTTCGTCGTCACCGCCGTCAAGGCCCGCGTGATGTCCATGGACCCCCGGCTCGAAGAGGCCGCGCGCGACCTCTACGCGGGCCCGGTCCAGACGTTCCTGCGGGTGACGCTGCCGATCGCCTCGCCCGGCATCGCGGCGGGCGCGCTGCTCGCCTTCGCGCTCTCCTTCGACGACTTCATCATCACCAACTTCAACGCGGGCTCCACCGTGACCTTCCCCATGTTCGTCTGGGGCTCGGCGCAGCGCGGCACACCCGTGCAGATCAACGTCATCGGGACGGCGATGTTCATCGTTGCCGTCGTGGTGGTCACCGCCGGACAATTCATTGCGAACCGGCGCAAGAACAGCGCGAAAGCGTAACCGTACGCAGTTCCTGAGGGAGTTGGAAATCATGGCCGTGACCCGAGCCATGAAGAGCGCAGCACGGCAGTCCCTGGCGGGCGCGAAGCCCGTCCCCTTCTGGCTGGAGGACCCCGGCCGCCCGGCGGCCCTGCCCGCCCTGACCGGCGACGAGAAGTGCGACCTCCTCGTCGTCGGCGGCGGCTACAGCGGCCTGTGGACCGCGCTGATCGCCAAGGAGCGCGAGCCCGGCCGCGACGTCGTCCTCATCGAGGGCAAGGAGATCGGCTGGGCCGCCTCCGGCCGCAACGGCGGCTTCTGCGCCGCCTCGCTCACCCACGGCCTGGGCAACGGGCTGGCCCGCTGGCCCGGTGAACTCGCCAGGCTCGAAGAACTCGGCGCGGCCAACCTCGACGCCATCGAGGCGGCCGTCGCCCGCTACAAGATCGACTGCGACTTCGAGCGGACCGGCGAGATCGACGTGGCCACCGAGCCGCACCAGCTGGAAGAACTGCACGAGATGTACGAGGAGGCGACCGGGCTCGGCTTCGGCGGGCTCGAACTCCTCGACGAGCGGGCGCTGCGCGCCCAGGTCGACTCGCCCACCTTCCTCGGCGGGCTCTGGGACCGCGACGGCGTCGCCATGCTCCACCCCGCCAAGCTCGTCTGGGGCCTGAAGCGGGCCTGCCTGGAGCTCGGCGTACGGATCTACGAGCACACCCCGGGGCTCTCGCTGGCCCGGGTCGGCAGCGGCATGGGCGTGCGCACCCCGTACGGCAAGGTGCGGGCCGAGCACGTCGCGCTCGGCACCAACGTGTTCCCCTCGCTGGTCAAGCGGCTGCGCCCGTACACGGTCCCGGTGTACGACTACGCGCTGATGACCGAGCCGCTCGACGCGGCCCAGCTCGCCTCGATCGGCTGGCAGGGGCGCCAGGGGCTCGGGGACGCGGCCAACCAGTTCCACTACTTCCGGCTCTCCGCCGACAACCGCATCCTGTGGGGCGGTTACGACGCGATCTACAGCTACGGCGGGAAGGTGCGCAGCGAGTACGACGACCGGCCCGAGACGTACGCCAAGCTCGCCGAGCAGTTCTTCCACTGCTTCCCGCAGCTGGAAGGACTCCGCTTCGGCCACGCCTGGGGCGGCGCGATCGACACCTGCTCGCGCTTCTCGGCGTTCTTCGGCACCGCCCACGGCGGACGGGTCGCCTACGCCGCCGGATACACGGGGCTCGGGGTCGGCGCGACCCGCTTCGGCGCCGATGTGATGCTCGACCTGCTCGCGGGGGAGCGCACCGAGCGCACCGAGCTCGAGATGGTGCGCACCAAGCCGCTGCCGTTCCCGCCGGAGCCGGTGGCATGGGCCGGCATCGGCATCACCAAGTGGTCGCTCGCCCGGGCCGACGAGCGCGGCGGGCGGCGCAACCTCTGGCTGAAGGCGATGGACCGGGTCGGCCTGGGCTTCGACAGCTGAGTGCCTGATCATTCTGTACGCCCCCGGTCACGCCGGGGGCGTACCCCTTTCGATCACCATGTGACCCAGCTCACTGCCGATTGGTAGCCGAAAGTCGCGTCATAGCCCGGCCCGGGGCCGCTCTCTCCCGTGGACGCACTGGCTGTGCCCAGTGGAGTGGGTTGATCGGAGGACGGCAATGACTGCCTCGGGGTCGAAGACCGCGGTGGAATGGCTGGCGTCGGTGGCGCCGGATCCCGACGCCTGCCGGTGGGAATGGGAGCGCAACCCCCATGGGGTCGCCCTCCTTCCGGCCGGCCGGCGCTGGGACGTACTGATCCTGCCGGGCGGGCTCGGGCACCACACGCTCGATGTGCTGACCCGGCTCGTGGACCACCCCGGTCCCGTGCTCGCCGACTTCGGCGACGCGCGGATGGGCTTCTTCGTGCCGCCCGGCACCGCGGCGCGCTGGCTCGGCACGGGGGTGCGGGGGGCGGGCCACGGCACCTGGATCGTGGTGCCCTACCCGGGCCGGGCGACCGGCGGGGTGCGGTGGCTGGTGCCGCCCGACGGCTCGGGCACCCTCACCGACCCCACGCTTCTGGAGCTGGCGATGCACGAGGCGGCGGCCAGGATCGCGCGTGACGGGGACAACCGGGACAAGGGGGACTGAGCGGGGCCGGTCGGCTGCCAGAGGTCTTGACAACCCGATTGGTCTGGACCATGTTGTGCGCACTTCGTGTCTCAATACCCCCTTGCCTGGAGGCAGTTGTGGACCGCACCAGACATCCGGCCCTCCGGTCATCCCTCTGTGCCACCCTGACGGCGGCCGCCCTCGCCGCGGCCGGACTCGTCGCGTCGGCGCCCTCCGCGCACGCCGCCGACACCGACCTCATGCGCAACGGCGGCTTCGAGTCCGGGCTCGACGGCTGGAGCTGTACCGCGGGCAGCGGCGCCGTGGTCGCCTCGCCCGTGCACGGCGGCACCCACGCCCTGAAGGCCACCCCGGCCGGCAGCGACAACGCGCAGTGCGCCCAGAGCGTCGCCGTACAGCCCAACTCCACCTACACGCTGAGCAGTTGGGTGCAGGGCAGCTATGTCTACCTCGGCGCGTCCGGCACCGGCACGACCGACGTGTCGACCTGGACCCAGTCCGCGCCGTCCTGGCAGCAGCTGACGACCACCTTCAAGACCGGCGCGAACACCACTTCGGTGACCGTCTACACCCATGGCTGGTACGGCACCGCCGCCTACGGGGCCGACGACGTGAGCCTGATCGGGCCCGGCGGCGCCCCCGTCCAGAAACCGGCCTCCCCCACCGGGCTCACCGCCTCCGGTGCCACCTCCTCCAGCATCGGCCTGAGCTGGTCCCCGGCCACCGGCGCCACCGGATACAACGTCTACCGCGACGGCACCAAAGTGGCCTCGGTGAACGGGACTTCGGCCACCGTCACCGGCCTCGCCCCCAGCACCGCGTACAGCTTCCAGGTCACCGCGACCAACAGCGCGGGCGAGTCGCCCAAGTCGGCCGCCGTCGGCGCGACCACCACCAGCGGCGGCACCACCCCGCCGCCCTCGGGGCACGCCCTGGTCGGCTATCTGCACGCCTCCTTCGCCAACGGCGCCGGCTACACGCGCATGGCGGACGTGCCCGACGACTGGAACATCATCGACCTCGCCTTCGGCGAGCCGACCTCCGCGACCTCGGGCGACATCCGCTTCAACCTCTGCCCGGTCAGCGAGTGCCCGACCGTGGAGTCGCTCACCGACTTCAAGGCGGCCATCAAGGCCAAGCAGGCCGCCGGCAAGAAGGTGCTGATCTCCATCGGCGGGCAGAACGGCCAGGTCCAGCTCACCACGACCGCCGCCCGCGACACCTTCGTCTCCTCCGTCTCGAAGATCATCGACGACTACGGCCTCGACGGCCTCGACATCGACTTCGAGGGCCACTCGCTCTCGCTCAACACCGGCGACACCGACTTCAGGAGCCCCACGACTCCCGTCATCGTCAACCTCATCGACGCCCTGAAGACCCTCAAGGCCAAGTACGGCTCCAAGTTCGTCCTGACCATGGCCCCGGAGACGTTCTTCGTGCAGATGGGCTACCAGTACTACGGCTCGGGACCCTGGGGCGGCCAGGACCCGCGCTGCGGCGCCTACCTGCCGGTGATCTACGCCCTGCGCGACTCGCTCACCCTGCTGCACGTCCAGGACTACAACTCGGGCTCGATCATGGGCCTCGACAACCAGTACCACTCGATGGGCGGCGCCGACTTCCACATCGCCATGACCGACATGCTGCTCACCGGCTTCCCGGTCGCGGGCGACGCCGCCAAGACGTTCCCGGCACTGCGGCCCGACCAGGTCGCCATCGGCCTGCCCGCCTCCACTCAGGCCGGCAACGGCTGGACCAGCCCCGCCGAGGTCACCAAGACCCTGGACTGCCTGACGAAGAAGGCGAACTGCGGCACCTACCAGACCCACGGCAGCTGGCCGGGCCTGCGCGGACTGATGACGTGGTCCATCAACTGGGACCGGTTCAACGGCGGCGAGTTCTCGAAGAACTTCGACGCATACCCGTGGAGCTGAGCACCAGGAGCGCCCCGCACAGACAGCAGCTGGCCAGCACGTCCAGGGGCCAGTGGTAGCCGTGCAGCACCAGACCGGTGCCCGTCGCCGCCGTCAGTATCCCGGCGGCGACGGGCAGCGGCCGGCGTCGGCGTACGACGGGGGAGAGCAGCAGCGCGACCGAGCCGTACGCCACCATCGCGGTCGCGGTGTGGCCCGAGGGGTAGTAGCCGGTGGCGGGGTCGAACGGACCCGGCCGGGCGATCCACTCCTTCACCGGCACCACGAGCAGCGGTACCAGCGCCATCGTGGCGGCGGCGATCAGGGCCCGTCGGCGCAGACCGCGCCACAGGGCGTAGCCGATCGCGAGGGCGAGCACGGGCAGGGCGACCGGCATGCTGCCGAGGTCGGAGAGTCCCTCGGCGAGCCAGGAGGGGCCGTGGCCGGTGAGCGGGGGATCCAGGCGCTCGTCGAGACGGCGCAGCGGGCCGCCCGAGGCGACCTGCCAGGTGATGACCGCGAACGCGCAGAGCAGCGCGGCGAAGAGGAAAGCCGGCCGCCCCGGAACAGGGGGGGAGGTTCCGGGGCGGCCGCCTTGACCGGCCTTCCGCTCGCCCCGGGGGGTGTGGGGCGGTCGGTCGTCCGATCGGTGAGGAGTTCCGGAGCCGGGGGCTCCAGTGGTGTGCGCGAGGGCACGACCAGGGCAGGGCTGGGGAAGCTCCGCTCTGGAATCGCCCGCAGTCCCCTGCGGGCGGGGTGTTTCTCTCATCTGCGGAAACCGTACGACAGACAGCGGGGGACCGACAGCGGGAACTCCATCCCGCCATTGGCCCCCCACACCTTCTTCACAGGCGGTACCGGTCGCCCCTCAGACGCCGGCGAAGGCCTGCTCGATGATGTCGAGGCCCTCGTTGAGCAGGTCCTCGCCGATGACCAGCGGCGGCAGGAAGCGCAGCACGTTGCCGTAGGTGCCGCAGGTCAGGACCAGGAGGCCCTCCGCGTGGCAGGCCTTGGCGAGCGCGCCGGCGGCCTCCGGGTTCGGGGTCTTCGAGGCGCGGTCCTTGACCAGCTCGATCGCGATCATGGCGCCGCGGCCGCGGATGTCGCCGATGATGTCGTACTTCTCGGCGATGGTGGCCAGGCGGGCCTTCATGACCTCCTCGATGCGCTTGGCCTTGCCGTTGAGGTCGAGCTCCTTCATCGTCTCGATCGCGCCGAGCGCGGCGGCGCAGGCCACCGGGTTGCCGCCGTAGGTGCCGCCGAGGCCGCCGGCGTGGGCGGAGTCCATGATCTCGGCGCGGCCCGTCACGGCGGCGAGCGGCATGCCGCCCGCGATGCCCTTGGCGGTGGTGATCAGGTCGGGGACGATGCCCTCGTCCTCACAGGCGAACCACTGGCCGGTGCGGCAGAAGCCGGACTGGATCTCGTCCGCGACGAAGACGATGCCGTTGTCCTTGGCGAACTGGCTGATGGCCGGCAGGAAGCCCTTGGCCGGCTCGATGAAGCCGCCCTCGCCGAGCACCGGCTCGATGATGATCGCGGCGACGTTGTCCGCGCCGATCTGCTTGTTGATCATGTCGATGGCCTGCGCGGACGCCTCGGCGCCGGCGTTCTCCGGGCCGGTGAGCCAGCGGTAGCCGTAGGCCACCGGCACCCGGTAGACCTCGGGCGCGAACGGGCCGAAGCCGTTCTTGTACGGCATGTTCTTGGACGTCAGGGCCATCGTCAGGTTGGTGCGGCCGTGGTAGCCGTGGTCGAAGACGACGACGGCCTGGCGCTTGGTGTACGCACGGGCGATCTTGACGGCGTTCTCGACGGCCTCGGCGCCCGAGTTGAACAGGGCGGACTTCTTCGCGTGGTCGCCCGGGGTGAGCTCGGCGAGCTGCTCGGCGACGGCGACGTAGCCCTCGTACGGCGTCACCATGAAGCAGGTGTGCGTGAAGTCCTGCAGCTGGGCGCTCGCGCGGCGCACCACGGCCTCGGCGGAGGCGCCGACCGAGGTCACCGCGATACCGGAACCGAAGTCGATCAGGCGGTTGCCGTCGACGTCCTCGATGATGCCGCCGCCCGCGCGCGCGGTGAAGACGGGCAGCGTGGAGCCCACACCGGCGGCGACCGCCGCGAGACGGCGGGCCTGAAGCTCCTGCGACTTCGGGCCGGGGATGGCGGTGACGACGCGGCGCTCCTGCGGGATCGCGCTCATGAGGGGCTCCTGGAGATTTTCTGGGGGATTCGGACGCTTCCTTGGCTTTCTTGGCAGGCTAGGGCGCGGGGACGGCCCGTGGCATGCGCCGTTCGGTAGTGGTGGGGGTGTGTCCCTTGTCCTCGGCGGACAGTTCCCCCGGGCGGGCGCGCGGTGCGCGGCAGCGGTGAACCGTCGTGCGCTGCCACTAGATTGAGCGTTCGCACCGCTCGGAACGGACCTGGCTGGTCAGGGGGCAAGGGGTCGATGGACACCGAAGGCACGTACGACGCACGCGGCACCCGTTCGGGATCGGTCCCGCGCCCCGCCGGACCGCCGCCGCGCCCGGCGCTCCCGCCCCGGCCCGTCGAGGCGCCCACGGCCGGAACCTCGCTCGGCGACTGGCTGCGCACCCCGCGCGCCCCCGCCGAGCCGGGCCTGTGGCGCTTCGGCCACAAGCCGCGGCCCGACGCCGACCCGGACCGGGTACCGGACCGGGCACTGCTCGTCGGAGCCCTGGTGGCGCTGCTCGCCGCCACCCTCGTCTGGTCGCTGTGGAGCAACGGCTACATCCCGCACAGCCGGGTGCTGCTCGAACTGTTCACGCCGGCCGAGTGGTGGAGCTACCCCAGGCCGCCCCAGTCGGTCACCGCGATCCAGGTCTACAACAGCCTGTTCGCGGCCCTGCTGATCTTCGTGTTCGGGCGGATGGGCAACTGGCTAGAGGTCTTCCGGCGCTATGCCGTCGACTGCCCGCAGCCCGAGCGGACCCTGCGCACCGCCCTGGCCGGCGGCGTCGCGGTGTGGCTGGTGATCGGGACGAGCCTGTTCCCGTTCTTCTTCGCGATCTGGAGCCTGTTCCCGCTCTCGTGGACCACCGGCAACGGCGACCGGACGGTCGCGACCCTCGTCAACTACGCCCTGTACGTCCTGGTCGGCGGCGCGGTGCTCTGGCCGTTCGCCAAGGAGGGCGACTGGCTGAGCCACTTCCGCGCGCGCAAACCCGCCGCGAAGGCACCGGCCGCGCCCCCCGCCGCACCCGTGACCTCCCCCGCCGACTGGCCCCAGCTGCGGGCCGCCGGGCTTGCCGCGGCCGCCGACCGGCTGGTGGCCGAGGAGCGCTCCGGGCGCATGAACGACGTCGACTGCGTACGGATCCGGCGGGCCTGGACGACGGTCAAGGCCGACCCGGCCCGCCTCGGCGCGTTCACCGAGGCCGTCGCGGGCCAGGGCGCGCGGGCCTGTCTGCACCCCTCCGGCGACCGCGATCTGCCCGCCCGCGCGGCCACCCACGACCTCCTCACCTCCCAGGTGCGGCTCGGGCGCTACCCCGACACCGAGCGCACCCCCCGCGCGCGCAGGGGCGCGGGCGCCGCGATCGACCCGGGCTCGCTCGGCTCCTCGCTGCTCGCGATCGGCCCGTTCGGCTCGGGCAAGACCCGGCACCTGGTGCGGCCCGTCGTGGAATTGCTCGCACTCCAGGCGCTGGCCGGCAAGGCCGCCGTCGTCGCGGTGTGCGCGGCGGGCACGCCGCTGGGCCCCGACGACGGCTACGACGTGGTGATCAAGCCGGGCGACGCCTCCTCGGCCTACGACCTCGACCTGTACGGCGGCACCGCCGACCCCGACGAGGCCGCGGCCCTGCTCGCCGAGGCCTTCGCGGGCGACCTCGCCGAGGTCGACTCACGCCGGGCCGCGACGGTCCTCGCCCAGCTGCTCGGCCCCTACCGCGCCGCCCACCGGCGCTTCCCCTCCGTGCCCGTCCTGCGCGAGCTGCTCGACGGCTCGCCCGGCGCCCTCGCCGATCTGCGCGGCCGCCTCGACGACGAGGACCACCGCGCCTACCACCGTGAACTCGACGCCAGGGAAAGGCAGTTGGGCACTCCCGGCGACCCGGGACTCGCCCTCGCCGCGCGCGTCGCGGTGCTCGACCGCCCCGCCTTCGAGGGCTTCTTCGACACCACCGGCGAGAGCCGGCCGTTCTCGCTGCGCTCCCTGGAACACCCGCTGCGAGTCCGCGTGGACGTGCCCGAACGCGCCCACCCGGAGGCCGCCCACCTGCTGACCCGGCTGATCCTGGCCCAGTTCAGCACCGGCGCGGCCGCCCGCAGGGACCGGTCCCTCTTCGCCTTCCTGGCCCTCGACGACGCCACGCACGCCGTCACCGCCGAGTCCGTACGGGCCCTGCAACGGCTGCGGAACTGCAACGCCGGAGTGCTGCTCACGCTGCGCGCGCTCGGCGACGTACCGGAGCAGCTGCACACCTCGCTGCTCGGCTCGGTCGGCTGCCACATGGCGTTCGCCGGGGTCAGCACCTGGGACGGGCGGCTGTTCGCGCAGGCGTGGGGCACCGAATGGGTGGAGACCACCGAGGTCGCCAAGCACACCGTCTTCGCCGACCAGCCGCTCACCCGGGCCGTCCACGCGCTGCGCAAACTCGTCACCGGCAAGGCGGTCACCACCGACGCGGTCACCGTGCGCAAGGTCGAGCGCGAACGCTGGTCGGCCTCCGAGCTCGCCCACCAGGTGCCCGCCGGGCACGCGGTGCTCTCGCTGACCACCGTGAAGGGGGAGCACGCACCGCCCCTGCTGGTCGACCTCCGGGGATGAGGCCGGTACCGGGCGCCCGAACGGCTCCCGGAGCACTCCCGGGGACCTGGCCGAGCTGGCAAAATGGGAGTGTGCGTTCATACGGGACGTAGCAATCGCCTGTCCCACGTCCCGCTCGCCCGCCCGCAGTACTTCTCGTATTTCCCGTCGAAGGTAGCCGGTCCCATGCCGCCCACGCTCGCCTCGCTCGTCCAGCACTCGGCGCTCAAGCTCACCGTGCGCGCCGGTGAGGAACACCTGGACCGCCCGGTGCGCTGGGCCCACGTCAGCGAACTCGCCGACCCAGTCCCGTACATGGAGGGCGGCGAGCTGCTGCTCATCACCGCGATGACCCTGGACGCCGAGGACCCCCAGGCGATGCGCCGCTATGTGCGCAGGCTGTCCCGGGCCGGAGTGGTCGGGCTGGGCTTCGCGATCGGCGTCAACTACGACACCGTGCCGGACGCGCTCCTGGACGCGGCCCGCGAGGAGGGCCTGCCCCTCCTGGAAGTGCCCCGGCGCACCCCGTTCCTCGCCATCTCCAAGGCGGTCTCGGCGGCCATCTCGGCCGACCAGTACCGCGCGGTCACCGCCGGGTTCGAGGCACAGCGCGAACTCACGAAGGCGGCGCTCTCCGACGGCCCGGCCGTGCTCATCGCCAAGCTCGCCGCCCACGTCGACGGCTGGGCCGCCCTGTACGACACCTCCGGCGCGGTCGTGGCCGCCGCCCCCGACTGGGCCGCGCGCCGCGCCGCCCGGCTCACCGCGGACGTCGCCCGGCTGCGCGAACGGGCGGCCCCGGCCAGCGCGGTGGTGGGCGGCGCCGACGAGGCCTCCGGGGACCGCGTCGAGCTCCAGTCGCTCGGCACCGGGCGCCGGGTGCGGGGCGCGCTGGCCGTCGGCACCGGGGCGCCGCTCGGCACCGCCGAGCGGTACGCGGTCCACTCGGCGGTCGCCCTGCTCACCCTCACCACCGAACGCTCCCGCTCGCTGCAGGCGGCCGAGCAGCGCCTGGGCGCGGCGATCCTGCGCATGCTGCTCTCCGGGCAGCAGGACCACGCCCGCGCGGTCGCGGGGGACCTGTACGGCGGGCTCCTGGACGCGCCGTTCCGCCTGGTCATCGCCGAACCGGCGGGCGAGGGCGACCCGGCGGGGCTCGGCGCGCTCGCCGAGACCATGGAGTCGGCCGCCGCGCGCTGCGGCGAGGCGGTCCTGGTGGTGCCGGAGGCCGCGCGGATCGTCGTGCTCGCCGCGGACGGGGGCGAGGCGGTCGCGGCCTGCCTCGCCCACGAGGCCGCCGAGGGCGAGGAACTCGTCGTCGGGCTCTCCGCACCGGCCGGGCCGATCGCGGCGGCCTCCGCGTACAAACAGGCCGAGCAGTCGCTGTCGGTCGCCCGGCGCCGGGGCAAGCCCCTCGTCGAGCACGAGGAGCTGGTGGCGGGATCGGTGCTGCCGCTCCTCGCGGACGACGCGGTGCGGGCGTTCGCGGACGGGATGCTGCGGGCCCTGTACGAGCACGACGCGACGGGGCGGGGTGATCTGGTGGCCTCGTTGCGGGCGTGGCTCTCGCGGCACGGGCAGTGGGACGCGGCGGCGGCGGATCTCGGGGTGCACCGGCACACCCTGCGGTACCGGATGCGCCGCGTGGAGGAGATCCTGGGCCGCTCCCTGGACGACCCCGACGTCCGCATGGAGCTCTGGCTCGCCCTGAAGGCGACGTCCGCCCCCGACCCGGGGTGACCCCTTCTTCCCGTGGCTCCGCCCCCGGCCCCCTCTCCCTGGGGCTCCGCCCCAGACCCCGGGTTTCGCCCCTCCCCGCCCCTTCCCGCAACCCTCCGGGGGTGGAGTGGGGGGGCGGGTGGGCTTCCGGGGGCTGCGCCCCCGGGCTCCCTGGTTTGGTTCGGCTGCGGACCGCGCGTGGCTGGTCGCGCAGTTCCCCGCGCCCCTGTAGGGGGCCCCGAATGTCTCGGTGCGGGCCCGCATCGGGGCATTTCAGCCCGTCCGGCGATTGAGGACGAGCGCCGTTCAGGCGCGAACGGGGTCTGGGGCGAAGCCCCAGGGGCGCCGCGCTCGCGGGGCGACAAAGCGGCGTACGGAGTGGGCGGACCACTCCATGCCGGACAAACACACACCCCCGCCCCGCGCCCTACCGTGAGGGCATGACTTCTACCCACGCCTTCTGGCTCGCCGGCCGCGAGGCCACCGGCGACGACAGCTTCGATGTCACTTCGCCCTGGGACGGCCGTCACGTCGCCTCGGTCAGCGTCCCCACCGACGCCCAGGTCGAGGAGGCCGTGGCCGCAGCGCACGCCGTCGTGGAGGAGTTCGCGGCGACCCCGGCGCACGTCCGCGCCGCCGCCCTGGACCACGTCTCCAAGCGCCTGGCCGAGCGCACCGAGGAGATCGCCCAGCTGATCTCCGCCGAGAACGGCAAGCCGGTCAAGTGGGCCCGCGGCGAGGTCGGCCGCGCGGTGTCCGTGTTCCGCTTCGCCGCTGAGGAGGCCCGCCGCTTCAACGGCGGCGAGGCCCAGCGCCTGGACACCGACGGCGGCGGCGTGGGCCGCCTCGCCCTGACCCGCCGCTTCCCCAAGGGCGTCGTCCTCGGCATCGCCCCGTTCAACTTCCCGCTGAACCTGTGCGCCCACAAGGTCGCCCCGGCCATCGCGGTCGGCGCCCCGATCGTCCTGAAGCCGGCCCCCGCGACCCCGCTCTCGGGGCTCATCCTCGGCGAGCTCCTCGCCGAGACCGAGCTGCCCGCCGGCTCGTGGAGCATCCTGCCGGTCGCCAACGACAAGATGCCGGCCCTGGTGCAGGACGACCGCCTCCCGGTCATCTCCTTCACCGGCTCCGACAAGGTCGGCTACGCGATCATGGACTCTGTGCCGCGCAAGCACTGCACCCTGGAGCTCGGCGGCAACGGCGCGGCCGTCGTGCTCGCCGACTGGGCCTCCGAGGAGGACCTGGACTGGGCGGCGACCCGCATCGCCACCTTCTCCAACTACCAGGGCGGCCAGTCCTGCATCTCCGTGCAGCGCGTGATCGCGGACGCCGCCGTGTACGACCGGCTGCTGCCGAAGGTCGTGGCCGCCGTCGAGGCGCAGGTCACCGGTGACCCGTCCGACTCCGCCACCGACGTCGGCCCGCTGGTCAGCGAGGACGCCGCCAAGCGCGTCGAGTCCTGGGTCGACGAGGCCGTCGCGGCCGGCGCCAAGCTGCTCGCCGGCGGCAAGCGCGACGGCGCCTCCTACGCGCCGACCGTGCTCACCGAGGTCCCCGCCGACACCACCCTCGCCTGCGAGGAGGTCTTCGGACCGGTCCTCACCGTGCAGAAGGTGGACGGCGAGGCCGAGGCGTTCGCCGCGGTCAACTCCTCCAAGTACGGCCTCCAGGCAGGGGTGTTCACGCACGACGTGCAGACCGCCTTCCGCGCCCACCGCGCCCTGGAGGTCGGCGGCGTGATCATCGGCGACGTGCCGTCCTACCGCGCCGACCAGATGCCGTACGGCGGCGCCAAGGCCTCCGGCGTCGGCCGCGAGGGCGTCCGCTACGCGATGGACGACTACACCTACGAGCGCGTCCTCGTCCTGACGGGCCTCGCCCTGTAGTCGCCGACCAGCACCTGACGGGCCTCGCCCCGCAGGACGCGGGCGATGTGAGACCGGCGGCCGGAACCCACTGTGCGGGGGTTCCGGCCGCCGCCGTGCGTCCGGGCGGCCGCGAGGGGTGGTCCAAGTGCCGGGAATGGGGTACATACGGTCGAGTAGCACCACCCGGTAACGGGCAGCCGCCCGCACCCGTCAGCCCGCGGCGAGGAGAACCCCTCAATGACCGCACCACAGCACACGCCCAAGGTCTCCGAGCGCGAGGCGCGCCAGGTCGCCGAGGCCGCCCGCGAACAGGACTGGCGCAAGCCCAGCTTCGCGAAGGAACTCTTCCTGGGCCGGCTGCGCCTCGACCTGATCCACCCCCACCCCCAGCCCGCCCCCGAGGACGTGGAGCGCGGCGAAGCCTTCCTCGCCAAGATGCGCGACTTCTGCGAGACCCGGGTCGACGGCCGCCTCATCGAGCGCCAGTCGCAGATCCCGGACGAGGTCGTGAACGGGCTCAAGGAGCTCGGCGCCTTCGGGATGAAGATCGACACGAAGTACGGGGGCCAGGGGCTGACCCAGGTCTACTACAACAAGGCGCTCACGCTTGCCGGTTCGGCCAGCCCCGCGATCGGCGCGCTGCTCTCCGCGCACCAGTCGATCGGCGTGCCCCAGCCGCTGAAGCTGTTCGGCACCCAGGAGCAGAAGGACACCTTCCTGCCCCGCTGCGCCCGTACCGACATCTCCGCGTTCCTGCTCACCGAGCCCGACGTGGGCTCCGACCCGGCCCGCCTGGCGACCGCCGCCGTGCCGGACGGCGAGGACACGTACGTCCTGGACGGCGTGAAGCTGTGGACCACCAACGGGGTCGTCGCCGACCTCCTGGTCGTCATGGCCCGGGTGCCGAAGTCCGAGGGCCACAAGGGCGGCATCACCGCCTTCGTGGTGGAGGCGGACTCGCCGGGCGTCACCGTCGAGAACCGCAACGCGTTCATGGGACTGCGCGGGATCGAGAACGGCGTCACCCGCTTCCACCAGGTCCGCGTCCCGGCCGCCAACCGGATCGGGCCCGAGGGCTCCGGCCTCAAGATCGCCCTGACCACGCTCAACACGGGCCGGCTCTCGCTGCCCGCGATGTGCGTCGGCGGCGGCAAATGGTGTCTGAAAATCGCCCGTGAATGGGCCGGCGTACGCGAGCAGTGGGGCCGTCCGGTCGCCCGGCACGAGGCGGTCGGCGCCAAGATCTCCTTCATCGCCGCGACCACGTTCGCCCTCGAAGCCATGACGGACCTCTCGGCGCAGATGGCCGACGAGAACCGCAACGACATCCGCATCGAGGCCGCCCTCGCCAAGCTGTACGGGTCCGAGATGGGCTGGCTGATGACGGACGAGCTGGTCCAGATCCGCGGCGGCCGCGGCTTCGAGACCGCGGACTCGCTCGCGGCCCGCGGCGAGCGGGCCGTGCCCGCCGAGCAGATGCTCCGGGACATGCGGATCAACCGCATCTTCGAGGGCTCGACGGAGATCATGCACCTTTTGATCGCCCGCGAGGCGGTGGATGCCCACCTGTCCGTGGCGGGCGACCTCATCGACCCGGACAAGAACCTCCAGGACAAGGCGAAGGCGGGCGTGGGCGCGGCCGGGTTCTACGCCAAGTGGCTGCCCAAGCTGGTCGCGGGTCCGGGTCAACTACCCAATGCCTACAGCGAGTTCGGGCCACTGGCCCAGCATCTGCGGTACGCCGAGCGGTCCGCCCGCAAGCTCGCCCGCTCGACGTTCTACGCGATGTCGCGCTGGCAGGGCCGGATGGAGACCAAGCAGGGCTTCCTCGGCCGGATCGTCGACATCGGGGCCGAACTGTTCGCCATGAGCGCGGCCTGCGTACGGGCCGAGCACCTGCGCGCGGCCGGTGAGAACGGCCGCGAGGCGGTCCAGCTGGCCGACACCTTCTGCCGCCAGTCGCGCATCCGCGTGGAGGAGCTCTTCACCCGGCTGTGGAGCAACACCGACGACCTCGACCGCAAGGTCGTCGACGAGGTGCTCGCCGGTGCGTACACCTGGCTGGAGGAGGGCGTCATCGACCCGTCCGACGACGGTGCCTGGATCGCGGACGCGACCCCGGGCCCGGCCAAGCGCGACAACGTCCACCGCCCCATCCGCTGACCCGGCTCCGGCAGGCCGCGGCGGGAGGTTCCGCTCCGGCGCCGGGACCCTGGGCGCCGTCCCGCGAGCGGGGTACGGGACGGCGCCCGCGCCCGCCTTCCGGCCCCGGCCGCGCCCGGCTCCCGGCCCCGCCCGCGCACTCATCCCGGTCTTATTGTCAGGAGCGCTGTTCGGGCACACAGCCGATGCGGCAACAATGGGGGCATGAGCGACAGCCCAGCCCCCCTCGCCGACCCCCACATCACCTTCGACCCGGCCGAAGGCCGACGCGATGTGGTGGTCCTCGGATCCACCGGGTCCATCGGTACCCAGGCCATCGACCTGGTCCTGCGCAACCCCGACCGCTTCCGCGTCACCGCGCTCTCCGCGGCCGGCGGCCGGGTCGAGCTGCTCGCCGAGCAGGCCCGACGGCTGCGGGTGCGCACCGTCGCGGTGGCCCGCGGGGACACCGTGCCCGCGCTGCGCGCGGCGCTCGCGGCGCAGTACGCGGGCGAGCCGCTCCCCGAGATCCTGGCCGGCCCCGACGCGGCCACCGAGCTCGCGGCGTCGCCCTGCCACACCGTCCTGAACGGGATCACCGGCTCGATCGGCCTCGCCCCGACGCTGGCCGCGCTCACGGCCGGCCGCACGCTCGCGCTCGCCAACAAGGAGTCGCTGATCGTCGGCGGGCCGCTGGTGAAGGCGATCGCCGAGCCCGGCCAGATCATCCCGGTCGACTCCGAGCACGCCGCCCTCTTCCAGGCGCTCGCCGCCGGAAAGCGCGCCGATGTGCGCAAGCTCGTCGTCACCGCCTCGGGCGGTCCCTTCCGGGGGCGTACCAAGAGCGAACTCGCCGACGTCACCCCCGCCGACGCGCTCGCCCACCCCACCTGGGCGATGGGCCCCGTGATCACCGTCAACTCGGCGACCCTGGTCAACAAGGGCCTGGAGGTGATCGAGGCCCACCTGCTCTACGACATCCCCTTCGAGCGCATCGAGGTCGTCGTGCACCCCCAGTCCTATGTGCACTCCATGGTCGAGTTCACCGACGGCTCCACGCTGGCCCAGGCCACCCCGCCCGACATGCGCGGGCCGATCGCCATCGGGCTCGGCTGGCCCGAGCGGGTGCCGGACGCGGCCCCCGCCTTCGACTGGACCAAGGCCTCGACCTGGGAGTTCTACCCGCTCGACAACGAGGCCTTCCCCTCGGTGGGACTCGCCCGGCACGTCGGGGAGCTGGGCGGAACGGCTCCGGCGGTGTTCAATGCCGCGAACGAGGAATGCGTGGACGCGTTCCTGGCCGGGCGGCTCCCCTTCAGCGGGATCATGGAGACAGTGACGGACGTCGTCACCGAACACGGCACGCCGTCCACGGGAACTTCCCTCACGGTCTCGGACGTCCTGGAAGCGGAGACCTGGGCGCGCGCCCGGGCCCGGGAACTCGCGGTGAAGGCAACAGCGGAGGCACACGCATGACGATCCTGTTGACGGTCCTCGGCATAGTGCTCTTCGCCGTGGGGCTGCTCATCTCCATCGCGTGGCACGAGCTCGGCCACCTCTCCACGGCCAAGCTCTTCGGCATCCGCGTGCCCCAGTACATGGTCGGCTTCGGCCCGACCATCTGGTCGCGCAAGAAGGGCGACACCGAGTACGGCATCAAGGCGGTGCCGGCCGGCGGCTACATCCGCATGATCGGCATGTTCCCGCCCGGCGCGGACGGCCGCATCGAGGCCCGCTCGACCTCGCCGTTCCGCGGGATGATCGAGGACGCGAGGGCGGCCGCGTTCGAGGAACTCCAGCCCGGCGACGAGGACCGGCTCTTCTACACGCGCAAGCCGTGGAAGCGCGTCATCGTCATGTTCGCCGGCCCGTTCATGAATCTGATCCTCGCGGTCGCGATCTTCCTCAGCGTGCTCATGGGCTTCGGCATGGCGGCCCAGACCACCCAGGTCGCCGGCGTGCAGAAATGCGTGATCGCGCAGAGCGAGAAGCGCCAGACCTGCGAGCCGGGCGACGCGGTGTCGCCCGCCGAGGCCGCGGGTCTGAGGAACGGCGACAACATCGTCGCCTTCAACGGCAAGCCCGTGAAGGACTGGTCCGACCTCTCCGACCGCATCCGCGAGACCATCGGCCCGGCCACGATCACCGTGGAGCGCGCGGGCCAGCAGGTCACCCTGCACCCCACGCTCGCCAAGAACATGGTGGCGAAGAAGGACGGGAACGGCGACGTCGTACCGGACCAGTACGTGCCGGCCGGCTACCTCGGCTTCGCGCCCAAGTCCGAGATCAAGCCGCTCACCTTCGGCCAGTCCGTGGACCGCATGGGCGAGATGGTGCAGAACGGCGTCCACTCGATCGTCGCCCTGCCCGGCAAGATCCCGGACCTGTGGAACGCGGCCTTCGACGGCGGCGAGCGCAAGGCCGACTCCCCGGTCGGCGTGGTCGGCGCGGCCCGCCTCAGCGGAGAGGTGCTCAACCTGGACGCCCCGACGCCGAACATCATCGCGACGTTCCTGTTCCTGCTCGCGGGCTTCAACCTCTCGCTGTTCCTGTTCAACATGCTGCCGCTGCTCCCGCTGGACGGCGGCCACATCGCGGGCGCCCTGTGGGAGTCGCTGCGCCGCAACGTCGCCCGCGTCTTCAAGCGCGCCGACCCGGGCCCGTTCGACGTGGCGAAGCTGATGCCGGTCGCGTACGTGGTGGCCGGGATCTTCATCTGCTTCACGCTGCTCGTCCTCGTGGCGGACGTGGTGAACCCGGTGAAGATCACCTGACGGCGGCGGGGGAGACCCCTGTCGTACGCGGCCGCCGTATACGGCCGGTGTACGACCCGTGTACGGACGCGGTACGCGAACAGGGGCGGCTCGGGCGCATGGCGCGCCCGGAGCCGCCCCTTCGCGTGAACTCCGGGGCAGGGTGTGCTCGGGGCCCCGTGGGTGACGTAACCTCGAAGGCTGGAGCCCGCCGATCTCGGGACCTTGATCCACACCTTGGGGTTGCACAGCAGATGACTGCGATTTCACTGGGAATGCCGTCCGTACCGACCAAGCTGGCCGAGCGTCGCAAGAGCCGTCAGATCCAGGTCGGTTCCGTGGCGGTCGGCGGGGACGCACCCGTCTCGGTGCAGTCCATGACCACGACGAGGACGTCGGACATCGGTGCGACGTTGCAGCAGATCGCCGAGTTGACGGCGTCGGGCTGCCAGATCGTCCGCGTCGCCTGTCCGACGCAGGACGACGCGGACGCGCTCGCCACGATCGCGCGGAAGTCGCAGATCCCGGTGATCGCGGACATCCACTTCCAGCCGAAGTACGTGTTCGCCGCGATCGACGCGGGGTGCGCGGCGGTCCGCGTGAACCCGGGCAACATCAAGCAGTTCGACGACAAGGTCAAGGAGATCGCGCTGGCGGCGAAGGACGCCGGTACGCCGATCCGGATCGGCGTGAACGCGGGCTCCCTGGACGCGCGGCTGCTGAAGAAGTACGGCAAGGCGACGCCGGAGGCGCTCGTCGAGTCCGCGCTGTGGGAGGCCTCCCTCTTCGAGGAGCACGGCTTCCGCGACATCAAGATCTCGGTCAAGCACAACGACCCCGTCGTGATGGTGAACGCCTACCGGCTGCTGGCCGCGCAGAGCGACTACCCGCTGCACCTGGGTGTGACCGAGGCGGGTCCCGCCTTCCAGGGCACGATCAAGTCCGCCGTCGCGTTCGGCGCGCTGCTCGCGGAGGGCATCGGCGACACGATCCGCGTCTCCCTCTCGGCTCCGCCGGCCGAGGAGATCAAGGTCGGCATCCAGATCCTGGAGTCGCTGAACCTGCGTCAGCGCCGCCTGGAGATCGTGTCCTGCCCGTCGTGCGGGCGGGCCCAGGTCGACGTCTACAAGCTGGCCGAGGAGGTCACGGCGGGCCTTGAGGGCATGGAGGTTCCGCTGCGGGTCGCGGTCATGGGCTGTGTGGTGAACGGTCCGGGCGAGGCGCGTGAGGCGGACCTGGGTGTCGCCTCCGGCAACGGCAAGGGCCAGATCTTCGTCAAGGGCGAGGTCATCAAGACGGTGCCGGAGTCGAAGATCGTGGAGACGCTGATCGACGAGGCGATGAAGATCGCGGAGCAGATGGAGCGGGACGGGGTCGCCTCCGGCGAGCCCCAGATCTCGGTGGCCGGCTGACCCGCCCCGGCCGGGGGTGCGCCGGGCTTTGGCCCGAGCCCGGGGGGCGTGCCGGGGCTCTGCCCCGGGCCCCGGTTTTTGGCCCCTCCCCGCCCCTTCCCCAAACCCTCCGGGGGTGGGTGGGGATGGGACGGGCTTCCGGGGGCTGCGCCCCGGGCCCCATGGGTTCGGCTGCGGACCGTGCGTGGCTGGTCGCGCAGTTCCCCGCGCCCCTAAAGACTTCGGCGCTGGCCCGCACCGGGCATTTCAGCTCGTCCAGCTGATCGGTGCGGGCCCGCACGGGCATCTTCAGCCCGTCATGGGGGTTCCCCCTGGCCCTTAAGGCCTTGGGGGAGTTTGAGGACGAGCGCCGTTCAGACGCGATACGGGGTCTGGGGCGGAGCCCCAGGAAAGCGGGGGGCCCGGGGCGGCGGGTACAGTGCGGAGATCAGCAGCCCGTCCCGTGAGGCCCCCTCGTGTTGATGCAGACCACCACCCGGGTCCTCGAACCCGGCGACCTCGGCGCGGCGCTCGCCATCCTGGAGAGCGACCCGGTCGCCAACGCGTTCGTGACCTCCCGCGTACAGATCGCCGGCCTCGACCCCTGGCGCCTCGGCGGCGAGATGTGGGGCTGGTACGCGGACGGCCGGCTCCGCTCCCTGTGCTACTCCGGCGCCAACCTCGTACCGATCTGCGCCACCCCCGAGGCGGTACGTTCCTTCGCCGACCGCGCCCGCCGCACCGGCCGCCGCTGCTCCTCGATCGTCGGCCCCGCCGAACCGACCGCCCGGCTGTGGGGGCTGCTCGAACCGCACTGGGGCCCCGCCCGCGACGTACGCCCGCACCAGCCCCTGATGGTCACCGAGCGGATGCCGGACGACATCGCTCCCGACCCGTACGTCCGCCGCATCCGCAAGGACGAGATGGACGTGATCATGCCGGCCTGCGTCGCCATGTTCACCGAGGAGGTCGGGGTCTCCCCGATGGCCGGTGACGGCGGTCTGCTCTACCAGGCCCGGGTCGCCGAACTCGTCGGCTCCGGCCGCTCGTTCGCCCGCGTCGAGGACGGCAAGGTCGTCTTCAAGGCCGAGATCGGCGCCGCCACCAACCAGGCCTGCCAGATCCAGGGCGTCTGGGTCGCGCCGGAACAGCGCGGCAAGGGCCTGTCGGCCACCGGCATGGCGGCCGTGCTGCGGTACGCCCTCGCGGACGTCGCCCCGGTCGTGAGCCTGTACGTGAACGACTTCAACGCCCCCGCCCGCGCCTGTTACCGCCGGGTCGGTTTCCGTGAGACCGGAGCATTCATGAGCGTGCTGTTCTGAGGTTAGGGTGCGCCCATGGCTCCTGACTCTGAGGTACTGGTCGGACCGCTCGACCTCGCGGCCCGCGTGGACGAGGCGCTCGCCGTGCAGGCGGTCGCCTTCGGACTCGGCGCCGAAGAGGTCGGGGTCCGCCGCCACATCGTGCTCCGCCACCTCACCTACCCCGGCGCCAGGGCGCTCGGAGCCACCACCGCCGACGGGCGCCTGGTGGGTTTCGTGTACGGGATGCCCAACGACCGGGCCCACTGGTGGTCCACCGTCGTCGAGCCGTACCTGCGCAACAAGGGCAGCGACCACTGGCTCGACGACTCCTTCGTGATCACCGAGCTGCACGTCCACCCCGCCTTCCAGGGCCGGGGCGTGGGCCGGGCGCTCATCACCACCATCACCGACACCGCCGCCGAACCCCGCTCGATCCTCTCCGCGATCGACACCGAGAGCCCCGCCCGCGCCCTGTACCGCACGCTCGGTTACGCCGACCTCGCCGGCCAGGTGCAGTTCCCGAGCGCGGCACGGCCGTACGCCGTGATGGGCGCCCCCCTCCCGCTGCTGCGGAAGGAGCCCCCGCGGTAAACGGATTTCCGCGCACTCGGGCCGCCCGGCTAACCTCCAGGCATCACCCCGTGCACGTACAGGAGAGAAATCCATGGCAGCCGCCCAGGTTCAGCGCATGTCCCGTCTGATGGCCAAGACATTGCGCGACGACCCGGCGGACGCCGAGACGCTCAGCCACAAGCTCCTGGTCCGTGCCGGTTACGTGCGCCGCAACGCCGCCGGCATCTGGACCTGGCTGCCGCTCGGCAAGAAGGTCCTGGACAACATCTCCACCGTCGTGCGCGAGGAGATGGACGCCATCGGCGCGCAGGAGGTCCTGCTGCCCGCCCTGCTGCCCAAGGACGCGTACGAGGCCAGCGGCCGCTGGGAGGAGTACGGCGACCTGCTCTTCCGCCTCAAGGACCGCAAGGGCGGCGAGTACCTGCTCGGCCCGACCCACGAAGAGATCTTCACGCAGACGGTCAAGGACCAGTGCACGTCCTACAAGGACCTGCCGGTGATGCTCTACCAGATCCAGACCAAGTACCGCGACGAGGCCCGTCCGCGCTCCGGCGTGCTGCGCGGCCGCGAGTTCCAGATGAAGGACTCGTACTCCTTCGACACCACCGACGAGGGCCTCGCCGAGTCGTACGCGCTGCACCGCGCCGCCTACCAGAAGATCTTCGCGCGCCTGGGCCTCGACCACCGCATCGTGTCCGCCGTCTCCGGCGCCATGGGCGGCTCCGCCTCCGAGGAGTTCCTGGCCCCGGCCGCCGCCGGCGAGGACACCTTCGTGGACTGCCCGGCCTGCGACTACGCGGCGAACACGGAGGCCGTCACGTTCGTGGCCGCCCCCGTCGACGGCTCCGCGCACGGGCCCGTCGAGGAGATCGACACCCCCGACACCCCCACCATCGAGACCCTGGCCGCCCACCTCGGCGTCCCGGCCTCGGCCACCCTCAAGAACCTCCTCGTCAAGGTCGACGGCGAGATCGTCGCCGTCGGCGTGCCCGGCGACCGCGAGGTGGACCTCGGCAAGCTCGGCGAGCACCTGGCCCCGGCGGTCGTGGAGCTCGTGACGGCCGAGGACTTCGCCGACCGCCCCGACCTGGTGCGCGGCTATGTCGGCCCGCAGGGCCTGGAGAAGGTCCGCTACATCGCCGACCCGCGCGTCGCACCCGGCACCGCCTGGGTCACCGGCGCCAACAAGCCCGACACCCACGCGCGCAACGTGGTCTGCGGCCGTGACTTCGAGGTGGACGACCACCTCGACGTCGTCGTGGTCCAGGAGGGCGACCCCTGCCCGTCCTGCGGCGCCGGCCTCAAGCTGGACCGGGCGATCGAAATCGGCCACATCTTCCAGCTCGGCCGCAAGTACGCCGACACCTTCCAGCTCGACGTCCTCGGCAAGGAGGGCAAGCCGGTCCGGGTCACGATGGGCTCGTACGGCATCGGCGTCTCCCGCGCGGTCGCGGCCCTGGCCGAGCAGACCGCGGACGACAAGGGCCTGTGCTGGCCCGCCGAGATCGCCCCGGCCGACGTGCACGTCGTCGCCGCGGGCAAGGCCGTCCAGACCGAGGCCGCGCTCGACGCCGCCGAGCAACTGCGCGCCGCCGGGCTCCGGGTCCTGGTCGACGACCGGGCGGGCGTCTCGCCCGGCGTGAAGTTCACCGACGCCGAGCTGATCGGCGTGCCGCAGATCCTGGTCGCCGGGCGCCGGGTCGCCGAGGGCGTCTTCGAGCTGAAGGACCGGCGCAGTGGTGAGCGCGAGGAGCTGCCGCTGGCCGAGGCGATCGCCCGCCTGACGGCCTGACGGCCTGGTGTGCCGTCCTCCCGGGGTGGGGGGGGGGGGCCCCCCCCCCCCCGGGGGGGGCGCCCCCCCCGCCCCCCCCCCCCCCCCGCCGGCGCCCCCCC
>NZ_JBIATV010000021.1:41780-92860 GCF_042892175.1 Streptomyces sp. NPDC001828
TCGCTGTGGGCGGGGGGGGGGGGGGGGGCGGGGGCGGGGCGGGGGGGGGGGGCGCGCCCCCGCGGGGGGGGGCCCCGGGGGGGGGGGGGGGGGGCGGGGGGGGGGCGCCCCCCCCCCCCACCCCGGGAGTCGCCCCGCCCCTTCCCGCAACCCTCCGGGGGGAGAGTCCGTCGGGTGCGGGCCGTGCGTGGCTGGTCGCGCAGTTCCCCGCGCCCCTCCAGGTGGACCGGAGTTGTCGCTCGGCCCCGCCGCGGCGGGCCCCGCGAAGGGGCGTGGGCTACAGCCAGCCCGCGAATTCCAGGAGGAGTTCCGCTTCGCGGTGGCGGCCCGCCGCCCCCGCCCGCAGGCCCGACTCGACCGCGCGGAACAGCGTCCAGCCGTGCAGCCGCTCCGGGTCCACGTCGAGCGAGTCGGCGAGCTTCCTGACGCGGCGGCGGGCCGAGGACGCCCCGCTCGGCGCCGCGATCAGGTCCTCCACCCGGTCGCGCACCAACCGCGCCAGGTCATAGGCGCGTTCACCCACCAACGGTTCCGGACCCACCGTCAGCCACGGCGCGCGCTCGCCCGAAAGCACCTTGCTCTGGCGGAAGTTGCCGTGCAGCAGCATCAACTCGCCTGCGGACGCGGCGAGTTCGTCGCGCGCCACGAGCGCGGCCGACACCAGCGGGGCGAGTTCACCGTCGCGCGCGGCCCGCATCGGCACGCTCTGGCGCTCGGTGCGCTCGGCCACCGTCTCGAAACCGTGGCCGCCCGGCGGCTCGACCCACAGGCGCCGTACCGTCCCGGCCGCTTCGAGGAGCGCCTTCGCCTCGGGCAGCGAGCGCAGCGACACCTCGGGGTGCAGCCGCTCCAGGAGCAGCGCGTCGTCCGGCGCCCCCTCCTCCATCAACTGGGCCGCGCCCCAGCCGTTCCAGTGCGCCAGCGCGGCGCGCTCCAGGTCGGGCCGGGCGAAGGGAGGGGCGACCTTGAGGGCGGCCGGGGCGCCGTCCGCACGGCGTACGAGGGCGACCAGGCTGGAACGTCCGCCGGGCGCCTGCACCCGGTCGACGGCGAGCCCGCGCCGGGCGGCCGACTCCTCGGCCAGCTCCGGCAGCCGGCCGAGCCAGGGCCCGGCCAGCGCGTCCCCGTACGTCTCGCCGAGCGCGCGGACCAGCCGCTCAGGCGGTTCGAAAGCCATGCGTGTAATGCCCCTTGCTCAGGTCTAGCCGGTGGAACTCAGGTACTGGCCGGTGGTACCGGTGCGCTCGGGCGTTCCGCGAGCCCAGGAAAGGCTACGCTGCCGCCCCGCCAGCGCACGGCCCGCACCGCCGCCTCCCGCAGGGCGGCGGCGGCCTCCTGGCGCAGCGGCCCTTCGGCGGACCTGACCAGGTCGGAGTACACAGCGGCGACCCGGTCCTCCAGGTCCGCGGCGAGCCGCAGCGCGGCGCCCGCGTCCGGCACCGCGAACGGCAGCGCGTAGGCGGCGGCCGCCGCCACCGGCGATCCGCCCAGGTCACGCACCGTACGGGCCAGCAGGTCGCGGCGGGAGCGGTGCCCGGTGAGGGCGTCGCGGGCCTCGGCCGCGCGGACGTCCGAGAGCCGGCCGCCGAGCACCCCGTACCCGTACACCGCCGCGTGCTCGGCGGCGAGCGCGGCCTGTGCCGCGTCCAGGGGCTGTGCCATCAGGCACCCCCGCCGAGGAGGTAGGCGTGCCCCGCGCCGGAGGCGGCCACCGAGGCGAGCAGTCTGGCCAGCTCCGGCGGGGCCGCCGCCACGGCCGCCAACTGGGCGTCGGAGGTGCGGCGTTCGGCGTCCGCGAGCTGCTTGAGCGCGTCGTCGGCGTCCGCCGGAACCGTGGATACCCCGGGCGCCCGGGTGGCCGTCGGGTTCGGGCCGGCCGCCGGGGCGGACGCGAGGGCGGTGCCGTGCTGGGCGGCCTGGTCGCGCAGCGGCGCGAGACGGTCGCGCAGCGCCGGGTGCATCGCGAGGACCGCGTCGTACTGGCCGACCAGGGCCCGGCTCGCCGCCGAGGTCCGCTCGCGCAGCGCCGCCTCCGCCCGCTTCGCCGCCTCGCGCTCCGCCGCCGCGGAGTCGCGTCCGCCGCCCGCGTCCGAGCAGCCGGCCAGCAGGCCGGCGGCCGCCGCTCCCGTCACGGCCAGCACACGCCTTCGCGTGGTCCCCGGGTGCCCCACGTGTCTCTCCCCTGTGTGCCGGTCCGCCGGTGACCGAGTGATCACCGCAGGCGAGCGTACCCGCGGGCCCCGGGCCGTGGACGGCAACACCCTCCCGGACCGGATACCCTTTGATCTGAACGGCGGCGGTCGACACGACGGCCGCCGTACGCGACGACGACCCCCCACAACAGCAGACGCGGCCGAGGAGTCACCCGGATGAGCACGACCCAGAGCGACAGGCTGCGCGGTCTTCTTGAACCGCTCGTCAGCGCGAAGGATCTGGACCTCGAGGAGATCGAGGTGTCCCGGGCGGGCCGCCGGCGCGTGCTGCGGATCGTGGTCGACTCCGACGAGGGCGTGGAGCTGGACACCTGTGCCGAGCTGAGCCGGGCCGTCTCCGAGCTGCTCGACGAGAGCGACGCGATGGGCGAGGACGAGTACGTACTCGAAGTGACGTCCCCCGGCGCCGAGCGCCCGCTCACCGAGCCGCGCCACTACCTGCGGGCCACCGGCCGGCTCGCCCGGCTCCAGCTGCACGACGGCGGCGAAGTGGTCGCTCGGATCCTCAAGGCCGACGAAGAAGGCATCGACACCGAGATCCCGGGTGTGAAGGGGCGCAAGCCCACCGCCCGCAGGATCGCCTTCGCCGAGATCGCCAAGGCGCGGGTCGAGATCGAGTTCAGCCGCAAGGACGGAAAGAACGAGATCGCGGAAGACAGCAGGGACGACATCCTGAACGACATTCAGAACGAAGAGGAGGCGTAGCCGTGGACATCGACATGAGTGCCCTGCGGGGTCTGGTCCGGGAGAAGGAGATCTCCTTCGACCTGCTGGTCGAGGCGATCGAGTCGGCGCTCCTCATCGCCTACCACCGCACCGAGGGCAGCTTCCGGCGTGCGCGAGTGAAGCTCGACCGTGAGAACGGTCATGTCACGGTGTGGGCGAAGGAAGACCCGGCCGACCTCGAAGAGGGCCAGGAGGCCAAGGAGTTCGACGACACCCCGTCGGACTTCGGCCGGATCGCGGCGAGCACCGCCAAGCAGGTCATCCTGCAGCGGCTGCGCGACGCCGAGGACGACATCACCTTCGGCGAGTTCGCCGGCCGTGAGGGCGACGTCATCACCGGCGTCGTCCAGCAGGGCAAGGACCCGAAGAACGTCCTGGTCGACATCGGCAAGATGGAGGCCATGCTGCCGGTGCAGGAGCAGGTGCCGGGCGAGGAGTACACGCACGGTCTGCGCCTTCGTACGTACGTCGTACGGGTGGCCAAGGGCGTGCGCGGCCCGTCGGTGACGCTGTCGCGCACCCACCCCAACCTGGTCAAGAAGCTGTTCGCGCTCGAGGTGCCGGAGATCGCCGACGGTTCGGTGGAGATCTCGGCGATCGCCCGCGAGGCCGGCCACCGCACGAAGATCGCGGTGCGCTCCACGCGCAGCGGCCTCAACGCCAAGGGCGCCTGCATCGGCCCGATGGGCGGCCGGGTCCGCAACGTCATGGCCGAGCTGCACGGCGAGAAGATCGACATCGTCGACTGGTCGGACGACCCGGCCGAGATGGTGGCCAACGCGCTGTCCCCGGCCCGGGTCTCCAAGGTCGAGGTCGTGGACCTCGCGGCCCGCTCCGCCCGGGTGACCGTGCCGGACTACCAGCTCTCCCTCGCCATCGGCAAGGAGGGCCAGAACGCCCGGCTCGCCGCCCGCCTCACCGGCTGGCGCATCGACATCCGCCCGGACACCGAGCAGCCCGACCAGGACTGACGGGAATAAGAAGTGGCCCTGCCCCCGTTCAGCGGGGCAGGGTGAGCTTTTCTGGACAACAACCGTTCGATTTTTGCCCCAAAGGGGTGAGGTCGGTGCGGGGAGGTAGACTTAAACGTGTCTGGCCGGACGCACGCCCGCGCCTGCCCTGAGCGAACCTGCGTGGGATGCCGGGAGCGAGCGGCCAAGAGCGATCTGCTGCGCATCGTGGCGGTCGAGGGTGCTTGCGCCCCTGATCCTCGCGGTACGCTGCCCGGCCGGGGTGCGTATGTACACCCCGCCTCGGTCTGTCTCGACCAGGCGGTCCGCCGCCGGGCGTTCTCCAGGGCCTTGCGGTCCAGGGAAGCGCTCGACACCGCGGACGTGCGGAAGTACGTCGAGCAGGCAGCAACGTAAGAAGAAGTACGGCACGGAATCCCGTGCGGTCAGGTACCTCGCGAGTTGGAAGTAGGTCGAGATTGCGATGAGCACTCGATGAGTACGCGATGAGTACGCCCATGAAGTAGCGACGGTCCGGCGGTAACCCGGACCTAAAAGGAGCGAAGTGGCTAAGGTCCGGGTATACGAACTCGCCAAGGAGTTCGGGGTTGAGAGCAAGGTCGTCATGGCCAAGCTCCAAGAACTCGGTGAATTCGTCCGTTCGGCGTCCTCGACGATCGAGGCGCCGGTTGTACGCAAGTTGACTGACGCACTGCAGGGGCCCGGCGGCAACGCCGGCAAGTCCGCTGCCAAGCCCGGCGCGCCCCGCAAGGCCGCGCCCTCGAAGCCCGCAGCGCCCTCCCCGGCCGCCGCGGCACGTCCCGCTGCCCCGAAGCCCGGCGCTCCGGCCCCCAAGCCGGCTCCCGCCGCGCCTGCGGCCCCGGCCGCCCCCGCGGCCCCGGCGAGCAGCACCCCCTCTCCGGCTTCTCCGGCTCCGGCCGCCTCGGGCCCCCGCCCGGGTCCGAAGCCCGCCCCGGCCAAGCCGGCCCCGGTCACCCCGGTGCCCGCCGCCGAGTTCTCGGCTCCGGCTCCGGCCCAGCCCGCGGCGCCCCAGCAGGCCCCGCGTCCCGCCGGTGCCACCCCCGGCCCGCGTCCCGCCCGTCCGGCCCCGGCCGGTCAGCGTGACGGTGGCCAGCGCGACGGCGGCCAGCGCGACGGTGGCCGTGGCGGCGACCGTCCGGCCCGCCCCGCGGGCCAGGGTGCTCCCCGTCCGGGCGGTGCCCGTCCGGCCGGTCCGCGCCCCGGCAACAACCCCTTCACCTCGGGTGGCTCCACCGGAATGGCGCGCCCGCAGGCGCCCCGTCCCGGCGGCGGCGCACCCCGGCCGGCCGGTGGCCACGGCGGTGCCGGTGCCCCCGGTGGTGCCCCGCGTCCGCAGGGCGGCCCCGGCGGCGCTCCGCGTCCGCAGGGTCAGGGCGGCGCCCGTCCGAGCCCGGGCGGCATGCCCCGTCCGCAGGGCGGCGCACGTCCCGGCCCCGGTGGACCCGGTGGTGCTCCCGGCGGTAACCGTCCCAACCCCGGCATGATGCCGCAGCGTCCCGCTGCGAGCCCGCGTCCCGGTGGCGGCCCCGGTGGCCGTGGTCCCGGCGGCCCCGGTGGCCGTCCGGGCGGCGGTGCCGGTCGTCCCGGTGGCGGCGGCGGCTTCGCCGGCCGTCCGGCCGGTCCCGGTGGCGGCGGTCGTCCCGGTGGCGGCGGCGGCTTCGGCGGCCCCCGTCCGGGTGGCGGCGCTCCCGGTGGTGGCGGCGGCTTCGGCGGTCGTCCCGGCTTCCAGGGCCGTCCCGGCGGCCCCGGTGCCCGTGGTGGCACGCAGGGTGCCTTCGGCCGTCCCGGCGGGCCCGCCCGTCGTGGCCGCAAGTCGAAGCGTCAGAGGCGCCAGGAGTACGAGGCCATGCAGGCCCCGTCGGTGGGCGGCGTCATGCTGCCTCGCGGCAACGGACAGTCCGTCCGCCTGTCGCGCGGTGCCTCGCTGACCGACTTCGCCGAGAAGATCGGCGCCAACCCGGCGTCGCTCGTCGGCGTGATGATGAACCTCGGCGAGATGGTCACCGCCACGCAGTCGGTCTCCGACGAGACGCTGAAGCTGCTCGCGGACGAGATGAACTTCATTCTCGAGATCGTCAGCCCCGAGGAGGAGGACCGCGAGCTGCTCGAGTCCTTCGACATCGAGTTCGGTGAGGACGAGGGTGGCGAGGAGCTCCTCGTCGCGCGTCCGCCGGTCGTGACCGTCATGGGTCACGTCGACCACGGTAAGACCCGCCTTCTGGACGCGATCCGCAAGACGAACGTCGTCGCGGGCGAGGCCGGTGGCATCACGCAGCACATCGGTGCGTACCAGGTCGCCACCGAGGTCAACGGTGAGGACCGCAAGATCACCTTCATCGACACCCCGGGTCACGAGGCGTTCACCGCCATGCGTGCCCGTGGTGCGAAGTCCACCGACATCGCGATCCTCGTGGTGGCGGCGAACGACGGTGTGATGCCCCAGACGATCGAGGCGCTGAACCACGCCAAGGCGGCCGACGTGCCGATCGTGGTCGCGGTCAACAAGATCGACGTCGAGGGCGCGGACCCGACCAAGGTGCGCGGTCAGCTCACCGAGTTCGGTCTGGTGGCCGAGGAGTACGGCGGCGACACGATGTTCGTCGACATCTCCGCCAAGCAGGGCCTCAACATCGAGTCCCTCCTGGAGGCCGTCGTCCTCACCGCCGACGCCTCGCTCGACCTGCGGGCCAACCCGGAGCAGGACGCGCAGGGTATTGCGATCGAGTCCCACCTGGACAAGGGCCGCGGCGCCGTCGCGACCGTCCTGGTCCAGCGAGGCACCCTGCGGGTCGGCGACACCATGGTGGTCGGCGACGCGTACGGCCGAGTCCGCGCGATGCTCGACGACAAGGGCGAGAACGTGGAAGAGGCGGGTCCCTCGACCCCGGTCCTCGTCCTCGGTCTCACCAACGTCCCGGGCGCCGGCGACAACTTCCTGGTCGTCGACGAGGACCGTACGGCCCGTCAGATCGCCGAGAAGCGTGCCGCCCGTGAGCGCAACGTCCGCTTCGCCCGCAAGGGTGTGCGGTTCTCCCTGGAGAACCTGGACGAGGCCCTCAAGGCCGGTCTGGTGCAGGAACTCAACCTCATCATCAAGGGCGACGCGTCCGGTTCGGTGGAGGCTCTCGAGTCCTCGCTGCTCCAGCTCGACGTCGGCGACGAGGTCGACATCCGCGTCCTGCACCGCGGTGTGGGTGCGGTCACCGAGTCGGACATCAACCTGGCGACCGGCTCCGACGCCATCGTCATCGGCTTCAACGTCCGCGCCGCGGGCCGCGCGGCCCAGATGGCGGACCGCGAAGGCGTCGACGTCCGGTACTACTCGGTCATCTACCAGGCGATCGAAGAGATCGAAGCGGCCCTCAAGGGCATGCTCAAGCCGGAGTACGAAGAGGTCGAGCTCGGCACGGCGGAGATCCGCGAGATCTTCCGCTCGTCCAAGCTGGGCAACATCGCCGGTGTCCTGGTCCGGTCGGGCGAGGTCAAGCGCAACACCAAGGCGCGCCTGCTGCGCGATGGCAAGGTCATCGCGGAGAACCTCAACATCTCCGGTCTGCGCCGCTTCAAGGACGACGTCACCGAGATCCGCGAAGGCTTCGAGGGCGGTATCAACCTCGGAAACTTCAACGACATCAAGATCGACGACGTCATCGCGACGTACGAGATGCGCGAGAAGCCGCGCGGCTAGTCCGTGCAGCCGATCCGTACCCCTGGAGGCGCGGCCTCCTGAGGAACGCGAAGTCGGGGCCGATCGGCGGGAAGATTATTTCCGTCGATCGGCCCCGGCCGTTCCGGTACGGTTCTAGATGTCCCCGCCAAGACTTTGGCGGGGTCCTCCAGCCCGTACCGGCGGGACATCCGGACATACATGTATGTGGGGACACTGTCCTTCGATCTGCTCCTCGGCGACGTACGGTCGCTGAAGGAGAAACGCTCCGTCGTCCGGCCGATCGTGGCCGAGCTCCAACGCAAGTTCGCGGTGAGCGCGGCCGAGGTCGGCGACCAGGATCTGCACCGCAGGGCCGAGATCGGCCTCGCGGTGGTGTCCGGGGACACGGGGCACCTCACAGACGTACTCGACCGGTGCGAGCGGCTCGTCGCCGGCCGGCCCGAGGTGGAGCTGCTCTCGGTGAGACGCAGGCTCCACAGCGACGAAGACTGAAACACTGAGCAAGGCTTGAGAAGGAGAAGGACCAGTGGCCGACAACGCGCGGGCGAAGAAGCTGGCGGACCTCATCCGGGAGGTGGTGGCCGAGAAGCTGCTGCGTGGCGTCAAGGACCCGCGCCTCGGAACGCACGTCACCATCACGGACACCCGGGTCACCGGCGACCTGCGGGAGGCCACGGTCTTCTACACGGTGTACGGGGACGACGAGGACCGGGCCGCCGCCGCGGCCGGCCTGGAGAGCGCCAAGGGCATCCTGCGCTCCGCGGTCGGCTCCGCCGCCGGCACCAAGTTCACGCCCACCCTGACGTTCATCGCGGACGCGCTCCCCGAGAACGCCAAGACCATCGAGGACCTCCTCGACAAGGCACGGGCCTCCGACGCCGCGGTGCGCGAGGTGTCCTCGGGCGCCCAGTTCGCCGGTGACGCCGACCCGTACAAGAAGCCCGGCGACGAGGACGACGCCTCCGCATGAGCACCGCAGCAAAGACGCCCGACGGCCTTGTCATTGTCGACAAGCCGTCGGGCTTCACTTCGCACGACGTCGTGGCCAAGATGCGTGGCATCGCGAAAACCCGCCGGGTGGGCCACGCCGGGACCCTCGACCCGATGGCGACCGGTGTGCTCGTCCTGGGCGTCGAGCGGGCCACCAAGCTCCTGGGCCACCTCGCCCTGACCGAGAAGGAGTACCTCGGTACGATCCGGCTCGGCCAGGACACCGTGACCGACGACGCCGAGGGCGAGATCACCTCGTCCACCGACGCCTCCAAGGTGACCCGCGAGGGCATCGACGCCGGCGTCGCCGAGCTGACCGGCGCCATCATGCAGGTGCCGTCCAAGGTCTCCGCGATCAAGATCGACGGCAAGCGGTCCTACGCGCGGGTGCGCGGCGGCGAGGAGTTCGAGATCCCGGCCCGCCCGGTGACCGTGTCCTCCTTCCGCGTCTACGACGTCCGCGAGGCCGTCGCCGAGGACGGCACCCCCGTCGTCGACCTGGTCGTGTCCGTCGTCTGCTCCTCGGGCACCTACATCCGCGCGCTCGCCCGCGACCTCGGGGCGTCGCTCGGCGTCGGCGGCCACCTCACCGCGCTGCGCCGCACCCGCGTCGGCCCCTACGGCCTGGACGCGGCCCGCACCCTGGACCAGCTCCAGGAGTCGCTCACCGTGATGCCGGTGGCGACGGCCGCGGCCGCCGCCTTCGCCCGCTGGGACGTCGACGCGCGGCGCGGCTCGCTGCTGCTCAACGGCGTACGCCTGGACATGCCGGACGAGTACGAGACCGGGAAGCCGGTCGGGGTGTTCGGGCCCGAGGGCACGTTCCTCGCGCTCGTCGAGAGCCAGAAGGGCAAGGCCAAGAGCCTCGCCGTGTTCGGCTGAGCCGCCCACCGTGGAGCGGGCGGGACGGCCCGCTCCACGATCCCCCTCGCAAGGGGTCTATCCGCGCCGCCCCGGCGATTCACCCCTACGGGCAGGCGCTCGGAGTGAACCGCGGGAGCGCAGGGGGGCGCTTTCCCCCGATCTTCTTCTCGGGCGGATCACCCCAGAACTACCGTTTCGGACATGGGACGCGGGGCTGGCGGCGAGGGCGCGGAGACGCTCGTACGGATCTGTGACCTGGCCGGAAGGACCCGGGGAACGGGCTTCGTCGCCGACGACCGGGGGACCGTCGTCACCAGTCACGAGGCCGTCGACGGGCTGAGCAGGGTCGTGCTGCACGCCCCCGGTGAACGCACCTGGCTCGCCGAGGCCGACGACCTGACCCCCCTGCCCGAGACGGGCCTCGCCCTGGTCCGCACCGACGGGCTCGGGGTGCGGCCGCTGCCGGTCTCCTCGCGCACCGGGATCGAAACGGGCAGCTATGTGCGGGTCGCCGCCCACGGCTGGCGCGAGGCCCGGGTGCTCGGCACCTCGGCCGTCACCTACACCGCCACCGACCGCTTCCATCTCCTGGGCGGCGTACTGGAGTTGGCGATCGGCACGGCCGGCAGCGAGGCCATGCGGCTCGGCGGCGAGGCCAGCGGGGGACCCGTCGTCGACCTCGTCACCGGCGCCGTCCTCGGCGTCGTCGGCACCGCACTGCACGCCGCCCACCAGGCGTCCGGCTTCGCGATGCCGCTGCGCGCCGAACAGGGCCCGCTCGCCGACCTGTTGCGCCGCAACGCCGCCACCGTGCCCGCCTACGGCGCCGACCTCAACCTGGCGGGCGCCCTCCAGCTCACCGCCACCTCCGTGGGCTCCGCCGGCGGCCCCGGCCCGCGCCCGGATCCTGTCGAACGGCGCGCCACGCTCAAGGAATTCGCCGCCTTCGCCACCGGCGATGCCCTCGTGCTCGGGCTCGTCGGAGACCCCGGCACCGGCCGCACCACCGAACTCGCGGCCCTCGCCGCCCGCCGGGCCCACGGCGCCGAGCCCGCGCCCACGCTGTGGCTGCGCGGCGCCGACCTGCGTGCCGACGACGCCTCGGTCGCCGACGCCGTCGGCCGCGCCCTCGACCAGGCGGCCCGGATCGTCGCCGCGTCCGTGGCGCGCGGCGAGGAAGCGGCGGCCACCCCCGACCGCCTCGCCCGGCTCGCCCGCGAGGCCCGCCGGCCGCTGCTCGTCCTGCTCGACGGGCCCGAGGAGATGCCGCCCGTCCTCGCCCACCGCCTGGCCGAGTGGACCGCCGGGACGGTGGAGTGGCTCGGGGCGGCCGGGGTGCGCCTGGTCGTCGCCTGCCGGCCCGAGCACTGGGAGCAGGCCGGCGCCCACTACCCCGAACGCGCCCTGCACCCGGCCTCGCTGCCCCGCCTCCCGGACGGGGTGCGCGTCGGCGACCTCGGCCGCGCGGAGGCCGCCCGGGCCCGCGAGCGCTACGGCATCGCGGAGGGCGTGCTCGGCGACCGCGACGCCCGGCACCCGCTCACCCTGCGGCTGCTCGCCGAGGTGTGCGGCGCGCTGCCCGGCGAGATCGAGGGAGAGCCGGACCGCGAGGAGGTCTTCGCCGCGCACCTCGACCTGATGTGCCTGCGGATCGCGGTACGCGTCGCCGCCTCGGCCCGCCCGCCGGTGCGCGGCACCGCGGTCGCACGGCTCGCCGCCCGCGTCGGCGGACAGGTGCACGAGGCGGCCCGGCGCTGCCTCGGGCCCGGCCAGGGAGAGTTGGACCGGGAGTCGTTCGAGGAGATCTTCCCGTGGCGTACGGGATCGGCCGCCGCCGTGCTCACCGAGGGTCTGCTCGTGCCCGCCGGATCCGGCTACCGCTTCGCGCACGAGGAACTCGCCGACTGGGTGCAGGCCGCCCACCTCGACCTCGACGCCGCCCTCCACGCACTGGTGCACCGCTGGTACGACGGGAGCGACCCGGGGACCGTCGTACGGCTGCCCTCCCGGCCCGCACTCGGAGCCGGCGTGCCCGGCGGCCACGTACCGCCCCCGCCGGGTTCGGGAGCCGCCCCCGCCGAGCGCTCCCTGCCGGTGCCCCGGCACCGCATCGGGCCCGTACTGGAGGCCATGCTGCTGCTCGGCAGCCATCACGGATCAACTCAACTCGCCCTGAAACTCGCGGAGTTGGTGACAGCTCTCGACCGGCCACCGGCCGAGGGCGCGGACGGCGAACGGTTCGCGGACGCCCAGTGGTGGGCCGTCCACCTCCTCACCGAGACCCTGCTGCGCGTCCCCGACGTACGGCCCTACCAGGAAGTGCTGCGGCTGCTCGCCGACCGGATCAGCCACCGGTCCCTGCGCGCGGGCGGCCCGGCCGGGCTGGGCGCGCTCGGGGAGTTCGGGCCGTGGTTCTGGACGCGGCTGCGCCTCGGCGAGGACAGCAGGCTCGACCTCCTGCGCCGCCTGGTGCCCGCCGACGGGGTGCCCGGCGCCTCGCCCGGCTGGGAGCGCTATCTCGACGCGGCCGACCGGCGGCTCGCCGCCGAACCCCGCACCGTACAGCCGCTGCTGTGCCGCTGGTTCGGCGATGAGCGGGCGCTGCCGGTGGCGCCCGGCACCGAGGTGCGTCCCACCGTCGCGCGGGCGGCACAGGCGCTGCTGTACGCGCGCCGGGCGCTCGCCGTCGACGACCTCACCGAGGCCCTCGTGGCGACCGGCCACGTCCGCGCCGAGGAACTCCTCGCCCAGCTCGCCGAGGACGAGCCGTCCGCGCTGTGCCGGGCCGTGGACCGCTGGGCCCACGACGACCGGCCCGAGCGCCGCGCCGCGGCCGCCGTCTACGGGCCGCGCGTCGCCCTGGGCATCCGCACCCCCGCCGACCGCGACCTGCTGCGCTACGCGGCCCTCGCGCTGCTCGCCCGCCCCGAGGACACGCCCGTGCACGGGGCCGCGCTCGCCCTCCTGGTCCGCGACCCGAGCACCCGCGCCCGCTACCTCGACCGGGCGCTCGCCGCCTACACCGAAGGCGACCCCTCGCTGCCCGCCGGCGCCCTCGCCACCGCCCTCACCACCCACCCCGAACCCGTGCTCGCCGCCCTCCGCACCCGGCTCCAGCACGGCGGCGCGGGCTCGGCCGACGTCCTCGGCGCGCTCGCCGAGATCAACACCCCCGCCCTCGCCCGCCGCGCCGCGGCCCTCGTCCAGGAACACGTCGAGCGCCACCCCGAAGCGGCCGGACACACGGCGGCCTTCGTGGAGCGCCGGCTCGAATACGGCCCGGCGGCCCGCGCGGTGCTCTTCCCGATGGTGACCAGCCTGCTGCGCGGCCCCACCCACCCCGTCCGGCGCGCGCTCGCCCCCGTCCTCGCCGCCCCCGGCACCCGCGCCTCGCGCCCGCTGCGCGCCGAGCTGCTCGACGTCCTGCTCGAATACGAGCGCCGCGCCTCGCACGGCCCGGCCGTGGCCGACGCGCTGCTCGCGGCCGCGGCGCACGGCTCGGGGGAGCGGGCCGAGGCGCGGACCCGTGACCTCGTCCACCGCACCGCGCTCCTGTTCGTCCGTACGCCCGAAGGCGCGGCCCGTTTCGACCGGCTCCTGGTCGAGCTGTGCGAGGAGGTCCCGGGGTTCGCCGCGCAGGTCGCCGGATGGCTGGTCCAGGCACCGCACGAGTGGGCCGCCGTGGTCGGTCCGGGCGCCCGCCGCGCGGTGGAGACGCTGGGCAGTCCCATGCCGATGCGATCCCGGGCCGCCGGGCATGGCAGTCTTAGACCTGCATAACGCGTAAGGGTCAACGACGTACACGGGTTCGAGGAGCGGTCACAGTGCAGCGCTGGCGTGGCTTGGAGGACATCCCCCAGGACTGGGGACGCAGCGTCGTCACCATCGGCTCCTACGACGGGGTGCACCGCGGACACCAGCTGATCATCGGCCGGGCCGTGGAGCGCGCCCGCGAACTGGGCGTGCCGTCCGTCGTGGTCACCTTCGACCCGCACCCCAGCGAGGTCGTGCGCCCCGGCAGCCACCCGCCGCTGCTGGCCCCGCACCACCGGCGCGCCGAACTGATGGCGGAGCTCGGCGTCGACGCGATCCTGATCCTCCCCTTCACCAGTGAGTTCTCCAAGCTCTCCGCCGCCGACTTCGTGGTGAAGGTCCTGGTCGACAAGCTGCACGCCAAGCTCGTCGTCGAAGGCCCCAACTTCCGCTTCGGACACAAGGCCGCGGGCAACGTCGAGGTCCTCGCCGAGCTCGGCCGCAGCTACGACTACGAGGTCGAGGTCATCGACCTGCGCGTGCGCGGCGAGGCGGGCGGCGGCGAGCCGTTCTCCTCCACCCTGACCCGCCGCCTCGTCACCGAGGGCGACATCGAGGGCGCTGCCGAGATCCTCGGCCGCCCGCACCGCGTCGAGGGCGTCGTGGTGCGCGGCGCCCAGCGCGGCCGCGAGCTCGGCTACCCCACGGCCAACGTCGAGACCCTGCCGCACACCGCGATCCCCGCGGACGGCGTGTACGCGGGCTGGCTCACAGCGGCGGGCGAGCGGATGCCCGCGGCGATCTCGGTCGGCACCAACCCGCAGTTCGACGGCACAGAGCGCACGGTCGAGGCGTACGCCATCGACCGCGTCGGCCTCGACCTGTACGGGCTGCACGTCGCCGTCGACTTCCTCGCCTATGTGCGCGGCATGGCCAAGTTCGACTCCATCGAGGACCTCCTCGAAGCGATCGGCAACGACGTGAAGCGCTCCAGCGAGCTGATCGAGGCGTACGAGGCCGGGCGCGACTAGGGCGCCGGGGGTGGTACCGCCCCCGCCCGCGCGGTGGCCCAGTGGCAGGCGACCTGTGCCGCCGTGCCGCCCGCCAGGACGGGCAGGTCCTCGGTGCGGCAGCGGTCGGCGACGCCCGCCCGCTCCGCCTCGCCCGAGGCCAGCACCTGACAGCGGGCGTGGAAGCGGCAGCCGCCCGGGATGCGGGAGGGGTCCGGGGGCTCGCCGGTGAGGACCACCGGGTCGCCCGGGGACTCCGGAAGCACCGACAACAGGGCCCGCGTATAAGGGTGCTGAGGGTTCGTCAGAACGTCTTCGACGGGGCCCGTCTCCACGATGCGGCCCAGGTACATCACCGCCACCCGGTCCGCGATGTTCCACGCCAGACCCAGGTCGTGCGTCACTACCAGCGCGGACAGGCCGAGTTCGTCCCGCAGCCGCAGCAGCAGCGCCAGGATCTCGCCGCGCACCGACGCGTCCAGGGAGGCCACCGGCTCGTCGGCGACGATCAGTTCGGGGTCCAGGACCAGCGCGCCCGCGATCACCACGCGCTGGCGCTGGCCGCCCGACAGCTCGTGCGGATAGCGCAGGAAGAACCGCTCCGGCGGGCGAAGACCGGCCCGCGACAGCGCGCGGGACACCAACTCCCGCTCGTCGTCCGGCGATCCGTGGATGCGCAGGCCCTCGGCGACCGCGTCGTACACCGTGTGCCGGGGGTTGAGCGAGCCGCTCGGGTCCTGAAGCACCAGCTGGACGCGCTTGCGGTACGCCTTGAGCGCGCGGGCGTGGCGGTCGAGGGGGCTGCCGTCGAAGGCGACCGTGCCACCGGTCGGCGCGACCAGACCGAGCAGGGTGCGGGCGAGCGTCGTCTTGCCGCAGCCCGACTCGCCGACCAGGGCGACGATCTCGCCCGCGCCGACGGTGAGTTCGACACCGTCGACCGCCCGGGCCGGCGGGGCGCCGCGCCGCCCGGGGAAGGTGACGTGCAGCGCGGACGCGGCGAGGAGGGCAGCCGTGGTGGTGGTCATGCGGTACTCCTCGACAGGGAATCGGCGTGCACACAGGCCGCCCGGTGCTCCGGGCCCGCCTCCCGCAGCAGCTGGTCGTCCGAGGCGCAGACGCCGATCGCGACCGGGCAGCGCGGATGGAACGTACAGCCCGACGGCAGCGCGGACGGGTCGGGCGGATCGCCCGGCAGGCCCCGGGGCGCCCGGCGTGAGGCCGGGTCGCCGATGCGGGGGAAGGCGGCGGACAGGGCCCGGCCGTACGGGTGCCGGGCCGCCCCGTAGACCTGGCGTGCCGGGCCCTCCTCGACGACGCGGCCCGCGTACATCACCGCGAGCCGGTCGCAGGTGTCGGCGAGCACCGCCAGATCGTGGCTGATCATCAGCAGGCTGATGCCCTGGTCGGCCACCAACCGCTCGATCAGACGCAGGATCTGGGCCTGGATCATCACGTCGAGGGCGGTCGTCGGCTCGTCGGCGACGATCAGTTCGGGGGCGCAGGCCAGCGCCATCGCGATCATGACGCGCTGGCGCTGGCCGCCGGACAGCTCGTGCGGGTAGGCGTCGGCGCGGGCGGCGGGCAGCCCGACCTGTTCGAGGAGTTCGCGGACCCGGGCACGGGCGGCGTCCGGCCCGGCCAGACCGTGCAGCAGGATCGGCTCCGCGATCTGGTCGCCGACCCGGTGCACCGCGTTCAGCGAGTGCATCGCCCCCTGGAAGACGATGGACGCCCCCGCCCAGCGGACCGCCCGCAGCCGCCCCCAGCGCATGCCGAGCACGTCCTCGCCGTCGAGCAGCACCGACCCGGTCAGCGTGGCCGACGAGGGGAGCAGCCGCAGCAGCGCCATCGCCAGCGTCGACTTCCCACAGCCCGACTCGCCCGCCACACCCAGCTTCTGGCCGGGCGCGACGGTCAGGTCGACACCGCGCACGGCCCGCGCCCCGTTCCCGTACGTGACGTGCAGGTCCCTGATCTCCAGCAGGCTCATCGGGCCCCCAGCTTCGGGTTGAGCACGGCCTCCACGGCACGGCCGCAGAGCGTGAACGACAGGGCGACCAGCGCGATCGCGATACCGGGCGGCGCCAGGTACCACCAGTGCCCGGAGGAGACCGCGCCCGCCTCACGGGCGTCCTGGAGCATCCCGCCCCAGGAGACCACCGTCGGATCGCCCAGGCCCAGGAACGCGAGGGTGGCCTCGGTGAGGATCGCGTTGGAGATGCCGAGCGTGGTCTGCGCGAGGACCAGCGGCATCACGTTCGGCAGCACGTGCCGGGACATGATGTGCCCGTGCCCGCCGCCGAGCGCGCGGGCCCGCTCGATGTAGGGACGCGACTCGACCGCGATGGTCTGCGCCCGCACCAGACGGGCCGTCGTCGGCCAGGACGTCACGCCGATCGCCAGGATCACCGTCCAGAGGCTGTGCGACATGACGGTGGCGAGCACGATCGCGAGCACCAGCGTCGGCATCACCAGGAACCAGTCGGTGATCCGCATCAGCGCCGTCGAGAGCCAGCCGCCGTAGTGCCCGGCGAGGATGCCGACCAGGGTGCCGATCGCCACGCTCAGCGCCGCCGCGAGCAACCCGACCGCCAGCGAGATCCGCGCCCCCCAGATCAGCAGGCCCAGCAGCGAACGCCCGAACTGGTCGGTGCCGAGCGGGAACTGACCGCTCGGCGACTCCAGGGCCGAGCCGGGCGCACTGGTCACGCTCTGGACGTCCCCGCCGACGGTGAGCGGCGCCGTGAGCGCGATCAGCGCGATCGCGGCCAGGCCCGCCAGACCGTACAGACCCGCCCGGTGGGTGCGGTACGAGCGCCAGAAACGGGCCAGCGAATCGCGCCGGCGCGCCCAGGCGAGGGAGCCCGTCCCGTCGTTGCCGGGTGCGGCGGTCGTGGTCATCGGGCCACCCGAGGGTCGAGGAGCGGATACAGCAGGTCGGCCAGGAGGTTCATCACGATCATCGCGCCGGCGAAGACCACGAACAGGCCCTGCACCAGCGGGAGATCGGGCACGCTCAGCGCCTGGTAGAAGAGCCCGCCGAGACCCGGCCAGGAGAACACCGTCTCGACCAGGATCGAACCGGCCGCCACATGGCCCAGGTTGATGAACAGCATCGTGACCGTGGGCAGCAGGGCGTTGGGCACGGCGTGGTGGCGGCGCACCGCGGCATCGCGCAGCCCCTTGGCGCGGGCCGTCGTCAGATAGTCGCCGCCCATCTCGTCGAGCAGCGAGGACCGCATGACGAGCAGGGTCTGCGCGTACTGCACCGCGACCAGGGTCAGCACCGGAAGGACCATGTGGTGCGCCACGTCCAGGACGTGACCGAAGCCGCTCGTGTCGCCCGACTCCATGCCGCCGGTCGGGAACAGGCCGGGGACCGGGCCCGCGCCCACCGAGAACGTGATGATGAGCAGCAGCCCCAGCCAGAACGAGGGCACCGACCACAGGGTCAGGGCGAGCCCCGTGTTGAACCGGTCGCCGAGCCCGCCGCTGCGCCACGCCGAGCGGGTGCCGAGCCAGATGCCGAGCGCCGAGTACAGGACGACGGCCGTCCCGGTCAGGAGCAGTGTCGCCGGGAGCTTCTCGGCGATGAGCGAGCCGACCGGCGCGTGGAACTGGTAGGAGGTGCCCAGATCGCCGGTCAGCGCGTTGCCGCAGTAGTGGGTGAACTGCTGCCACAGCGGCAGGTCGAGCCCGAACTGGCTGCGCAGGTTGGCCAGTTGATCGGCGGAGACCTGACGGCCGTGGGTCATGGTGCGGACCGGGTCGCCGGGGATGATCCGGAACAGGAAGAAGCTGGTGACCAGGACGGCGAACAGGGACACCACCGCCCCCGCCAGCTTGCCGCCCGCATGGCGCAGATAGGTGAGCGCGGGACCCGCGGCCGCGAAACGGCGGCCGCGCGGCTCGGTGCGCACCTCGGCGACCACCGCGGGGGTGTCGGCCGGACTCGCTGTCGTCATGGCCTACTCGCGGTCGTCGGCGCCGGCGCGACGGCGCAGCACGAGGAAGGAGCCGATCCCGGCGAGGACGATCACGCCCGCGACGATGCCGAGCACGACACCCGCCGAGGAGCCGCCGCCCGGCTTCGCGGCCGAGCCGCTCGCCGGGACCGCCGACCACCAGCTCCAGTAGCCGTCCTGACCGTAGATGTTGCCCGCGGCCTCGGGCATCGTGGTGATCGACTGGATCTGGTCGGTGCGGTACGCCTCGACCGCGTTGGGGTACGCCATGACGTTCATGTACCCGGTGTCGTACAGCCGCGACTCCATCTGTTTGACCAGGTCCGCCCGCTTGGCGGTGTCGTACTCGGCCAACTGCCTCGCGTACAGCTCGTCGAACCGCTGGTCGCAGATGAAGTCGTCCGTCTGGCCGGTCGCCTTCGGGGTGGCGGGCAGCGCGGCGCAGGTGTGGATGGACAGGACGTAGTCCGGGTCCGGGCTCACCGAGTAGCCGTCCAGGGCCAGGTCGAACTCGCCGGCCGTCCAGGGATCGGTGACGTTGTCGACGCAGTCCACCGTCAGGCCGACGCCGAGCTTGCCCCACCACTCCTGGAGGTACTTGCTCACCGCCTTGTCGTTGGGGTCGATGGCGTGGCACAGCAGCCGCAGGCCGAGCGGCTTGCCGTCCTTGCCGACCCGCTTGCCGTCGGCGCCCGTGCGGTAACCCGCCTGGTCGAGCAGCGCGGCCGCCTTCGCCGGGTCGTACGCGATCTTCTGATCACCGGCCGGCTTCCAGAAGTAGTCGCCGAACCGGGGCGGAACGTAGCCCTCGCCCTCGACGGCATGGCCCTGGAACACCTTGTCGACGAGCGTCTTGCGGTCGACCGCCGCGAACAGGGCCTGACGCACCTTCGGGTCGAGCAGTGCCGGGTTGCCGTCGCCGAACTTCGTGCCGTCCTTGGACTGCGCGCCGGGGTTGGTGGCGAGCGCGAGGAAGCGCCGGCCGGGGGCGTCGTTGACCTTGATGCCGGGCGCCGACTTCAGTGAACTGGCCTGCGCGGGCGACAAGTTGGACACGAAGGACACCTCGCCCTTCTGGAGCGCCGCGACCGCCGCGTCATTGTCCTTGTAGTACTTGAAGACCAGCTCGTCGAACTTGGGCGCACCCCGCCAGAAGCTCTTGTTGGGCCTCAGCTTGATGTACTGGTCGACCTTGTAGTCGGTCAGGACGAACGGCCCGTTGCCGACGACGGGGAACCGCTGGTCGTTGTTGAACTTGGTGAAGTCGCCGACCTTCTCCCACACGTGCCGGGGCACGATCGGCACGTCCAGGGCCGTCATCGTCGCCTGGGGCCGCTTCAGTTCGACGACGAGCGTCGCCGGATCGGGGGCGGAGACCCTCTTGAAGTTCGCTACATAACTGCCGTTGGCGGTGGCGGCCCCCTTGTCGGTCATCAGCTTGTTGAACGTCCAGGCCGCGTCGTCCGCCGTGACCTGCTGCCCGTCCGACCACTTCGAGTCCTTGCGGATCGTGTACGTCCAGGTCAGCTTGTCCGGCGACGTCTTCCAGGCGGTGGCGAGCCCCGGGATCGCGTGGCCGTCCTTGGCGTCGTAGTTCGTCAGGTACTCGTACATCAGCCGGTGCACGCTGGTGCTGACAAGGCGTTGGGCGAGAAAGGGGCTCAGCGAGTCGACGCTCTGGGAGACGGCGACGGTGAGCACCTTCTCGCCGCTCTTGGCGTCGTCGGCCGCCGCGCCCTGGACGGGGAACACGGCCCCGGCCGACAGCGCGAGGGCGGCGGCGCCCACGGCCGGCAGGCGGCGGAGCCGCGACGGTCGCACGGTCGTGTGCGATGGAACTGTTCTTGCCATGGGACGGTGACCTCGCGTCATCACTCGCACGGAAAAGCAGGGTTGATCGCAGGTTGAGCGCCGTTTGAACAGGAGGTGGCGGCCGGTGTGGGCGCAGGTCTACCAGCGGTGGTCTAGACGTGTCAACGGCGCATCGCAGGCCATTTGGTCTGCGAAAACGCCAGAGGGCCCACACCGTTCACATGGTGTGGGCCCTCATTGGTCCAGTCCTCTGACGCCTTACTGCTGAGGGGCTGACGGCGGCTGCGGAGCGTGTCCGCCACCGTCCTCACCCGTCGGCGGCTGGGGCTGCCAACCGGCGGGCGGCTGCGGGGCGTTGGGGTACGGCTCGCCGGGGGCGGCCTGCCCCGGCTGCGGCGCGGGCGCCTGACCCGGCTGTGCCCCGTACGGCTGACCCGGGTAGGGCTGGCCGGGGTACGGCGGACCCGGCTGGGGCGGACCCTGCTGCGGGAAGGGCTGACCGGGCTGCGGCTGGCCCTGCGGCGGGAACGGCTGCCCGGGCCCCGCCTGCTGCGGGAACGGCCGGCCCGGCGCCGGCTGACCCTGGGGCGGGTAGGGCTGGCCGGGGTAGGGCCCCGGCTGGGCCGCGCCCGGCTGGGGCTGGCCCGGGTAGGGCTGACCCGGCTGCGGCTGGACCTGGCCGGGGAACGGCTGGGCGGGGGCGCCCTGATGGCCCGGCATCGGAGGGGCCATGTGCGGGGGCGGGTTCAGGCCGTCCCCCGTCCACAGCCCCTGCTGCTGCTGGGCGCGCACGAAGTCCTCGGCCACCAGCGCCGAGAGGTTGAAGTACGCCTCCCGGGTCTTGGGCCGCATCATGTCGAGGTCCACCTCGGCGCCCGCCGCCAGGTGCTCGTCGAACGGCACCACGACCACACCGCGGCAGCGTGTCTGGAAGTGCTGCACGATGTCGTCCACCTTGATCATCTTGCCGGTCTCGCGGACGCCGGAGATGACGGTGAGGGAACGCTGTACGAGATCGGCGTAGCCATGCGCCGAGAGCCAGTCCAGCGTGGTCGAGGCGCTGGACGCGCCGTCCACCGACGGCGTCGAGATGATGATCAACTGGTCGGCGAGGTCGAGCACTCCGCGCATCGCGGAGTACAGCAGACCCGTACCCGAGTCGGTGAGGATGATCGGGTACTGCTTGCCCAGGACGTCGATCGCGCGCCGGTAGTCCTCGTCGTTGAACGTCGTGGACACGGCGGGGTCGACGTCGTTCGCGATGATTTCCAGGCCGGACGGCGCCTGCGAGGTGAACCGCCGGATGTCCATGTACGAGTTGAGGTACGGGATCGCCTGGACCAGGTCGCGGATGGTGGCCCCGGTCTCGCGGCGCACCCGGCGGCCGAGCGTGCCGGCGTCCGGGTTGGCGTCGATCGCCAGGATCTTGTCCTGGCGCTCGGTGGCCAGGGTCGCGCCGAGCGCGGTCGTCGTGGTCGTCTTGCCGACGCCGCCCTTGAGGGAGATGACCGCGATCCGGTAGCAGGACAGGACGGGCGTCCGGATGAGGTCCAGCTTGTGCAGCCGGGCCGCCTCCTCCTTCTTGGCCCCGGGCTTGAAGCGCGAGGCCCCGGCCGCCGGACCACGGCTGCTCTTCGCCTTCGGCTTGTTGTTGCGCAGCAGCCGGTCCGAGGACAGTTCGACGGCGGCCGTGTAACCGAGCGGAGCGCCCGGGTTCGACCGCTCCCGCTGGTCGTGCGCCATCGGGGCGGGCCAGGAGGTGCCGGACCGGGGGTCGACGGGCGGCGCGGCCTGGGCGTGCGGGTCGACCGGGCCCTGCGGCGCCGGCTGTGCCTGTATGGGCTGGCCGGGCTGGCCCTGCTGGGGGAAGCCGTAGCCGCCCTGCTGCTGAGGGGGCTGGGGCTGCGCGGGCCCCGGCATCGGCCCGGGCTGCGGCTGGGGCGCGGCCGGGGGGACGGCCGCGGGCCCCGGGAAGCCGTAACCGCCCTGCTGCTCCGGCGAGTTGGGGCCGGCGAAGGGCGCGGGCGCCTGCGGGGCGTCGTGCGCCGCGGGCGGGGCCACGGCCGGCTGCGGGAAGCCGTACCCGCCCTGCTGGGCGGCGGCTTCGGCGGCCGGGGCGGCAGCCTGGTGCGGGAAGCCGTAACCGCCTTGCGCGGAGGGCGAGTTCGGGGCGGGCTGCGGGGTCGCCAGGGGCTGAACCGGCTGACCGGACTGGCCCTGCTGACCCGGCTGGCCCTGCTGGGGGAAGCCGTAGCCGCCCTGCTCCTGAGGGGGCTGGGGCTGCGCGGGCCACGCGGGGGCGGCCGGTGCGGCCTGGTCCGGGAACGGGCCCGGCGCCGGCTGCGCCTGCGGCTGTACCGGCCACTGCGGGGCGGCCGCCGGTGCGGCGGGCTGGAACGCCGGGGGCAGCGGCGGCAGTCCGGGCTGCGGCACGGCGGACGCGGCCCAGGGCTGATCGACGGGGGGCGCGTCCTGAGGCTCCGGGGCCGGGGCCGAGGCGGAGGCGGAGGCCGGTCCCGGGGCTGAGGCCGGGGCGGGGGCGGGGGCGGGGGCGTCCGAGGGGACGGCGTCCGCGACCGGGGCCGCGTCCGGGACGGGAGTCGCGTCCGCGATCGGGGCCGCGTCGGCGATCGGGGCCGCTTCGGCGGCCGGTGCGACCGGCGTGGGTTCCGGGGTGGCCGGGGCGGGAGTGGTTTCAGCCGGGACGGCGTCGGTGGGGGCGGCGGCCGTGGACGTGGCATCGAGGGGCTGTTCGGCATCGAACGGCGAAGGTGCCGGCTCCGGCGCGGCCGGGCTGTCGCTCGGCGCGCTCTGGTCCGGCGCGCTGTTGCTCGGGGCGCTGTCCTGGAAGGCGTCGCCGGGCGAGGGGAGGCCGTCCTCCTCGGCGGCCGGCTCCTCGGCCGATTGCCCGGCCGATTCCTCGGCCGGTTCTGCGGTCGACGCCTCGGGCGCCTCCTCGACGGGCGCCGGGGCCAACGGCGTACCGCTGGAACGCCGGTTGGGCCCCTCGTTGAAGGGGTCGAAATCGTCGAAGACGTTGGCGACGTCCACATCCTCGGATTCCGCCGAGGCGACCGGGTCGTCGGAAGCCGAGGCGTACGAGGCGTACGGGGCGCCCGCCTTGGCGGGGGCTTCGGAGGCTTCGGGGGCCTCGGGCTTTTCGGGGGTCTCCGCGTCGATGCCGGTGTCGATGCCGGTGGCGGCGTCCTCCGCCGAGGCAGGCACGGGCGACTCGGGGGCCGGCTCGTGAGCGGGCGCATCGGCTGACGGTGCGTCAGGAACCGGTGCCGGCGTGGGCGGTGAGGCCGGTGCCGGAGGCGGGGTCGGTGCGGCCGGGGCTTCGCCACGGGCCGCGGCCGCCGCCGCTTCGAGCTGCTCGAACTCCCGCTTCAGGGCGGAGGGCGAGAACCGCATCGTCGCGCCGCTCTCGATGTCGCCGCCGCCGAAGGCCTGGCCCTCGCCCGTGCGGCGCTCGGCCTCCGGCGCGGGCGTCGGCGCGGGCGGGGCCGGGGGTGCCGGTGCCGGGAAGGCGGGCGGGGGAGTGGCCGGGGCCGCCGGGGCCGGGGGCGTGGTGGCCCAGTGCGGCTGCCAGCCGCCGTCGTCGGGAAGGCCGGGCACGTTCAGCGGCGCGCCGCTCGGCGGCGGCGGAAGCGGGGCCCCCGTGCCTCCACCCTGCTCACCGAACGGAGCCGGTGCGGGAGCCGGGGCGGGCGCGGGAGCCGGAGCGGGCGGGGTGTCCTGCGCGCCCTGCGTATACCAGGCGGGCGGGGTGTAGTCGATGGTGAACTCACCCGTGGTCTCGGGATCGGCGTCGGACCGATTCTCGTCGCGCGCGTTCCCGCCGGTGCGGAACTGGTCCTGGTCGCTGTTCACCGGTTTCCTTTCGTTTCGCCTGTGACCGGGTCGTGGGCCGTGGGTTTCCTGGGCATGTACGGGCCGGGGCGGGGCAGCCCCCGTGTGCGGGGCGCGGAGTCGTGCGCGGTCGCCCGCCCCCTGTCCCACCGCGAGCGCCGCGTCGTCCGCAACGTACGGACGGCGTGCTCTCGCCGTGGAGTCCCTGCCCCCGGTCCGTCCCACCCTAATCGTCGTCAATAGCGTGAGGGCAGGCCCGGCCGCCCCGAGTGCCTGTCCCTTTCGTCACCCTCGCCCCATGAGTGGCCCCGAACTGGCTTGTGAGGGACGGAACGTGTGGGGCGAAACGGTCAGAGTGGGTCAACTCGCGCCGCTGCGTGCTGGTTCAGTCGATGCGTCGGGCCTTCCCCAACAATCCGGTCTCGGTGTCCGTCGCCTGTGTCATCGCGAAGGACCGCTCGCGCTCGTCGCACCAGAGCGTCATCCCGTCGGCGAGCGTGGGGAGGCCGTCCCGTTCCGTGCGCGGCAGGTTCAGGATGCGGCCCAGCTGGGCGGCCTCGTCCGGCGAGACCCGCTGGACACCGACGAGCCGGGCCTGGCGGACGAGCCGCGGGGCGACCGGGCCGACATAGGGGAGCAGCGTCAGGACCGCCTGCCAGGGCGCCGACGCCACCCGGCCGCGCGGCGGACGCATCCCGCAGTCCCGCACCACCAGGACCGGCTCGCCGGCCGAGGCGCCGAGCGGCGGCACCCGGTCCACGCCGTGCACGCTCATGCCGTTCCGGTCGGCGGCCGTGTGCGTCAGCCGCTCCCACGCCTGCGGCCGGCCGGTCTCCACCGCGACCCGCATACCGGCCGCGGCCGCCCGCAGCGCGAGCACCTGGGCGGTCCACAGACCGCCGATGAGCACGATGTCGTACGCGGTCGGCCTGCTCACGCCGAGCACCGCCGGCCGCCCCTCGGCGTCCACGCCGACGGCCACCCCGTCGTCGCCGATGGGCAGGGCCAGCGCGTCCAACTGCTCGGTGGGCAGGATGTGGCGGCCATGGCGGGGCCCGATGAGGCCGAAGCCCAAACGCGGTCCACGCCTCCGGCCGGTGGTGGGAGGTGTCGCGGCCATCAGCGGGTGCCTCCCAACGGCAGAGTGGCGAGCACGGCGGGCAGTTGCTCGTGGTCCAGCAGGACGAGTTGAGCCTTCGCCTCGCCCGCCGAAGCCTCCAACTCCCGTCGCGCGAAGTCCAGTTCGTCCTCGCTCTCGCCGGTCACCCGGACGTGGCCGCTGATGCCGCTCTCCCCGGGACCCGTTCGGGCGATGGTCAGGCTGAAGGTGGTGGCGAGCGCGGGAACGGCCGTCAGACGGGCCACGAGGTGCGGCAGCCCGCCGGTGCCGACGCCCGCGTCGATCCCGGGCCAGCGGCGCACCCAGTACGTGGAGTGCCGGCGGCCGTCGCAGCGCCAGGACCGGGCCGACTCCTCGGTGCGCCGCCGAGGCGTCTGCGAGGGGTCCACCCGCGCGGTGATCAGCGGATCGGCGCAGGCCGATGTGGCCACCGCGTCCGCCAGCTCCTCCTCGGTCAGGACCGTGACACCCAGGCCCGCCCCGGTCAGCCGGCTCGCCAGATGGAGCGCGGTACGGGCCGCGCACTTCTGGGCGCCCGCACGGCCACCGCCGCGCGCGGCCACCGCCTGCGGACACAGCTCGGGGTTCAGCTTCAGCGCGATCCAGGTGATCCGGACCACCGGGGAGGCCCTCGGGGCATACGGCGGCGCGCAGTTGGCGCCGTCAGGCGACTGCGGGGACGGCCGCGCGGCGGGCGCCGGCCGGGTGTGCAGCACGACCTGGACCGATTCGAGGCGGATGTCGTCCACGTCGAGCGCGTCCCGCACCAGGGCGAGCGGCAGCGGGCGTGGGTCCCGCTCGTACCGCAGCGCCGTCGTGTCCTCCACCCGCAGGACGGTGGTGAGGAAGCCGCCGTCGCCGATCATCCCGATCGGGCGCCGGCCGCGCACGTCGTGGCTGTAGGTGCGCAGCGTCGGATCGCACTCCACCGCCGGGCCCAGGCCGGCCGGGCCGCCCGGCGCCACCGGGGCGGCAGCGGCCCGCCCGCGCCGGGCGCGCAACGCCCGGGCGGCGCCCAGCCGTTCGAGCGGCGTACGCCCCCGGCGGCGTACCCCCGCGAGCAGCACGACGGCCACCGCCACGGCACTCCCCGCCGCCATCGCCACCGGGCCGCAGGCCCCCACCACGAGCAGGAGAGCGGCGGCCGACTCGATCACAATGAGCTGTTGCATGCGAAACGAACCACCGCGTCCCGTACGGGACTTGAGGCGCGGAATGACCACCCCCGCAGCCGCGTCCACAGGGGCCCGGCACCCCGGTGGCGACCCCCGCGTACCCCTGCGGGAGCGGGGGGCCACGTCGCTGGGAGCCGCGGACCGTTCACGAAGGCGTGAGCGCGTCCCTGTCGGCGAAACCATCCGTGAACCCCCCGAAGCTCCTCGAACTGCCTTGTCCCGTAAGGCCCTTGAGGGCCACGCAATCCTACGCACTCCAGACGTACGATCACGTAACAGGCATAGTAGGGGCCCGGTCTGACAACGGCGGCCGGCCAAGACGGGTCCCCCGGAGGATCCGCTCGGGGACAACGGAGAACGCGGACACCCATGGCATCACGGCGGGACGAACTCAACGCGTACACCTTCGCGAAGCGTCGCACGCTCGCGTCGTTCATCCAGCCCTCGCCGACGGGCTCGGACGAGGGGGCGCCGCGTCCGCTGCGCGCCGTGCTGCCGGGGGCCGTGATGGCGGTGGTGCTGCTCGCCGGGTCCGGGGCATGGGGGATGTTCAGACCCGCCGCACCGCCCGGCTGGGACACCCCGGGCGAGAAGGTGATCGTCGCGAGCCTGTCCACGACCCGCTACGTCGTGCTGACCACCGACGGCAGGAGCGAACTGCACCCCGTCCTCAACATGGCCTCGGCGAAGCTCCTGCTCGCGCCGGACAAGGGCCAGGTCGTCAAGGTCGACGAGTCGGTCCTGGACCGGGGCTCCCTGACGCGCGGCGCCACCCTCGGCATCCCGTACGCCCCCGACCGGCTGCCCTCGCCCGAGGAGGCCGGCTCCGCCAAGCGCTGGGCGGTCTGTGAGCGGCCCGGCGACGGCGGGCGCGCGATCCAGAAGGCCGCGTTCGTCCTCGCCGGCCGCGACAGGAGCCGCACGGACGGCGCCGAACGGCTGACCGGCGGCGAGCTGATGTACGTCGTGGGCGCCGAGGACAAGACCCGCTACGTCGTGGACGCGCGGGGAACCAAGTACCCGGTCGGCACCGACGAGCTCCTGCTGCGCGCCCTGGTCGGCGCGGGCCGGACACCCGAGCGGGTGTCCAAGGAGTGGCTGGAGACCCTCCGTTCGGGTGACCCGGTCGCCTTCCCCGAGGTCGGGGGAGAGATCGGCGGTCCGGCGGGAGTGCCCGGAACCCTGGCGCCCGAGGCGAACCGGATCGGCGTGGTCCTGCGGGCGGTCAACGGCGCGGGCACGCAGTACTACCTCGTCCGTCGGGGCAGGGTCTCGCCGGTCTCCGACTTCACGGCGAAGCTCCTCCTCACCAGCCGCCGGCTCGGCGCGGTCATGAAGACCGGTCAGGCGACGGCGACCAACGCGTCCCTGTTCCGGCCCGAGGCCACCGAGTTCCCCGACCACGCGAACTGGCCGCGCCGGATGCCGGTCGCCGTCAACGACGCGGGCACCACGGGCGGGAGCCGCAACACGCTGTGCAACGTGCTGCGCGACGTCGACGAGGACAGCGGCGCGGTCACCCTGAGCACCTGGGCGGGCACCGACTTCCCGAGGCCCCTGCCCACCGGATCCAGCAGCGCTTACGTGACACCGGGCTCCGGGCAGCTGTTCCGCCAGATCCAGGGCTCCGGGACCAGGGCCGGCGGTGTCTTCCTGGTCACCGACACGGGCCTGCGCTACGCGATGCAGTCCAACGGCGACAGCGCCGAAGGCGACGCGGGTACGGGCCTGACCGCCCGGCAGCGCGAGCGGCTCGACCAGGAGGCCCGGCCGGCCCAGACCCGGCTCGGCTACGCGAAGTCGGAGCCGGCCCCGATCCCGGTCAGCTGGTCCAGGTTCCTGCCCCTCGGGCCCCGCCTGTCCACCGGGGCGGCCCGCCGGCCCCAGGGCTCCTGAGAGGCGGCACGGCCATGGCGTACGCACGCGGGGCGCTCGCCCTGTCCGTCGCGGCCTTCACGGCCCTCGCCACCGTCGCGGTCGCCGCGGGGGCGGCCCTTCCCGCCGCCGCGCTGGCGGCACCGGCCGACGGCGAGGGCGGCGCCCCGTGCACCTTCCCGTCCAAGCCGTACGCCGGGCGCCCCTGGGCGCTGCAGCGCGTACTCCTGGACGAGCTGTGGCACCGGTCGACGGGCCGGGGCGTCGAGGTCGCCGTGATCGACACCGGCGTCGACCTCAAGAACACCCAGCTCAAGGGGGCGGTGGACGCGTCCAGGGGCAGGAACCTGCTGCCGAGGGATCTCAAGGATCCGAGCGGCCGGGCGCTGCCGCGCGGCGCGGAGAACGGCACCACCGACACCGTCGGACACGGCACGAAGGTCGCCGGGATCATCGCCGCCCGCCCGGCCGACGGCACCGGGTTCGTCGGCCTGGCCCCCGGCGCGACGATCATCCCCGTCCAGCAGAACGACGCGGAGGGTCACGGCACGACGCGGACCCTCGCCGACGCCATCCGCTACGCGACCGGCGTCGGCGCCGACGTCATCAACATCTCCCAGGACACGGCGAAGGCGGTGGAGCCGGCCGGCACCCTGAGGCAGGCGGTGGACGCGGCGCTCGCCCGGAACATCGTGCTGGTCGCGTCCGCAGGCAACGACGGCCTCGGCGGCAACGTCAAGCAGACCTACCCCGCCTCCTTCCCCGGCGTCCTCGCGGTCGCCGCGTCGGACCGCAACAACGAGCGGGCGGCGTTCTCGCAGTCCGGCCCGTTCGTGGGCGTGGCGGCGCCCGGCGTCGACATGGTCTCCACCGTCCCCGGCGGCGGCCACTGCGCCGACAGCGGCACGAGCTTCTCGGCGCCCTACGTCGCGGGCGTGGCCGCGCTCATCAAGGCCAAGCACCCCCGCTGGACCGGGCGCGAGGTCGTCGCGCAGATCGAGCAGACCGCCGAACGCTCGGTGCCCGGCCGCGACCGCCTGGTCGGCTGGGGCGTGGTCGACCCGGTGCGCGCCCTCACCGAGGACGACCACCCGATCCGAACCCCGGTCGCCCACGAGGGCGTCACCCCCGCCCGCGCCCCCACCCCCGCGCCCCTCCACCTCGGTGAGACGGACGACCAGCGCACCCAACGCCTTGGCACGTACGTGACGGTGGGCACGGCGGTCCTGGCGGCGGCGCTGTGCGGCGCGGCGGTGACGCTCGCAGACGTGCGACGCCGTGGCCGCCGGGCGGGGGCGCCGCCGTCAACTCGGCTTCCCTGAAGCCCCGTTGGGGCGGGGCGAGGATTGGCTACAGTGACCGCAATGCGCTGAATGGGACAGAAGGAGGCGGTACGTTCCCTTCCACCAGCAAGCCCCAACATCGCACAGAGACCGGGGATTTGGGCGACGAGGAGGACGACATGGGGCGTCCTGCCCACGTGGACGGAGGCGGCGGCGATGGGCGATGACCTGAGGAAGGGCCTGGAGGCGCTGACGACCTTCAAGAAGCGGATCGACAAGCTGCTCACCGACTTCGAGACCTCCCGTGCCGGCCCCACGACCCTCGCGGCCCAGCAGATCCCCCGCCCGTCCTTCAGCGCGGCCGGCACCGCGTTCCCCGAGGCGGACGGCCTCTTCACCCAGTACCACCGCCTACACGAACGGCTGACCTCGCTGTCGCGGTCGCTGAGTCACCAGATCGAGGCAATGGGGATCGCGGTGCACGGGGCGGATGTGGGGTTCGCTCATCTGGATGAGGAGACGCGGCAGCGGTTCTGGGCGATCCAGGACAAGACCGACTACGACGCGGGCGTCGCGCGCCGCGAGAAGGACGGCCATCCGATGCCGGAACGCACCGACGACAAGACCTCCGGGTCGGGGTGGTAGCCATGACCGGCGAGCCGCAGTCCCCCGCGCCCCTGACGGACGAGCAGCGCGTCACCCAGCAGGTGGCCGTCACCGACATCGCCACGGCGACGGCGACGGCGCTGTCCCGCTCGTTCCCCTCCGGGGGGAGGGCCGTCTTCTCCGGAGCAAGGACGGACTTCGAGGGACATCGGCTCAACGAGATGCTCGACCTCGTCCACCCCGCCCAGCCGGGCCACTTGCTCGACGCCGGACACGCGCTCCGCGCCGCCCGCGGCGCGATCGACGCGGCGGCGGCCGAACTCGACGGTCACATCGCCAACGTCGAATGGGAGGGCGAGTCCGGCGAGGCCTTCCGCACCTGGGGCAAGAACCTCGCCACCCACGCCAGGAAGCTGGCGGACTTCGCCGGCACGGCGGGTGTACAGATCAGCGCGGCGGGCGAGGGCCTCGTATCGGTGAAGAGCGCGCTGCCCCCGCGCGACCACCGGGCCGACCCGGTGAGGGTCACCGATATTCCGCCGATGCGGCGGGTTGCGGGGAATGCGGAGTACGAGGCGGCGGTGCGGGTGGAGAAAGACCGCCAAGAGGCGATCAACCAGCTGAACCGCCTGTCCTCCTTCTATACGGTCTCGCAGCAGAACCTGGCCTCGCTGGAGGCGCCTGTGTTTGAGGTTATGCCGGGGGTGGGGGTGCCTAAGCCTAGAAATTGGTATGGGGGTGACCCCACGTGGCCTTGTCCTGAAAGGACGGCCAACCCCCCGTCAGAGAGAATGGCGCCGATGGGGCAGTCGGATAGCAGTGCCGTGAGTCACGCACGTGTTGAGACCGCAGACGGCTCTGGGGAGACAAGGCGCTCAACCCATAGGGGCTTCCCGGGCGGTAGCCCGGTGAGCATGGAGATTGACAGCGGCCCGCCATTACTGGATACGGCGCCAGAGCGGGCTGCTATGGCCCCGCCGCCAGTCGTGCCCGTAACGCCTGGAGTGACTACAGCCCTCCTTGCGGTCAACTCCCAATTCGGCCCCGCGGTGCATAGTTCGGGGCGAGCTGTCGATGGCGAACACGGGGCCGGTACGACTGAGCCACCAAATGGACCTGCCAGTGCGGCAGGTAGAGGGAGTGTGGATCCCGTACGACGGGTGGGGCCTTCAGGGCCGGAATTCACCAGGAGCGGAAGCCGCTCCGCTGTAGGTGAGCCGCCGATGAGGCGGGGGGTCTCGGTTGGAACTCCTCGTGTTGGCGGACCCGTGGGTCCCAAGCCGGAGACTTCAGGAGCGAGTGGCAGTGTACGCAACGGAATTGTCGGTGGCCGCCCGAACTTTGGAGCGCAAGGCTCCGCTGGGTCACAGAGATTCGGGGCGAAGACTGCCGGTTCCTACGAGACGTCCAGCCAGCCATTCGCGACCGGTCGCCCAAGCCAAGGGGGCGTGGTGGGAGCAAACGAGCCTTCAGTAGCTGGCGAGGTGCGGAAGGGCGGGCGCGTCAAGGCCAATGTGGACGGTGTGGTCGGAGTTCCGCAGGGTCGATCCGCTGGTAAGCATTTCCACCGCAGCCGGTTTACGAGCGGCGGTTCCGGGCTGGTCAGGGGATCGCGGGAAGAGCAGATCTTGGATGACGAGGACGACGAGACGTGATGCTCTCCGGTCCTTCGGTCGGCGACGAAGAGATGCGTCAGCTCTGCCGATGGGACTTCTTACCACCAGCGATCGACTAGCACAGGCGAGGACGTGAGAACGGATGAGACCAAGAGTCAGTGGACCGGGGAAGGCCAACTCGCTAACGGAGAGAGCCAGTCGGAGACGTTTAGTGGTCGTGTGCGTATCCCTCGGTGCTTACCTCGCCGGAGCTGGCGGACTGGTTCCTAACGCGCTTGCGAATGACGCTGTCGCGCCGGACCAATGGTACCTCTCGGCCATGCACGCACCGGAGATGTGGAAGGTGAGTACGGGCAAAGGCATCAAGGTTGCCGTCGTGGACACGGGCGTAAATCCCAATACCGCCTCCCTGAAGGGTCAAGTGCTTGCTGACGAGGTCCCCAAGTCAATCGCGTACGGTGTGACCGAGGACTACCAGGGACACGGCACGGCCATGGGCGAGTTGATCGCCGGTACTGGAAGGGGCGGCGGGGTGAAAGGACTGGCCCCAGACGCCAAGATCATTCCCCTGCGCATTTCTCTTGGAAGCCTCAAGGGTCAAGCAGGGCTGAATCTTACGAGCTCATCCGCAGTGGGGATCCGTGCCGCAGCGGATTCGGATGCAAAGATCATCAACCTCTCTTTCGGTGGCCCTTCAGGGGTGCCGGAGGAGGCGGAAGCCATTAAGTACGCCATTTCAAAAGGGAAGTTGTTGTTCGCCGCGACCGGCAATGATGAGAAGAGTGCGGGTGCGACGTACCGCGACTTTCCTGCCGCCTACCCTGGCGTCGTTGGCGTCAGCGCGGCGGACGAGACCGGAACGGTTGGCGACTTCTCTCATTCGGGCAGCTACATCGACCTGGCATCGCCGGGCCTCAACGTGCCGGTGTGGTGCGACACCACCTTCCAGCGGTACTGCCCAAGCCAGGGCACCAGCCAGGCCTCCGCCATCGCCTCCGCCTCCGCCGCCCTGATCTGGTCCGCGCACCCCACCTGGACCGCCAACCAAGTGCTGCGGACGATGATCGACACGGCCGGGCGTACCTGGGACAAGGCCACGCCCAGCAAGTACCTCGGCTACGGGCTCATCCGGCCCCGGCTCGTGCTCGAGCGGCCCGGTATCGATCCCGGGCCCGCCGACGTCGACCCCCTTTCGAGGGAAAACGGGACCGGGGGCGGGGCACCCGCCGTGCCGACGAGCAAGCCGACGAGCAAGGGGGAGGGGGGCGTCAGCACCCCCTGGATCGTCGGCGCGGCCGTCGCCGGGGGGCTCGTGATCGGGGGCGGCATCCTCGCCGCGCTCCGGACCCGGCGCCGCGCCTAACGGAACCACCGGCCACAGCTGGGCCCCGCTCGGGGTCCGGCGCCGCGCCTAGCGGAACCACCGGCCACAGCTGGGCCCCGCTCGGGACCCGGCGCCGCGCCTAGCGGAACCACCGGTCACAGCTGGGCCCCGCTCGGGGTCCGGCGCCGCGCCTAGCGGAACCACCGGTCACAGCTGGGCCCCGCTCGGGGTCCGGCGCCGCGCCTAGCGGAACCACCGGCTGCAGCTGGGCGCGGCCCACCACGAAAGCCACCCGAAAGGAAGCCCCCGCATGGCACAGGACCAGCGCGTATCCGACAGCGACATGATCGCGCTCGAAGGGAAGATCCTCGAACGCTTCGACTCGGTCAAAGGCCAGCTCACCCACCTGCAGAACGTGATCAACAGCCTCGAAGGCGCCTGGGAGGGCATCGGTGCCCACGCCTTCGACCGCAAGCAGACCAGCATCAACAACCAGATGTCCCACATGGGCCGGCTGCTCCTGGACTTCCTGGAGGCGATGAAGGCGACCCGCACGGTCAAGGGCGACACCGACGAAGGGGTCCGCAAGGCCCTCATGGGCATCGACGTCGTGGACGGCTACAGCGGTGACGCGGCCGCCACGAGCGCGGTCACCTCGAACCTCAGCACCTACTAGCCGAACCCGCCCCGAGCGGCACCGGCACGCACCCGCCGACCCGCACAACCCACCTGCTCACCAAGGAGATTGGGGAAGCCATGCCCAGCAGCAACGGCGACGTCCTCGCAGTCACGTACGGCAGCCTCGAGCTCGCGGCCGAGGACATCCGGCGCCAGGCCGGCAAGCTCCAGCAGGACCTGGACGAGATCCGCGGCCTCGTCGAGCGGGCCTCCCACAACTGGCGGGGACAGGCCCACGAGGCGTACGCGGCCAAGCAGCGGGACTGGAACAACACCGCCGACAGCGTCCACACCTCGCTGACACAGATCGCCAACGCCGTCGCCGAGGCCGGCCCCGCCTACCGCGCCGGTGACCACAAGGCCGCCGGCTTCTTCCAGTAGGCGCCGGCCAACGGCGGCGGCCGGAACGGGGTGGGCCCGCGCCCACCCCGTCGCCACGCGGCCCGCTACTGCGCCGAGCCCGCCTCGATGCCCCCGTTGCGCACCGACGGCTCCAGGTCGAACTCCCCGTCCCGCGCGCCCAGTACGAACGCCTGCCACTCCGCCTCGGTGTAGCGCAGCACCGTCGAAGGATCCACGGAAGACCGCATGGCCACGGCACCGGCCGGCAGGTAGGCGATCTCGACGCGTTCCTCGTCCTCGGCCGTGCCCGGCGCGCTGTGCCACTCGACACCCGAGATGTCCAGGGCGTACAGCTCGTTCTTCTCGCGCTCCTTGCGCTCCTGGAGTTCCTTGTCCTGTTCCTCAGCCATGACGGAGCGATTCCTTCCAGACGTGCCGACCCGGACCTGCCGAGCAGCGGATGTACCCACAACCCGCAGTCCACTCACCCTACTTGGCGGGCTGCCCCGCACACGGGGAGCTTGCCCTCACTCCCGGGCCATCAGTCCCGTCTGCACCAGCGGCCTCCCGCGCCTGCGGGAGACGAAGACGCCACGGCCCGCCGGCATCGGACGCGGCCGGACGCCGCCGAGGAGGTCGCCCTCGGCCGGATCGCCCGACAGGACCACGCCCTGGGCACCCAGCTCCCTCATGCGCTGCGTGAACGGCTCGTACGCGGCACGGCCCGCGCCCGCCGTGGAGCGGGCGACGATGAAGCGGACCCCCACATCGCGGGCGAACGGCAGCAGCTCGGTCAGCCCGCCCAGAGGGTTGCCGCTCGACGTCGACACCAGGTCGTAGTCGTCGACCACGACGTACACCGTGGGACCCCGCCACCAACTGCGGTCGCGCAGCTGCCGCGCGGTCACGTCCGCGCTGGGCGCGCGGCGCCGCATCAGGTCGGCGAGCGCGTCCATGTGGTGGTCCATGGCGTTCGACATGGGGATGTACTCGGCCAGGTGGGACGGCGGGGCCGCGTCCAGCAGGGCACGCCGGTTGTCCACCACGAACAGCTTGCACGCATCACCCTCGTACCGCCGGGTGAGCTGGGTGATCAGCAGGCGCAGCAGGTTCGACTTGCCGGACTCGCCCTCGCCGAAGACCAGGAAGAACGGGTCCTGCTCGAAGTCGACGAAGACCGGCGCCAGTTCGCTCTCGTCGAGCGCGAACGCGATGCCCCGCTCCGGCGCCGCGTGGCCGGGCGGCAGCTGGGACGCCGGGAGTTCGCGCGGCAGCAGGCGGACCGAGGGCGCGCCCGGAGCCGTCCAGTGCCGGGCGATCTCCCCGACGAGCGCGGCCGTCGCCTCGGCGAGACCGGTGTCGCACGCGAGGCCGTCGACGCGCGGCACCGCCGCCATGAAGTGCTCCTTCCGCGGGGACTGGCCGCGCCCCGGCACCCCGACGGGGACACCCGCGGCCACCTTGCGGTCGAGCTCGGAGTCCATGGTGTCGCCGAGCCGCAGCTCCAGACGGTTCACCAGATGGTCCTTGAGGTTGGCCCTGACCTCCATGGCACGCGAGGCGGTCAGCACCAGGTGCACACCGTGGCCCAGCCCGCGCGCCGCGATGTCCAGGACGACCTGCTCCAGACCCTCGTACTCGGTACGGAAGGTGCCCCAGCCGTCGATGACGAGGAACACGTCACCCCACGGCTGGTCGGCGACCGAAATCGTGCCGGCGGCCCGCCGGCCCCGGAAGTCGGCGATGGAGGCGATGCCCGCCGAGCGGAAGTACTCCTCGCGCCGGGTCAGCACGCCGTACACCTCGGCCACCGTGCGCCGCACCCGCTCCGGGTCGAGCCGGGAGGCCACACCGCCCACGTGCGGCAGACCGGCCATCGCCGCCAGGCCGCCCCCGCCGAAGTCCAGCCCGTAGAACTGGACCTCCCCCGGGGTGTGGGTGAGCGCGAACGAAGCGAGCAGGGTGCGCAGCAGCGTCGACTTGCCGGACCGGGGGCCGCCCAGGATCTGCAGATGGCCGGCCGCACCCGAGAAGTCGCACCACAGCGGGTCGCGCCGCTGCTCGTACGGCTTGTCGACGAGGCCGAGCGGCACGACCAGACGCCCGGCGCCCTCGTGCCCGGGCCGGCACAGCCCGCGTCCCGGCACCGGGGCGAGGCCCGGCAGCAGCAGGTCGAGCGTCGGGGGGCTGTCCAGCGGCGGCAGCCACACCCGATGGGCGGCCGGGCCGCGCCCTTCGAGCCGGCGCACGATCACATCGAGCACCGTGTCCGCCGACGCGTCGTCGGCGGTCGGCCCGCCGTCCGGGCGCGGCCCCGGCACGGCCCGCGCGGCGGACGGTACCGGCACGGCCGGCGCATACGGCACCGGCACTTCGGCGGCGGTGAAGAGGACGGGCCCGCGATCCACGGGCACCGGCCCGCCGGGCGCGGCCGACCGGTCGCCGCCGGCGCGGGGGGCACCCGAGACGTACGCCGCCTTGAAGCGGGTCAGCTCGTCGGTGGCGGACTTCAGACAGCCGGAGCCCGGAACGCTCGGCAGGTGGTAGGCGTCGGGCACGCCGAGCGCGGCGCGCGACTCCGCGGCCGAGAAGGTGCGCAGACCGATCCGGTAGGAGAGGTACGTCTCCAGGCCGCGCAGCCGTCCCTCCTCCAGACGCTGCGAGGCGAGCAGCAGATGCACACCGAGGGACCGGCCGATGCGGCCGATCTGCACGAACATGTCGATGAAGTCCGGCTTGGCGCTGAGCAGTTCACTGAACTCGTCGATGACCAGAACCAGTGAGGGCGCCGGCGGCAGGGCGGCGCCGGCCAGCCGGGCCCGCTCGTAGTCGTGGAGGTTGGCGTAGTTGCCGGCGTCGCGCAGCATCTCCTGGCGGCGGTTGAGTTCGCCGCGGATCGCGTCGCCCATGCGGTCGACGAGGGTCAGGTCGTCGGCGAGGTTGGTGATGACGGCCGCGACGTGCGGCAGCCGCGCCATGCCCGCGAAGGTCGCACCGCCCTTGAAGTCGGCGAGAACGAAGTTCAGCGTCTCGGACGAATGGGTCACGGCGAGGCCGAGCACCAGCGTGCGAAGGAGCTCCGACTTGCCGGAGCCGGTCGCGCCGACGCACAGGCCGTGCGGGCCCATGCCGTCCTGCGCGGCCTCCTTCAGGTCGAGCATCACGGGCCTGCCGTCCTCACCGACCCCGATCGGCACCCGCAGCCGCTCGGCGGCCGAACGCGGCCGCCAGGTACGGGCGGTGTCCACCGCGTCCGGGTCGCCGAGGCCGAGGAGCTCGGTGAACTCCAGCTCGGCCAGCAGCGGTTCGCCGCCGTCGCCGTCCGAGGCCATCCGCAGCGGGGCGAGCTGACGGGCCAGGGCGTCGGCGGCCTCGTACGACAACAGGTCGGGCGTGCCCTCGTACACCAGGCCGTGCCCCGACTCCAGGCGCAGCGCGCACGGCTGCACCACCATCGCCAAGTCGCCCCGCGCGCCCGCGAGTTCACCGGGCAGGACCTCGACGACGGTGACGCCCTGGAGGCCTTCCGCCGAGGCGAGCACCGACGTCGGCGGCGGCGACACCCCGTCGAGCACGACGACGACGTGCGGCTCGTCGAGCAGCGGCGCGCCCTGCGGATGGAAGCGCGGGCGGCCGGTCAGCCGCGGCGCGAGCAACTCCTCGAGTCCCGCCGTACCGCGGCTGAACAGGCGCCGGCTGCCCGCGCCGTCGACGAGGCCCGGAACCTGGGTGTGCGGCAGCCACTTCGTCCACTCCCAGTGCGCCGAGGCGGCCGCCGAGGAGGCGACCGCGACCACCAGGTCCTCGGGGGAGTGCAGCGCGGCGAGCGAGGCGGTCAGGGCGCGGGCCGAGGCCCGTACCGACGGCGCGTCCCCGCTGAGGGTCAGGTGGTAGAAGGCGCGCAGCGAGACCGCCAACGGCAGGTCCTCCACCGTCTGGTGGGTGGCCAGGAACCGCCGCATGGCGCCTGCCGTCAACGGCTCCAGCCGGTCGGCCGGTGCGGTCGGCGGCGGCACCAGCGCGGTGGCGAGTGCCTGCGGGCCGAGCCCGACGCGCACCTGCCCGAAGTCCTCGTCGCCCGCCCGGCGCTCCCACACCCGGCTGCCCTCGGCGATCAGCGCCCACAGCTGCTCGGGGGAGGGGTGCAGGTAGTACTGGGCGTCGCGCTGCCTGCGCGCGACGTCGGCGGCCGCGCGCCGGGCCCGGCCGAGATGGCGCAGGAAATCGCGGCGCAGATCCGCCAACTGCCCCTGGGATCCCCGGCGGTAGCGGACGACCATCGCCACCGACATGGCCACCGTCGAGGCGACCATCACCATGCCCATCACCCTCATGAACGGCTGGGTGTTCGGCATGAAGAAGAACACCACCGAGCCGCCCATGCCGAGCATGGGCAGGAGCTGCATCAGGACACCCTCCTGCTGCCCGCGCGCCAGCTCCGGCGGAGAGGGCAGGACGACCTCCTCCGTGGGTACTCCGGGCGGCAGGGCCCGGGGCGGACGCTTGACGACGATGTGACTCATCGCGCACCAACTCCGTTGACAGTCAGGGGAGTTCAGCCCGCCGCTCCCTCCGGCGGACGCCGACCGCGGCACGGTCGCGCCGGCCATCGGACCGCTCCGGGCGGCGATAGGGTGCCGTCCGGTTCGCGCGGCACCCGAGAACACAACGAGGACCACCGGGCGATCGACACCGGCGGCGAACGGCCCCCGGCCGGGGCGCACAACACGCCGCGCACCCGCCGGCGACAGCGAGTTGAGGGGAACCCCGAGGGTGAGCCGGACGACCACCGCGACGACCACGGCGACAACGACCACGACCACGGCGACAACGACCATGCCGACGACGCCCAGCGCGATGACCACAACCACGGCGGCGACGACCACGACCACGACGACCACAGCCACCGCGACAGCCACCGCGACGGCGGCCGCCGGGCCGGACCGGCCGGGGGCCCAGGGCCCCGGGGCGGGCCTCGGCTTCTGCCGGGTGACCATCGTCGCCCCGGACGGCCGCATCGACGTCGCGCTGCCCGACGACATCCCCGTCGCCGACCTCTGCCCCGAGATCCTCCGGCTCGCCCGCCAGAGCCCCCAGGAGGGCGCCCCCGTCGGCTACTTCCTGGTGCGCCGCGACGGCACCGTCCTCGACGGCGCCCGCTCGCTCGCCGCCCAGACGATCCTCGACGGCGAACTGCTCATCCTGCGCCCGTTCTCCCAGTCGCTGCCGCCCGCCGTCTTCGACGACGTGGCCGAGGCCGTCGCCGCCGCGGTCACCCAGGACCGCACCCTGTGGCACACCGGTCTGACCCGCGCCGCCGGCCTCGTCGCGGGCGGCGTCCTGGCCGCGCTGCTCGCCGTCGCGGCCTGGACCGGCGACCCCCGGCACGACATGCACGGCCTGCCCGGCATCCTCGCAGCCGTTGCCGGACTCCTCCTGCTCACCCTCGCGGCCGTACGCGCCCGCATCCACGACGACCAGCCCTGCGCCGTCGCCCTCGGCCTCGGCGCACTGCCCAGCATCGCGGTGGCCGGCTCCGGACTCCTGCCGCTCGCCCCCCACCACGGCATCGGCCGCCTCCAAGCGCTGCTCGCCTGCGCCGCCGTCCTCCTCGCCGCCCTCGTCCTCACCCTGCTCTCACCCCGTGGCGACGGGCCCTTCGTCGCGTTCGCCCTCGCCTGCGCCACCGGCACGCTCGTCGTGTTCGCCGCGATCCTCACCGGCATGACGGCCACCGAGACCGCCGCCGTCTGCACGCAGCTCGCCGTCGCCGCCCTCGCCTTCCTGCCCGGCCTCTCCCTGCGCTTCGCCCGGCTGCCCATCGGCTACGACGCACCCCACAGCTCCCAGCACGACCCCGGCGACGACACCGAGCCCCGGCCCGTCGACGCCGAGCGCATCGCCGCCCGGGCCCGGCGCGGCCACGAACTCCTCGCCGGCCTCGTCGGCGGCTGCGCCCTCCTCGCCGTCGCCGGAGCCGCGGTGCTCGGCTTCGCCGGCGACACCTGGGGCCACCTGCTGGCCCTGGCCACCGGCGCGGCCCTCCTCATGCGCGCCCACCTCTTCCGCCACACCGCCCAGGTCGCCGCCACCCTGACCGCCGGGCTCACCACCCTCGTCCTGCTCGGCCTCGGCCTGTGCGCCAGCGCCCCGCGCGGCCCGGTCGAGAGCGCCGGCACCGACCTCGGCCTCCGTACGCTGTGGCTGGTCGCCGCGATCGCCGCGGCCGCGGCCCTGCTCACCGCGATCGCGCTGATCGTGCCGAACCGCGGCGTGACCCCCTTCTGGGGCCGCTTCCTGGAGATCGCGGAGGGATTCGTCCTGCTCACGCTGACGCCGCTCACCCTCGCGGTCTTCGACGTGTACGCCAGGGCCCGCGCCCTGACCGGCTGATCCGCCCGCCCCGGGCTCCGGTCAACCGCCACCCGGGGTACTGGTACGCTGTGTGACGGCCGTTTGTGTACGCGTTTCCGGATCATCTGGAAGCTGCGCTCATCGGACCTTCGCCTCCGAGTCACGGAAGCTCCCCAGAGATCAAGACCTGGGGCACTCGTGGGCGCATCGAACCATACTGAGGAGTAAGCGTGCCGCTCGACGCCGCTACGAAGAAGCAGATCATGTCCGAGTTCGGCCAGAAGGAGGGCGACACCGGCTCCCCCGAGGTCCAGGTCGCCATGCTCTCGCGCCGCATCTCCGACCTGACGGAGCACCTCAAGACGCACAAGCACGACCACCACTCCCGTCGTGGCCTGCTGATCCTCGTCGGCCAGCGCCGCCGCCTTCTGCAGTACCTGGCCAAGAAGGACATCCAGCGCTTCCGTACGCTGGTCGACCGCCTGGGCATCCGCCGCGGTGCGGCCGGCGGCGCCAAGTAAGCATGCTGTCGAGGGGAGCGGTTCCCACCTATTAGGGGGCCGCTCCCTTTGCTGTACATGCGAGACGTACCGAACGCTCAGTAGTCTGGTACGCACAACAGAACAAGCAGCACCGAAGACGCTTCACCGCGACGAGCGAGCAGAAGCCCTCCTCCGCCGCCGGTCCTCGGTAGTGGCCCCCGGAAAGCAAGGAACACCGGGCGCTTCGATCGAAGACCGGCCCGCCCCCAGGAGCGCTTCTCCGCCGTCACCCCACCGTCCACCGCGCCACACGGGCCCGGCGGACGAAAAGACGACAAGCAAATGGAGAAAACGCTAGTGGAGAACGAGACCCACTACGCCGAGGCCGTCATCGACAACGGCACCTTCGGCACCCGCACCATCCGCTTCGAGACGGGCCGCCTGGCCAAGCAGGCCGCCGGCTCCGCCGTGGCGTACCTGGACGACGACACCATGGTCCTCTCGGCGACCACCGCGTCCAAGAAGCCCAAGGACCAGCTCGACTTCTTCCCCCTGACGGTGGACGTCGAAGAGCGGCAGTACGCGGCCGGCAAGATCCCCGGCTCCTTCTTCCGCCGTGAGGGCCGCCCCTCCGAGGACGCGATCCTCACCTGCCGCCTGATCGACCGCCCGCTGCGCCCGTCCTTCAAGAAGGGCCTGCGCAACGAGATCCAGGTCGTCGCGACGATCATGGCGCTCAACCCCGACCACCTGTACGACGTCGTCGCGATCAACGCCGCGTCCGCGTCCACCCAGCTGGCCGGCCTGCCCTTCTCCGGCCCGATCGGCGGCGTCCGCGTCGCGCTGATCAACGGCCAGTGGGTCGCGTTCCCGACGCACACCGAGCTCGAGGACGCCGTCTTCGACATGGTGGTCGCCGGCCGCGTCCTGGAGGACGGCGACGTCGCGATCATGATGGTCGAGGCCGAGGCCACCGAGAAGACCATCCAGCTGGTCAAGGGCGGCGCCGAGGCGCCCACCGAGGAGGTCGTCGCCTCCGGTCTGGACGCCGCGAAGCCCTTCATCAAGGTGCTCTGCAAGGCGCAGGCCGACCTCGCCGCCAAGGCCGCCAAGCCCACCGGCGAGTTCCCGGTCTTCCTCGACTACCAGGACGACGTCCTGGAGGCGCTGACCGCCGCCGTCAAGGGCGAGCTCGCCCAGGCGCTCACCATCGCGGGCAAGCAGGACCGCGAGGCCGAGCTGGACCGCGTCAAGGAGATCGCCGCCGACAAGCTGCTCCCGCAGTTCGAGGGCCGCGAGAAGGAGATCTCCGCCGCGTACCGCGCGCTGACCAAGAAGCTGGTCCGCGAGCGCGTCATCACGGACAAGGTCCGCATCGACGGCCGCGGCATCACGGACATCCGTACGCTCGCCGCCGAGGTCGAGGCCATCCCGCGCGTGCACGGCTCGGCGCTGTTCGAGCGTGGCGAGACCCAGATCCTGGGCGTCACCACCCTCAACATGCTCCGCATGGAGCAGCAGCTGGACACCCTCTCCCCGGTGACCCGCAAGCGCTACATGCACAACTACAACTTCCCGCCGTACTCGGTCGGCGAGACCGGCCGCGTGGGCTCGCCCAAGCGCCGCGAGATCGGCCACGGCGCGCTCGCCGAGCGCGCCATCGTGCCGGTCCTGCCGACGCGCGAGGAGTTCCCCTACGCGATCCGTCAGGTGTCCGAGGCCCTCGGCTCCAACGGCTCGACGTCCATGGGCTCGGTCTGCGCCTCCACCATGTCGCTCCTGAACGCCGGTGTGCCGCTCAAGGCCCCCGTCGCCGGTATCGCCATGGGCCTCATCTCCCAGGAGATCGACGGCAAGACGCACTACGTCGCCCTCACCGACATCCTCGGTGCCGAGGACGCGTTCGGCGACATGGACTTCAAGGTCGCCGGCACCAAGGAGTTCGTCACCGCGCTCCAGCTCGACACCAAGCTCGACGGCATCCCGGCCTCCGTCCTGGCCGCCGCCCTCAAGCAGGCCCGCGACGCCCGCCTCCACATCCTCGACGTGATGATGGAAGCGATCGACACGCCGGACGAGATGTCCCCCAACGCCCCGCGGATCATCACCGTCAAGATCCCCGTGGACAAGATCGGCGAGGTCATCGGCCCCAAGGGCAAGATGATCAACCAGATCCAGGAGGACACCGGCGCCGAGATCACGATCGAGGACGACGGCACCATCTACATCGGTGCCGCCGACGGCCCGGCCGCCGAGGCCGCCCGCGCCACGATCAACGGCATCGCCAACCCGACCATGCCGGAGGTCGGCGAGCGCTACCTGGGCACCGTCGTGAAGACGACGACGTTCGGCGCGTTCGTGTCGCTGCTCCCGGGCAAGGACGGTCTGCTGCACATCTCGCAGATCCGCAAGCTCGCCGGCGGCAAGCGCGTGGAGAACGTCGAGGACGTCCTGGCCGTGGGCTCCAAGGTCCAGGTCGAGATCGCCGAGATCGACTCCCGTGGCAAGCTCTCCCTCATCCCCGTGGTCGAGGGCGAAGAGGCTGCCGAGGGTGACAAGGACGACGCTGCCAAGTGACGTCCCGTAGTTCCGCGACGACGGCCCGCCCCTCCTCCGAGGGGCGGGCCGTCGCCCGTACCCAAACGCTTCTGAAGGGCCAAGGCGGCATCGGCACCGTCCGCCGCACGACCCTCCCCGGCGGCCTGCGGGTCGTCACCGAAACCCTTCCCTCCGTACGGTCGGCGACCTTCGGCATCTGGGTCCAGGTCGGCTCGCGCGACGAGACGCCGACGCTGAACGGCGCCACCCACTACCTCGAGCACCTCCTGTTCAAGGGCACCCACAAGCGCAGCGCCCTCGACATCTCCTCCGCCCTCGACGCGGTCGGCGGCGAGATGAACGCCTTCACGGCGAAGGAGTACACCTGCTACTACGCGCGGGTGCTCGACACCGACCTGCCGCTGGCCATCGACGTCGTGTGCGACATGCTCACCGACTCGCTGATCCTCGCCGAGGACATCGACGCCGAACGCGGCGTCATCCTCGAAGAGATCGCCATGACCGAGGACGACCCGGGCGACTGCGTGCACGACCTGTTCGCGCACACCATGCTCGGCGACACCCCCCTCGGCCGCCCGGTCCTCGGCACCGTCGACACCATCAACGCCCTCACCCAGGCGCAGATCTCCCGCTTCTACAAGAAGCACTACGACCCGCGCCACCTGGTCGTCGCCGCCGCGGGCAACGTCGACCACGCCACCGTCGTACGCCAGGTCCGCAAGGCCTTCGAGAAGGCCGGCGCGCTCACGCACACCGACGCCGTGCCCCTCGCCCCGCGCGGCGGCTCCCGCACCCTGAAGGCCGCCGGCCGCATGGAGCTCCTGAACCGCCGCACGGAACAGGCCCACGTGGTCCTCGGCATGCCGGGCCTGGCCCGCACCGACGAGCGCCGCTGGGCGCTCGGCGTCCTCAACACGGCACTGGGCGGCGGCATGTCGTCCCGCCTGTTCCAGGAGGTCCGCGAGAAGCGCGGCCTGGCCTACAGCGTGTACTCCTACACCTCGGGCTTCGCCGACTGCGGCCTGTTCGGCGTGTACGCGGGCTGCCGCCCCAACCAGGTCCACGACGTCCTGAAGATCTGCCGCGACGAACTGGACCGGGTCGCACGCGAAGGCCTCTCGGACGACGAGATCGGCCGCGCGGTCGGCCAGCTCTCCGGCTCCACCGTCCTCGGCCTCGAGGACACCGGCGCGCTGATGAACCGCATCGGCAAGAGCGAGCTGTGCTGGGGCGAACAGATGTCGGTCGACGACATGCTGGCCCGGATAGCGCAGGTCACCCCGGACGACGTCCGCGAAGTGGCCCGTGATGTCCTGGGACAGCGTCCCTCGCTGTCCGTCATCGGCCCGCTCAAGGACAAGCAGGCCGACCGCCTCCACGAAGCGGTCTCGTAAAAGGTCTCGTAACCCCTTAAGGAAACAAGCGAATGAGCAAGCTGCGCGTGGCGGTCCTCGGAGCCAAGGGCCGGATCGGCTCCGAGGCGGTTCGAGCCGTGGAAGCCGCCGAGGACATGGAGCTGGTCGCCGCCCTCGGCCGCGGCGACAGCCTGGAGACGCTCGCCGACACGGGCGCCCAGGTCGCGGTCGAACTGACCACCCCCGCCTCGGTGATGGACAACCTGGAGTTCTGCGTACGCCACGGAATCCACGCCGTCGTCGGCACCACGGGATGGACCGAGGACCGCCTCGCGCAGCTCAACACCTGGCTCGCCGCCTCCCCGGCGACCGGGGTGCTCATCGCCCCGAACTTCTCCATCGGCGCCGTCCTCACGATGAAGTTCGCCCAGCTCGCCGCCCCCTACTTCGAATCCGTCGAGGTCGTCGAGCTGCACCACCCCAACAAGGTCGACGCCCCCTCCGGCACCGCCACGCGCACCGCCCAGCTGATCGCGGCGGCCCGCGCCGAAGCCGGGGTCGGCCCCGCACCGGACGCCACCACCACCGCGCTCGACGGCGCCCGCGGCGCCGACGTGGACGGCATCCCCGTGCACGCCGTCCGGCTGCGCGGCCTCCTGGCCCACCAGGAAGTACTGCTCGGCGCCGAGGGCGAGACCCTGACCGTGCGCCACGACTCCCTCCACCACAGCAGCTTCATGCCGGGCATCCTGCTCGGCGCCCGCCGCGTGGTGACCACTCCCGGCCTCACCTTCGGCCTGGAACACTTCCTCGACCTCAACTGAGCGGCACCGTCGGCCTCATGCGCGCAAAAATCACCTACCTCATCACGGCCGCCGTCCTGGTCTTCTACTTCGTCCTGGCTGGCAGCCGTGGCGTGCTGCTCCTTGAGCAGGGCACGTGGATCACCGTCACGCTGGGCGTGGCCGTGCTGATCCTGCCGTTGATCGGCATCTGGTTCCTGTGGGCCAACACCCGCTTCGTGACCAAGGCCAACCGGCTCGCCGTCGCCCTGGAGGCCGAAGGCGGCCTGCCCGTCGACGAGTTGACCCGCACCGCGGGCGGCCGCATCGACCGTGACTCGGCCGACGCCGTCTTCGCCCGCCGCAAGGCCGAGACGGAGGACGCGCCCGACGACTGGCGCTGCTGGTTCCGCCTCGCCGTGGCCTACCAGGACGCCCGCGACACGCCGCGGGCCCGCAAGGCGATGCAGCGGGCGATCGCCCTGCACGAGAACAAGCCGGCCGGGGTCTGAGACCGGCCGGGCCGCCCGGCCGCCGTCGAGGCGGACCGGCCGGCCCCTGGTCGAGCACCTTCGGGCCGACGCTCAGCCGAGGCGGTACTCGTCGCCCCAGGCCTCCACCAGGTCGGCCGCCCGGTCGAAGGCCTCGCCGCGGCCCAGGAAGTCCGCGTTGTGGTCGGTGAGCAGCGGCGCGAGCGTCTCGCCGCCCTGCCGCTCGGCCAGCAGGGCCTGCCCCTGGACCGTGCGCGGAAGGCCGAGCCAGCGCACCGGCTGCTGCACCGTGCGCACCCCGGCGATCCGCGGCCACGCCACCGTGGTGGTGGTGAGGAACGCGACCCGGCGCAGCCCGGCCCGGCTGACCCACACCCCGACGCGCAGCAGTCGCAGCGCGGAGGCGATGACGAGCACGGCGACGCACAGGACGGCGACCGCACCCGCCGGCTCTCCGGCGGCCGCGATGATCACGGCCGCGAGCAGTACGAACGAGGCGAGGAGCAGCAGCATGGCCGCCGCGGCGACCCGCCACGGGCCGGGCCGGTAGGGCCGCCGCCAGCGATCGTGGTCGTCGAAGGGCAGGGCGACATCGTCGGAGTACTCACCGGGTGCGTCGACTGCGCGGTCGGCCGTCAGGAAGGGCAGGGGCACGACTGATCCTCACTCACAAGCACGCTCGATTGGGCTGTGCGGGGTGAGGCTACCCAGGAGGTCAGCGCGCGGCCACCTCCGGGGGTCCGGGCGCGCGTCGGCGCGTCCGGGCCGGTCAGCGGCCGTCAACGCCCGTTGGAGGCCTCGGACTGCTGACTGTGCGTGGGGGACTGCGGGCTCTCCATGGCCGGAAGTCCGAACAGCAGCGCACCCGTGAGGCCGGCTATGACCGTGAGCCCGACCAGCGTCCTGCCAACGAGCTGACCTGCGCTCGCGCGCTGGCGCGGCGGCGGCTCGACATTGCTGCGGTAGCGGTCGGCCTCGGCGACGAAGGCGAACGGAACGGGCTCACGCCGGCGGAACATGGGGGCACATCTCCTCGGAAACTCGAGTGGCTGTCGAACTGGCTGCTGCTTACTAATACAGACGCTCGGCACTGCCGATTGGTGCCCGAATTCCCCGAATTGGCCGAAGAATGTGCTGACGAACCGTCAGAGACGGGGATGCCGGTGCCGGGCCCTACAGTGGGCGCCGCCCGAGCGACACAACGGGAAGGACCCGCCGGTGACCGACACCCCCGCCCCAGACGTCGAGCCGACCTTCCGCGCCGACGTCACCGTCGAGCTCGTCAAGCACGCGGCGAGCGACTCGGACGTGCTGTGGGCGGCCCGGGTCTCGACGGCCGGCGAGCAGTCCCTCGAAGAGCTCCAGAAGGACCCCGAGCGCTCCCAGGGGCTCATCAACTACCTGATGCGGGACCGGCACGGCAGCCCCTTCCAGCACAACTCGATGACCTTCTTCATCAGCGCCCCGATCTTCGTCTTCCGCGAGTTCACGCGGCACCGCGTCGGCTGGTCCTGCAACGAGGAGTCGGGCCGCTACCGGGAGCTCCAGCCGGTCTTCTACGTTCCGGCCGCCGACCGCAAGCTGGTCCAGCGGGGGCGCCCCGGCAAATACGAGTTCGTCGAGGGCTCGGCGGCCCAGCAGGAGCTGACCTCCCGCGTCATGGAGGACTCCTACCGCCGCTCCTGCGAGGCGTACCAGGAGCTGCTGGCGTCCGGCGTCGCCCGCGAAGTCGCCCGCGCCACGCTGCCGGTCGGGCTCTTCTCCTCGATGTACGCGACGTGCAACGCGCGTTCGCTGATGCACTTCCTCGGCCTGCGCACCCAGCACGAGCCGGCGAGGGTCCCGTCCTTCCCGCAGCGGGAGATCGAGATGGTCGGCGAGAGGATGGAGCGCGAGTGGGCCCGGCTGATGCCGCTCACCCATGCGGCCTTCAACACCAACGGCCGGGTGGCCCCGTAACGACCCAGCCGACAGGGGCGACCGACCATACCGGCACAGATGTGCGGATACGCCGCGCAAAGTGTCCGTATTGCGGCGTTTCGTGAAGTTCATCTAGGCTGATCAAACGGACCCGGCACTGCTTGAACCCCCGAGCAGGCAGTGCCGGGCTCCCTCAGCCACCGGCCCCCGAGGGGGCACCTCGCGCTGAGCAGCGAGTAGCGTGTTACCCATGGCTCCGATCTCCACTCCGCAGACCCCCTTCGGGCGGGTCCTCACCGCCATGATCACGCCCTTCACGGCGGACGGCGCACTCGACCTCGACGGCGCCCAGCGACTGGCGGCCCACCTGGTCGACGCAGGCAACGACGGACTCGTCGTCAACGGCACCACCGGCGAGTCCCCGACCACCAGCGACGCGGAGAAAGACCAGCTCGTACGAGCCGTACTGGAAGCGGTCGGAGACCGGGCCCACGTCGTCGCCGGTATCGGCACCAACGACACCCGCCACACCCTCGAGCTCGCCCGAACGGCCGAACGCTCCGGCGCACACGGCCTCCTCGCCGTCACGCCGTACTACAACAAGCCCCCACAAGAGGGACTGTTCCGGCACTTCTCGGCCATCGCCGACGCCACCGAGCTCCCCGTCATGCTCTACGACATCCCCGGCCGCAGCGGCGTCCCCATCGACACCGAAACCCTCGTACGGCTCGCCGAACACCCCCGGATCGTCGCCAACAAGGACGCCAAGGGCGACCTCGGCCGCGCCAGCTGGGCCATCGCCCGCTCCGGCCTCGCCTGGTACTCCGGCGACGACATGCTCAACCTGCCCCTCCTGTCCGTCGGCGCCTGCGGCTTCGTCTCCGTCGTCGGCCACCTCGTCACCCCCGAGCTCCGCGCCCTCCTGGACGCCTACCTCGCAGGCGACGTACGCAAGGCCACCGAGATCCACCAGCAGCTGCTCCCCGTCTACACCGGCATGTTCCGCACCCAAGGAGTCATCACCACCAAGGCGGCCCTCGCCCGCCAAGGACTCCCCGCAGGACCGCTGCGCCTGCCCCTCGTCGAACTCACGACGGAAGAATCCAGCCAGCTGGCGCTCGATCTGGCAGCCGGTGGGGTACAGCTCTAACCACAGACTTCACAACTGAATACGCGCCGGACAAACGCGCGAAAACCACACACAACAGCAAGTGCACGAATGACATACGCGCCACGTGCCCTACAGGTACGTGGCGCGTGTGGTGAGGAGAGTCTTTTGAGTCATCCGCATCCTGAACTCGGCACCCCGCCGCAGCTTCCCAAGAACGGCCTGCGCGTCACACCGCTCGGCGGCCTCGGCGAAATCGGCCGGAACATGACCGTCTTCGAGTTCGGCGGCCGCCTGCTCATCGTCGACTGCGGCGTCCTCTTCCCCGAAGAGGAGCAGCCCGGCATCGACCTGATCCTGCCCGACTTCAGCTCGATCCGGGACCGCCTCGACGACATCGAGGGCATCGTCCTGACGCACGGCCACGAGGACCACATCGGCGGCGTCCCCTTCCTGCTCCGCGAGAAGCCGGACATCCCGCTCATCGGCTCCAAGCTGACCCTCGCGCTCATCGAGGCCAAGCTCCAGGAGCACCGCATCCGCCCCTACACGCTGGAGGTCGCCGAAGGCGACCGCGAGCGCCTGGGCCCCTTCGACTGCGAATTCGTCGCGGTCAACCACTCCATCCCCGACGCCCTCGCGGTCGCCATCCGCACCCCCGCGGGCATGGCCGTCGCCACCGGCGACTTCAAGATGGACCAGCTCCCCCTCGACGGGCGCCTCACCGACCTGCACGCCTTCGCCCGGCTGAGCGAGGAAGGCATCGACCTCCTCCTCTCCGACTCGACGAACGCCGAGGTCCCCGGGTTCGTGCCGCCGGAGCGGGACATCTCCAACGTCCTGCGCACCGTCTTCGCGAACGCCGACAAGCGCATCATCGTGGCCAGCTTCGCCAGCCACGTGCACCGCATCCAGCAGATCCTGGACGCAGCCCACGAGTACGGCCGCCGCGTCGCCTTCGTCGGCCGCTCGATGGTCCGCAACATGGGCATCGCACGAGACCTCGGCTACCTCAAGGTGCCCGCCGGACTCGTCGTCGACGTCAAGACCCTCGACGACCTGCCCGACGACGAGGTCGTACTGGTCTGCACCGGCTCGCAGGGCGAGCCGATGGCCGCGCTCTCCCGCATGGCCAACCGCGACCACCAGATCCGGATCGTCCAGGGCGACACCGTGATCCTCGCCTCGTCGCTCATCCCGGGCAACGAGAACGCGGTCTACCGCGTCATCAACGGCCTGACCCGCTGGGGCGCCAACGTCGTCCACAAGGGCAACGCCAAGGTGCACGTCTCGGGCCACGCCTCGGCCGGCGAGCTGCTGTACTTCTACAACATCTGCAAGCCGAAGAACCTGATGCCGGTCCACGGCGAATGGCGCCACCTGCGGGCGAACGCGGAACTCGGAGCCCTCACCGGCGTCCCGAAGAACCACATCGTCATCGCCGAGGACGGCGTGGTCGTCGACCTGGTCGACGGCACCGCGAGAATCGTCGGCAAGGTCCAGGCGGGTTACGTCTACGTCGACGGCCTCTCGGTAGGCGACGTGACCGAGTCCTCCCTGAAGGACCGCCGCATCCTCGGCGACGAGGGCATCATCTCGGTGTACGTGGTGGTGGACTCCAGCAGCGGCAAGATCACCAGCGGCCCGCACATCCAGGCCCGCGGTTCCGGCATCGAGGACTCGGCGTTCAGTCCAGTGGTCGCGAAGATCGAGGAAGCCCTGAACCGGTCCGCCCAGGACGGCGTCGTCGAGCCCCACCAGCTCCAGCAGCTCATCCGCCGCTCGGTCGGCAAGTGGGTCTCGGACACCTACCGCAGGCGTCCGATGATCCTGCCCGTGGTCGTCGAGGTCTGACGGTCCCACGGACGTACCTCCGGAGCGGGGCGCCTCGATTTGCATCGAGGCGCCCCGCTCCAGTAGGTTTATGTCTCCGCCTGAACGGGAACCCGGCACAGTCAAGTGCCGTACGGGGAACCGGAACGGGGCGGGAATCCGGCTTCAGAATCTCTGATAAAGTCGGGCCACGCCGAAAGGGAAACGCGAAAGCGAAATCCTCGAAGCAAATCCCCATTCCGACGGGGAATCGGACACGAAAGAGTCTGATAGAGTCGGGAACACGAAATACCGAAGGGAAGCGCCCGGAGGAAAGCCCGAGAGGGT
>NZ_JBIATV010000022.1:0-88424 GCF_042892175.1 Streptomyces sp. NPDC001828
CACCTGCGGCATGAAGCCCATGTCGGCCATCTGGTCGGCCTCGTCCAGGACCGTGATGTCGACCTGGTCCAGACGGCAGTCACGCCGCTCGATCAGGTCCTTGAGCCGGCCCGGCGTCGCCACCACGACCTCCGCACCCGACCGCAGCGCACCCGCCTGACGCCCGATCGACATCCCACCCACCACCGTGGCGAGCCGCAGCCGCAGAGCGCGGGCGTACGGCGTCAGCGCGTCGGTCACCTGCTGCGCCAGCTCACGCGTCGGCACCAGGATCAGCGCGAGGGGCTTCTTGGAGTCGGCGCGGCGGCCCGCGGTGCGCACCAGGAGGGCGAGGCCGAAGGCGAGGGTCTTGCCCGAGCCGGTACGGCCACGGCCCAGGACGTCACGGCCCGCGAGCGAGTTCGGCAGCGTGGCCGACTGGATCGGGAACGGCTCGTTCATGCCCAGGCTCGTGAGGAGCTCGAGCACCTCGGCGGGCAGTTCGAGGTCGGCGAAGTTCGCGACGGGGGGCAGCGCCGGGGTGACGGTGACGGGGAGGGCGAACTCGCCCTGGGGTGCTGCGGGCCTGCGGCCGCCGCCGGAGCGGTTCGGGCCCTGGGGCCGGAAACGGGCCCCGCGGTCGGCGCCGCCCTGGCGGCCGGCGGAGTAGCGGTCGTTCGTGCGAGCTGAACGGTTCAAGGAGAACCTTCCTCGATATGGCACGTATCGAGGGACGCCCGGCGAATGGGATCAGCCGGGGCATCGCAAGAACGAGCCGAAAGCAGAAAATTGAATTCCGATCCGGCCGCACGGGGACGCGGAAATTCCCCGCCCGATGTCGGAATGCCGGGCAGCCGCCGCCTGGGAGGCGGGCGGGCCGGATCAGGACAGCGGGCTGATGTCCGCCCCGGCCGTGGCCGTGGCGGTCGTCCGCTGCGGCGGGACGAGCGGGCGGGTGCCCGGCGTCCCGCGGGCCGTGGAGAATCCGTCACGAGGTGACGGTGGCCCGGTGGTACAGCACAACGGGCTGGGGCCCGCACCCCAAGGTGCGAGCCCCAGCCGCGTGCAGAAAACGCTTCAGCGTCAGGCAGGCGTGATGTTCTCGGCCTGCGGGCCCTTCTGGCCCTGCGTGACGTCGAAGTTCACCTTCTGGCCTTCCTGAAGCTCACGGAAGCCCTGGGCGGCGATGTTGGAGTAGTGGGCGAACACGTCCGGGCCGCCACCCTCCTGCTCAATGAAGCCGAAGCCCTTTTCCGCGTTGAACCACTTCACGGTGCCAGTAGCCATGTCATATCTCCTTCGGGGCAATGCCCGGGGGTCCGCACTGTGCTGACCCCGTCGTTACCGCGATGATTGCCCCGTCCGGAAAAAACACCGGAAATACAAAAGCGCCCGACGGCATAAAACCATCAAGGCACTTGAAGTCTTTGGGAACCACAACTGCAACTGGGATCAACAGTAGCACGGATCCGAGAAGACGGCACGGCAAATACTACTATTTTGCGCGCGCCGCCAGGAAGCCTCGCCGTACTTTCGGCAAATTTCCGACGCCCCGGCCACGAATATTCCACCTTCACCTGGGGTTGGTAGCGTCGCGGCGTGGGTCTTACACGCGGTTCCGACGGCAGTGGCAGCCCGCTCACGGACGGCACCGGCGCTCCTCCCTCGCCCCGGGCCGTCCAGGTGCTGCGGGCCGGCTCCGCGGTCCTCGTGCTCGGGGTGGCGGTGCCCGTCTGCCTGGCGGCCGGGCCCGAGGCCGGTGCCGCCTGGCGGCCGGCCGCCGCCCTCGTGCTGGCCGTGGCGCAGGTGGCGGTCCTGTGGCGGGTGGTGGGCCGGCCCGGCCCGGTGCTCGCCGCGAGCGCGGCGCTCGGAGCCGCGATGTGGCTGCTCTTCCCGGCGCTGAGCCTGACCGGGTCCCTGCTCGGGGCGCAGCTCGCCCTGTGCGTCCTGTCCGCGCTGCGGCCGGTGCGCGGCTCGCGGTGGGGGCTGCTCGGGATGCTCGCGCTCGCCCCGCTCGCCTTCGTCGGCGGCGGCCCCCTGGCGCTCGTCACCCAGGTACTGGCGGCGACGCTGGCCTGGACGGCGGGGCAGTGGCGCAGGGCGCAGCAGGAGCGGCTCGCCGCCGAGACGCGGCGGGCGGTGGCCGAGGAGCGGGCCAGGATCGCCCGGGAGGTGCACGACGTGGTGGCCCACACCGTGTCGGTGATGGTGATCCAGGCGAGCGCCGCCGAGGACGTCTTCGACGCCGATCCCGAACAGGCGCGGCAGGCCCTGCGGGCCATCGACGGCGCGGGCCGCTCGGCGCTCGGGGAGCTGCGGGTGCTGCTGCGGGCGGACGCGGGCGGGGAGGGCGACGAGGGGCGGCGACCGCCGCGCGGGCTCGGGGACCTCGCCGAGCTGGCCGCGGGCGCGCGGGCCGCCGGGCTCGCCGTCGAGCTGAGCGAGGAGGGCCGGGGGCCGACGCCGCCGTCCGCCGTGGACCTGGCGGCCTACCGGATCGTGCAGGAGGCGCTGACGAACACGCTGCGGCACGCGGGGGCGAGCTTGGTGCGGGTGTCGGTACGCCGTGAGGAGGAGGCGATCCACATCGCGGTGAGCGACAACGGCCGCCCCGGCGCTCGGAGTTGGCGCTCGGCCGGGTCGGGGCGAGGGCTCGCGGGGATGCGGGAGCGGGCGGCGCTGCTCGGCGGCACGCTGGTGGCGGGCTCGGGGCCCGACGGGGGTTTCGAGGTGCACGCGGTGCTGCCGATAAGGTACGCGTCGTGACGATCCGGGTGGTGGTGGCCGACGACCAGGCGCTGGTGCGCGGCGGTTTCCGTCTGATCATCGACGCCCGCGACGATCTCGAGGTGGTCGGCGAGGCGGCGGACGGGCGGCACGCGGTGCGCCTGGTGGGCGAGTTGAGGCCGGACGTCGTCCTCATGGACGTGCGGATGCCCGTCATGGACGGCATCGACGCGACGCGTGCCATCGTCGCGTCCGGCAGTACCGCCCGGGTCCTCGTCGTCACCACCTTCGACCTCGACGAGCACGTACTGACCGCGCTGCGGGCCGGGGCCAGCGGCTTCCTCCTCAAGGACATCCGGCCCGCCGAACTCGCCGAGGCCGTCCGCGTGGTGGCGCGCGGGGACGCGCTGCTCGCGCCGACCGTGACGCGGCGCATGCTCGACCGCTTCGCGCACACCACGACGCCTCCGGCGCCCGCCGCCCTCGCCGCGCTGTCGCCGCGTGAACGGGAGGTGCTCACCCTGATCGGGCAGGCCCTTTCCAACTCCGAGATCGCCCGCCAGTTGCATCTGTCCGAGGCCACGGTCAAGACCCATGTCGGCGCCGTGCTGCGGAAGTTGGGGCTGCGCGACCGGGTGCAGGCGGTGGTCGCGGCGTACGACCACGGCCTTGTCGAGCCGCGCCGCGGCTGAGCCGCCGCCTCATCCCGTGGGATGAGGCGCCCGCGCGTTCATCCCGTGGTCGGGGCCCGGTTCGGTCCGCCGGGTGGATCCCCCGCGAGGGGCGGGTCCCTAGCGTCGGTGTCATGACGCACACCCTGTACGGCCGGATGTATCTCGCGGCCTACGACACCGACGCCGGCGCCCTGTACGACCGCACCCGCACCGGCTTCCTGCTGCGCGCCGCGCTGCTCGCGGAACTGGCCTGCCTGGGCCGTGTCGCCGATGCCTCGGGCGAGGTGACGGTGACGGATCCCGGCGGCACCGGCGACCCGGTGCTCGATCTCGTCCTGGGCCGAGCCGGGGAGCACCGGCGCACCTGGAAGGCGTGGGTGCGCGGCGACCGCGAGGAGACCCTGGGCGCGGTCGAGGACCGGCTGGCCGCGCTCGGCCTTGTCACCGTCGAGGAGCGGGCCGCCTTCGCGCGGCCCGCCCGACGCGAGGTGACCGTGCGGGACGCGGCGGACGTACGGGCTCTTCAGGCACGCCTCACGGCGCTGCTGCGAGGTGCGGGACCCGTCGAGGCGTATGACGCCGTGGTCCTGGCGCTCGCCTCGGCGGGCCGGGTGCGGCACCTCGTTCCGGCGGCGGACGCCCGGGCCCACCGGGACCGTCTCGACGCGTTGACCGGGCGGCTCGACGCGATCGCGCCCGGACTCGGCCGCGCGGTGCGCGGTCTCGGGACCACGCTGGTCGCGGCCCAGGGCGGAATGGGGGGTGGCTGAGGTGCGGTGGATCGCCGCGGTCCTCGCCGGCGCCCTGGCCGTACTGCTGCCGCCGGTCACCGCGTCGCCCTCGCCGGAGGCGTCGGTGGTGCGGACCCGGGACGGGGCGGTGCGCGGCTCGGTGCGCGACGGCTACCGGGTCTTCGACGGCATCCCGTACGCCGCCCCGCCCGTCGGCGCGCTGCGCTGGGCCGCGCCCCGCCCGGCCGCCTCGTGGCCCGGGGTCCGCGACGCGACGCGGCCCGCCCCGGCGTGCGCGCAGCCGGCCGGTGAGGTGCCGGGCGGCAGCACGAGCGAGGACTGCCTGTATCTGAACGTGACCGCCCCGTCCGACGCGGCGCCGGGCCACCCCCGGCCGGTGATCGTGTGGCTGCACGGCGGCGGCTTCACCACGGGGGCCGGAAGCTCCTACGACGCGCACCGGATGGCGGTGCGAGGGGACGTCGTCGTGGTCACCGTCAACTACCGCCTGGGCGCGCTCGGTTACCTCGGCCGGGCGGGCCTGGCCGGCTCGGGCACCTTCGGCCTCGCCGACCAGCAGGCGGCGCTGCGCTACGTACGGCGCGGCATCGGGGCGTTCGGCGGGGACGCGCGGAACGTGACGCTCGCCGGGGAGTCGGCCGGGAGCTACGCGGTCTGCGCACAGCTCGCCTCGCCCTCGGCGGCCGGGCTGTTCCAGCGGGCGATCATGGAGAGCGGGCCCTGTACGGGCGGCCCGGCGCGCCCCTTCGCCCCCTACGCGGTGGCCCCGACGGTGGCGGAGGCGGCCGGGACGGAGCTGGCCGGCGCGGTCGGCTGCGCGAGGGCCGCGGACGTGCTCGGCTGTCTGCGCCGGGTGCCGGTGGCCCGGCTGCTCGCGGCGCAGGGCGCGGACGCGCAGCCCGAGTACGGCACCGCTCTGCTGCCGCGCGACCCCGCAGGGGCGGTGGCCTCGGGGCGGGTGGCGCGGGTGCCGGTGCTCATCGGGGCCAATCACGACGAGGGCACCATCTGGGCGGCCGGCATCATGGCGGCGGGCACCGCCGTCACTCCGGCCAACTGGCCCGATGTGGTGCGGGAGTTCGTGCCCGATCCGGCGCGGGCCGCCGAGGTCGTGGCCGCGTACCCCGTGCGCGGCACGGACGGCGGGCCGGTGTTCGGCGCGGTCATCGGGGACGCCGACTACGCCTGCCCCACACTGCGGACCGGCTCGCTGCTCGCCGCGCGACGGACGGTCTGGCGCTACGAGTTCGCCGACCCGGACCCGCCGCGCCCGACGCCCGCTCCCCCGCCGTTCCCGCTGGGCGCGACCCACACCACGGAACTGCCGTACCTGTTCGATCTGGGCGGCCGGCCACGGGATATGACGGAACGTCAGCGGCGCCTTGCCGACACGATGATCGGTTACTGGACACGGTTCGCCCGCACCGGGGACCCCAACGGCGGCGGGGCGCCGCACTGGGCCCGCTCACAGGTGCAGAGCCTGGCTCCGGAGCGTACGGGCCCGGTGCGGCCGGGCGGGGTCCATCACTGCGCGCTGTGGGCGACGATGCCGTGAGCCGTGGGTCAGACGGCCGGGAAGCTGAAGGTGTAGCCCTGCTCGGCGAGCCACGGCAGCAGTTCCTTCAGTGCCTCGACCGTCTGGCCACGGGCGCCGCCGCCGTCGTGGAAGAGCACGATCGGGCCGTTCTTGAGCTCCTGCTTCACCGTCTTGACGATCGTCGCCGTGCCGGGCTGCTTCCAGTCCTTGGTGTCGACGTTCCAGCCGAGCGGGCGCATCCCGTGGCCGGCCGCGACGTGGCGGTTGTCGGGCGTGAAGGCGCCGCCGGGCGCGCGGAAGTACTGGACCTTCGCGCCGCCGGCCGCCTGCTCGATCATCTTCTGGGCGTCGAGGATCTGGGCGCTCTGGTAGGCGACGGGCTTCTTGTTCATGGCCTCGTCGTGGCTGACGGTGTGGTCGCAGAGCCGGTGCCCGGCCGCGACGACCTCCTTGACCATGGCGGGGTCGGCCTTGGCCTGGGGGCCGATCATGCAGAAGGTCGCCTTCACCCCGTACTGCTTGAGGACGGCGAGGATCTTGGGCGTCCAGACCGGGCTCGGGCCGTCGTCGATGGTGATCGAGACGGACTTCCCGCCGCTCTCGGTGGCGTGGTCGATGGTCTCCGATATCGCGCCGGAACCGGGGGGCGCGGCGGCGCCGGTGGCCTCGGAGGAGCCGTCCGAGCCGTCCGGCGCGCTGTCGTCGCCGCCGGGTCCCGAGGGCTCGGCGGGGCCCGATGGGCGCCCGCCCGGCTTGTTGTCGGACTTGGCGGTGGCGTGGGCGAGCGCGGGGCCGGGACCGTCGGCGGAGGTGTCGCTGCCGAGGAACACCGCGGCGGCGACGCCACCCGTCAGAGCCAGGGCCGTAGCCGTGGCCATCACGATGCGGCGTGTGTGGGCAGTCAGTCGCGCCATGGTTTCCCCATCCCCTCGGTACGTGCCGGTACGGCAGCGGAGCTTCACCGGTTGGCCACGATCGCACGATCGCGCTCGAATCCCGAAATGTGAATTCTCCGGCCGGGTACCGACGGAAAATACCCGAATTCCGACAACTTCCTTGACATGCGAGGGGGTTGACGCGACCTCAGTGATGCGAGGGGTTCGGCGTGGGCTCCGCACGCGGGGACTTTGGTCCCTAACGCGCAGGCAAAGACCCCGCCAAGGGGACGTTCGGTTCCCGCTCCGAGCAGGGAGTTCGCCGTGGGACGTTCGTCCCGGCCGCGCCCTGAGTACGACGAGAGCCTCGTCACTCCGGCCCGCGGATCTCCCCGTTCGACCCCCGGGCCGGTCAGAACTCGTCGACGGTGTGCGGCAGTTCCGCGGTGCGCAGCGCCGCGTCCAGGGCCTCGGCCGCGCCCGGGGTGTGCTCGGTCACCAGGCCGGCGAGCACGAGGCGGCGCACCTCGGTGCCGCCGAGGTAGACGGCGGCCAGGTCGCGCACGTCGAGGCCGAGGTCGGGCTCGGCCGAGGTCGGCTCGTAGGTGCAGCCGTGCGGCGACGCGGCCAGCCGGAAGCGGCCCGCGTTGGCCGGGACGCGGTCGTCGGTGACCTCCAGGACGAGGAAGGCCTCGGCCGCCCAGGAGCGGGCGGTGAGCGCCGCGCCGACGTCCACCAGGCGGATCCACAGTGCCGGGAACTCGGCGACGGCCCTGACCTGGTCGCGGTCGGTCGCGAACAGGAGCAGCGGGTCGTCCGGCGCCAGGCCCCAGGCGCGGACGGTGCCGGTGAGGTCGATGCCGGCCAGGTAGTTCCACAGCGCGGCCTCCCCCGCCGGGGTGTCCGCCTCCAGCTCGGCGACCTGGACGGTGCCGGGCTTGGCGGGGTCGTCCTCACGGCGGGTGCGGTAGACGGCGTACCCGGCGAGCGGCTCGCCCACGGCGCCGAGGCCGACGATGCGGGGCGGACCCAGCTCCTCGTCTTCCTCGTCGGTCTCGGGCAGCCATTCGCCGCGCCAGCGCTCCGCGTCGCGCGCGACGCGCCCGGCCCGGCGGGTGCGGGTCGCCTCGTAGTAGGGGCCGAGTTCGGCGGGCGCGTCGGCGGCGTCGATCAGGCGCAGGGCGCGCGGGTCGGGGTCGATGCGCAGGGCGAGCGGGCGGGTCGAGTTGATCTCTACCGTGGTCCCGTAGGTGCCCGCGCCGAATCCGAAGCGGCCGTAGATGGCGGCCTCGGAGGCCCACAGGGCGGCGATGGGGCGGCCGTGCGCGGCGCACCGGCGGAACACCTCGGCGATCATGCCGGAGAGCACGCCGCGGCGGCGGTGCGTGGGGGCGACGGAGACGAACGTGAGCCCGGGGCAAGGGAGTTCACCGCCGGGGACGGAGAGCGTGAAGCGGTGGGCGACGAGGAAGCCGACGAGCGCGTCGCCGTCGTAGGCCCCCACCCGGTCGCAGCGCAGCACCATCTCGCGGTGGTACTCGCGCTTCTCCTTCTCGTCGGGGCGGTCGTGGAAGACCAGCCACCACAGTTCCAGGGCACGGTCGACGTCGGACTCGGGCACGTCCCGGAACTGCAGCTCGCTCATGCCGCGACCCTAACCCGGCCGAAACGGGCAGTCACCCGTATATCGCCCGGGTCGGGGACGGCCGCCCCGGACGGCGCCCGACCAGGTGGGACTATCGGCACCCGAGCCGGTGGGGCTAGGCGACCGAGCCGATGCGGCCGACCTTCGTCGAGCCGTCGTGGTGGATCGGGGTGTGGGCGCCGGTCAGGGCGACCCCGCTGCCGCCGCGCCGGTTGGCGACGATCTCCGCGGCGATGGACAGGGCGGTCTCCTCGGGCGTACGGGCGCCGAGGTCGAGGCCGATCGGGGAGCGCAGGCGGTTCAGTTCGAGCTCGGTGACGCCCACGTCGCGCAGCCGCTTGTTGCGGTCCAGGTGGGTGCGGCGCGAGCCCATCGCGCCGATGTAGGCGACCGGCAGCTTCAGGGCGGTCTCCAGGAGCGGGATGTCGAACTTGGCGTCGTGGGTCAGGACGCACAGCACCGTACGGGAGTCGGTGTCGGTGCGCTGGAGGTACTTGTGCGGCCACTCCACGACGATCTCGTCCGCCTCGGGGAAGCGGGTCCTCGTCGCGAAGACGGGCCGGGCGTCGCACACCGTGACGTGGTAGCCGAGGAACTTGCCGACCCTGACCAGGGCGGCGGCGAAGTCGATGGCGCCGAAGACGATCATCCGGGGGGCCGGGACGCTCGACTCGACGAGCACGGTGAGCGGCTGGCCGCACAGGCGGCCGTCGGCGCCGAGGGAGAGCGTGGCGGTGCGGCCCGCGTCGAGCAGGGCGGTGGCCTCGTCGGCCACGGCGCGGTCCAGCTCGGGGTGTCCGCCGAGGACGCCCTCGTAGCGGCCGTCGGGGTGGACGAGCAGGGCGCGGCCCATCAGTTCGGCCGGCCCGTCGGTGACCCGGGCGACCGCGGCGGCCTCGCCGCGCGCGGCGGTGGCGAGGGCGGCGGCGAACACCTTGCGGGCGGGGGCCTTCGCGCCGACCGGGGTGACGAGTATGTCGATGACGCCGCCGCAGGTCAGGCCGACCGCGAAGGCGTCCTCGTCGCTGTATCCGAAGCGTTCGAGGACGGTCTCGCCGTCTTCGAGGGCCTGCTGGCAGAGTTCGTAGACGGCGCCCTCCACACATCCGCCGGAGACCGAACCGATCGCCGTGCCGTCGCTGTCGACGGCGAGGGCGGCTCCCGGCTGCCGGGGCGCGCTCCCGCCGACGGCCACCACGGTGGCCACGGCGAACTCGCGTCCCTGCTCGACCCACCGGTTCAGCTCTTCGGCGATGTCCAGCATGTTCGGTCTCCTTAACGACGTGTGGAGGGCGTCAGCGGCCTGGCCGCTACTTGACGCCGAGCCAGTTCTCGATGGGATGGAGGGCGAAGTAGATGGTGAAGACGGCTGTCAGGGCCCACATGAACCCGCCGATCTCCCGCCACTTGCCCTGTGCTGCCTTGATCACGGTGTAGGCGACGACGCCCGCGCCGACACCGGCGGTGATGTTGTACGTGAACGGCATCAGCGCCACGGTGAGGAACACCGGGATGGAGACCGAGCGGTCGCTCCAGTCCACGTGCTTGGCGGCGCTCATCATCATCGAGCCGATGACGACGAGGGCGGCGGAGGCGACCTGGGCCGGAACCAGCTGGGTGACCGGGGTGAAGAAGAGGCACGCGGCGAAGAAGAGACCGGTGACGACCGAGGAGAGGCCGGTACGGGCACCTTCACCGGCGCCGGAGGCGGACTCGATGAACACGGTCTGGCCGGAGGCGCCGGAGACGCCGCCGATCGCACCGCCCGCACCGTCGATGAACAGCGCCTTGGACAGGCCCGGCATGCGGCCCTTGTCGTCGGCGAGCTTGGCCTCCTGGCCGACGCCGATGATGGTGGCCATCGCGTCGAAGAAGCCGGCGAGCACCAGGGTGAAGACGATCATGCCGACGCTGATGGCGCCGATGGAGCCCCAGCCGCCGAACTCGACGTGGCCGAAGAGGCCGAAGTCGGGCGTGGAGACGGCGCTGCCGCTGAGGCCGGGGGCGGTGCCGCCCCAGTCCGCGTCGGTCAGGCCCGCGGCCTTGGTGACCACGAAGGCCAGGACGCTGCCGGAGACTATGCCGATCAGGATGGCGCCGGGCACCTTGCGGGCCTGGAGGGCGAAGATCAGCAGCAGGGTGATGGCGAAGAAGAAGACGGGCCAGCCGACGAGCTGTCCGGTGGCTCCGAGGGTGACCGGCGGTCCGTGCTCGGGTCCCTTGCCCACGAATCCGGCCTTCACCAGGCCGAGCAGGGCGACGAACATGCCGATGCCCATGGTGATCGCGTGCTTGAGCGCCAGCGGGATGGCGTTCATGATCATCTCGCGGAGGCCGGTGACGACCAGGAGCATGATCACGACGCCGTACATGACGCACATGCCCATGGCCTGCGGCCAGGTCATGTTGGGGACCACCTGGGTGGTCAGGGCCGCGGAGACGTTCAGTCCGGCGGCCAGTGCGAGCGGGACCTTGCCGATGAAGCCCATCAGCAGGGTGCTGACCGCGGCCGCGAGCGCGGTGGCGGTGACCAGGCCCGCGTGGCCCAGCACGTGCTTGTCGACGTCGGGCGTCGAGAGGATCAGCGGGTTGAGCAGGAGGATGTAGCACATCGCCATGAAGGTGGTGATGCCGCCGCGCACTTCCTGCGCGAACGTGGATCCTCGCTCGGATATGTGAAAGTACCGGTCGAGCCAAGACCTGCCGGCGGGGGGACGGGAGCCGGAGCCCGCGTCCTCGGCGGTGGTCTTCGGCTCCACAGACTGCTGGGTCATGGGCCTACTCCCAAGGTTCACAGGGGCACCCGCATAAGACTTGAGTCCTCAGGTCAGACAAGCTGCGGGATTTGGGATGGTGCGTGGGCTGCACGACCCGGGGGACGGCCCGAGACGAACGGTGTCTGCTCCTGCCGGGGTACCGAAGGCGGTACCGCAGTGCAGATGGCTACGGGTGATGCTGGTGTGACTCGGTTCTGCTGGTGGTGCTCTTACTGCGGGTACTGCGGGTACTGCGAGAACCGCGAGCGGTGCGGTACTGGTGTGCTCCGGGCGGTGCGGGCGTCGGAAGTGTGACGTTCCCGGGAGGCACGCACCGCCCGGAGGGCTTTGGGAGGGGGCCCGGGGGACTCGCGTCCCCCGGAGGAAATCCCTTTCACCCCCGAACCCCGCGAGGGGTCAGGCTCCGGTGCCCGTGAGGTGCTCGGGACGGACCGGGGTCTTGTTGAGCTCCAGACCGGTCGCCGCCCTGATCGCCGCGAGGACGGCCGGGGTGGACGAGAGGGTCGGGGCCTCGCCGAGACCGCGCAGGCCGTACGGCGCGTTCGGGTCGGCGAGCTCCAGGACGTCGACCGGGATGGTCGGGGTGTCCAGGATCGTCGGGATCAGGTAGTCCGTGAAGGACGGGTTGCGCACCTTCGCGGTCTTCGGGTCCACGATGATCTCTTCCATCACCGCGACGCCGAGGCCCTGGGTGGTACCACCCTGGATCTGGCCGACGACGGAGAGCATGTTGAGGGCCTTGCCGACGTCCTGGGCGGTGGCCAGCTCGACGACCTTGACGAGGCCGAGCTCGGTGTCCACCTCGACCACCGCGCGGTGCGCGGCGAACGTGTACTGGACGTGGCCGTTGCCCTGGCCCGTGACGAGGTCGAAGGCCTGGGTCGGACGGTGCCGGAACTCCAGCTCCTCGTCGATCGCCTCGCCCTCCAGGACGTCCGCCAGGTCGGCGAGGACCTCGCCGCCGTCGGTGACGACCTTGCCGCCTTCGAGCAGCAGCTCGGCGGTGGCCCAGGCGGGGTGGTAGGAGCCGAACTTGCGGCGGCCGAGCTCCAGGGCCTTGGCGCGGACGGCCTCGCAGGTGTTCTTCACCGCGCCGCCGGTCATGTACGTCTGCCGCGAGGCGGACGTGGAACCGGCGGAGCCGACCTGGGTGTCGGCCGGGTGGATGGTGACCTGCGTGACGCCCAGCTCCGTGCGGGCGATCTGGGCGTGCACGGTGACACCGCCCTGGCCGACCTCCGCCATGGCCGTGTGGACCATCGCGACGGGCTCGCCGTTGATGACCTCCAGGCGGACCCGGGCGGTGGAGTAGTCGTCGAAGCCTTCGGAGAAGCCGACGTTCTTGATGCCGACCGCGTAGCCGACACCGCGTACGACGCCCTCCCCGTGCGTGGTGTTGGACAGACCGCCGGGCAGCGCGCGGACGTCCGCCTCCTCGCCGGCCGCCAGCCACTGCTGCTCGGGCGGCAGCGGGCGGGCCTTGACCCGGCGAAGCAGCTCGGCGACCGGGGCCGGGGAGTCCACGACCTGCCCGGTCGGCATGATCGTGCCCTGCTCCATGGCGTTGAGCTGGCGGAACTCCACCGGGTCCATGCCCAGCTTCGCCGCGAGCTTGTCCATCTGGGCCTCGTAGGCGAAGCAGGCCTGGACGGCGCCGAAGCCGCGCATCGCGCCGCAGGGCGGGTTGTTCGAGTAGAGCGCGATCGCCTCGATGTCGACGTCGTCGATGACGTACGGGCCGACGGAGAGCGAGGAGGCGTTGCCGACGACGGCCGGGGAGGCTGAGGCGTAGGCGCCGCCGTCCAGGACGATCTTGCACTTCATGTGCGTGATCTTGCCGTCCTTGGTGGCGCCGTGCTCGTAGTAGAGCTTCGCCGGGTGACGGTGCACATGGCCGAAGAAGGACTCGAACCGGTTGTAGACGATCTTGACCGGCTTGCCCGTGCGCAGCGCCAGGAGGCAGGCGTGGATCTGCATCGAGATGTCCTCGCGGCCACCGAAGGCACCGCCGACGCCGGAGAGCGTCATGCGCACCTTCTCCGGCGGCAGGCCGAGGACCGGGGCGATCTGCTGGAGGTCCGAGTGCAGCCACTGGGTGGCGACGTACAGGTCGACGCCGCCGTCCTCGGCGGGCACCGCGAGACCGGACTCCGGGCCGAGGAAGGCCTGGTCCTGCATGCCGAAGGTGTACTCGCCCTTGACGATCACGTCGGCGCGCTTGGCGGCCTCCGCCGCGTTGCCGCGGATGATCGGCTGGCGGTGCACGATGTTGGGGTGCGGGACGTGACCGGAGTGGTGGTCGTCGCGGCCCTCGTGGATCAGCGGCGCGTCCGGGGCGAGGGCGGAGGCCTCGTCCGTGACGAGCGGCAGCTCCTTGTAGTCGATCTTGATCTTGGCGGCCGCGCGGCGGGCGGTCTCCGGGTGGTCGGCGGCCACGAGGGCGACCGGCTCACCGTGGTGGCGGACCCGGCCGTTGGCCAGGACGGGGGTGTCCTGGATCTCGAGACCGTAGTTCTTCATCTTCGCCGGCAGGTCGTCGTAGGTGAGCACGGCGTAGACGCCGGGCATCGCGACGGCCTCGGAGATGTCGATGTTCTCGATCAGGGCGTGGGCCACGGTGGAGCGCAGCGTCTGGCCCCACAGCATGTCCTCGTGCCACATGTCCGAGGAGTACGCGAACTCACCGGTCACCTTGAGGGTGCCGTCGGGGCGCAGCGTGGACTCGCCGATGCCGCCCTTGGTGTGGTTCTGCGTGACGTTGGTGGGCGTACCGGCCGGAGTGGTGCGGGTGTTCTGCGCCATGATCAGACCGCCTCTTCCTGACGGGCGGCCGCGAGGCGGACCGCGTCGAGGATCTTCTCGTAGCCGGTGCAACGGCAGAGGTTGCCCGAGAGCGCCTCGCGGATGTCCGCGTCGGACGGCTCGGAGTTGCGCTCCAGGAGTTCGTCGGCGGCCACCAGGAGACCCGGGGTGCAGAAACCGCACTGCACGGCGCCGGCGTCGATGAAGGCCTGCTGGATCGGGGAGAGCCCGCCGGCCTCTCCAGTCTGCCCGTCCTGCGGCTTCGCCTGCCAGCGCTTGGCGGCGTCGACCGAGGTGCCGCAGGCGCCGGAGGCGCAGCCGCCGCCGGGGTGGGCGTCGGTGCGGTGGGCGGCGTAGTCGGCCAGGCCCTCCACGGTGACGACCTCGCGGCCCTCGACCTGTCCGGCCGCGACCAGACACGAACACACCGGAACACCGTCGAGGCGGACCGTGCAGGAGCCGCACTCGCCCTGCTCGCAGGCGTTCTTCGAACCCGGAAGGCCCATGCGCTCGCGCAGGACGTAGAGGAGGCTCTCGCCCTCCCACACGTCGTCGGCCTCCTGCTTACGGCCATTGACCGTGAAATTCACGCGCATGGTTATGCAGCTCCTTCAAGGGTGCGGCCGTTGTCGCCGCGGTACGACTCCCAGGTCCACATCAGCGTGCGACGGGCCATGACGCCCACGGCGTGACGGCGGTAGTTCGCGGTGCCGCGGACGTCGTCGATCGGGTTGCACGCACCCGAGGCGAGCATGGCGAACTGCTTCGCGACCGACGGGGTGATGATCTTTCCGTTGTCCCAGAAGCCGCCCTCTTCGAGCGCCGCGTTCAGGAATTCCTCGGCCGCCTTCGCCCGGATGGGGGTCGGGGCCGCCGATCCGATGCCGGTACGGACCGTACGGGTCTCGGGGTGCAGGGCCAGGCCGAACGCGCAGACCGCGATGACCATGGCGTTGCGGGTGCCGACCTTGGAGAACTGCTGGGGGCCGTCCGCCTTGGGGATGTGGACGGCCTTGATCAGCTCGTCCGCCTCCAGCGCGTTGCGCTTGACGCCCTTGTAGAACTCGTCGATGGGGATGAGCCGGACGCCGCGCGCCTGGGACTCGACCTCGACATCGGCGCCGGAGGACAGCAGCGACGGGTGGGCGTCACCGGCCGGCGAGGCACAGCCGAGGTTGCCGCCGACGCCGCCGCGGTTGCGGATCTGCGGGGAGGCGACGGTGTGCGAGGCGAGCGCGAGGCCCGGCAGCTCCGTCCGCAGGTTCTCCATGATCTTGGTGTACGGGACGGAGGGGCCAAGCCGGACACTGTCCTGCCCGACCTCCCACTGAGCCAGCTCGCTGATGCGGTTCAGGTCCAGGAGGTACTCGGGCCGCCGGTGGTCGAAGTTGATCTCGACCATCACATCGGTGCCACCCGCAATGGGCACAGCTGTGGGGTGCTCTGCCTTGGCGGCGAGCGCCTCCTCCCAGCTGGCGGGGCGAAGGAAGTCCATGAGTGGCTCTCTTCCGATTCTCAAATTCGGGGTCGTTCGCGCGGGTCCCGGGGACGGCAGGCCCTCGACATCTCAGTCGTTCATGTGCTGTTAACGCGGTGTGGACTCAGTACACAAGCCCCCGATCCCTCGGGTGCAGTCACCGAAACCATGAAGGAGTTGGCTGGTCTCCGCTCACGTCTTGTAGATTCGTATGAAAGGCGGTGCTCCGTTACCTCACCGCTTTCCAACGGCAACATCAAGACAGATCGGCGGCGACACGCGATGCGGCTGCGCGCACTTCTGGAAACCGACGCGCTGGGGCTGCGGCTGCTCGGCGGCGAGGACGAGCTGGACCGCACGGTGCGGGGTGTGATGACTACGGACCTGCGGGATCCGAGTCGCTATCTGGCGGGCGGCGAGCTCGTTCTGACGGGTCTCGCCTGGCGTCGGGACGCCGAAGATTCCGAGCCATTCGTACGCATCCTCGCGAGTGCGGGCGTGGCGGGTCTTGCGGCCGGCGAGGCGGAACTCGGCGCCATTCCCGACGATCTTGTTTTGGCTTGTTCTCGCCATCGGCTCCCGCTGTTCGCGGTGAACGAGTCGGTCGCGTTCGCAACCATCACCGAGCACGTCGTACGGCAGGTCTCGGGCGAGCGGGCAGGCGACCTCGCGGCGGTCGTGGACCGCCACCGCCGTCTGATGACGTCCGGCCCGGCGGGCGGCGGCCCCGAGGTGGTCCTCGACCTGCTCGGCTCCGACCTCGATCTGCGGGCCTGGGTGCTTTCTCCCACCGGCCGCCAGATCGCGGGCGCCGGCGATCCCCTGACCCCCGCGGTCGGCGCCGCGCTGGCCGCCGAGCACCTGGGCGCCACCCGCACCGGACGGCGCGGCCCCCACCGGGCCACCATCGACGGCGTCACCTACTCGCTGTTCCCGATCCGCAACAACGGCCGGGGCGCCGCACCGGCCGCCCGGGACGTGCGCGAGACGGTGCTTTCGGACTGGCTGCTGGCCGTCGAGGCCGACGCGAGCGACTGGCCGGCCGCCCGGCTCGACCTCCTCCAGGGCGTCACCCAGCTGATCGCGGTCGAACGCGACCGGCGCGACGCGGCCCGTACGGTACGCCGCCGGCTCGCCCAGGAAGTCCTCGAGCTGGTGCAGACCGGGGCCGCGCCCGCCGAGATCGCGGCCCGCCTGCGCGTCGCCGCCCCCGTCCTGCTGCCCGGCCTCGGTTCGGCGCCGCACTGGCAGGTCGTGGTGGCCCGGGTGGACTGGGAGCGGGACTCGGGCGCCGAGATCGCGGGCGGCCCGGTCGCCCAGTCGCTCCTGGAGGAGATCCTGGTCGACCCGGCGGTGGTCGGCTCCGAGTCATCCGACCGGATCGCGGTCGCCCACGCGGGCGACGAGGCGATCGCGCTCGTGCCGCTGCCCGCGGCCACGGCCGAGGGCGCCGAGGGCGGCCTGCACGCCGACGCGCTGCTCGGCGCGGTGCGCGCGCCCCTGTCGGCCGGCCTCGCCGACGACGGCCGTCTGACACTGGGTGTCAGCGCCGCGGTGCACTCCGCCGAGGGACTGCGCGGCGCCCTGGAGGAGGCCCGGCACGCCCGCCGGGTCGCCGCCGCCCGCCCCGGCCGGGTGTGCGCGGCCGGCCACCACGAGCTGGCCTCGCACGTGCTGCTGCTCCCGTTCGTGCCCGACGACGTGCGGCGCGCCTTCACGGCCCGGCTGCTCGACCCGCTGCGCGACTACGACCGGCGCCACCGGGCCGAGCTCATCCCGACCCTGGAGGCCTTCCTGGACTGCGACGGCTCGTGGACGCGGTGTGCCACGCGACTGCATCTGCACGTCAACACCCTTCGCTACCGGGTGGGCAGGATCGAGCAGTTGACGGCCCGTGACCTGTCCCGTCTCGAGGACAAGCTGGACTTCTTCCTGGCGCTTCGTATGAGCTGACAGTCGATCCCGGCCAGTGTCGGACGATTGTGAACTCATTCACGCACCCCCCTTGGCCCGGCGTGCCATTCCGTGTTGAGATGCGGATCTACTCAGCAGCTCGATGGCGCGCTCGGGGAGGGCAACGTGGCGTACACCGCCATGTCTGGTTCCGGAACGACTGCAGATGACGGGGATCCGCTCCAGACGGCGATATGGCGGCTGCGCTCACGCGGCTGTTGGGCGGACGCCGCCGCCCTGCTCGAACCGCATGCGGGAGTACCGGCCCGTGCCCTGCAACGCACCGCCCTGCTGACCGAGCGCTGTGTGTACACCGAGACGGGCTGGGCGGAGGCCGACGAGGCGCTGCGCGGCGCCGAGGCCATGGCCCGCAGCGACGAGGAGCGCGGCGCCGCCGCCTGCGAGCGCGGCTATCTCGCTTACGCCTCAACCCTGTTCGGGGTGCGCGACCGGGCGGACGAGGCACGCTCGGCGTTCGGCCGGGCCGCCGCCCTGACCGCCCCGGCCGGCCGGGGCCGGGCGCTGCTCGACTTCCGGCGCGGGCTTCTCGCCGAGAACGTGGCCGACGCACCCCAGGCCGCCCGCTCCGCCTACCGTCGCGCCCACGAGGGCGCCGCCGCCCACGGCGACACCCTGCTGCTCTCCTTCACCTGGCGCCATCTGGCCGGACTCGCCCTGCGCGACGGGGAGTTGGCGGAGGCGCGGCACGGCTTCACCGAGTCCCTGCGCATCCGCGAGGAGCTCGGCTACCTCATCGGCACGGCCCCCGCGCTCGCCGCGCTCGCCGACACCGAGGAGGAGCCGGTCTCGACCCGGCTGCGCACGGAGGCGGCCCGCCTGGTGCGACTGCTCGGCGTCCCCACCTGGCTCGCGGCCCATCTGGGGGCCGCTCCCCCGCGCCCCGCCGAAATCTGATATCGCGTCAATTCCTTTGCCCGGCACGACACTTACGCCGTTCTTGGCCCGGCCCCGCGCCGCACTCACGCCCGGGAGCGGGCTCTCAGAGCGCCGAGCCCGTGAAGTGTTCCCGCACCAGCGACTGGACGACCGGCAGGTTCTGGGCACACAGGGCGTCGAGCAGGGCCAGGTGTTCGGCGGCGTCGGCCACCAGCTCACCGCGGCGGGCGACCGGCGCCGCGGTCAGCGGCCACTGCGCGCGCCGGTGCAAGTCGTCGGCCACCTGCACCAGTTGCTCGTTGCCGGCCAGCGCGAGGACCGCCCGGTGGAAGGCGCGGTCGCACTCGGCGTAGCCCGCCCGGTCGCCGGTCGCGGCGGCCTCGGTGGTCGCCTCGGCCAGCGGGCGCAGCTCGGCCCAGCGGGCCGCCGGGACCGTACGGGCGAGCCGCAGCATCACCGGCACCTCGATCATGGCCCGCACCTCGGCGAGCTCCGCGAGCTCGCGCGGGCTGCGCTCGGTGACCCGGAAGCCCCGGTTCGGCACGACCTCGACGGCGCCCTCGATGCTGAGCTGCTGCATCGCCTCGCGCACCGGGGTCGCGGACACCCCGAAGCGCTCACCGAGCGCGGGGGCGGAGTACACCTCGCCGGGGACCAGGTCGCCGTCGACCAGGGCGGTGCGCAGGGCGGCCAGTATCTGCCCGCGTACGGAGTGGCGGTGGACGGTGCGGGGCCGCGGCTCTACGGCGCGGGGGGACGGCGGCTCGCTGTGGGTGTGCTCGCCGCGCGCGCCGGCGAGGTGCCCGGCCTCCCGGGCCTGGCCCGGAACCCTGGGTGACCCGTACGGAGGCACCGTCGCCTCGCGCGCTCTGCCCTGCTCCACCCCGGCCTCCTACGGCTCCGCTGCCCCCACAGACCATAGGCGGACAAAGCGCGAGTTCAAACATCGCCGACATCGGCTAAGGTAAGCCTTACCTGTCAACGATCGTGATTCGGTGGTCCCGCATGACCGTCTCCACCTTGCTGGCCAGCCCCGCGCCCAGCCCTGTCGCCCCCTCCTATGCCCGGCTCGCCGAGGTGTACGCCGGTCTGGGCATCAGGGAGCTGTCCGCGACGGAGCGGGTGCCGAGCGGTGCGGGCTGGGTCGGCGCGGCGGAGCTCGCAGCCGGCGGAAGGGCCCTGGACGCCTTCCTCGCCTGGGACAACGCCCAGGTCGTACGGGACTACGGACACCAGGCCCGCCCCGATGTCATCGCCTCGTTCGGCTTCCACCGCTACGCCTGGCCCGCCTGCCTCCTGGTGACGGTGCCGTGGTTCCTGCACCGCCGGGTGCCGCGCGTCCCGGTCGCCGACGTGGCGTTCCAGCGAACGCTCGGTCAAATCGCCGTACGGGTAAGGGAATTCGCCTGCCTGCCGGACGACCCGGCCGCCGAACTGCCCGGCGCCCGCGTGGTGGCGGACGAGGAGGCCCTGCGCGGTGAGGTGCGGGACGCGGTGGCCGAGCACATCGGGCCGGTGCTCGACGGGTTCGGACCGCGCATGCGGCGCGGCCGGCGGGCGCTGTGGGGCATGGCGACGGACGAGATCGTCGAGGGGCTCTGGTACGTCGGGGCGCTGCTCGGCGAGGAGCCGCGCGCGATGACCGAGCTCGACGCGCTGCTCCCCGGCACCACGAAGCCGTACGTGGGCACCCCGGGCTTCCGCGACCTGACCGCGCCCGACGGGCGGCGCCTGCCGACCCGGGACCGGGCGAGCTGCTGCTTCTTCTACACCGTGCGCCCCGAGGAGACCTGCGTCACCTGTCCGCGCACCTGCGACGCCGACCGCGCACGGATGCTCAGCGCCGCATCCTGACTCCATGCCACCCGTAAGGGTGAGCGCCAGTCGAACCCAACTCGCGCGCCGGGCACGGCAGTTCGAGCTATCTCCCCCTATCCGACTGCCCTCGCACTCCGTTGGCGTCCTCTTGCCCCGAAACCCCCTGCCGCCCCGGGCGGCTGGAGCAGTATGGCGGCCGATACGCCCTACGCGATGCAAGGGACACCGCATGCGACTGACCGACATATCGCTGGACTGGCTGCTTCCGGGCGGCGTGATGATCGTGGGGGTCGTCGTGGCTCTGGTAGTGCTCGCGCGCGGCAAGCGCACCGGTGACAGCGCCACCGGCGACGACTCCTGGGAGCGCAGCGAGGAGCGCCGCAGAAGGAAGGAGGCGGTGTACGGCACCGCTTCCTACGTGCTCCTGTTCTGCTGCGCGGCGGTGGCCGCCGCGCTCTCCTTCCACGGTCTGGTCGGCTTCGGCCGGCAGAACCTGAATCTGACGGACGGCTGGGAGTACCTCGTACCGTTCGGCCTCGACGGTGCGGCCATGTTCTGTTCCGTGCTCGCGGTGCGCGAGGCCAGCCACGGTGACGCGGCCCTCGGCTCGCGCCTGCTCGTGTGGACGTTCGCGGGCGCCGCGGCCTGGTTCAACTGGGTGCACGCGCCGCGCGGCATGGACCACGCGGGTGCCCCGCAGTTCTTCGCCGGCATGTCGCTCTCCGCGGCGGTGCTCTTCGACCGCGCGCTGAAGCAGACCCGCCGGGCGGCCCTGCGCGAGCAGGGTCTGGTGCCGCGGCCGCTGCCGCAGATCCGGATCGTCCGGTGGCTGCGTGCTCCCCGGGAGACCTTCGGCGCCTGGTCGCTGATGCTCCTGGAGAACGTGCGCACCCTGGACGAGGCGGTCGACGAGGTCCGCGAGGACAAGCGCACCAAGGAGGAGAACAAGCTCCGCAGGCGCGACCAGGAGAAGCTGGACCGGGCGCACTTCAAGGCGCTCAGCCGGCAGAACCGCTCCTGGGGACGGAACAGGGGCGGCGGCCGTCAGGTCGACGTCCAGGGCATCGGACCGGGACCGGGCTCCGCGCAGCCCAAAGCTGTCGCGGAGCCGGCCATAGCAGAGCCGGGACAACTGCCCCTGCGCAACCGGCCCTCCCTCCAGGCCGTCGGGACCGCTGAGTCCCCGGCGGCCAGGACCGTCGATCTCACCGCCGAGGACGACACCCAGGCGTTGCCCCGGCTCGACTCATTGGAGCGCAAGCTGAAGGACCTTGAGCAGCAGTTCGGCTAGCGGAAAAGGGCGCGCGCACCAGCCGCACTCCCCGGCACGGGTGAGGACGGCCGGCAGCCGCGCCGCCCGGCACGGTCGAGGACGGTTCAGTACCGGGCCGCCCCCTCACCGAGCTCGAACCAGACGACCTTTCCCCGGTCGTGCTCGTGGACGCCCCAGGCGTCCGCGAGTGCCTGGACGAGCACCAGCCCCCTGCCGTGCGTGCCGTCGTCGGACGACGGCGCGTACGGCGTGGGCAGCGCGGCCACGAAGTCCTGTACCTCTACGCGGAGTCCGGCCTCGCCCACCGTCACCGTCACGACGGCTCCCTGTCCGGTGTGGACGAGGGCGTTGGTCACCAGCTCACTGGTGAGCAGTTCGGCCACGTCCGTCGCCTCCGCCTGCGGCGAGGCTCCGAGGAGTTCCCGCAGTGCGTGGCGTATGTCCCGCACGGCGCCCAGATCCGACTGTCCCACTCTCCTGCACAGCAGACGCTGGTCCCCCTGCTGCGCATCAGGTGTCCGGACGGGCCCGCTCCCCGCGGAGCCGAGTCCTGCCTGATGCCCTGTCATAACCCCCACCTGCACGCTGTGACGACCTTTCCCCCTCGAACACGCACACGGGATGCATGCCCCACCGGGCCACGGTCACGCATGGTGATTCCGCAACGACCGAAAGGGACTTCGTTCGGTGGGCCGCACCGGGAGAGCCCGGGCACGACGGCCGACCGGCGGTCGGAGGACGCCGCGCGGAGGCCATGCGCCGCCTCGTGCGCCCCGCGCAACACGCGGCCCGGAGCCGCCCGCCCCTCTCCGTCCGGCCCGCACCGGGGCCGGGCCGCTGCCCGTCGCCGAGGCGTTGACGGCGGCATACGAGCCGTTCGAGGCGGCACGAGCCGAGGAGCGGCCGTGCTCAGACGAGCCGGTTCCGGATCGAAGGAAGGGTGCCCGGGAGGTGGCCGGGACCCAGGGCCGGAGCGGTCCTCGGCACCGGATTTACCGGCGTCCGCGCGGGGTTCCTGGGGCAGGGCCCGGTGTGCGAGAGCGCGGCGGCTTCCGTGGAGGGGCGTCCCCCTCGGCAACCGGCATATCCCGGAGGCAGCGCAGGCCACGCCTGCGGAGGGGGTCGCACTCCCCCGGGAGGAGTCCGCCGATCCGGCGATCCCGCACACCTGAGAACCGACCCCGCCAGCGGACGGGACGGCCGCGGGCCATCGGCCGATCCACCGACACGGCCCTGCCGAACTCGCCGTATTCAAAGGGTGGTTGAGGTACTGGGCGCCCCACGCGGATCCGCCGGCTGAGCCGATGTACGGGCTCGACGGTTGTGGAAGGCGGAACTGCCGCATCCGTCCCACGACGACCCGTCCGGCCCGTCGATCCCGCGCGTACACCACGAGAGGCGCGAGGCGTACGCACGGTACGCGGGGAACCGGAGGGCGTCGTCGCGGCGGCCCCGCCGGGGCCCGGCCGCCGCCCGGACCGCTCCGGGCCGCAGTGCTGCGCACCGGCCCGCGCGGGCACCGCTCAGTAGGGCACGGTGCCGCACCAGGTCTCTGCCCAGGCCGAGGCACCGTACTTGTTGGCCGCGCGCATCGAGACACAGATCTCGTCACCCGAGAAGGGGCCGTTGATCGTGTAGTTGGTGCCCCCGCTGGAGTAGATGGTGTCGACGCTCTTCTTCGTGAAGTTGCTGCCCTTGTTGGTGTAGTGGATGTCGTAGCGGGTCGCGCCGGAGACCGTCGGCCAGCTCACCGCGATCGGCATGGAACAGGCGCCGACGCAGCTGTTGGTGTACTCGAGCTTGTAGGCCTTCATGTCGGCCGGCGGGGAGCCCGCCGGCGTTCCGGAGGACCCGGACGAGTTCGAACCGCCGGACGCGCCCGCCGAACCGGAAGCCCCGGACGAGCCGGACGCGCCCGAGGAACCGGAGCCGCCGCCGGCGCCACCACCGGCACCCTTGGAGGAGCCGCCGCCCCCGGGCGAACCTCCCGGGGTGCCGGCCGGCGGGGCCGAACTCCCGCCGTTCGCCGCCGTGTTCTGCCCGTCGGCACCCTTGCCGTCCGGGCCCTTCGTGCCGTCCTTCGCCTTGTCACTGGCTCCCGGGGAGGGCGAACCGCTGGGCCCGCTGGGCGAGTTGCTCGTGGAGGGCGTGGCGCTGGCGGCGGGTCCGGTACTCGCGCTCGCGGCGGCACTGCTGCTCGGCGGCTGGGCGTGCGCTTCGTTACCGCCGTCGCCGGCGAAGGGCTGGAGCACCGCGATCGTGCCGCCGCCGACGGTGAGTACGGCGATGACGGGCAGCACGACGAGCCTGCGACGGCGGCGGGTCCGCCGGGGCTCCCGGGCCGTGGCGGAGCCGACCGCCACGACGCCTTCGGCGGGGGTCCCGGGCGGCGGCCGCAGGCCGATGGTGGCCCGGTCCACGGGCGCCTCCCGCAAGGGCGTCGCCTCGGCGTCGAGCAGGCGGGCGGACTGCTGGGCGAGGCGCGCCACGATGCGGGCGGGCAGCCAGTCGCCTCGCGCTCCGCTCGGCCGCGTCCGCTCGGGGTCGGCCAACAGCTCGTCCACGGACGGGCGTTGATCGATGTCCTTCGTCAGGCACCGGGTGATGAGCGCGCGCAGCGAGTCGTCCTCGACACCCGTCAGATCGGGCTCGCCCTCCACGATCTGGAACATCACGGCGTGCTGGTTGCTGGCTCCCTGCCCGAACGGCAGCTGCCCGGTCGCCGCATAGGTCAGCACGCACCCGAGGGTGAACACGTCGCTCTTGGCCCCGGCGCTCTGGCCGCGCACCTGCTCCGGCGACATGAAGCCGGGCGAGCCGACCGCCATCCCCGTGCTGGTCAGCAGGGACTCGACGGACGTCCCAAGGGCCCGCGCGATCCCGAAGTCGATGACCTTCATGCCGTCCACGGTGAGCATCACGTTGGACGGCTTCAGGTCGCGGTGCACGATGCCCGCGCCGTGGATGTCCTTGAGCGCCCTCAGCATCCGCTCAACGAGGGCGTGCAGGGACGCGGTCGGCAGCGGTCCGTAGCGCCGCACGATCTGTTCGAGGGAGAGCCCGGGGACGTACCCCGTGGCCACCCACGGCGGCTCGTCGCCGGGGCCCGCGTCGAGCACCGGCGCCGTGTAGCGCTCCCCGACCTTGCGGGCCGCCTCGATCTCCCTGCGGAAGCGCGCCCTGAACTGCTCGTCGGACACGTGCTCCTCGTGCACGACCTTCACGGCGACGGTGCGGCCGCTGTCCGAACGTGCCAGGAACACCCGCCCCATACCGCCCGCGCCGAGCCGTCCGAGCAGCAGGTAAGGCCCGATGCGCGCGGGGTCACTGGCCGCGAGCGGCTTGATACCCCCGTCGACGTAATCGTCCTTCTCGCCGCGTCCGTCCCCGTTCGTACCGCTCATGATGGTGTGGCTCCCCCGGCCCTTCTCGCCTGGTCATCGGCGCAACTCCGCTGAGCGTAGTCGCTGTTGAGGCGCCGAGTGAAGGCGAGGACGCGGGGGCGGGCGGGGCGGTTCCGTACGGTCGGGCGGAGCGGTGGAGTCCGATTCGCCCCCGGCCCGGGCTGGGGCCCCGGGCGTCAAGGCCTCGGCACGTTGCGGAGGTTGGAGCGGGCCATCTGGAGCATGCGGCCCACTCCGCCGTCGAGGACGATCTTGCTCGCGGAGAGCGCGAAGCCCGAGACCATCTCGGCGCTGATCTTCGGCGGGATGGAGAGCGCGTTGGGGTCGGTGACGATGTCGACGAGCGCCGGGCCCTTGTGCCTGAAGGCGTCCTTGAGCGCGCCCGCGAGCTGCCTGGGCTTCTCGACCCGCACCCCGTAGGCCCCGGCCGCCCGGGCGATGGCCGCGAAGTCGGGGTTGTGGTTGGTCGTCCCGTACGAGGGCAGACCGGCGACCAGCATCTCCAGCTCGACCATGCCGAGCGAGGAGTTGTTGAAAAGCACGATCTTCACGGGCAGGTCGTACTGCACCAGGGTGAGGAAGTCGCCCATCAGCATCGAGAAGCCGCCGTCGCCGGACATCGAGACGACCTGGCGGCCGCGGTCGATGAACTGGGCGCCGATGGCCTGCGGCAGCGCGTTCGCCATCGAGCCGTGGCTGAACGAGCCGATGATGCGGCGCCTGCCGTTGGGCGAGATGTAGCGGGCCGCCCAGACGTTGCACATGCCGGTGTCGACCGTGAACACCGCGTCGTCGTCGGCGAGTTCGTCCAGGACGGAGGCCACGTACTCGGGGTGGATCGGGACGTGCTTCTCCACCTTGCGGGTGTAGGCCTTGACCACGCCCTCCAGGGCGTCGGCGTGCTTCTTCAGCATCTTGTCGAGGAACCTGCGGTCCGTCTTGACCTTCACGCGCGGCGTCAGCGAGCGCAGCGTCTCCCGCACATCGCCCCACACCGCCAGGTCCAGCTTCGAGCGGCGGCCGAGGTGTTCGGGGCGCACATCGACCTGGACGATCTTCACGTCGTCCGGCAGGAAGGCGTTGTACGGGAAGTCGGTGCCGAGCAGGATCAGCAGATCGCACTCGTGGGTCGCCTCGTAGGCCGCCCCGTAGCCGAGCAGGCCGCTCATGCCGACGTCGTACGGGTTGTCGTACTGGATCCACTCCTTGCCGCGCAGCGCGTGACCGACCGGGGACTTGATGCGCTCGGCGAACGCCATGACCTCGGCGTGCGCCCCGGCGGTGCCGCTGCCGCAGAACAGGGTGACGCGCTTGGCCCCGTCGATGAGGGCGGCGAACTTGTCGATCTCGGTGTCACCGGGCCGCACCGAGGGCCGGGACGTCACCAGGGCGTGGTCGATCGCCTTGTCGGGGGCCTGCGCGGAGGCGATGTCGCCGGGCAGCGAGAGCACGCTGACCCCGCCGCGGCCGATCGCGTGCTGGATGGCGGTCTGCAGCACGCGGGGCATCTGCTGCGGGTTGGAGATCAGCTCGCTGTAGTGGGAGCACTCGCGGAACAGCTGGTCGGGGTGGGTCTCCTGGAAGTAGCCGAGGCCGATCTCCGACGAGGGGATCTGCGAGGCGAGGGCGAGGACGGGGGCCATCGAGCGGTGCGCGTCGTACAGGCCGTTGATGAGGTGGAGGTTGCCGGGCCCGCACGACCCCGCGCACGCGGCCAGCTCCCCGGTGAGCTGCGCCTCGGCGCCGGCCGCGAAGGCCGCGACCTCCTCGTGCCTGACCTGGATCCAGTCGATGGCGGGGGTGCGGCGAATGGCGTCGACGACGGGGTTCAGGCTGTCACCGACGACTCCGTACAGCCGCTTCACGCCCGCGCGGGTCAGGATGTCGACGAACTGCTCTGCAACGTTCTGCTTGGCCATGGGTCCATCAACCCATGGCCTTCGCCGTTACGCCTCCCAGACCGCGACCGCCGTACGGTCGTCGGCGTACCCCTTCACCCTGAGCTGGACGTCGGCCAGGAACCCGGCGAGGCCGGGCGGCTCGGGGGCGGCCCAGCGTTCGGCGAGTTCCTTGGCGAGGGCCGCCTCGCCGCGCAGGGGCTCGGCCAGGCCACCGCTGCACAGCAGGAGGGTGTCGCCCGGCCGGGCGACCGAGGCCCGGAAGCGGAACGGCTCACCCGGCGGGGCGGGCGGGTCGATGTAGGGGCGGGCGGGCTCGACGGTGCCCAGGTCCATGGTGAGGCGGTCGCCCTGCTCGGTCTCGGCGGGCGCGGAGCCGAAGCCGACCACCGGCTCGCCCCGGGCCTGCCCCGGCTCGGGCACGGCGGGCTCGATGTCCTGCCACACGCCGCCGCGCAGCCGGAACAGGCCGCCGTGGCCGACACCGAAGAACACCCGGGTGCGGCAGGCGGGGTCGGCGGAGAGCAGCAGACAGCGCAGGTTCGCCGTGTACTCCTCGGGCTCGGCGCCGAGCTCGGCGGCGCGCGCCCGCAGCATTCCGTAACTGCGGTCGGTGAGCCGGTGCAGGCCCGACTTGAGGTCGCCGCGCCGGCCCGCCCTGATGTCCTCGGCGAGCCGGGCGTGACTGCGGCCGATGGCGCCGCCGATCCAGTGACAGGCGTCGGCGGCGGCGAGCTGCGCCCGCTCGCTGGTGCGTACGCCGCTGGCCACGGCGACCAGGACCAAGGCGTTCTCGCCGGAGCCGAAGCGGGCGGTGAGCAGCGCGTCGCGGCGCGGCTCGCCCCGGTAGCGGGCGGAGTCCCCGCGCGAGGAGGCGGCCCGCAGGACGTAGGCGCCGTAGCGGGCGCCGTCGAGGACGGTGTCGGCGACGAGGTCGTCGAGTTCGTCGGGCCGGGCGGCGGGCAGCGCGGTGGGCTCGGCATCGTAGGTGGGCGGCCCGTCACCCACATGGCCGGTACGCGGCCGGGGCACCGGCGCGAAGCGCTCGGGTGGCGCGGTCTCGGGCGGCGCGAACTGTTCGTCGGGCGCGGTGACGGGTGGGCCGGACGCCCCCGTGCCGGGCGTCCGCAGGCTGCTCGGGGCGTTCACGACCCGGCGCCCGTCGTCGGCCGCGCGGGCAGGTTCGGGCGGGGCGGTGATCGGCGCCGCCCCCTCCGCCCAGCCCGGCGGCAGCTCGGGCACGGGCTCCGTCGGCGGCGGCGGAGCCGAGGGCACGGCCTCCCACCAGGCGGCCGGCCTTCGCGGCTCGGCCGGGGTCTCGGGCGGCTCCCAGGGGGCACGGGGGCGGGGCTCGGGTGGCGGGGCGGGTTCCGCGGCTGCGGGCGGTTCGGGTTGGGGGGCTGCGGGCGGTGTGGGCTCCGCGGCTGCGGGCGGCTCGGGTTGGGGGGCCGGGCGTTCCGGTGCGGGCGGGGGCGCTGAGGGCTCCGGGGCCGCCGCCTCCGGTACGGCCGCATCCGACAGGGGCGCCTCCGGTACGGCGGTCTCCGGTACGGGCGCCTTCGGTACGGCGGTCTCCGGTACGGCCACGTCCCATGCGGGCGCATCCGGTACGGGCGGATCCGGTACGGGCGCATCCCCCGAGGGTGAACCCACCGTGTCCGACGCCGAGTTGAAGCGGTCGTCCAGGCTGTCGCGCGAACCGTCGGGACCGGCGTCCGGGGCCGACTCGTCGTACAGCCGGTTCCACCAGTCGTCGTCCCGGGTCGGCCTCTCCCCCTGCTGACTCATGCCCTTATTGTCCACCGCTGGAGGCGTACGAAAACGGGGCATCGGGAAAATGTGCTCAACGGACAAGTGTGGCAACGGCAGAAAAAAGTCCGCCGGGCGTCCCCACCCCCCACGGGGAGGACACCCGGCGGACCGTCTGTGTGGTGAACGCGGTTACCGCACCGCGTATGCGTTCACCACGGTCTGGGTGACCGAGTTGCCGTTGGCGTCGGTCAGTTCGGTCTTCAGGGTCACGCTCTTGGCGGCCGCGCCCGCGTGGTTCACCGTCGCGGTCCAACTCGCGCCCTGGTGGCCGGACTTGGCCTCGGTCCAGGTGGTGCCGCCGTCGTAGGAGTACGACAGCTTCGCCGAGACCAGGGCGGCGGGGGTGTAGCCCGCGTGGCCGGTGGCGGTGAGGGTGATCCTCTGGCCGTCGGCCGCCGGGACCGTCTTGAGGCCGTCCTCGGGGATGGCGTACCGGGGGAAGAGCAGCGGGATCCCCTGCGAGTACGCCTTGTCGTCGAGGTGCGAGCGGAACTTCCAGCTCGTGACGACTTCCTGGGACCGCTTCCAGACCGAGCCGGAGGGACCGATCTTCTGGTTGTCGCTGACGAGCTCGTACGCCGCGTCGTCCGCGGGGACGGTGAACACCCCCGACGGCCAGCCGCTGCTGTCGTAGTCCTCGCCGTTGCGGCGCAGCAGCAGGGAACCGATGTCGCCGAACGAGCCGGGCTGGGCGCTGTGCTGGGAGTCGCCCCACATGTTGGGGGCGAAGCCCATCAGGTTGCCCTGGCGCTCGGCGGCGAGCAGCGGCTTGCCGCTCGCGTCGCGTCCGGCGTCGGGGCCGACGACCCCGTCGTACCAGCTCTCGGCGGTCTGCTTGCCCGCCTGGTACGCCTTGGCCGGGGACAGCATGAACTCGCCGAAGGGGAAGCTGGACGAGACGAAGTGGTCCCAGGTGGTGCTGCCCGCCGTGTAGTACTCGGTGCGGGTGGAGGGGACGGCCACCAGGTCGATGCCGGAGACGCTGACGGGCCCGGCGCCGTTGGGACGGTAGGCGGCGACGCCGTCGATGAAGTCGGCGGGCACGCCCATCGAGTGGTACGTCGATGCGTTGCGGCCGAGCTGCGCGTCGCGCACCCGGTAGGTGCGGTCGGAGCCGAAGCCGCCGTCCTCCTGGAAGCCCAGGTTGTAGACGTAACCGCTCTTCGCGGTGGCCTTCCAGCGCAGCGTCACCGGGCCGCCGGCCAGGCGGTCGGCGAGCGCCTTGGCCTCGGTGGCCTCGACGGCGAGGGTGGGCAGCGGGCCGCCCGCGAAGCCGTACGTGGGCAGCCAGCGGCCGGCCGAGGGGCGGTGCACGACGAGGGCCGTGGCACCCGCGGCCTTGGCGTCCTTGCCCAGGGTCAGGGCCGAGGCGTTGTCGTCCGGCACGGCGACGAAGGCGATCTTCCCGCTGACGCCGGCCGCCTTGAGCTCGGCCGGGGTGCCCTTGCCCGCGTCGACGAGCGGGGCCCGGCCGGTGCCGTCGAGGTTGTCGGAGCCGATGCTCGCGGTGAGCGGGTGCAGGTCCGGGCCGCCGACCGCGCCGAGCTTCTCGAACTGCGGGGCGTACGCGCGCCAGTAGCTGCCGAACTCGAAGTCGCCGTTACGGGCGTCGCCCTGGACGTCGGCGAAGTAGTCCTTGATCAGGCGGGATCCGCTGACGGAGCCCGAGTGCAGCCACTGGCCGCCCCAGGAGCGCGCGAAGTCCAGCGTCGTGGTGCGGACTTCGGCGGGCCTGTCGGTCTTCACCGTGAGCCGGTGCGCCGTGCGGGCGTCCAGGACCAGGGTGGTGTCCTTCTTCAGGTCGAGCTGCGGGCGGCCGAGGTAGCTGACCGAGCCGATGTTCGTGCCGGTGGCGTCCGACGGGTCGGCCGAGGCGACGAAGGACGACACGAAGTAGGCGCCCGGGCGAAGCCGGTAGACCTGGTCGGCGGCGCCCTCGTTGAAGCGGCGCTCACCGGTCGCGGTGTCGGTGCCGATGACGTCGAGCGAGGAGGCGCCGGCGGCGGGCCTGCCCTGGCGGTCGACGAGCTTGACCCGCAGGGTGACCGTCTCGGGCTCGACGTACAGCGAGAACGGGGTGGAGACCTTCACGCCGTTCGCCGTGGCGAGCACGCGGCCGGTGACGTCCCCGTACTGGGCGGCCTTGAGGCGGGCGGTCGGGTCGATGGCGAGCGGCACCTTGACGGTGGCTCCGGCCGGGACGGTGACCGATCGTGAACTCAGCTTCGCCACAGTGGAGTTGACGGCAGAGCCGTCGTTCCCGGTGACGCCCGCGACCTGGAGGTCGAGCTTCACCGTCCTGTCCGAGACATTGGTGTAGGGCACGGAGACCGTGGTGCGATCGCTCTTGTCCTGCGGCCAGTTGAAGGTGCCGGCCTGCACGGCGGGCGCGCCGAGCACGGTCTCGTCGATGGCGGCCTTGACGTCGAGGCGCCCACCGCCGGTCTCGCGCACGTCGCCGGGTATGCCGCTGTTGGCGGAGGAGACGAGCGCGGCCTTGATCTGCTGCGCGCTCCAGTCGGGGTGGCGCTGCTTGACGATGGCGGCGGCGCCCGCGACGTGCGGCGTGGCCATCGAGGTGCCGGACATGGTCTGGTACGCGTAGACGCCGCGGCCGCCCGCGTTGGCGGCGGAGATGCCGACGCCGGGGGCGGTGATCTCCGGCTTCAGGGTGTGCGTGAAGGGGGCCGGGCCCCGGCTGGAGAAGCTCGCGGTGGTGTCGTCGCGGTCGACGGCGCCGACGGTCAGGACGCCGGGCGCGCAGCCGGGCGAGGACACGGTGTTCAGGGCCGGGCCCGAGTTGCCGGCCGCGATGACGAACAGCGTGTGGGTGGCGCTGGTCGCCAGTTCCTGCGCGGCGGTGCTCATCGGGTCGGTGCAGTCGGTCGGGACCGGGCTGCCGAGCGACATGGAGACGACGTCGGCCTTGTTGTCGACGGCCCACTGCATGCCGGCGATGATCCACGAACTGTCGCCGGAGCCCGAGTCGTTGAGGACCTTGCCGACCAGCAGGTCGGTGCCGGGGGCGATGCCCTTCTTCTTGCCGTCGCTGGCCGCGCCCGAGCCGCCCACCGTGGACGTGGTGTGGGTGCCGTGGCCCTGGCGGTCCTCGGTGTCGGGCGAGTCGGTGAAGTTCTTGGAGGCGGTGATGCGGCCCTTGAGGTCGGGGTGTTCGGCGTCCACACCGGTGTCGAGGACGGCCACCTTGGTGCCCTTGCCGTCGTATCCGGCGGCCCAGGCGAGGTCGGCGCGGATCTGCTTGGCGGACCGGTCCAGGGAGGCCGTCACCTTGCGGTCGAGCCACAGCTTCTTAACGCCGGAGGCCGACCGGGTGCGGGGGCTCGTGACGTCCGCCCACACCTGGGCGGCCTTCGTCTTGTCGGCGCTCAGCGCGATGCCGTTGACGGCCGGCAGGCTGAGCCCGGCCTTCGCGCCGCGCGGCACGGCCGGGGCCGAGCGCGCGGTGGCGTCGCCGTACACCGCGATGAGCGGGAGCGACTTGGTGTGCGCGTCGTCGTAGCCCTGGCGGATGAGCCCGGAGACGTTGAACAGTTCCTCGTCGACCTGGCCGGCGGCGAGCGCTCCCGCCGCGTCGTCGGGGTAGACGTACAGCTCGTCGCCCGTCCGCCTGGTCTGGACGAGCGGTACGGAGCCGTCCTCGCGCGGCAGCGCGGTGATGCCGGTGGGCGTGCCGGAGCCGTCCCTGCTCACCACGACCTTGTCGCCGGTGACGAGGGTGACGGTGGCCGGTGTTCCCGTGCTGCTCGCGGCGCTGCCGACGAGCGGTCTCTTGGCGGTGTCGGCTGTGCCGTCGGTTCGTGGCGCTGCCACGGACGGCGCCACCGCGGTGACGGCGAGGGCGGCGGCGGTCGCCACCCCCAGAGCCGTACGCGATATCGGGCGCATCGCTCTCCCCAGATCAATCCGGACCAAAAGGCACCTCGCGCAAAGAGCGCAAATGCCCTGTGTCCAGAGGCTGTTGGTGCTGCGGTGGCTCGACATTGGCAGAGCGGCGGCCCCTCCGGGGATGATGTTGTACGGCGGGTTTGCGCCGGGGCGGGTTCCCGCCATCGCGCAGGTGAGGGCCTGGACACAGGCCCGGAGGGAGGCGGTCCGTGGTGCTGGGAGCGATAGGTCTCGACGAGACGCAGGAGTCGGCGTACCGCGCCCTGGTGGCGGTGGGCGCGGCCGAGGTGAGTGACCTCGCGCACCGGCTCGCGCTGCCCGAGAACGAGACCGAGCGCGCGCTGCGCCGCCTGGAGCGCCACGGCCTGGCCGCCCAGTCGTCCGCCCGCACCGGACGGTGGGTCGCGGCGCCGCCCGGGGTCGCCCTCGGCGCGCTGCTCACCCAGCAGCGCCACGAGCTGGACCAGGCCGAGCTGGCGGCGGCGCTGCTCGCCACCGAGTACCGGGCCGAGGCGGCCGAGCCGGCCGTGCACGACCTGGTCGAGGTGGTGACCGGGGCGAGCGCGGTGGCCCACCGCTTCCACCAGTTGCAGCTGGGCGCGGCCGAGGAGGTGTGCGCCCTGGTGACGGGCAAGCCGGTCGCGGTGACCGGGATGGACAACGAGTCCGAGGAGCGGGCCTCGATCCGCGGGGTCGACTACCGGGTGGTGATCGAGCGCGAGGTGCTCTCGCTGCCCGCCGGCATCGTCGAGCTGTCCGCGGCGCTGGGCCGGGACGAGCAGGTGCGCACGGTGGAACGGGTCCCGACCAAGCTCGTCGTCGCGGACCGCAGCCTGGCGATGGTGCCGCTGACCGGGCGCGGCGCCGAGCCGGCCGCGCTCGTGGTGCACGCCAGCGGGCTGCTCGAATCCCTGATGGGCCTCTTCGAGGCGGTGTGGCGGGACGCGCTGCCGCTGCGCCTGGGCGGCGGGGGCCGGGGCGTGGTGGAGGAGAACGGGGGGCCGGACGCCACCGACCTGGAGATCCTTTCGCTGCTGCTCGCCGGGATGACCGACGCCAGCGCCGCCAAACAGCTCGAACTGGGTCTGCGGACCGTGCAGCGCCGGGTCAAGGGCCTGATGGAGCTCACCGGGGTCACCACCCGTCTCCAGCTGGGCTGGCATGCCTACGAGCGGGGCTGGGTGGCCCGCTGAGCATCCCGGGGCCCGCCCGGTGAACCGCCCGGAACTGCGGGAACGCGCCGTTTCCCGCACCCTTGGCAGATGGGTGTGTGGCAGCTCCTGGCGGTCGGAGCGGTGATGCTGATGGGTCTGTGCGGTGTGCTGGTCCCCGGCGTTCCGGGGCCGGCGATCGTATGGGCGGCCGTCGCGTGGTGGGCACTCGACGGCACCACCGGTCTCGCCTGGGCCGTGCTGGCCGGAGCCACGGGCGTACTCCTGCTGAACCAGGCGCTCCGGGCCCTCCTGCCGCCGCGCCGCTTCAAGGCGGCGGGGGTGTCCAGGCGCTCGGTGCTCACCGCGGGCGTGGCGTCCGTCGCGGGGTTCTTCGTGCTGCCGGTGCTCGGCGGGATCGCCGGGTTCCTCGGCGGGCTCTACGGCGCGGAGCGGGTGCGCCTCGGCAGCCACGCGGACGCCTCGGCCTCGGCCCGTACGGCGCTGCGCGCGGGCGGCTATTCGGTGATGGCCGAGCTCTTCGCCTGCCTCCTCGTCGTCGGGGCCTGGCTCGGCGCGGTGATCTGGGGCTGAGCGGAGCCTGGCGCGGCGCGGTGGCCCGGGGCCGGCCGGAGAGCCTGGCGCGCGGCGCGGGGCTGAACGGGGGGCGGTGGGGCGCTCCCGGGACCTGGGGCCGCATCCCGATGACGGGGCGGCGACGGCCGTGTGAGGGTGGCCCCATGAGCGAATTCAGCGAGGCCGAGCGTGCCTACCTCAAGAACCAGCGGCTTGGCCGGCTCGCCACCGTGGACGCGAAGGGCCAGCCGCAGGCCAACCCGGTCGGCTTCTTCCCGCAGGACGACGGCACGATCCTCATCGGCGGATACGCCCTGGGCACGACCAAGAAGTGGCGCAACCTCCAGGGCAACCCGAAGGCCGCCCTGGTGGTCGACGACGTCGTGAGCGTACGGCCGTGGAAGGTGCGGGGCGTGGAGATCCGGGGTACGGCCGAACTCCTCACCGGGCCGCATGAGTTGGGGCCGCATTTCAGCGAGGAGCTCATCCGCATTCACCCCCAGAAGATCCACAGCTGGGGCCTCGACGAGGCTCCGGACCCCAACTAGCTTCCGACAGGCTTCAGTTGCCCGGCCCGGGCGTCAACCGGGCTGCGCCTAGGAGAGTTTCACCTCCGGCTTGTACAGGTCGAGCCAGATCGCCAGGTCCAGGGTGCGCTCCAGGCCGCGCCGGGAGGCCTGGTGGATCTGCGGGCCGCTCACCTCGGCGGCCCGGCGCAGGCCTTCGCGGTCGATGAGGTCGAAGACCGGGTGCGAGGGCTGTGCGAGCAGGTCCTTGGCGTGCCCCTGGAGGGCGATGGCGTACTTCGGGTCCTGCGTGGAGGGGTAGGGGCTCTTGACCCGGTCGTACACGGACTGCGGTATGACGTCCTTGGCCGCCTCGCGCAGGAGGCTCTTCTCGCGGCCGTCGAAGGACTTCACCGACCAGGGCGCGTTGTAGACGTACTCGACGAGCCGGTGGTCGCAGAACGGCACCCGCACCTCCAGGCCGACGGCCATGCTCGCGCGGTCCTTGCGGTCGAGCAGGATCCGCACGAAGCGGGTCAGGTGGAGGTTGCAGATCTTGCGCATCCGGTACTCGAAGTCGCTCTCGCCGTCGAGGCGTTGGACACCGGCGACGGCGGTGTCGTAGGAGTCCTTGACGTAGGCGGGGACGTTCAGTGCGGCGGTCAGGTCCGGGCGCAGCAGGCCGGAGTCATCGCCGAACTGCTCGGCGAACTTGACGAGCCAGGGGAAGGTGTCGGCGGCCCGGGCGTCCTCGTCGAAGAACTGCTTGTAGCCGCCGAACACCTCGTCCGCGGACTCACCGGACAGGGCGACCGTGGAGTGTTCGCGGATCGCCTTGAACAGCAGGTAGAGCGAGGCGTCCATGTCGCCGAAGCCCACGGGGATGTCGCGGGCCCGGATGACCTTGGCCCGCACCTCGGGGTCGGCGAGGGACTGGGCGTCCAGGACGATGTCCTGGTGGATCGTGCCGGAGGTGCGGGCCACGTCGTGGACGTAGGGGGTGTCGGGGGTGGCGCGGAGTTCGTCGGCGACGAAGTTCTCGGTCTGGCCGACGAAGTCCACCGCGAAGCTGCGTACTTGATGGCCCACCTCGCCGAGCTGACGGGCGGCGAGCGCGGTCAGGGCGGAGGAGTCGAGGCCGCCGGAGAGCAGCATGCAGCGCGGCACGTCGGCCACGAGCTGGCGGCGGACGATGTCGTCGAGCAGCTCGCGGACGCGGGCGATGCTGGTGGCGCGGTCGTCCTCGTGGGGGCGGGTTTCGAGCGACCAGTAGGTGTGGGTGCGCAGCCCACCGCGGTCGACGGTGACGACGGTGCCGGGCTCGACCTCCTTCATGCCGTCCCACACCGCGTGGCCGGGCGTCTTGACCATGGTGAACAGCTCGCGGAGCCCGTCGAGCGAGACCGAGCGGCGGGCCAGCGGGTTGGCGAGGATCGCCTTGGGCTCGGAGCCGAAGAGCACGCCGTCGGCGGTCTCGTAGTAGTAGAAGGGCTTGATGCCCATCCGGTCGCGGATCATGACGAGGCGCTGGACGCGCTCGTCCCAGATCGCGAACGCGTACATGCCGTTGAGGCGTTCGGCGACGGCCTCGCCCCATTCGAGGTAGCCGTGCAGGACGACCTCGGTGTCGGAGTCGGTGGTGAACCGGTGCCCACGGGCGGTGAGTTCGGCCTTGAGCTCGGTGAAGTTGTAGGTCTCGCCCGAGTAGACGAGGGCGACGGCCTGGCCGCCCGCCTCGACGCTCATGGGCTGGCGCCCGCCCGGAAGGTCGATGATCGCGAGCCGGCGGTGGCCGAGGGCGGCCGGCCCGTTGGCCCAGACGCCGCGGTCGTCGGGACCGCGGCAGTCCATCGTCTCGGTCATCGCATCCAGGGTGTCCCGCTCGGCGCGCAGTTCACGTTCGAAGGAGATCCAGCCGGTGATGCCACACATGGTGCCTCCTGCTTGGCCTCTTCGGCCGGAGGGGGGACGTTCCGCCGACCGAATCAGATGTATTGAGCAACTACCTACCTTTCGATCGTGTGTCTCGGCAGGGGCATCCGTCAACACGTCCGTAACACAGCTGGCTTGAATGCAGCACCCAGTCGGCCGGGAACACACATGGGAGAGACGGGGAACGTATACGGGAGGTCAAGGGCCCCTAAAACAAGGGAAGTTACCGACAGGGGCGGCGGGAGGGGCCACGCGCAGGAGCTGCGGGAGCCACGGGCCGGAGGCCTACGGGAGCCCTGGGGGCCAGGTGGGCCCTGGGGGCCAAGGTGGGCTGCGGGAGCCAGGTGGGCCACGGGAGTCAGGTGGACTGCGGGAGCCAGGTGGGCCACGGGGGCCACGTGGGCTGCGGGAGCCAGGTGGGCTACGGGCTGACCGCGAGCACGATGTACGCGGCGAACAGCGAGAGGTGCAGGCCGCCCTGCATCAGGGTGGCGCGGCCCGGGACGACCGTGAGGATGCCGACGGTGACGGTCAGCGCGAGCAGCACCATGTGGCTGGCGCCGAGGCCCAGGACCAGCGGGCCCGCGAGCCAGATCGTGGCGAGCGCGACGGCCGGAATGGTGAGGCCGATGCTGGCCATGGCCGAGCCGAGCGCGAGGTTGAGGCTGGTCTGCACGCGGTCGCGGCGGGCGGCCCGTACCGCGGCGATGGTCTCGGGCAGCAGCACGAGGAGCGCGATGACGACGCCCACGACCGAGGCGGGCAGACCGGCCGCGGCCACCCCGCGCTCGATGGTCGGCGAGACGCCCTTGGCCAGGCCCACGACCGCGACGAGCGCGACCCCGAGCAGGGCGACACTGGTCCAGGCGGTGCGCGCGGAGGGCGGGTTGGCGTGGTCGTCGTCCCGCATCACCTCGCCCTGCTGGGTCACCGGCAGGAAGTAGTCGCGGTGGCGCACGGTCTGGGTGGCGACGAAGAGCCCGTACAGGAACACCGAGGCGATCGCGGCGAAGATCAGCTGGGCGGGCGAGAACTCGGGGCCCGGCTTGCTGGTGGTGAAGGTCGGCAGGGCGAGACTGAGGCCGGCCAGGGTGGTGACCGTCGCGAAGGCGGTGACGGTGCCCTCGGCGTTGAAGACGGCCAGTCTGCGGCGCAGCGCGCCGACCAGGAGACACAGGCCGACGATGCCGTTGCACGTGATCATCACGGCGGCGAAGACGGTGTCACGGGCGAGCGAGGCGCTCTTGTCGCCGCCGTCCGACATCAGCGTGACGATGAGCGCGACCTCGATGACGGTGACGGCGACCGCGAGCACGAGTGACCCGAACGGTTCGCCCACCCGGTGCGCGACCACCTCGGCGTGGTGCACGGCGGCGAGCACCGCACCGGCCAGGAAGCAGGCGACCAGCGCGACGAGCCACGCGGGCAGCGACCGCCCCCACGTCAGCGCGAGCAGCACGAGGGCGAGCGGCGGCAGCAGCGCCGACCAGCGGTCCAGGGGCAGGCGCGCGAGACGGATCATGCCTCTGACGTTCTCAGAAGTGGCCCGGCCCCGCCCGTCGGACTACTGCGGCCCGGCGGTCGCGCTACCGCTCCCCGGCCGCCGCGACCGCGAGGTGGCGGCGCGCGTAGGAACGCCAGGGCCGCCAGGCGTCCTCCCCCGCGCAGCCCACGTCCGGGTCGCCGAGCGCCCGCGTGCGGATCACCTGGACGGTCCCCTCGGCCATGCCGGGCAGCGCCCTCAGGACGCGTGCGGCCTCGTCGCGGTCGGCGCCGGCGTCCAGGCGCAGGGTCCCGTCGGCGAGCGCGGCGGCGAGGGCGGCGAGGTGCGGGTCGGGGTGGCCGGCGAGCAGCGCGGGCTCGGGGAAGAGGTGGGTGAGCGCCCCGCAGGGCGCGTCGAGCCGCTTGCCGTATGCCTCGACGAGGCCGGCCGCGGCCTCCGGGCCCACCAGCGCGCGCACCGCGCACTCCTCGGGGTCCGCGGCGCCGGGCGAGCGAAGGCCCGGGGTGCGTGCGACGAGCGGGGCCAGACGGGGGTCGGCGCCGAGCCGCTCGTCGACGGCGTACGGGTCGGCGTCCAGGTCGAACAGGCGGCGCAGGCGCTGCACGGCGGTGGTGAGGTCGCGCAGATCGGTGAGGTGGATCCGGGCCTCCAGCCAGCCCTGGCGGGCTGCGGTGTGCGCGGGGGCGGCCTCGTCGACGGCCACGACCGCGGCGCCGTGGGGCAGCCGCAGGGTGCGCCGGTAGACGCGGGCGCCGCTCTCGCCGACGACCTCCTCGACGTGCTCGACGGCCTCACGCTCCAGGAGGTCGAAGGTCTCCTTGACGGCGTACGCGCCCCGGTAGGCGAGCCGCAGCGGGATGCCGGCGGACGCCGCGACGCCGGGCCCGGTGGCCCGCGTTCCGGCCTCCTCGCGCAGGCCGCTGGGGGTACGGGCGTAGATCTGCCGGATCGTGTCGTTGAACTGGCGCACGCTGGCGAATCCGGCGGCGAAGGCGATCTCGGTGACCGGGAGCGGGGTGGTCTGGAGCAGCACGCGTGCGGTGTGGGCGCGCTGCGCCCTGGCGAGGGCGACCGGGCCCGCGCCGACCTCGGCGGTGAGCTGCCGCTGCACCTGCCGGGTGCTGTAGCCGAGCCGTGTCGCGAGCCCCGGCACGCCCTCCCGGTCGACGACTCCGTCCCCGATCATGCGCATGGCCCGGCCGACGACATCGGCTCGCGCGTTCCACTCGGCGGAGCCGGGCACGGCGTCCGGGCGGCAGCGGCGGCACGCCCGGAAGCCGTGGCCCTGGGCGGCGGCGGCGCTCGGGAAGAACCGGACGTTCTTGCGGCGGGGGGTGACGGCGGGGCAGCTCGGCCGGCAGTAGATGCCGGTCGTCGCCACGGCGAAGAAGAACTCCCCGTCGAACCGGGCGTCCCTGCTGCTGACCGCCTCGTACTGGGCGTCTTGGTCCATCACGCGTTCCAGTGTGCGGGGTCCCCTGCGGGGTCGCTGGCGGAATTCGGACACCTAGCCCTCGCGGCCCCGGCCCACCCCGGACGCCCTGGCCCTTCGCGGCCCCGGCCCACCCCAGACGCCCTGGCCCTTCGCGGCCCCGGCCCACCCCCCTGGGCGCTGCCCCGGCCCGCTCCCTGTCGCAGCTCGGCTGCGGGCCGGATGGGGCCGGTCGCGCAGTTCCCCGCGCCCCTCAACCCGCTTTCGGCCGTCCACCGTGCGTGGCTGGTCGCGCGGTTCCCCGCGCCCCTCAACCCGCTTTCGGCCGTCCACCGTGCGTGGTTGCTCGCGCAGTTCCTCGCGCCCCTGTAGGTGACCCGGCATCCCCGGTCGCGCCCACCGCGGCGGAGCCGCGCAATGTCACAGCCCCGCGCCCCTGGCAGCGCCGGTGGCATGGGCATCTTCAGCCCGTCCGGCAATTGAGGACGAGCGCCCTTAAGGCGCGAACGGGGTCTGGGGCGGAGCCCCAGGAGGGCCGGAACCAACCAACCCCGAGTCACGGGCAGGGGAGGCGGGGCCGGCCACTCCCCGCATCCCCCGGAAGGGCTCAGCGAAGGCGCCCCCGCTTGAGGGCACCGTTGGCCCGGCCTTCCGCCCCCTTCGCCTTCCAGTCCCGCCGAATCTCCGCCCGCAACCGCGCGTCCGTCTTCGCCACGATCCGCTGGTTCTCCCGCAGCAGCTTGCGGTAACTGTCCAGGCGGCGCTCGGCCAGCGAGCCGTCCTCGATCGCGGCCAGCACCGCGCACCCCGGCTCCGCCTCGTGCGCGCAGTCGTGGAAACGGCAGTCCGTGGCCAGCTCCGCGATCTCGGAGAAGACCTGCCCGACGCCGGACTCCGCGTCGTAGAGCCCGACCCCGCGCAGGCCGGGGGTGTCGATGAGCACGCCCCCGCCGGGCAGCACCAGGAGGTTGCGCGTGGTCGTGGTGTGGCGGCCCTTGCCGTCGACCTCGCGCGCGGCCTGCACCGCCATCACCTCGTCCCCGAGCAGCGCGTTGGCCAGCGTGGACTTGCCCGCACCGGACTGCCCGAGCAGCACACTGGTGCCGCCCGCGACGACCGAGGCCAGCGCCTCGACGCCCTCGCCACCGGTCGCGCTGACCGGCAGCACCCGGACCCCGGGCGCGGCCGCCGAGACGTCCTGGACGAGATACGACAGCCCGACCGGGTCGGGGACCAGGTCGGCCTTGGTGAGCACGACGAGCGGCTGGGCGCCCGACTCCCAGGCCAGCGCCAGGAAGCGCTCGATGCGGGCGAGGTCGAGCTCGACCGCGAGCGACACCGCGATGATCGCGTGGTCGACGTTGGCCGCGAGGATCTGCCCCTCGGACCGGCTGGAGGAGGTGCTGCGTACGAACGCGGTGCGCCGCGGCAGATACGTACGGACGAACCTCGGGTCGCCGACCGGCTCGACGGCCGCCCAGTCGCCCGTGCAGATGACCCGCATCGGGTCGTGCGGGGTGACGAACGCGGTGTCGGCGCGCAGAGTGCCGTCGGCGGTCACCACGTCGCACTGACCGCGGTCGACCCGGACGACCCGGCCGGGCACCAGGCCCTGCTCGGCGTACGGGGCGAACTCCGCGGCCCAGCCGTCGTCCCAGCCGTACGCGGCGAGCGGACGCGAGGGAGCGGAGCTGTTGAACCCGGAGGCGGAGGGCCCGGAGGCGGAGCGCCCACGGAGGTCGGGCTCAGAGGTATTGAGCTCAGAGGTGTTGAGCTCGGAGGTGTCGTGCGGGAGGGAGAACGAGGAAGACAAGGGGAACCCTTCGAAGGGCGGCCCCGGCGTCACGCGCACAGGCGTGATGGAAGAAGTCGGTCAGCCGGAGACCGCGGGCAAGGTGTGGATGAACTTCGGGATGCGGGCAGCGCCCTTCGCAACGACAGCCATCGGTCACACCTCCCCAACCACGTCTCAGTACCGGCGACGACGATGTGTCGCCCCGTTCGAACAGCCCCGACTCTAAGCGCACCCGGCCCGGAGGCGCCAGCGAATAAAGCGAGTTGGGGCCGGCAGGGAACCCCGCACCGCTGCCCCGGAACGCACCCCCACCCCTTATTTGCGTATGAGCGCAAGAAGCGGCACACTGCACGAGTCGCTGGAAACCGCATCACCGAAGGGGGCAGCCATGGACGCGGATCCTCCCAGTCCGCAGCGCCCCGCCGGGCGTCGCTGACCCTTCCTCCCCCCTTCCTTTCTCACCACGCCGGGCTCCGCCGTGCCGGGGTGCGCGGTCGCGCCCCCGGGACTCCTGTGCCCACAGTGTGGTCGGAGGTTTCTTGTGATGTCGTTCCGGACGAGCAGCCCCGCACCGCGGGTCACCTCCGGCTTCGCAGGGCGCCTGGCCCGGCTGAGCTGGATCGACGCGGTCGTCGCCGCGGCCGTGCTCGTGCTCTTCTACGTCGTGCTCCAGGTCGGCCACGGGACCACGGTCCGGTTCTCGACCGACCAGTCGATCAAGGTCGACACCGATCCGGCCCAGCTGCCGTACGACGCCGCGCGCTCGCTCCTGCGCATGTTCATCGCGCTGGCCGCCTCGCTGGTCTTCACCTTCGTGTACGCGCTGGCCGCCGCCAAGAGCCGGCGTCTGGAGCGCATCCTGATCCCGGCGCTCGACATCCTCCAGTCGGTGCCGGTGCTCGGCTTCCTCACCGTCGCCGTCAGCGGTTTCATCGCCCTGTTCCCCGGCTCCATGCTGGGCCTCGAATGCGCGTCGATCTTCGCGATCTTCACCTCGCAGGCCTGGAACATGACGTTCGGCTTCTACCACTCCCTGACCTCGCTCCCGCGTGAACTCGACGAGCTGTCACGGTCGTTCAGGTTCACGCGGTGGATGCGGTTCTGGAAGGTCGAGCTGCCGTCCGGGATGATCAGCCTGGTCTGGAACGGGATGATGAGCTTCGGCGGCGGCTGGTTCTTCCTCGTCGCGTCCGAGGCGATCAGCGTCAACAACAAGGACTACGCACTGCCCGGCGTCGGCTCGTACGCGGGCGCCGCCATCACCGACGGCGACCTCGGCAAGGTCGGCTGGGCCATCCTCACCATGGCCGTGATGGTCATCGGCGTGAACTTCTTCTTCTGGCGGCCGCTGACCGCCTGGGCCGAGAAGTTCAAGAACGAGCAGTCCGAGGCCGGCGAGATCCAGCGCTCGGCCGTCCTGGACTTCCTGCGCCGCTCGCACTGGCCCCAGCTGCTCGGCAAGGCGTTCCGCCCGCTGGGCCGGGCCCTGAGCCGCGCGGGCCGCGCCTTCGGCACCGACGACCGTCCGCTGAGCGTCGACGGGGCGCGCCGGCGCACCGGGGACATCACGTTCACGGTCGTCGCGGGCGGCCTCATCCTGTGGGGCCTGTTCGATCTCGGCCGCTACCTCCACGACCAAACGGGGCTCGGCGTCTTCGGTGAGCCCCTGCTGCTCGGCCTCGCCACGCTGGCCCGGGTGGTGGTCCTGGTGGCCGCCGCCACCGTCATCTGGGTGCCGATCGGCGTGAAGATCGGCTTCTCGCCGCGCCTGACCCGCATCGCCCAGCCCGTCGTGCAGGTCCTCGCCAGCTTCCCCGCCAACTTCCTCTTCCCGCTGGCCGTCTGGTTCTTCCTGAAGACGGGCCTGTCCATCAACATCGGCGGCATCCTGCTGATGGCGCTCGGCGCCCAGTGGTACATCCTCTTCAACACCATCGCGGGCGCCATGTCGATCCCGAGCGACCTGCGCGAGGCCATGGACGACCTGGGCGTAGTCGGATGGCAGCGCTGGAAACGGCTGATCCTGCCCGGCATCTTCCCCGCGTACGTCACCGGCGGCATCACCGCGTCGGGCGGCGCCTGGAACGCCTCGATCGTCGCGGAGGTCGTCACCTTCGGCGGCACCACCCTGACGGCGACCGGCCTCGGCGCCTACATCGCGAAGGCCACCGCCTCCGGCGACTTCCCGCACCTGCTGGCGGGCGTGGCGGTGATGAGCCTGTACGTCGTCGGCCTCAACCGCCTGCTGTGGCGCCGCCTCTACCGGCTCGCCGACACCCGCTTCGCCCTCTGACACCCTGAGCCTTCCTGGAGCCCCCCATGGTTCTGAACACCCTGCGCACCCTGCGCAACGCCCGGCACGCCGTCGCCCCGCGAGCCCCCCGCCCGGCCGACGGGGAGGTCCTGCTCGAAACGGTCGGCCTGACCAAGGCGTACGCGGGCGCCGACGGCGAACTGCCCGTCCTCGGCGGCATCGACCTCCAGGTGCGGGCCGGCGAGGTCGTCGCGCTGCTCGGCAAGTCGGGCTCCGGCAAGTCGACGCTGCTGCGCTGTCTGGCGGGCCTGGTGCCGCCGAGCTCCGGCACGGTCTCCTACCGGGGTGCCCCGCTGACCGGCGCCAACCCGGGCACCGCCATGGTGTTCCAGACCTTCGCGCTGCTGCCGTGGCTGACCGTGCTGCAGAACGTCGAACTGGGCCTTGAGGCGCGGGGCGTACCGGCGGACGCGCGGTCGCGGGCGGCCCGCCAGGCGATCGACCTGATCGGCCTCGACGGCTTCGAGTCCGCCTATCCCAAGGAGCTGTCGGGCGGCATGCGCCAGCGCGTCGGCTTCGCCCGGGCCCTGGTCGTCGAGCCGGACGTCCTGATGATGGACGAGCCGTTCTCCGCGCTCGACGTGCTGACGGCGGAGAACCTGCGCGGCGAGCTGATGGAGCTGTGGGAGTCGGGCCAGTTCCCGACCCGGGCGATCGTCCTGGTGACCCACAACATCGAGGAGGCGGTCCTGATGGCCGACCGGATCGTGGTGCTCGGCTCCCGGCCCTACGGCACGATCCGCGAGACGTTCGAGGTGGGGCTCGCGCGGCCGCGCGACCGCGACGCGCCCGCGTTCGAGGAGCTCATCGACCGGGTCTACCGCACGATGACGGGCCGGGTGAAGGAGACCCACGGGTCGGGCCCCAGCCCCGTCCGGGCCGGGCAGGCCCCGCTCCCGGGCCGCGCCGAAGGCATCGAGCCCGACCGGCGCACCCCCGCGAACACCCCGCTGCCGGGCGCGAGCGTGGACGGCCTTTCGGGCCTCGCCGAGATGGTCGCCCACCGTGGCGGAAGCTGCGATCTGGCGGACCTCGCCGACGATCTGGGCCTGGAGATCGACGACGTGCTGCCGCTGGTCGACGCCCTGGAACTGCTGGGCTTCGCGGCCGTCACCGGTGACGACCTGGTCCTGACCGACCGGGGCACCACGTTCGCGGGCGCGGACGTGCGCCGGTCCAAGGAGATCTTCGCGGCGGCCGCGGTGGACGCCCCGCTGGTCCGCCTGATCACCACCAGCCTGCGCCAGAGCCCCGACGACGCCACCTTGCGGGCGGGCTTCTTCCGGGACGTGCTGGCCCACCACTACACGAGCGAACAGGTCACCCAGCAGCTGGAGACCGCGACGGACTGGGGCCGCTACGCCGAGCTGTTCGGGTACGACGCGGAGCGCGAGGAGTACCGGCTCGACGAGGGGGCGGCGTAACCCCGCCCGCCCGCGCGGTTCCCCGCGCCCCTCAGGCATCCCGTTCCGCCGGCCGGACGGGTCCCTGAACTCCCGCCGGGGGCTATTCGGTGACCGGGCGTGGGGCCCTTGCTCTGCGGGTCGCTCGGGACGGGGCGGTCTCCGCCGGCGTTGCGGGGGCCGGGGGCGCGGTTGCCTCGGGTGACGTCGCGAGGGCCACCACGGACGCCTCCTCAAGGAGGCCCCGCACCCCCGCGTGGGCCGCCCGGTAGAAGATGCGGGTGCCTTCGCGGCGCGAGGTGACGAGTCCGGCGGCACGCAGCTTGGCCAGGTGCTGCGAGGTCGCGGCGACGTGCGCGCCGAGGAGTTCCGCGAGCGCGCTCACCGGCAGTTCGGCCCCGCCGAGCGCCCACAGCAGGCGGTACCGCGAGGGGTCGGCCACCGCCTTCAGTACGGCGACCGCTCGGTCGGCCCGCTCCGCGTCCCAGCTGTCCATTTGCGCTCCCATGCAAATAGCGTAACGGCGGCGCGGCGCCCCGCGCACGGCACGGCCGGGGTGTCCGTTTCGTTCAAGACCCGCGCCCGCCGCGCTGCCTACGGTGAAGCCATGACTCCACGACTCGACGCCATCGGCCTGGTAGTGGCCGACATGGCCGCATCGCTCGCCTTCTACCGCCGCCTCGGCCTGGACATCCCGGCCGACGCGGACACCCAGCCGCATGTGGAGTGCACGCTCCCCGGCGGCACCCGCGTCCTGTGGGACACCGAGGACACCGTCCGCTCCTTCGACCCCGGCTGGCAGCGCCCCTCGGACGGCGGCCGTGCCGGGCTGGCCTTCGCCTGCGACTCGCCCGCCGAGGTCGACGCGACGTACGAGGCGCTGACGGCCGCCGGACACCACGGGCACCTCAAGCCCTGGGACGCCTTCTGGGGCCAGCGCTACGCGACCGTCCACGACCCGGACGGCACGGAGGTGTCGCTGTTCGCCGCCTTGGCGTAGGCGGTCAGCGTCATCCCGGCGAGCGAGCGCATCTCGCGGGCCAGGTGCGCCTGGTCGGCGCAGCCCGCGGCGAGTGCGGCCTCCGCGTACGGCACGCCCCGCGCCACCAGGGCGAGGGCGCGTCGCAGGCGCAGGATGCGGGCCAGCGTCTTGGGCCCGTAGCCGAAGGCGTCCAGACAGCGCCGGTGCAGCTGGCGGGCGCCGAGCCCGGCCTCGGCCGCGGTGGCGCCCACGCTCCAGCCGGCGGCGAGCCGCGCCGAGACCGCCCGCGTCAGCGGGTCCGGCGGCGGGGCCTTCGCGAGGGCCACGGCTTCGAGGGCCTCGGCGGGCGCGGCCGCGTCCCCGACGCGCAGCGCGAGCGAGCGCACCTCGGCGCCGGGCCAGAGCGCGTCGAGCGGGACCCGGGCATCGCGCAGTTCGTGGGCCGGGACGCCGAGGAGCGCGGGAGCGGCGCCGGGGGCGAAGCGGATCGCCGCGTAGTGCGTGCCGGGGGCCGCGTCGGGGACGTGGGCACGGGTGTCGGGGCCCGCCACCACGAGGCGGCCCTCGCACCAGAGCAGGTCCATGCAGCCGTCGGGAAGGACGGGCCGGGGCGCGCCGTCCGACACGGTCCGGGTCCACAGGACGGCGCCGGACAGCCGCGAGGGCCGCTCTCGGTACATGCTTCGAGGGTAGTCCCGCGCCTTCGGACCCCGCCGGTCAGTCGTGGTCGCGCGGGGACTTCTCCTGGCCGCGCGGGGGCTTCTCCGACGACTTGCCCGACGGCTTCTCCTCGTGCTTGCGCACGGCGTGCAGCCGGGACTTCACGTCCTCGGGGGGCAGGAACTTCGACCAGCGCTCGGGGAATTCGGACGGCATCCCGGGGTCGCCCGCCTCGTCCCCGTCCTCCGTGCCGTCGAAGAGCATCGCCTGCGTCGGCTGGGAGCGGGCCACGATCTGCGCGGCCTGCGCGGCCTTCACCCGCTCGCCGGCCTCGCGGGCGGCGGCCGTGGCCACCGAGGGCCACACCCGGTCGATGGCGGCGTTGACGGCCGCGCCGACCAGGACCGCGAACGCGGAGATGCCGATCCACAGCAGCACCGCGATGGGCGCGGCGAGCGAGCCGTAGATGGTGGGGCCCTCCACCGTGCTGGTCAGGTAGATCCGCAGCAGGAACGAGCCGAGCACCCACATCGCCAGGGCCACGAGCGCGCCCGGCACGTCCTCGATCCACGGCGAGCGGACCGGCACCGATACGTGGAAGAGGGTGGTGAGGAAGGCGATCGACAGCAGGATCATGGTCGGCCAGTACAGGAAGCTGATCACGTCCGTGCCCCAGGGGATCCACTCCACCACCCGGTCCGGGCCGACCACCGCGAGCGGCAGCACGACCGCGCCGATCAGCAGCGCGACGACGTAGAGCACCAGCGAGAGCGCCCGGGTCTTCACGATGCCGCGGTGCCCGTCGAGCCCGTACATCACGGTGATGGTGTCGATGAAGACGTTGACGGCGCGCGAGCCCGACCACAGGGCGATGGCGAAGCCGATGGAGACGATTTCCGGGCGTTTGCCCTTGGTGACGTCGTCGAGGAGCGGCTGCGCGAACTCGTGCACACCCCGGTCGGACAGCACGGTTCCGGCCGCGTTCAGGATGTTCTGCTCGATGCTGGCGACGGTGTGGGTGCTGGTCCAGCCGTCCACGTAGCCGAGCAGCGCGATGACACTGAGCAGCAGCGGAGGCAGCGAGAGCAGCGTGAAGAACGCGGCCTCGGCGGCCAGGCCCAGGATCCGGTACTCCACACAGGAGTTGACGGTGTCCTTGAGGAGCAGCCAGCCCAATTTCCGCTTGGAGACGTTCCGGTAGAGGACGCGGGCCCGATGAAGGCGGCCGGATGTCCGCTCGGGTGTTTCATTTGCTGGCTGCACGTCCTTACCGTATCGGCATGGCAGCCACCACCCACACAGTGACCAACCAGGCTCCGCCCCTGGTCGGGTACGACGTCTTCACCGCCGACCGGGCCCTTGGCGAGGCGGTCGAGCGGCACGTAGCGCCGGAGCTTCTCGACGGTGTCCAGGAGGAGCTCGCGGGCCTCGGACAGTCGGCGGGATCGGCCCAGGCCCAGGAGTGGGGTGTGCTGGCGAACGAGAACCCGCCGAAGCTGCGCACCCACGACCGTTACGGCAACCGGATCGACGAGGTCGAGTTCCATCCGAGCTGGCACCGGCTGCTCGGCAAGGCCGTCTCCTCCGGGCTCACCGACGCCTGGGGACGGCCCGCCGGGCATGTCCGCCGGGCCGCCGGGTTCCTGGTGTGGACGCAGGCGGAGGGCGGGCACGGCTGCCCGGTCTCCATGACGCACGCGGCCGTTCCCGCGCTGCGCACCGATCCGGCGCTGGCCGCCGAGTGGGAGCCGCGGCTCACCTCGCACGTGTACGAGCAGGGGCTGCGGCCCGCCGCCGAGAAGGGCGGCGTCATCTTCGGCATGGGCATGACGGAGAAGCAGGGCGGCAGCGACGTACGGGCCAACACCACGTTCGCGACGCCCCTCGGCGCCGACGGCGAGTACGTCCTGACCGGGCACAAGTGGTTCTGCTCGGCGCCGATGAGCGACGGGTTCCTGGTGCTCGCCCAGGCATCCCCTTCCAAGAAGGACAGCCTCACCTGCTTCCTGGTGCCGCGCGTGCTGGCCGACGGCACCCGCAACGCGTTCGCGATCCAGCGGCTCAAGGACAAGCTGGGCAACAAGTCGAACGCCTCCAGCGAGGTCGAGTTCGACGGGACGTGGGCGCGCCGGGTCGGCGAGGAGGGCCGCGGGGTGCGCACCATCATCGAGATGGTGGCCGCGACCCGCCTCGACTGCGTCATCGGTTCGGCCGCGCTCATGCGGCAGGCCGTGACCCAGGCGGTCCACCACGCCTCCTACCGCAGCGCGTTCGGCGGGTTGCTCATCGAGAAGCCGCTCATGCGCAACGTCCTGGCCGATCTGGCCCTGGAGTCGGAGGCAGCGACCACGCTCGCGCTGCGCCTCGCGGCCGCCTACGACGCCGACACCGAGGAGGAGCGCGCGTTCCTGCGGCTCGCGGTGCCGGCCGCCAAGTACTGGGTCACCAAGCGGTGTACGCCGGTGGCGGGCGAGGCCCTCGAATGCCTCGGCGGCAACGGGTACGTCGAGGAGTCCGGGATGCCGCGGCTGCTGCGGGAGGCGCCGCTGAACTCGATCTGGGAGGGCTCGGGCAACGTCCAGGCCCTGGACGTGCTGCGGGCGCTCCAGCGTGAACCGGGGGCCATCAACGCCTTCCTCCAGGAGGTCGGCAAGGCGCGCGGCGCGGACCACCGGCTCGACGGGGCGATCAAGAACCTGCTGACCGAACTCGCCGACCTGGACGGCATCGAGGGGCGGGCGCGGCGCCTGGTGGAGCGGATGGCGCTCGTGCTCCAGGGCTCGCTGCTGGTGCGCTGGGCGCCGCCGGAGGTCGCGGACGCGTTCTGCGCCTCGCGGCTCGGCGGCGACTGGGGGGCGGCGTTCGGGACGCTGCCGTCCTCGCTCGATCTGGCGTCCGTGGTGGAGCGGGCCCGCGTCGAGGTGTGAGCGGTGGCCCGTGGCGCGGCCGAAAAGCGGCGCCCCGGGCGGTCCGTCGGGGGTGGTGCTGCGCCGACACGGCACCACCCCCGCACTCTCATGCGTCCGAGGACGGAGCATGACGACCGGACTTCCGGTGCGCTGCCACCTTCGTACACACGCACGGCCGTTCGCGAGAGTTGCAAAGGGTTGCAACCATGTGGGGCATATCGCCGCACGCCAACTACCGGGCGGGCACGATGAATTCAGGACATCCGGGCTCGGCTCCGCCGGGCACCGGTGTCGACGGCAGGAGGATTCCGTGCACACCACCACGCTGGACGTGGCCCGGCTCGCCGCCATGGACGCCCAGGAGGCGACCCGGCTCCTGAAGGGCGTACGCGCGGCCGCGCTCGCGGGCCGGAGCTCGAAGGTCGTACCGCGCACGGAGATCGGGGAGTCCTGGCGGCGCGCGCTGCGCAGCGGCCTCGACCCGGACGGGGACAACCACGCGGGCCTGCTGCCGCTGTCCGAGGTCGAACGGCGCAGGCGGCACTCGCCGTTGGCGGAGGTCCTGCCGGTGCTGCGGGACGCGCTGGTGTCGGTCGCGGACGCGGCCCAGCACATCATGGTCGTCTCGGACACCGAGGGCCGGCTGCTGTGGCGCGAGGGCCATCCCTCCGTCCTGAGGCTCGCCGACACCCTGGGGTTCGAGGTCGGCGCGGACTGGAGCGAGACGGCCGCCGGCACCAACGGGGTGGGCACCCCGCTCGTCACCGGGCGTCCGGTGCAGGTGTACTCGGCCGAGCACTTCGTGGCCGCCCACCACACCTGGACCTGTGCGGGCGCGCCGGTCGTCGACCCGCGCGACGGGCGGCTGCTCGGCGTGGTGGACATCAGCGGGCCGCTCAGCACCATGCACCCGGCGACGCTCTCCTTCGTCACCTCGGTGGCCCGGCTCGCCGCGGCCGAGCTGCGCGGCCGGCACTTCGCCGCCCTGGAGCGGCTGCGCACGGTGGCCGCCCCGGTGCTGTGCCGGGTGGGCGGCCGGGCCCTCGCCGTCGACGACGACGGCTGGGTCGCCGCGGTCACCGGCATGCCGCCCACCGACCGGCTCGCCCTGCCGAAGGCCCGGCGCACGGGCCGGGTCTGGCTGCCCTCGCTCGGCATGTGCACCATCGAGCCCCTGCCCGGCGGCCGCCTCGTGCGGGTCGCCGACGAGGCGGCCGGGCCCGGTCCCTCGGCCGCCCGGCGGGTCGTGCTCGACCTCTCCAGGCCCCGGCGCTGCGCGGTGACCGTCTCGGGAGACGCGGGCGACTGGACGCAGGAGCTCAGCCCCCGCCACGCCGAGCTGCTCTTCGTGCTCGCCCTGAACCGGGAGGGCCGCAGCGCGGCCCAGCTCGCCCAGGACATCTTCGAGGACCCGACGCGCACGGTGACCGTACGGGCCGAGATGTCCCGCCTGCGCCGCCATCTCGCGGAGGTCCTCGCCCACCGCCCGTACCGCTTCAGCGAGGACGTACGAGTGGAGGTCGTCCGGCCCGGCCATCCGGCGGACCTGCTCCCCCACTCGCTTTCCCCGGCGATCGCGGCGGCCCGGGGCGAGCTCGCCTGACCTGCGTTGGAGGCAGCGCGGCGCGCATGATTGCCTGACGTCCATGAGCATCACCGTGACCACCTGGTCCCTGGAACAGACCTCCCCCGCCGATCTGCGCCCCGGCGCGGAACCCGAGGGTGACATCACGATCGCGCGCGCCGGGATCCCCTCGCCGGAGTTCAGCCGCTTCCTCTATACGGCGGTCGGCGGCGACATCACCTGGCTCGACCGCCTCGGCTGGAGCCGCGCCGAGTGGCAGCGGACCCTGGACAAGCCCGGCACCGAGACCTGGGTGGCCTACGAGCGGGGCACGCCCGCCGGTTACGTCGAGCTGGAGGCCCAGCCCGGCGGCTCGGTCGAGATCGTCTACTTCGGTCTGATCCCCGCCTTCCGGGGCCGGCGCATCGGCGGCCACCTCCTGACGTACGGGCTGCGGCGGGCCTGGGATCTGGCCGAGAGGTGGCCGGAGCTTCCCCCCACCGAGCGGGTGTGGGTGCACACCTGCTCGCTGGACGGCGAGCACGCCATGGACAACTATCTGCGGCGCGGCTTCAAGCTCTTCGACACCAAGGAGGAGCAGGCCGAAGAGGTGCCCACGCCGGGACCCTGGCCGGGCGCGGTCCAGTGACCCGGACCACAGAGTCTTACGATGCGGGACAGCTATGTCCACATTCTGGATAGTGGTGGACTGGGTCTAAAGTCCCGTGACACGCTTCCGTCATGTCTGGAACTGGAATTGCCTTGGTGAGTCGGCGGCACGTCGACCTCGGCCGCATGTCCAGCGCCATCTGTCCGGCACGCTGACGCCTCCAGCCACGCCGCGATTCTCTCCCCTCTGTCCTGACTGCGCACCGCCGCGCCGAAGCGCGAGTGTGCAGGTCAGAGCCGCCCACCCGCAGTCCCGAAGGACATACGCCATGGCCGCCAGCCCGGAAAACCCTGCCCCCACGACGCCCCGCCGCAAGCCGGGCCGCCACCGTGGTGAAGGCCAGTGGGCCGTCGGCCACTTCACGCCGCTCAACGGGAACGAGCAGTTCAAGAAGGACGACGACGGTCTCAATGTGCGGACACGCATTGAGACGATCTACTCCAAGCGCGGCTTCGCCTCCATCGACCCCAACGACCTGCGCGGCCGGATGCGCTGGTGGGGCCTCTACACCCAGCGCCGCCAGGGCATCGACGGCGGCAAGACGGCGATCCTGGAGCCGGAGGAGCTGGACGACGAGTACTTCATGCTGCGCGTCCGCATCGACGGCGGCCGCCTGACCACCGAGCAGCTGCGGGTGATCGGCGAGATCTCGCAGGAGTTCGCGCGCGGCACCGCCGACCTCACCGACCGGCAGAACATCCAGTACCACTGGATCCGCATCGAGGACGTCCCGGAGATCTGGAACCGCCTCGAAGCCGTCGGCCTGTCCACCACCGAGGCCTGCGGCGACACCCCGCGCGTCATCCTCGGCTCGCCGGTCGCCGGGATCGCCGCGGACGAGATCATCGACGGCTCCCCGGCGATCGACGAGATCCAGCGCCGCTACATCGGCAACCCGGCCTTCTCCAACCTGCCCCGCAAGTTCAAGAGCGCGGTCTCCGGATCGCCGCAGCTGGACGTCGCGCACGAGATCAACGACATCGCCTTCGTCGGTGTCGAACACCCCGAGCACGGCCCCGGCTTCGACCTGTGGGTCGGCGGCGGACTGTCCACCAACCCCAAGCTCGGCGTGCGGCTCGGCGCCTGGGTGCCCCTCGACGAGGTGCCCGACGTGTACGAGGGCGTCATCTCGATCTTCCGTGACTACGGCTACCGCCGGCTGCGCACCCGCGCCCGGCTGAAGTTCCTGGTCGCCGACTGGGGCGCGGAGAAGTTCCGCCAGGTCCTGGAGGACGAGTACCTCGAGCGGAAGCTGGTCGACGGGCCCGCGCCCGAACTGCCCAAGGAGGTGTGGCGCGACCACCTCGGGGTGCACCGCCAGACCGACGGCCGCTTCTACATCGGCTTCGCGCCCCGCGTGGGCCGCGTGGACGGCGCGACCCTGAGCAAGATCGCCGAACTCGCCGAGACGCACGGATCGGGACGCCTGCGCACCACCGCCGAGCAGAAGCTGATCGTGCTCGACATCGAGGAGGGCCGCGTCGACTCGCTCGTGGCCGGCCTGGAGGCGCTCGGCCTCAAGGTCAACGCCTCCCCGTTCAGGCGCGGCACGATGGCCTGCACCGGCATCGAGTTCTGCAAGCTCGCCATCGTCGAGACCAAGGCGCGCGGCGCCTCGCTCATCGACGAACTGGAGCGCCGCCTGCCGGAGTTCGACGAGCCGATCACCATCAACATCAACGGCTGCCCCAACTCCTGCGCCCGCATCCAGGTCGCCGACATCGGCCTCAAGGGCCAGCTGGTCCTGGACGGCGAGGGCAACCAGGTCGAGGGCTTCCAGGTGCACCTGGGCGGCGCGCTCGGCCTGGAGGCCGGCTTCGGCCGCAAGGTCCGCGGCCTGAAGGTCACCTCGGCCGAGCTGCCCGACTACGTCGAGCGGGTGCTCGGGCGCTTCCAGGCGGAGCGCGCCGAGGGCGAGCGCTTCGCCACCTGGGCGGCGCGTGCCGACGAGGAGGCCCTGTCATGAGCGAGCGCGCGGCCCCCTTCTACTGCCCGTACTGCGGCGACGAGGACCTGCGGCCCAACGAGACCGGTCACGGCGCCTGGGAGTGCGCGGCGTGCAACCGGGCCTTCCAGCTGAAGTTCCTCGGGCTGCTCGCCCGTGGCGTTCAGCGCAACGACCGTGGAGGGGAAGCGATATGACGGCCACTCAGACCGGCACCGGTACCGCCCGGGAGCGCGCGGCGCTCGCCGGGCAGGCGGACCGGGACCCGGGCGGGCGCACCGCCGAGGAGCTCAGGGAACTCGCCGAGCAGGCGGGCCGGGACCTCGAAGAGGCCTCTCCCCTGGAGATCCTGCGCTGGGCCGCCGACACCTTCGGCGAGCGCTTCTGCGTGACCTCCTCCATGGAGGACGCGGTCGTCGCCCACCTCGCCTCGCGTGCGATGCCCGGCGTGGACGTGGTGTTCCTCGACACCGGCTACCACTTCCCCGAGACCATCGGCACCCGGGACGCCGTCGCCGAGGTGATGGACGTCAACGTCATCACCCTCACCCCGCGCCAGACCGTCGCCGAACAGGACGCCGAGTACGGCCCGAAGCTGCACGACCGCGACCCCGACCTGTGCTGCGCGCTGCGCAAGGTCAAGCCCCTTGAGGACGGCCTCGGTTCGTACGCCGCCTGGGCCACCGGGCTGCGCCGCGACGAGTCCCCGACCCGGGCGAACACCCCGGTCGTCGGCTGGGACGAGAAGCGCCAGAAGGTCAAGGTGTCGCCGATCGCCCGCTGGACGCAGGACGACGTGGACGCCTACGTCGCCGAGCACGGCGTGATCACCAACCTCCTCCTCATGGACGGCTACCCCTCCATCGGCTGCGCCCCCTGCACCCGTCGGGTAGCCGAGGGCGAGGACGCGCGGGCCGGACGCTGGGCCGGGCGCAACAAGACCGAGTGCGGGCTGCACGGATGACGGACCGTCAGAAGAACGATCAGGAGACCCCGATGAGCGTGACGGAGGCGGGAGCCACCATCTGGCTGACCGGTCTGCCGAGCGCCGGCAAGACCACCATCGCCTATGAGCTCGCGGGCCGACTGCGCGCGGCCGGGCACCGGGTGGAGGTGCTCGACGGCGACGAGATCCGCGAGTTCCTCTCGGCGGGCCTCGGCTTCAGCCGCGAGGACCGGCACACCAACGTGCAGCGGATCGGCTTCGTCGCCGAACTGCTCGCCGCCAACGGCGTGAAGGCCCTGGTCCCGGTGATCGCCCCGTACGCAGACAGCCGCGAGGCGGTGCGCAAGCGTCACCAGAGCGAGGGCACCGCCTATCTGGAGGTGCATGTCGCGACTCCCGTGGAGGTCTGCTCCGTCCGCGATGTGAAGGGCCTCTACGCCAAGCAGGCGGCCGGCGAGATCAGCGGCCTGACCGGCGTCGACGACCCGTACGAGGCGCCGGAGTCACCCGATCTGCGCATCGAGTCGCACACCCAGACCGTGCGGGAATCCGCGGCCGCGCTCTTCGCGCTGCTCACCGAGAGGGGCCTGGCATGACCTCGGCAATCACTGCGGGCGAGGGCATCGACAGCCCGTACGCGCTCAGCCACCTGGACGCCCTGGAGTCCGAGGCGGTGCACATCTTCCGCGAGGTGGCGGGTGAGTTCGAGCGGCCGGTGATCCTGTTCTCCGGCGGCAAGGACTCCATCGTCATGCTGCACCTGGCCCTGAAGGCGTTCGCCCCGGCCGCCGTTCCGTTCACGCTCCTGCACGTCGACACCGGGCACAACTTCCCCGAGGTCCTCGCCTACCGCGACCGGGTGGTGGCCGAGCACGGACTCCGGCTGCACGTCGCCTCGGTGCAGGACTACATCGACGCGGGCAAGCTGCGCGAGCGCCCGGACGGGACCCGCAACCCGCTCCAGACCCTCCCGCTGACCGAGGCCATCCAGGAGCACCGCTTCGACGCGGTGTTCGGCGGCGGCCGGCGCGACGAGGAGAAGGCCCGCGCCAAGGAGCGGGTGTTCTCGCTGCGGGACGAGTTCTCGCAGTGGGACCCGCGCCGTCAGCGCCCCGAGCTGTGGCAGCTCTACAACGGCCGGCACGCCCCCGGCGAGCACGTCCGGGTGTTCCCGCTGTCCAACTGGACCGAGCTGGACGTGTGGCAGTACATCGCCCGCGAGGACATCGACCTGCCCCAGATCTACTTCGCGCACGAACGCGAGGTGTTCAAGCGGTCCGGCATGTGGCTGACCGCCGGCGAGTGGGGCGGCCCCAAGGCCGACGAGAGCGTCGAGACGCGTCTGGTGCGCTACCGCACGGTCGGTGACATGTCCTGCACCGGCGCCGTCGACTCCGACGCGACGACGCTGGACGCCGTCATCACCGAGATCGCCGCATCGAGGCTCACCGAGCGGGGCGCCACCCGAGCCGACGACAAGATGTCCGAGGCCGCGATGGAAGACCGCAAGCGCGAGGGGTACTTCTAGAATGTCCAACTCCGTTGATACAGCAGTGCAGTTGGCCGATCTCTCGGCCACCACCCTGCTGCGCTTCGCGACCGCCGGGTCCGTCGACGACGGCAAGTCCACCCTGGTGGGCCGGCTCCTGCACGACTCCAAGTCGGTCCTGACCGACCAGCTGGAGGCCGTCGAGGCGGCCTCGCTCAAGCGCGGCCAGGAAGCCCCCGACCTCGCGCTGCTCACCGACGGCCTGCGGGCCGAGCGCGAGCAGGGCATCACCATCGACGTGGCGTACCGCTACTTCGCGACCCCCCGGCGCCGGTTCATCCTGGCCGACACCCCGGGGCACGTGCAGTACACCCGCAACATGGTGACCGGCGCCTCCACCGCCGACCTCGCCGTGGTCCTGGTCGACGCCCGCAACGGCGTCATCGAGCAGACCCGCCGGCACGCCGCGGTCGCCGCCCTGCTGCGCGTGCCGCACGTGGTCCTGGCCGTCAACAAGATGGACCTGGTGGCGTACGAGGAGAAGGTCTTCGCCTCGATCGCCGAGGAATTCACCGCGTACGCCAGCGAGTTGGGCGTGCCTGAGATCACCGCCATCCCGATCTCGGCGCTGGCCGGCGACAACGTGGTGGAGCCCAGCGCCAACATGGACTGGTACGGCGGCCCCACCGTCCTCGAGCACCTGGAGACGGTCCCGGTCAGCCACGACCTGACCTCGTGCCACGCGCGCCTTCCGGTGCAGTACGTGATCCGGCCGCAGACCGCCGAACTCCCCGACTACCGGGGCTACGCGGGCCAGATCGCGGCCGGTACGTTCCGGGTCGGCGAGCCGGTGACGGTGCTTCCGTCGGGGCGCACGAGCACGGTGGCGGGGATCGACCTGCTCGGCGAGTCCGTCGACGTCGCCTGGACCCCGCAGTCCGTCACGCTCCTCCTGGCGGACGACATCGACATCTCGCGCGGCGATCTGATCGTGCCGAGCGGGGACGCTCCCCCCACCACCCAGGACGTCGAGGCGACCGTCTGCCACGTGGCCGACCAGCCCCTGACGGTGGGTCAGCGGGTGCTGCTCAAGCACACCACCCGCACGGTCAAGGCGATCGTCAAGGAGATCGAGTCCCGGCTCACCCTGGACGACCTCTCCCAGCACCCCCACCCGGGCCAGCTCGTCGCCAACGACATCGGCCGGGTCAAGGTGCGCACCGCCGAGCCGCTGGCGCTCGACTCCTACGCCGAGTCCCGGCGCACCGGATCCTTCCTCCTGATCGACCCGGCGGACGGCACCACGCTCGCCGCCGGCATGGCGGGCGAGTCGTTCGCCACCCACAAGGTCCTCACCACGGTCGAGGACGAAGAAGGCTGGGACTTCTGATGACCCACGACGTCTATTCGACCTTCGCGAAGGAGGGCGGCCGCGTGGGCAGCGGCTCCCTCGGCAGCGGCCAGGGCGGGGTGGCGCGATGTGCGCGATGACGTACGCGCACCGCTCGCGCGCCCGGCTGCACCACCAGCACCACCAGAACCGCCTGTTCCGCCGAAGACCTGCCGACTTCCCGGCCGCGTCCCGGAGTTGAGACTCCGGACGTAAGCACCGGGCCTCCGAGAGGACACCCTCCCGTGCCTGCCAGCTCCACCTTGAGGCGCAGCCTCGTCGCCGCCACCACCCTGCCGCTGCTGTTCGGCGCGCTCGCCGCGTGCGGCTACGGCTCGTCCGCCGACAAGAGCGACGCCGGGAACGCCACGCCCGCCGCCAACGGCAAGAAGCTCTCGGCCGACTCCGTGAAGATCGGCTACTTCCCGAACCTGACCCACGCCACGCCGCTGGTCGGCGTCCAGGAGGGGCTCTTCCAGAAGGAGCTGGGCGGCACGGCCGTCAAGACGGCCACCTTCAACGCGGGTCCCTCCGAGATCGAGGCCCTCAACGCGGGCTCGATCGACATCGGCTGGATCGGCCCCTCGCCGGCCATCAACGGCTACACCAAGTCCAAGGGCCAGAGCCTGCGCATCATCGGCGGCTCCGCGTCCGGCGGCGTGAAGCTCGTGGTCAAGCCCGACAAGATCAAGTCGCTCGACGACCTCAAGGGCAAGAACATAGCGACGCCGCAGCTCGGCAACACCCAGGACGTGGCGTTCCTCAACTGGATCGCCGACAAGGGCTGGAAGGTCGACGCGCAGAGCGGCAAGGGCGACGTCAACGTGGTCCGCACCGACAACAAGATCACCCCGGACGCCTTCAAGTCCGGCTCGATCGACGGCGCCTGGGTGCCCGAGCCGACCGCGTCCAAGCTGGTGTCCGAGGGCGGCAAGGTGCTGCTCGACGAGTCCGACCTGTGGCCGGACAAGCAGTTCGTGATCACCAACATCATCGTGTCGCAGAAGTTCCTCAAGGAGCACCCCGACGTCGTCGAGGCGGTCCTTCGCGGCTCGGTGAAGACCAACGACTGGATCTCGGCCCACCCCGACCAGGCGAAGGCCTCGGCCAACGAGGCGCTCAAGAAGCTGTCCGGCAAGGCGCTTCCCGCGGACATCATCGACCCGGCGTGGAAGTCCATCAAGACCCTGGACGACCCGCTGGCGGCCACCCTGCAGGCGCAGGCCGACCACGCGGTGAAGGCCGGTCTCCTCAAGAAGCCCGACCTGAGCGGCATCTACGACCTGGCTCCGCTCAACAAGGTCCTCAAGTCCCTGGGCAAGCCTGAGGTCGGCGACGCCGGTCTCGGCGTCAAGTAGTCCACCCACCCGGCCGGTTCACAGGTTTCCCAGGAGGTGACGACCATGGCCACCGCACTCGCCAAGGCCACGGACCGCACGGCGGCGGAGCACGCGTACGCCGCCCGCATCGAGCACGTCTCGAAGTCCTTCGACGGTCCCGCGGGACCGCAGCTCGTCCTCGACGACATCACGCTCGATGTCGCACCGGGCGAGTTCGTCACCCTCCTGGGCGCCTCCGGCTGCGGAAAATCGACGCTGCTCAACCTGGTCGCGGGGCTCGACGCGCCGACCGCGGGCGCCATCGAGACGCCCGGCGGGCGCCCTGCCCTGATGTTCCAGGAGCACGCCCTGTTCCCGTGGCTGACCGCGGGCAAGAACATCGAACTCGCCCTGCGGCTGCGCGGGGTGACCAAGAACGACCGGCGCGACCGGGCCGAGGAACTCCTGTCCCTGGTCCGCCTGGAGGGCGCGTACGGCAAACGCGTGCACGAGCTGTCGGGCGGTATGCGCCAGCGCGTCGCGATGGCCCGCGCGATCGCCCAGGACTCCCAACTCCTGCTGATGGACGAGCCGTTCGCCGCCCTGGACGCGATCACCCGCGACGTCCTGCACGACGAGCTGACCCGCATCTGGCGCGAGACCAACCTGTCGGTGCTGTTCGTGACCCACAACGTGCGCGAGGCGGTCCGGCTCGCCCAGCGCGTGGTGCTGCTCTCCTCGCGGCCCGGCCGGGTCGCCCACGAGTGGACGGTGGACATCGAGCAGCCGCGCCGCATCGAGGACGCCGAAGTGGCGGAGCTGTCCGTCGAGATCACTGAACAACTGCGTGGGGAGATCCGCCGCCATGGCCAGCACTGAGACCACTGACGTCGAGACCACCCCCGTCGAGGACTCCCCCGGGCTCGGCAGCCTCGAAGCGGGCCTCGACGCGCTCGAGACCGTGCAGTCCCACCGCACCCCGGTGCGCGAGGTGCTGGTCAAGAAGGTCCTGCCGCCGCTGACCGCGGTCGCCCTCGTCCTCGTGGTGTGGCAGGTCCTGGTCTGGGCGAAGGTCACCGACGAGTACAAGCTGCCCGCGCCGTCCGCGGTGTGGTCGAGCCTGACCGACATGTGGCTCCAGGGCACCCTGCTCGACGTGGTGTGGACCAGCGTCTCGCGCGGACTGCTCGGCTTCCTGCTCGCCCTGGCCATCGGCACCCCGCTCGGTCTGCTCGTGGCCCGGGTCAAGTTCGTGCGGGCGGCCATCGGCCCGATCCTGTCCGGCCTCCAGTCGCTGCCGTCGGTGGCCTGGGTGCCGCCGGCCGTGCTGTGGCTGGGCCTCAACGACTCGATGATGTACGCCGTGATCCTGCTCGGCGCGGTCCCCTCCATCGCCAACGGCCTGGTCTCCGGCGTCGACCAGGTTCCGCCGCTGTATCTGCGGGCCGGCCGCACGCTCGGCGCGACCGGGGTGCGGGGTGCCTGGCACATCCTGATGCCGGCCGCGCTGCCCGGTTACCTCGCGGGCCTCAAGCAGGGCTGGGCGTTCTCCTGGCGCTCCCTGATGGCCGCCGAGATCATCGCCTCCTCGCCCGATCTGGGCCTCGGGCTCGGCCAGTTGCTGGAGAACGGCCGCAACAACTCCGACATGCCCGGCATCTTCCTCGCGATCTTCCTGATCCTCATCGTGGGCATCGCCATCGACCTGCTGATCTTCAGCCCGCTGGAGCGCAGGGTGCTGCGCGGCCGCGGTCTGCTCGTGAAGGGTTGAGCCGCCCGTGCACCGCCCGGTCCTCCTCGTCATAGCCCACGGCAGCCGCGACCCGCGCCACGCCGCGACCGTAAGCGCCCTGGTGCGGCGGGCCCGGGCGCTGCGTCCGGGGCTGCGCGTGGAGACCGCGTACCTGGACTTCAACGCCCCCTCGGTCCCCGAGGCCCTGGACCGTCTCGCCCTCGAAGGCATCCGGGACGTCGTGGCCCTCCCCCTCCTCCTGACCCGCGCGTTCCACGCGAAGGCCGACATCCCGGCGGCCCTCGGCCGGGCCCCGGCCCGCCTGAACATCCGTCTCGCCGACGTCCTCGGCCCCTCGCCCCTACTGCTCGCCGCACTGGAGCGACGGCTGTACGAGGCGGGCCTGAGCCCGGCCGACAAAAGCTCGACCGGGGTCGTCCTGGCCTCGGCGGGCTCCACCGACCCGGAGGCGATCGCAGTGATCGCTGAAATCGCGCGGGAGCTGCGGCACACCGGTTGGTGCGCCGTGCGACCTGCGTTCGCCTCCGCGGCACTGCCCCGCACCGAGGACGCGGTGCGCGCCCTGAGATCCGAGGGCGTGCACCGCGTGGCCGTGGCCCCCTACGTCATAGCCCCCGGCTTCCTCCCCGACCGCATAGCCCGGGGCGCCGAGGAAGCGGACACCCTGTCCGAAGTACTGGGCGCGGCGCCGGAGTTGGCGAGCCTGCTACTGCTCCGCTACGACGAGGCGCGGGTAGGGGGCGGGGTGCCGGCCCTGTCCGCGTAGGGGGCGCGGCCCCCGCCAGGGTGCCGGGAGCACGGCCCCCGCCGGGGGTCAGTCGAAGCGGAGGGACCCCGTCCGAGTCCGCTTCAGCTCGAAGAAGTCCGGGTACGCCGCGATCGTCCGCACGCTGTCGAAGAGCCGGGCCGCCTCCTCGCCGCGCGGGATCGAGCTGAGCACGGGGCCGAAGTAGACCTTGCCGTCCAGGTGCATGGTCGGGGTGCCGACGTACCCGTCCTCTGCCGGGTCCTTGCCCGCGTCGTGGCTGCGCCGCACGGCCTCGTCGTACGCCGGGTCGTGAGCCGCCCCGGCGAGTCCGGCCGGGAGACCGAGCTCCGCGAGGGACTGGGCGATCACCTCGTCGAAGTCCTGGTTCTTGTCCTGGTGGATGCGGGTGCCGAAGGCGGTGTAGAGGTCGCGCAGCACACCCTCCCCGTGCGCCTCGGCCGCCGCGACCGCGACCCGGACGGGCCCGATGGAGCGGTCGACCAAGTCCCTGTACCAGTCGGGCAGTTCATTGCCGACGTTGTGCAGGTACAGGCTCATCGGCCGGAATCTCAGCTCGATGTCCCGGTGTTGCTCGACCTCCAGCATCCAGCGGGAGGTGATCCAGGCGAAGGGGCAGGCTGGGTCGAAGTAGAAGTCGACGGTGGCGGGCCGCACGGAAGCTGTCGCGATGTCGTTCATGCCCCGACCCTAGCCCGCCATTGGCCCCCGCACATGGGCCATTGCACCCACGACAATGCGGGCCACTTTCATCCCGCCCCGCCCCGCCGGAAGGACCCCGAACCCCTCCGATACCGTCCCGGCATGATCACTGAGACCTTCCTCCTGGGCGGGGACCGCCCCCTGCGACGGCTCGGCTTCGGCACCGCACAGCTCACCGGCCCGGGCTACTGGGGCCCGCGCGGCGAGCGGTCGGACGCGCTCGCCGTGCTGCGCCGGGCCGTGGGGCGGGGCGTCACGTTGATCGACACCGCCGACAACTACGGCCCGGACCTGGCCGAGGAGCTCGTCGCCGAGGCCCTCCACCCCTACCCGGCCGACCTGGTGATCGCCACCAAGGGCGGTGTCGTGCGCACCAGCGACCGCGCCTGGCACATCGCGGGCCGGCCCGAACGACTCCGGGCGATGTGCGAGGCGAGCCTGCGCCGGCTGCGGGTGGAGACCATCGACCTGTATCAGCTGCACCGCCTCGACCCCGACGTGCCGATGGCCGAACAGCTGGGCGCGCTGGATGAGTTGAGGCACGAGGGCAAGATCCGGCACATCGGCCTCGACAGCGTCACGGCCCGGCAGCTGGCCTCGGCGCTCGCGCTGACCCGTATCGCCTCCGTGCAGAACCGCTTCAACCTCCTGGACCGGGGTTCGGAGGCGGTCCTCGGCCTCTGCGAGGCGCACGGCCTGGCGTTCCTGCCCTGGTTCCCGCTGGCGAACGGCGCTCTCACCGGGGACGCGGCAGCCGCGCTCGACGCGATCGCACGACAGCGGGGTGCGAGCCGGGGGCAGATCGCCCTCGCCTGGCTGCTGCACCGCTCCCCCGTGCTGTGCCCGACGCCCGGCACCGGCTCGGTCAGCCACCTGGACGAGAACCTCGCCGCGGCTCACGTCACGCTGTCGGAGCAGGAGTCGAAGGCGCTCGACGCCCTTCAGGCGCCCTGAGCCCCGGCCGCCTCCGTCAGCTCGACCAGCGCCTTGACGGTGTTCCAGTTGCGGGAGGTCGCGCTGATGCCCTTCAGCAGGGCGGGCCGGGAGAGGGCGGCGGCGAGCTGTGACGTGCCGAGGCCCTCGGGCGCGTACAGATAGAGCACCTGGTCGCCGAGCCGGAACTCCTCGGGGAGGTAGGCGGCCGGGTCGAGGGAGGCGAAGCGCTCGGCGGTGACGGGCGGGCCGGAGAAGAAGGTGGCGTGCAGCTGCTTGCCGGCCAGTTCCTCGGCCGGGAAGGGGCACGCGTCCAGGACGGACCGCAGATAGGGTCCGCCGCGCACCATGCAGTCGACGCCGAAGCCGAAGTGCTTCTCGATGGCGGCCTCAAGGCCCGCCGCGATCGCGTCCTGGTCGCCGGATGCGCTGGTGAAGACGGCGTTGCCGCTGTTGAGGTACGTCTTCACCTGGCCGTGGCCCAGCCCTTCCAGGAGCTTTCGGAGCTCGGCCATGGGAACTTTCTTTTTCCCGCCCACATTGATGCCGCGCAGCAGAGCGGCGTACGTCGTCGTCATGGGCCCACAGTAGGACGGCCCCCGCGCCCCGTGGGGGACGGGCGCGGAGGCCGTCGCTCAGTGCTGCCGGGTGGTGTCTACTCGACGACCTTCAGCAGCTTGTTCGGGGTGCCCGGACTCGCGTTGGAGATCTTGTCGGCCGTGGCGCCCTGGGTGAGGGCGTCGGAGACCTGGGCGGGGGTCGCGTCCTTGTGCCCCGCCAGATAGACCGCCGCCGCGCCGACGACGTGGGGGGTCGCCATGGACGTGCCGGAGATGGTGTTGGTGGCCGTGTCGCTGGTGTTCCAGTCGGAGGTGATGTCCGAACCGGGGGCGTAAAGGTCCACCACGGAACCGAAGTTGGAGAAGTCGGACTGCTGGTCGTCCTTGGTCGAGGAGGCGACGGTGATGGCCTCCTTGACGCGGGAGGGCGAGCCGTTGCCCGCGTCCGCGGACTCGTTGCCGGCCGCCACACCGAAGGTGACCCCGGAGGCGATCGCCTTCCGCACGGCCGCGTCGAGCGCCGGGTCGGCGGTCCCGCCGAGGCTCAGGTTGGCGACGGAGGGGCCCTTGTGGTTCTTGGTGACCCAGTCGACGCCGGCGACGACCTGGTCGGTGCTGCCGGAACCCTGGTTGTCGAGCACCCGCACGGCGACGATCTTCGCCTTCTTGGCCACGCCGTGCTCGGCACCCGCGATGGTGCCCGCGACGTGCGTGCCGTGGCCGTTGCCGTCGTCGGCCTTGTCGTTGTTGTCGACCGCGTTGAAGCCGTAGGAGGCCCGGCCGCCGAAGTCCTTGTGCGAGATGCGGACTCCGGTGTCGATCACATACGCGGTGACGCCGTCGCCCGCACTCTCCGGGTAGGTGTACTTGCCGTCGCCCGCGGTGGCGGACTGGTCGATCCGGTCCAGGCCCCAGGACGGCGGGTTCGCCTGCTCCGCGTTGATGTGGAACTTCTTGTTCTGTACGACCGTGCCGACGGACGGGTCTGCCGCCAGGCGCTTGGCCTCGGTCTGCGAGAGCCCGCTGGCGGAGAAGCCGTTGAGGGATGAGGAGTAGTCGCGCTGGAGCTTGCCGCCGTATTCCTCGGCGAGCTTGCGCTTGGAGTCGGCCGTGGCCGACTTGTCGAGCAGGACGATGTAGCTTCCGTCGACCGCGTCCTTGGCGTCGAGCCCGTAGACCGGGCCTTCGGCGGGAGCGGCCCCGGCGAACGAGGAACCCAGCGTGGTGAGTCCGGCCGTCGCCACGACGGCGGCTATGCCCGCGGTGAGCTTGGTCCTGCGCGAGCGCTTGTGAGTTGCCATGAAGAGGGGTCTCCTCGTCACTATTTGTGGGGGGTTTGCCTACCGGAAGGAAACTTTCCGGGGCTGGTTCGAAACCCTTGCCGATTGACGCGCGCAGATCAAGGACTTCATACGGCTGTGACTTAGCCAACAAGGTTTCGTAATGCGAAACCCGGCCAGGTGCCGACAACTCGGGCTTTATGGAGGGCCGGTGGACACTCTGTGTGAACCCGGCCCACCCCCGGCCCCCTCAAGTCACCTCATGGACAAGGGGGTTGAAGGCCCGCGAGTGCCGTCCGCACCCTCAGCGCTGATAGCGCGCGAGCACCCGGTTCCCGTCCTGGACCAGGCGCTTCCTCAGCCCGGCCGCGTCGATCGCCCCGCTGTAGTACTCCTGGAGGGCGGGGGTGGCGATCTTGTCCTTCCACTCCGGGTAGCCCCGTACCGACTGCGCGGGAGCCGAGCGCAGATGCGGGGCGAGCGCCGCTCCCGTCGCCCAGCCGTCCTTGGCCGTGTGCAGGGCCGGGTCCTTGAGAGCCTCCGTCCCCGTGGGCAGCATCCAGTCACCCTCGGCCAGGCGCACCATGTTCGCGGGGCGCAGCAGGAAGTCGACGAACTCGGCGGCCTCCTTCTTGTGCGGGCTGTCCTGGGCGACCGAGAGGGTCTGCGGGCTGACCCCCTGGTCCAGGCCCGCACTGCCCGCCGGGGCGGGCAGCACCGTCCACTCGAAGCCGGGCGGCGCCTGCCGCACGATCTGCTGGCGGTAGGAGAACCCGAGCGGCACCATCGCGTACTTGCCGCCGAAGAAGCCGGGCAGCGTGTCCGAGCCGCCCATCCCGAGGGTGGCGCGCGCCGCGCTCCGGTCGGTGTTGACCTGGGCCGCGATGGTGTCGGGGACGACCGCGTCGCCCGCCGTGAACTCCACCTTCGCCCTGCCATCGGCGTCCCGAGCGAAGAGCCGGCCGCCCGCGGAGAGGCCCAGGTTGAGCGTCACCGAGACCGGCTCCTTCAGCGGCCAGGCCACCCCGTACTTCCCGTCTCCGCTCAGCTTCTTCGTCACCTGTCTGAACTCGGCCCAGGTCCAGGGCTGTTCGGGGGTGGGGATGCGGGCCCCGGAGGCCTTGAGGACCTTCGCGTTGGCGATCAGCACCCTCGGCTCCTGGAGGAACGGCACCCCGTACACCCCCTTTCCGAAGGTGGCCGTCTGCCAGCTCTGCGCCGGGATGTCCGCCTTGAGCCGCGACGGCAGCAGACCGTTCAGGTCCGCGAGGTAGCCGCCGTAGGCGAAGTCGGCCAGGTCGTCGGAGGCGTCGTGGATGACGTCCGGCGCCTCGCCGCCCTCGAAGGCGGTGAGCAGCTGGTCGTGCACGGTGTCCCAACTGCCCTGTACGTACTGGACCTGGATGGCGGGATGCGCCGCGTTCCACTCCTTGACGAGGGCCTTGGTGGCGTCCACGGACTCCTTCTGCCAGGCCAGGGACTGGAAGCGGAGCCTGACCACTCCCGGGGCGTCCGAGCCGCCGCCGGAGCATCCGGTGAGCAAGCCCAGCAGCAGCCCCAGCGCCGCCACCACGCCGAACGCCCGGCCGCACAGGCCGTGTTCGCGGTCCCGCATCAGCTCTTCACCGCCCCGGTCAGCATGCCGCCGGTGATCCGCTTCTGGATGATCGCGAAGATCACCAGGGAGGGCAGGGTGGCGAGGAAGGCGGCAGCGGCCAGGGGGCCGAGGTCGGCGACTCCCTCCGCGCCGAGGAAGTGGGTGAGGACGACGGGCAGGGTCTGTTTCTCGGGGGTCTTGAGCAGGACGAGCGCGAAGAAGAACTCGTTCCACGCCGTGATGAAGGCGAAGAGCGCGGTGGCCACGATGCCGGGGGCCAGCAGGGGCGCGGTGACCGAGACGAGGGTGCGCAGGCGTCCCGCGCCGTCGACGGCGGCGGCCTCCTCCAGTTCGGCGGGCACGGCGCGTACGTACCCGTTCAGCATCCAGAGCGCGAACGGCAGTGACCAGACCACGTACACCATGACGAGACCGCCCACCGAGTTGATCGCGTGCAGGTTCTTGAGGACCAGGAAGAGCGGGATGATCAGCAGCACGAAGGGGAAGGCCTGACTGATCACCACCCAGCCGGTGGCGGCGGCCGCGAGCCGGCCCCTCCCCCGGGCCATGACGTACGCCATCGGCGTGGCGATCAGTACCGCGATCACGGCGGCGGCGGAGGCCGCGATCAGGCTGTTCAACCCGGCGTGCAGCAAGGGCTGTTCGTCGAAGGCCTGACGGAAGTTGTCCAGTGTGGGGTGGCGTGGGATCCAGGTCGGGTGGAGCGAGCCCAGTTCGCGCGGCGACTTGAAGGCGGTGGAGATCAGCCAGAGGAAGGGGAAGGCGAGGAAGACGAGGTAGGCGAGGAGCGCGAGGTACTGTCCGGACCGCGCCAACGCCCTTGTGCGGGCGCTCACCTGTCCCTCCCTTCGCCCAGGCGGCCCGCCAGGAAGAGGGCGAGGCAGACGGCGATCACGGCGACCATCACACAGCCCATCGCCGCCGCGTACCCGAACTGGCCGTAGCGGAAGGCCTCTTCGTAGGCGAAGAGCATCGGGAGCCGGGTGCGGCCGCCCGGGCCCCCGTTGGTCAGGACGTAGACCAGGGCGAAGGAATTGAAGTTCCAGATGAAGTTGAGCGCCGTGATGGCGAGGGCCACCGGTTTCAGGGCGGGCCAGGTGACGGCGCGGAACCGGCGCCAGGCGCCCGCGCCGTCGATGGCGGCGGCCTCGTGCAGTTCGCGCGGGGTGTTCTGCAGTCCGGCGAGGAGGGCCACCGTCGTCTGGGGCATGCCGGCCCAGACGCCGACGAGGATCACGGCGGGCAGCGCGGTCGTGAGCCCGGTCAGCCAGTCGTGGCCGCCGCCGAGGCCCAGGGTGCGCATCGTCTCGTTCAGGATGCCCGCGTCCGGCTGGTAGACGAGGCGCCACATGATGCCGACCACGACCTCGGGCATGGCCCAGGGGATGATCGCGAGCGCCCGGGCCAGCCAGCGCAGCCGGAGCTTCTGGTTCAGGAGCAGGGCGAGGCCGAGGGCCAGCAGGAACTGGGGCACCGTGACGCCGACCGCCCACAGCAGCCCGATCCGGAACGACTCCCAGAACAGCCCGTCGTGCGCCAGATCGCGGAAGTTGAGCAGCCCCACCCACCGGGTGGCGGAGGTGCGGCCGGACTGGGAGTCGGTGAAGGCCAGCGCGATGCCGTAGAGCAGGGGGCCCACGCTGAGCACCAGAATGGGCAGGAGCGCCGGGAGCACCAGGAACCAGGCGCCGCCGCCCTGCCCGTTCCCGCCCATGTCCGTGGTGCGTCTGTTCGTCGGTTTTCTGGTGGCTGACCGGGCACTCGCGGTCGTCGATGCCACCTTTTCGACCCCTTTGTCCAGTAATGCCGAACAGCCCCCGTCATCGTGCTGACGGTCCGTCCGTTCGTCAAGACGACCTGCGTGAATGCGAGACTTGGCCGGGACCAGACGATCACCGGGAGACACCTATGGACGAGGCACGGGCACGCGAACTGCTGGCCGCGACGGCGCTGGACGACCCCGGCGCCCTCGCCGGAACCACGGACGCCGAACTGCTGGCCCTGGGCGAGAACGCGGTCTTCGCCCTGCCGGGCGCCGACGCCAACTCCGGCTCCGGCTCCGGCTCCGGCGAGGCGCACGGCCTGGTCGTCAAGGTCGGCCGCGATGCCACGGCCCACCCGGAACTCCTGGAGCGCGCCGAGCGCGAAGTCGCCGTCGCGACCTGGCTCGCCGAGGCCGGCGTGCCCGCGGTCCGGGCCGCCGAGCCGAAGCCCCGCCTCGTCGAGGGCCACCCGGTGACCGTGTGGCACCGGCTGCCCGCCGCCGAACGTCCCGCCACCCCGGCCGATCTGGCCGCGCTGCTCCGGCGCGTCCACGCCCTGCCGGCCCCCGCCTTCCCGCTGCCGCCCCGCGAACTCCTGGGCGGAGTCGAGCGGTGGCTACAGCTGGCCGGTGCCGCGATCGACCCGGCGGACGCCGCGTATCTGCGCGCCCGCAGGGACGGCTTCGCCGAGGCGGCCGCCTCGCTCACCCCGCATCTGCCCCTCGGTCCCATTCACGGCGACGCCCTCCCCCGCAATGTGTACATCGGCCCCGAGGGGCCGGTCCTGGTCGATCTGGAGACCTTCTCCGCCGACTTCCGCGAGCACGACCTGGTCGTGATGGCGCTCTCCCGCGACCGGTACGGGCTGCCCGCCGAGCAGTACGACGCGTTCGTCGGCGCCTATGGCTGGGACGTACGCGAGTGGGACGGGTGCGCCGTCCTGCGCGGGGCGCGCGAGACGGCCAGCTGCGCCTGGGTCGCCCAGCACGCCCCGACCAACCCGAAGGCGCTCGACGAGTTCCGCCGCCGGGTCGCCTCGCTGCGCGACGACGACCCCGAGGTGCGCTGGTACCCCTTCTGAGCGCCGCCGCCCGGTGCCCCCGCGCGCCGGTCGCCGCGCGGGCGGGCCTCAGCTGCGGGCGGGCCGTAGCAGCAGGTCAGCCGTGGGCCGGAGTCAGTTCGCGCAGCGGCCAGGAGCCGTCGATCACCGCGTCCGTGCTGCCCTTCCCGCGCAGGAACCGCTGGAAGTCGGCCGCCCAGTCGGCGTACCACTGGATCTGCCGGTCATGCAGCTCCGCCGGTTCGAGCCGCGCCACCTGGGGGTGGCGCTCGGCTATCGCCACGGCCACCCGGGCCGCCGCGAGCGCGTCGGCCCCCGCGTCGTGCGCCGACTCCAGGACCACGCCGTACTCGACGCACACCGCTTCCAGCGTGCGCTTGCCCTTGCGGTACCGGTCCACCGAGCGGTCGATCGTGTACGGATCGACGACCGGGCCTATGGGCGCGCCGCCCAACCGGTCGCTGAGCGAGGGCAGTTGGTGGCGGCGCAGCTCGGCGGCGAGCAGCGTCAGATCGAAGGCCGCGTTGTAGGCGACCACGGGCACGCCCCGGCGCCAGTGGGCGGCCAAGGTCTCGGCGACCTCGTCGGCGACCTCGGCGGCGGGGCGGCCCTGTGCCGCGGCGTGCTCGCTGCTGATCCCGTGGACCGCCGACGCCTGGGCCGGGATCCGTATCCCCGGATCCGCCAGCCAGCCGCGCTGCCCGACCACGTCGGCGCCCCGCACTTCGACGATCGCGGCCGTCACGATGCGTGCCTCGCGCGGCTCGGTGCCGGTCGTCTCCAGGTCGAACCCGACCAGCGGTTCCAGGTGCCAGCTCATGCTGCTGCCCCTCCTTCGTGGTGCTTTCCCCCAGTTGACGACCACCCTCGCACGCGGCACTGACAATCGGCCGGGCGGCCGGAATCCACTCCGGAGGTCTCACCATGAATCAGGACACAGGACGCGAATCCACCCAGACCGATTCGAATTCCTCGCGATAGGTCTCGAAGAGGCCGTGCTCCACGTCCTGGCCCGGCCGCACCACGCCCCGCCGGCCGCCGCCGCGCAGGACGAGCACCGGCGCCTCCATCCCCCGCGCGCGGCGCAGATAGGACTGGACGACCGCGAGGCCGTCCGCCCCGTCGCCGTCCACCAGGTAGGCGGTGAAGCGCGGGGTCTCGTCGAAGACCTGGATCTCGAAGGCCCCCGGGTCGCGCAGCGCCGTCCGCACCCGGCGCATGTGCAGGATGTTCATCTCCACCGAACGGCTCAACTCGCCCTTTTTCAGCCCGAGTTCACGCTCGCGACGCTTGACCGCGCTGCTCGCGGGGTTGAGGAAGAGCAGCCGGATCCGGCAGCCGGTCTCGGCGAGCCGCACCAGACGGCGGCCCGAGTAGTTCTGCACCAGGAGATTGAGGCCGATGCCTATCGCGTCCAGACGCCGGGCGCCGCCGAAGAGGTCCTCGGCGGGCAGCTGGCGCTGGAGGCGCACCCGGTCGGAGTGGACGGAGACGACATCGGCGTACCGGTCGCCGACCAGGTCCTCGACGGCGTCGATGGGCAGCCGGTGCGCGGCCGGGGCCCCGCTTCCGCCGCCCAGCACGTCGAGCAGCCGCGCCGAGGCCCGCTCGGCCTGGGCGAGCACGGCCTCGTTCAGGGCCCGGTTGCGGGAGACGACGTTGCGGGCCACCTCCAGCTCGTCCAGGGCGAGTTCGACATCGCGCCGGTCGTCCACGTACGGCTCGAAGCAGGGCCAGTGCTGCACCATCAGCTCCCGCAGCTGCGGGAGCGTGAGGAAGCTGAGCACGTTGTCGTCGGCCGGGTCGAGGAGATAGCCCTTGCGGCGCGAGACCTCGCGCACCGCGACGGCCCGCTGGACCCACTCCTGGCCGGCCGGTCCGGCCGCGGCGACCACCCAGTCGTCGCCGTGCACCGGTTCGTAGATCGGCCGGAGCACGGCGGCCACCACGGCGCGCAGCCGCTGCTCCACCAGGTTCAGCCAGATGTAGGCGCGCCCGGCCCGCTGCGCGCGCGTACGCACCTCGCTCCAGGCGTCCGCGCCCCAGTCCAGCTCCGCCCCGATCTCCATCGGACGCGCCAGGGATACCGCTCCGGGCGGGATGTCGCCGGACTCCCCCTCATGACCCGTGTCACCAGGGGGCAGCTCAAGGCCTCCCGAGCTCACCCACGCACCGCCTTCCGCCCCCGGCACACCCCTGCGGGCCCGGCCCGCCCCCGCACGCCCTTCAACGATCAAGGAAGGGTACTCCGGGAGCAGGAGGCGCTGCAGCCCGATCACGCGTCGAGTTTGCCAACTGGCCCGAGGATACGGCCTGTTCTGATGGGCACTATCTGACGGGGTGAGCGGATTCATAGCGCTTGCGCCGCGTCGGCCGGACCCGGGTCACCCATTGGCGCACGCGGACGTCCCGGGTGACGGTCGTTTTTTCAGGGAGGATCTGGCCGAACAGCCCCCCAGTAACCCGAGCGGAAGTGGAAGAGTCTTGCCCATGCAGGTGTGGCCGGGACAGGCTTACCCACTCGGCGCCACGTACGACGGCGCCGGGACCAACTTCGCGGTCTTCTCCGAGGCCGCCCGGCGGATCGAGTTGTGTCTGCTCCACGACGACGGCTCGGAGACGGCCGTCGAACTGCGCGAGTCCGACGCGTTCGTACGCCATGCCTATCTGCCCGGCGTGCTGCCGGGTCAGCGGTACGGCTTCCGGGTGCACGGACCGTACGAGCCGCAGCACGGACATCGCTGCAACTCGGCGAAGCTGCTGCTCGATCCCTACGCGCGTGCCATAAGCGGCCAAGTCGAGTGGAACGAGGCGGTGTACGGCTACCACTTCGGGCGGCCCGACAGCCGCAACGACCTGGACTCGGCGCCGCACACGATGGCTTCGGTGGTGGTGAACCCCTTCTTCGACTGGGGCGACGACCGGCCGCCCCGCACCGACTACCACCACACCGTCTTCTACGAGGCCCATGTCAAGGGCCTCACCATGCTCCACCCGGAGCTCCCGCCGGAGCAGCGCGGCACCTATGCCGCGCTCGCGCATCCGGCGGTCATCGACCACCTCACCCAACTGGGCGTCACCGCGCTCGAGTTGATGCCGGTGCACCAGTTCGTCAACGACCACCGGCTGGCCGACGCCGGCATGTCCAACTACTGGGGCTACAACACCATCGGCTTCTTCGCCCCGCACAACGCGTACGCGTCCTGGGGCGACCGCGGCCAGCAGGTCCTGGAGTTCAAGCAGGCGGTGCGGGCGCTGCACGAGGCGGGCATCGAGGTCATCCTGGACGTCGTCTACAACCACACGGCGGAGGGCAACCACCTCGGCCCCACGCTCTCCTTCCGGGGCCTGGACAACGCGCAGTACTACAGGCTCGCCGACGACGCGCGCTACTACGAGGACACCACCGGCACCGGCAACAGCCTCCTGATGCGGTCCCCGCACGTCCTCCAGCTGATCATGGACTCGCTGCGGTACTGGGTGACCGAGATGCACGTGGACGGCTTCCGCTTCGACCTCGCGGCGACGCTGGCCCGCCAGTTCCACGAGGTCGACCGGCTGTCGTCCTTCTTCGACCTGGTCCAGCAGGACCCGGTGGTCAGCCAGGTCAAGCTGATCGCCGAGCCGTGGGACGTGGGCGAGGGCGGCTACCAGGTGGGCAACTTCCCGCCGCTGTGGACCGAGTGGAACGGCAAGTACCGGGACACCGTCAGGGACTTGTGGCGCGGCGAGCCGCGCACGCTCGCCGAGTTCGCCGGGCGCCTGACCGGCTCGTCCGACCTGTATCAGGACGACGGGCGGCGGCCGCTCGCCTCCATCAACTTCCACACCTGCCACGACGGCTTCACGCTCAACGACCTGGTCTCCTACAACGACAAGCACAACGACGCCAACGGCGAGGGCAACCGGGACGGCGAGAGCCACAACCGGTCCTGGAACTGCGGCACGGAGGGCCCCACCGACGACGCCGGGGTGGGGGAACTGCGCGCGCGCCAGATGCGGAACTTCGTCGCCACCCTGATGCTGTCGCAGGGCGTCCCGATGATCAGCCACGGCGACGAGTTCGGCCGCACCCAGGGCGGCAACAACAACGCGTACTGCCAGGACAGCGAGCTGTCCTGGGTGCACTGGCCGGGCCCGGACGACGACGCGGACGGCACGCTCCTGGCGTTCACCCGGGCCATGGTGTGGCTGCGCCGGGACCACCCGGTCTTCCGCCGCAGGCGCTTCTTCCACGGCCGCCCGGTGCAGGGCACCCACGACGAGCTGTCGGACATCGCCTGGTTCACCCCCGAGGGCGAGGAGATGGCCGAGGATGACTGGCAGTCGGCGAGCGCGAAGGCGCTGTCGGTGTTCCTCAACGGCAACGCGATCTCCGAGCCCGGCCCGCGCGGCGAGCGGATCGGCGACGACTCGTTCCTGCTGATGTTCAACGCCAGCGCGGAGGACATCGACTTCGTGGTCCCGGTCAACCACGGCCGGCAGTGGCAGGTGGTCGTGGACACCGCGCGGCCCGAGGGCGTGCCGCCGGCCGAGGGGCCGAAGGTGACGGGGGGCGAGCGCATCGGCCTCATCGGCCGGAGCATGACCGTGCTGCGGCGGCCCGCCTAGGACGCCGGCGGGGTCGGGGACGGGGACGGGGGACGAGGCGAGGGCGCCTCCAACCGCCTTGACTCGCGCCGGAGTTCGACTGTCAGTGGGCTCCGGCACAGTGGGCCCGTGTACGCGACCGCCGCGGGTTCAGCTGTCGACCGGAGCCCTCGGGGCCGCCGGGACTCCGGGCGCGACGGCGCCGCCGGTGGCCGCGTGCGCCCGCCCCTCGCCCAGTCCGCGCACGGACCAGGCGAGCACCGCGCACAGCGTCGCGGCCACCACCATCACGGCGAACGCGGCGACCGCGCCGTGGTCCTGCGCGAGCCGCCCCGAGAGGGCGAGCGCGAGGGCCTGCCCGCCGACGATCCCGCTCGTCAGGAACGCCATGGACTCGGCGAGCCGCCCCGCCGGGACCAGCCGCTCCGTCAGCCCGAACACGGTGATCAGATGGGGCGCGTACGCCACCCCGAGGACGGTCACCGTGGCGTACAGGCCGAGCAGTGTGTGCACGAAGAGCAGCGGCACGGAGAGCACGACGAGGGCGGCGGTGGCGGTCCGCCAGCGCGTCCGCAGCGCGAGCCACTCGGGCACGGCGACCATGGCGAGTCCCGCGGCCGCGCTCATCACGCCCATCGCCGCGTACACCAGGCCGGTCTGCGAGGCCCGGCCGAGCTGCCCGGTCAGGGCGGTGATGCCGGCCTGGGACGCGCCGAACATGGCGCCCTGGAGCGCCATCGTGACCCGCAGCGCGTAGACCGCGCCGGGCAGCCGGGTGCGGGCCGCCCCGGTGCGCCTGGCCGCCGTCACCTGACGTGCCGTCGGATGCAGCGCGAAGGCCGTGCCGCAGACGGCGAGCAGGGCCGCCGCCGTCAGCAGGGCCGCGGCCGGCTGGGCGAGGGCGGCCGCCAGGCCCACGAAGGCCGGGCCGAGGACGAACGAGATCTCGTCCAGGGTCCCCTCGAAGGAGAGCGCGCCGGCCACGGTCCGCTCGTCGGCGCCGGACCGGTGCGCCAGGGCGACGGTCCGGCTCCGGGCGAGCGGGCCCACCTGGGGGACGCTCGCCCCGGCGAGGGCGCCGAGCAGGGCGAGCCAGCCGGTCGGCAGGTGGGCGAGCGCCGCGAGGACCAGGCCGGTCACGGCCGCGGCGTTGGCGATCGCCGCCGCGAGCACCACGGTGCGCTGGCCGTACCGGTCGGCGGCGCGCCCCAGGAGCGGGCCCGCGACGGTCTGCCCGGCGGCGAGCGCGCCGCCCGCGAGCCCGGCCGTCGCCAGGCTGCCACTGGTCTCGGCGACCAGGAGGACACTGCCGAGCTGGCACATGGCCGTCGGCAGCCGCCCGAGGAAGGAGATCACGGGAAGCACCGGACCCGTCAGGGCGAGCACGTTGCGATACGTCTGCAGGGATCCGGCCATCAGGCGAAGCTAACGCCGCCGACCGGGGCATACGCATGGGCCGAAGGCACAGAAGCCGCCCAACGGGGTACGTACGTTCATATGACCCCGCTGACCCAGCCCCTCGCGACCTACCGGCTCCAGCTCCAGCCCGGGTTCCCGTTCGCCGCCGCCGAGAAGGCCCTGCCCTACCTCGCCGGTCTCGGAGTCTCACACGTTCATCTGTCCCCGGTCCTGGAGGCCGTGCCCGGCTCGACACACGGATACGACGTCACGGACCACGCCAAGGTGCGCGAGGAGCTGGGCGGCGAGTCCGGGCTGCGCAGACTGGCCGCGCGGGCCCGGGAGTTCGGGCTCGGCCTGATCCTCGACATCGTGCCGAACCACATGTCGGCGGCCGCGACCCACAACCGCCCGCTGTGGGACGTCCTGCGCGCGGGCCCCGCGTCGCCGTACGCGTCGTGGTTCGACATCGACTGGGAGGGGGGCGACGGGCGGGTCCTGCTGCCGGTGCTCGCGGGCCCCCTCGGCGCAGAGCTGGACCGCCTGACGGTGGAGGGCGATGTACTGCGCCACGGTGAGATGCGCTTCCCCCTGCGGGAGGGCACGGCGGGCCTGCCCCTGGCCGATCTGCTCGACGCGCAGTTCTACCGGCTCGGCTGGTGGCGCCTTGCCAGGACCGAGCTCAACTACCGGCGCTTCTTCACCATCTCGGAGCTGATCGGCCTCCGCGTGGAGGACGAGGACGTCTTCACCGCCACCCACGCCAAGATCCTGGAGCTGGTCTCCGACGGCGTGGTGGACGGGCTGCGGGTGGACCATCCGGACGGCCTCGCGGACCCGGAGGCGTATCTGCGCCGTCTGAACGAGGCGACGGGCGGCCGCTGGACGGTCGTCGAGAAGATCCTCACCGGCGACGAGCGGCTGCAGTCCGGCTGGGCGGTCGCCGGGACGACCGGGTACGACGCGCTGCGCCACATCGACGGCCTGTTCACCGACCCGCAGGGCATGTCTCAACTACGCGACCACTACCGGGAGTTCACCGGTGCGGACGCCGACCGGGGCGGCCACTGGGAGCCGACGGTGCGCCGCGCCGCCTACCGGGTGCTGACCCATGATCTGGTGGCCGAGATCGAGTACCTGGTGCGCCTGGCCGGGCGGATCTGCGCGTCGGGCGGCCCCGAGCTGCGCGATCACGCCCCCTGGGCCCTGCGGCTCGCCCTGCGCGAGCTCCTGGTCCGCGTCCCGGTCTACCGGCCCTACCGGTTCGGGGCCGAGCTGGTGCTTCCGGCGTCGGCGGCCCTGGAGGCGAAGGCGGCCTTCCCGGTCGCGGAGGAGTCGGCCGCGGTGGACGTGGTGCGGGACCTGGCGCTCGGCAGGCTCGGCGAGGACGCCGAGCGGGCCCGGTTCCGCACCCGCTTCGCCCAGACGTCCTCGGCGCTGCACGCCAAGTCCGTCGAGGACGCGGCCTTCTACCGCTATACGCCGCTGCTCTCGGTGAACGAGGTGGGCGGCGACCCCGCGCGCCCCTCGGTGGACCCCAGCGAGTTCCACGCGTTCTGCGCCCATCTCGCCCGGGACTGGCCGGGCACGGGAACGGTCCTGTCCACGCACGACACCAAGCGCAGTGCGGAGGTACGGGCCCGGATCGCCGTCCTTTCCGAGTGCCCGCGGCGCTGGGCTGAGCTGCTCGACCGGCTCAGCGAAGGGCCCGGGGCTCCGGCGCCCGATCCGCAGCTGGCCTGGGTCGCCTGGCAGACCTCGGTCGGGCTGGCCGGCCTGCCGGAGTCGGAGCGCCTTGAGGGTGCGCTGCTCAAGGCGGTGCGCGAGGCGGGCCTGCGCACCTGCTGGACGGAACAGGACCCGGGCTACGAGAAGGCGGTGCGGGACTTCGTCGCGGCCGGACCCGGCGGACAACTCGCCCAGTACGTAAGGGAGTTCGCGCGGGAGACCGAGGCCGCCGCGCGGGCCAACAGCCTCGGGGCCGCGCTGCTGCATCTGACGATGCCGGGCGTGCCGGACCTCTACCAGGGCACGGAGGCCGAGTACGCGGCCCTGGTGGACCCGGACAACCGCCGCCCGGTCAGGTTCGACACGGCGGCCCTGGACGACCCCGGCGACAAGCTGAAGGTGACCCTCGCGGCCTTGCGGCTGCGCCGCGAACTCCCGGCCGCCTTCGGCGAGTCCGCCACCCACGAGGCGCTGACCGCACGGGGACCCCGCGCCGAGCACTGCGTGGCGTTCAGCCGCTCGGGAGAGGTGGTGACGGCGGTGACCCGGCTCTCGCTGCGCCTCGCCGAGGCGGGCGGCTGGGCCGGGACCGAGCTGGTTCTGCCCGAGGGACTCTGGGCCGAAGTCATCGGCGGGGAGAGGCAGTTCAGCGGGTCCGTCGATCTCGGCGAGCTGTTCGCCGAGCGTCCGGTGGCCCTGCTCAGGAGGGTCGTACGAGGAGGCGGCGAGGGGCCCGGGTGAGCAGGCCGCTCTCGGCCGGGTCGAAGGCGTCGGCCGCGCGCAGCCCCGGCATCGCGGTGAGCAGCGCGTCCACCGCGCACTCCGCCTGGAGTTCGGCGACGCGGGCGGCCGGGCAGTCGGCGGGCCCGAGGCCGAGCGCGCCGGGGGCGGTGCGGTGCAGATCGAAGCGCTCGGGCTCCGCGAACCGGTCGGGGTCACGGTTCGCCGCGCCGACCAGCAGGGCGACGGCGGCCCCGGCCGGGATGGCGCCTGCGGATATCGCGAGGTCGCGGGTGGCCCGGCGCAGCACCACGTGGACGGGCGGATTGCGCCGCAGCGCCTCCTCCCAGGCCTGGCCGATCAGCGCCGGCACCGCCCGCACCAGCTCCAACTGCTCGGGGTTGGCAAGGAGGTTGGCCATCAGGGAGGCGAGCGCCCGGCCGGTGAGCACCGCCTGGTCCGCGCAGCGCGCCGCGAGCAGGGCGACACCGGTGCCGCCCCGGCCACGGCCCACGTCGGTGGCCGCGGGCGCCTCGGCGCGGTTGCGCGAGGGGGCCGGTCCGGCGCGGCCCATGACGGCCGCGTAGGAGAGGCCGGTCGCGGCGGCGATGGTGCCGGTCGGCAGCCACCGGCAGAACTCCTCGACCAGGTCGGCCTCCTCGCGTCCGGCGAGCCGGCGGGCCAGCACATAGGCGGTGCGGGCACACACCTCGCGCAGCAGCGCGAACGCGCTCTCGGGCACGGCGTACTCCTGCGCGCAGCGCACCGTCCCCGGCCCGCAGCAGGGCCCGCGCCGTGGCCCGGACAGCCCGCCCCCGCCGAGCGCGGGGGCGACGTCCGCGTACCGGCTGAGCAGCCACGCCTCGAGGCGGGCGTCCCACAGCAGGGGGTGTTCCCGCCGCAGAACCCCGTAGAAGGCGTAGGGGTCGCGGCGGGCGGCGGGGCCGAGCAGCGAGAGCGTGTGCGGCGGGGCCGCGAGCGCGGGGGCCATGGCCGCCTCGGGCGGCTCGACGGTCGTCATGGCGCGCCTCCCGGTCGGCGCCCTGGGGCGCGGTCGCGGCCCGCGGTGGTGTCGGCCGCCGCCGGGCCCGGTGACTGCTCTCAGCGGACCACTTCGACCGGTCCGTCGCGATCGGCGTTCGGCCGTACGGGTGAGGACCCGCCCCTGCCGTACGGGGCCGACCTGCGCAGCAGTTCGGTGAACGCGGCCGCGGCGCCGGCCAGCTCGACGCGCGAGAACACGGTCAGGGCGCGCTTCCAGGAGGGGTCGACGCAGAGCAGCACGCAGTCCTCGCCGATCCCGCCGCGCACGGCGTGCGTGGGGACGGCGACCACCCCGACGCCGGCCGCGGCCATCCGTACGGCCGTCGAGGTGTGCTCGGTGCGCACCACGGTGCGCGGGGTGAAGCCGGCGCGTTCGCAGACCAGGTCGAGGAAGGGCCGCCCGTCGATGACGGGCTCCATGGCGCACCGCACCCAGGCGTGGTCCGCGAACTCTTCGAGGCGTACCGAGGTGCGGTGGGCCAGCGGGTCGTCGAAGGCGACGACGAGCGCGATCTCCTCCTCGCCGACGGGCACGACGGGCCCGCTCCAGCCCTTCGGCGGCGGCCCGACGGCGAGGTCCGCGGCACCGCGTTCCAGCGCCTCCTGGAGCGCCTCGGGGCTGGCGTGCTCGTGCAGGAGCAGCTTCACTCCGGGGTGGCCGCGCCGCCAGCGCGCGAACACCTCGGGCAGGACGCCGACGGCGACCGCGTGCACGGCGGCGATGTGCAGTTCGCCGCCCTCGGCACCGGCGGCCGCGCGGGCCGCGCGCTCGGCCTGGAGGGCGCTGCGCACGGAGAGCCGGGCGTGTGGCAGAAAGGCGCGGCCCATGGCGGTGAGCCGCACTCCGCGCGGCAGCCGTTCGAGCAGTTCGCCCCCGACGGACTTCTCCAGCGCCTTGATCTGGTGGGAGAGCGCGGGCTGGGTGACGTGCAGGAGCTCGGCGGCCCGGGTGAAGGAGGCCTCCTCGACGACCGTGACGAAGTACTCCATCTGTCGCAGGCTCACACCGTGCCTCCTTGCTCCACCGGTCTCATGCGTTCGCGCGTGCCACCGGTCTCATGCGTTCGTGCGTGCCACAAGTTCCGCACCCGCCATAAACATTGTGCATCGGCCCCACAAGAACATTGCCTTGGACGCATGACAGGGGCCGGGCAGAGGCTTGTCCCATGACTGAGACGAGGACCGACGCCCCGACCGCACCCGTAACCGGCGACCCGGCCGCACCCATCGAGGCCGATGTGATCGTGATCGGCGGTGGCACCGGCGGCTATTCCACCGCCCTGCGCGCCGCCGCCCTGGGCCTGACGGTGGTGCTCGCCGAGCGCGACAAGGTCGGCGGCACCTGCCTGCACCGGGGCTGCATCCCCAGCAAGGCGATGCTGCACGCCGCCGAGCTGGTGGACGGCATCGCCGAGGCGCGGGAGCGGTGGGGGGTGAAGGCGAGCGTGGACTCGATCGACTGGCAGGCCCTGGTGGCGACCCGTGACGACATCGTCTCGCGCAACCACAAGGGCGTGGAGAGCCATCTGTCGCATGCCGACGTCCAAGTGGTGCGCGGCAGCGCCCAGTTGACCGGCCCCCGCAGCGTATCCGTCGAGGGCCACGGGAACTTCGTCGCCCGGCGCGGCATTGTGCTCGCCACCGGCTCGCGGCCCCGGATGCTGCCGGGCCTCGAAGCGGACGGCCGGCGCGTGGTCACCAGCGACGACGCGCTGTTCGCCCCCGGGCTTCCGCGCTCCGTGCTGGTGCTCGGCGGCGGCGCGATCGGCGTCGAGTACGCCTCGTTCCACCGGTCGATGGGCGCCGAGGTCACCCTGGTCGAGGCCGCCGACCGCCTGGTGCCGCTCGAAGACGCCGATGTCAGCCGCCACTTGACGCGCGGCCTCAAGAAGCGCGGCATCGACGTCCAGACCGGAGCCCGCTTCCTGGAGGCGGCCGTGCTGCCGGACGGGGTACGCGCGTCGGTACGTACCGCGCGCGGCGAGGTCCGCACGGTCGAGGCCGAGCGGCTCCTGGTCGCGGTGGGCCGTGCCCCGGTCACCGACGGGCTCGGGCTGGCCGCGATCGGGCTCGCGGTCGACGAGCGGGGGTCCGTCGCCCCGGCCGACTGGTCCCGCCTGGAGACGGCGGTCCCCGGCATCCACGTGGTGGGCGATCTGCTGCCGCCGCCCTCGCTCGGTCTGGCCCACGCCTCGTTCGCGGAGGGCCTGTTGGTCGCCGAGACGCTGGCCGGGGTGGCCTCGGCGCCCGTCGACTACCGGGCGGTGCCCCGGGTCACGTACTCCTCGCCCCAGACCGCGTCGGTGGGCCTGACCGAGGCCGAGGCCCGTAACGGCGGACATGACGTGGTCGTCAACAGCATGCCGCTGACGGCCGTCGCCAAGGGCATGGTGCACGGCCAGGGCGGCGTGGTGAAGGTGGTCGCCGAGCGGGGCGGACAGGTGCTCGGCGTGCATCTCGTTGGCCCGAACGTCTCCGAGATGATCGCCGAGAGCCAGCTCATCGTCGGCTGGGACGCCGAGCCGTCCGACGTCGCCCACCACATCCACGCCCACCCCACCCTGTCGGAGGCCGTCGGCGAAACCTTCCTCACCCTGGCGGGGCGGGGCCTGCACCAGCAGTGAGGCCTCAACTCCAGCTGAGCGAAGGGCAATTGGATACCCGGGCGCCCGCCGCCGGCGAGGGGCGAACCGGGTAGCCGACCTTGACGGGCCGGCGAACCGGCCGGTGAACCGTCACCGGATCGCGAGCCGAGTGGCCACCCGTCACCAAGCGGCCGTCCGTCAGTGGTTGGCGAGCCGGAAGGACATCCGGCCGAAGCTGACCTGGTCGCCGTCGGCCACGGCGACCACCCCCGTCACCCGGCGCCCGTTGACACAGGTCCCGTTGGTGGAGCCGAGGTCGCGCAGCTGCCACGTCCCGGCCTGGAAGAGGAGTTCGGCATGCACCCGCGACACCGTTTCGTGGCTCAGGCGCAGCCCGTTGGCCGGGTCGCGGCCGATCCGCAGCGGGTAGGGGCCCGGCGCGGGGAAGAGGAGCTTGGGCAGCCGTTCGCTCTGCCAGGCCCTGCGCAGCGACACGGAGAACTCCGACACCCGGCCGACCGCGCCGAACACGGCCTTCGTCCAGCGGTTGCCGCCCCGCTCCAAGTCGGCGGTCAGGACGACCAGTTCGTCGGCCCGTCGGGCGGCCAGGGCCAGCTCCATGCGCCGCAGGAACGTGTCGTGCGACAGCTTGCCCTCGGCGGCGCCCTCCCGCAGTACGTCCAGCACCCGGTCGCGCTCCGCGTCGGAGAGCCGCGCGGGCGCCGAAGAGGTGTGGGATTCGAAGGAGGGCGTCACACCGGCGATTGTCCTTCCCCGGGCCCGGAAGTGTCCAGCAGCGGGCTCGCCTCCGCGGCCGCCCCCGTCCCCCGGGCCCCACCGCCGTTCCGCGACGTGGGAGTACCGATCGCGAAATCCCCTTGTACAGCCGCCCACCTGCACTGTTATGGTCCCCCGACTTACCGCACCATGGGGGGACCCTCTCTTGTCGAACACCGCGTCGGACACCGTCTTCCGTCCGCTCGCCGGGCCCGAGGAACTCGGGCTCTTCCAGCAGCTTTCCTATGTGCTCGACCACGAGGTCGAGGACGACCTGACGACCGGGCGCCGCACACCGCAGTGGATGTGGGTGGCCCTGCGCGGCGACCGCGTACTGGCGCGCGTCTCCTGGTGGACCCGCACGAAGGGCGAGGCCCCTCAGGCCCTCGACTTCTTCGACGTCGACGACTCACTGCCCGCGGCCGAGCGCCACGAGATCGGCCTTCGCCTCCTGGAGACCGCGACCGCGGCGGTGGTGCCCGAGGGCACGGAACGCCCCGAGTACGGCCGGTTCCTGCCCGGTGACTGGCGAGAGGACCCCGCGGCGCGCGAGGTCGTCGAGACCAGGCTGAACATCATGGCCGCCTCCGGCGCGACCCCGCTGGTCGAGCGGCTGCGCCTGGAGTGGCGGCCGGGAACGCCGCTCGCCGAGCCCTCCACCCGGCTGAGGTTCCGCCCCGCCACCGACCGCGAGGAGCTCATCTCCCTGATGGCGCTCGTCGTGGAGGGCTCGCTCGACGAGCACACCCGCGAGGAGCTCCTCACCATGACCCCGCGCCAGTCCGCGGAGCTCATGTACGAGGAGGAGTTCGAGACGTTCACGACGCCGCGCGAATGGTGGCGGATCGCCGAGCTCGCAGAGGGCGGCGAGCCCGTCGGCTTCGTGATCCCGGCCCGCAACAGCTACAACCCGGTCATCGCCTACCTCGGGGTGCTGCCCGCCCACCGCGGCCGCGGCTACATCGACGACATCCTCGCCGAGGGGACGCGCGTCCTGGCCGAGCAGGACGTGCCGCGGATCCGCGCCGCCACCGACCTGCCCAACGTGCCGATGGCCAACGCCTTCGCCCGTGCGGGCTACGTCGTCTTCGAGCGCGCGATCAACATGGTCTGGAAGTAGTCGCGAATTGCGGGCGTGTCCCCCTCGTCTGTCGCACCATGGTCACAACCGGCCACGACAGGGGGACACGCCAGTGCTGTTCGAAGTGTGGGCACCGCATGCCGACCGGACCGCCCTTCTCCTGGAGGGCGCGACCTATCCCATGCGCCGCCACCCCGTGCGCGCGGGCTGGTGGCTGACGGAGGCCGAGGGCCACCCCGGCGACCGCTACGGATACGTCCTGGACGACGGGCCCGTCCTGCCCGATCCGCGCTCGCGCCGCCAGCCCGACGGGCCGGACGGCCTGAGCGCCGTCGTGGTCCACGAGACGTTCGGCTGGCAGCAGCCGTGGGCGGGCCGCCCCCTGCAACGGGCCGTCCTGTACGAGCTGCACATCGGCACCTTCACCCCCGACGGCACCCTGGACGCGGCCGTCCAACAGCTGCCCCACCTGGCCGAGTTGGGGATCACGCACATCGAGCTGATGCCGGTGTGCCCGTTCCCGGGGCGGCACGGCTGGGGGTACGAGGGCGTCTCGCTCTGGGCGGTGCACGAGCCCTACGGCGGGCCCGACGCGCTGAAGCGGTTCGTCGACGCGGCGCACGCCCACGGCCTCGGCGTCGTCCTGGACGTCGTGCACAACCACCTGGGCCCGTCCGGCAACTACCTGCCCGCCTTCGGCCCGTACTTCACGGACACCCACCACACGCCCTGGGGCGCGGCCGTCAATCTGGACGCGCCCGGCTCCGACGAGGTCCGCGCCTTCCTCCTGGAGAGCGCGCTGGCCTGGCTGCGCGACTACCGCCTGGACGGGCTGCGCCTGGACGCGGTGCACGCGCTGGCCGACACCCGCGCGTACCCCTTCCTCGAAGAGCTCTCGACGGCCGTGGACGTGCTCGCCGCGGAGCTGGGCCGGCCGCTCTTCCTCGTCGCCGAGTCCGACAGCTGCGATCCGCGCACCACCGCACCGCGCGCGGAGGGCGGCCTCGGCCTGCACGCCCAGTGGAACGACGACTTCCACCATGCCCTGCACACCGCCCTCACGGGCGAATCCCAGGGCTACTACGCCGACTTCGCCCGCGCCCCGCTCTCCGCGCTCGCCAAGACCCTGAGCCGGGTGTTCTTCCATGACGGTACGTACTCGAGCTTCCGCGGCCGCACCCACGGCCGTCCCGTGGACCGTTCCCGCACCCCCGCCCACCGCTTCTTCGGCTACTCCCAGACCCACGACCAGATCGGCAACCGCGCCCAGGGCGACCGCCTCTCGGCCACCCTGTCGCCCGGTCTGCTCGCCTGCGCGGCGGCCCTGACGCTGACGAGCCCGTTCCCGCCGATGCTGTTCATGGGCGAGGAGTGGGGCGCCCGCACCCCCTGGCAGTTCTTCACCGACCACACCGACCCCGACCTCGCGCAGGCCGTACGGGAGGGCAGGCGGCGGGAGTTCACCTCCCACGGCTGGTCCGCCGAGGACATTCCCGACCCGCAGGACCCGGCCACCCGGCGGCGGTCCTGCCTGGACTGGGCGGAGCCCGCGGCCGAGCCGCACGCCCGGCTGCTCGCCTGGTACCGCGAGCTCATCGCGCTGCGCCGCGACCGGCCGGACCTGACGGACCCCGACCTCGCGGCCGTCAAGGTCGCCCACGACGAGGAGGCGCGCTGGCTGACCTACCGGCGCGGCGACCTGCGGGTCGTGGTCAACCTCGGCAAGGAGCCGGTCCGGATCAAACTCGGGGGCGGCGGCCGCGTCCTCGCGTCGTGGGACGCGGTCGAGGCGCCGGGCGCCGACGGACTCGTCCTGATGCCGCCGGAGTCGTGCGCGATCCTCGGACGCTGACGCGGCGGGGGCGCTGAGGTCAGCGGCGACACTCCCCCGCCGCCACCCTCAACTCCCTTACTGCTGGCGCCGGTTACTCGACGATCGCCATGGCGCGGTCGGTGTTGTTCAAACGCCGGCCGCCGTCATCCGTCACGGTGACGATGTCCTCGATGCGGACGCCGAACCGGCCGGGCAGATAGATGCCCGGCTCGATCGAGAAGCACATCCCGGGAACCAGCGGGCGCTCCTCCCCCTCGATCATGTACGGCGGCTCGTGGGTGGTCACACCAATGCCGTGGCCGGTGCGGTGGATGAAGTACTCGCCGTACCCGGCGTCCGCGATCACCGCGCGCGCCGCCCGGTCGATGTCCTGGCAGGCGACGCCCGGCCGCACCGCGTCGAAGCCCGCCTGCTGCGCCTCGCGGACCACGTCGTGGACGCGCTGCTCCTCGGCGCTCGGCTCACCGACGTGGACGGTACGGGTGGTGTCGGATCCGTAGCCGTGCTTGAGTCCCCCGAAGTCGAGGACCACCATGTCGCCACGCTCGATCGTGCGGTCCCCGGCCTCGTGGTGCGGGTTCGCGCCGTTGGGCCCCGAGCCGACGACGGTGAAGTCCACTTGCGAATGCCCGTACTTGAGGAGCAGCCCGGCCAGATCCGCAGCGACCTCCGTCTCCTTGCGCCCCGCGAAACGCACCTTCACGATCTCGCCGTACGCCTCGTCGGCCGCCGCGCCCGCCGCGTCCAGGCGGCCCAGCTCGTGCGCGTCCTTGACGGCCCGCAGCATGGGCAGCGCCTCGGTCAGCGACACGTAGGAGGTGCCGGGCAGCTCCTTCTGCAGCCCGAGCAGATGCATGGCCCAGGCGTTGTCGCTCACCCCGAAGCGCCCGCCCACATCGAGGAGCGGGGCCGTCACGGTGTACGGGTCCTTGCCGTCGGTCCAGTCCCGCAGGGTCAGAGCGGCGGAGCCGGGGGCGTGCTCGGCGTCGGGCGCCTCCAGGGTCGGCACGACCAGGACCGGCTCCTGACCGGCCGCGAGCACCAGGACGGTGAGCCGCTCGGTGATCGCGGTCGGCTGGTAGCCGGTGAGGTACACGAGGTCGGGTCCCGGCGCCACGAGGACGCCGGCAAGGCCGGCGTCGGCGGCGGACTCGGCGGCGCGGGCCATCCGGGCCCGGTAGTCGTCGGCGGTGAAGGGTGCGGGGGCGGGCGTCGTGGGCATGGCCTCATCCTGCCCGTACGCCCGCTGACATGCGAGTGGATGGGGCGCCTCGGTCTCCGGGCCGCCCCTTCCCGGATCAGACCCTCACATTCCTTCCGTCTCGTCGTCGACGAGCTTCTCAAGCAGCTCGCCGAAGTCCTCGCCCACAACGATCCGCAGACCCTCGCCGTCCCGGTCGCTGAGCTGGGTCAGGGTGCCGCCGCGCCACCAGTAGACGTACGGACTGATCGACCCGGGCGTGTCCTCGTAGCCGGAGGCGGCGAACGACGCCATGGCGTTGAGCGCGAGGACCATGCCGGAGTCCCGGATGACGTGGAAGGCGAGCTGATGGCGGAAGGGCATCGCCACCAGGGCGCCCTCCGGCGGCAGCTCGCGGCCGGTCACCTGGCGCACAACGGCCTCCAGGGCGAGCACCCGGCTCGCGGTGTAGAAGGAGTCGCCGACGACGATCTCGAAGCGCGTCCCGTCGTCGCCCTTGACCGTCTCATGTCCCTCGACGGGCAGTTCCCGCAGATTGCGCAGAGCCTGTTCGCGCAGGTCGGGGACCTTGCCGAGGGGTTCGAGCGCCTCATCGGTGAGCATCATGACGCTCTCGGGCAGGTCGAGCGCGAGGATCTCGTAGAGGCCGGGCGCGACACTGCGCGCGTAGCCGAAGCTCTGCGGATCGAGCCCGTCGCCACTGATCACCCGAGGGTAGAGCTGGGCACGGATCTGCTCGGGCGGCATGGTGTCGAGAGCGGACGGCGCGTCCATGGTGCGCAGCACCATCCCGACGTGTCGGCGGATCAGCTCCGGCCACACGCGCGGGCCGCGCGGCTCGTTGTGGCAGACGGCCGCGAGGTTGCCGAGCCCGAACCGACGGCCGCCGCTGTCCTTCACCGAGTCCGCGTAGACGGTGACCTCAAGGCCCAGCTCGGCGAAGGCCTCCCTGACCACAGCACGAAAGCGGGCGCCCTCGTCGTTCGAGAAGAACCCGAACTCGGGGTCCCTCGGGACGTCGCTCGCGTCCCGCTTGGGGCCTCGTCGGAATATCCCCACGTCTGCTGCCTTCCCCTCGCACGGTCGCCAGAGCTGCGAGCCTACCCAGTGAGCGCGCCGGTGATGACAAGGTCCGCCCGCGCGCGTCCGGTGGCCACGAGAGCCGCGTTGACCTCGTCGGACTCCCCGACCCAGCGCTCCGCGTACGGCCGGGGCTTCCCGTGCCGCACATGCCGCTCGACGAGTCTGCGCACCCGCTCCCCGTCGGCGAGCTGGAGGTACCAGATCTCGTCGACGAGATCCCTGACCTGTGACCACGCCCCGTCGTCGTGCAGCAGGTAATTGCCCTCGGTCACGACGAGCGGCACCTCGGCATCCACGGCGATGCTCCCGGCCAGCGCCTCCTCCAGGGAGCGGTCGAAGTCCGGGGCGTAGACGACCGTGCCGGGCTCGGGCGAACGCAGCCGGGCGAGGAGCGCCGCGTACCCGGCGGCGTCGAAGGTGTCGGGCGCACCCTTGCGTCCGGTACGCCCCAGCCGGCGCAGCTCGCTGTTGGCGAGGTGGAACCCGTCCATCGGTACGAGGACGGCCTCCCCGCCAAGGCGTGCCACCAACTCCCCGGCCAGCGTGGACTTCCCGGCGCCGGGCGGCCCGGCGATGCCGAGGATGCGGCGGCGGCCGGGCACGACGAGGCGTCGGGCTCGCCCGACGAGCCGGTCAAGGTCGAGATCCATACCGGCATTCTTCCACCGTCGGCCTCGGCAATCCGTAGTACGTATAACCCTTAACCTTGTCCCATGCCGCACATCGCACTGATCACGCTCGTCGTGCGCGACTACGACGAGGCCATCGACTTCTACACCCGGGCGCTCGGCTTCGAACTGGCCGAGGACACGGCCCGCGGGGACGGTTCGCGCTGGGTGGTGGTCCGCCCGCCGGGCACGACGAGCGGGGCGGTCTCGCTGCTCCTGGCCCGTGCGAAGGACGAGGCCCAGCTGGCGAGCGTGGGCGCGCAGACCGGCGGCCGGGTCAGGTTCTTCCTGCACACCGAGAACTTCGCGGGCGACCATGCGCGGATGCTGGCAGCCGGCGTCCGTTTCCTGGAGGAGCCACGGCACGAGCCGTACGGATCGGTGGCCGTGTTCGAGGACCTCTACGGCAATCGCTGGGACCTGCTGGAGCCGGCGTAGGCATCGGGATTCCCGGGAGGCGGGAGCCGTCGGCCCGGGAGCGCCATTGAAACGCGAAAAAGCCCCGCACCGTGACCGTAATTCCTTACGGTCTGGTGCGGGGCTTTCCCCTAAAAATTGTTCGGCGGCGTCCTACTCTCCCACAGGGT
>NZ_JBIATV010000023.1:0-81878 GCF_042892175.1 Streptomyces sp. NPDC001828
CGGCGGACCCCCGGCCGCGCCCCGGCGGCGCTCCGCGCCCGGCCCGGCCACCCCCGGCCGGCCGCCGCCCACCGCGCACGCGGCCACGCCCCGGCAGCCCGTACGGCGGGGGTTCCGCCGTACGGGCGGCACCGTCAGATGTCGAACAGGCCGATGGTGCCGGTGGTCGGGTGGTCGCCCGCGTCGAACGCGGCCATCTGGGCCGCCTTCGGCCTGGTGGTGAACTCGACGGCGGACATGGTGCGCCAGTCCTTCGCGGGGGCGGCCTTGGGGACCGTCGTGGCGGCGGCCTTCCGCTGGGTGAGGTCGGCAACGACGATTTCGGTGCGTGGGGCCGCGTCGCGCCACTCATCGATGTACTGGGAGGTGTCGCCGCTGCACCCCTGCTCCAGGGTGATTCCCGTGTGGCGCTCGAACCGCTCGTACTGGACTCCCCGGGCCTCCTCCCGCGTCCGACATCCGCTGTGGCGGAAGGGGGCCGACTCCTGGGGGATGAGGAACACGCCGTGCCGGGCCACTTCGGCGGCGATGTCGATGACGTGGTACTCGAACCGGCTGCCGGTGTAGCGGGGAGCGGTGCGCCCGCCGCGCGCTACCGCCCCGTACGGCGGGTTCGAAATGGCCACGTCGAACGGGCCCCCCAGGTCCATGGTCGGCACGTCGAAGACGTCGGCGCAGATCCATGTCGCCTCGGGCAGGATCTTGCGGCCTACGCGGACGTACTCCGGGTTCTTCTCGATGCACACGATCTCGCGCGCTGCACCGTGGGAACCGAGGTAATGCCTCGCGGTCCAGGCCAGGCGGCCGATTCCAGCGCACAGGTCGATCACCCGGTCTTTGCCGAATGCCTCGATCACCATGTCTACGGCGAGACCGGCGGGGGTGAAGAACGCGCCGTCGAGCCGGGCGGTCCCCTCCTCCATCAGGTTGTCGAGCACGAATTCCCGCTCTTCGGGGGTGAGTTCGCGATCCAGCTCGATCAGGTCCTGCGCCTTGCGGTGCTGGGTCGCCTGCTCGGTGGTCATCTTCGCCATGGGGTCCGCCGTTCCGTTCGGGTTTCGAGTGGTGATGTTGGTCGGGGTGCCACCCCCTTCCAACAAGCTCAATATTACCAGAGTTGAGCCGGATTCGGAAGCCGTAAAGGGCTCCTGACCAGGGGATTTCTGAGACTTACCGGGATTCCGGGCCGGGCCGCGCTGGCCCGACCCGGAACGGGCCTAACGGCGCTCGGGGGTGTAGGTCCGGACGACTCCCAGCACCCGGAAAATGTCCTGCCCGTCTCGGCGGACCTTGGCCAGCGTGTAGGGCTCGGGCTCGCCGTCGCGCAGCATGGTCACGCCGGGCCTGGCGGCGTCCTCCGGGGATTCCGGGAGCGGGATGCGCTCCCAGTGGGAGCCGAGAATGGAGAGCCATTCACTCTCCGGCCGCAGGATTCCCCACGCGTACCCCTCGGCGCGGGAGCGGTCGGGGTGGAATGTGTCCTGCGGGTAGATGTCTGACGCCATGGTGCGGCTCTCCTTATCGGTTTCGAGTGGCCGGGGCGGCGGTGCCATCCGCCGCCCCGGCGGGGTAGGGGGTCTGTCAGCCGTTGAAAATCTCGCTCAGCTTCTTGGTCGAGTGGATGATTCGCCCCTGCTTGTCGATTCGGTAGACGTCGAATTCGGCGCGGACGTAGAGGGCGACATCGTGGGCGCAGTACCACTTGCGCTCACCGGAGACCTGTACGAAATACTTCCCGGAAAGGTGGCATCCCGTCGTGGTGCTGAATTCGCAGCGCGGGCGGCGAACCAGCGAAACGCGCTCACGCCTCAAGAGCACGAGGGCGTCAGTCCAGACGTTGCGCTTGCACGAGCGGCAGATACGCATTCCCCATTCCACGCCAGCGGCGCGCGCGTCCTCGTACGTGGCGTAATACTCGTCGGCTACGACGTATTCGCACACCTTGTTGGCGCAGTCCCAGTTGGCGCATCCCCCGGTCCAGTAGCCGGGCGTCTGCGCGGCCTTCTCGCGGAGCTGCGTTGCGATCTGGGCGGTGGTGAGCGTCGCGGTCATGTCGTCTGCCTCCGTGGTTTCGAGTGGTTCTCGTTGTCCGGGGTGCCACCCCCTTCCAACAAGCTCAATATTACCAGTGTTGGGCCGGATCGCCTAGCGGAAAAGGGGGTCTGACCAGGGTTTTTCCCGGTAGTTCCATGATCTTTTAGGGGGCGTCCGGGCCCTGTCGACCCCCCTCCTTGCCAGCCGCTCTTCCCTCCCCCGGCCCCGGGCCGGCCCGCACCTTCCCCACCGGCTCCAGCTCCTCCTGGCCCTCTTCGACCTCAGCCCCTCGCCCCGGCCACGACGCTGCCGGCGGACGACGACGAGACCGTTCTCCTCACCCCGACCCACCACTCAGCTCAGCCCGTCCCCCGGTCCCCGGGGGGCGGGCGTCCGGAGGAGCCCCCCGGGGCTTCGCGCAAGGGAGCTTGCGACCGCAGCCCGCGCGCAGCGCGGGCCGCAATAAGGAGGGCGGCCACGCCCGACGACTGCGGCGCACGGCCGGATCGCACCGAAGGTGCGATGCCCACCCGGCAACCCGCGGCCGCACAACCGGCCCTTGCCCCCGGCGCCTGGGGTGCGCGAGGGGGCGGCGCGAGAGCGCCCCTCGCAACCCGGCCGGAGGTCGGGTGCCCCACCCTCGCGCTGCGCGTCTGGCGCCGGCCTGACGGTGCGTGGTCGTCGCTCGCGCGGAGGACTCGCCGCTGCGTGCGCGGTTCGCCGCGCTTCGTCGGCCTGTCGGCGTCCTGCCCTGTCCGGGTAGCGCGGAGGGGCGGAAGCTGGTTGCTTCCGCCCCTCTGTGTGACTCAGTGCCAGACGGCTCTGCCCCAGCGGACGAACCAGTACCGGGTGCGCCCCTTCCGGAGGTTGACGGCAAGGCCCCCGCGGCGGCGGCGCGCTCCCCGGTAGTGGCCGTGCACCTCGTCGGCGGGGACCGCAAGGGCGGCTGCGGCGGTGAAGTGGACCCGGGAAAGGTGGTCGGCGGCGGTCATCCGTGCGCTGTTCCACCGGTCGCCGGGGGTGAGCGCGAGGTGGGCCCGGTCCAGGATGGTCCGCGCGGCGGCCAGGGCGACGGTGCTGACGGCGGCCAGGGCGACGGCCCGGTCCAGGGCGGCGCGGGCAAGCTGGTTGGCAGCGAGGCACGCGGCGGAGTCGCATCCCCGGCATTCGAGGTCGGCCCGTACGGCGGACTCGTCGGGTGCGGGCGGCAACGTCGCGAGGATGCTGCGGGAGTGGTCGAGCAGGGCCGCGACGCCTTCCGGGCCGCCCGCAGCGTGGTTGACCGGCTCGACGGAGCTCTCGTGCAGCGCGTCAAGGAGCGCGTTGCGGGCGGCCGCCGTGGCCCTGTCGAGGCCGGCGGCCGCGACGGCGCGGAGCTCGGCGCGTGTGCAGACCTCGGCCGGGGTGCAGGAGCAGCGCGCGGGGTCAGCGGGCTCGGGTTCGGGCTCCGGGGCCGGGAAGATGACAACGGACTCCACGGCAGCCCGGCCCGGGTTCTGGACGGTGGGGGTTCGCGCAGCCTGGTGTCCGGCGTCGCGGATCAGGCTCGCGCACTCCAGGAGCATCCTGCGCCTGCGGTGGATGTGCCCGCCCGTCAGGTGCTCGTGGGCGTCGCGGGGTTCGCACCAGTAGGTGAGGACCAGGGCGGCGTCGTCGGCGGTCGGCCGGAGGGTGAATCCGTCGCGGCCGGGGGCGACGGGGCGGTGTCCGGCGGCGGCCAGCAGGGCGGTGATGCTCGCGACGGAGGGGGTTTCCACGCGCGTGTTCATGGTCCTCTTTCGGGTCGGTGTCGGGTTTCGAGGGGCCGGGGCAGCGCGGCCATGCGCCGCCCCGGCCGGTGCGGTGGTGCTACGAGACGGGGGCGAGTCCGGCCGGCTGCCAGCGGACGGGCCAGCGGTCACCGAAGTCGACGGCGATCCGGCGGGACCGCTCCGCGATGAACGTCTCGATCTCGGTCACGCGGCCGGTCTCGGGCTCGGCGTCCTCGTCGGGGAGCTCGCCCTTGCGCCGCACGGTGTCACCCACCGACCACCACACGGCGCCGTCGTCGTCGACGGCGGCGGGCAGGTCTGCCGGGGAGATACCGAGGTCGGCCGCTGTGCAGGTGGCGCAGCCGAGCCGGGTTCCGGCCTGGTACAGCGGGCCGTCCTGCTCGCACCCCATGCACTCACCCGGGGCGACGTAGCGCGGCTCCTGCTCGCGCACCAGGGCACCGAGCGCTACGTGGGCGGGGTCCATCAGCAGGACGTACGGGGGCCGGTCGCCGGGCTCGGTGCCGGACACCACGACACAGCCGTTGTGCAGGGTCGTGACCCGGGTCAGGGTGACGGGCTGGGCGGCGAAGGTGTCGGGGTAGCGCTCCCCCTCGTCGCCGTAGATGTACGGGGCGCGGTGCACGGGCCGGACCTGGCGGTATCCCTCGCGCTCGATCTCGGTCCAACTGGCGAACCGCCATCCGGCCGGAGCCTGCGTGTGGCGGGCGCGGCGGCCCGTGATGATGCGGTCAACCTGCGCGCGGATGTCGACCATGCGCACCAGCCGTTCAGCGGCTTCTCGCTTGCTGGTGTGGTGGCTTCCGGCCCCGCGGTCCCCGGTGCCCTCCGACCACCAGGGGGAGGAACCTCGGCTCAGCTTCCGTACGTGTCCGGCCGGTTCGGCCGCGCCGTCGACGTAGACCGGGGTGCGCCCCTTGCCGTCCGGCTTGCCGTAGCGGTATCGCGTCTTGATGTCGGTCATGTCCTGCGTCCTCCGGTCTGGGTTTCGAGTGGTGGCGTCGGTCGGGGTGCCACCCCCTTCCAACAAGTTCAATATTACCAGCTCTGAGCCGGATCACCTAGCAGAAAAGGGGGCCTGACCAGGGTTTTCCCAGGAGCCGAGGGCGGCCCGCACGTCCCCCCGGGCCGGTCCGTCCCTCTTCCTTGCCAGCCGCTTTTCGACGTCGGCCACGACGGGCCGCACCTGGCGGCCGCCGGACCGTAGACCACTCCCGGATGCCGTACGACGCGGCTACCCGGGGGTCGCGCACTCGTTCACGCAGCCATCGCGCACGGGGCGGGGTGCAGGTACCGGCCGGGCTTGCCGGGAATGGCGACCGGGGGCCAGCCGGGGGTGGCCCGCAGCTGATGCGGCGGACGGTGGGTGCGGGCGGCGTCCAGTTCGGCGAGGGTGCGCATCCGGGCGAGACGGCCGGCCAGGCGGCGGGCCTCGTCGTTCGCTCCGGCGGTCACTTCCGCGTACCAGGCGGCGGGGTCGTCGTCGGCCAGCTGGTCCAGGCGCTCCTCCTCCGCGGCCTGGCGCCGCCACTGCTCGGCGGCCTCGATGACGGCGGCGTACCGGCGGGGATCGTTGGGCGGGAGCTGGCTCCATGCGAGCGATCCGTACGGGGGGACGGTCCAGTCCCGCGCGCCTTCGGCGAGCGTGGTGACCTGGTGCTCGGCCCACAGCTGCGGGGCGTCGGCGGTCATGGTGTTCACGGGCTTCTCCTCCGGCGTCGGGTTTCGAGTGGGAGGCCGGGGCGGCGGTGCCATCCGCCGCCCCGGCCGGGCGGTCACGCGATCTCGTGCTTGTAGACCTCCTCCGCGTCGTCGACCAGGTGGTCCTCGCTCAGCCCGTACGCGTCGGCGAGGCGTCGGAGGTTGCCGACGTAGCAGGCGAGCGCCGCGGCGCGGTCCGTGGTCCTGTCGGGGAAGGGGCGCCCCGAGAGGCGGACGATGTGGAGCTGCTCCAGGTCCTGGGGGCTGAGCGCGTAGGTGCGCCCTAGGTGGAACGCGTCGGCGAGCGCGTCGCGGACGGCGATGGCCACCAGTTCCCGCGCGGTGGTTGCGCCTTCGCGGTCGCGGGCCTCGCGGGAGAGGGCACCCAGGGGGCGCAGGGCCGCGCGGGCGGCCTTCACGGACGGGACGGGCCTGCGGGCTGCTTCCGGGTGGTCGAGCATCGCGGCGATGGCGGTCCGGGCGCGGCGAGCGTGGGTCAAGGGTCCTCCAAGGGGTTTCGAGTGGTGGGGCCGGTCGGGGTGCCACCCCCTTCCAACAAGAAGAACATTACCACCCTTGACCCTGATTCGGAAGCGTGAAAAGGGCATCTGACCAGGTGTTTTCATGGCGCCGGCAGTGTGTGGAACTGCGGTGCCGGCACACCGAGAAGCAAGCGTGCGAGACCGCCGACCCCAGGCTCGAACGGGCACCGTTCCGTCCGCACGGAAAACGCCCCGCAGGACGAACCTGCGGGGCGTTCCTGATGCGCCTTCGTACGTGGCGCACGCTATGTGGTGGAGCTGCTGGCGTTCGGCGCGAGGAGTTGGGCGGCGGGAGCGAGGTCGAGGGTCGCCGCGATCTCGAACGCGGCATCGCTCGGCCGGTCCGTCCCGAGCAGCGCCCCCAGTACATCGAGATATCCGGCAGCTCGACCCTGCGCGTGCAGCCCATCCTCGGGCCTGACGGCCCCGATCTGCTGGACCAAGGCGACAACGAGCGGATTCAGATACTCGGGCGGCGACGGCGCGGTGTCCGGCGTCGAGGGGAGGGCGGTGTTCATGCCGTTCGCCCTCCCCCGGCCGGTGCGGGCGCGGCGGCGTGCTCGTCGAGCCAGCGGGCGGCCGCGGTCAGGTTCGGGAAGAACTGGCCGTCGAGCCTGCCGTGCTTCCTGAAGACCGGGGTCCCCTGCTCCCCCGGGGCCGGCGGGGACAGCTCGGTGAGGTCGTAGCTGACCGTGTAGGTCGCTCCGCCTCTGGGGCCGATGGCAGGTTCGACGGCGCCGACGATGTCCTCGGGGGCCAGGCGCAACGCGTTGCGGCGTGCGACGAGGTACCACTGGGGATCGCCGGGCGGGTCGCACAGGATGCCGAGCCGGGGCGGGGGGCCCTGGTAGATCCAGACCTGGCCGATACGGCGGGGCTTGACCCCCATGCCGAGCCGGGTGGTGTCGTAGACCATGGGCCGTCCGGGGAGTTCGGCGTCCAGCTTGGTCGCGGCGCCGCACTTCGGGCAGTAGATCCGGACCGTGAGCGCCTCGTACTCGTCGCCGTGGCCGCACGCGGTCTTGTCCTCGGTGCCGATCGGGCAGGAGTGGCCGCTGTAGGAGCTCTCGCGGACGGCGGTGTCCATCCGGTAGTCGACCTCCCAGCCGGTCACCGTGCAGCCGTCTCGGTGCTCGGGGGCGGTGTAGCTCAGGTGCGCGGCGAGCGCGGACAGGCCGGTCATTCCTGCCCCGCCGGAATGCCGAGGTCGGCGTGGAGCGCCTTCAGCTCTTCGAGCTTGGGGCCGTCCTCCAGGGTGTAGAAGCCCTCCAGCCCCATGCCGATCATGTGGGCCTCCAGGACGCGCTTCGCCGTCGCGGTGCCGAAGGTGTTGAGGTAGGCGTCCAGGTGGACGGGACGACCCTTGGCGTAACTGAGGGCCAGATGCAGCAGCTTGTCGGTGGACCCGCTCAGGATCATCGACTCGTCGTCGCGCAGGGCGGTCCAGTCGACTTCCGCGGTCAGGACGCGGCCGGTCTCCGGGTCCTCCTCCCACACGAGGGCGGTGTGGCGGGCGAAGTCGGCCCGGCCGGGCAGGCCGGTGAAGGTGAGCAGGTGCGTGGCGGCCCGCCGCAGCTCGCTTCGGCTGAGCTTGGCGGCGGCTTCGAGGGCCTCGGTCATCTCTTCCTCGGAGAGCGATGCCGGGCTGGGGGTGACGTCGTGTCGCATGTGGTCCTTCTCAGCTGTTGGCGTAGCGGTGCAGGGCGTAGTCGTGCGGGCTGTTTCCGGCGACGGCCGCCGAGACCCGGCGCATGAAGGTCTGGTAGGCGTCCTCCTGCGGCGCGGTGAGGACGATCCGCTCGGGCGTCTCGTCGCCGGGGCCGGCCGCGGCGACGGCTTCGAGTAGCACGTCGACGTCGGGCTGGTGCGGCAGTTGCCAGACGGACAGGCCGCGGAGGAAGTCCTCGACCATCTGCCGGTCGTTTCCCTCGCGGCCGGGGTCGGCCCAGTCGTCGGCCATCTGCTGGAGGAAGTCCCCGAGCTGCGTGTGGTCCGTGCCGTCGAGCGCCGCACGGAAGTGGGTGAGGACGGCGGCCACGGCGGCGACGTCGTGCGGGTCGACGTCGGCCGGGTAGAGCGGGGTGTGCTCCCATCGGCCGTCGGGGGCGTAGAGGGCGTAACGCCCGGCGGGCCGCTCCCGGTTCGGTTCGTAGCGCCCGATGTTCGTTCCGGTGTGCCGCAGGGGTTCGGGCAGCGCGCCGAACAGGCGGCCCCACGCCTGGTGGGCGCCGATTCCGTCCAGGTTCGGCGGCAGCTCCCACACCTCCTCGTCGCCCTCCTGGACGGCGCGGGCGTTCAGGGCGAGCTGCATGAGCAGCGGCTCCTCCATGCCCATGAACAGGGACAGCCAGTCCTCGTCATCGGGCAGCAGGACGCGGGTCGTTTCGGGTGCGCCGGTCATGCGGTGGCCTCCTTCGCGGCCGGAGCGGCGAAGGGGTTGGGGGCCTCGCCGGAGAGGATCTTGTGGACGAGTTCGGCGACCTCGCGGGCGCCGTCCTCGGTGGCGGGGGCGGCGATCGGGCGGGGTCCGTCCGCACCGGCGGTCTCATCGACTCGGATGTCCCAGCCGTCGCTGGTGAGCGCGAGGGAGACGGGGGCCTGGCCCCGGTGGCCGAAGCGCGGCCCGTCGGGCAGCGGTTCGACGGCGATCCGCTGGCCGGGCTGGACCGTCAGCCCCCTGGCGCCGAGTTCGCTGACCAGGGTGTCCCGCGCGGCGTGCCGCTCGGTGCCGGTCAGCTCGGCGCGCGAGCAGTAGCGGGCGGCCAGGGCCTCCAGGACCCCCAAGGGCAGGCTCGTGACGGCGGCCCAGTCCTCGCGGTCGATGTGGTGCTCCTGGCCTGCCGTGTAGAGCTTGCCGAGCAACTCGGCGGCTTCGGCGAGGACGCTGGGGGTGTAGATGACCCGGGGGCCGTACGGGGGGCAGGCGCTCCGTTCCTCTCGGGTCCATCGGCGGATGTCGATCTTCGCGGCATCCAGAGCGGTGGTGTCGCTCATCGGCGGCTTTCTCTCCTAGGTTGTACGGACGGGGGTCCGGGGCCGATTACCGCGGCCCCGGACCCCTACTGTGTCGTGCTGCTCAGACATTCCGGGCCGGATCAGACGAGGACGGCCCGCAGGGGTCACGCCCCGGTGCTGCGGACCTGGATCTCGCGGTGGACGACTTCGGTCTCGACGTCGTTCTGGCGCAGCACCCGGGCGATCTCCTCCGCGATGCCCACTGACCAGTGAACTCCCCTGGCGTCACCTACGGCGATCTTCACCAGGCGGGCGCGGGCGTCGGCGACGTCCTCCAGGAGGCCGATGGCGAGCAGCGCGGTGTTGTCGACGAGCCGGGCGACGCCCGCGGCCGACAGGACCGTGTTCGCGATGTCGGGGTCCAGGCCGGTGCGCTGTTCCGCGTCCGGGATCTGGTGGGTGGCCAGCACGTGCCGGCGGATGTCCAGCGTGATGTCGCTCGGTTCCTCCGGGGTGCCGTGGTCGTGGCCGAAGGTGTTGATGGTGACGCGGACCATGTGGTGATTTCCTCAGCGGTGGGGGCCTGCCGGGAGCTCCCGGCAGGCCGGGCGGATCAGCGGGGCCGGGCGGCCTGTTGCGGCCGGTCGAGGTGGTCGAGGGCGCGCTGGAGAAGCGGCCGGTGAGCGCTGTAGAGGACACGTCCGGCCGCGCTGATCGCGGCGTCGAGGTCGGTGAGGGAGCCGAAGGGCCACCATCCGGCGTCCACCGCGTCGTCGGCGGCGACGGCGCGCACCGTGGCGGGCAGTACGAACAGGGCACTCGTGGACGCCACCCACGCGTGGTCCGAGTTCCGCCAGTCGTCGACCAGGTCGCGGCCGAGGATGACGGGCTGGTGGTCGCTCAGGTCGACGCCGGTCTCCTCACGCAGCTCGCGGGCCAGCGTGGTCGGGGCCGTCTCGCCCGGGTCGCACATCCCGCCCGGGATCGCTTCGACGCCGATGTCGTCACGGGTGATCAGCAGCACCCGGCGGTCGTCGCCGTGGCCCGCGACCACGATCGGGTCGGCGGCCGCGTTCTCGCCCCACTTGCCCAAATTCCGTCCGGTGCGGCCGGTGCGGCCCTGCGGGTGAAGGGGCCAGCCCCTCGCGTCCAGCTGGAACGGCACGAGCGCGTCGGCCTGGCGCAGGGGCCAGTCGTGCACGTCGGCCGGGGTCGCGGCGCCCTCGGCCCAGTCGGGCACGTGGTGGGCCAGAGCCGCGGGCAGCAGCTCGGGCGGCGTGATGTCCGCCGGGGTGTACTGCGGCCAGTTCACCGACCAGCAGCGTCGTTCGGCGGGGATGGTCTCGGGCATGAAGTTCCTCTCTGGGTGGGGCCGCCTCGATGGCGGCGGCCCCGGGATCATGGGTGGTCAGTTGCCGAGGTAGGCGGCGGCGACGTTCACGAAGTGGTCGTGGCTGGCCAGTGCCTCCTGGCGGGCGCAGGTGAGGACATCGGTGTCGGTGTCCGCCCCGCGCAGGGCGTGGGTGGCGGTGACCATGGCGTCGGCGGCCTGGCGGACGTCCGGGGCGGTGATGAGGACCCGCAGGGCGACCAGAGGCCGGGTGATGGCGGACCGCGTTTGGTGGGAGCGCGAACGCAGGTCGGCCAGGCGGTCCGGGGCGGCGCCCTTGAGCTTGGCGTCGCCCCGTACCCACATCGCGGTGCGGTGGTCGGAGATGGCGGCGGCCAGATCGGTGACGGCCGCCAGGCGGTCGCGGCGCAGCGCTTCGCTGCGGGCGACGCGCTCGGCGTGCTCGGCGGATCGGCGCTGGTACCAGCCGGAGACGATGGCGCCGGCCAGGGTGCCGAGTACGGCGATGACGGTGGTGAGGATGCCGAGCATGGTGGTCCCCTTCCGCGGAGCGGGTTTCGAGTCGTGACGCCGGTCGGGGTGCCACCCCCTTCCAACAGCTAGAACAATACCACCTTTCACGGTTTCCGGGAAGGGGGTGTGCCCTGTTGGTCAGGCGTCGCAGCGGACGCACTGGGTGTCGTCGAGCGGGTTGTTCTGGTGGGCAGCGGCGAGTTCGGCGACCGACCGCACGGGCGTCCAGGCCGGGCCCGCACACCAGTCGGTGGGGCAGGAGACGAGCGCCTCGAACCGGAGGTCGTAGGGGTCGCCGTCGTCCATCCAGCGCACGCTCAGGGACTCGCCCCCGGCGCCGAAGGTGCCGGTGCGGTACTGCATGTCGCGGCTGGGGGTGTCCCAGTCGAAGAGGTCCGCGGCCGCGTCCCCGAAGGTGCGGCGGACGTCCGCGATCGGCTTGGCGGCGCGCTCCTCGCGGGCCAGCCGCTCCAGGGCGGTGCCCAGGACGGGCAGCTGCTCGGCGAAGACGATGTGGTCGAAACCCTCCTTGGCCAGGCGCGGATGGGCCGCGACGATCTGCGCGTGCTGGGTGGCGACGACGTCCGCCGGGACACAGCGGTTCGCGGCGCGTACGGCGTTGCGGGCCTGCGCGACCGAGGGGGCGGTGCCCATCAGCAGGGCGACGACGGGGGCCCCGTGGCTGCGGCCGGCGCGGATGAGCGCCTGCCGGTCACCCGCGTTGGCGTTCGTCGCATCCACGGCGGTTCGCAGGCCCAGGCCCAGGCGGGCGTCCAGCATCGTGTGCAGGGCCTGCCACACCGGGCCGTTGACCTGCTGGCTGCCGGGGTCGCTGGCGCACATGGCCCTCAGGTCGTCGGCGCGCAGGACCATGTGCGGCTCGAACATCTTGCTGGTGCGGGTCTTGCCGGAACCGCTCGCCCCGAGCAGCAGGATCAGGGCGCTGGGGAGGTTGAGTGCTTCCTCGGGAAGGAGGTGGGGCTGGGTCATCAGGCTGCCTTTCGGAAGGGAAGGACACGGGCGAGAAGAGCGGGGGTGCGCAGCGGCACGATCCCCGTGCGGCGGCGGCCGCGGCGGCCCCGGCCCTTGACCTGGTACATCGCGGCGTCGGCCTGCTTGAGAGCGGCGGACACGGTGGCGTCGGCGAGGCCGGCGGTGCGGGCGGTACCGATGGAGGCGCCGACGGTCAGGGTCAGGTCGCGGTAGGCGATGGGGGCGGTGAGCAAGGTGTGCAGCCGGGCGGTGCGGGCGGCCAGGCCGGGGCCGTCGGGGAGGGCCACGGCGAACTCGTCGCCGCCGAGCCGTCCGGCCACGGCCCCCTCGGCGGCGGCCCACTCAGCCAGTCGGGCACCAACGGCGGCGAGGACGGCGTCGCCCGCCGCGTGGCCGAAGCGGTCATTGACCGGCTTGAACGCATCGAGGTCCGCGAGGAGGACGGCCGCGGGGCCCGCCGCCAGGACGTCCTGGGCCTGCGTGGTCCATGCGGACCGGGTGGGCAGGCCGGTGACCGGGCACGTGCGGGCCTGGGCGAGCTGGCCCTGGAGGTCGGCCACCTGGGCCAGCAGCTCCTCGGCGGCGGGCACGACCTCGGCGAGGGCGGTCCGCAACTGTTGGGGGCTGGCGTCGGGGCGGCCGAGGTCGGCGCGGACACGGTCGAGCAGGGCGCCGGTGCGTATGGCGGGCTGCATGGTGGAGGGGGTCCCTTTCGGTCGGTTCGGGTTTCGAGGGGCCCGGGGCGGCGGTGCCATCCGCCGCCCCGGCGGGCGAAGTCAGCGCAGGGCGGCGCGGATCGCGTCGGCCTGCCGGGTGCTGCGGGCGTACGGGAGAGCGGCGGTGCCGACCAGTTCGGTGGCGGGGCGGCCCCGGAAGCGGTCGCCCTCGCGGTCGCGGTCGGCCAGCAGTTGCTCGCGCAGGCCCTCGGGGATCACGGCGTACGGGGTCACGAGCTCCAGCACGGTGGCGGGGTCGCTGATGTCGTACGGTGCCGCGCCCGCGAAGACCAGGTGGTCGGCCTCGGCACCCTCGTCGGCGGGCTCGTCCCAGGCGCTGGCGAAGTAGCTGGCGAGCGGGGCGTCCCATCCGACGCGGACGGTGCGGCCGGCGGGAGCTCCGCCGAGCGGGGTCAGGGTGTGGCTGGACAAGGTGTCTCCGTTCTGCGGTCTCGCGGTCCGGGCGGTCCGGCTCCGCCCGCGCTGTCCGGACCGGTCAGGGCCGGGCAGCACGGGCACAGTCAGCTGTGCCGGGAAGTGCGGTCGCACTCGGAGGCACCGGGGCCGGGGCCGTTGAGGCGGACGTTCAGCAGGTCCTCGCGGATCTGGACCGGGGTCCAGATCCGGCCCCGGCGGCACTCGGTGCGCGGGCAGTCGCTCGCCGCCGCGAACCCCCGGGTGCCGTACCGGATCGCGAGCACGGACCCGCGGAAGGCGATGTGCCCGTACAGGTGCGTCTGGTCGATCTCGGTGGTCACCTGGGCCAGGTGGTGGGCGATGTCGGCGCCGAAGCGCCGGGCCGCCTCCTGCCACACCCGGAACCAGGGGCTCGGGGTGTGGTTCTCGCCGAGCAGCTCCAGGATCGGGTCCGTCGGCGGGAGCCACTGGTCGAGGTGGGTGTCGATGGTGCCGCAGCGGTGGCAGGTGCGGCGGCGCGGCTGGCCGGTGCAGCCGCTCACGAACCGCTCGCCGCAGCACGGGCAGTGGTGGTTCCGGCGCAGGGCCTCGCTGCCTGTGGCGGCGGCGCAGCCCTTGCACACGAAGCCGTCGGCCGTGGTGCTGTACGGCATCGAGGGCGGCGGCGGGGCGCTGCTCTGGTGGGTGGGACAGGTGGTCATCTCTACAGCTCCGTACGGGGTCGGCCCCGGGCGGCCGCCGGTCTCGGCGGTCCGCCCCGGGACAGGGCGGCTAGTTCAGGAGCGCGGGCCGCGCGGCGTACCGGCGGCCGCGTTGCCGTTGGTCTGCGCCTGGCCGCGTGCGAGGCGGAAGGCCGCCGCCGTCTCCGGCGTGTTGTGCGCCTTGTAGGCGGCGCGAGCCTCGGCCTGGAGCTTCTTGACGGTCTCGGACTGGGACACGGATACCTCCGGTATCGGGTTTCGAGTGGTGGTGCCGGTCGGGGTGCCATCCCCTTCCAACAAGAAGAACATTACCAGTTTTGAACCGGATTCACAAGAGACGGTGTGCGTCTCGCGGTTCGGGAGGGTCAGGGGGTGGGGGCGAGGGCCTCGGTCAGCGCGGGCCACAGCAGGGTGTCCCGGCCCCACACCGGATCGACCAGGGTGACCTGGTGGGCGTCGATGGCGGCCCGTACGGCCTCGCGGTGGCATCCGCGGTACTCCAGCCGGATGTACCCCTTGGGCACCCGGCCACCGAACGACGTGTGTTCGCGGCCGCCCCAGGTGGTGGCGAGGATGTCGCGCACCGGCCCGCGGCTACAGGTGCGGTGCACGGCGAGCAGCAGACCCGCGTCGCGAGCGGTGCGGGTGAGCCGCTGAAGGCCCTCGGTGTCGGTGAGGCACATGACGGCGGCGCGCTGCCGCCACCGGCGGCCGTCGAAGGCGGGTCCGTCCAGGCCGGGCTGGGACTGGGTGGTCACGTACCCGGCCCGGTTCACGGCGGCAAGGACAGGCACCAGGGGGCCGGTCTCCTCGTCGGGCCCGCCGCGATAGGCACCGCCGGCCAGAGTCGCGAGACTCCCCTCCAGCCACTGCGCGGTGAGTTCACCGAGGTCGGTCAGGGTGCGCGCGGAGGACCAGGCGCGAGCTGCTGAGCGGGGCATTGCGGGTTCCTCTCCGTCCGTCGTGCCGGGGTCGGGCGGCCGCCGTGCGGCGGCCGCCCGGGGTGGTCAGGTCAGTGCGCGGGCAGTTGGGGGGCGTCGACGACCACGGGCGCCGGGGCGTCCGGGTCGAACATCGGGGTGCCGCCCGCGTGGATGACGGCACGCTGCTGGCCCAGCAGCGCGTTGAAGCGGTTGAGCAGCTGCCTCCCCTCATGGGCGAGGGCCGAGTCGCCCCGGTACTGCTCGATGTCGCGGATCGCGGACTCCAGCCAGAAGAGGTCACCCTTCTGGATCGGGATGCGGACCCGGGCCGGGTCGGCCTGGTGGACCGAGGCGGCACCGGCACTCCGGTACAGGTTGCCGATCAGCTCCGTGCTGCGGTTGTGGAGGCTGATGAGGTCCGGCCGGCCACGGCGAAGGCAGGCGTCACCGTGCACCATGACCCGCTCGAACGCTTGCAGCTCGGTGAGGCTCATGGGGATGTACTCGACCCTCGGAAAGTCGTGCCGCTGCTGAGCGGGACGCGGGGCGCGCTTCGTTCGGCGGAAGAACATGCGGACGGTCTCCTCGGTCAGTGGGCGGACGGGGGGAGCAGCGGCTTGTCGATGTCGCGATGCTCGATCGCCGTCTCGCGGTTGGTGAGCTGGATGAGCTCCTGGGTGAGGCGGGCAAGTCCGACCGAGCGGTGCCGGCCGCCGACGCAGCCGTAGGCGATGGTGATGTCCCCGCCGCGCGCGGTGTCGTGGAGGCCGACCGCGAGGAAGGTGACGACCTGGGCGAGGGATTCGACGCCGGGCGTCGCCCGGACGTGCTCGTACACGGCCGCGTCCAGGCCGGTGAGGTTCTTCAGCTCGGGGTCGTGGAACGGGTTCCTGAACAGGCGCCGGAGGTCGTAGGTGGCCTCGGCGACGGGGGGTTCGGCGTGGCCGTAGCCGAAGGAGACGATGCGGATCACGGGGTGCCTCTCGTGGTGCGGTCGTGGTTTCGAGCGGGGCCGGGGCGGCGGTGCCGACCGCCGCCCCGGGGGCGGGATGTTCAGTCCAGGGGGCGGACCGTGACGTCCAGGTCGCGCGGGTCGGAGGCGGCGGCGGCCTTGAAGTCGCGCAGCTCCTTGTCGCTGTAGATGGCCTTCTGGTCGCTCGGTCCGCCGGTGACGGTGTTGACCTTCTGGCCGGTGCGGGAGGTGGCGGTGACGACGTACTTCGCCATGGGGCGGGGCTCCTTGATGAGGGGCGTGGAAGCGGGCGGGACTGCCCGGCTCCCCTTGGCCCCGGCGCCGCAGGTGCGCGCCGGGACCGCGGGCAGCCGTCAGTACCAGGCGCGTTCCATGTCCGCGTCCATCTCGCGTGCGGCCGCCTTCAGGGCCTGCTCCAGCCGCTCCTGGGCATCGGCTTCCTGGACGTCGTCGGCCTCCGCGCACGCCTCCTTCTCGTACATGGCGTAGGCCGCGAGGGCGCGCAGGATGCCGGTGACCGGGGCGACGCCGCCGTGGCGGTTGAGCTCGCCCACGGCGAGGACCCGGCTCGGGCTGTTCGCCAGCTTCTTCTCGACCTCGCGCAGGTCCTCGGCGGCCTCCTTCCAGGTGGGGCCGGGAGCGACCCATTCGGCAACGTCCTCCAGGAGGAGCGCGACGAACTGCGCGGCCCCGTACGCGGCCAGGGCGGGCATCAGGTCGTACAGGTCCAGCCCGGCGCCCCGCCGGACGACGGCGATGAGCGCGAGGATCAGGAGCGCCCAGCGGCCGACGGCCTCGACCAGGCCAGCCGCCCGTCGCACGATGGCGGCGGTACGGGCCTGGTGGCGGGAGACACCGCCCATCGGCATCTGGCAGACCATGCAGGTCAGGCGGAACGGGTTGTTGAAGGTGTTGCACTGCTTGCACTGACGGTTCTTCAGGATGCGTCGGATACGCACGGATGCCTCCGGGACGGGTTTCGAGTGGTGGTGTCGGTCGGGGTGCCACCCCCTTCCAACATCTAGAATAATACTAGCTCTAGACCGGATTGGCAAGGGGTGGCGCTCCGCCGGGGGAACTTCAGGGGTGCCGCCCGCGGGGCCCTGCCGGGCCCCACGGAACTACTCGGCGTCGCCGCCGCTGTCCGACGTGCGGTTTTCGCGGGCGAAGCTGCGGGCTGACGCGTTGTCGGCGGCCTTGATGGCGGCCTGCCCGGTCTTCAGGCCCTCGCGCCCCATGTCGAAGCCCTTGCCCGCGGCGTTGGCGGTCGCGCCCACCGCGTTGGCGGCGGCGCCGACCGCGTTGACGGCCGCCGTGGCGGTGCCGGCCACCGCCGTGACGGTGTTGAGGGCGGCGGCCAGGCCCCCGCCGCCGCGCCGCGCCACGGGCTGCTTGCCGCCCCGGGCCGCGGCCTTCTTCGCGGCGAACGCGGAGGAGGCGGTGCCGCTGCCTGCGGGCGCGGCCTTGACCGCCGGGCCGCGCCTGCCGTCCAGGATCTTGCCGCCGGGCAGGTTCACCCGGAAGCGCCGGTTGGGCTCGAAGTTCTCGACGATGGACTTCACCATGGCCGGGGTCATCACCTCGACGGCGAAGAAGCATTTCGCCTTTCCGCCGCCCCCGTCCTTTCCCCGGTGCTTTTCCCCGCAGGACGCCATGACGGTCGTACCGGATACCAGCAGATTCAGGCGGCGCGGGGCCGGGGCGTTCTCCCGGCCGGGGCAGCGGATGGGGGCTCCGTTGAGGCTGAGCGGCCCTCGGATGGTCAGTGAGGGTGTGGCCATAGGGATGGACTCCTTACTTGCTCTGGGCGATGGCGGTTGCGGTGGCGGTGACCTTGCCTCCGAGGACGGTGCGGCCGGTCGCGGTCGCGGTGGCCTCGGCGGTGGTGCTTCCGCCGCCCCCGCGACGGCGGAGGCCGGAGAAGAGGCCGCGGACGACGAAAGCGACGACGGTGACCGCCACGGCGAAGGCCATGAGCGCGTAGGCCAGGGCCTCCAGCCAGGGGCCGGCCAGCGACAGGCCGTACGCGGCGAGCGCGGCACTTCCGGCGGCGGACCACATCAGCAGGGCCGCGGTCTTGGCCCAGGCCGGGATCGGCTGGGAGCCGCCCCGGACGGGGACCGGCGCCGTCTCGTGGCGGACGTAAGCCCACTGCTGGGCACCGCCGGGGAGCGTGACCAGCTCGACCCCCGGAAGCGGGGCCTCCACCGGGACGGGGCGGGCCGGAACGTACGGCGCGACGGGTGCGGGGCCCTGCGGGGCCTGGGTGATCGTGTAGACGGTCTCCGGGTCGGTACGGGCGGGGTGGTTCATGATCGGGGAAGCTCCTTGGGGAAGATCGTTTTATGAGGGTTTGGGGGGTGGTCACGACCTGGGACGCGGCGCGTCCTCGCAGGTCAGGGGGGTGGCCACCCCCGGGACACCGGCCCGGCGGTCCTGGGACGCGTCCCAGGACCGGGGCCGGGTGTCCTACGACCGGGCGAGGCCCTGACCTGCACGGATGTCCGGCGGCCTAGGGCCTGGCCTAGGGGTCAATTGCGGATCTTCCGGGCGGCCTCCTGGGCCGCCTCGACGTCCGCCAGGAGGTAGCCGCGGAGCCTCTTCTCGCCCGCGCGCCACCGCTTGGGCTCCAGCTCCACGCCGGTGCCCTCCAGCTGCTCGTCGATCAGCGCGCCGAGCGCCTTGCCGAACCGGCCCTCGTACGTGGCGTCGTCCTCGTCCTCTGCCTGGGCCCACTGGCGGGGGTTCCAGGCGGCGAACGCGGCCCGCACGTCCGCGAGCGGCACACGGTCGGCCTCGTCCTTGAACGTGTCGAGCAGGACGTCCAGCACGGTCGCGTTGGCGGCGGCCTGCCCGGGGCGTCCGGGCTTGCCCCGTCCGCCGGGGCCGCCGGCTGCGGAGGTCAGCCCGGTCATCTGGACCAGGTACGCCTCGATCGGGTCGTCCCACTGGCCCGGCAGACGTCCGGCGGCCCGCCGCAGCTCGACGCCGACGGCGATGATCTCCGACGCCTCCCCCGCGTTCTCCTCGTCGATGAGGAAGGAGCGGGCGAGCTCCTCGGCGATGCCGTCCATGTCCAGCCAGCCCAGGCCCCGCTTGTCGCGGGGGATGTCGTGGGCCCGCATCCCCCGGCCGGTGGCGCCCTTGCCCAGGATCGCGTTCGTGCCGTCGGCGTCGGCGGTCCGCTGGGCCCACCGGCCGGTCATGTTGCCGCGCAGGCCGGCGGGGATGACGTCGACCTCCGGGTGCTGGGTGGCCACCACCAGGAGGACGCCCAGGCCCGCGCCGACGCTGGAAAGGAATTCCAGCCGGGAAAGCCGCGCTGCCGCGCCCGGCACGTTCTTGCGGGTGTACGTCGCCAATTCGTCGATGATGAGGATTTCGATGCTCAGCTGCTTGAGCAGCTTCGCCGTCATCTTCGATTCGCCGAGCGAGGCCAGCAGGTCCTCGCGCCTTTCGATTTCCGCCTCGTAGGCGTCCAGCAGGAAATCGAGCCGGTTGCGCTCGCGGCCGAACATCGTCGCGGCGATCGGCGCGTAGACGAGGTGCTCGCCGGTGGGCTTCCCGTCGACGATGCGCACGTTGATCCGGGGGTCCAGGGCCAGCGCGCAGATCAGGTTCCGCAGCGCCATGCCCTTACCGGTCCGGGTCGCCCCGCCGATCAGCAGCATGATGTCGCGGATCGTCAGGCGCCGGGTCTCCCCGCGCTTGTTGTAGGCGATCGGCGCGCCGTCGTTCCACAGGTCCAGCGGGGTGGTCTGGCCCAGTAGCGGGGACCGGCGCACCTTGTCGAACGGGTCGGAGGTCGCGATCCAGAAGGAGCACCGGGTCGGGTGTCCGTCCTGCTTGATGTCGAGCCAGTTCTCATCGACCTGGAGCGCTCCGGCGATCTCCTCGCGCTTCTCGATGAGCTTGGAGACGGTCACGTGCGCGGGCAGCTTGAACACGCACTGCGCGGCGTTGATGTCGGCCTTCTGGATGAGGCCGACCAGCTGGACCTCGTCGTCCTCCTTGAACGCCGGGACCGCGATCCGCAGCGCCCGGTTGATCTGCGCATCGGTCAGCGGGGCGTCCTCGTCGAGCGCGGCCGGCTCGAAGACCACGTAGTCGTCGCCACGGCGGCGGAGTTCGCGTGCGCCGCACGCGTACATGACGCCGATGACCGGGATCAGGGCGGGGAAGGCCATGGCCAGGCCCCACACCTGGGCGATGCCGACGACGGCGGCGGTGTAGGAGGTGAAGCCGGTGGCGGACAGGATGGTCAGGTTCTCGCGGCGGCGGGCCTTGCCGACCTGCTTGCGCTCGGCGCGGAGCTGGGCGACGTCGCCGTTGTCGGCGAAGCCCTTCCTCTTCGCCTCGCGCTTGGCCTCGTCGATGTCGGCGCCGTACTCGGTGGCCAGCAGGTAGCCCCACGCCGCCCCCAGCTCGGCGTACAGGCCGATGGACGAGAGCTTGACGATCCGCCACACGTACACCGGGCTGTGCGCGGCGTGGTATCCGGTGGCGTGCGCGAGGACCTCGCCCCGGTGGCGCCACACGTCGGGGTTGGTGAGCGAGGCGGGGATCAGCGTCTTCAGGCCCCGGCGGCGCTCGTCGTCCAGCTGCTCGATGACGAAGGGCTCGCCGTCGACCTCGGAGGAGAGCTTGACGGTGCCGGTGCTGGCGTCGGCCAGGCCGGCGGCGCTCGTGCGGGCCTCGTTGCGGGCGGCCTGCTCCAGGTGGTCGCGGGCCTCGGGCGGCAGCCGCTTGGTGAGGTCAAGGACCTGTCCGCTCGGTGCGGAGTGGTCGGTGGTCTGGGTCATGATGGGCGGTGTTCCTCTCTGTGGGGGACGGGGGCCCGGCCGGGTCGCGTCAACTTCTCCGGCCGGGCCCCGCGGCGTGCTCGGGGGTGATGGGGCGGGGCTACTTCTCGTCGTCCTTCTTCTTGCTGGCCTTCTTCTTCGCCTTGCTCGCCGCCTTCTTGGCGCCGCTCGCGAACCAGCCCGGCAGCTTGGACAGCAGCAGGACCACGACGAAGACGACGGCGGCCGCGATGCCGGACTCCTGCCAGGTCCGCCCGTAGTTCACGGGCAGGACCCACAGCGTCGTGATCCCGGCGGGGGCGGCGAGGATCAGCAGGGGCGGCAGGTTGCGCGGGGTCGTTCCGCTCATGCGGTGGGCTCCAGTTCCTTCTCGTTCCGGTCGGTTTCCTGCTGGGCCGCGCGGGCCTTCTCGATCTCCTCGGCCATCGCCTCGGCGAACCCGGGCTGCGTCTCCAGCAGGGCCAGCAGCGCGGGCCCGTCCTGGCGGCGGACACCGATCCGGCTGGCGAGGGTGTAGGGGGAGAAGAAGCCGTTCCCGGTCCGCTTGCGCCGGTCGGCCGCAGCCTCGTACGCCAGTTCCCGGGCGACCGGGAACGCCTTGTCCAGGTGCTCGCTCAGGTCGCGTTCCGTTCCGGGCTTCGAGTCGTTCCCGCCGGCCGACTTCGCCGCGTTCCGGGTCGGTGCGGGGGTGTTCCGCTCACCCTGTTCCGCACCGTTCCGCTCGGGGGTCCGAGGGGCCGACTCCCCAGACGGGAACTGGATTTTCGGGTCCTCGGAACGCTCTTCGCCCCCCTCGGAACGGGTCTGCGGGGAGAGCACGGGAACCCACTGGCCCCCGATCCACGGCAGCCCCCGGTACTTCTGGGAACTGAGCCGCGCCTGGGCCTTGAACTCCTCCTTCTGGGCCCGGTCCCGGAACTCCTCCGCACGGGCCCGCATCTCGTCCGCGCGGGCCTGGGCTGCCTCGGCGGAACTCTCCGCGATGGCGGCCTCGGCGGCGGTTGCCTCCAGGGAACGCTTCAGCTCGCGCACCCGGCGGCGGCCCGCCTTGGAACGCGCCCGCTCCATGCGGGCCTCGGCCCGGCGCTGGCGGCGAACCCGTGCGGCCGTCGTGCCCGGCTGGCCGCCGTGGTGCGACTCCCACGCCTGATCCCATGCCTTCTGGACCGTGATCGTCTTGCGGTACGGGGCCCGGATACGCCAGGCGGTCAGCGACACCAGCGGGTGCGCGATCCACCGGGCGAGCTGCTCGCGCACCTCGGCGGCCGTCCGGCCGCTCTGGGTGTGCTGGAGCAGACCGACCACCAGCTCGAAGGCGAGCACACCGGCGAGCGAGGCGAGCGCGTTGACCTGTCCGGCCGAAGCGCTGGGCGAGTGGAAGAGGTTGAGGCTGGCCGCGATCAGCGCGCTGATGACGGTCATCGCCCGGTAGCGGCCCGCCGGCGCCTTGCGGCGGACGGCCAGGATGGTCAGGGACGCGGAGGTCCAGGTCAGTCCCTCGACCACGCCGGGGACGACCCAGGACCGGGCGCCCAGGTCCTCGCGCATCGCCTCGGCCTGCGCCGGCCATGCGATCCAGACGGACGCCACGATCAGCGCGGCGACGGCCGACACCGCGACGATCACGGGAAGGGCGTGCACCAGGGCCTTGCCGCGGCCCTTCCACTTCTGCACGGCCTCCTTGCGGACCCGTGCCTTCTCCTCGCGGGCGAGCTGGCGGCGGCGGCGCTCGACCTTCTGCCGCTTCTCCTCGATGTCCAGGCTCTTGTCCTCGACGTCGAGCCCGGCGAGCTTCTCGGTCTTGTCGGCCTCGACCTCGGCCTGCTTGGCGCGGGCCCCGGCCTCCTTGGCGGCGGCCTTCCCGACCGTGCGGCGGTCGGTGCGGGTCATCAGAGGGGTGTCGGTCTCGGTGCGGGGTTCGGTGATGGTCATCGGGCGGTGATCTCCTGAGCGCGGGGGGCGGCGGCTCGTACGGGGGGCTTCGGCGGGTTCTGGGTGGCGTAGACCTGGGTGCATCGGCCCTGCTCGTGCGCCTCGTCGCGGTCGGCCAGGCTGTGGGCGTCCAGGGCCGCGCGGGTCAGCGGGAGGGTGCAGCGGTTCCTCATGTCGTCACCGCCCGAGCGGCCGCGCTGTGGGCGGCGGCTGCGTTGATCCCGCGGCGGGCCATGAGGATCACGCCGAGCGCACCGGCGACCAGGAAGACGGCGGCCGCGATGACGATGACGGCGAGCGCGGCCGCGCCGACGACGATGACGAACAGCGGGATGACCAGGAAGAACAGGCCGGTGTGGAGCTCGTCCACGCGGACGAGGAACAGGCGGATGAAGGCGTTGATCGCCTCGATGGTGCGGGCGTCGAACTTCACGCGGCCCACCCCCCGGCGATCTCGTCGTCCAGGCCGAGGCCGGCGGCGGCGTTCTCGGCGTGCTCCAGCTCGTCGACGACGGCGAGCAGCGCCGGGCGGGGGGCGGTGGTGCGGCGGCGGGCGGTGAGGGCGTCGTGGTCGTCCAGGTCCAGCAGCAGCATGGCGACGAACTCGACGCGGGCGCCCCGGGTGCGGGCGGAGTCGGCCGGGCGGCCGAGGAAGAAGCGTTCCGGCTGTCCGGTCAGGGTGGACAGCGCGTGCAGCGCGGCCCCGAACGGGGGCCTGGCGGCGGTTTCGGTGGTGGTCACGGTTCGTGCCCTTCGTTGTCGGGTTTCGAGAGGTCGTGCCGGGCGGGGAGCCATCCCCGCGGGGTCCTGCTGCGGAAGGTCCGCCCCGGCACAGCGGGCCTTCCGTTTGTCCAGCTCAGGGGCTCATTGCATACCCCTTGTTGGCCACGCACATTGTGTAGACAATGCGTTGCCGAGATGAATCCTGCCCCTTTGATCGCCAGGAGTCAAGAGCAAAGTAGACGCGCCGCACATTGAGTAGACAATGAGGGAAACCGCAGGTAGAACTAAGGCCATGTCACCTAGTCAGAAGCCGCCTGCGCTTTATGTGCGGATCGCGAATGACCTGCGCCAACGCATCAGCGCGGGTGAGTTCGCCTCCGGCCCCCTTCCCACAGAGACCTCGCTCGCGGACAAGTACGCGACCACGCGGGTCACCGTCCGCAAGGGCCTGGACCTGCTGATTCAGGAGGGCCTCATCTACGCGGACCGCCCGCGGGGGCACTTCGTGCGGGTCAGGCGTCCGATGATCTACAGGCCGCAGCAGGAGTTCAGGAAGCGCCCCCTCAGTCCCGAGATGGACAGCTTCCTCACCGAGATGATGGAGCTGGGGCGCGAGGCGTCCCAGACGATCGAGGTCTCGGTGGTGCCGGCGCCGCCCATCGTGCGTGAGCGGCTCCGCCTGGAGGAGGGCGAGCTGACCGCCGTCCGCCGCCGCGTCCGGTTCCTGGACGGTGAGCCCTACCTCTCGAACGACTCCTACTTTCCCCGTGCGCTCGTCAAGGACAGCGACGAGATCATGAACCCCGCCGACATCGCGCGGGGGGCGAACGTCGTCCTGGCCGAGCTCGGCTACCAGCAGGTGCGCACGGTGCGCGAGTACGAGTGGCGAATGCCGGACCCGGCGCAGACCGCCCGCCTGGGCATCCCGCCCGGTACCCCGATCGCCGAGGAAGTCGTCACCGGCTACACCGCCGCCGGGCAGCCGGTCAGGTGCGTCATCAACTGCCTGCCCGGGGACCGCATCAAGATGGTGCTGGAGGACGAGCGGCCGCGCCTGGGAAGCGAACTGACCATCGCCCCGGCCGCGCCGGAGGACCTGGAGACCGTCACGGCCCTGTGGAAGCAGGCCGGGGACTGGCTGCGGGAGCGGGGCATCGATCAGTGGCAGTACGAGCCGCGCACCGACCGCATCCGCGAGAACATCGCCGCCGGGGAGTGCTTCCTGGTCCACGACCAGGGCATAGCGGTCGCCACGATCACGCTCGACACCCACGCCGATCCAGATTTCTGGAACGCGGACGAGGCCGCCGAGGATGCGCTGTACGTGCACCGGATGGTCGTCCGGCGTGACGCCAGCGGCGAGGAGCTGGGCAGCGCCCTGCTCGACTGGGCGAGCACCCGGGCCGAGGCCGGCGGGAAGAAGTGGCTGCGCCTCGACGCCTGGCGAACGAACCAGGGGCTCCTCGACTACTACCACGCACGCGACTTCGACCTGATCCGCACGGTCCCGGCGGACGGCCGCCAGTCCGGCGCCCTCTTCCAGCGGAAGGCGGGACGCGTCCGCGGCGTGGGCCCCGCCCTGACTGAACCGGCTGGTTCCGCAACTACGCCCGAGGGCAAATGACTTCGTCCCCCCGGCGACCCACCCGTTACGGTGCGTGTGGTCGGATAGACGATCAGGGAGGGAAAATCCTCCCAAACGCAACAGGCCCCCTCGGGGGCCTGTCGGTCCGCCGCCGGAGGTCGAGACCCGGAGAGCGGCCGCACCTTAGTCACGGGGGAGGTGCGCTTTCGATGAGCGTACGGGTTCAGGCGATATCGCCGCAGCAGCCTTCGGGCAGCGCCGCGCCGAACGGCCAGAAACGATCAGTCGGCGCACGCCGCTCGTGTTCCCCAGCTCCACCACGCTGAAAGTCTGATGGCCGCCCCGCCTAAGCGGAACGGCCACCAAGTTTCGACTCGCCCAGAGTCAATGCCCCCGAGGGGGCGCCAACCCACACCCATAGGTGGGGCCTCGCTGCCGTGTTGCCACACGAACAGCAGCGCCAGGATAAGGGCGACACCGCGTCATCAGCACATTGATCACACGGCTTGCCCTCGATCTGGCCAATGAGGCTCCCCGAAACGTTCTCAAAGGGAAGCACTCGTGCCATTCCAGCACCACCCGTCCATCTACCCGCCCCACAGCACTTCCATCTCCGCCGTCCTCGGTGAGGGCCGATGAGCCTCACACCGATGCTCTGGGCGATGAAGGCCGCCCCCGTCGCCGACACGACCGAGAAGCTGATCCTTATCTCCCTCGCCGAGCGGGCCGACGAGGACGGATGCGACGCGTTCCCGTCCAAGGCCACCCTGGCGAAGGATGCGCTCTGCGACGAGAAGACCGTCCAGCGGAAGCTGGGCAAGCTGGTCGACCGCAAGCTGATCGGCCTGGGCGACCAGCGGGCCGCGCAGTACATCGAGAAGCGCTACCGGCCGAAGGTCTACGACCTGCTCATCCCGTACAGCTGGTTCCCGGACGTCGACGACATCAACGAGACCCGCCGGCGGCGCGGCCGGGGACTCCTCACCCCGGAAAACCGCCCCGACATCGTGCCCGCGCCCACCCGCGTACAGCGCTCTGACAAGGGGAAACCCCGCGCCAAGCAGGGCTCTGCCACATCCAGGGGGGACAAGGAGTCCCCCCTGGAGAACCTGAGTGCCGCTCCCACTTCAGGGGGGACTGAGAGTCCCTTCAGGGGGGACTCTCAGTCCCAGCAGGGGGGATTGACAGACCCCCAAACCTCCCCTGTTGAACCTCCCCACTCAAACCTCCCCATGGCGCCTTCGGCGCGAAGCGCTGGTAACGGCCGTCAGGCCCCTACAGGTAGTAGCGCGCGCGGGACGTCGAGCGGCTCCGCCGCGGCTGACGGCGCAGGAGCGCCGAACCGGACGTCGGCTCGATCTGGAAGGGAGGTGCTGGTGACGGCCGAGGTGCAGCGCGTCCTCGAAGGGTTCCCGGATGCGCTCCGGGAGGCCCTGGTCCGCAAGGTCCGCTCCGACCGGCCGAAGACCGTCGTGCAGGCCATCGAGAAGCAGCTGGCCGGGGGCGGCCTCGTTCAGGCGAAGATGCTCGGGGACCGGGTAGCCCGGCGCTGGGTGACGCACGGCTACACCAAGCACTACGCCGAGGGCACCCTGACCAGCCCGGTCGGCGCGGCCGTGGCCATGCTCCAGCCGGGTCCGTGCCCCGAACCGCGCTGCGAGGACGGCGAACTCGACGACGGCAACCCCTGCCGCAGCTGCATGGAGCGGGAGAAGGACCGCCGCGCCGACAAGGAGCGGGCGCGGAAGGCTCGGGCGGAGGAGAGGGAAGCCGAGTTCCGCCGCCGGGCCTGCCCGTACTGCAAGGAGGACCGGGGCACCGCCGGCCAGCCCTGCGGAGACTGCGCCGGAGCCATCGCCTCCTCGAAGCGGGACGCTGCCGCCTTCGTCGATCAGGCCGTCTCGGCGTACCGCGCACGGACCGGCGGCGACGACCAGGCGGCCGCCGCGTTCCGGACGCACGTGGTCGAGGGGATCGAGCAGGCTCGCCGGGCGGCAGCCGGGCGGGGCGCCGACGTCCTGGGGCAGGCCCTCGCTGTGCGGCTCGCCGCCGACGACTACGCCCGCGAGCAGAACCGGCTTCGCCAGCAGGCAGCGGCCGAGGAGAACGTGGCTCTTGCTGCGGGAACCGAACGCCCCGACCCCGGCCTGGGTGTCGCCATCCCCGCTCAGGAACCGTGGGCCGGCGACCACTGCCCCGGCCACGAGAACACCGGCTGCCCGTGGGACAAGCCCGCGGTCGGCACCGACGGCCTGTGCGCCCGGTGCCGGATCGAGGCGGTGAAGAAGCAGCCCGCGCACATCGGCTGACGGCACACATGGATCGGCCCCCGGGAGGAGTCCCTACCGGGGGCCGACCCATGTCCGCGGGCACCACGGCGCCTACGGCGCGTTTCCCGGGCGGGGCCTGTTGGACACCCGACCCGCCGTACGGGCCTGGGCTGGCAGGCGGCTCCGCCGCGATCAACGGCGCAAGCGCCTCAAGAAGTCCCCTCGTCGAATCAGCACCAGAAGCAACCCACCAAGATCCGTAAGCCGAAGCCCGGCCGCCGCCACCCCCTTCCGTAGCCAGCCGCCTTTCCCCACCGACATCCGCAGAACGGCTTGTCACCACCAGCGGCCTCGCCCCGGGGTGTGGTGCACCCGTCCTTCGGCCGGGTACTGGTGGCTCCTCGCCCCCAGACCCCTCGCCAGCGCCTAGGGCGCGCTGGACCGCCCACCCCTGGGGGGCGCCTCCCCCCAGACCCCCCACCAGCGCCTTTCGGCTGCGCTGGACCAGCCACTGCCGCCTGCCCTGCGCGACACTCCGCTGCGCTCCGCGTCACGCACCACTCGGGCCCCAGGGGGCCCTCCCTGGGCAGTTGCCCCTGGAATCAGTGGCTGGACTGAGCGGTGGGTCGGGGTGATTCCTCCGCGCCGTTGTTGTCCGCCGGCGCGTCGTGGCCGGGGCGAGGGGCTGAGGTCGAGGAGGGCCAGGAGGAGCTGCGCGACGTCGACGGGTGCGGGCCGGCCCGGGGTCGGGGGAGGGAAAAGCGGCTGGCAAGGAGGGGGGTCGGGAATGCTGTTGTTGCGCGGCGGAGCCGCCTCCCCCACCCCGACCACTGACCACGGGAGGATGGCCGTCGACCTGCGGCGGTGAACGCGCCGCAGGCGCCTCCCCCGCCGCAGGTCGCCACCGGCCTCTACTACGTAGTTAGAGGCGAAGATCGTTTCCGCAGGTCAGAGCGTTTTGATCTGTACGTTCCGCGACAGACGAATGTAAGAATCTGCATCACGCTTCCCGATTTCGGGAAACGGTCCCTGTCGACCTCGACACGCCGAAGGGCCCCCAGGGCGTTTCCCGATTCCGGGAAGGGTGTGTATGGTGGCGCCCATCGATTCCCGTACATGGGAAAGTCCGAGGTGGGAGGCTATGGGAAGGCGCAACGGAGTCGTTCGCGAGTCTGGCGAACTCGTTCAGATCGACATGCTCCCTGGCTTCGAGGACGAGCAGCCAGCGAAGAAGCCCGTCCGGTACAGCTGGCGCGGCCGCCACGTGAACGTCTCCAAGGAGATGGGTGCGGCGGTGTGGCGCAAGGACTCGGGCTACGACCGCAACGACCGTGATGTGCTCGGCTTCTACATCTTCAACTCGGGCGAGAAGGCCGCCCGCCTGGAGATGACTTTCGACCAGATCGGGCAGGAGCTCGGGATGAACCCCCGGGCGGTCTCGAAGTCGGTCAAGAAGCTCCATGCCGGTGGCTTCCTCCTGGAAGCTGGCACGATGGCCAAGGTCACCCTGTACCGCTTGAACGGTCGCTTCGGATACGACGGACCTGCCGAAGAGCAGGTGAAGGCCGTGGCGGACATGAGGCATCCTGTAATCCCGGCACCCGAGCCGGAGCCCGCCAAGTCGCGGCCCTCCAAGGAGGTCAAGTGATGAGCTCCCCGGCTGAGCAGTTGGAAGCCGAATACTGGCTGACCCGCGAGCAGCTGCACGAGCTGCTGTGCAAGTCGGGGGACCTGCCCGCCGCCGCGTCCAAGATCCTGATGTACGTCGCGACCGCGGTCCCCGTCGGTGAACGCGTCGACGAGTCCGCTTCCGCCATCGGCGGGAAGGTGGGCATGAGCACCTCGGCGACATCCCGGGCGGTGAACGCCCTCCTCGCGGATGCGTGGCTGGAGCCTGCCGGCCGCGTCGTCGGAGTGCAGACTTACCGGCTGGGTGCGGCGGTGTACGTCACCCTCGGGATCTCCAAGACGGGCGCCCCGGCCGACCAGGCGGACCGCCCCCTTGCGACCGTCCGGCACCTCCCGGTGCCTACGCCGACTTCCTGACCGACGCCGCCCCGAAGGGTCCCGCCTCAGTTCCGAGGCGGGACCCTTCGTGCATGGAGACCCGCATCGGGGGGCACCCACACCATTCCCCCTGTGGCTTGAATGTGGTAATGTTCTCAATGTTGGAAGGGGTTGGCACCCCGACCCGCAGGCACTCGAAACCCACCGCAGGAGATGAGCAGATGAACACGAACCCCCAGGCGCGAACCGAGCAGCTCCCCGCAGACTCCCTGACGCGCAACGATCGAGTCGTGATCAGCGGCGACGAGCTGCCCTACCTCGTGGACGCGGTCGCGGACCTGCCGGACGGAGGAGTCCGAGTCACGTACTCCTCCGGCGACACGGTCGAGTACGCGATCGGCGAGCAGGTCGCGGTCGTCGACTGAGCCGGTGGCGACGGGACCACGGCGGCCGCCGTGCTCGCGCTGGTCCTGGTCGTCGCGCTCGTCTCGAACGAGATCCGCCGGGGCCCGTTGGCTGCAACCAACGGGCCCCGACCCGGCGGCCGGAGGTGTTGGCTCAAGCCAACGACCCCGGGCTGACCGCGTCATACCCTGTAGAAGCCCGACTGAAGGGAACCCCCGTGGAGCACCTGCCCGCTTCGCCGAAGCCGGTCGTCGTCATCCATGACGAGATGGAGGACGTGCTGGCGGCCGTCGACCGCAAGCTCCAGGCCGTGAGAGCCGAAGTGGCACCCCGTGAGCTGACCGGGAGCGAGCTGCTGACGGAGCTGGCTCGCCGTGGCCGGCGCGGGCCGACTGCGTACGAGCGGTGGATGGCGTCCGAGGATGCGCACCGCATGAGCGACTTCGACTAGCCCCGCCCGCGGCCGCCGCTCTCGCTGCGGCCTGCTCTCCGAAGGCCCGTCTCCCACCCCTGCGGGAGGCGGGCCTTCGGCGTGCGCCCTCGTGGAAGCTCCCGGAGCTCCGCATAGCCGGACTGGGGATAATTGACCTCCGCGCCCGATTCTCCTCCCTCGGGTCCGTGGGCCCTACTGGGCCCACTCCCCCTCGGGACACCCGGGCTGACGTGCCGCGACGAGCCCCCGCGACGTAGTAGCGGCGTCTCCGGCCTGAGTGGAGGGGAGGGCACCGATGGGCACCGGGCCTGGCCCACCGCCCACGGCGCCGCACCTACGAGCGGAGCGGGCCCACCCCGCTCAGCCGTAAAGGCGCCCGAGGTTAATTATCCCCCTGGCTTGAGAGTGCGCGCCCAAGGGCGCGCGAAAGAGGGGCGGAGGGCCGGGGCGGGGCCGTGGCCGGGGTCCAGCCCTTCCCTGCGGCCCGTCCCGGGCTGAGCAGGCCCCGCCCCACCCCTCCGCGCTGCTTCTCGTCCGTGCTCCCCTGACCCGCCGTTGCAGTCTGCGGACCGTGGGGGGATGAACAGATGAAAGGACGCGCTTCGCGCGGCGACAGAAGGAGCAAGGCGCCGTATCGGTGCAGGTGGTGACGCATCATCGGGCCTCAAACCCCCCAGGAACGGGCCTGGTTCGCCCTCTCCCGCGCGCACAGCACCTCTGGGCCCGATTCCGCGCCGCACGGCCTGTCGGGCGCTCTGAGGGGCTTGTGTGGCCTCGCGGGGCGGATGGGGCCTCCCAGCGCCGACCGCCGGTCCCGGGAGCCTCCGGCGACCAAGATTGCCAAACCGTGCGTTAGCACTCTCCGTAACCATGCCGCCCTGGCGTTTCCGGCCTGCGGCCACGGTGAGTCACCGGAATCCGGTCCGCCGAGACAGGCCGTTGACCTGCGGCGATGCTCCTTAACGCACGTTTTTGCGATCTTGGCCGTCGGCCGGTTCCGGCGGGCTGCGACCCGTGTCAACTTTCCGGTGACAAGGCGGCTGACGCCGCGGCGGTCACCCGTCCTGGTGGCGCTGCCCGCGTCGGACGACGTGGCGGCCGCGGCCTGCGCCACGGTGGTCACATGCCTCGCCTCGCCGCCCTGCTCGTCCCCCTCGTGCTGCTCACCGCCTCGGCCTGCGTGAGCGTCCCGGCCGCCGGACGTCCGGCCGACCGGCCCCCGGCGGCCCCGGCTCCCGCCGCCGCTGCGTACACCCCCTCTTCCGCCCCGCCCCCGAGCCAGGCACCCGCCCGCGAGGAGCTGGTGCGCACGGGCGACGACAAACCGCGCGCGGCCGCTCCGCCGCGCGAGCGGGCAAGGCAGGCGCCGGCGGCCCCGGTGCGCCACCCGGTCCGCCGCACCGGCCGCCCTGAAGCGTCGGCGCCGCAGCGGCCCCGGGCGGCGGTACGGCCCGCTCCGGCCGCGCCCCGCCGTCCGGCTGCTGCTCCGCCCCGCAAGAAGCCGCAGCGCGCCCGCCCGAACACCGCCCCGGCCTACGACATGCGGACGCTGTGCCGGTCCGCGGCCCACAACGGGGTCGGGCAGAACATCGTCGACCTGTGCCGCTCGACGTACGGCCGCTGACCTGAAGGTGCCGCCGCACCCCGTTCTCCGGGCGCTTCCGGGGCTTCTTCAGGGCGATTCCTGGGCGCCGGGTTCCGGTGCGGTCGGCACCGTCTAGCGTGTTGCCGTCCGTGCGGAGCCAGCAACGAGGGGAAGGCGCCGGTGATCGTGGAAGAGTCGCCCGGCAGGTTGGCCGAGTGGGTGCGCGCCGACGTCCGGGAGGCCCGTACGGCGCTCAGCCGCGCCCGGCTGCTGCACGGAGAGGCGAGCCCCGCGTATCAGCGCGCCGCGATCCAGTGGAGCCACCGGCAGGCGATCTTGGACGAAGTCGCCGCCCGGCGCGGCATCACGAGCAAGGACGTCGACCTGCTGAGCACGCCAGCCCTGGAACTCCTGGCGGCCGTACAGAAGGTTCGCCTCGACGTCGCAGCCGCCGACCGGGAGGCGGAGTTCCTGGCGGCCACCGCGTTCCTGGAGAGCCCTACGGCCACCGACGGCTCGACCGGCTGAGGCGGCCCGGCGGCGGCCGCATCCCCGCGCGAACACGAGTGTCAACTTTTTGGTGACAACCGCCTTCCGTGTGGAAGGGTGGGCCCCATGGCGATCGACCACGCGAAGCAGCAACGGATGCAGGAAGCGGCCGAGGAGCTGCTGCGCGAGCGCTACGGCCAGAACGGCAACTACCTCGACCCGCTCAAGGTCATGCAGGAGGTCCGGGCCCAGGCGCTCGGCTACTACACGGGCGGTGCCGGCGAGGAGAGCCCGGAGGTCCCGGCGGAGGACGTCCTGGCCGCCCTGACCCTGATGGAAGAGGCGCGGGCCAACCTGGACGCCCTGGAGCGCGATCTGATCCGCGCGGCCCGCAGCCGTTCGGCGTCGTGGCAGAGGATCGCGGACTCGCTCGGCATGGCGAACCGGCAGGCCGCCGAGGCCAAGGCGACCCGCCTGGAGCGGGCGGCCGAGTCCCACCGCGGCGACCGCGATGTCCGCGCCCAGCGGCGCGACCGCGCACGGCGGCGGACGGTGGAAGCGTGGTGCCGCGCGCACGAGGCCCGCATCAAGACCGTCAGCGGCCGCCTGGTCGACGTCGCCGGCGCATGGCCGGAGCTGGCAAAGGACGCCGCTGCGGCCGTCTACCTGGACCAGCTGTCCGAGGCCGCCGACGGTGTGCGCAGGATCGAGTGCCTGGAGATGCTGCATTGGCGGATCGAGCCTGCCCGGCAGGGCCTGGAGCCGTCCGGCCCGCGGGCCGACGAGGCGGCCCTGGCGCGTGACGCCGTGCGCGATCTGCTCGACGAACTGTCCGCGGCCCGCCTCGCGGCAGACGACGCCAGACTGTCAACGAAACGGTGACAGGTGGCCGTCAGGCCGGGACCGGCCCGCGGTGGACGCCGAGGAGCGTCCCGTCGTCCCGCAGCACGCCGATCGCCTTCAGCTTCTCCAGCGCCTCATCGACCTGGCTGGGCTCAAGGTCGAGCTGGGCCGCGATCTCGCCTGGTGGCCGCTGCTGGTCGTCCGGCTGGAACATGAGCCACATCGCGACCTCACGCTCGGCGCTTCCGCACCCGGCACTCAGCAGCTTGCCGCGCAGCTCGGTGTCCACCGCCACGTGCTTGGAGACGCCCCAGGCTGCTTGGACGGGCACGGTGGGGCACACCCGGGCCTCCAGCTCGTCCAGGAAGCCCTTCCACGGCTCCAGTTCGGGGGCGCCGTCGGTCAGGTCCCGAGCCGTGAGTTCCGCGCACATCGCCGTGACGGCGTCGCGCAGGCCGGCGAAGAGCTGCCGCATCGACTGCGGGCACCGGCACTTCGCGAGAGCGGGGTACTTCTGCGTCGGCACGTACGCCTTGTCCAGGTTGCCGATGGCGACGCCAAGGATGGTCGCCGCCTCACAGAGCTTCTCGTCGGGGTCGCCGACGGGGAGGAGGGGCGAGTAGTCGTCACCGCTGCGGTCCTGGCTGTGCTGGCCGTGGAGCCCGAGGGCTCGCATCCCGTGGGCCGTGGCCAGGTGATCCAGGACGAACACCATCTGGTTGTTGGCGTCTTGGAGGTTCTCCCTCATGCGGCGCAGGGTGCCCTGGCGTTCCCGGACCGTGGTTTCCTTCTCCTCCTTGGCCAGGGCCTGGTGCTCTGGCGCGAGGTGCTGCCACGCCGTCATGAGGGCTGTGCTGATGGCGAGAACGCCGTCGGCTGTGGGGGTCTGCTCGGTCATCGGGGGCCTTCCGGTTCGACCATGCGGCCAGCTGGCGCGGCGCCGCACGCGGTGGCGCGCAGGGTGGCCGCGCCGCCGCGTACAACGTCGGTCGGCCTTGGATGGACACGGCGTCCCGGATCTGGATTCACCCGTCCGGGACTGCCGGTTCGGCCCTGTCCGGCTGCGCCGGACGGGTATCCTGGGGGCGGGCATCGCGTAGGCCCAAGCCCGCCGTCCGGCCCATGACCAGACGGCATGACGGGCAAAGGTGCCAGGGCCCTCCGGGCCTGGTCAGCTTGCCGAACAGGCAGCGCGCCAGCGCACGAGTTCCTCACCGTCGTCTTCAACGACGACCTCCTCCGTCGTGCGCTGATCTCGTGCGCGCCGGGTCATGGGACCGTGCCGCGCCGAGAAGAGTCAGCTGTGTCGAAGATCGAGAAGAAGAACCGCCGCCGCAAGAGCCACGCGGAGCGGGAACGGATCAAGGCCAAGAAGGCCGCCAGCGGCGCCTCGTACACCTCCGCCCAGTCGGGCACCGCCCACCGTCACGATGGCCCCGAGATCGGCCCGGTCGACGGCTCCGGCTTCGGCACTGACCGGCAGGCCGACATGCAGACGGCTTCCGCGCTGATCGGGGCCTGCGCGGCAAAGTGCCGACCGTGCCAGGCCAGCCTCGCGGACAAGGTCCTCGCCGGTGACCGACTCGTCGTCGCCAGCCTCGCCGGCACCGTCTACTCGCTACTCCCCTCCCCCGGCGCCACGTGCTCCCCAGCCACCCGACGGTTCCACACCGTGGCCCATGACACCGGGCGCCCCGGCTACGGCCCGGCGGTCCTCGCCGCGGTCGAGGAGCTGAGCCAGGAGGACCTGGAGGCGCTCCTGGAGGACACGCTCGACCTGTGGGCGGCCGCCGCCGGGACCGCCCCGCCCACGGAGGCCGGCGCCCCGGACCCGGGTGCGGGCGAGGAGGAGAAGGACGCGCACCGCTACGCCGCCGCGAGCGGGACCGCCTACCTGATGAGCGCGGGCATCGACCAGCTGCTGAGCCTGGAGGAGATGCAGGGCCTGGTCGAGCACGCGGAGAAGTCCGCCGAGGGCGACCCGGTGGTGTGCTTCCTGTGTGACGAGCCGATCGACGTGACGGCGGAGCCGGAGGTCCACGTGGGCGTGAGCCCCCGGACCCTGGCCGTCGACGGCCGCCAGCTCGACACGGTGCATCCGGTGTGGACGCATCCCGGCTGCGGCCGTACCCGCATCTGGCCGTGGCCGGAGCTGATGGCGGAGCGCCAGCGCCGCGGCCTGTACGTGGCCCCCGAGGACCGCCAGCCGGAGAAGCCGACCGTGCCGGGCCCGCGGAACGCCGACTACACGCACTTCAGCGTCGCCCGGCAGCCGGGCGGCGGGATGGTGCCCCTGGTACTCGTCGAGCCGGGCGAGCCCGACGAGTACGGGATCGAGGGGTACCTGGCAGCCCGCCTGTCCGAGGGGTTCAAACCCGTCGACCTGAGCGGGGGGCGGCCCTTCCCGGTGCTGGACGGATGGCACCTGCGGTGCGAGCGCGGCCGGATGGTCTCGGTGATGCGCGCGGGCGGCGGAGCCTGGTACCGGCAGGAAGGCGGGTACGCGACCCCGGGCAACTGGCGGCAGGCGGCCCGCCAGCGCACGGCGCTGTTCCTGGTCGTGCCCGCGGGCACCGTGGGCGACCGGCAGGGCGACGACTGGCTGGCAGCGGTGAGCCGGGCCGCCGAAGCCGGCCACGTGCTGGGCGGTCTGGTCGCGGTCCGCGGGACGCTGTCGTGAGCGGCCGCAAGACCCTGCCCGGGGTCGCCCGCGTACGGATCACCGGCGACGACGCAGCGACGCAGGCCCTGCTCGACGCGCTCGCAGAGCACTTCACCGTGACGGAGCCGGACCCCTACAGCGGCGGCCGCAGCTACCTGGAGGTCGACACCCGCCCCGGCTCGGCCCCGAGCAGCGCCGGCCCCGAGGATGACGGGCCCGACATGCCCAGGGCCTCGAAGCACCGGCCCGCCGAAGTGCCGTCCACGGTCGCGGTGATGATGGCGCGCCAGATCAACGCGGCGCACCTGCACCTGTCCCAGTTCCGGAACCTGGTGCAGACGTACGGGGACGGCCTGATCCCCGAGTGGCCGAAGCCCGGCCAGGCCCCGGACAACCCGGTGGACCAGACGCTCAGCACGGCGTCGCGGCTGCTGTACGAGCTGCGGGAGTGGAGCAGCCACACCGCCCACGCCTCCGGCGCCGTCTCGGTCCTGCCGGAGATCATCGCGGCGTCCGAGGAGCAGCGCCGGGCCGAAGCGGTGCTCTACCCGCCGGGCGGGTGGTGCGCACTGCCGGGCGGCACGATGCCGCCGCCCGGCGAGGAGCGGCCAGCGGAGAGCGCGGCGGACCCGATCGCGGCGCAGCTGCTCGGGCCGGTGCCGGAGAAGCGCTACAGCGCGCGGGCCTCGGGCAGGTCGGTACAGCGGGCGCTCCCCGCGGTCGCGGACACCCCGGCGGCCGCCGTGTGGACGGCGGAGCGGGCGTTGCACGGCTACGTCTGCCAGCACTGGGAGACGCCCGGCGACACTCCGGCCGACCTCGCGGCCGCCGTCGACGGCCTCGACGAGCTCGCCGACACCTTCACCAGCGCCTGCACCCACATCCTGGGCGAGATCAGGCGCCGCATGGACGAGGGGCTTCTGGTCGACGTCGACGAAGACGCCTTCACCGAGTCGGCGGCCGCCGTGCGCGCGCAGCTCGGCATCGAGCCGGAACGGGTGCCCAAGCTCGCGTACGCCCTGTCGCGCGTGCGCCAGGCGATGACCGGGGCGCGGGCGGCGTTGCCCGCGGCGGCGGGCGGCACTCGCGCCTTCGACGCCCTGGCGCAGGCGAGGGCCCTCGGCGCCCTCGACGGCAAGACGCTCCCGGAGGTACGCCGCGAGCTGGGCAGCGAACGGCACTGGCAGCGGCACCGCTCGAAGACCCGGATGCCGGACTACACCGCGGCGGACTGGCTGCGGCGGGCCATGCACTGGATGCACGCCGCCGACGTGACCGCGTACGACCACGGGGCGCACCTGGCCGCCGAACGGCACCCGGAGCGTTCGGGCCTGCCGATCGGCACCCCGGCCGTCATCGAGGACGGGGGCGAGCGATGAGCCGGAGCGCGGTCCGTGCGGCCGTGGGCCCGCAGGTGGCGGCCCTGACGATGGTGCGGTCACTGATGGGCGGAACGCTGGAGGGGAAGGGCCTAGAGCAGACCGTGGACCAGGCCAGGGGCGGGGTCCGCGAGGGCCTGCGCTACATGTCGACGTGGGCGCGCGGCGCGGACCTGCGGACCGAGATCGTGCCCATCGCGTGCGCGCTGGGCCGTACGGCGGTCGCCGGTCTGTCCATCACGCAGGACGGCGATCCGGTGGCGGTGACCGGGTGGCTCGACGTCCAGGCCCGTACGGTGCGCGAGCAGCCGGTCAGCCTGACGGTCGAGCATCCGGCGGACTCGGTCGTCGTCGACGTCGCCGCGGTGTTCGCCGAGGAGCTGCACCACAGCAGTGCAGCCGACCCGGCGGCGCTGGAGGCCAGGGACCAGCGGGCCGCCGAGCTCGTGGTCGCGTGGACGCGGCCAGGCGCAGCGATGCGGGACCATGTCGAACTGCTGCTGTGCGGCGGCTGGTTCGCTTCGGTGACGCTGGCCCATGCCTTCCGCTTCGACGGGGCTCGGATGCAGGAGTACGTGGAGAACCATGCCCGCGCCCTGATCCTGGCGGGTCGTCACTGACCGAGCCGCCCCGGCCGCAGTCGACGGGCTGCGGTCAGGCGGCGGCCGGGACGAGTTCCAGCGCCCGGATCAGGGCGCCGATCCGGTCGCGCGGGCATCCGGCGACCGGGGCGCTCAGGACGAGCAGCCACCGGACCACGTTCGCCGGGACCGGGTTCCACTCGCCGAACGCGACCTGCGTCAGCCCGGCCTCGGCCGCCCAGACGCGCCGGGCCTCCGCCTCTCCCCCGCGCATCTGCCCCTCGATGAGCAGGTGCGCCACCCGCAGGGCCGGGATGTGGTTGCCGTGCTGGAGCTCGCGGTACGCCGCGGCGGCGGCCTCGCCGTCCTCGTCGCTCTGCTGGCCGTGGGCGAAGAACTGGGCCAGCAGGACGGCGGAGAGCTGGAGTTCGTCACGGGCCACCAGCTCGGCGGTCACCGCCGCCAGGAGGTCACCGGCCTCGTCCGGCGACTGCGCCGCCGTGGTCAACGTCCATTGCAGGAGCTGCCGCACCGGCAGGGACTCGATCAGCTCGGCGGGGCCCATCTGGAACGAGCCGACGAAGGTGAGGGCGAGGTTGAACGGGTTCTCGGGCTTGGCCATGCGGACATCCTGGCGGACCTCGCCCCGCAGGGTGGGGCCGGTTCACCCTTGAGCACACCGAAGGGCCGCCACCCAAGTTGACGGGTGGCGGCCCTGGACTCCTTGCTGCGATGGCCGGACTACACGACGCAGGCGAGCGGCACGTAGCCCTTGATGCCCCGGTAGGTGATGTACGACCACCGGTTGTCGTTCTTCCAGCCGCAGAGCGAGTAGTTGTCTGCGAGCTTCACGCCGCAGGTCACGTACGTCGCCTTCGCGCCCTTCGGGAGAAGGCCGAGGGCAGTGGCGTTGACCTTGGTGGTCTTGCGGATCTTGACGCTCTCGTGGGCCACCGCCGGGTTGAGGACGCATCCGGCCTTCGCCTGCACCGTCGTGGCGCTGGTCTGCGCCGTGGCGGCGGAGGCGGTGCCGCTCGCGAGGATCAGCAGCCCTGCCGCGACGGCGCCGGTGAGCGCCGGGGTCAACCTCTTCATCTTCATCAACAACTCCCCGTGCTTGATCACGAACCTTGATCGGTTCGGACCCTACGCGAGGCGTATCGCCATGATCGACCGCTTTTACGACCGCTCCAGGGCGTCCAGCAGCGGCTCCTTGTACCCCGCGGCGGCGAGGTCGTCGTTGGCGAGCTTGGCCTGGTGGAGCAGCTTGAGGGTGGCGGTGTGGTCGGTCCGCGCCCAGGCTGCCCGCGTCGCTTCCCGCAGGGTGCGCCGGGCCCGCAGCACCGTGGGGTCGGTCTCGTCGCCGGCAGACGCGCGAGCGGCGTGGAAGGCGTCGACGGCCTGGACCGCCTTCGCCATCGCGGCGGCCGTCTTCTTTTTCTCGACGTCCTCCGGCAGCAGGGGGTTGAGCACCACGGCCGGACCCCAGTGCGGGGTCTTCGCCCCGGCCGCCTGCTCGGCGGTGTAGGCGCTGCGCTGTTCCTGAACCCCGAGCCGCAGTTGCTCCAGGCCCTCCGGCAGCTCCCAGCCCTTCCCGCCGACTCCGGTCACCGCGCCCTTCAGCTCCCCGACCTGGGCGACGTAGCTCTCGATGAGCCCCTTCCTGCCCAGCGGGGTGCCGCGCCGGTAGGCGCCGTGGCCGTGCGAGACGAGCAGGGCGTTCTTGCTGCCTTGCAGGCCCGCGATCAGCTGGGCCCTGATCGGCAGCCAGTTCTCCAGCGCTGCCTGGGTGATGGGCGAGACCGGCCAGACCTCGGTGAGGTGCAGGTCCGAGGTGATCGCCTGCGGGTTGCGGATGATCTTCACCCAGGACAGATCGGGAGCGAGGTCGGCGATGCCGCAGGTGCAGAGTTCGCCGGTGCGGGGGGCGGCGTCCAGGACCAGGCCGACGACGACGAGCATCCGCGCGAGGCCCGGATCGGAGGGCTGCTTTTCGACCTGCGCCTTCAGCCCGTTGTGCAGCTGGCTGCGGGCCCAGGCGGGCATCGTCGGCTTCCGGGGGGGCTTGGGGTAGGAGATGGCGCCGCTGGGGACACCGGCCTCGCGGGCGAGCCGGCGCAGGATGCTCGACCTGCGCCGCTGCGAGGTGGTCACGCCCTTGGGGTTGTTCTTGTATCCCCGCAGGCGCAGCTCGCCGTTCTCGGTCAGCTCGCACAGGGCGGTGGCCCCGGGTCCGAGGAGTTCCCGCAGCGACGTGCCGTACCGCTCCTTGTAGTCCTCCCGCTCCAGCGCCTTGCAGATGGTGCGGTGGACCCAGCGGACGTGATCCGCGACGGAGTTGGTGGTGTCCGGGTCGTCCAGCACCTTCTGGACCAGCGCGGGCAGTTCTTCGACCGCCGGATAGCGGTCCTCGTTAGTGCTCGTGGACACTCTGGCTCCTTCCGGGACTACATTTCCAGGTTAATTATCCCTGTGCCGGCTGGCCATTCTGCCCCATCGGCTGTCAACTCGTCAGCCCTGTTCACTCGGCGTGGGTCCCCGCCGCCCGTACACCAGATCAGGCCGCTTCCCGTCAATCTCCCGGTCCGGCGGAAGCCCTGCGCCCTACCCTCGTCGGAGACGATCGACGAGGGGACCGCACGTGACGATGGAGTTGCCGGACATCTTCGAGACCCGGCAGGTGAAGGCGTTTCGCGACGCCCTCATGGCCGGTGACCTGGAGCAGGCCAAGAAGATCGAGGACCACCTACTGGCCGAGGCGGCTACGAGCCCTGCGGACCGGGAAGTCCTCGCCGACCAGCTGCGCGCGTCGATGCTGTTCCGTGCGTACGTCGATGCCTCCGGCGCCGGTGACGAAGCAACGGCCCTGGTGTTTCAGGGGCTCCTGACGACGATGTGTTCGCCGGAGACAGTCCAGTCGACCCTGATGGGCGGCCTGCTCTACTCCGGTCTTCAGCAGGGCTCGCTGCCGGCGGAAGACCACGACCGCCTGACGGCCTGGATGAAGGAGGCCGACGTCGGCGAGGAGATGAAGGCCCGTCTGGCGAGCATCACGCGGAGCGGTTGAGGAGCGCGCCCCCGGTGCGCCCATGTCAACTTTTCGGTGACATGGGCGCTGGAGTGTCGGCGCCCCGTGCGATGCTGCCGGACGAACATCCGCCCGCAGGAGGTAGACCGTGACGCACCCGGCCGTGAGGGCGCGCTTCGGCGCTCCGGCACCGGACAGCAGCCTGCCCTTCGTCGCCTCCGTCTGCGCCGTCGGCTGCACGGCGGCGGCCGTCACGGTCACCGCCCACTCCCGGCTCCTGTTCGATCACCTGTGGCTGTCCGGCGGCCTGTGGGGCGCCGCGGCCGCCCTCGGCTACGCCGCCGGGTGGGGCCTGTCCCGCCTCCTCAAGTTCCAGCGGCGCCCGCTGACCCCGAAGCTCGCCGTGATCTCGCTGGCCCTGGCCTTCGCCGCGGTGTGGGGCGTGAACAGCATCGCGTCGCACGTCTTCATGAGCGCCTGGAGCCGGTACCTCGCGGAACTCGGCGGCCCGGGTCAGTGCCTGGCCGGGACGCCGTACGGCAACGACCGGGCCAGCGTCATCACCTGGGCGGCCAAGGGCGACGACCGCATGGAGGTCTGGCCGGGCGGGCCGGCCCCGAAGGACACCCCGAAGGGGTACAAGTACCCGGTGCTCAAGCTGAAGCACGCCGTCAACGGAGGCACGCGCCCCCTGGCCCCGGCCGACGACGCGTCGCGGGACCTGCTCCGCTCCTACGGCTGCCGCTGACCCGGCCCGCCGTCCACGTCCTCCTCGGCACCCTCACGCGAGGGTGACCTGAGCGGCGTGCAGGGTTCCACTCGAACGAGGGACAGCCGCCCCCTGCGGCGCTGCGGCCAGCCGGACGTAGTCGAGGACAGTGGCCCACAGCCACCGGGCGCTGCGGTCGTCCCCGGAGCTCATCGCGCAGGCCGCGTTCCCGGCCGCGTGACCCCACAGATCCCGCTGGCGGCCGCCGTGTTCGGCCTCGGCCGCCCGCAGCGCGGCGACGAGAGCGGCGGCCGGCGGGGGCTCCCCGGCGTCCTTGTCCAGCCACGGGCGTACGGCCTCAGCGACGGCTTCCGCCGTCTCCCGGGAGAAAGAAGTCTCACTCATGGCGACACCATGCCCGAGGGCGCCCGGCGGACGGGCACCCTCGGGAGCAGACGGGCGGCCCCCGTACGGAGGCATCAGCCGCCGGGGTCGCCGGTCGTCCAGGTCCGGCGCGGCCGGCGCGGCTCGATCAGGCGGCCGTGCGGAGCAGGGCGATCACCGTGCAGTCGTCGCGGTACCCCTCGCAGTCCTCTTCCGCAGCGGCGACCAGCGCGTCCGCGAGGTCCTGCGGGGCGTCCTGGTGGGCGCGGCACAGGGCCGTCCAGGTCTCCGCGTCCACCTGGTCCGAGACCCCGTCCGACACCAGCAGGACCAGGCGGACCTCCTCGGGGATCTGCACCTGTCGGCACGTCGCCGCGGACGCCTGCGCCAACCCGAGCCGGGCCCAGTTGTCATGCAGCTCGGCGTCCAGCTCCACCGCCGAACCGCCGTTGATCCGCAGCCACTGGCCCATCGTCTGGTCGGTCGACCACTGGGTGAGCGCGGCCCCGTCCCAGCCGTACGCCCGGCAGTCCCCGATCCAGTGGACGCTGGCCGCCTCGCCCGGCTCCATGCAGGCGTAGACCGCGGACACGTGCGGCGGCCGGTCGTAGGCCGTGGCCATCTGTCCGGCGGTCATCAGCCCGGCCAGGCCGCCCGCCGCCAGCCCGATGTGGGTGATCACCGCCGGGGCGAGCGCTGCGTACCTGACCACGTCCGGGTGGTGGCCCGCTCCGTCGACCACCGCGGCGCACACCATCGCGCCGCGCTGCTGGACGTCCGCCCCGTCCGCGCACGGCGGTTCCGTCCCAGGCCGCTGGGCCCGCCCCACCACGACCGCCCCGGTGTCCACGGCGTTCTCGGTCTTCTCCACCATCGTCTTCTCCCTTGCCTCGCGGGAGCGGACCGGGCGGCCCGCTCCCCCGTAAGGCCAGCGGCGAAAGAAGACGGCGCTAGATGGCGCTACTTACCGAAACTGAGGCTGATGTGACGCATGAGGCGATTCCCGGGAGCATCAGGCCGCGAGGGTGAGCCAGCGCCCTAGCTGCTTGCTGATCTTGTCGACACCGGCGGCCGCGTGCCGGGCCCGGCGTTCCTGGTCGCCGCGGCGGCGGATGTACGAGAGCGTCGTCGCTGGATCGTCGTGTCCGGCGAACTCCTGGATCTCCTCCAGTGGGGTGGCGTCGTCGTGCATGTGGGTCAGGCGGCTGACGCGCAGTACGTGGGGGGTCAGGTCGCGGCCGGTGAGGACTCCCGCGCGTTTCCCGAGCCGGGTCAGGATGCGGTCGACGTCGTGGCGGTCCAGGCGGCGGCCTTCGGAGTCCAGGAGCAGCGGCCCCTTGGTCCGGCCGTCGACGAGGAGGACCAGGAGCTCGGCGAGCATGTGCGGGATGTCCCACTGCCTGCCCTTGTTGCCCTTGCGGGTCAGGTCGATCACGGGCTTGCGGCCGTCGCGGAAGTCGGTGACGTCGGCCTCGCACCACTCGCTGACGCGGCCGGCGAAGACGTAGACGAGGGAGGTCACGACCACGTCGCGCAGGCACTCCGCCCAGTCGAAGAGGCTGGCGTACTCCTCGATCTCCAGCATCGGGGTGGCGGTGGTCTCGTCGTGCCGGTCGATCTTCGGCCGGTTGTGGCGGGTGACCGGGTTGGGGATGTAGGTCTGCGACTCCTCGGCGGCGAACGCCGTCAGCGAGGACAGTGCGGACAGGCGGCGGGCGATGCTGCGGTTCGCTCGCTCTCGCTTCTCCTCGCTGAGCCGCCAGGTCGTCACGTCCCCGCGGGTGATGCACCCGATGTAGAACCGCTCGTGCCCGAGCTCCTGGGCGAATCCATGCCAGAACCGCAGGTCGTCGGCATAGTTCCGCTTGGTGTTGATGCTGGGGATCGTGGAGGACGCGAGCCAGCTCATGACGGTGGTGAACGCCTCGGCCGTGCAGATGTCGCGCAGGATGTCCATGCGGTAGCGGCGCGGCCCCAGTTTGCGGTCTTTCGGGTCGCGCGGGGCCACCTGCCCGAGATCCTCGCGGATCTTGGCAAAGGCGTCCTCCGCCCGGGTCGGTGCCCGCATGACGTCGCCGGCGGGACGCTGGGCGACCTCCGGGCGGGGCATCACGGCCGGAAGTCCTGTCGGAAGTCCGGGTGCTCGGAGAACGCGGCGAAGGCGATACAGCGCAGCGACCAGCCGAGAGCCTGCATCTGCCCGGCGAAGAAGCTGTGCCGGTCGTCGTCGCGGTGCGGGTGCTCGAACTTCTCCTCGAACTCCAGCAGGCTCCGGTTCACCCCGGCCAGCAGACGCTCCTCTTCCTCCTCCGCCGCCTTCGCCCGCTCGGCAATCCGGGCCTTGAGGAAGGCAACCAGAGCGCGGTCTCGGTCCAGGGCGGCCTCGTCCTGGACGATCAGCTGGAACTTCAGGGCGGTTTCCCCGTCGGTCATGTGCCCCTCCTTGCTCTCGGCCCCCAAAGCTACCTGCGAGGACGGACAGCAGCGGGCGCCCCTGCCGGGCTCGAACCGTCCGGTCAGCCGGTGGCTCGGAGTCGTTCGAGCAGCTCGGCGACAGGAGGGGTCTGGGCGTACCGCGACAGCTCAGGCTCCAGATCGCGGATCATCGTCACGCAGCGGGGAGCGTCGATCCGGCTGGCCAGGTCGAGTGAGCGTGTGGCTGTCACCGCGGCGATGTCGGGTTCGCCGTCGCGGAGGTAGGTCTCGGCCTGGTAGGTCAGGAACACGGACCTGGTCTTGGAGCGGGTGACGGGCAGCAGGGCAATGCCCTCGTCCATGAGGTGGTGGGCTTGGCGGTGATGACCGAGGTCCGCGAGGCACCGGCCGCTGTCTGCGGCCAGATCGGCGTGGGACATCCACGAGCACCAGGCGGGGGCCGGGTCGTACGACGGAGTGTCGAGGGCCTTTTCCGCAGCGGTGAGGGCCCGGCGGCACAGCCCGTCCTCGTCGAGGACCGCGAGCGCGCGGGCCTGCCGCAGGTGAAGCAGGGACCGCGCTGCGGGGTGCTGAGTACGGGGAATGGCGTGTTCGAGGATGTCCGCTGCGGTACGGGCGTCCTTGAGCCACAGGAGTTGGTACGCAAGGTCGGAGAGGATGCCCGCGCCGAGGTCGCGCTGATGGGCGGTGTGGGCGTTGTGGAGAGCGGCGTGCCAGAAGCGGCCGGCGGAAGCGTGGCGGCGTTCGTCGAAGTGCTGCCAGGCGATGGCCTGCGAGAGAGAAGCGGCCAGGGTGTGCAGCCGCTGCCCGGCGGCCGAGGTGTAGCGGGACTCGCTGATGAACTCGGTGACGGTACTCAGGTGCGCGTCGAGCAGATGGCGGGTGCGGCGCCTGCGTTCGGTGGCGAGGCGGATCAGCTCCGCCCCGGTCTCCTCCAGCCAGTCGAGCATCTCGGCATCGACTTCACCGGGCGCGGCGAAGCGTGCGAACCGGCCGGGCTCAGTGACGGCCCACTGGTGGGCGAGAGCGGCCAGCGATCCACTGGTGTAGGCGATGAACGACCGGCGGTCCAGGGAGGTCATCAGGGCCTCTCGGAGTGAGGGAACGGCATTGTGCGGCCCCAAGGGCAGCGGCTTGTCCTGGCCCGGGAGCCAGTTGGGCCAGCCGAGATGGGCGACGGCCGCGTAGTCGATACCGAACACCTCGGCGATGAGCGGCTGGGACTCGTCCTCGTCGGGCTCGGCGCGGCCGGTCTCCCATTTGGAGACCCGTGACCCTCTGGTTCCCGAGCGCAGGCCACGACGCGCGGCGGCCAGCCGGATACGGCGGGCCAGCTCCTCCTGCGACCATCCGCGCTCGTTCCTGGCGTGCGCGAGGGGGTGGCGGATTTCGTCGTCCACCCGCCCATTGCACCACCCTCTCCGCGCCCGGGAGAGCTGTTCCAGAAGACCGGGGATAGGGCGGGGATAGGGATTTCCTCTGTGCCCCGGGGCCGGCGCCCGCTGTACTCGTCGTGTTCCGCCCGGCACCCCGCGTGAGGGGCGGAGCGCGGCGACGAAACCGTTCCCAACGGGCCTTGTCCCGCTCGCCGGGCTGCATCTCCCCCGCCCCGCGAGCGAGGGCCCGACCGGCTTCATCACCGCCCGGACGCCACCGTCACCAACGCACAGGGAGGGGTCGCCATGTCGTACGACCACTGATTCCGAGAAACCCCCGGGGCGGGCCTGCTGCGGCGGGCCCGCCTCTCCCGCTCTGGAGAGGACCCGCGATGCCGTCCGTGACTGACCGCTATGACCCCTTGGCCGCGGAGATCCTGCGCGACCCGTACCCGGTATTGGCCGAACTGCGGATGTGTCAGCCGGTGTTCTGGCACGCAGGCATGGACTCGTGGGCACTGACCCGGTACGCGGACAGCGTGCGCGTTCTGCGCGACCACGCGTCTTTTGCCCGCGACCCGAGGCGCACCGGGGGCACAGTGCCGGAGCCGTCCTTGAGCGTGCAGACGCTCGATCCCCCGCAGCAGAGCCACGTCCGCTCACTGTTCATGACGGCGCTGCGCGCCCAGGACCTGACCGGCATCGAGAGCCGCGCCCGCCGACTGGTAAGCGAACGGCTCGGCCAGCTGGCCGGGGGCGGCACGTTCGACGTGATGGCCGAGATCGCGGTGCCGCTGTCCGTGGCAGCCGTGGCCGACCTGCTCGGCGTCGAGCCCCCGCCGTACGGGAAGTTCGCCGCGGTGTCGGACGCGATCATGCGGAGCATGGACGGCGGCCTCAACCCGGCGCTCGTCGAGCCGGGACGCATCGCCCGCCAGCAGCTGAGCGACCTGGTCGACTCCTGGTTCACGACCTCGACCCGGCCCGGCCTGCTGGCCCAGGTGCGGAAGGCTGCGCCTCCCGACTCAGGGGCGCTAACCCAGCTGTACGTGAAGAACACGGCACGGGTGATGTTCCAGGGCGGCTACAGCACGATGGCGGCCGCCGTCGGCAACGCCGTGCAGACCCTCCTCGCCCACCCCGGCGCCCTTGAACAGATGCGGGACCCGGCGCTGTTGGCCACGGGCGTGGACGAGCTGGTGCGCTTCGACGGGCCGGTACAGGGCACCACCCGCACGGCCGTGCACCCCTGCCGAATCGGCGGCGTCGACATCGAGGCGGGGCAGAAGATCGTCCCCCTGTTCGCGGCGGCCAACCGCGACCCGGACGCCTTCGCGCGGGCCAACGCGCTGGTACTGGACCGCTCCCCGAACCGCCACCTCGGCTACGGATGGGGGCCGCACGCCTGCATCGGAACGACCGTTGCCCAGGCCGGGCTGCGCGCCCTGGTCGCGGCGCTGAACGACCAGCCCGCCCGTCTGGCTGCTGCCGGCGACGGGGTGCGGCGCCGCACGGCGACCATGCGGGCCTTCGAGACGCTGCCCGCTCTCCTCCTCCCCTGACCTCCGCCCACCTCCAGGAGTCCGCTGTGCGCATCCTCATCGGCAACCACATCGATCCGTCCATCCGCGAGCGCCACGACATGCGGGCCTGGACCCAGCGCCTGCTCTGGTTCGCCCGCCCCGGTGACCTGCTCGTCCTGTGCTGCGAGCCGGATGCGGCATTCGTCGACTACGCCCTGGCCCACACCGGCGTGAAGCGCGAGGAGCTGACCGTGCTGACCGCGCCGCCTGGGGCCTGGGGGGACCGGCTGCTCGATCCCTCCTCCCTGACCGTGCCCGCGTTCGTGGAGCAGGTGCGGGCCGCGCTCGGTCCAGGCGGGCCGGGGGCGGTAAGCGAGGTGTTCGCGCTGTGGCCGTCGGCCGCCGTGGCGCGGCTCGCCGACGCCCTGGGCCTGTCGGACCGCTTCCCGGGCGCGGCGTTCTTCGGGCAGGGCGGTGGGGAGATCGGGAACAACAAGGCGAATTTCCGGGCCGTGGCGGCGGCAGCCGGGGTGCCGATCCTGCCGGGCCGCATCTGCCGCAGCCGCGCCGAAGCGACCGAAGCGACCGACGCGTTGCTGAAGGACTCCACGTCCGGGGCAGTCGTGGTCAAGCAGGCCCACAACGGGGCCGGCGTCGGCAACCAGCTCCTCGTACGCGACCCCGGTATGGCCGTGGACCACGTCGGTGCCCGGCACCTGCACCACCTGGCCCCGGGCGCGGACGGCATCGCCGCGTACTGGGCCGAGCGGTGGCCGTGGGCGAGCGGAGAAGGCCGCTGGCCGGTCGTCATCGAGGAGTTCGCGCCCGGCGCCGACGCGGTGTACTCCGAGCACTACGCCTCCAACGACGGCACCCGGGCCACCGAGACGGGGCGCCTGCTGTACGTCGGGCGGCGACTGAGCCACCAGGTCGTACCGCTCGACGGCGTCACGGAGCCGACGCGAGCGGCGTTGCTGGACGGCGGGGCCCGGCTGGCCGACGCGTACCGGGCGTTCGGCTACCGCGGGCACCTGAGCGCGGACGCCCTGGTCCTGCCCGGCGGGAACGTGGTGTTCACGGAGGTCAACGCCCAGGTCTCCGGGTCCTTGCACATCTACCAGTCGATCGCCCACGGCATCGTCGACGTCACGGCCGAACCGGCACGGCAGGTGGTCGAGTACCACGTCCCGCCCACCTGGGCGGTGCCCTCCTTCGACGCCTTCCTGGCCGCGCTCGACGAGCTGGGCCTGGCGTACGACCCGGCCACCCGGACCGGGGTGATCGTGTCGATGCCCGCCATCCCCCTGGAAGCGGGCGCCCCGGCGCAGTTCGTGTTCTGCCTCGCCTACGACCCCGCCGAAGGCCACGCGGTCGCCTTCGACCGGCTCGACGCACGGTTCGCGAGCGTGCCCGCCGGCACCTACGACGCCAGCCAGCACATCGGCACCGGCACCGTGTCCTTCTCCTCCTGAACGGGAGCCCACCCATGACCACCACATCGCTCACGTCGGCCGCCGAAGCCGCCCAGCTCCGCCCCGTCTTCGACTCCGACCGACTGGCCGCCGAGCTCGCGGCCGTCACCGCCCACACCTGGAACGTGCAGCGCACCCACACCTACGGCGGCCAGGTCGGACAACCCGCCGCGATCGACTGGCGGGTCCTGCCCCTGCGCAGCCTCGGCGGCGACCCGGAGCGCACCGACCCGGGCGGCCCCGGACCGGAGCCGTTCAAGGCGACGCGCTGGCTTGACCACCTGCCCTACCTCGCGGAGGTCCTGGACTCGGTCCCCGCCCCGCTGAACGCAGTGCGCCTGATGGCGCTGGGGCCGGGAGCCGTCTCGAACCCGCACTGCGACCCCAAGTACCGCCTGGACCGGGGCATCGTGCGCCTGCACATCCCCGTGGTCACCGACCCGGGCGCCGTCCTAGTCCTGGACGGCGTCGAACACTGCTGGCAGCCGGGCACCTGCTGGTACGGCGACTTCTCCCGCGAGCACCTGGTGCGCAACACCAGCCAGACGGTGACCCGGGTCCACGTCGTCATCGACGCCCTGCTCACCGCCGACCTTGCAGCCTGGTTCCCCGACTCCTGGCAGGACCTGCTGACCCGCGGCGAGATCCTGCTCAACCACACGAGCCCGGCTGAGGCCCCCGCATGGCCCGGTGAACTGCCGTACGAGGCGCTGCTGCCGTCCGGATTCGCGGACTTCGACGCACCCGCCCCGCTGGACGGCTCCCTCATTCCCGCCCGCATCGACCGCGCCGACGGCGTCCTCGCCCTAACAATCGCCGGGCGCACCTTCGCCCTCGTCCCGGCCGATGGCACCGAGTTCCGGTTCTCCGGCTGGAGCGAGCAGCGCACCCTCCAGCCGGACAAGGACGGCACCGGCCTGACCCTGCGGGTCCGCCGCGGCCGCGCCCTTGCCGACCGGCATGTGACCGCAGCGCCCCGCACCCCCTGACCCGCACCGCACCCGAGAGGAACGCCCATGCCCCGCCTGAACAGTCACGACGACTTCACCCCGCTCAAGGAGGTCATCGTCGGGTCCGCCGCCAACTACGTAGGGCACGACCGCGACGTCAGTTTCGAGCTGTTCCACCACGAGAACCTGAAGGGCTTCCGGTCGGACTGGGCCTATCCGCGCCTGACGAAGGCGGCGGCCGGCCACCGGGAGAGCTGGGCCATCAAGGCGCGGTACGCCGAGGAGCTGCACGAGGACGTGGAGGCCCTGGCGGGCGTCCTCGCCGGTCTCGGGGTCGCCGTGCACCGGCCGCTGCCCCTTCCCCCGGACGCGAAGAACATCGCGGGCCTGGGGTGGGAGGCCGCCCCCACCCCGGCGTTGAACGTCCGGGACAACACGCTGATCCTCGGCAACCAGATCATCGAGACTCCGCCCGCGATCCGATCCCGCTACCTGGAGACCCGGCTCCTCTCCCCCGTCTTCAATGCCTACTGGGAGGAGGGCGCGCGGTGGACGACGATGCCCCGCCCGACCCTCACCGACAACTCGTTCGACCTGTCGTATGCCCGGGACACCGCGACCACCCTGGGCGGGCCGACGGAAGCCATCGAGGACCCGCGGCCGAGCCCGTACGACGTCGGTGTGGAGATGATGCTGGACGGCGCGCAGGTGCTGCGGCTGGGCCGCGACCTGGTCGTCAACGTCGCGCAGGAGAACCACACTCGGGGTGCCGAGTGGCTGGAGAGGCACCTCGGCCACGAGTACCGCGTCCACCGGGTATGGCGGATGGCGGACAACCACATCGACAGCATGGTGCTCGCCCTGAAGCCCGGGGTCTTCCTGGCCCGCCACGACGGCATCCGGGACCTGATGCCCGAGCCGCTGCGCTCGTGGCGCTACCTCGTGCCGCCGGAGCCGGACGCGGGCGCGTTCCCGGTGTACGACGACTACGAGGACTTGGTCCTCACCAGTCCGTACATCGACCTCAACGTGCTCTCCGTCGACGAGCACACGGTGTTGGTCAACGAGGAGTGCACCGGCCTGGTCAAGCTGCTGGAGGCCGAGGGCTTCGACGTGGTGCCCGTACGGCACCGGCACCGGCGCCTGTTCGGGGGCGGCTTCCACTGCTTCACGCTGGACACCCGCCGCACCGGCGGCTTCGAGGACTACCTGTCGTGAGCCTCCCGGGCGTGCTGTTGCTGGACGCGGCCGGCCCCGAGGCGGGTCTCCTCGCCACGGCGGCCGCCGCCCGCGGGCACCAGGTCCACGCCGCGACCACCGCCGCGGCGTACGCGGACTACAGGCCCGAGTTGAAGGGTCTGCTGGCCGGGCGAGTCGTCACCGACTTCGCCCGGCCCAGCCGGGCTCTCGACGAAATCGCAGCGTTCGCGCGCCGGCGCGGTGTCGGCGCGGTGCTGACCGTGAACGAGTACCTGACCGAACTCGCCGCGCGGCTCTGCGCCGAATTGGGGGTGCCCGGCAACGATCCCGTCCGGGCAAGAGCGGCCCGGGACAAGGCCGCCATGGCCGGGGCGTTCGCGGCGGCCGGGGTCCGCGCCCCGCACACGGTCCTCGTTCGAAGCGATGCTGAACTGCGGGCCGCGCTGGCAGACCCCCGGGTCGGCTTCCCGTGCGTGGTCAAGCCGCGGTCCGGGGCGGGCTCCGTCGGCGTCACTGTGGTGACCGACCCGGTCGACGTGAGCGCGGCCGCCGATGTCGCCCGTGAGGCAGTGGGCATGTACGGGAGCGGTGGCGACTCGGGCCTTCTGGTCCAGGCGTACGCCGCTGGGGCGGAGTACAGCGTCGAATCCTTCACGCAGGACGGTGTCACGACGCACCTCGCCGTGACCCGGAAGCAGGTGACCGGCGGCGCGAAGAGGGTGGAGACGGGGCACAGCCTGCCCGTCTCCCTGCCCCCGGCCGTCCAGGCAGCCGTGTACCGGGAGGTGGAAGCGGCCATCCGCGCGGCTGGGATCAGGCACGGGGCCTCGCACACAGAGGTCATCGTCAGTGGGGATGGGCGGTGCATGATCATCGAGATCGGCGCCCGCCTCGCCGCCGGGCAGATCGGGCTCCTGATCCAGCACGCCCTGGGCATCGACGTGTGGGCCGCCCTGCTCGATGTCGCCCTCGGCCGTCCGGCCGCGCTCGCCCCTTCCGCCCTCGGATATGCAACCGTGCGGTTCGTGACCAGTCCGCACGCCGGGCGGCTGACGTCGCTCTACGGCTTCCCGCGGACGGGGCCGGGCGTTCCGTTCGTCCGCTGGCGTGCGGCAATCGGCGGCCTCGTCCGCGAGCCGGGCGCCAACGGTCACCGGCTGGGGTCGTTCGTGGTCACCGGTCTTGATGCCGATGAAGTCGAGGAGCGGGCCGACGCTCTCCTGCGGCGGGTCCGCATCCACGTGGAACCAGCTCCGGAGAACGCCGGTCAGGTCAGGCCGGCAAGCACCTCGGCCATCGCGCCGTAGCTGTCCCGGACCGCGTCCGCCTTGGCCAGCCGGTGGCGCTCAAGGCGGATCGCGCCCAGGTGCCGGGCCTCGTAGACCCGTGCCCGCCACATCGCTGCGGGCGAGCGGTCCGGCGCACCGTAGGAATCCCAGAACGCGGTCCGCTCGTCTTCCTTGGCCGTGGCCATGCGGATGGTCCAGTCAGCGGCCGGGTCACCGAACCATGTCCGGTCGAAGTCCAGCACCCCAGTGATCATCGGCTCCGGGGCTGCCGGGTCCATCAGAGCGTTGACGGTCCAGAGGTCCCCGGTCAGCAGCCTCGGTTCGGTGACCTCGTCGAGCAGGGCACGGTCGTGCGCGGCCACTGCGGCGACCTTCCGTACGTCGGCCGCGTCCAGGCCGGCGCCGTCCAGGTCGGCGGCGATCTCCTCCAACGAGGTGATCACGGCCTCGCTCCACGTCCCGTGCCCCGGTCCGCCGACGGGACCGAAGTGTGGGCCCCGCACGTCGTGCACGGAGCGGGTGACGGCTCCCATCTGCCGGAAGAACGTCGGCCACGCGGTACGCGGGTACGTTCCCAGGTGCTCCGGTGCCGGGACACCTTCCAGGTGGGTCTGGATCATCCAGTCCCGGGCGATCACCTCGTGCGACCAGTCCGCGGCGAGCACCTGCGGCATCAGCGGCGCGATCACAGCCAGCCACGGCTGGCTCGCGTACTCGTTGCGCATCAGCTGGTGCTCGCTGCGGAACTGGCGGCTCTCCGGTGGCGCGGCGCGCAGGATCACAGGCTGGGGCTGCCCGGCCAGGGTCAGGCGATAGACGTTGTTGTACATGCCCACGCCCAGCTCGACCGCAGAGGTCACCACGGCCGAGGGACCGAAAGCCCGGCGACAGACCGCTTCGATCTCCCGTGCTGTCAGGGGCTGCTGAAACTCTTCCGAAGAGCGCTCGACCGGCTGGAAGTCCATCTCACTCACCTGTGTGCACCGTCCTGGACGCGCGTCATCCTGCCCTCCGCAACCTACGCTTCGCAGCTCCTCGTGGGCCGCCGAACCGCGAGAACCGCGCACACGCCTCACTCCCAATCTCCGAAGGCTTTCCATGTATGGATACCTTGCTTTCCACTCATCGAGAGCTTACCTTTCCGATCATGGATAAGGGAGAGCTGAGCCGTAGGTTGACCAATGTCCGAACCAGCCACCGCCAGGTGCAGACCCTCAAGCGGGAGCTGCACGCTGCGGAGCGACAGCGGGACCGCGATGTCGCCGATCTTGATGAGTTCGCCCAGTCCCACAAGGAGGCGAGGGCCGAGGCCAGCCGGCGCACGCTGGCCCGGGAGTTGGGGGTCACCCACCCGGTGATCAAGAGCATGATCGAGCGGGCGGGGAGGGACGCCTACCCGGTGGACCCGACGCGCCTAGTCCCGGTCCTCTCCGCCTCCGAGGCGGCGCGGTACGTCAAGAGCGGCGCCTTCGGTCACGTCACCGGCGCGACCGCGGCCTTCACCGAGACCGACATCCTGCTGGAGTCCGGACGGCACCCGAAGGCGTTCGCCGACGGTACGCGGATCTCGGCGCCGAACATGCTGCTGCGCAACGCGGAGGGCGAGCTGCTGGGGGTAGAGGAATGCCTGGCCGGGTACGGCGGCACGGGGCCCAGCAACAGCTTCCGGCTGCTGCAAGAACTCGGCTGGCGTGAGGAGGTCGCCCGCGAGGTCCTGAACTACCGGTTCATCGAGTTCGACATCGAGCAGGGTGTCGTCCGGACGAGCGAGGAGAGCCTGCACCACTGCGGGGGAAACCTGGAGTACACCGGTGGGCACCTCGTCGCGCGCCTGCGTCGCGGCCGCCCCTGGACCCCCGTCGGCCGGACCACCCCCGCCGGCGACCCTCTCGGGCTCCGCACGTGGGTCGACGAGATCCTGACGAAGCCGGAGACGTACCCCTGGGCGGCGGGCCCTCGCGTCGCCCGGGTCTACCTCAACCGGGACACCGCCACGGGGTTGCAGGACCGCATCCGCTACCGGCCCGGCGTACGCAACAGCCCCTTCAGCGTCGTGATCGAGCAGGGCGAGCTTCAGCTGTGGTGCAGTGCCATCTACCCGTCGGACTGGGCGGAACTGCTGTCCAAGGAGCAGCTCGACGTCCTGGCGGCCGTGGACATGTATCCGGCCGATGTCGAGCCGCGGGGCTGGCTGGACAAGTTCCTCCCCCGCCGCCGCGAACGCCCTGACTACATCGACATTTCCGCAGACGGCACGAGCACGCTCCAGCACGAGCCGGACGGCTCGGAGCTGGACGGCGAGACCTTCGAAGGAGCCTGAACCGCACGAGCAGCACACTCCAACACCCCACATGGCGGGCGGGCCCACATCGGGCCCGTCCGCCATTGCGTTCCCACTGGCCGCCGACTGCGCCGCGCCTCAACTCCCCGCAGATCCACCCGGAACCACGAACAAGGAGCCCCAAAGGTGGTATTGTTTTCCTTGCTGGAAGGGGATGGCACTCCGACCGGCTCAACCACTCGAAATCTCGTACCAGGGGGCCGAGCTCCCGAATTGGAGAAGACTTGCTGAACCACAACGACACCGCTTACGAGACGGCTGCGGAGTCCGAGGTCGCCCACCTGATGGAGGGCCGCAACATCACGCTCGATGAGATCGCGGTGGAGCTCGCTGCGATCGAGCTGCGGCTGCGGCAGATCGCGTTCGCGGCCGAGACGCCCGCCACCCCGGTCGAGCTGGAGCCGATGATCGACTCGCTGCGCTCGAAGGCCGGGCAGCTGCGGGAGATCGGCGACGAGGCCGGCAAGCTCGCCCGGATCGTCGAGGGCGACGTTCCGCTGGCCACGAAGTTCTCCGGCGTCGGCGATCCATGGGGAGCCGCAGCCCGTGGCACGGACCGCGAGGACTTCGGCGGGCCTGCCGTGGTACCCACGGCGCGACAGCTGATCCACCTCGCCCACGGTGCCCGGATGCCGGGAGCGGAGACGACCACCTACCCGAAGGCCATGGCGGGGATGCGGGTGATCTGGGAATCCAAGGCGGCCCAGGCCCGGCGGCGGCGCGAGCGGGACGCGGCGGTCGACATCGAGGTCCTGGCGCTGGAGTGCGAGACCTGCGACGTCGGGTCGGGCGAGCACTGCGTCACCAAGAACGGCCGGATCTCCGAGCGGCCCCACACGAAGCGGCTGCGGACGGCGGAGGCCAACGTCGACGCCCGCCTCGGCTACCTGGGTGACAACCCCGTAGCCGTGCCCGGCGTCGACTGACCTGCCACTGACGGCCACACCTGAAGAACCCCGTACCGGCTTCCGGTACGGGGTTCTTTCGCGTGCGCGGACAGCCACCCGGGCGGGCGGCGCGAGGTGCGGACACCAGGGACAGGGCTGAGCCTGGGGGGATGACCCCCGCCGCGAAGCTGGTCGTGTATCCGCCTGATGAGAACGGCTGGCGCCGAGTCCGCTACGACGGCGTCGCGATCGGTGTAGCGCACCGCCCCTCGGACATCCGGGCCTTCCTCGCCGCGGCGGGGATGGAGGAAGCGGAGGACGTGGACCTGACCGACCCGGGGTTCGTTGAGTGGCGGGGCGCCGGCCCGGAGACATGGGAGCCCACCCGGTAGGTCGCGGGGCTGCCTTCTCGCCACGGTCGGTGTGAATTTTTGCACCGGGATCAGCCGGAGCGGTGCGCCCGGCGGGCAGTGAGCGCGGCCGTTGCAGTGCGCGGGTCAAGGGCGATGCCGAACTCCGCGAGGGCGATGTCCTGCACGTCGCCGGAGCTCGCAGCGGAGTTCTGGTCGAGCGCGAGGTCGGCGGCGCCGAGCGCGAGGACCTGGTCGCGGTCGGCAGCTGCGGGATCGGTGAGTGCGGCCAGCACGGTCCGCCAGAGGGTGGGCATCAGTCCGCGAGCGGCGCCAGCGCCGTGTAGCAGTCGCGGCAGACGGTCAGCGGCCCATCGGACTGGGTGGCGGTCACCACTCGGATGAACAGTCCCGGCTCGGCGGCAGCCAGGCAGACGCCGGTACCGGGGATGTTGTGGAACATGCGGCACAGGCAGCGGCAGCCGCCCGGCCGGTGCTGCTCCCAGCCGAACATCCAGCGCATCCGAATCGTGAGGACGGGGCTATCGGACTCGCCGGTCACGACGGACTCCCTTCGCGGTGAGTGTCAAGCATGGCAGGGCCGTAGACATCAAGGGGACGGAACCGGGCCGACCCCTCGACTCCGGCGGCGCACCGACGCCCATTTCCAAGATCGCTAAGGCCACGCATAATTCCGGTTATGCGCGGTCCCTCGTGATCCGAATTCTGGTCGTGCACATGCCATTTCCTAGTAGGAAAAAAACGCGCTGGAGGCGGTACGCTACGGAATGCGACCGCCCCCGGGGCGGACGCCTCACCTCAAGAACATGCAGGTCAGAGCGGCTTTCCAGAAGAATCGGCGTGCTGGACAAGCCCGTCGTCAACCCAACCGGAGGACGTACGCGTGCGCACCAGTGAGAGTCTTCATGGAGTCACCGAGACCGCCACGGCCTGGTTCGAGTGGGGTCTTTGGCTCGGCGTCGGCACGGGGGTGCTGGTGGCCGCGGCCGGCACCGTCGGCCTCGTCCTGGCCCGGCAGTCCGAGAACTCCTACGTGGCCGCGAACGCCGGGCGGCTGATCTACCAGGGCATCGCCCTCAGCCTCGGCTGCGGCGTCATCAGCGGGGCCCTCTCCGTACTGACGGGCGGGTCGGACCGCACCCCCTCCCCCGGCCCGAAGACTGCCGAGACCGGCGGCGCCGACCTGGTCGACGTGTTTATGTGGGGCGGCCTGGCCCTCGGTGGCGTGGCGGTCGCCGCGCTGACCGGGTGGGGCCTCTGGGGCGTACGACGTCACCGGATCACGAAGCGGCGGCGACGGCAGGCCCTGGAGCGCTCACACGACACGGTGGCCGCCGCGTACGGGGACTACCTCGGCGACGTCCTGGAGTGGCTGGACCGGCCATCCCTGGGCGACGTGAGCGTGCCGGCGACGGCGGCCTTGGTGCAGGCCCTCGCCGCGGCGGACGACGCCAGGCTCGGTGACGACCTCGACCGCTACCAGAGGGCCGTCGCCGCACTACGGACCTCGTGGCAGGCGGCGGACGACCACGCCCGTCGCACCGGCCTGCGACAGCTCCCTCCTGCCGAGCGGAGCGCGGCCGAGCAGGCCCGCAAACTCCTCACCACGGCGCTGGACACTGGCTCGGGCAGCGAGCATGAGCGGCGGAGCATGTACGCGAAGGCCCGCACGCTCCTCGACGGAATCCTCGTCGTCCCCCCGCAGGCCGTCGCCGCCCTGGAGGACAGTCACCGCCTGGCCCTCGCGCCCAAGCACCTCTGATCCGGGACGAGAACGATGCGACGCCCACGCAGGACCCCGCCACCGACCGCCCGCGAAACGCGCCCGGCACGGCAGGCTCCCGAGGAGCAACCCCGGGTGCTGGCCGCGCGGCTGTACGAGCTGCACCGCGAAACCGGCAAGGACGAGCTGTATCTGGAACGCTGGCCCGGCGATCACGAACTGTTCGGCGTGCTCCAGTTCGCCCAGGAGTACGCCAGCCGGCTCAAGGGGGAGGCGTACCGGGAGGCGGCGGTGCTGCGGATGCAGCTGGCCGAGTGGCTGCGCCTCGCTGCGGACCCTTTCCAGCTATCCGCGATCGACGACGCACGCGCCGGCGGCACCTCCTGGAAGGAGATGGCCCTCACACTCCGGTATCTCGACCGGCTCGGCGAACCGAACCCGGGCAGCGCCATGAACCTCCGCAAGCGGCTGTACGTCGCCGTCAACGGCCGCCCCGGCGACCGGCGGCAGCCGCAGGTCGCGCACCTCATCGACCGGCGGGCCATGGAGGCCCGTATCGCTGAGGCCCAGTTCATCGCCGCCGGGGAAGCACGCTACGCAGAGCTGGACGCAGTCGCGCGGGCCCTGCTGAAGCATCATCAGGCCGAAGAGATCCCCACCGACCCCGACGATGACGGGTTCTGGTGGGAGCAGCTCGCCGAAGCCGTGGACGACCGCCGCAGCGCCTCCGAGCGCGCGAATCTCCTGGTGTACGTACGCGGCGTCGTGCGTGAGGCGCGGGCGTACGCGAAGAAAGCGGGACAGCCCCCGGCGGCCACGGAGCAGGCGGCGAACGTCCTGGACGCGGCGGCCCAGCTAGTGGACCTTGACGCGGGCGAATGACCGCCCCGCCCGCTCGCAAGACGAAGGCCCGGACCGATCACTCGGTCCGGGCCTTCACGCTGTTCGTCCTACGCCGTCGCGGGCTGTTCCGACGGGCAGCACCGGGCGACTTGCTTGAAGCCCATGATCGGCGCGTCTCCCGATCGCGGGCGGTGCGTGTCGCACTCATCGAGCATTCTGGCGAGGCCGCCGCACGCGGCTCGGGGGCAGGGGCATACAGCCGGATCGGGCTGGCCGTTGATGAGGAAGAGGTGCACGTCGAAGCCTGCGGTCATCCGTACGTCACCACCACGATGAAGGCGACGAAGACCGTCGCCAGAATGGCGAGGCCCGCGAGCAGGGAACGGGCCTGCCCTTCGGCGCGGCGGCGTTCATGGGCCTGGAGCCCACGCGCGACCCCTCGCGCGATTTCATCCTCGTTCATGCAGTTGCCTCTCCCCTTGTGTCCGGCTTGGCCGGTGCCGCCTCCCGGCTGGAGACGGTTCGCCCGTTGTGCACTCCCCGCCGCGCGGCCGGCCAGGACAGGGCCGCCCCGTGGGTGTGCTGCCGGTAAACGACGTCACGGGACAGGCCCGCCGCCATGCCGATCTGCTCGTAGGTGACCGGGGCGTTCCCCGGCCTGCCCACGCCCTGCCGGGCGGCCCCAGCGGCGCCGTGGGCGGCGCGGCCCGCGGCATCCGCTACGAGCATCAGCAGCTCGATACGCCGCAGGGGATCTATGGCACTGCTGGCCGCGCGCGCCAGGAGCTCGACGCGGTCCGTTCCCTGGACCTCGTCGGCCTGGCGGACGAGCTGCTCGACTTCAGCGGCGAACATGTCGACGTCGTACGTCGTCAACGGAACCCCTCTTGTTGGTTGCAGCCAACGGAAAAGCGAGGGTATCGCGGCCTCGTTGGCTCCAGCCAACGACTTCACTCGAAAGGCTCGCACGTCACCCCGCGATGCGGTATGACTCTGGTATGACCGAACCGAAGGCCCCCCCGAAGAAGAAGACGGCGATCACCCTCCCCCAGGAGGTTCTGGAGCAGCTGAAGGCCCGGGAGACCGCGGGCGAGATCCCCAGCGTCTCCGGGCACATCCAGACGCTGCTCCAGCGCGAGCAGGAGGCCGGCGAGGTGGACACCGTCCTCGCGCGACTCTTCCCCGCCGAGCGTCCGGAGGCTGAACACCTGGAGTGGGCGGCGAGGGCGCTTGGCGTCAGCGCCCAGCAGGGAAGCGCCGGACAGAGCAGCGCCGCGTGATCGGCGGCCGCATCCTCGACACCACGGCGCTCACCGCCGCCGCCCGAGGGAGCCTCTACATGCAGGCCCTGCTGTCGATCGCCCATCAGCGCGTGATCCCGCTCCTCGTGCCGTCCACCGCCCTGTCCGACGCGTACGCCAGCCTGAAGCCGGACGGCGGGCACGCCCTGTCGGCCATCATCCAGTTCCCTCTCCTGACCGTCGCCCCACTGGACGAGGCCGACGCCCGGGGCGCGGGCATCCTGCGCTCGAACGTGAACAGCGCAGCCAGCACCACGGCCGGTCACGTCGCCTACCTGGCGGCCGCCAGGCAGTGGCCGGTGATCACGGGGGAGGCCGACCAGCTCCGCGCCCTCTACCCGGACATCGAGGTGGAGGATCTGCCGTGACGAAGACGGTCAGCGCAGCATGACGAAGGCCCCCGCCGCGCGGCGGGGGCCTTCGTCGTTCGCGCGGGCTCAGGCGACGGCTTGGCCCTGCCCCTCTTCCGGCTGCTCCGTGCCGTCCCCTTCTGCGCGCGAGCCGGGGATGGCCTTCTTCGGGTACACCTTGTCGATCGCACCGAGGTACTCGTCCAGTCGTGCGCGGGCGGCTTCCGCCTGACCCCGGAGGGCGTCGGCGTCCGCACGGGACATCGCGGCGATGTGCTTCTCCCTGACGCTGCCGAGCGCGGTGGTGAAGCGCCCCAGGGTCTGCTGGGCCCGGAGGACAGCCGTGGGCGCCGTGAGGGCGGGCGGGTCGTCGTCGGCGTCGTCACTGATGAGCTTGACCGGGAACCCGAGTTCCTTGGCGGCCTGCTCGAAGAGGGCTGCTGTGGGACGGGTCCGGTTCTGCTCGGCAGCGAGCTCGTGCGCCCTGGGGATCACCTTGAGGGCTGCTTCGTCGCCGTGCTGGTCGATGACCGCCGAGACGACGACGGCGTGGGAGGGACGGCTGACGCGGTGCACTTTTTTACACTGCTCGTTCAGGGCCACCACCTTGGCCAGGGCTGCGGCCTCCCGGACCAGCCGGTGGACGTACTTCGTGCTGATCTCCAGGACGGCGGCGCCCCAGTCCTCGAACTTCTTGTGCTCGGAGTGCTGCCACAGGTCGTTTGCCTTGGCGTAGGAGAGCAGCAGCCCCTTGTTGACCGCGCCGATGGCCTTGACGTCGGCGACGGCTTCCTCGCCGCTCTCCTTTGCCTCCCGGAGCAGGGCAGTCACCTGGGCCAGCTGTTCCTGCGGGGTGCCCTTGATGGCGCGTTCGGGGTTGATGACATTGGTGCCGTTGAAGCGGTCGGCCTCCAGGCCCGGCACCTTCGTGAGGGGCTGGGCACCCTTGCGGAGGCGGCCGTTGGCCATGCTCGGCCGCGCCGGCGCATTGGTCGCGGTCATCGGGTGACCTCCGTGAGGAGTTCCTTGGCGAGGCGGTGCATGTCGGATTCGGCCTTGAGCTTGGGCGCCGTGCCGAAGCTCTGGGCGTATCCCGTCTTGGACTCGGACGCGGGGATCTCGGTGGCGAGGACGTCGATCCCCTCCGCTTCGAGTTCCTTCCGGACGTCGTCGGCGGCGGCGGCGGTGGGGTTGAAGCGGGTGAGCAGGCAGACCAGCCGGGGCCGGTGTCCGGACATCGTCTCGACCTCGTCCATGGCGCCGAGAATCGAAGCCCCTCGGGCCTTCTCCATGCCGCTCGGGTAGAGGGCCATCACGAGGAGATCCGAGGAGCGGATCGCCGCGAGGTGAGAGTTCTGCTTGCCGCGGTCCCACGCCTTGGTGTCGATCAGCGAGAGGCCGTGCGGTGGCCGCAGGCGGTCAACCTCGGTCTTGAGTGAGGGAGCTGACGGCGCCCGGTACACGGGGGAGCCCAGGCCGTCGCTGTGCACGGGGAGCATCTCGGTCCAGGCGAGCAGCGAGCCGGGCTCTTCCTGGTCGCTGTCATCCGCGTCGTGGGCGATGGCTGGGATGCCCATCGCTTTCCAGTATTTGAGGAGGTGGGCGAGGGTGGTGGACTTCGCGCCCCCACCCTTGCCTACGAACGAGATCGTCCGTCCCTCTTCGGGGAGGGGGTTCTTCACAGTCCAGTCCATGGCCCGGAGGGTACCGAGGGGAGGGTATTCGGGAGGGGCCAGACACCTGTTTTTGTACGACCAGCACCCAAACCGACTTCTTTAGTCCTGCGGGCGCGTGACGTACGGGCCGAAAAGGAGCCGACGGGACTGCGGAGCTGGAGGAGGATGCTGCGGTATCAGGGGCTGTGGGTGTCGCGCCCTAGGGTTATGGAGCCCGAGCCCCAGGAACCGATGATCGGAGTGTCCATGCGTCACCAGGCGGCGGACATCAGCCGCAGGCCCATCCCGCCCGAGGCCCCGGCCACGAACAGGGAGAAGGGTTCCCGAGGATGATGGACGAGAAGTTCCTGCTGCCCGCCGGCATCGGCTTTGCAGCGCTCTGCGTCTTCGGCATCGTGGCCCTGGTGCTCCGCTCTCGCCGTACGCGCGAGCAGGACAAGCTGTCCGCGGAGGACCGCGAGAAACTGGCGGAGGAGCGGCGCAAGACCTGGCGCCGGCGCCTTGCGGTAATCAGCCTCTCGGTCTCCTTCATCATCATCTTCTGCATCGCGGGCATCGCGGCCTGGCTCAGCTTCGGCGCACAGAAGGCGTACGCCTTCGATCGCAATGGAGGCTCGTGGACCGCAGCAACGGGCTTCGCGCTTCTACTGGACGCCGGTGCGCTCGGCCTGTCGCTGCTGCGGCTGTTCGAGGCGCTGACCGCTCGGTCCAGCCAGCTGACCCGTCTCTACCTGGTCGGGTTCATCGTGGCCTCGGCCGTGATGAACCTGTTGCACACCCCGCACGCCGCCGGGGAGTCACCCACCCTCGGCGGGCGGCTCGTCGCGGTCATCCCGCCCCTGGTGTACGCCATCTTCCTGGAGTCCCTGCTCAAGAAGGTCGAGCAGCTGGTCCTGGGGAAGTACCCGAAGAAGAAAAAGAAGAATGCGGAGCGGGGCTACAGCCTGCTGCTGTGGGTGCCCTTCATCGGCTACCCCCGGGAGATGTGGAAGCAGTGGCGCAAGGACCTGCACGACACCTTGCAGTACGTCCGCGCCCCCGGCTCCCGCACTCCGCTCCCTGCCCCGGTCACGGCAACGGGTCCGGAGCCGGACGAGGAAGCGACGACGTCACGAGCAGAGCCCCGGCCTGCTCCGGGGGAGGCGCCCCGCTCGGTGCCCGCCCCTCAAGCACCGCGTGAGCCCCGTCCCGCTCCGGCCCAGCACGTGCCGATCGCTCCCGCCGTCCCGGCCGCAGCGGAACCGAGCGGTGCGGCGGCCGGACCGATAGGCCCCCCGGCACCGGTCCCCGTGCCGGCTCCCGCGCCGTCCCCGGCCGCCGCACCGTCTCCCGTTCAGCCGGAGCCGGTTCAGCCGTTGAGTACGTCCAGCAAGCCGAAGAAGGATCAGCTCCGGGATGCCCTGGTGGCGCAGATCCTCGCCGGTGACCTGAGAGTGCTGGACACCAACGCCCAGGTGGCCAACGGGGCGGCCTACCGGGCCAACATGGCCTTGGGCCAGGCCGCGGGGCTGGGTCTCGACAGCGACGGAAAGCAGGAGGGCCTCATGAAGGCGGGGGCGGTGCGTACGGCCGTCAAGCAGCTCCTGCCGGAGCTGCGGCGCGCGGCGACGGAGGCGGAGGCCGAACGAGCTCGCCGCGAGGCGGCTGCCGCGGCTCCGGAGCCCGCGCCGCAGCACCACGCCGCGGAAGCCCAGGCGCCTGGCGCGGACGCTCCCCGGGAGCGCCAGGAGGACGAAGAGCCCATCATCGGGCAGCAGCGGGCGGCTGGCGCGAGCGAGGCAGCGAAGGAGGCAGCGCTGGCGTAGGGCTGGGGTGGTTCGGAACGACTGAGGGGCCCGACGGATCGTCGGGCCCCTCAGTCGTGCGCGGTGGCTTGTACGGCTACGAGGGCAAGGACCGAAGCCACTGGGCCAGTTGCAGCGCCGGGGGCCGCTCGCTCGGCCGTGCGGTGAGCACGGCCCGCAGGACCTCCTCCAGCTGCGGCCACGTGGAGATCCGTCCGAGCGGGGGCCACCGGCGGATGAGGACCTCGCGGAGCCCCTTCGCCGTGAAAGTCGCCGGGTCGATTCCCAGATGGGTGTAGTCCAGCGGCCATGAGTTGGTGGCCGCCCACCACAGGCCGGCGGCCAGGGCATAGGTCTCGTCCGGCTGGCTGGGTGCGATCGGTCGCTGCTCGAACTCCACGCGCTGCATCAGCTCGGGGGACATGAGGTGCAGCAGTCCGCTGTGGGAGGCGTAGGAGGGCGGGAGCTTCAGGTGCCAGGCCCAGGAGCAGCCGATCAGCCGTACGCCGCCCCGGGCGTGGATGGAGTGGTGGGGCTGCACGTCACCGTGCACCCATCCGCTCTGGTGCAGGGCGCCGACCGCGGCCGCGAGGTCCACGGCGGCCGCGAGGGCCTGCGCCCGGTCCGTGCCACCGTCTCGGACCGGGCGGAAGGCTTCCCAGGTCGAGGGTCCTTCCAGCCAGGGGGTGAGCTGCCAAGCACTGTCGGACGTCCTGCCGCTCTTGGAGCGCGCACCGTACGACGTCGTGGGCACGGTGGCGATGCGCCGGAGAACCTCCGCTTCCCTGGCGACTACGGCCGCGTCCTCGCTACGGCCGATCTTCAGGGCCCACTGCCCCACCGGCCCGGTCACCTTCCACACCGTCGTGCTGCCTCGGTCCTTCTTCAGCTCCCAGCCGGCGGGGGTGCCTGCGAGCTGCTCGGCCTCGGCCCGCCCTTCCGCGGGTGCAGTCGTCTGGCGTGGAATGCCGAACTGAGCAGCAGCGGGATGCGCGGTGGTCTCCGACATGGAGGTGCCTCTCCTTGAGGGGGTCAGGTGCGGGGAGTCCTAGACGGTGGCGTCGTGGGCCGCGAGGCGGTCCAGGTCGACGGTCGTGCAGCCGAGGAGTGTCACGACGTCGCGGGCCGCGAGGGTCCACGGCAGTTGCGGGTCTTCGTAGTTCACGAAGGTCAGGCCGTCGCGGGTCTTCGGCGCGGGCCTCGGCCTGAGCGTGCGGGGGTCGTAGAGGGTGCCGGCCACGCCCCAGGGCTGAGGGCGCTCGACGAGGGCAGCCGTGTACCCCTTGCGCAGTTCGGGGCAGGCTCGGACGGATTCGGCGGCGCAGGGGCCGCAGATGGGCGGCGTCGCGGTCGTCTCGCCCTCGCGGATCGCCTGCCCCTCGTCGGCCCGCACGAGGAAGAGGTGGCGTCCGCCGCGGCGGTTGAACGCATCGTCGTACGTCGACTTCGCGCAGACCTGGCACAGCATGTGGCTCATCGCCTGCCGTTGGCGCAGCGGATGGACCCCGGCCAGGTTGGGCCGCCCGACGCCGCGCAGGGCCGCGGAGCGCACCCACAGGATGCCGTTCCTGCGGTCGGCGGCCGCCAGCTCGTCGAGGTAGGCGATCCCGGGCCCCCGTGGGGCCCTGACGATCGTTCCGGCCCGCGGGGTCTCACCGCTCCAGGGCGCGATGAAGGGGACGTGCCATCCGTTCCAGGTGAGTTGGCGCGGGGACTTCACGCGACCTCCTTTATGCCGCCGGTCTTCGTGAGCCGCTCCAGGAGGTCGTTGGCGGTGTTGGCCATGCGGCGCAGCGCCCCGAGCCTCAGCCGGTAGTCGGCGGGCACGTCCTCGGACATCAGCCGGTCGGCATTCTGGAGCAGGGCGGACACCTCGGGGTCCTTGTCCTTCTTGGCGGCCAGGGCGATACGGGTGAGCCTGATGAGGTCGGCCCGCAGCCGTTGGTCGAGGCCCTCGCACTCGCTGGCCGGTGGCGCCTGGTTCCCGAGGACGTCGCCGATGTCGTCCAGGATCTCGTCCAGCGGCTTCACCTCCCGCAGGCCCTCGGCCACCCGGGCGAGCAGCTCTACCGGCAGGCCCGTTGCCTTCCGGACACGGATGAGGGGCGCGGGCATGAGCGGGCCGGACATCAACGGCTCCCGAGTGGAGGGGGTGGAGGGAACGGGCGGCTGGTGTGCACCGGCGGCGGTGGACGCGGTGGTCATTTCGGGGCTCCCGGCCGGATGGCGGCCCAGACCCGCAGCCCGTTTCCCGGAGTGGGGTCAGCGCCCCACCGCGTAGCGAGAGCGTGGACCAGGAGCAAGCCGCGGCCGCCTTCTTCGAGGCTGGCGTTGGAGTCGGTCCGCGCGGCGAGGGAGGTCTGCGGCCGGGGGCCGCTGTCGCGTACGGCGACCTGGATCTCGTCGGGGTGGCGCTCGACTTCCAGGCGGATACGGAGGGACTGGGTGTGCTCGATCGCGTTCGCCGCGATCTCGGCAATCACCTGTTCCGCTGTCTCGATGTCGTCCGGAGCGACCTGCCAGGCGGTGAGGTCCTCTCGGACCCGGCGCCGGGCAAGGGCGGGCACGGTGGGAGCGCGGTCGAACACGTACACCCGGCTGTCGGGGCCGTTCGCGGCGGATGCAGGTACGGGCGTCACGGGGTGCCTCCGGGAGTGCAGTGCTGGACGGGCGTCCCGGTAGCGCGCCGCCGAAGGGCGGGGTAGGCCAGGCGCATGGCCCGGCGCAGGTCGGTGACGGGGAGCACGCGGCCCCCGGACTCCGGCCGGTGGCGCCAGACCTTCAGGTCTCCGCAGGGGCCGTTCAGCTGGTGGGGGGTGGCGAGCCAGGTTCCGGCGTCGAGCGTCCAGACGTCCTCACTCCAGACACCCCCCTGTCCGGGCTCGGTGAAGAAGTAGGTACGCGCCCGGGTCAGCTCGTCCAGGACGGCGGGCCGCAGCTGGGGGTAGAGAGCATCGAGCGTGTGGAGCACGCTGTCGCCGAGGCGGGCTGGTATGGCCACGGCGTCGCCCGGCAGGCCGGCGGGGAGTCGCGCGCTGAGGGCGCCGAGGCAGCACGCCCGGCCGATGTCCGAGGCGGTCACCGGGTGACCCCGACGCACTTCGCGTGCGCACGCACGTCCCACGCGATGGGGTCGCAGTCGCCCGGGGAGACGGTGAACGCACGTCCGTCAGGGAAGAGTTGACCGCCCTGGATTCCGCACCTGATGCACAGCGCGCCCTGGAGCTTACGTAAGAGCTCGTGGCTGACGGGAATCTCGAACCGTCGCCCCTCGGCGACCTGGCTGGGCTTCGACATCCGGGTTCCCTCCCGGTCGGTACGTACGCGGCAGCCCCAGAGCCAAGATCACTTGGAGTCGCGGGGCGAGCGCGTTCTGTGCTGACCCGACACAGGATGCCACCAGATTCGATACCGTGAATACCCTTCCCGCAGAATTCTGCGCGGAGCATTGACGCTCGAACTCCCGTACACGAAGGCGGTCCTGACAGATGTTCACGGGCTGGCAGAATTCATCGCGCTGGCGCAGAAGATTTCTTGCCGTGGCAGAAGGACGACCGACACACTGGCTCTTGCTCGACGAAGGGATGCGAGATGAGTGAAGAAGCAGGGTCGGCAGCACCTGCGTTGTGCCGTCTCCAGCTGGCGATCGAGCTGCGGGGCCTGCGGGAGGAGAAGGGCCTGACCGCCGCGGCGGTCGCAAAGCGCCTGGTGGTCAGCCCGTCAAAGATCAACCGGCTCGAAGCCGCCGAGAACGGCATCGTGGAGCCGGCGGACGTGATGGCGCTGTGCGACATCTACGGCGCGGACGCCGAGCACCGCGACACCCTGGTCGGGTACGCCACCGTGACCAAGACCAAGAAGGACTGGTGGCAGAAGCGGGAGCTGGCCCCGGTCATCAGCCCCGGCTTCAAGGCGTACCTGGGCCAGGAGGCGGTGGCCGCCGCGGTGCACAACTACGAGAACGAGTTCATCCCCGGCCTGCTCCAGACCGAGGCGTACGTAAGGGCCCTGCCGCTCCCGACACAGGAGCTCAGCCCTGCCGAGATCGACAAGCTCGTAGCCGTACGGATGACGCGTCAGGAAGCCCTGCACCGGGAGGACTCCCCGCTCAGGCTGACCGCCATCATCAACGAGTCCGTTCTCAAGCGGCGCGTCGGCAACGCCGAGGTGATGCGCGAGCAGCTGGGCCACATCGCCGAACTCGCGACCTCGCTTCCTAACGTCCGCATCCAGGTCGTCCCCTTCGACCTCGGCGCGCACCCCGGCATGAACGGCGCCTTCACCATCCTGCGCTTCGGTGACCGCTCGCCGTTCCCGCCGATCGTCTACCTGGAGAACCGCGCCGACGCCTGGGTCCTGCGCAAGCCCTCCGACACCGACCGCTACGACGAGAGTTTCACCGACCTGCAAGCGGCCGCTCCAGGACACACGGAGTCCGTGAGCATGATCCACAAGGCAATCGAGGAGTTCTGACATGCCCCACCGGGACGACGGCCCGCAGACCGGAGACTGGTTCACCTCCAGCTACAGCGACAACCAGGGCGGCCAGTGCGTCCAGGCCCGACGCCTGGCCACCGGCCCCGCCGGCAAGATGGCGGTACGGGATTCCAAGAACCCCGACGGCGGCACTTTCGAGTTCGACCGCGCCGCGTGGATGAACTTCGTCGCCTTCGCGACAGAGCTGGACGAGCCGTCCCGCTGAACACCGACCAGTAGCACCACCGCACGCGACGGCCCGGCAGGAGATCCTCCTGCCGGGCCGTCGCCGTTCCCGCGCGTCCCCGCGATGGACGAGGTCAGCGGGCCGCCCCAGGAAGAAACCCGCAGGACCGGTGTCTTTACCCAGTGATAGAAAACAGACAGTGGTGTGGGATAGATCGCGCCACTCTGGGCCGTCGTTCCCAAGTGGGCGCGATTGCCCGGTTGTTCGGTGCACGCGGGGAGTGAGGCAGCATGTCGGCAATGGTGAACACCTGGGTCCGCACGTCCACGGATCGCCTGGTACGAGCGGATCGCATCGTTGCGGTCGACCTGTGGGGGCCACCGAACGGCGAGAAGCAGACCGATGTCGAGCACGGCGAGCCTGCGCGGATCATGCTCCAGATCGACGGCGACGAGGAGCCGTGGCAGGAGGCCGCCACGGTCAACGCCGAACGCGGGGGAGAACTCATCACCTACCTGCTGAGCCTGCTGAACAGCCCCCTCCCGGACGGCAGCAAGGTCCGGTACGTCTACGGGCTGCACCGCGGCGAGGAGCTCTACCGGTGGATGCACGGAGCGAGCATCCCGATCACCCCCGACGGGAATGTGCGGCCCCTCCACGAGGTCCTTGACCCCTATCCGGGCCGGGGGCTGGTGTCCCCCAAGGCGTAGTCAGTGCAACGAGAACGCCCCCGCCGGTCGTCGGCGGGGGCGTTCTGCGTACGGCGTCCGGTCAGCGGGGGTTCAGGCCCGTCGCATCGGCCTCCTGGCGGACGTAGTCGGCGAGGTTCGACGCCTTCCAGTCCGGATGCGCTGCCGGGACCGGGCCGCGGTGGCTGCCATGCAGGGTGTCGTGCTTCCACAGCAGGCTCGCGGTCAGCTCGGCGTCCCGGCGGGCCTCTTCGGGGTCGCTGCCAGTAACACCGACCGCCGCAAGGTGTCGCTGGGCGAGTGCGGCGCGGCGCAGCCGGTACTCCCGTTCCTGCTCGGGCGTGGTGGTGCCGGCGGCATCGCTGACGCGGAGGGCATCCGTCATGAGCTGCACCTCGTGCGTCGAGCGCAAGAGGCTCCACAGATCCTCGGTCATTGGCTACGTCCCTTCTTCGTCGAGCGGATGGCAAGCCAGGTCGTGGTGACGGCGGCGAAGGCGCCGATGGCGCGGTGGAGAGCCTGATCGAGCTCGAAAAGCGCGGTCCCGGGACCTGACTCCTCCGCTCGGGCCGCGCCGTCCTCATCGAGGCGGCGCACGACGGTGCAGTGGTCGACGTACCCGCCCTTCCCCGCCTTGGTGGCCAGCCAGAGCAACGGCTGGCGCTTGTCGATCACCAGGTGGGTGAGAGCGTTGATCCCCGCACCCGCGACCAGCGCCGAGGCGGGCACGCGGTAGCCGAGCACGCGGGTGAGGAGGACCGTCCCCGTCAGCTGGCCTGCGGAGTAACTGGCCACGTGCCGTGCCGCGCTGATCCAGCCCAGGCGGGTGGCGGTCATGGTGGGCTGGCCCGCGCGGTCGTCCCCCTCGGCTTCCTCGCCGACGGGCGTGCCGTCCCGGTAGACCAGGTGGTGCCCGCAGGCGCCCTTGTTGGCCGCGTCCCTGCTGCCTTGGGCCCACTGGTCGAACAAGGGGTGCAGGGCGTCCCAGGTCGCCAGGAGAGCGCCGGTTAAGGCCAGGGCCTGCGCGGGGGCGGGTCGGTCGGTCATCATGGGTGTTCCTCGTTTCGTCGTTACGGGACTGAGGGCCCCCGGGGCCGCCGCGACGCCTCCAAGCAGTCGGCAGCCTCGGGGTTCACGCGTTCGGATCGTCCTCATGGGCCTTCCCCTGCCGTGAGGCGGTCACGGTGTTGGTGCCGGCGGGGCCGGACCATCCGCAGCGGCAGCGGGCGAGCACCTTCCCCAGCTCCTCCTGGCTGTCGTAGACGCCGGTCTCGTGCTCGCGCTGCGGCTGAGGGGTGCGGGGGAGCTCGCCGCCGTTGGAGTACAGGGCCGCGCGCTCGGTGTGCTGGGTCAGCCAGCCGCGCCACTGGGCGGTGTCGCCGTCGAGGATGCGCTGGTGCCGCTCGGCCACGGTGCTGTGGTGCTGCCGCAGCTCGTCGCCGATCTCCCGGAAGGGCAGTCGGGCCCGGCCGTTCGGACCGGACTCGCGGGCGAACAGCAGCAGCTCCTCCTTCAGCGCGGTCATGCGCGTCTCCAGCCGCCGCACGTCGCGGAGGTATGCCCGGAGCGCGTCCGGGGTGATCTCCTCTCCTCCGCGCAGGGCTTCCAGGGCCCTCACCGCGGTGTCGGCCTCGTCGGCGACGGTCCAGCTGGTGGCGTGGCCCCCCTTGAAGTGGAGGACGTAGGACGTGGTGCCGTCGGGCCAGAAGGCGGTGGGGCCGGCGAGCTCGTTCGGCTCCATGACGGTCGCCGCGGGAGTCCGGGTTTCCGGGTCCAGCTCGACCTGTGCGATCTTCCACTGCGTGCCCGTGTAGTTGGGGCTGTACGTGGTCACAGATACCCTCCGCAATCGTTGTCGGGGTTCCCCGACAAGAGAGAGTTTGGCGGGGAACCCCGACAAGCGTCAAGCGCTCCCGGCGGACGTCGGCGGCAGAGGACCTGATCCGGCCAGGAAACACGTGAGCCCCCGGCAGGGCCGGGGGCTCACGTGGACGGTACCGATCTACTGCTGGGGCTGCTGGTAGCGGGCGACGCGGGCCCGGATGAAGCGCGCGGCATCGCTGTCCTCGCCGAGCGCGGCGGTCACAACCTTGGCCAGATCGCCCCCGATCTGCACGACCTCGGTGGGGTCCTTGACCTGCTGCCAGGTGTGGACCGCTCGCCGTACGGACCCTTCGGTCTCCGCGTGGGCCGCGCCGTGGAGGGCGATCTGGAGTCCCGTGGTGTGCAGGTACCAGCGGGCAGCCACGGCCGGCTGGCCCGCGAGGAGGGCGAGCCAGCCGCGGATCTCACGGAGGCGGACGGTGTGGGCGTGCTGCTGACCGAACTGCGCGGTGAACTCCTGGTCGAGCTTCTCGGCCTCGATGGCCGCGGCCGCCAGGCCCTCGCGGTCGTCGGGTCGACCGAAGGCGGCGACGACGGCGTTGATCCGGTCCTGGTAAGCCGCGGGCGGCCCGTCCTCGGAAGAAGGGGACGACGACGCAGCGGCCGTCTGCTGGGCGGAAGCAGGAACGGCGGCTGCGGCCACCGGTGCGGCCTCGACCCGGGCCTCCTCCGCCTCGGCCTTGACCAGGACTGCGGGAGAGCTCCGCACCTCTTCGGCTGGCGGGGCCTGCTGAGGGACGGCGGGCCCCACCGGCCGTACGGGTTGCTCCGCGACCGGGCCCGAGGCCGGAGCCTGCCCGCTTGCCCAGAAGTCGGGCGTGACGGTGCCCCACGGCCGGAGCTGCTGGTGTTCGTCGTGCACGGTGGTTCCTCGGGGTAGGTGCTTGAGTCTGCTGTGCGCTCGGGGCTCGCCGGCGGGCTAGATTTTCACGCCCTTCTTGCGCAGGTAGGGCAGCGGGGCGATGTCCGTTCCGTACTCGGGGCCGGTGCGGACCTCGAAGTGCAGGTGCGGCCCGCTCACGTTGCCGTCGGCTCCGGACAGGCCGATGACCTGTCCCCCCTTGACGGTGTCTCCGGTCGAGACCTTCAGCTCCGACATGTGGGCGTACTGGGTGTACATGCCGTCGGCGTGACGGATGATCACCTGCCGCCCGTACGCGGCGACCCGAGAGGCCGAGACGACTTTCCCGGGCCCGGCCGCCCTTATCGGTGTTCCGACAGGCGCCGCGAAGTCGATTCCAGTGTGGTACCCGCTGGACCACATGCCGCCGGACTGGTGGTAAGGCGTTCCCAGCGGGGCGTTGACGGGCTTCGTCCACTCCCCCGACATCTCGGGGTCCCCGGATGTGTCGGGGGCGGTCAGCTTGGCCTGAGCCGCCATGATGAATTTGACGTAGTTGTAGGTCTGCCCCTCCGCGAAGGACGCGGGCGGGACACCTTTGTACTCCTGCACCCGGCCCCAGCCTGCGTTATATCCAGCCAGGGCGAGCTCTATCGGTGAGCCGTTGTATTCCGGGTGCTTCTTGGCGGTCTTCAGGAGCTCGCACATCATCTTACCCTGGGACGGAATAGCATCCTCGGGGTCCCACACGTCTTTCTTGCCATCGCCGTTTCCGTCGATTCCCGACGAGGCCCAAGTGCCTGGAATGAACTGGGCTATCCCGTCCGCGATCGGCTTCCACTTGACCATTTTCCCGGTCTTCGGATCTTTTCTGTATTCCCACGACTGAGCCTTGGGATTGAAATTCGACTCCGCCTGAATCTGGGCTGCCAGGATTCCCGCTGACAGGCCCTGATCGCAGTCTGCCGCAGCCTTTTCGATGAGCGCCGCATACTTGGCCGGGACGTAGCCCGGCCCCACGCGCAGCGTGCCGGCGCTCAGCTCGAAGTCACCGCCGCCGCCGTCGTCATCGTCGGATGCCGCGATGAGAAGGATGATGCCGAGCCCCAGTGCCAGCGGGCTGACGACGAACGCCGCAGCCAGCAGCGCGATCCCCCGTTTGGCCTCCAAGCCACTCCCCCTTGCGTACGCCGTGCGCCGTTCGGTGCCGTCGCGAGGGGAGGTGCGGACCCGGCAGCGCGTCGCCCAGTCCGGCGGACCCCCCGCGGCGGCGTCAACGTCACCCTGCCACATCGCATTTCCACCCCCAAAGCAAGTAAGACGGGTGGCCGAGGGATCACCCTCACGAGGCGCAACAGATCGGGGCAAAGGACCGTTAAAGATCACGAATAATGACAAGTGGCGTGCCACATAAAGGAATTGACACGCAGTCCGCCTCAAGGGCACCACTAGTGTTGCGACTGCCCGGCATAGACTTCCGGACACGTGTTCACATCCAGTGACCGCCGTGATGGTTACAGTTGCAATGCGGGGGAGCGTTGGCTAAGAAATCACAGACGGCCGTGACGTTGCCCGACCAAAGCCGTTTGGTTCTACCGGTGTTGGGTGCGGGTGGCGGTAGTGGCCGCTCAACTATCTCGGGCCTGCTGGCCTGTTCACTGACTTCTCTGGGTCCCAGTGTCGTGCTGGACACAGCCCCACGCCTTACGTCGCCGTGGCCGTCCTGGCCCGACACGCCTGGCTTGGGGCTGGCGTCCGTGCCTCCGGACCAGCCGTTCACCCGTGCTCAGGTCCGTGCGGCTGCCTCACGGTCGACCGGGCCGGGCGGCGAGTGGGCCGTACTCACCGATCACCGGGAGTGGAACCACGGCCCTCTTGCCCTTCCTGCCGAGCCGGCCGCCTGGTACCAGCTGGCGGCCGGGGGCGGCTGGCGGGTCGCTGTGGCCGACACATCACACCCGATAGCTCACGACATCGTCACCGCGCGGACCCAGCGCCTGCCCGGCCTCACGGCCGCCTGGTGCTCGCTGCCGTTCGCGGTCCCTGTCGTGTGTGCGCCGACGACCGGGCCCGGGGTGGCCGCGCTTCAGACCGCCGTCAAGGCGGCGTCCGCCGAGGGGCTGCCGCTCCAGCGGATGGTCGTGGCCCTGACCGTCCCGGGAGAGGGGCGTCTTCCTGCCGCGGTGAAGGCGGCCGCGACGATGCTCCAGTCCCAGGTGTCGGCCGTGGTCACCGTGCCGTTCGATCCGCACATCCGCAACCACGGTATGGCTCAGGCGAACCGCCTGGGACGCCGCACGGCGGAAGCGGGCGCCGCCCTGGTGGCGGCAGTGCTCGCATCGGCGCACCGCTCATGGGGCGACCCGCTGCCCCCGGCCGCCGTCCCGGCGTGCCTGTCCACCCAATCCGTTCCTGTTCGACCTGCCCAACCTGCTCCTGAAGGGGTCCTCACGTCATGAGCCAGATGCTCCAGACCGCCCACGACTTCATCACCCTCGCTGCTGACGAGCCGGTCATCCCGGGATTCACCCCGTCCTTGCCCGGGACGCTCCAGAACCCGACGGGCAAGATCCTCGGCTGGACGGCAGGTGTCGGCCTCTCTCTGGCGGTGCTGGGTGGTCTCACCGGCTGGGCCTGCGTGGCGATCGGCCACAACAGCGAGCGCGCACAGCTGGCCTCGCGGGGCAAGTCGGCCATCGTGTGGTCGCTCATCGCCGGCATCGGCATCGGTGTCACGTCCGGCCTCGTGTGGGGCTTCTACACGATGACGCAGGGGAAGTAATGGCCGAGTTCGACAGCAAGGCCCGAAAGGCCCGGCTGCGCCTGATCCTCATGGGGACCGTGGTCGTGGCCACTCTCGCCGCCGGTGGGGTCCTCGGCGTCATGACGCTCAACGCCGACGACGATGACCTCAAGCAGGACCCCAAGGCGTCGCCCAGTGCGTCATCGAGCAGCAGCACGTCGGCGCCGCCCGCCGTCAAGGAGTTCACCCCGGCCAACGCGCCCAGCATTCCGCGGCTCAAGCCGAAGTCGGACGCCGAGGGCATCGGCACGGGCTTCGAGCACTCCTCGCTCGGCGCGACGTCGGCGGCGATCTCGTACTGGGAGGACCTCGACCTCCTGGACGACGTGATCGCACGGAAGCAGTGGACGGCCATCGCCGCCAAGGACTCCCCCACCACTATCGACCAGGGCGTCACCGAGGTCCACAAGGTCCGCGAGGGCGTCGGCCTTCCGCCGTCCGGCGGCACCCCCGACGGCATCACCTTCAGCACCAACGTGAAGGCCGCCCTCGCGCGCTCGCTCGACAGCAGCGGCGATGTCGTCAACGTGTGGATGGTCTTCGACCGCTACGCCACCATCCGTGACAAGGGAGCCGACGACAACCCGCTGAAGGACGAGGTCACCAACCTGATCGTGAAGTGGGAGAACAACGACTGGAAGGTCACCACCGACCCGCAGTACACGGCCAAGGTGAAGGCTCCGCACTCCTACGACCCGGCCAGCAAGTACGCGTGGGCGGACGGGTGGAGGGTGGTGGCCGATGGCTAGGCAGCTCGCACGGCTGGTCACGCTGCTGGCCGCCGTACTGATCGTGCTGACGTCGGGGACGTCGATAGCCCTCGCCGGCGCCAAGCCTCCGGACCCGTATCCGAAGGAGCTGAGCCACGGTGAGCGGATCGGCATCAACAAGCAGACCGGCGAATACTGCGACATGGACGCAGCGAACGAGAAGGACCGTCTGAACTGCCGGGCTCCCGAGGACTGCCAGGACTTCCCCGCCGGTTCAACAGTCTGCATCGGCGAAGGGTCCAGCGACCCGGAGGATGCCCGCACCTTCGAGCTCAACGAGCTGAAGCGGTGGGAGAAGAAGGCTGACAAGAATCAGCCCAATTACGAGAAGATCAAGGCGTATCTCGAAAAGTGCGTCAAGGACGATAAAAAGCCCTTCCAGCAGTGCAGCATCGAAGCTGGCAACAAGTGGCCGCCCCCGGCGAAGACCCCCCTGGACTGGGTCGCGGGCAAGATCAGCGAAATGGCCGCCAATGCCCTCGAAGAGGCCGCCTCGATGCTGGGGCACTCCGTGGTGTGGCTGCTGAAGCAGTTCGCTGAAGCCTTCAACGAGATCAGCACCATCGACTTGTCGAAGACCGGTATCGGCCCGGTTCTGGGCATCACCACCGGACTGTCGCTGATCATCGCGACCTTCATGCTGCTGGTGCAGTTCTCGAAGCTGGCGGTCTCCCAGTCGGGCGGACCGCTGGTCACCGCCGTCGTCGGCCTGGCGAAATACGGGGTCATCCTCGGCGTCTACATCTTCGCCACGCAGGTCGCCCTGAACTGGTCCGACACCCTGTCGACGGCGTTGATCAACTACACGTTCGATAGCGGAAGCCCGGACGGCGACGCGTCCAAGGCGATGGAGAAGCAGCTCGGCACGCTCTTCGCCGGTCTTGTCGGCGGCGGTGGCGCCACGGCGGCGGGTGGCGCGCTGATCACCGGCAGCGGCATCGCCCCGACCGCAGTGGGCTTCGTGATCGTGGTCTCGATCCTGTGCATCCTGGCCATCGGCGCGCTGTGGATCGAGATGCTGGTCCGCCAGGCCGGAATCATGATCCTTCTGACGATGACGCCGATCGCTCTTGCTGGTTCCATGTCCGACTCCACCAAGGACTGGTGGCCGAAGACGAGGAACGCGATCATCGCGCTGATCTTGATGAAGCCGACGATCGTCATCGTCTTCAGCATCGGATTCGCCGCGATGTCGACCGCCGAGGGCGTGCGCAACGTCATCGTCGGCCTGATCATCTTCATCGTGGCCGGCACCAGCTGGCCCGTGCTGGCGAAGTTCATCGTGATCACCAGCAACGGGGACGGGAACAGCACCGCTTCCGGGATGATCAGCAGCGTCGGAAGCTCCGTCAGCTCCATGTTCGGCGGGAACCAGCCCTCGCTCAGCGGCGCGGGCACCTCCGGCGGCGGGGCCAGCTACACCAAGGCGTTGGAAGGCGAGAACTCCACCTCTGCCGACGGCGGAGGTGGAAGTGGCGGCTTCTGGTCCAAGGCCATGAAGGGCACCAAGGGCGGCAGCTTCATGGGCAAGGCCGCCGGCGTCGCCGGGGTCGGGCTCCAGGTCGCGGCCATGGGCAAGGACATGGCCGAGTCCTCGTTCCAGAACGCGGCGGCCAACGCGGGCCTCGGCACGCCCGCGCAGGGCGGCCGCCACGTCGTCGTCCCGCCCCGGGGCGGCGAAAGCCCTCCGCCCACGGCAGCCTCGGCTCCGGCGGAGTCGGCCCCGCAGCCGGTCCCCCAGGAGACCCCTGCACCGCCACCGCCCCGGCCGCCGGATGCCGGGAGCCGCGGGGTCTCGGCTTCTCCTCCGCCCACCTCAACCGACGGGAGCTGATGCCCTGTGTCCAACACCGAACCGGCTCTCTACGGCGGCTGGCAGTCGGAACGTTCCGGCTTCATGGGGGACCTGAGCGGCCTGGGGTTCGCCCTGGTCGCGTCCTCCGCGGTCATCGCCCTCATCCCCATCTACACACGCTCGTGGGGCTCGGCGTTCTTCGCCCTGCCCCTGGCCGCCGTACTGCTCTTGCTCGCGTACGGCCGCGTACTGGGCCTGTCGGCAGACGAATGGATCATCCTCGCAGTAAGGCATCAGATCGCAGTGGCAACAAACCGCAACCTCTTCTTCTCCGGGGCCTTCGCCCCGCGGACCAAGGACGGCAGCCAGCCGATGGACCTGCCGGGACGGCTCGCCCGGCTGCACCTGCTGGAGGCATCCGACGGGCTCGGCGGCCAGATCGGGATCATGCACAACCCGGTCGACAACACGTACACAGCCGTATGCCGGGTCAGCTTCCCCGGACTCGCCCTGATCGACACGGAGCGCCAGAACATCCGCGTCAAGGGCTGGGCTGCCTTCCTGCGCTCCCAGTGCAAGGAGGACGGGGCGATCACCCGTATCTCCGTCCACCAGCGCAGCCTTCCCGACGACGGGGCGGCCCTGCGCTCGTGGACTGAACGGCACACCTCGCCGGACGCCCCGGCCGTCGCCGTCCAGGCGCTCGACGAGCTGATGGAGGGAGCGGGCCCGGCCGCCACGATCCGCGAGACCTACCTGTCCATCACCCTGTCGGCTCCGCGCGCGCGGCTCGCCGTCAAGGGCGCCGGCGGCGGTCAGATCGGCGCGGCCGCCGTCCTCGTCCGCGAGATCAACGCCATGGCGGGCTCGCTGTCGAGCGCCGGTCTCCAGGTCGTCGAATGGCTCCCGCCCCGCGGCGTCGCCCAGACGATCCGCACGGCCTTCGACCCCGAGGCACAGCTGGCCCTGTCCGCCCGCAACACCGCGGCGGACGACCCGAAATGGGAAGGCGCCGCGAAGGGCGTCGACCCGGAGCTCGCGGGCCCGGCCGCGACGGAAACCGTCTGGGGCCTGTACCGGCACGACGGCGCATGGACCGTCAGCTACCAGGTCCGCGGGTTCCCGCAGTCCGAGGTCTACGCCACCTTCCTCCAGCCGCTGCTTCGCCCCCGCAGCAACGCGCGGCGCTCGCTGACCCTGGTCTACGAGCCGATCGGCCCGGCGAAGGCGAGGCAGGAACTGGCCCGCGAGAAGACCAAGCGCGACGCGGCCAGGAAGCTGCGGGCGAAGACCGGCCGGGCGGAGAGCGAGGACGAGCGGCGCGAGGCGATGACCGCGCGCGCCCAGGACGTGGCCCGCGCCAGCGGCCACGGTGTCGTCCGCCTCACAGCGCTGATCGCCGTCACGGTCACCGACCTTGAGCAGCTGGAGACGGCGTGCGCCGAGCTCCAGGCGGACGCCTCGTCCGCGGGCCTGGAGATCCGGCGCGTGTGGGGTGCCCAGGACGACGCGTTCACCGTCGCCGCTCTGCCGCTCGGCCAGGGTCTGCCCGACCGACGGGTGGGCATCTGATGAGCTTCCCCTTCCGCCGTGGTGACGGCGGCGACACGAAGCTGAAGGCGTCCCGGCTCGGGGACTTCCTCGACGAGATGGAGGGCGTACCGGTCCCCAAGCAGCTCTCCGCGCGGGAGCTGCGCCGGTCGCGTCTGCTGGAGAGCCCCGAAGCGGCCATGCGGATCGCTCCCCGGAAGGGCTGGGCCATGCCCTTCGCGGGCCGGGCCGCCTCGATCGCCAAGGCTGAGGTCTTTCGGGCGGACACCGAGCGGGCCAGCGGGATCTACCCGTTCCTGCACGCGGCGAGCCTTCCGCCGATCGGCGTGTACATGGGGTGGAACACCCTCACGATGCAGGCGTTTTCGGCGCACCCGGCCGCCTGGGTCAAGGAGGGGCTGGCCACCAACCCCAACGTGATGATCACCGGCATCCCCGGCTCGGGGAAGTCGGCGCACATCAAGGCGTTGTGCTTCCGCCTGATGGCGCTGGGCCACCGGACGCTGATCGCCGGGGACGTCAAGGGCGAGTACAAGGGGTTGTGCGAGCACCTCGGGGTCGAGCCGGTCCGGCTCGGCCCCGGCCTGCCGGGCCGGCTGAACCCGCTGGACGCGGGCCCGTTGGGATACGACCTGGAGAACATCAAGGACCGGGCTGTGCTCCAGGCCCGGCTCCAGGAGATCCACCGCAGGCGGCTGACCCTGCTGAAGGCGCTGCTGGAGCTCCAGCTGAAGCGGAACCTCCGCCCGCAGGAGGAGGAGTGCCTGGACGTCGCGGTCCGCGAGGTCACCGGCGAGCTGTACGGGCAGAGCAACCTGTCCGTGCCGACCCTCCCCCTGGTCTACGCGAAGCTCCGCGACCCGAGCGAGGCCATGGCGCGGGAGCTGCGCGTACGGGACGACGACATTCAGCTCGCCCGTGAGCACATGGCGTCCCTGCGCTCCGCGCTCGGCGGGATGATCACCGGTCACCTGGGCGGTCTGTTCGACGAGCAGACCTCGATCGGTCTGGACTGGGACGCCCCGATCCAGAGCGTCGACATCTCCGCCCTGGAGCAGTACGGCGACGAGACCGTGGCGATGGTCCTGACCTGTGTCTCCTCGTGGGCTCAGTCGGCGATCGACCGTCCCGGCGAGCGTCCGTGGATCGTCGTACGCGATGAGCTGTGGCGGCAGATGCGATCCGGCGGTGCCGCGATGGTCCGCAAGATCGACGCGGACCTGCGCCTGTCCCGCGCGACCGGCACCATCCAGCTCCTGGCCACGCACCGCCTGTCGGACTTCGAGTCCGTGGGCGCGGCCGGCTCGGAAGCCGTGGCCATCGCCAAGGACCTGATCGCGTCCTGCGAGACCCGTATCCAGCTGGCTCAGGACACCAAGCCGCTCCAGATCACGCGCGAGGCGATCGGCCTGACCGACGCCGAGTGCGAGCTGATCGGAAGCTGGGGCGCTGGCCAGCGCGGCCGCGCCCTGTGGAAGGTCGGCCGCGGCGGCGGCAGTCACGCGGTCCAGCTGATGCTGTCCCACACCGAGAAGGCCCTGTTCGAGACGGACGAGCGGATGGTGGTCTGATGGCCAGCGACAAGAGCATGGACGACAGCACGCTCCTGGCCGCCATCGGCGCCGGGTTCCTCATCGGCGCCAGCGCGATCGTGCTCGCGGCCGCGCCGGTGGCGGGGCTGGTGACCGGCAACGGGTGGGCGTCGTCCAGCAAGAGCCTGCCCGAGACCATCCTGCTGACCGTCAGCCAGGGGCCCGGGTCGGTCTACGAACCGGCTCCGCCCACCTGGGCGTTCTGGCTCGTGGTCGCCGTCTTCCTGGTCCTGCTGATCGTCGCCGTGGCCCTCCTGCTGCGGACCTTCGGCGGCAAGAAGAACCTCGGGGGCGCCCAGTGGGGCGGGGTGAAGACGGAGAAGGAACTCGCCGTCGACCCCGACCCGGCCAACCGGCCGGACCAGATCACGGCCGGGCGCGGACAGCTCACGAAGAAGATCCTCGCCGCGGAGCCCAACATCAGCGCGACCGTCTTCGGTGTCCCGGGCTCCACGAAGACGACCGGCCTGGTCCTCGGCAACGCGGCCGAGTGGCGGGGCCCGCTGGTCGTGACCACCGTCAAGGCCGCGGACCTCGATGTGATCTACGAGAGCCGTCGGCACCTGGGGCCGGTGTACGTCGTCGCCCCGGCCGGAATCCCCGGCCGCAAGACCGCCCGCTGGTCCCCCGTCGACTACGCCAAGGACCCCAAGTCGGCGGACCGGATGGCGGAGTGGCTGGCCAACGCCTCGACCTCCGGCCACGACAAACGGGCCGCCCCCTGGATCGACCAGGCCCGCGGCATCCTCAAGGGCCTGTTGCTCGCCGCCAACATCACCGGCGGCGGCATCAACTCCTTCCGGGAGTGGCTGGCCCTCGGCAAGGACGCGGTCGAGCACGTCAAGGCGGTCCTCGAACCGCAGTACCCCGAGGTCGCCCTGGACTACTCCCGGCCCTGGGTCACGCTCCATGACGACGGAATCGGCAGCATCCAGTTCACGCTGAACGTGATCGCGAGCGTCTACCGGGACGAGGAGGTGCGGGCCACTGCGGCCGGCACCGACTTCACGGTGGAGGAGCTGCTCGACAAGAACGCCACCGTCTGCCTGGTCGCCGCCCCTTCGGACGCCGAGCGGTACGCGCCGCTGCTGACCGCCATCATCGCGTCGATCATCCACGGTGCCGAGCAGCGCTACCTCCGCACCGGGGTCCCCCTCTCCCCCGGCCTCGGCGTGCTCGTCGACGAGGCTGGCAACATGCTGCGATACCCGCAGCTGCCCGGCGTCCTCACCACGGGCCGGGGCATGGGCATCACCGTGCTGACCGTCTGGCACGACCTGTCGCAGCTGCGGACCCGTTTCGGGCACGACGCCGCCAACACCGTGCTCAGCGCGTCGGGACTGCGGATGCTGCTGCCAGGGTGCGGCGACCCCGAGACCCTGCGCCACTTCTCCGGCATCTACGGCCGTACGTACGTGGAGCGCACCACGAAGTCGACGGGCCGCGGACAGAACTCCTCGTCGACCACCCAGGTCGAGACGGACCTGGCCCCGATCCACGAGCTGATGCAGCTGCCGAAGTTCACGGCCATCGCGCAGTACAGCAACCTCCCGCCGGTGAAGGTGAACATGCGCCTCACCTGGCGGGACGAGGACCTGCTGAAGTGGCTGGCGCGGCCCGCCCCGGGCCCGTCGCTGACGAAGTCCGCCCCGGTTGCCCTGGAGGCGTCCGATGTCTGATCCCACCGCCGTGGCGGCGCCGGCTACGGCCCCGAGTACCGTGAACGGCGAGGAGAGCAAGCCCGAGCCGATCACCCGCTGGGTGTGGCGGGCCATGGAACCGGCAGAGCGCGAGGCGCGGCTGCTGGAGCTGACCGGCTGGGTCGACTGGCTGCTGACGGCCCACCCGAAGCTGCATTCGAAGATGCCGAAGTGCTGGCACCTGCACGAGGACATCATCGAGCACCTGACCGCCCTGTTCCTGGGGTGGGTCCGTACGTACGCGGGCGACCCGGCCAAGATTTCCACCCGGGCCGAGATCGAGTGGCTCACCTCGCTCCACTCGCTCACGCCCCACCTGGGAAGCCCCGGCTGCCAGGCCGCCAGCACCCATCAGGACCCGCCGCCGCGCCCCAAGCCCGACGGCGAGCTCCTGGAGCAGTGGATGGACGGCGATCCCGAGTTCCTCACGGCCCCGGCCCACCACCCGGCGCAGGCGGAGGTGTCCCGGATGGTGGCGGCCGCACGGGCTGCGGAGGCGGCCAAGGCCCAAGGCTGATCGACCCCCACGTAGAGCGGCGGCCCCCCCCCGGTGGGGGGGGGGGCGCGCCACGGGCGGCGTTTTCCGGCGGGGGGGCGCGGGGGGGGCCCCGGGCCGGTGCCGGGCGCTGGGGGGCCAGCGGCGGGCGCGGCGGCGCGGGC
>NZ_JBIATV010000024.1:0-76336 GCF_042892175.1 Streptomyces sp. NPDC001828
GGCGGAGCCCCGAAGGGGGTGCAGGGGGCGGAGCCCCCGCAGGGGGTCTGGGGCGCAGCCCCAGTAGCCGAACCCTCCGACCCCTTGCACGGGCGGGAGGGTGGGCAAACCCCCCGGGGTCCGGGGCGGAGCCCCGAAGGGGGTGCAGGGGGCGGAGCCCCCGCAGGGGGTCTGGGGCGCAGCCCCAGGAGCCGAACCCTTCAACCCCTTGCACGGGCGGGTGGGTGGGCAAGTCCCCCGGGGTCTGGGGCGGAGCCCCAGGGGGACCGGAACCAACCAACCCCGGGCCACGGGCGGGCGGGTGGGCAAACCCCCGGGGTCGGGGGCCAGGGCCCCCGGGGTGCTCGGCCGGGCCGGGGTCATTTGACCGCACCCCCCACCCCCGAAACCAACCTCCGCTGCACCAGCACGAAGAACAGGAGCACCGGCACGGTCATCACCGTGGACGCCGCCATGATCCCGCCCCAGTCGTTCTCGTCCGGCTTGAAGAAGACGAGCAGAGCCATCGGCAGCGTGGACTGCGACGTGTCGCTGATGATGAAGGACTTCGCGAACAGGAAGTCGTTCCACGCGGAGATGAAGGAGAAGACGCTCGTCGCCACCAGCCCCGGGAACACCAGCGGGAACAGGATCTGCCACAGGAACCGCGTGCGGCTCGCACCGTCGAGCGCCGCCGCCTCCTCCAGCGCGACCGGCACCCCCCGCACGAACCCCCGCAGCATCCAGATCGCGAACGGCAGCGAGAACGCGAGGTGCGGCAGGATCAGCGAGCCCAGCGTGTTCAGCTGGCCCAGATCGCGCATCAGGAAGAACAGCGGGATGGTGAGCGCCTCGACCGGCACCATCTGCGCCACCAGGAACATGATCAGCAGCGTGGTGCGGAACTTGAACCGGAAGCGCGTCACCGCCGTCGCCGCCAGGAAGGCGATCAGCGCCGAGAGCAGCACCACCGAGCCCGCCACGACGAGGCTGTTGAGGAAGTACCGCCCGAAGTCCTGCTGGGTGAAGACCCGCCGGAAGGAGTCGAGGGAGGGGGAAAGGGTCCACGGCCGGGGATGGCTCGACTGCACCTCCCCCGCCGGCTTGAACGCCGAGAGCACCATCCAGTACAGCGGGAAGGCGACCACGACGGCGACGAGCAGCGCGACCCCCTCGGCGACCAGCCGCCCGGGCCGGCGCACCCGTAGGGACGCGACGGACTTGGAGAACCCCGAGGCTCCCCCGGGCTCCGCGGACCTCCCCAACCTCCCGGACTTCGAGAGTTTCGAGGACTTCACGGACTCACCGGCCTTCACGGACTTCGCTGACTTCACCGGCGCCACCGCCATCACAGCTCCTCCCCCTGCCGCCGCAGCAACCGCAGATACACCAGCGTCGCGGCCAGCAGGATCAGCAGCATCACCACGCCGATCGCCGAGCCGAGGCTGTACTGCGAGGAGGCGAACGCCTTCTGGTACGCGTACACGTTGAGGACCAGGTTCTGGCCCGCGATGCCGCCCCCGTTCGTCATGACGTAGATCTGCGTGAACACCTTGAAGTCCCAGATGACCGACTGGATCGTGACGACCGTGAGGATCGGGCGCAGCATCGGCACCATGACGGACCGCCAGATCCGCCACTGCGACGCCCCGTCGAGCGCGGCCGCCTCCAGGACCTCGCCCGGGATCGCCCGGATCCCGGCGTACACCGTGACCATCACGAACGGGAAGGAGCACCACACCACTTCGAGCAGCACGAGCAGGAACGCGCTGTAGCGCCCGTACGTCCAGGAGTGGTCGCCGAGGCCGAGGACCCGGTTGACCGGGCCGAAGTCGGGGTCGAAGAGGAACATCCACACGGTCGAGCCGGTGATCGCGGGCGTCGCCCACGCGCCGAGCGCGGCCAGCATGAGGGCGAGCCGGGGCAGCGCCCGTACCCGCGTCAGGAGTACGGCGAGCGCGCAGCCGACCGCGAGGGTGCTCACGACGCAGGCCGCCGCGAAGACGACGGTGGCGAGCAGCACCGACCAGAACTGGCTGTCCGAGAACAGCGCGGTGTAGTTCCCGAGTCCCTGGAAGCTGGTCGGCTCGCCGCCGCTGACCTGGGCCTGGGTGTACTCCAGGAAGGAGATCAGGCCGAGTTGGTAGATCGGGTAGACGAGCAGCGCGCCGAGGACGGCGAGCGCGGGGGCCAGGTAGAGCCAGGGCGTCCAGCCGGCCCGCCGGGGCGAGCGGGGGCGGCGGTCCCGCCCCCGCGCCGCGACCGGCACCCGGGCGGTCTCGGGCTCGGCAGTCACGGGGCTCAACCCGCCGCCCCGAACACGTCGTTCATCTTCTTGGCCGCGTCCGTCGACGCCTTCGCGACGTCCTTCTTGCCGCTGACGATCTCCTGGAACATCGTGGGCAGCACGAGCGAGGAGTCGATCTGGCCCCAACCGGGCGACGCGGGAACGAACTTCGCGCCGGCCGCGAGGGTGCGGACGAACGGCTCGACGAACGGCTGCTTCTTGGCGACGTCGGCGCGTACGTCGGTGTACGTCGGCAGGAAGCCCATCGCGTCGAAGAGTTCGCGCTGGGTGGCCTTGCCGGCGAGCTGCTCCATGAGGGAGACGGCGAGCGTGCGGTGCGAACTGCTCTTCAGGACACCGATGTTGTTGCCGCCGGCGAAGGCGGGCGCGACCGATCCCGGCGTCAGGCCCGGCAGCGGTACGACGGCGTACTTGCCCTTGACGGTGCCGGCCTCGACGGCCGCGTGGTTGAAGTCGCCGCCGATCGCCATGGCGGCCTTGCCGTTCGCGAAGGCGGTGACGGTGGCGTTGCCGCCCATCTGCGCGCACTTGGCGGCGGGGCAGTTGTCGTCGCCGAAGAGCGAGGTGTAGGCCGTGATGCCCTTGCGCGCGGCCGCGCCGTCCAGCGCCGAGGTGTACTTTCCGCCGTTCTCGGTGGCCAGTTCACCGCCGTTGGCCCACAGGAACGGCAGCGCCCCGTAGGTGTAGGCGCCGCCCACCGCGAGCCCGTACAGATCGGGCTTGGCCTGGTGGATCTTCTTGGCGGTCGCGATCAGCTCGTCCTGGGTCTTCGGCACGGCGACGCCGAGGTCCTTGAGGATGTCGGTGCGGTAGTACAGCGCGCGCACGCCCACGAACAGCGGGGCGCCGTAGACCTTTCCACCCACCGTGACGGACTGCTTGGCGGTCGGGTCGGTGTCCTTCGCCTCGTTCCAGGCGGCGAACTCGGCGCTCACATCGGCAAGTCCGCCGTCCTTCACGTACCCGGCCGTGTCGGTGTTGCCGTACTCGATCAAGTCGGGTGCGGAGCCGGGGTCGTTGAAGGCGGACTTGATCTTCTGGGCGCGGGTCTCGACGGGTATGTACTCGACCTGGACGTCGGCGCCCTTGTGGGACTGCTTGAAGGCGGCCACGGCCTTGTCGACGACCTGCTGCTTGGGGCCGTTGCTCACCTCCTGGAAGAGCCAGACCCTCAGGGTGCCGCTCTTGTCGTCGCTCTTCGCGCTGTTGTCGGACGTCTGAGGGGCGCAGGCGGAAAGGCCGGCGAGGGCAAGTACCGCCAGCGGCAAGGCGGTTCGGGCAGAGAGCTTCACTGCGGAGATCCTCCCCATGACCGTTGCAACATACGCAACGACTGTTTCGCATACTGCAGAACAGGGAGGAGATTATGGCGGAGGCAAAGCCCCCGGCAAGAGGTCTGGACAACCCGGCACCGCCGATCCGGCCAACTCGGCACACACAAAACGGCCCCCGGGGTGTGCGTGACGCACACCCCGGGGGCCGTTTTACGGAGGCGGGCCTGCCGCCTTCCGGGCCCTCTGGCGGGCCTACTTCTTGTCCTTGCCGCCCTTGTCCTTGTCCTTGTCGCCACCGGCGCCCATGGACTCGTAGATCTCCTTGCACATCGGGCAGACCGGGTACTTCTTCGGGTCGCGCCCCGGCACCCAGACCTTGCCGCAGAGCGCGACGACGGGGGTGCCGTCGAGCGCGCTCGCCATGATCTTGTCCTTCTGGACGTAGTGGGCGAAGCGCTCGTGGTCGCCGTCGCCGTTCGACACCTGGGGTGTCGGCTCTACGAGGGTCCCCGTACCTGCCCCGCGCTCGGGCTCAAGAGTGCTCATAACCACCAAGGGTACTGAAGGCAACCGGATTGGGTGGAGGGGCGTCACCACCTGTTCGTCCCGCCGTTCCCCGAGCCACCCGCCGCCCCCTCCGGGACGGGTCGGCCGCTCCGTCCAGGCCGGGTAGGCCGCTCCCTCCAGGACGGGTCAATTGAGCGAGGGATCGTCCGGATACGTGGCCACCATCGCGAGCTCGCTGCGCTGGCGGCGCAGCACCGCCCGCCACAGGCTCTCCGGATCCGGGGACGAGACGTCACCGGGCTCCGACTCGACCACGTACCAGGCGCCGTCGGTCAGCTCGTCCTCCAGCTGGCCAGGACCCCAGCCGGCGTACCCGGCGAAGATCCGCAGCGAGCCGAGGGCCGCCGCGAGCAGCTCCGGGGGCGCCTCCAGGTCGACCAGACCGATCGCCCCGTACACCCGGCGCCAGCCGAGCGGCCCCTCGTCGCCGGGGATGACGGCCACGCCGAGGGCCGAGTCGAGCGAGACGGGACCGCCCTGGAAGACCACCCCCGGCTCCCCCGCCAGACCCGCCCAGGGTTCCAGGATGTCGCCGACGCCGACCGGCGTAGGCCGGTTCAGGACCACGCCGAGCGTGCCCTCCTCGTCGTGGTCGAGGAGCAGCACCACCGCGCGGTCGAAGTTCGGATCGGCGAGCGCGGGGGTGGCGACGAGCAGCCGCCCGGTGAGCGAGGACACCTCGGTCATGCGGACATGATCCCGCACATTCGGGGGAACCGGGAGGGAATGCGCCGCGCGAAGCGCGTCAATGAGGGGTGGCGGCCGGGTGACGGGCGGGCGCACGGCGGCATCAGGACACGGTTCACCGTGCGCCCCCGGGAACGGCCGGGACACGTGACACTGTGCAGGACCTTCCGTACGCAGCGTGCTGTAGCGAATTCATTACCTTCGTGAACCCTCCTCGGCCTTACGGGGCAGGGGTGAAAGCCCCTTACCCTTTATCCCTGCCCCTTGCCCGACCACTCCGGAACGCGAGATTCATGACCGGCACAGACGATGTACTGCTTGTCCACGGCGGAACCCCGCTCGAGGGCGAGATCCGCGTCCGCGGCGCGAAGAACCTCGTGCCGAAGGCGATGGTCGCCGCCCTCCTCGGCAGCGGCCCGAGCAGACTGCGCAATGTGCCCGACATCCGCGACGTACGCGTCGTACGGGGCCTGCTGCAGCTGCACGGCGTCACCGTCCGCCCCGGCGACGAGCCGGGCGAGCTGATCCTCGACCCCTCCCACGTCGAGTCCGCGAACGTCGCCGACATCGACGCGCACGCGGGTTCCTCGCGGATCCCGATCCTGCTCTGCGGCCCGCTCCTGCACCGCCTGGGCCACGCCTTCATCCCGGGCCTCGGCGGCTGCGACATCGGCGGCCGGCCCATCGACTTCCACTTCGAGGTGCTCCGCCAGTTCGGCGCGACCATCGAGAAGCGCGCGGACGGCCAGTACCTGGAGGCCCCCCAGAGGCTTCGCGGCTGCAAGATCACGCTGCCCTACCCCTCGGTCGGCGCGACCGAGCAGGTGCTGCTCACCGCCGTGCTCGCGGAGGGTGTGACCGAGCTCTCCAACGCCGCGGTGGAGCCGGAGATCGAGGACCTCATCTGCGTCCTGCAGAAGATGGGCGCGATCATCGCCATGGACACCGACCGGACCATCCGCGTCACCGGTGTCGACACCCTCGGCGGCTACACCCACCGGGCCCTCTCGGACCGCCTGGAGGCCGCCTCGTGGGCGTCCGCCGCGCTGGCGACCGAGGGCAACATCTACGTGCGCGGCGCCCAGCAGCGCTCGATGATGACGTTCCTGAACACCTACCGGAAGGTGGGTGGCGCCTTCGAGATCGACGACGAGGGCATCCGCTTCTGGCACCCGGGCGGCTCGCTCAAGTCCATCGCGCTCGAAACCGACGTGCACCCGGGCTTCCAGACGGACTGGCAGCAGCCGCTGGTCGTCGCCCTCACCCAGGCCACCGGCCTGTCCATCGTCCACGAGACGGTGTACGAGTCGCGGCTCGGCTTCACCTCCGCGCTCAACCAGATGGGCGCACACATCCAGCTGTACCGCGAGTGCCTCGGCGGCTCGGACTGCCGTTTCGGCCAGCGCAACTTCCTGCACTCCGCGGTCGTGAGCGGCCCCACGAAGCTCCAGGGCGCCGATCTGGTCATCCCGGACCTCCGGGGCGGTTTCTCGTACCTCATCGCCGCGTTGGCGGCCCAGGGCACGTCTCGCGTCCACGGCATCGACCTGATCAACCGCGGCTACGAGAACTTCATGGAGAAGCTGGAGAGCCTGGGCGCGAAGGTCGAGCTCCCCAACGGTTCGCTGGTCTAACCCCCCTGGGGGCTCCGCCCCCAGGCCCCCCGCCGGGGCTCCGCCCCGGACCCCGTTCGCGCCTTGAGGGCGCTCGTCCTCAATCTCCCCCAAGGCCTTAAGGGCCAGGGGGGGACCCCCATGACGGGCTGAAGATGCCTGATGCGGGCCGGCACCGAGTAGTCGGGGGCGCGGGGAACTGCGCTCAGCGGCCTTCGCAGCCCCGGCAGTCAGCCCACCACAGCCCGCGCACGCGAAAAGGGCGGCCACCCTGGAGAACCAGGGTGGCCGCCCTTCGCGTTGCTGCTAAGCGCCTTGCAAAGCCAGGGGCGCTTACTTGCCCTTGGCGGCTTCCTTGAGCTTCGAGCCCGCGGAGACCTTCACGCTGTAGCCGGCCGGGATGTTGATCGGGTCGCCGGTCTGCGGGTTACGAGCGGTACGAGCGGCACGGTGGGTGCGCTCGAAGGTCAGGAAGCCGGGGATGGTGACCTTCTCGTCGCCCTTGGCGACGATCTCGCCGACGGTCTCGGCGAGAGCGGCCAGCACGGCGTCGGCGTCCTTGCGGGTCACCTCGGCGCGGTCGGCCAGCGCGGCCACCAGCTCACTGCGGTTCATGTTCTTACTCCCGTGTTCTTCTTGCCTGTGAGGCGTGCCACGCGGCGGAAGCCGCATGTTGGATACAGCGAAGCCGATGCTGCCAGGGCTCTCGGACAGTCCCCGGACCCGGGTCTGTGTCAGACCCTCGCGCCCGGTTAAGCATCCTGCCCCCACCTACGGCGGGAAAGCCAATCCGGCACCCTCCCGAGTCACCCTGAGTCACACGAAAAGCGCCACTGCCTCATCAAGGTGACGCTCCGTCGACAGGGTGAGGACTCCCGGGCCGGGGCCGGTGCGGATGCGGGTCATGGTCCGCCACCCTAAGGGGGCGTTACTGGGCCCGCATCCCGCGACGCGCCGTAGCTCAGACCGACGTGGGACCCGTCACAGCGGCTCCGGCGGCCTTGGCGGCGTTGCGAACGGCTCCCGCGACGGCTCCGGCGACCTTGTCGTTGAAGACCGAGGGAATGATGTAGTTGGCGTTGAGCTCGTCCTCGGCGACGACGTCCGCGAGCGCGCCGGCCGCGGCCAGCATCATGTCCGTGTTGACGGTGCGGGACTGCGCGTCGAGCAGGCCGCGGAAGACACCCGGGAAGACCAGCACGTTGTTGATCTGGTTGGGGAAGTCCGAGCGGCCGGTGGCCACGACCGCCGCCGTCTGGCGGGCGATCGCGGGGTCCACCTCGGGGTCCGGGTTCGCGAGCGCGAACACGATCGCGCCGTCGGCCATCGCGGCGACGTCGTCGCCGTTGAGGACGTTGGGGGCGGAGACGCCGATGAAGACGTCGGCACCGACCACGGCCTCCTTGAGGGTGCCCGTGAGGCCCTCGGGGTTGGTGTTGTCGGCGATCCAGCGCAGCGCGGACTCGGGGCTCGCGTCGACGAGGTCCTCGCGGCCGGCGTGGACCACGCCGTGGATGTCGGCGACGACGGAGTTCTTGACGCCGGCCGCGATGAGGAGCTTGAGAATGGCCGTACCGGCCGCGCCCGCACCGGACATGACGACCCGTACGTCACCGATGTTCTTGCCCACCACGCGCAGCGCGTTGGTCAGCGAGGCGAGCACCACGATGGCGGTGCCGTGCTGGTCGTCGTGGAAGACGGGGATGTCGAGGGCCTCGCGCAGGCGGGCCTCGATCTCGAAGCAGCGCGGCGCGGAGATGTCCTCCAGGTTGATGCCCGCGAAGCCGGGGGCGATCGCCTTGACGATCTCGACGATGGCGTCGGTGTCCTGGGTGTCCAGGCAGATCGGCCAGGCGTCGATGTCGGCGAAGCGCTTGAAGAGGGCCGCCTTGCCCTCCATGACCGGCATGGCGGCCATCGGGCCGATGTTGCCGAGGCCGAGCACCGCGGAGCCGTCCGTGACGACCGCGACGGTGTTGCGCTTGATGGTCAGGCGCCGGGCGTCCTCGGGGTTCTCGGCGATCGCCATGCACACGCGGGCCACGCCCGGGGTGTAGATCATCGAGAGGTCGTCACGGTTGCGGATGGGGTGCTTCGACTGCATCTCGATCTTGCCGCCGAGGTGCATCAGGAACGTACGGTCGGAGACCTTGCCGAGGGTGACGCCCTCGATGCCGCGCAGCTGCTCGACGATCTCGTCGGCGTGCGCGGTGGAGGTGGCCGCGATGGTGACGTCGATGCGCAGCTTCTCGTGGCCGGATGCGGTCACGTCGAGGCCGGTCACCGATCCGCCGGAGGACTCCACGGCCGTGGTGAGCTGAGAGACCGCCGTGCCGCTGGCGGGCACCTCAAGGCGGACCGTCATCGAGTACGAGACGCTGGGCGCCGTTGCCATGACCGTGTTCCTCTGCTTTCCCTAGCTTCGTTGCTAGCACCGCCCCGGCTGTGGCGCGGCGATGCCATCCGATGGTCGCACCTACTGGCTGGTAGCCGATAATGGACGACACTTTTCGGAAAGTTGTTTCCACCATACGAGAAAGCAGTGGTCGGGCGGAAGACCCTTCGGGCACCCGGCAGCAGCGGGGCGGACCACCCGCACCAATGACAACAGGCCCACGCCATCCGAAGATGACGTGGGCCTGTCGCTCACGTTAAGACACCGGCCCGCCATGCTCGCCTCGCGGCAAGTGGTCGCTCTGAGCGACTAAGGTTGGGCCCGGGGGCTTGGATCGAGCCGGTGCCACAACCAGGCTAACAAACCACTCCGCCAAGTGATCCCCGCATCGCGAGTTGACCCCGAAATTAATCGCGGAGCAGGTCCGGCACCCCGTTCGCGTCGGGCTCGTCCCGGTCCCCCGAGACGACCGTGAGCTGCTGCGTCGCCCGGGTCAACGCCACGTACAGCACCCGCAGTCCGGCCGGGGACTCGTCCGCGATCTCGGCCGGCGACACGACCACCGTGGCGTCGTACTCCAGGCCCTTGGCCTCCAGGCTGCCGAGCGCCACCACCCGGTCGCCGAGCCCCGCCAGCCAGCGCGCCGCCTGCTCGCGGCGCCGCATGGCGACGACCACGCCGACCGTGCCGTCCACCTGGTCGAGCAGGCGCGCCGCCTCCTCCCGCACCGAACGGGCGAGGTCGCCGCCCCGCACCACGGCGAACCGGGGCTCGACGCCCGTGGAGCGCACGGCGGCCGGGGACTTCATGCCGGGCATCGCCAACGCCAGTACCCGGGCGGCCAGTTCGGCGATCTCGGCGGGGTTGCGATAGTTGACGGTCAGCTCGAAGCGGCGGCGCGGGCGGCTGCCCAGGGCTTCGTCGCGGGCCTCGCCGGCCTCGTCCGGGTCGGACCAGGAGGACTGGGCGGGATCGCCCACCACCGTCCAGGTCGCGGTGCGGCCGCGCCGGCCGACCATCCGCCACTGCATGGGCGTGAGGTCCTGCGCCTCGTCGACGATGACGTGCGCGTACTCGGTGCGCTCCTGGGCGAGCCGCTCGGCGCGCTCGCGCTGGGTCTCCTCGCGGTGCGGCATCAGCTCTTCGAGGCCGGTCAGCGCGTCCATCGGGTCGTACTCGCGCTTCCGCTTCGGCCGGGCCGGGGCGCCGAGCAGCGTCTCCAACTCGTCGAGCAGGGCCACGTCGTGCACCGAGAAGGCGCCGTCGGCGGCGCGGGCGAGCGAGCGGGCCAGGCGCCGCACCTCGCCCTGGTTGAGGACCCGGCGGGACCAGCGCCCCAGTCTCTTCTCGTCGGCCATCGCGGCCAGCACCCCGCGCGGGGTGAGCTCCGGCCACCACGCGTCGAGGAAGGCGATGAAGGCGTCCTCGGATGCGATGTCGTCGTCGAAGGAGGAGCGCAGCTCGGCCGCGAGCTCCGGGTCGGTGTGGCGTCCGGAGGCGCCCGACTTCGCCCACAGCGCGTCCAGGAGCAGCCTGCGGGCGCGCGGGCGCAGCAGGTTGACGGGCGCGGTGCCGCCGAGCACGGTCTGGCGGATGCGGCGCAGCTCCTCGCCCTCCAGCTCGACGCGCGCGCCGAAGGCGACCACGCGCAGCCGCTGGGCGGGGTGCGGGGCGGGCGCCTGCTCGCCCAGGGCGAGCTGTTCGCCGCCGCGCCGCCGGGAGCGCCTGGGATGCTCCCCCGGGCCCTCCAGAGCGCCCCTGGCGGCTCTGCGCAGGACGTGGAGCATGCGGGACGAGCCCTTGACGCGCGCGACCGCCGGATCGTCGTACTCGGTGGCCTCCGCCCCGTCCACGAGGTTGCCGACCGCGCGGATCGCGACCTGGCCCTCCTCGCCGAGCGAGGGCAGCACGCCCTCGGTGTACGCGACGAGCAGCGGGGTCGGCGAGACGATCAGGATGCCGCCGGAGTAGCGCCGCCGGTCCTGGTAGAGCAGGTAGGCCGCGCGGTGCAGCGCGACCGCCGTCTTGCCGGTGCCCGGGCCGCCCTCGACGTACGTCACGGAGGCGGCGGGGGCGCGGATCACCAGGTCCTGCTCGGCCTGGATGGAGGCCACGATGTCCCGCATGGTGTGGCTGCGGGCCTGGCCGAGCGCGGCCATCAGGGCGCCGTCGCCGATGACGGGCAGCTCGGCGCCGTCCAGCGTCGCCTTCAGCTCCGGGCGCATCAGGTCGTCCTCGACGCCGAGCACCTTGCGGCCCTTGGACCGGATGACGCGGCGGCGCACGACCCGGCCCGGGTCGACCGGCGTCGAGCGGTAGAACGGCGCCGCGGCCGGCGCCCGCCAGTCGATGACCAGCGGCGAGTAGTCGGCGTCCAGGACGCCGATCCGGCCGATGTGCAGGGTCTCGGCGATGTCGGCCGTGCCGTCGGGGCGCACGGCGTCCTCGGCCGGGTCCACCGAGGTGTACGCGCCGTCCGGGCCCTTCTTGCCGTCCTTTCCGAGCAGCAGGTCGATCCGGCCGAAGAGGAAGTCCTCGAACTCGTTGTTGAGCCGGTTGAGATGGACCCCCGCCCGGAAGACCTGGGCGTCGCGTTCGGCGAGGGCGCCGGGCGTGCCGACCTGCCCGCGCTTGGCGGCGTCGTTCATCAGGAACTCCGCCTCGTGGATCTTCTCCTCCAGGCGGCGGTACACCTGGTCGAGATGTACCTGTTCCCCAGCGATTTCGCGTTCCCGGACCGAATCCACAGCGGATTCGGAGGTACCGGCAGCGGAATCGACAGCGGCATCCTGCGCGGCCACCGAGGCCCCCTTCTGACGTGCATTGGGCAGCCGTCAACCGTACGCGAAGGGGGACCCGATGTCAGGCCACAATTCGGTGCCGAACCGCATGTCGGGACGGCTGTCCCGCCCCGTGGCTCACGCGGGGACGTCCACGAGCGCCTTCCCGTCGAACGTACGGACCTCGAAGTGGTCGATCTGCTCGCGGGTCATCGCGGTCCCGCCGTGCACGTACAGGGGGTATTTCGCCGATTCGTGCGGGCTGTCCTCGATGCCGTAGCCCCAGTTCGGCACCGCCCAGGACGTGACGGTCTCCTGGTCGCCGTTCTTGCCGACCGCGATGAGGCTGCACTTCAGCGGGCCCTTGACGTTCTTCAGTTCCAGGACCGTGTGGGTGCCCCAGGCCTTGGGCTCGGTGCCGACCGTCGCGGTGACCTGGGTCCTCGGGTCGGTCGCGGAGACCTTCTGGCTCATGTGGTTGAAGAAGGCGTCCTCGGCCGGGCTGGTCGGGTGCGCCTCGGCGCTCTGGTGGGTGCCGGTGGACGAGGAGGTCGCCACCACCGCGACCGCCGGGCCGCCGACGATCAGCACGGCCGCGGCCGCCACCAGGTACGTGGTGCGCCGGCGGCGCCGGGCGCGCTGCGCGGCGACCTCGTTGATCAGGGACGTGGACATGTCGGGCGGGGCGGGCCGCATCGGCTGGGCGGCGGGGCCGGGGAACTCCCTGAGGGTGGCCAGCATCGGCTCCATGCCGGCCAGGGCGTCGAGTTCGGCGGCACACGCCCCGCAGCCCGCGAGGTGCGCTTCGAACGCGGTGGCCTCGGCGTCGTCCAGGATGCCCAGCGCGTACGCGCCGACGGCCTCGTGCAGCGAGCCTTCCGCGTGGTCCCCGGTCGTCATGTCGTCACCCCCCGCTCCTCCAGTGCCAGTTTCATGGAGCGCAGGGCGTAGAAGACCCGGGACCGTACGGTCCCGCTGGGTACGCCGAGCGCCTGGGCCGCCTCATTGACGGTACGTCCCTTGAAGTACGTCTCGACGAGTGCCTCCCGGTGGGCCGGGGTCAGGTCGTCGAGTGCGTCGGAGAGGGTCATCAGCCACAGCGCCTTGTCGATCTCGTCCTCCGCGGGCATGACCTCCAGCGGCGACGGATCGACCTCCTGCGGCCGGGCCTGCCGGCTGCGGTGGCCGTCGATGACGATGCGGCGCGCGACCGTCACCAGCCAGGGGCGGACCGAACCGGTGGCCCGATTGAGCTGACCGGCGTTCTTCCAGGCACGGATGAGCGTCTCCTGCACCACGTCCTCGGCCCGCTGGCGGTCGCCGGCGACGAGACGCATGACGTATCCGAGCAGCGGCCCCGCGTGCTCGCGGTACAGCGCCCGCATCAGCTCCTCGTCGGGCACGGAGCGATGCCTGGCCCCGCGCGGACGGTCATCGGCCACGGCGGCATCCTTGCGCAACCGGCACCTCCAGGTCGAGACCATCCCGGTGCGCGGCTGCGCGCCGGTTCATCCCTCCATACGGACGGTTGTCGGGAACCATTCAAAGGCGCGCCGGATTTCTCGACGATCTCGCGCGCAGCGCGGCCCGCTCCTTCAGAGCGCGGCGACGCGGCGCCGGTGCCGGGCCACCCGTTCGCGGTTTCCGCACACCTCGCTCGAGCACCAGCGGCGCCGCCGCCCGCGCGAGGTGTCGAGGTAGAGCAGCCGGCAGCTGTCGCCCTCGCACTGGCGCAAACGGGCCCTGGCCTCGGGGTCGGTGAGCAGGTCGACGGCGTCCCGGGCGACGGCGGCGAGCAGCGCGCCGCACTCGGGGGCCCGGCTCAGGGTGCGGACGAGTCCGCCGTCCGCGCCCCTGATCGCGCGGACGCCCGGCGGCGGGGCGGCGGCGAGCGCGTTGATCCGGTCGAGTGCGGCGGGTGCGTCCTCGGCCGGCGCCCCGAGTTCCGCGTGAACCAACTGGCTCACGCAGGAACGCAGTTCGACGAAACGGGCGAGCCAGTCACCGCCGAGGCCGCTGAGCGGCGTGCCCCTCGGGACGAGTCCGGCGTCCACCAGCCAGCGGGCCAACTCCTCGGCGCTGCCCAGCTGTTCGCTCTCCTGCGCGCCGGTCGCCACCAGATCCAGACAGATCCGCCCGGAGTCGAACCGCGCCATGCGCCTGTCACCGCCTAGGGGTTACCGGTGGGTGCCTCCCCCCAGAGTGCCCGTCCCGGGCCGCCCCCGGAAGACCTCCTACCGGCCGGGCGTGCCGGGGGGCGGCCCGTCGTGCAGGATGCGCTGGAAGAGCCGGTGGTCGCGCCACTCGCCGTCGATGTGCAGGAAGCGGGGCGCGAGGCCGAACTCCTCGAACCCGGCCTTGCGGAGCACCCGTTGGGAGGCGTGGTTGTGGAGCACCGTGCCCGCCTCGACCCGGTGCAGGCCCAGCTCGTCGCGGGCGATGCGGCAGATCTCCTCGGTGCCGCTGGTGGCGAGGCCCCGTCCGTTGTACTCGGCGTCGACCCAGTACCCGAGGTTCGCGCTGCACAGCGGCCCGAGCACGATCGAGGACAGCGTGAACAGCCCGACCACCCGCACCCCGTCCATCCACTGCCAGCGGCGCACCCCCGGCTCGGACAAGCGCTCGCGCTGCGCGTCGGCGGTGTAGAAGGACTCGTCCCGATATGGCTCCCAGGGCCGCATGTGCTCCCGGTTGCGCAGCAGGGCGGCGGCTATGGCAGGGGCGTCGGAGAGCTCGGCGGGGCGCAGTGTCGTCATGGGCGTACGGTAACGATCCGGAACACGGGCCGCGCGCCTCCGGGTGCCTCGGCAGGCCGCACCCCGAGGCACCCTCCGCCGTGCGCACCCCGCCGAGGCGCCGTGCGCACCTCGTCGAAGCGCCGTGCGCACCCCACTGACCCGCCCTCACCCCTCCCCGTACTTGTCGTCCGCCGCCGGGTCCAGGGCGAGGCGGTAGCCGCGTTTGACCACCGTCTGGATGACGCGCGGGGCGCCAACCGCCGTGCGCAGGCGGGCCATCGCCGTCTCCACCGCGTGTTCGTCGGTGCCCGATCCGGGCAGCGCGCGCAGCAGTTCGGCGCGCGGCACGACCCAGCCCGGGCGGCGCGCGAGCGTGCGCAGGAGGGCCATGCCGGCGGGCGGCACCGGCTTCAGCTCGTCGTCCACCACGACCGCCTGGCCGCGGATCTCGACCCGGCTGCCGGCCAGCGGCAACACCCGTGCGCGGGAAGGGAGTTCACCGCACAGGAGCTGGACGAGCGGGCCCAGGCGGAAGCGCTCGGGGGCGTGCGTGGTGACACCGCGGGCCTGGAGCGGCAGCGCGGTGACCGGGCCGACGCAGGCCACGAGCACCTCGTCGCGCAGGGCGGGCAGCAGCTCGTCGAGCATGCCGCGTTCCTCGGCGCGTTTCAGGAGCGAGGCCGCGGCGGGGGCGCTGGTGAAGGTGAGCGCGTCCAGGCCGCGCGAGACGGTGGCGTCCAGGAGCCGGTCGAGCGGCGCCGGGTCCTGCGGCGGCAGCCAGCGGTAGACCGGCACCCCGACGACCTCGGCGCCGGCCGCGCGCAGCGCCTCCACGAAGCCCGGCAGGGGCTCGCCGTGCAGCTGGATCGCGATGCGCCGGCCCGTCACGCCCTCGGCGAGCAGCCGGTCGAGGACCTCGGCCATCGACTCGGAGGACGGCGACCACTGCTCGGTGAGCCCGGCGGCCCGTACCGCGCCCTTGACCTTGGGCCCCCGGGCGAGGAGTTCGACGCCTGCCAGGGTCTTGAGGAGGGCGTCCCCCATCCCCCAGCCGTCGGCGGCCTCGACCCAGCCGCGGAATCCGATGGCGGTGGTGGCCACCACCGTGTCGGGCACCTCGGAGATCAACTCCCGGGTGGTGGCGAGGAGTTCGCGGTCGTCGGCGAGCGGCACGATCCGCAGCGCGGGCGCGTGCAGCACGGCGGCCCCCCGCCGGGTCAGCAGCGTCGCGAGCTCGTCGGCGCGGCGGGCGGCGGTGACGCCGACGGTGAACCCGGCGAGCGGCCCGTGCGGTGCGGCCGCTTCTGGTTCTGCGGACATGACTCTCCAGGTGGTGCGGTGGCGTCCGAGACTGCCAAGGGGGCGTGACGCCCGGGGTTCACCGTGATTTCCCGGGTGTTACGTCGCCCCTCGCGGCCAGGATCACACTTCCGCGTAGGCGGGCGCGGGCGCGGCCGACGCGGACGCCCCGGCGGGTGTGCGGACGTATACCGCCCAGGTCACCGCGGAGCAGGCCGCGTAACCGGCGAGGAAGGCGGCGAAGGCGGCGGTGCCGGTGCCCGAGGTCTGGAAGGACTGGCGGAAGGCGAGGTTGATGGCGAGCCCGCCGAGCCCGCCGACCGCCCCGACGATCCCCATCGCGGCCCCCGAGAGCCGCCTCCCGTAGGCCGCCGCCGCCTCCCCCGCGAGGCCCCGCGCGAGGGCCTTGGCCTGGAAGATGGCGGGGATCATCTTGTACGTGGAGCCGTTGCCGAGCCCGCTGAGCACGAACAGGGCGATGAACCCGGTGAGGAAGACGGGCAGCGACTTCTGTACGGAGGCGTACAGGACGACTCCCGTGGCGGCGGCCATCGCGGCGAAGTTCCACAGCGTGATGCGGGCGCCGCCGTAGCGGTCGGCGAGGCGGCCGCCGACGGGCCGGATCAGGGAGCCGAGCAGCGGCCCGATGAAGGTGAGCGAGGCGGCCTGCAAGGGGGTCCGGCCGAACTGGGTCTGGAGCACCAGGCCGAAGGCGAAGCCGTAGCCGATGAAGGAGCCGAAGGTGCCGACGTAGAGGAACGCCATGATCCAGGTGTGCCCGTCGCGCAGCGCCTCCCCGGCCGCGCCCTTGTCGCCCCGCACGGGCGCCAGGTTGTCCATGCCGAGCGCGGCTCCGAGCCCGGCGAGGGCGATGAGCGGCAGGTAGACGGCGAGCACGAGGCGCGGGTGGGTGGCGCCGGCGGTCGCGATGACGAGCAGCCCGACGAGCTGCACCACCGGTACGCCGATGTTGCCGCCGCCGGCGTTCAGGCCGAGTGCCCAGCCCTTCTCGCGGAGCGGGAAGAAGGCGTTGATGTTGGTCATCGAGGAGGCGAAGTTGCCGCCGCCCACCCCGGCGAGCGCGGCGACGAGCAGGAACGTGCCGTACGAGGTGCCCGGCTCCATCGCGAACCAGGCGGCGCCCGTCGGGACGAGGAGCAGCAGGGAGCTGAAGACGCTCCAGTTGCGGCCGCCGAAGCGGGCGACGGCGAAGGTGTACGGGATGCGGACGAGGGCGCCGACGAGGGTCGCCACCGAGATGAGGAAGAACTTGCCCGCGGGGTCGACTCCGTAGGCGGGGCCCATGAAGAGCACCATCACCGACCACAGGGTCCAGACGGAGAACCCGACGTGTTCGCAGAACACGGACAGGAGGAGGTTGCGCCGGGCGATCCGTTCGCCCGTCTCGCGCCAGAAGGTGTCGTCCTCCGGCTCCCACCGCTCGATCCAACGGCCAGCCATCATGCCTCCACGGTCGCAGCGCTTGTCGTGCCCGAGACCTTACGGAGGAGGGGTTTCGGCCGCGTGCCCGCGGGTGACCGGGGTGCAACCTTGTCTTCACGCGGTGCGGGCGGCGGCGGTGAGACCGCCGCCGCCCGGCGGCCTCAGGCGGGCCAGAGCCGTGGGCGGCGCTTGGCCGCCACGTCCTCGACCCAGCCGAAGCACAGCACGCACAGGCCGATGAGGGCCCAGGTCACCAGGAGCACCGGCCACGAGCTGTTGAGGAACTCGCCGGCGCCGGCCAGCGCGTCGATGCTCCACAGGTCGTCCCAGACCGTGGCGGCCACCAGGATGCACAGGTTGTGCCACAGGTAGATCGTCACGGCCCGCGAGTTGAGCAGGGTGATGAGCCGGTCCCAGCGGCGCAGCGGGGCGGGCCAGGTCGCCCAGGAGGGGCTGATGTGGAGCAGCAGGAAGACGGCGCCGAGCGACCACAGGGTCTGTGCCAGCGGGATCGAGTCGAGCTCGGTGTCGCCGAAGGGGGAGAACCCGCCGTGCACCGCCCACCAGAAGCCGACGGCCATCACGATCGGCGCGAGCGAGGGCACCAGGTAGTTCGGCAACTTCCGCAGTACGCCCGCCTGGTGGGCCATGCCGAGGATCCAGCAGGCGCCGAAGGTGGCGAAGTCGGTGAGCGCGGAGTCGACCCGCTCGGGCAGCCCGAGGTCCACGAACTCCAGGAGCGCCGAGAGCGCGACCGGCGCGAAGACCGTCGGCCACGGGAGGCGCCGGAGCATGGTCCTGAAGAGCGGCGAGAGCAGCACGAACCACAGGTAGGCGCGCAGGTACCAGAGCGGCTCGGCGAGGTTGGCGCCCCAGTTGTCGCCGAGCACGTGGTGGATGCCGGGCAGGTCGGCCGCGTACGGCGGGTCGCTGAGCGGGACCACCCAGAACAACAGGTGCCCCCACCACCAGGCGGGGTGCCCGTCGGATTCGGGGCCCCAGCCCTGGGCCAGCATGCCGGTGATGCCGACCGCGCCGAGCAGCCACATCGGCGGAAGCAGCCGGCGCAGCCTGCCCCGGACGACCTGGACGGCGGGCCGCTTCAGGGAGCGGGCCATCAGGTTTCCGGCGAGCGCGAACATCACGCCCATGGAGGGGAAGGCGAGCGGCAGCCAGGCCCAGCCCATCAGGTGGTAGAGCACCACCCGGAACAGGGCGAGGCCGCGCAGGAAGTCGAAGTAGCGGTCGCGGGAGGGCGGCCGGGGCGCCGGGGCGGGCGGGGTGGCCGCCGCCTCCGGCACCTCCACGTACGCGGTCATCCGGCGACCGCCTTCCGCTCGGCCGGGTTGCCCGGGGCCTCGACGGCGCCGGTGCGGCGCAGCTTCTGCCAGCGCAGCCGGCCGCCGGTGACCGCGGTGATCCAGGACTGGAGCAGCACGACGTACATCAACTGCCGGTACAGGACCTGCTGGAGGGGCAGGGACAGCAGATGGGTGAGCCGTTCCTTGTCGAGCCGGAACGCGTAGGCGGCGCACACCCCCTGGATCGCGAGCACGACGAGCCAGGCCACGATGGTCTGTTCGGTCTTGCCGAAGACGATCCCGTACAGCAGGAAGATGTCGATGAGCGGGGCGAGGAGCGGGGCCACCACCATGAACAGGGAGACGAGCGGCAGGCCGATGCGGCCGAAGCGGCCCGATGCGCCGCGGTCCTTGATGGCGCCGCGGTGCTTCCAGATCGCCTGCATGGTGCCGTACGACCAGCGGTAGCGCTGCGACCAGAGCTGCTGGACCGACTCGGGGGCCTCGGTCCAGGCGCGGGCGTTCTCGGCGTAGACCACGCGCCAGCCGTCGCGGTGGATGGCCATGGTGATGTCGGTGTCCTCGGCGAGGGTGTCCTCGCTCATGCCGCCGACCCGCTCCAGGGCCTGGCGGCGGAACGCGCCGACCGCGCCGGGGATGGTGGGCATGATGCCCATCAGGTCGTACATGCGGCGGTCGAGGTTGAAGCCCATCACGTACTCGATGTGCTGCCAGGCGCCGATGAGCGAGTCCCGGTTGCCGACCTTGGCGTTGCCCGCGACCGCGCCGACGCGCGAGCTGCCGAAGGGCTGCACCAGTTCGCGTACGGTGCCGGGCTCGAAGACGGTGTCGCCGTCCATCATCACGACGATCTCGTAACGGGCGTGCGCGATGCCGTTGTTGAGGGCGGCGGGCTTGCCCGCGTTCTCCTGGCGCACCACGCGGACGTTGGGATGGCCGAGCGCCTCGACGATGTCGGCGGTGCCGTCGCTCGAACCGTCGTCGATGACGATCACTTCGATCGGATGATCGCTCGCCATGAGCGAACGAATGGTGTTGGCGATGCACTCGCGCTCGTTGTACGCGGGCACGAGCACGGAGACCGGTTCGGTGACCGGCGGCCCCCACGCGAAGTCCTTGCGGCGCACCTTGCGGGCGTGCACGAAGGACAGGACCAGCATCAGGCCGAAGCGGGTGAAGACGAGCACGCCGATGACGGCGAGGCCGACGACCAGGAAGTCGGTGGTGTGCTCGGCGACTTGTACGGCACCGACGAACGCCTGGCCCTTCCACAGGTCCATGCCGCTGACCGGGGTGAGCGCGCTGGGCGCGCCGAGGGCGGTGGTGAGGTTGACGAAGGTGTAGCCCGACTCCTGCATGTCCGGCAGGAACTTGTCGAGCGCCGCCACGGTCTGCGAGCGGTCGCCGCCGAAGTCGTGCATCAGGACGACGGCGCCCTTGTCGTCCTCAGGGGTGGCGTTGTGAATGATCTTCTTGACGCCGGGCCGCTGCCAGTCCTCGCTGTCCGTGGAGTCCAGCGCCACGACGTAGCCCTTGCTGCCGACGTACTGGACGACCGGCCAGGTGTCGTTGTCCATGGCGTCGGCGAACGAGGAGTACGGCGGCCGGAACAGCGAGCTGTGCACCCCCGCGGCGCCCGCGAGCGCGAGCTGGTTCTCGGAGAGCTCCCGGTCGATCCGCGACTTCGACTGGTAGGACAGATCGGGGTGGTTGAAGGTGTGCAGACCCACCTCGTGGCCCTCGGCGACCATGCGCTTGATGAGGTCGGGGTAGCGCGAGGCGTTGGTCCCGGTGACGAAGAAGACGGCGTGCGCGTGGTACTTCTTCAGCTCGTCCAGGATCTTCGGGGTCCAGGTCGGGTCCGGGCCGTCGTCGAAGGTGATGACGATCTTGTGGTCCGGTATCTGGAGGCTGACCGGCTTGCCGGGGGTGCGCGCGTCGATGACCGGGCCGCCGTCGATGATCTTCTCGGGCACCTTGTCGGTGGGCGCGGGATCGCGGACGCGGTGGTCCGCGGAGATCTCGCTGTGCACATAGCCGCGCAGCATCAGCATCGCGACGAGCGCGACGAGCAGGAGCAGCGGCAGCAGATACCGCATGGGCAGCCGCTTGCGCCGCGTTGGCCGCGGCTTGGCCTGGGTGGTTCTCATGGCAGGTGTCGTTACGCCTTCGGGCCGGTACGCCGAGGTGGCCGTACGGGGTTGGTGCTCAGGGCCGTCGCTTCCGGGCCACTGCGGGCGGGCCGGGGACGGGGTACTCGGGGCCGTCGCTCCCGGGCCACTGCGGGCGGGCCGGGAGCCGGCGGAGCTCAGGCGCCGGTCTTGCCGGCGGTGGGGGTGATCGCGCCGTTGGCCGGCTTGTGCGAGGCACTGGGGCGCAGGGAGACCTTGGTGTTCACGGGGCTGTGTCCCGTGACGGGCGTGGCGTTGTGCGAGGTCTTGGCGAGCTTCGACGCCTTGGGCGAGGGGGACCTGGGCACGCCGTGCGTGGGGGCCACGACCTCCTTCGGGGAGGCCTTCGGCTGCGGGGCCTGCGAGGCGGTCGCCCGGGGCGGCGCGGTGACGGCGTCGGCCTTCCCGCCGTCGGGGAGGTCGAGGCCGGGGGCCTGGGAGTTGCCGCCGAGCAGCGAGCCGACGAGCGCCACGGCGAAGCCGGTGGCGGCGAGTCCGCAGAGCCAGCCGAGCCCGCGCAGCTTCTTGCCGCGCCGCCCGCTGGCGTCGACGAACACCGGCCGGTCGTGGCCCTGCTGGGCCGGGATGCCCGGCAGCGGGTTGAAGACGGGGATCTCCACGGTCGGTGACCGCTCGACCGGTTCCTTCTTGATCAACTCCGCCGCGAAGACGCCGAGTTGCATCGTCGCGTCGGGCGACGGCGGGCGATCCGCCGACTGGCCGGAACGGGGCTGTCCGCCCGGCCCGTTGGATATCCGACTGTCCATGTTCGTACGCACTCCCTGAATGTGTTTCGCGGGTTGCGCGCACGACTCCCGGGCGCCACATCCGGAACGAGGAGACCCCACTCGTTCCGCGCGCCCCCATATCCCGCCGCACCCGGGCGATGAATGTAGCGCACGAGACTGTGGACATGTGTTCACGTATCGCGTGATGTTCGCCTTAGCCCGGCCACATGCGGGGCATCGGCCGCCATCAGGGACATGTCGGGCGCCGGAAGCCAGCTTCCGTGGGGCATTTCCAACCATCCGTGCGCCGCCGAGGCTTCGCGCGCGACCCCCCGCAGGACGCGCACGCCGGGATGCGCGAGCCCCCTGCGCCACACCAGGGACACCGGAGCCAGCGGTACGGGCCCGGTCAGCGGCCGCACCACCATGCCGGGTACGTCCATGAACTCGGTGCTGGCGAGCACCGACCAGCCCTGCTTGCGCACCACCCGTACGAACTCCTCCTCGCCCGCGATCTCCGGGAAGGGTGCGGCCGCCCGGATCCCGCGCCCGGCGAAGAGCCGCTCGGCCAGGTCGGTCCACTCGACGGTGGCCGGATTGCCGGCCGCCACGTACAGCGTCTCGCCGGCCAGCGCGTCGAGGGGGACCTCGGCCAGGCCCGCGAGCCGGTGGCCCGCGTCGAGGAGCACCGCCATCCGTTCGAAGCGCACCGGCTGGTGGTCGAGCCCCGCGAGGACCGTGGGGTCGAGCCCGGCCACCCGGCCGAAGGAGACGTCGAGGCGCCCGGCGAGGATCTCGGCGGCGGCCCCGGTGAGCCCGCTGATGAACCGGGCCACGAACTCGACGCCGGGGGCCCGTTCGCGGGCCCCGGCGAGCACCCGCGCACCGGTACCGACGGGCGCCGAGACGTCGACGAGCAGCGGCCTCTCGGCGCCACCGCCCGCCCACGCGTCGCGCAGTTCGTCGTGCGCGGCGAGCACCCTGCGGGCGTACGGCAGCAGCCTCGCGCCGTCGGCGGTGAGCTCCACGGCCCGGGTGGTCCGCACGAAGAGGCCGGTGCCCAACTCCCGCTCCAGGCGCCGGATGTCACGGCTCAGCGCCTGCTGGGCGACGAAGAGCCGGGCGGCCGCGCGGGTGAAGTGGAGCTCCTCGGCGACGGCGACGAAGGAGCGCAGCAGGCGCGGGTCGGTGTCATGGGGCACACCGGGCAGTCAACAACAGCGCGGGCACCCACAACAAGAGTGGGTGAATGGGCGCTGATCAGGTGTTGGACCCCCGTACGCGGCCCCCGAGAGGATCGGGGCATGCCGCAAACAACCCCGCTCGGCCGCCGCCGGGACGCCTACATACGCCTGTTCCGCACGCCCGGCGCCCTCGCCTTCACGCTGGGCAATCTCGTCGCCCGGCTCCCCATGGGCATGTTCGGCGTCAGCGCCGTGTTCATGATCGCGGGCACCCGTGGCTCCTACGCCCTCGCGGGCGCGGTCACCGCCACCGGGCTCGCCGCGACCGCGCTGGTCGCACCGTGGACGGCCCGGCTCGTCGACCGGTACGGCCAGGCCCGGATCGCCGTGCCGGCGACGGCCGTCGCGGCCGCCGGCTCGCTCGCCCTGCTCCTGTGCGTACGCCTCGGCGCCCCCGACTGGACCCTGTTCGCCGCGTACGCCGCGACCGCCACCACCCCCAACACCGGCGGCATGTCCCGGGCCCGCTGGGCCCATCTGCACCGGGACGACCCGGCGGTCCTGCACACCGCCAACTCCTTCGAGCAGGCCGTCGACGAGCTCTGCTTCATGCTCGGCCCGGTCGTCGCCGCGCTGCTCTGCTCGGCGCTGTTCCCCGAGGCGGGCACGCTCGTCGGCGCGGTCCTGCTGATGACCGGCATCCTGCTCTTCACCGCCCAGCGCGCGACCGAGCCGCCCGCCGCACCCCGCACGAAGGGCGCCAAGTCCCCTGTGCGGACAAGGGGGTTCGCCCCGCTGCTCGCCGTCTTCCTCGCGACCGGCGCGGTCTTCGGCTCCCTGGAGGTGGTGACCATCGCGTACGCCGACGGGCTCGGCCACCGCTCGGCGGCCGGCGGGGTGCTCGCGCTCCAGGCCGCCGGATCCTGCGCGGCCGGGCTCCTGTACGGGTCGGCGCGGCCGGCCTCCAGCGCGTCCCGCCGTCTGGTGGGCTGCGTCGCCGCGATGGCCGCGCTGATGTGCCTTCCGCTGCTCGCGGCGCGGGCCACCGGCTCGCTCGCGGCGCTCGCGGCGGCGCTGCTCTGCGCGGGCGCCGCGACCGCGCCCACCATGGTCACCGGCATGACCCTGGTCCAGCGGCGCACGCCCGAGGGGCAGTTGAACGAGGGCATGACCCTCGCGGTCACCGCGATCCTCGGCGGCATCGCGGCCGGTTCGGCCCTCGGCGGCCAGGTCATCGAGCAAGCGGGCGCGGAGATGGGCTACTTGGTCCCGGTCTGCGCGGCATCCCTCGCCCTGCTGGTGAGCGCCGCCGGACACGGGCGGTACGCTGCACCGCCCCGCCGATGGGCGGGACGTCCCCTCCGCTTGAGTATGACCGTGTGTCAGGAAAGGCCGATCCCCATGGCCATGAAGAAGTCGACGATCCAGCAGCAGGTAGCCGAGGCGATCGCGCAGGCCAATCCGCAGGACCGCCCCCTCGTCACGATCCAGGCGATAGCGGGCCCCAGCGTCTGGCTGATGAGCATGTTCGGCGTCATAGGCCAGGCCTTTCTGACGTACTACTTCATCACCGTGACCCAGCAGGCAGTGCTTCTGCACCGGGCCAGCCGGATGAGCAACCGACCGCAGGAGATCGTCGTCGCGATCCCGCCGAACGAGGCGATGCGCATGATCAGCGACGTCCGCCGCAACACCCTGTGGAGCTCGTTCCGCTGCCAGCTGCCGGGACAGCCGAAGCCGACGCGCATGAACGTGCACCGCATGTGGCGCAACGAGATGGACCAGCTCCTCGGCATGCTGACCGGCCAGCCGGTCGCCTGATCCGCACCCGCGCGGCCCTCCCGGGCTCGCCCGGACACGACAAAGGCCCGGCCGCTCGAAAGCGACCGGGCCTTTGCCTACATGGGGCGAGGAGATCCGGAAATCCGGTGCTCCTCGATCGTGGAGATGGCGGGAATCGAACCCGCGTCCAACGGTGCAAAAACAGGGCTTCTCCGTGTGCAGTTCGCTGCGATTTTCTCGGCCCCGGCAATCACGCGAACAAGTCGCCGACGGGCCCAGCCACTGTTTGATTTCCTTCTAAACCCCGTGACCGGGTCTAGAAGTTTAGTTCCCTAGCTGATGCCAGGATCCGGGTCGGGAACAGCCCCGGGCTGACACTTCGCAAGTCGCTACTTAGGCAGCGAGGGCGAAGGAATCGCGCTTGGTGTTGGCGATTATTGTTTGCGACATATGGTTTACGAGATCATTGCCGCTTCCTCGACACGCTTCCCCTGCTTCGACATCCGCTGTCGAAACCGATCATCCCCATGTGGTGTTTTCAAAACGCGCACCCGCTGTGAGGTGCACGGCCCATCGTACGTGACCAACGCCCGAGGGTGCCAGCCTATTCCGCGCGGGCCCTACCTCAGGCTGGCCCGCTCCTTGCGCTTGACGGCGGAGATCGCGCGGTCCGTCTCGCGGCGGTCCTGCTTCTCGCGCAGCGTCTGACGCTTGTCGTACTCCTTCTTGCCCTTGGCGAGCGCGATCTCGATCTTGGCCCGGCCGTCCTTGAAGTACAGCGCGAGGGGCACGATCGTGTGACCCGACTCCCCGGACTTCGCCTCCAGCTTGTCGATCTCGACCCGGTGCAGCAGCAGCTTCCGCTTGCGCCGCGCGCTGTGGTTGGTCCAGGTGCCCTGCGCGTACTCCGGCACGTGCACGTTGTGCAGCCAGGCCTCGCCGCCGTCGATCTGGACGAAACCGTCGACCAGGGAGGCGCGGCCCTGGCGCAGCGACTTCACCTCGGTACCGGTGAGCACGAGCCCGCACTCATAGGTGTCGATGATGAGGTAGTCGTGCCGTGCCTTCTTGTTCTGCGCGACCAGCTTGCGCTTGCTGTCCTTCTCTTTGTCCTTGCCCGTGTTCTTAGCCATAGTGCGGCCATTTTCGCACCTCGGCGCAACAGGTTTAAGACGTGCCGCCCAGACCGCTCAGAACCGTCTCGGCGTGTTCGAGGGGCCGGTCCGTGACGGGAAGGTCCGGGGTGATGCCCCTGCCGTCGAGGCCGTGGCCCGAGGGCGTGCGGTAGTGGCCGACGGTCAGCTCGGCGACCGAGCCGCCCGCGAGGCCGGTGGGCATCTGCACCGAGCCCTTGCCGAAGGTGCGCGAGCCCACGGTGACCGCGCGGCCCCGGTCCTGGAGCGCGCCGGTCAGGAGCTCGGCCGCACTCATGGTGCCGCCGTCGATCACCACGACCAGGGGCCGCTCGCCGTCCCCGCCACCGCTCGCGTACAGGGCCCGCTGGGAGCCGTGCACGTCGTACGTGGCGACCAGGCCGCCGGGCAGGAACGCGGAGGCGGCGGTGACGGCCTCGCCGACCAGGCCGCCGCTGTTGCCCCGCAGGTCGAGCAGGATCCCGGCGCCCTTGGGAGCCCGGCGCACGGCCGTGCGCACCTGCTCGCCCGTGCCCTTCGTGAAGGCGGTCACCTTGATCATCACGACCTGGGCGGAGAGGTTCCGGACGGAGACGTCCTCGGTGTCCAGGACCGCGCGGTCCAGGGTCTCGGTCCAGACGCGCGAGCCGCGCCCGAGACCGATGGCCACCCTGCTCCCGGCCGCGTCGCCGCGAAGCCGGGCGACCACGTCGGTGACGGGCTGCCCGTCCGTGGACCGTCCGTCGATGCTGCGGAGGAGGTCACCGGGCTCGATACCGGCCCGGGCGGCGGGTCCGCCGGCCTTGACCCGGGTGACCCGGGTGCGGCCGTCGGCGGCGCGGGCGACCCAGAGGCCGACGCCGGTGTAGCGGCCGTCGAGGGCGTCCGCGTACTGCTCGTACTCCGCCTTGTCGTACACCGCGCCCCAGCGGTCCCCGCTGCGGCCCACGGCCTCCTCGGCGGCCCGGCTCGCGGACTTCCCGTCGGCCTCGGCGTCGGCGGCCGCGCGCCGCACGTCCTCGGCGGTGCGGTCGCCGCCACGGGTGGTGTGGCCCTCGCGCGGATCGACGGCGGCGGCGGGGCCGGCCGCCAACGCGGTGGGGTGCTGCTCGGCGCGCGGCAGGCAGTTGGTCGCGGCCGCGGTCAGCAGAACGCTCGCGAACACCAATGTCAGAGCCGCCCCGCGGCGCACACCGCGGGGCCTGGGACAGAGGTCCGGACCCGACATGGCGCCGAGTCTAGGACAGACTCCGGGCGCGGCAGGGGCTGTTGCTCCTACCGCGCCCGGGGCGTATGTCACACGCGGGGTCGGGACTCCGAGGTGCCGGCGTCAGACCTTGAGGTACTTGCGCAGCGCGAAGAAGGCCGCGAGCGCGGGCATCAGAACGCTGGCCGCGAGGACCAGCGGCAGCTTGGCGAGCACCGCGTCCCAGCCGATGAAGTTGATCAGGTTCAGCTTGTGCGCCAGGTCGAGACCGTGGTCGATCATGAAGTACCGGCCGACCACCAGGAAGCCCGCGGCGGCCACACCGCCCATCAGGCCCGCGAAGGCGGCCTCCATGATGAACGGCGCCTGGATGTAGAAGCTCGACGCACCGACCAGGCGCATGATCCCCGTCTCGCGCCGCCTGCTGAAGGCCGAGACGCGGACGGTGTTGACGATCAGCATCAGGGCGACGACCAGCATCACGCACATGACCAGCATCGCCGCCACGTTCATGCCGTTGAGCAGCCCGAACAGGTTCTCCAGGATGCCCTTCTGGTCCTGCACGGACTGGACGCCGTCACGGCCCGCGAAGGCGGTGGCCACCACGTTGAACTTCTCCGGGTCCTTGAGCTTGACCCGGAAGGACTCCTGCATCTGGTCCGGCGTGATCGAACCGGCCATCGGGGAGCCGCCGAACTGCTCCTTGTAGTGCTTGAACGCCTCGTCGGCCGACTCGTACGACACCGTCTGGACGACGTCCAGCTTCTTGAGGTCGCCCTCGATGTCCTTCTTCTGCTGGGCCGTCACCGCGCCCTTGGCGCACTTGGCGACGCTCTCGGCGTCCGCCTTGTTGCAGAGGAAGATCGAGACGTTGACCTTGTCGTACCAGTAGCCCTTCATGTTGTTGACCTGGTCCCGCATCAGCAGCGAACCGCCGAACAGGGCCAGGGAGAGGGCGACGGAGACGACTACGGCGATCGTCATGGTCAGGTTGCGACGGAGACCGACCCCGATCTCCGAGAGAACGAACTGGGCGCGCATGGCGACGATTTCAGCCTTTCAGTGCTCGACGAGTGCTCTACGGCGCTCAGTGCTGGTAGCCGTAGACGCCGCGCGCCTGGTCCCGTACGAGACGGCCGGACTCCAGCTCGATGACGCGCTTGCGCATCTGGTCGACGATGTTCTGGTCGTGGGTCGCCATGATTACGGTGGTGCCGGTCCGGTTGATCCGGTCGAGCAGCTTCATGATGCCGACGGAGGTCTGCGGGTCGAGGTTGCCGGTCGGCTCGTCCGCGATGAGCAGCATGGGCCGGTTGACGAAGGCGCGGGCGATGGCCACGCGCTGCTGCTCACCACCGGAGAGCTCACCGGGCCTGCGGTCCTCCTTGCCGCCGAGCCCGACGAGGTCGAGCACCTGCGGCACGGCCTTGCGGATCTCGCCGGGCGGCTTCCCGATGACTTCCTGGGCGAACGCCACGTTCTCCGCAACGGTCTTGTTGGGGAGCAGCCTGAAGTCCTGGAAGACCGTGCCCAGTTGGCGCCGCATGTGCGGCACCTTCCAGTTGGAGAGCCGGGCGAGGTCCTTGCCCAGTACGTGCACCTGCCCATGGCTGGCGCGCTCTTCACGCAGGATCAGCCTGAGGAAGGTCGACTTCCCGGAACCGGACGAGCCGACGAGGAAGACGAACTCACCCTTCTCGATGTCGAGGGAGACTTCCCGCAGGGCTGGTCGGTTCTGCTTGGGATAGGTCTTGGAGACATTGTCGAATCGGATCACGGGTGCACCACGGTCGGCCGGGAGTATAGGTGTGCGTGACCTTACGCGAACGGAACGAGCCCGCGCAGGCCCCGTCCGTGGATGCCCCTTATGTCCCTTGGGTTCCGGGGCGGGATGGGGAGGAATCAGGCGGGGCGCGCCGAAACGCGCGCGAGCTGGCACAGTGGTAGGGGGAACGGTTGCGTTTCCCTGAGCGTTGAGCGGAGAGACAGCGCGTTGGACAGTTGTATGCGCCGGCTCCGCCGCGCGGGAGGAGGAGAGCGCATGACCTATGACCGATTGGTGTGCGCCAACTGCGCGGCGCCCGTGAGCGAGGGCCGCTGCCGCGTCTGCCGGGCGAACCGGGAGCGTCTGCAGCAGGAGAGCCAGTGGGGGGCCCTGAGCCCCGCGGCGCTCGTCACCCTGCTGATCGTGCTGGTGGGCGCTCTGGCCCTGCTGGCTCACCAGACCGTCTGAGAGCCGGTCCTTCACGCCGTACGACACGAGAGGGCCCCGGGTGCGTGATCGCACCCGGGGCCCTCTCGTGTGTCCGCTGTCGCTGGTTACGCGACGTTACGGCCGCTGCCGACCAGACGCGGCATGAAGCGGAAGCCGACGCCACCCGCGATCATGGTCGCGGCGCCGATGAGCAGGAAGGTCGTCCCGCCCGCACCGGTGGCGGCCAGCTCGTCCTTCTGCTGCCCCTGCTCGACCGGCTGCGACCCGACGGTGTCGGGGTTGGTGCCGGTGTTGCCCGTGGTGCCCGTGGAACCGGTCGAGCCCGTGGTGCCGGTGGAGCCCGTGCTGCCGGTCGAACCGGTGGAGCCGGTGGAGCCGGTGGAGCCCGTGCTGCCGGTCGAGCCCGTGGAACCGGTCGAACCCGTGGTGCCCGAGGACGTGCTCGAACCCGTGGTGCCGGACGACGTGGTCGAACCGGTCGTGCCGGACGACGTGGTCGAGCCGGTCGTACCCGAGGAGGTGGTCGAGCCCGTGGTGCCGGACGACGTGGTGGAGCCCGTCGTGCCGGACGAGGTGGTCGAGCCCGTGGTGCCCTCGGACGTCGTCGAGCCCGTGGTACCCGAGGACGTCGTCGAGCCGGTGGTGCCCTCCGAGGTCGTCGAGCCCGTGGTACCCGCGGACGTCGTCGAGCCGGTGGTGCCCTCAGAGGTCGTCGAACCCGTGGTACCCGCGGAGGTCGTGGAACCGGTGGTGCCCTCGGAGGTGGTCGAGCCGGTGGTGCCCTCAGAGGTCGTCGAGCCGGTGGTGCCCTCGGAGGTGGTCGAACCCGTGGTGCCGCCCGTCGGGAGGCAGAGCGGGTTGGTCGGGCTGCACGGCTCGTCGAGCACGCTCGCCGTCTTGTTCTCGTTGGAGTCGGCACCGACGGCCTGGGCCGCCCCCGCTGCGGTCAGGGACGCGCCGGCGGCAATCACCGCACCGGCAGCTATCCGCGCGAAGCGGACCCGAGTTTGCTTGGTCATCTGCCTGCTACCCCCAGTAGCTAATTCGTCGTGGAGCAGCGCCCGGGGCGGCAACGCGGGAGGTCGATGAGGGCCCCTCCCCTGTCACACGCGCCCCAGAATTACGCATGCCGCGCGTTAGCTTTGCCAGTTTTAAAGATGGCGTCAAGGTCGTTGCGTACGCAATGCCCGATTTCAGCTCACTTGCCGGGCGTACGGGAATACGACTGTGACAGAAGACCCGAACTGACGCTCCCCGCCGGGGAGTTGCGATGTCGACAAAGCTCCGAGTCGCTCAATTAACGCTTGCGTCGGCGAATTCGGCCGTGCGGCGCTCGGGCGCACCGCTTCCGGCACCGAAGCACCGCCGAAACGGCACACGGCCCGCACAACGAACGACGCCGGACCCCGTGAAAGGGTCCGGCGTCGTCGAGTGCCCGGGTCCGTAAGCGGCCCTCGGCGGGGGCTACTTCTCCTGCTGCTTGCGCCAGCGGATGCCGGCTTCGAGGAAGCCGTCGATCTCGCCGTCGAGGACCGCCTGCGGGTTGCCGACCTCGAACTCGGTGCGCAGGTCCTTCACCATCTGGTACGGGTGCAGGACGTACGAACGCATCTGGTTGCCCCAGGAGTTGCCGCCGTCGCCCTTGAGCGAGTCCATCAGCGCCTGCTCCTCCTGGCGGCGGCGCTCAAGGAGCTTGGCCTGCAGGACGTTCATGGCGCTCGCCTTGTTCTGGATCTGCGAGCGCTCGTTCTGGCAGGACACCACGATGCCGGTCGGGATGTGCGTGATGCGGACCGCGGAGTCCGTGGTGTTGACGCCCTGGCCGCCCGGGCCCGACGCGCGGTACACGTCGATGCGCAGCTCGGACTCGTCGATCTCGACGTGGTCGGACTGCTCGACGACGGGCAGCACCTCGACGCCCGCGAAGGACGTCTGGCGGCGGCCCTGGTTGTCGAAGGGCGAGATGCGGACCAGGCGGTGCGTGCCCTGCTCGACGGAGAGCGTGCCGTAGGCGTAGGGGGCGTTGACCACGAAGGTGGTCGACTTGATGCCGGCCTCTTCCGCGTACGAGGTCTCGTACACCTCGGTCTTGTAGCCGTGCCGCTCGGCCCAGCGCAGGTACATGCGCTGGAGGCGCTCGGCGAAGTCCGAGGCGTCGACGCCGCCGGCCTCGGCGCGGATGTTGACCAGCGCCTCGCGGGAGTCGTACTCGCCGGAGAGGAGCGTACGGACCTCCATCTCGTCCAGCGCCTTGCGGACGGACTCCAGCTCGGCCTCGGCCTCGGTGCGGGTGTCCGGGTCGTCCATCTCCTCGGCGAGCTCGAAGAGCACCGCGAGGTCGTCGATCCGGCCGCGCAGGGCCTCGGTCTTGCGCAGCTCCGCCTGGAGGTGCGAAAGCTTGCTGGTGATCTTCTGCGCCGCCTCCGGGTCGTCCCACAGGGACGGGGCGGCCGCCTGCTCCTCGAGCACGGCGATGTCCGCCCGCATCGTGTCGAGGTCCAGGACGGCCTCGATCGACCCCATGGTCGAGGAGAGGGACTTCAGCTCTTCGGATACATCGACGACTGCCACGGGTCCAGCGTAACGGCTGCGCGCTCCGGCGTTCCCCGGGCCGCCGGATCACGGGCTTCCCGGCCGGATCCGGGGCCGCCTACGGCAGGACGGGCGCCGAGTTCTTGGTGTCCTGCGGCGGCTGCTGCTTGCCGGAGTCGTCGCTCAGGGCCAGCCAGCCGCCGACGCCGACCGCCGCGGCGAGCGCGACCGCCGAGGCCGTCAGGACGAGGCGGCGCTTGCGGACCTGGTCGGCGCGGTGACGGGCGGAGCCCGGCCGGGGCGCCCCCGCCGGGCGGGGCGCGCGTGCGGTGCCCAGCGGGCCGCCGGCCAGCTCGTCCGGACCGGGCACCCGCATGCTGGTGTGGGTGTCACGGTTCGCGGAGTCGTGCCCCGCCCCGGGCACCAGCGGGACCGCGCCCCGGCGGGGGGTGGTGGGGACGGTCGGGTACGGGTCCTCGTACGCCTCCTCGTCCTCGGCCCCCTCGGCGTCCGGCTCGTCCACGTCGAGCGGGGGCATGCCCGCCACCAGCGGGAGCAGTTCGCGCAGCCGCACCGAGAGCTCGGAGGCGCGCAGGCGCGAGGCCGGTGCCTTGGCCAGGCACTGGACGATCAGCTGCCACAGCTCGTCGGGGATGCCGGGAAGCGGGACCACGGTCTCGGTCACATGGCGGCGCAGGACGGCGCCGGGGTGGCCGCCGCCGAACGGGGTGAAGCCCGCGAGCAGTTCGTACAGGACGGTCGCGAGCGCGTAGATGTCCACGGCGGCGCGCGGCGGGAGGCCCTCGACGATCTCCGGGGCCAGGTAGTCCGGGGTGCCGATGATCCGGGTCGCCTTGGTGCGGCGGGGGGTGTCGATGAGCTTGGCGACGCCGAAGTCGGTCAGCAGCGCGGGGTGGGCGCCGCCGGGGCCGAGCGGGCCCTGCATGTCCAGGAGGATGTTCTCGGGCTTGACGTCCCGGTGCACCACACCGGCCGCGTGGGCGGCTGCGAGCCCGTCGGCGACGTCGGCCGCGATGGCCACGGCCGCCTCGGGGGCGAGCCTGCGCTCGCGGTCCAGACGGGTGCGGACGTCGGTGCCCCGGATCAGGTCCATGACGAGGGCGAGGTCGTTGCCGTCGACGACCAGATCGCGCACGCCCACCACGTTGGGGTGGTCGAGGCCGAGCAGGGCGGTGCGCTCCTGGACGAAGCGGCCCACCAGCTCCTGATCGGCGGCCAGGTCTTCGCGCAGCAGCTTGATGGCGACGGGGCCCTCGGGCCCTTCGCCGAGCCACACCGTGCCGGCGCTGCCGCGGCCCAGGATCTGGTGGGCGGTGTACCGGCTGCCGATATTCCGTGCCAAGACTGCTCCCTCAGCGGCTGGCTGTGCACGCTGAGGCTACGCGGCCGGGACGCCAACCTTCACTTCTGGCGCCGAAATCACCCTCTGGAAGTCGACAAATCCATGAAGTCGCGCCCCGGACCGCCGGGCCGGGGCCCTTTGTCCGCCGCCCTTTACTGCTTTGTGGAGTCGCCGATGCTCTTTATCCAGCCGGATACCGTCGAAATCCCGTCACCGATCGCCTGCCAGTAGCTCTTGCCCTGGGCGACCCAGTCCTGGAGCGGGGTCAGCTCCCAGATCAGCCAGCCCGCCACGAAGAGCAGCACGAAGGTGAACAGGCAGCCCTTCAGACAGCCGAGACCCGGGATCCGCATCCGGTTCGGGCTGCGCCTGCGCGGCTCGCGGGGCTCCCGGGGCTCGCGCGCCGGTGCCTGCGGCTGCTGCGGCGGGGGCTGCGGCGGCGCGTACTGCTGGCGCTGCGGCGCGTACTGCTGCGGTTGCTGCTGCTGATACGGCTGCTGCGGCTGCGGGGCGTACTGCTGGTGCTGGGGCGGACGCTGCTGCCCCTGCGGCGGGCGCTGCCGGCCATAGCCCTGCGGCGGCTGCTGACCCTGCTGGCCGTAGCCCTGCGGGGGCTGCTGCTGGCGGTGCGGGCGGCGGCGCAGCGGGTCCTGCTCGGGCGGCAGATAGCCGACCTGGGTCTGCTCGTTGCGGTCGCGCGCCGCCCGGAGCTGGGACTGCCAGGGGTGCGGCTCCTGCGGCTGCGGCGGACCCTGCGGGACCGGCGGCAGGACGGCCGTCGGGTCGGCGCCCGGGGCCTGACCGGTCTGCGGCAGCACCGAGGTGCGCGCGGCCGGGTCGTACGAGCCCGCGTTGCTCGGCAGCACCTGGGTCGGATCGGCCGCGCCCGGCGCTTCCGGTACCGGGGCCGGCGCCGGGTCGGGCGCGAGCAGCGCCCCCACCCCGTCGGCCGCCTCGACCTGGGCCGGGGTGGAGTGCACGCCGATGCCGGAGGCGACGACGCGCAGCCCGCGCGCCAGGTTCTCGGCGCTGGGGCGGCGGTCGGGGTCCTTGCTGAGACAGCGCTCGATGACCGTCCACAGCGGGGCCGGGACGGTGGTGGGCCGGCGCGGCTCCTCGCTGAGGTGGCGGTGCAGCACTTCGAGCGCGGTGCCGCCGGCGAACGGCGGGCGTCCCGTGACCAGCTCGTACAGCAGGATTCCGGCGCCGTAGATGTCCACGGCGGAGGTCTGCGGGCGGCCCTCCGCGGACTCCGGGGCGACATAGGCGGGGGTGCCCACGAACTCGTGCGTACGGGTCAGGCCCGGGGAGTCGGCGAGGCGGGCGATGCCGAAGTCGGTCAGCATCGGGTGCATCGCGCCGTCGCGCTCGTCCAGCAGGACGTTGGCGGGCTTCAGGTCGCGGTGCACGACGCCGTCGGCGTGGCTCGCGGCGAGCGCGTCCGCGATCTGCGCGGTGAGCAGGGACGCGGCGACCGGGGTGAGCGGGCCGTTCTCGCGGATGTAGCGGTGCAGGTCCGGGCCGTCGACCAGGTCCATCACGAGGGCGAGGAGATCGCCCTCGACGACCAGGTCGCGGGTGCGCACGATGTTGTCGTGACGCAGCCGCAGGAGCACGGAGCGTTCGCGCAGGAAGCGCATCACCACGTCCGCGTCGTTGGCGAGCTCCTCCTTGAGGACCTTGATCGCCACGGTCTCGCCCGGCTGGCCCGCCACGGATGCCTCGGAGCCGGCGGTCTCTCGCTGGCGGGCTCGCCAGACGGTGCCCGTGGCGCCGCGTCCGAGCGGCTCCTCGAGCAGGTACTTGCTGCCTACCGGCCGCACGTCATGCGCTCCCTGCTGCTCGCGTCCATTGCTGTGTGGGTTTCCGGCCCACTCTAGTGCCGCTCCCGGCACCGCCGACGGGTCGTGGCGTCGGCGCCACCAGGTTGTTCACCGGCTTCTCATCGTTCCCGGGAAAGACGCGGTCTTCGCACGGAAGGTTGCCGAACGGCCGTGCCCCGCCTCCCCGTGAAATGCCCCACTCGGTCGCAACCAGCCACTTTTCCGTCCACTTTTGCTCGCCGAGCCGACCAATCAAGATCAATTCGAGGTGGGCGACGGGCGTGTTGTCAGTGGCAGGTGCGAGGATGCCCTCAGCACGAATTGTGTGCCGGGTGGGGGGAATCACAGGGCTGGTCCGGTCCCCCTTCTTGGCACCCCCGCGCAGAAGGGACCGCCGAGGCGATGCAGATCCGGCTGACCGTCCTCGCGCCGCGCAGCGGCCACGCTGCGGCGCGCGCCTGCGACGTGCTCGTCACCGCCCCGGCGGGGACGGCACTCGCGGCCGTCGCGTCCGGCCTGGCGTCGGCCGCGTCCGGCGCGGAGGTCTCGGGCGCCTCCGTGGTGCTGTACGCGGGCCGCGAGCGGCTCGACGCCCAGCGCCGCATCCTCGGCGAGCCCCCCCTGGTGGACGGCGCGGTGCTCTCCCTGGCCTCCCCCGCCGAGGACGAGCCGGCCCACGACGGTCCGGCCCCGGCCCGGCTGCACGTGGTCGCGGGCCCGGACGCGGGCGGCGTCCACCTGCTGCACGGCGGCCGCATCGGCGTCGGCCGCTCCACCGAGTCCGACGTCCCCCTCGACGACCCCGATGTGTCGCGCCAGCACTGCGAGGTCACCGTCGAGGCGGACGGCCGGGTCCGCGTGGCGGATCTGAACTCGACGAACGGCACCCGCCTCGACGGCCGCGAGATCGGCGCCCAGCCGGTCCGGTTCGCCCCCGGCGCGCTGCTCCGCATCGGCGAATCGGCCCTGCGCCTGGCCGCCGGCGGCCCCGCCCGGGAGCCCTCCCTCACGACCGTGCCGGACGGCGAGGGCCACCTCCGGCTCACGCCGAACGCGGCACCACCGTCCGCTCCGGGCGTCCAACAGCCGCGTCCCGCAGGTCAGTTGGACGCCCTGCCCGACGAAACGGCCCACACCTTCCGCACCACCCCGGCCCCACTCGCCCCTTCCTCCGGTTCCTCCGGTTCCTCCGGTACGTCCACGCCGCCCTTCGGCACGTCCACGGCGTCGGGCGCGCACCAGGAGCCGTACGGCGGATTCGACGCGCTGGGGGCGCCGGCCGGGTACGGGCACGACGGCCGGGACGACCGGCGCGAGCCGCCCTCGCCGAGCAGACGGCAGGGCACCCCGACACGCGGCACCCGGCTGCCCGAAGGCCTGACGGCCCCCGACGAGGTGCAGCACGCCCGCGCCGACCAGGCCGACGCCGGCCGTCGGCGCGGCGGGATAGGCGCCTGGGCACGGCGGCTGGCCGGCGGGCGCGGCGAGGCCGAGCCCGAGCTGTCGCCCGCCGAGCCGCAGCGCCTCCCGGCCGAGCCCGCGCCGGAGAGCTGGCCCGATCCGGCCGCCCTGCTCCTGACCGCGCTGGGCCCCGGCCCCCGCCTGTGGGAGCGCGAGCTCGGCCATCCGGAGGCGCTCGCCGTCCGGGTCGGCACCGCCGACCGGGGCGAGCTGGCGGCCGTGCCGGTCACCGTGGGGCTGCGCGAAGTGGGCTCGCTCGGCCTCGCCGGGCCCCGCGAGCGGCTCGCGGGCCTCGCGCGCTCCGCGATCGCGCAGCTCGCCGCGCTGCACGCGCCGACCACCCTGGAGATCGTCCTCATCAGCACGGACCGGGCGCGCGGCCTCCAGGCGCGCACCGCCGAGTGGGACTGGCTGGGCTGGCTCCCCCAGGTCCGCCCGGCACACGGCCAGGACTGCCGGCTGCTCCTCGCCTACGACCGCGACCAGGCGACGGCCCGCACGGCCGAGCTCGCCCGCAGGCTCGACGCGGGCCCGCTCGGCCCGGGCTGGGCCTCGGCGGACCGGGCCGCGGTGGCCGAGGCCGCCGCCCGCTACGAGGGCCCGTTCACGGTGGTCGTCGTGGACGGCGACCCGGGTTCCGCCCCGCTGCGCGAGAGCACCGCGCGCCTCGCCTCGGCGGGCGCGGCGGCCGGCATCCATCTGCTCTGCCTCGCCGAGACCCCGGCCGCGTCCGCCGCGTCCCCGGTCGCCGCGACGTACGAGACGGCGTGCGCGGCCTCGCTCGCGTTCCGCGAGTGCGGTGCGGTCGCGCTGCTCAGCGGCGACGTGGCCACCGCCCTGCGGCTGCTGCGCATCGCGGGCGGCCGGCCCGCCGGACACGGCACGGTGGCCGCGGTCGACGCGGTGTCGCGCCCCTGGGCCGAGCGGTTCGCCCGCGCGCTCGCCCCTTTGCGCACCGGCGACGGCACCTCCGCCACGGCCGGCCGGCTTGCCTCCTCGCTGCCCCGGTCGTCGCGCCTGCTCGACGAGTTGGGCCTCGCGCGGGCCACCCCCGCGTCCCTGATGGCCCGTTGGGAGTCGGCGCCCGACGGCGCGGTCGTGCTCGGCACCGGACCGCACGGCCCGGTCGGGGTGGACCTCGTCTCCGACGGCCCGCACCTCATCGTCGAAGGACCCCCCGGCAGCGGGCGTACCGAGCTGCTGCGCGCGGTCGCCGCCTCGCTCGCGGCGGGCGCCCGGCCCGACCGGCTCGGCCTGATCCTCGTCGACGGGGCGGGCGGCGAGCGGGGCGACGGCCTGCGCCCCTGTACCGAACTCCCGCATGTGGCAACGCACTTGATCGCCTCCGACCCGGTCCGGATGCGGGAGTTCGCGCAGTCCCTCGGTGCCGAGCTCAAGCGCCGGGCCGAGCTGCTCGGCGGCCTCGGCTTCACCGAGTGGCAGAGCCGGCGCGAGGTCGCGGGCCGTCTCGTGGGTCAGCGCCAGGCGCCCGCCGCAGAGAGCCGGGGCGATCTCGATCCGCCGGGCAGCAGCACCCTGCGGCTGCGCCCGGTCTCGCGCAGCCGCACCGAGGAGGGCCCCTCGCTGCCCCGCCTGGTCGTCCTCGTCGACGATCTGGACGCGCTGGTCGCCCCCGCGCTCGGCAGTCCCGGGCGGCCCGCCGCGGGTTCGGTCGTACGGGCCCTGGAGGCGGTGGCCCGCGACGGCGAGCGGCTCGGGGTGCATCTGGTGGCGGCCTCGGCCCGGCCGGAGCGCACCGCCGACACCGAGCTCGCGCGCGGCGCCCGGCACCGGGTGGTGCTCGACCCGCCGCCCGCCGCGCCCTCGCCGGAGGAGCCGTCGCCGGGGCGCGGCCGGCTGTACCAGGCGGACGGGGCGTCCGTGCCGTTCCAGGGCGGCCGGGTCACCGGACGCATACCCCGGACGGCGACCCAGCGGCCCACGGTGGTGGTCCTGGAGTGGGAGCGGATGGGCGATCCGCCGGCCCGCCGCCCCGTCCGCGAGCTCGGCAACGGCCCCACCGACCTGGCCCTGCTCGCCAGTGCCCTCGACCGTGCCGCTTCCTTGGTCAACGCCCCTCCGGTGCAGCCGCTGCCCTGACGCCGGGCCGCCGCCGCGCGCGGCACCCGGCGATCAACCCGTCCGCAATGGGCGGCAGTTGGGACATCCCGCATGACCCAACGTCACAAGCCCATCACGATCAACTGGTTGACGGCGAAGACGGTATTGCGGCGCCCCCGCACCCGGCGTAGGACTGTCGCACGGGACGAGAGCTGCGGCGCCTGCGTCACCGGGCGCGGCGGTTCGTACGCGCACGGGAGAGACGGGGCACGCATGCGCAGCACTCGTACAGGCCGCACCACCATCGCCACGAGCACGACGGGTCGCACCCTCATGTCCGCGCTGGCCATCGGGGGGCTCGCCCTCGGCGCGTCCGCGTGCGGTGGCGGCGACGGCGGAAAGAGCACACCGTCGGCCGGCACCTCCACCTCGGCGCAGTCGGGCAGCGGGGTCCAACTCCCCAAGCTGAACGGGGAGAAGATCGAGGTCGCCGCCGTGTGGACGGGGGCCGAGCAGGCCAACTTCGTCAAGGTGCTCAAGGAGTTCGAGTCGCGGACCGGGGCCACCGTCACCTTCGTGCCCGCCCAGGACCCCATCGTCAACTTCCTCGGCACCAAGATCGCCGGCGGCAGTCCGCCCGATGTGGCGATGCTCCCCCAGGTCGGCGCGATCCAGCAGGCCGTGGCGAAGAAGTGGGCCAAGCCCGCCGGACCCGAGGCCAAGGCCCAGCTCGCCGCGAACTACTCGAAGGTGTGGCAGGACCTGGGCGCGGTCGACGGCACCCAGTACGGGGTCTACTTCAAGGCCGCCAACAAGTCCCTGGTCTGGTACAACACCAAGGTCTTCGAGAACGCGGGCGTCACCCCGCCCGCGACCTGGAAGGACTTCCTCAGCGCCGCCGACACCATCTCCGCCTCCGGGGTGACCCCGGTGTCGGTGGGCGGCGCGGACGGCTGGACGCTGACCGACTGGTTCGAGAACGTCTATCTCTCCCAGGCCGGGCCCGAGAAGTACGACCAGCTGGCCAAGCACGCGATCAAGTGGACCGACCCGTCCGTGAAGGACGCGCTCACCACCCTCGCCCAGCTCTTCGGCAAGCCGAACCTCATCGCGGGCGGCACCGACGGGGCGCTCCAGACCGAGTTCCCCGCCTCCGTGACGCAGACGTTCACCGGCGGCGACCAGCCCAAGGCGGGCATGGTCTTCGAGGGCGACTTCGCGGCGGTCAACATCGCGGAGACCTCCGCCAAGGTCGGCACCGACGCCAAGTCGTTCCCCTTCCCCGCCGTGGGCGACAAGGCCCCGGTCGTCACCGGTGGCGACGCGGCCGTGGCGCTGAAGGACACCAAGGGCGCCCAGGCGCTGCTGACCTGGCTGGCGTCCACGGATGCGGCGAAGATCGCGGCGTCGTCCGGCGGCTTCATCTCGCCGAACAAGGCGCTCGACGCGTCCGCGTACCCCAACGACGTGCAGCGCGGCATCGCCAAGGCGCTGATCGCGGCCGGGGACAACGTCCGCTTCGACATGTCGGACCAGGCCCCGCAGTCCTTCGGCGGCACTCCCGGCAAGGGCGAGTGGAAGGACCTCCAGGACTTCCTGAAGAACCCGTCCGACATCGCGGGCACCCAGTCCAAGCTGGAGGCCGACGCGGCCGCGGCGTTCAAGAACTGACCCGGCGATGACCACCGCCACGGCGGGAGGCGCCCCGCCTCCCGCCGCCTCACCCGCACCCAGGCCCGCCAAGAGCGTCACCGGTACCCGCAAGTGGATCGCGGCCCTGTTCCTGCTGCCCGCGCTCGTACTGCTCGGTGCACTGGTCGTCTATCCGATCGGATTCTCGATCTATCGGTCGTTCTTCGATCAGTCCGGTCATTCGTTCGCCGGAATCGACAACTACAAGACGCTGTTCACGGACCACACCATCCGGACGGCGGTGAAGAACAACGCGATCTGGGTCGTGTGCGCCCCGACGATCGCCACCGCCCTCGGCCTGATCTTCGCCGTACTGACCGAACGGGTGCGCTGGGGAACGGCGTTCAAGCTCATCGTGTTCATGCCGATGGCGATCTCCATGCTCGCCGCGGGCATCATCTTCCGCCTGGTGTACGAGCAGGACCCCGCGCGCGGGGTGGCCAACGCGGTGGTGGTGGGCGTGCACGACACGTTCACCGAGTCGGCCGGCTACCCCAAGGCGCATCCGCTGCCCAGCGCCCCCCTGAAGGACGGGGGCGGCGGGACCTTCGTCACCCGGGCCCCGGTGCGAGCCGGGCAGCCCGCGCTGCTCCCCCTCGTCGGGGTGGCCGCCGACACGATGCCGGCCTCGGCCGGGGTCGCGAAGCCCGCCCCGAACGAGCCGGGCAAGGTCACCGGCACGGTCTGGCTCGACTTCACCAAGGGTGGCGGCGGGCGGCCGAACGTCATCGACGCCAAGGAGCTCGGCCTCAAGGGCATCAAGGTCGAGGCCGTGAAGGACGGCAAGGTCGTCGCCTCGGCCACCGCCGCGGCCGACGGCACGTTCGCCCTGCCGGCCGCCGCCGACGGGGCCCAACTCCGGCTCCCCGAGAGCAACTTCCACCAGCCGTACAACGGCATCGAGTGGCTCGGCCCGACGCTCGTCACCCCGGCCATCATCGGCTCGTACATCTGGATGTGGGCGGGCTTCGCGATGGTGCTCATCGCGGCGGGCCTCGCCGGTCTGCCGCGCGAACTCCTGGAGGCGGCGCGGGTGGACGGGGCCAACGAGTGGCAGGTCTTCCGCCGGGTGACCGTCCCGCTGCTCGCGCCGGTCCTGGCGGTCGTCCTGGTCACGCTGATGATCAACGTCCTGAAGATCTTCGACCTGGTCTTCATCATCGCGCCCGGCTCCAGCCAGGCCGACGCGAACGTCCTCGCCCTCCAGCTCTACCGCTCCTCCTTCGGCACCGAGGCGGACCTGGGCATCGGCAGCGCGATCGCGGTCCTGCTGCTCCTCCTGGTCATCCCGGTGATGCTCTTCAACATCCGCCGCATGCGGAAGGAGGGCCGACGATGACGGCCCGGCGTACGGCGAACACCCCCTGCCGGGGGTCCGGGGGCCGCCCCCCGGGACAGCACAGCAACATCCGCCGCATGCGACGGGAGGCCCGGCGATGACCGCTGTCGATGGGATCGTCAAGGCCCGGCAGTCGTTGCCCGCGCGCATCGCGACGCGGGCGGGCGGCGGCGTGCTGCGCGTGTTCCTGATCCTGGTGGGCCTGTTCTGGCTGATGCCGACCGTCGGGCTGCTGCTGTCCTCGCTGCGCAGCCCCTCCGACATCGCCTCCACCGGCTGGTGGAAGACGTTCACCGACCCGTCCCAGTTCACCTTCCACAACTACGCGGACCTGCTGGACAACAGCACGATCACCAACTCGCTGCTCTCCACGGTCGCGATCACCGTCCCGGCCACCGTCCTGGTCGTCGTCATCGGCTCGTTCGCCGGTTACGCCTTCGCCTGGATGGAATTCCCGGGCCGCGACTGGTGGTTCATGATCGTGGTGAGCCTGCTCGTGGTGCCGGTCCAGGTCGCCCTCGTGCCGGTCGCCAAGCTCTTCGGGCAGATCGGGATCTTCGAGACGACGATCGGCGTGATCATCTTCCACGTCGCCTTCGGCCTGCCGTTCGCGATCTTCCTGCTGCGCAACTTCTTCGCGGAGATCCCGAGGGAGCTCCTGGAGGCGGCCCGGCTCGACGGGGCCGGCGAGATCCGCCTGTTCACCCGGGTCGTGATGCCGCTCGGCGGCCCCGCGATCGCCTCGCTCGGCATCTTCCAGTTCCTGTGGGTCTGGAACGACATGCTGGTCGCGCTGATCTTCGCCGACTCCAAGCACCCGCCGATCACGGTCGCCCTGCAGCAGCAGGTACGCCAGTTCGGCAACAACATCGACGTGCTCGCGCCCGGTGCCTTCGTCTCGATGGTCATCCCGCTCGCGGTCTTCTTCGCCTTCCAGCGGCAGTTCGTGTCGGGGGTGATGGCCGGCGCGGTGAAGTGAGCGTACGCACAACGGACTTGACCACTCGATCGAACGATCATGCCCGCGCCTCGCATGACGCGACGTCAAGGGCATGATCACGGAACTACGCCGGACGGCACCGGTGGCGTAACCCGATCACTCCTTCGGACGTTCACGGGCCATCCGCCCGCGCCCTCTCACGCCCCCAGGATGTCCGTTGCCCCGGTTCAGCGTCATCGTGCCCGCGTACAAGCTCCAGGCCCATCTTCACGCTTGTCTTGAATCGGTACTGAGTCAGACGTTCGAGAGCGACGAGAGCCCGGCGTTCGATCTGGAAGTGCTCGCGGTCGACGCCGGCTCGCCCGACTCCTGCGGCGAGATCATCGACGAGTTCGCCGCCCGCGATCCCCGGGTCGCCGCGGTGCACCTGCCGGCCGACCCGGCGGATCCGGGCCAGGGCCCGGGGCCCGCGCGCAACGCCGGGCTCGTCCGCGCCACCGGCGACTACGTGCTGTTCCTGGACGGCGACGACACCCTCGCGCCGCACGCCCTGCGCGACATCGCGGACCGGCTCAAGGCCTCCGGCGACCCGGACGTGCTGGTCTTCGGCCATGCCCGCACCCGCTGGTCGGGCGGGACCGAACACCCTCCGGTGCCGCCGCACCTCACCGAGTCCGGCCCCGCCTCCTTCCAACTGGCCGAGCGCCCGGCCCTGTTGAGGCAGCCGTCCCCGTCCTGGAACAAGGCGTACCGGCGGGAGTTCATCGAGCGCGAGGGGCTCGCCTTCCCGCCCGGACGGCACACGGACACCTTCTGGTCGTACGCGACCCTGCTCGCGGCGGCCTCGCTCAGCACCCTGGAGCGGGTCTGCGTCCACCACCGCGCACGGCGCGGCCCGGCCGTCGCACACGGCCGCCACTTCGACCTCTTCCCGCAGTACGACCGCGTCTTCGACTTCGTCGACTCCCGCCCGGCGCTGGGCAGTTGGCGCCCGGTCCTCGCCCGCCGGATGGCAGACCACCTGGCCGCCGCGTCGGCCGACGTCCTCACCGCCCCCGGGCTCTCGGCGCGCACCCGTTCCGAATTCTTCCGGCTCGCCCGCGCCCACTACGGCCGCCACCGCGTGCCCGGCGCCGCCGGGCTGCGCCATGCCGGGGTCCGCTTCGGGACGTACCGCACCTACCGCGCGCTGCGGGGGCTCCGCGCGCTGCGCGCCCGCGCCCGCGCGCTCGCGACGGCCCTGGCCCGCCCGGCCCGGACGGCCGCACTCCGCCTGCACTACCGCGTCCAGCGCAGCCTGCCCGTACGCGAGGACCTGGCGGTGTTCAGCGCGTACTGGAACGGCGGCTACACGTGCGGCCCGGCCGCGATCGAGGCGAAGGTCCGCGAACTCGTCCCGGGTGCGCGCACCGCGTGGATCACCACGCCCGAGCACGACGCGACCGTGCCCACGCCCACCCGCCGTCTGCGCCCCGGCGGCTTCGCCTACTTCTCGGCCCTGGCACGCGCCAAGTACCTGGTGAACAACGTGGAGTTCGACCACCGCCTGGTCAAGCGCCCCGGCCAGACCCTCCTCCAGACCCACCACGGCACTCCGCTCAAGACGATGGGCCTGGACCTGACGGACCGTCCGGCGGCCGCGCACGGCACCGACTTCACGCGGCTGCTCGCGGACGCCGACAAGTGGGACTTCGTCCTGTCCGCCAACCGTCACTCCACGCTCACCGGCGAGCGCGCCTTCCCGGCCGCGTACACGACGCTCGAATACGGCAGCCCGCGCAATGACGTACTGCTCCGCGCCACCGCCGTCGACGCGGCCCAGGTGCGGGACCGGCTGGGCATCCCGGGGCGGTCGACCGTCGTCCTGTACGCGCCGACGTACCGCGACTACAGCCGCGCCCAGCACCTTCCGCTCGACCTGGAGCGGCTCGGCCGCGCGCTCGGCCCGGAGTTCTTCCTCCTCACCCGCGCCCACTTCGCCTATCGGGAGCCCCTGAGCCGGACGCCGCTGCCGCGCGTCCTGGACGTCACCGGTCACCCCTCGGTCGAGGAACTGCTGCTCGTGGCCGACGCATTGGTGACGGACTACTCGTCCCTGATGTTCGACTACGCCAACCTGGACCGGCCCATCGTGATCCTCGACGACGACCGCGAGGCGTACGAGGCGGCCCGGGGAACCTACTTCGACCTGCGCGGCGGGCCGCCGGGCGCGGTCGCCCACACCGAGGACGAGCTGATCGACATCTTCACCACCGGCCACTGGCGCGGCTCCCGCTCGGCCCAGCTGCGCGCCGCGTTCCGCGCCCGCTTCTGCCCGTACGACGACGGCCACGCGGCCGACCGGGTGGTCCGCCGCGTCTTCCTCGGCGAGGCGGGGGCGGCTCCGGCGCCCCGAAGCCTGCCCGAACAGCGCGCCCACGCAACGGAGTTCGCCCCGCCAGCACTCGCCGCGCCCCCGCGCCGCTGAGCCATCGCGCATCGCCAGGCGCGACCCGCCGTGCCCTCTCGCGCGGTTCCCCGCGGCCCTGAGGGCGTCGCACCTCGCCAGAACCGATGGAGCCGCCAGGCTCCTACAGGGGCGCGGGGAACCGCGCGACCAGCCCCGCACGGCCCGCACCCGATGGACAACACGCGGAGGCCCCCCACCGAGGCGGGCCCGAACCGCAACCCGCCCGCGCTACGCGCTGAGCGCCGCCACCGCCGACCTGGCCAGATCGTCGAGGTACCCCTTCGGCAGCGGCCCCTTGACGACGACGAGCCGCCAGTAGAGCGGGCCCACGATCAGATCGAGGGCCCGATCGGGATCCGCCCCCACCGGCAGCTCCCCGCGCTCGACGGCCTCGCGGACGACGACCGCGGCCACCCCCTGCTGCCCGTCGAGCAGCGCCGCCTTGATCGCCTCGGCGATCTCCGGGTGGCGTACCGACTCCACCAGCAGGTCGGGGATGACCTGCGAGGCGATCGGATGGCGCAGGGCGAGCGAGGCGACGGCGAGCAGCGCGCGGATGTCCCCGTACAGGGAGCCGGTGTGCGGCACGGGGAGGCCCTGTTCCGCGAAGGCCGACACCAGGTCGAGGACGAGGCTGAGCTTCGACTTCCAGCGCCGGTAGACCGCCGTCTTGCCCACGCCCGCGCGGCGCGCGATGCCCTCGATGGACATCCGGGCGAAGCCGACCGCGGCGAGCTCCTCGAAGACGGCCGCCCGGATGGCGTCGGTGACGTCCTCGCGCAGCACGGCGGCCCCGGCGGGAGCGCGGCGCGGCTGCGGGCGTTTCGTGGGGGTCTCCGGGTCCGTCTTGGTCATGCCTTGAGCATAGCGTTGCGACGAGACGGTTGCGTTGCGACGTCGAGGCGTCCTACTCTCCCCGTAGCGACGATACGGGTCCGTTCCGTCGCGAGTGATCCCCCGCCCCGGGAAGCCTCCCGGGAACCCCCGGCGAAAGCGACCGCAGTGAGCCAGACCGCACCAGCGCGCGAGACCGCGGCACCCCCGGCCGCGTCGGCCTACATTCCGACGCAGTCCGGCCGATACACCGGCGACCAGGCCCTCAGCCCGGCCGAGCTGGCCGCCAAGTACGGCCTGAAGGTGAGCGGCGCCCGCCCCACGCTGCCGGAGTACGTCCGCCAGCTGTGGGCCCGCCGCCACTTCATCACCGCGTTCGCCACCGCCAAGCTGACCGCGCAGTACAGCGAGGCGAAGCTGGGGCAGATCTGGCAGCTGATGACGCCGCTCCTGAACGCGGCGGTGTACTACTTCATCTTCGGCATCCTGATGGGCAACAAGAGCAGCACGCCCGACTACATCCCGTGGCTGGTCACGGGCGTCTTCATCTGGACCTTCACGGCCAACTCGATCATGGCGGGCACCCGCGCGATCACCGGCAACATCGGCCTGGTGCGAGCCCTGCACTTTCCCCGCGCCTCGCTGCCCGTCTCGCTCGCCCTCCAGCAGCTCCAGCAGCTCCTGTTCTCGCTGGCCGCGCTCGCGATCATCATCATGTGCTTCGGCCAGCTGCCCGGCGTCTCGTGGCTGCTGCTGATCCCGGCCCTGGTCCTGCAGTCGATGTTCAACACGGGCCTGTCCCTCGTGATGGCCCGGATCACCGCGAAGACCCCGGACATCGCCCAGGTGATGCCGTTCATCCTGCGCACCTGGATGTACATGTCCGGCGTGATGTGGAACCTGGGCCCGCAGCTCAAGAAGATGTCGCCGATCGTGGGCCAGCTGCTCGGGCTCAACCCGGCCGCCGTGTACATCGACCTGGTCCGGTTCGCGATGATCCGCAGCTTCCACGCGAACAAGCTGCCCCCGCACGTGTGGGCGGTGGCCGGCGGCTGGGCGGTCGTCGCGCTGGCCCTCGGCTTCATGTACTTCTGGAAGGCAGAGGAGCAGTACGGACGTGGCTGAGACCCAGACCCAGACCCTGGACAGGCCGGCCGAGGACGAGGTCGTACTCGGCGAGCCGACCGTGATCGCCGACGACGTGCACATCATCTACAAGGTCAACGGGACCGGCGCCAAGGGCAAGGGCGGGGCCACCGCCGCGCTCAACCGGATCGTCTCGCGCAAGGAGACCCCCGGCATGCGCGAGGTGCATGCCGTCAAGGGCGTCACCTTCGTGGCCCGCAGGGGCGAGGCCATCGGCCTCATCGGCTCCAACGGCTCGGGCAAGTCGACCCTGCTCAAGGCGGTCGCGGGCCTGCTCCCGACCGCGCGCGGCAAGATCTACACGCAGGGCCAGCCCTCGCTGCTCGGCGTGAACGCGGCGCTGATGAACGACCTGACCGGCGAGCGCAACGTCACCCTCGGCGGGCTCGCCATGGGCATGACCCGCGAGGAGGTGCGCGAGCGCTACGACGACATCGTCGACTTCTCCGGCATCAACGAGAAGGACGACTTCATCTCGCTGCCCATGCGCACGTACTCCTCCGGCATGAGCGCCCGGCTGCGCTTCTCCATCGCGGCCGCCAAGGACCACGACGTGCTGCTCATCGACGAGGCCCTGGCCACCGGTGACGCCCGGTTCCAGCGCCGCAGCCAGGAGCGCATCAACGAGCTGCGCAAGGAGGCGGGCACGGTCTTCCTGGTCAGCCACAGCAACGCCTCGATCAGGGAGACCTGCGAGCGGACGCTCTGGCTGGAGTCGGGCACCCTGCGGATGGACGGCCCGACGGCCGAGGTGCTCGCCGAGTACGAGCGGTTCACGAAGAAGAAGTAGCCGCCGCCCGCAGGCAGCGGCCCCACACCGCGCGGGGCACTCTCCTGGTGCCCCGCACCACGCCTGCCGAGCGCCCCCCATGATGCCCGGCACCACGCCTGCCGAGCGCCCCCACGGTGTCCGGCACCACGCCTGCCGAGCGTTCCCATGGTGCCCGGCACCATGCCCGCCCCTGGCACCCTCATGGTTCCCCGCACCATGCCCGCCCCTGGCACGCCTATGGTGTCCCGCACCATCCCTGCCCGGGCGCCCCCATCGCGTCCCGCACACGCGGGCGCTCCCCCGCCGCTCGCCACCCCGTCGCGGCGCCTCGCGGAATCGGGACAAAGCGCGCATAAACTTCGCGCGATGACGCCCTCTCAGATGCCCCCGCCGCCCGCCCGGGTCCGCATCCCGGCCCCCGCGCCCGCGCCCGACCCGGGCGCCTTCGGCCGCCGTACCCGGTACGCCGCGCTCGCCGTGAGCTGGCTCGCCACCCGCGCCCTGATGCTCCACCTCCTGGTCACCGACCGGCTCGGCGTCGGCGGGGTGAGCGGCGAGGTGTACGTCCTCTACCGCCGCTGGTACGAGCAGCTCGGCACGGGCTCCTTCCCGTTCGGGGATCCCACCTGGCAGTACCCGCCGGGCGCGGGCGTGCTGCTGCTCGCCCCCTCGCTCTTCCCGTTCCTCACCTTCTTCCAGGCGTTCACCGCGATCACCCTCGGCTGCGACGCGCTGATCGCCCGCGCCCTGCTGCGGGCCGGCGCCCGCCCCGGCGGCAGCGAGGCCGGGGCGTGGCTGTGGGTGGGCGGACTCCCGCTGCTGCTTCATGTCCCGTACGGCCGCTACGACGTACAGGTCACCGCCCTCGCGGTGGGCGCCCTGCTCGCCCTGCGCCGCAGGCCGTTCACCGGCGGGGCGCTCGCGGCCCTGGGCGCCCTGGTCAAAGTGTGGCCGCTGCTCACCCTGATCGGCGCTCCGCCCGGCCGCGGAGCCCGCCGGGCCGGACTCGGCGCGCTCGCCGCGGTGGCCGCCCTGCTCACCGTGCTCGCGCTCGCCTTCGACCACACCCTGGACTTCGCCCGCCAGCAGGGCAGCCGGGGCCTCCAGATCGAATCCCTGGGCGGCACCGCGTACCAGCTCGCCCACCTCGTCACGGGCCACCCCGGCCGGGTCGTCTACCGGTACGGGGCCATGGAGTTCGCCGGGCCGTACGTGTCCGCGCTCGCCACGGTCAGCCTCGCCCTGACCGGGCTCGCCCTCTGCTGGCTGGTGCTCTGGCGGGTGCGCGCCCGGCGCTGGACGGTGGCGGTGCCGCTGGACGCGGCACTGTGCGCGGTGCTGCTGTTCACCGTGACCAGCCGGGTGATCAGCCCCCAGTACCTGGTCTGGCTGCTCGGCCTGGCCGCCGTCTGCCTCACCTCGCGCCAGACCAGTCAGCGCACGGTGGCCCAACTCCTGCTCCCCGCAGCCGCGTTGAGCGCGCTGGCCTTCCCCTGCCTCTACGAGCAGGTCATCGCGGGGACGGCCCTGGGCACGGGGGTCATGGTCGCGCGCAACACCCTGCTGGTGGCCGCGGCGCTGGTCTCCTGTCGCCGCCTGTGGGCCTCGACGGTCACCGCGTCCACGACCACGGTGGCCGCCACCCGAAGCACGGAACCCCGCACCCCCTGAGGGGCGCGGGGTTCGGTGGGTCAGCACCCGGCCGCGCGGGCGGCCGGGCCGGAGCCTCAGACGTGCGTGCGCAGCAGCGTCCTCATCGTCCGCATCGCGACCGACAGGTTCGCCAGGTCGAACGCGTCGGAGGACTGGATCTCCTCCAGGGTCGAGCGGGCCCGGCCCAGGATCGCCGCGTTCTTCTCCTCCCACGCCTTGAAGCGCTGCTCCGGCGGCGTGGTGCCGTTGCCGACGGACAGCACGTCCTGGGTCAGCGCGGCGTGCGCCGCGAACAGGTCCTCGCGGATCGCGGCCCGCGCCATCGACTGCCAGCGGTCGGCCCGCGGCAGCTCGATGATGCGGTCCAGGAGCTGGGCGATCCCCAGCCGGTCGGCGAGGTCGTAGTAGACCTCGGCGACCTGGAGCGGCTCCTTGCCGGTGCGGCCGGCGATGGCCACGATGTCGAGCGCCGGGAAGGCCGAGGAGAACCCGGCGACCCGCCGCGCGAGCTCCTCGGGCACTCCAGCCTCGGTCAGCTCGTCCAGGATGCCCTGGTGCCACTCCAGGTCGGCGCCGCGCAGCAGGTCCGTCAGCGCGTCCCAGACCTGGGCCACCCCGGCCGAGAAGTCCTCGATCGTCTCGGCCATCTGGAGCGGCTGCGGCCGGTTGTTGAGCAGCCAGCGCGTGCCGCGCTCCACCAGGCGGCGCGAGTGCAGCCGGATGCGGGTCTGGACCTCGGCGTCGACCTTGTTGTCGAGCGCCTCGACGGCGTCCCACACCTTGTTCACGCCGAAGATCTCGCGGGCCGCGACGTGCGCCCGCACGATCTCCTCGAGCGAAGCCCCGGTCTCCTCGCGGAGCCGGTGCAGGAACGTCGAGCCACCGATGTTGACGGTGTCGTTGACCAGCACCGTGGTGATGATCTCGCGGCGCAGCGCGTGCCCGTCGACCGCCTCGGCGAACTTCTCGCGCAGTTGCTGCGGGAAGTAGGCGTGCAGCAGCTTGGCCAGGTACGGGGCGTCCGGCAGGTCCGTGTGGATCAGCTCGTCCGCCACCGTGATCTTGGTGTAGGCGAGCAGCACGGCGAGCTCGGGCTGGCTGAGCCCCTTGCCCGTGTTGAGCAGTTCGCGGATCTGGCGGTCGTTGGGCAGGAACTCCAGGGCCCGGTCGAGGTGTCCGTCGCGGCCCAGGCGGCGCATGAAGCGCTGGTGGGCGTGGAGCAGCGAGGGCGACTGGGCGACCGCGTTGGCCAGCGCCACGTTCTGCGCGTAGTTGTTGCGCAGCACCAGGTGGCCGACCTCGTCGGTCATCGCGGCGAGGATCTTGTTGCGCTGCTTGACGGTCATGTCGCCTTCCGCGACCAGCCCGTTGAGCAGGATCTTGATGTTGACCTCGTGGTCGGAGGTGTCGACGCCCGCGCTGTTGTCGATGGCGTCGGTGTTGATCTTGCCGCCCTCGCCCTCGGGTCCGCCCTTGCGGCTGAACTCGATCCGGCCGAGCTGGGTCAGGCCCAGGTTGCCGCCCTCGCCGACGACCTTGACGCGCAGGTCCTCGCCGTTGACGCGGATCGCGTCGTTGGCCTTGTCGCCGACTTCGGCGTTGGACTCCGTGGACGACTTCACATACGTACCGATGCCGCCGTTCCACAGCAGGTCGACCGGCGCCTTGAGGATGGCCTGCATCAGGTCGGCCGGGGTCAGCTTGGTGACGCCCGCCGGGATGCCGAGGGCCTCGCGGACGTGCGCGTTCAGCGGGATCGACTTGGCGGTGCGGGGGTGGATGCCACCGCCGGCCGACAGCAGTTCCTTGTTGTAGTCGGCCCAGCTGGAGCGCGGCAGGTCGAACAGCCGGCGGCGCTCGGCGAAGGAGACCGCCGCGTCCGGCTTCGGGTCGAGGAAGATGTGCCGGTGGTCGAAGGCGGCGACCAGGCGGATGTGCTCGGAGAGCAGCATGCCGTTGCCGAACACGTCGCCCGACATGTCGCCGACGCCGACGACCGTGAAGTCCTCGGTCTGGCTGTCGTGGCCGAGCTCGCGGAAGTGCCGCTTGACGGACTCCCAGGCGCCGCGGGCGGTGATGCCCATGCCCTTGTGGTCGTATCCGGCGGAGCCGCCGGAGGCGAAGGCGTCGCCGAGCCAGAAGTCGTAGCTGATCGCCACGTCGTTGGCGATGTCCGAGAACGTCGCGGTGCCCTTGTCGGCGGCGACCACCAGGTAGGTGTCGTCCTCGTCATGGCGGACCACGTCGGCCGGCGGGACGACCTCGCCCGCGACCAGGTTGTCGGTGATGTCGAGCAGGGCCGAGATGAACGTCTTGTAGCTCGCGATGCCCTCGGCGAGCCAGGCGTCACGGTCCACCGACGGGTCGGGCAGCTGCTTGGCGACGAACCCGCCCTTGGCGCCGACCGGCACGATGACGGTGTTCTTCACCATCTGCGCCTTGACCAGGCCGAGGATCTCGGTACGGAAGTCCTCACGCCGGTCGGACCAGCGCAGGCCGCCTCGGGCGACCTTGCCGAAGCGCAGGTGGACGCCCTCGACACGCGGCGAGTACACCCAGATCTCGAACTGCGGGCGGGGCGCCGGGAGATCGGGCATCGCCTGCGGGTCGAACTTCATGGAGACGTACGCGTGCGGCGTCCCCTCGGCGTTCTTCTGCCAGTAGTTGGTGCGCAGCGTCGCCTTGATGACCGTGAGGAAGGAGCGCAGGATGCGGTCCTCGTCCAGGCTGGCCACCTGGTCGAGGGCGCCGTCGAGCTCTTCGAGGAGCCCGTCGATGAGCTCGGTGCCGGCCTTCTGGCGGTCCGGCGAGAGCCGCGCCTCGAAGAGCGAGACCAGCAGCCGGGTGGTGTGGACGTTGTCGCGGAGGGTGTCCTCCATGTAGTCCTGGCTGAAGGTCGAACCGGCCTGGCGCAGGTACTTGGCATAGGCCCGGAGCACCATCGCCTGGCGCCAGTTGAGCCCGGCGCGCAGCACCAGGGAGTTGAAGCCGTCGTTCTCGGCGGAGCCGGTCCACGTCGCGGCGAAGGCCTCCTGGAAGCGCTCGCGGGCGTCGTCGGCCAGGTAGTCGCCGTTGCCGTTGGTCCTCTTCGGCATGCGCAGGCCGAAGTCGTAGATCCAGGCGTGCGTACGGTCCGCGCAGCGCAGCTCGTAGGGGCGCTCGTCGGTGACCTCGACGCCCAGGCGCTGGAGCACCGGGAGGACCGCGGAGAGCGAGACCTGCTCGCCGATCCGGTAGATCTTGAAGCGGCGCTCGCCGGGGGCCGCGCCCACCGGCTCGTACAGGGACAGCGCGAAGTCCCGCCGCCCGTGCGTGAGTTGCTCCAGGTGCACGAGGTCGGCGACCGCCGCACGCGGGGAGTGGTCGGCCTTGTAGCCCTCGGGGAAGGCGTGGCCGTAGCGGCGCAGCAGCTCGGCGGCGCGCTCCTCGCCGCACTCGGCGTTCAGCGCGTCGGAGAAGCCGTCGGCCCAGGAGCGGGCGGCCTCGACGAGGCGGGCCTCGATGCGGTCGGAGTCGGCGTCGGTGAGCTCGGTGAGCTCGGTGCCGGCCGGGACGCGCACCACGAAGTGCAGCCGGGACAGGATCGACTCGGTGTTCCAGGCGGTGAAGTCGACGCTGATGCCGCCCAGTTCCTCCTTGAGGATGTCGATGAGCCGCAGCCGTACGCCCGTGGTGTAGCGGTCGCGCGGCAGGTAGATCAGCGCCGAGTAGTAGCGGCCGTACTCGTCCTGGCGCAGGTACAGGCGCAGCCGGCGCCGCTCCTGGAGGTACAGGACGGACGTGACGATGGAGCGCAGCTGGTCGGCCGGGGTCTGGAACAGCTCGTCGCGCGGGTAGGTCTCCATGATCTGGAGCAGGTCGCGGCCGTCGTGGCTGTTGGGCGAGAACCCGGCGCCCTTGAGGACCTCTTCGACCTTGCGGCGCACGACCGGCACCCGGCGCACGGACTCGGTGTACGCGGCCGACGAGAACAGGCCGAGGAAGCGGCGCTCGCCGATCACGTTGCCCTGCTCGTCGAACTTCTTGACGCCGACGTAGTCGAGGTAGGAGGGCCGGTGCACGGTGGACCGGCTGTTGGCCTTGGTCAGCACCAGGAGCTTGTGCTCGCGGGCCTTGGCCCGGGCGTCGGCGGGCAGCCGGCTGAAGGAGGGGGAGACGGGGTGGCCGTCGTCCTCCTCGCCGTGCTGCGGGTCGGAGCGCAGGATGCCGAGACCGGTGCCGGGGACGGCGGACAGCGAGTCGTCGTCGGTGAGCTGGTACTCGCGGTAGCCGAGGAAGGTGAAGTGGTCGGTGGAGAGCCAGCGCAGGAGCTCGCGGGCCTCGTCGACCTCCTGGTCGACGACGTCGCCGGCCTTGGGCTCCTTGGGCAGCTCGTCGGCGATGCGCAGCGCGGCGTCGCGCATCTTCTCCCAGTCCTCGACGGCCTCGCGCACGTCGGACAGGACGCGCAGGAGATCGGCGGTGATCTGCTTGAGGTCGGCGCGGTCGGTCTCGCGGTCGATCTCGACGTGGATCCAGGACTCGGTGAGCGCGTCGTGCGGCAGCTCGGCGGTCTGGGATCCGGTGTCGAGCACCTCGATGAGCTTGCCGGTCAGGTCGCGGCGGACGACGACCTGGGGGTGGATCACGACGTGGATGCCGCGGTTCTGCCGGGACAGCTCGTTGGTGACCGAGTCGACCAGGAAGGGCATGTCGTCGGTGACGACCTCGACGACGGAGTGGCTGCAGGTCCAGCCGTTCTCCTCGACGGTCGGGGTGTGCACCCGGACGTTGGCGGTGCCCTGCGGCCGGTTCTCCGCGAGGCGGTAGTGGGAGAGCGCGGCGCCGAAGACGTCGACCGGGTCGCGGTCGGCCAGGTCCTCGGGTGCGGTGTGCAGGTAGTAGCGCTGGAGGTACCCGAGGAGGACGCCCTGGTCGGGACCTTCCTCGCTCGTGGCCCCAGTCGTGGCCGCCCGGTCGGTCCTGGGGGTGTCCCCCAGGCCTCCGGGCCCCCCGGCCGGGCTGTTCTCAGCTACCCGGGCCGCCCGTGCGAGCAGCTCGGCCTTGGCTTCGTCCAGCTTGGTCTGCATGTCCTCTGGCTCCTGTCGCGCGCCGTTGCGTGACGTAGGGGAAAGAAGCGACGCAACGCCACGACGCGGGGTGTCCGGTCGGTGTCGACGCTATGCCGCGATGAGAGATACCCGGGTGCTTCCCGGCCAATTTTGTGGCTTCGGGTCTTGATTCCGGGTGGAGGGAATCAGCGACTGCCCGGGCGCCGTGGCGCTCCGGGCGCAGGGCAGAGGCGGCAGTGCCTCCGCGACATATCGCGCTGATCACGGGTCAAGGCTATCGCCCCTTCCCCCCGAACCGTCATGAGCCTTATGTGTACAAAAGCTGGGCCCGAAGTTTGACACTCTGGACAGCGACGTGGCGGCGCGAACGAGCCTCTTGGCAAACGGCCGCCGCAGGGGCAGGTTGACGGTACGGAACCCGCAGGTGCGATCGACCTCGGACCATCCGAGCCCCGGCCCCCTGAGAGGGAGTGCACTCATGGCAGCCAAGATCCTCATCGTCACCGGTGACGCGGCCGAATCCCTGGAAGTCCTCTACCCCTACCAGCGCCTGCGCGAGGAGGGGTACGACGTCCACATCGCGGCCCCGGCCCGCAAGAAGCTGCGGTTCGTGATCCACGACTTCGAGCCCGGCTTCGACACGTACACGGAGAAGCCCGGCTACACCTGGCCCGCCGACCTGGCCTTCTCGGAGGTCGATCCCGGCCAGTACGTCGCCTTGGTGATCCCGGGCGGCAGGGCGCCCGAGTACCTGCGCAACGACCCGGAGCTGAGGAAGCTCCTGAAGGCCTTCTTCGACACCGACAAGCCGGTGGCCCAGATCTGCCACGGCCCGCTGCTCACCGCCGCGATCGGCGGCCTGAGCGGACGCCGGGTCACCGCCTATCCCGCCCTTGAGCTGGACATGCAGACGGCGGGCGCGACCTTCCAGGACGCGGAGACGGTGGTGGACGGCACGCTGGTCTCCGCCCGCGCCTGGCCGGACCACTCCAGCTGGATGCGGGAGTTCCTGACGGTGCTGCGGGCGAAGGCTCCGGTGACGTAACCGGCACCGGGCGGGGTCGGGGCGGGGCCAGGTCGGGTCGGGTCGGGCCGAGCCGGGGCGGGGCGAGCCGGGGCCCTCGGGTCACCAGCCGGGGGTCCCTCAGGCCACCAGATCCTCCGCCACGGCAACCGCCTCCGCGAGGGTGTCCACCACCGGCACGCCCGCCGCGGCGAGGCTGGTGCGGCTGTGGGAGCCGCCGGTGAACAGCACGGCCTGCGCGCCCACGGCCGCCGCGGCCACCGCGTCGTCCACCGCGTCCCCGATCACCACGATCCGCTCGCCGGATATCTCCGGGTCCGCCGTCCGCAGCGCGGTCAGGTGGCGGACCATGTGCTCCGCCTTGCTGCCGTGCGAGGGCCCGGTGCGTCCGTCGACCCGTACGAAGTGCTCGGTGATGCCGTGCCGGCGCACGATCGGGACCAGGTGCTCGTGCGGCGCCATGGAGAGCAGCGACTGGCTGAGGCCGGCCGCCCAGCGCGCCGCGAGGAGCTCGGCCGCGCCCACCGTGAGCCCGCAGGACTCCGCCCTCGACCAGTACTGCCGGTGGAAGGCGGCGTCCATGACCAGCCATTCGGCGTCCGTGGGCAGCCGGCCCATCAGCCGCTGGTAGAACCGGGGTATCGGTACGCAGTACAGATCGCGGTACCGCTCAAGGGTGATCGGCTCCAGGCCGAGCTCCGCGAAGGCGGCGTTGGTGGCATCGATGACCGCCACGTTGTCGTCGAGCAGCGTGCCGTTCCAGTCCCAGACCAGATGGGCCTGGCGCTTCCCCGTGTCCTGCCTGCCGTTCCCCATGCCAAAAAGGTACCCACCCGCACTGACAATCGACCACGGGCGGCCATACTCGCAGGTCAGGCGATCAGATTCGGGATCTCCTGCACGCCGAACCAGAGCAGTTCGTGGTCCTCGGCCCCGTCCACGGTGAACTGGGCGTCGTCGTCGCCGTGATCGGCCGCGCCGAGCGCGTCGGCCGCGGCCGTCACGTCGGCCACCGCGTCCTCGGCGTCCACGTGCACGGCGGCCGCCTTGGCCAGCGCGACCGCGGCGGCGATCCTGACCTCACCGAGCGAGCTCGCGTCCAGGGCGCTGTCGGGGTCGGCGGCCACGGTGTTGTCCGGCACGTCCACGGCGACCACGACGCGGCGCCTGGCCGTGCCCGGCTCGCCGGCGAGCAGCCGCAGCGAGGCGGCGGCGGCACGGTTGAGCGCCGCGTACTCCAGCTCCTCGATGTCGTCGGACACGTACCACTCGCGCAGGCCGGGCGTCACGGCGTAGGCGGTGAGCGGCCCGGGGCCGAGCTCTCCGGCGCCGTGGGCCGTCGCGAGACCGGAGATGGTCAGGGGTACGTAGACGCGCATGAGGGATCGCTCTCTTCTCGTCGTCCCATCCGGTCGTGAGACGGGTTCAGGATACGCGCGGGAGTCCCCCTTCGAGCTGCCGGTGCCCCCTCGGCGCCGGTGCCCCCGGGACTCACCCCGACCGGCTCCCACCTGCAAAGACGGCGGGCCCGCTCATCCGGATAGGTGAATCCGTACGGCGTCACCCACCCCGGTTCCGGTCCTTGCGGCCGCTCCCGCCGTCCCCGTACAAGATCCCCAACAGAAGTTACCCACTGGTATCGAAGGGGGCGGCAGCCATGAGCGGGACCACGACAGGACCGGCGGGACGCGGCGACCAGCGCAGGCCCGGCAGCACCGGAACCCGGCGGCCGCAGCGGCTGACCCCGCACGAGCTGTTCGCGCAGAAGCTGCTCGCGGTGCTCAGCGGCGAGCGCCCGGTGCACTGGATGCTGGGCCTGACGGTCGGGGACGCCTACGAGCAGCTGGTGCGGCTCGCCCCGCGCACCCCCTTCCGCACCCGCGGCGCCCGGCCGGTCGTACGGTCCTGCAGGGCGGCGCCGCTGGACCGCGGGATCGTCGAGGCGGCCGCCTGCATCGCGGCGGGCGAGCAGGTGCGTGCCATGGCCTTCCGCCTCGAGCGGGGCGCCGATCAGCGCTGGCGGTGCGCCGCGGTGGAGCTGGGCGGCGAGCGGGTCCCGGCATAGCGAGGGGCCCGGCACCTTCCGGTGCCGGGCCCCTCGACCGCGTACAGCCGACGGCTGCTCGGGCTCGCCTACTTCTTGCGGCGGCGGCCGCCCGTGGTCTTCTGGGCCTTGCGGCGCTCGGCGCGCGTCAGACCGTCCGTCTCCGAGCGGGCCGGCTCGTCGTCACCGTTGTCGAAGTCGCCCTCGACCACGCCGCCCTCGCCGTCCACCGTGGGCGCCGAGAAGTGCAGCCGGTCGGGGCGCTGCGGGGCGTCCAGACCCTTGGCGCGGATCTCCGGGCGCGCGGCCGGGATGGCGTCCTCCTTGCTGAGCGAGGGCGCGTCGGCGAGGACGGAGTCCTCCACCGGGACCTCCTCGACCTGCTGCTCGACCTGGACCTCCAGGTTGAACAGATAGCCGACGGACTCCTCCTTGATGCCCTCCATCATGGCGTTGAACATGTCGAAGCCCTCGCGCTGGTACTCGACCAGCGGGTCCTTCTGCGCCATGGCCCGCAGGCCGATGCCCTCCTGGAGGTAGTCCATCTCGTAGAGGTGCTCGCGCCACTTGCGGTCCAGGACCGACAGGACCACGCGGCGCTCCAGCTCGCGCATGATGTCGGAGCCGAGCTGCTCCTCGCGGGAGGCGTACTGCTCGTAGATGTCGTCCTTGACGGACTCGGCGATGAACTCGGCGGTGATGCCCGCCCGGTCGCCCGCGGCGTCCTCCAGCTCCTCCACGGTGACCTTCACCGGGTAGAGCTGCTTGAAGGCGCCCCACAGCCGGTCCAGGTCCCACTCCTCGGCGAAGCCCTCGACGGTCTCGGCCTGGATGTAGGCGTCGATCGTGTCGTCCATGAAGTGCCTGACCTGCTCGTGCAGGTCCTCGCCCTCCAGGACGCGGCGGCGCTCGCCGTAGATGACCTCGCGCTGGCGGTTGAGCACCTCGTCGTACTTCAGGACGTTCTTGCGGGTCTCGAAGTTCTGCTGCTCGACCTGCGACTGGGCGGACGCGATCGCCCGCGTCACCATCTTGTTCTCGATCGGCACGTCGTCCGGGACGTTCGCCATCGACATGACGCGCTCGACCATCTGCGCCTTGAACAGGCGCATCAGGTCGTCGCCCAGCGACAGGTAGAAGCGGGACTCGCCCGGGTCGCCCTGACGGCCGGAGCGGCCGCGCAGCTGGTTGTCGATGCGTCGCGACTCGTGGCGCTCGGTGCCGAGGACGTACAGGCCGCCGAGCTCCTTGACCTCTTCGAACTCGGCCTTGACGGCGAGCTCGGCCTTCTCCAGGGCGGCGGGCAGCGCCGCGGCCCACTCCTCCACGTGCTCGACCGGGTCGAGACCGGCCTGGCGCAGCTCGGCCTCGGCGAGGTCGTCCGGGTTGCCGCCGAGCTTGATGTCGGTGCCTCGTCCGGCCATGTTGGTGGCGACGGTGACGGCGCCCTTGCGGCCGGCCTGGGCGACGATCGTCGCCTCCCGGTCGTGCTGCTTGGCGTTGAGCACCTCGTGCTGGATGCCGCGCTTGGAGAGCTGCTGCGAGAGGTACTCGGACTTCTCGACCGAGGTGGTGCCGACCAGGATCGGCTGGCCCTTCTCGTGCTTCTCGGCGATGTCGTCGACGACCGCCTCGAACTTGGCGATCTCCGTGCGGTAGATCAGGTCGGACTGGTCCTTGCGGACCATCGGCCGGTTGGTCGGGATCGGGACGACGCCGAGCTTGTAGATCTGGTGGAACTCGGCGGCCTCGGTCATCGCCGTACCGGTCATGCCGGAGAGGCCGGCCTCTTCCTTGCCCTGCTGGTCGTGGCGCTTGTAGAGGCGGAAGAAGTTCTGCAGGGTGATCGTGGCGAGCGTCTGGTTCTCGTCCTTGATGTCCACCTCTTCCTTCGCCTCGATCGCCTGGTGCATGCCCTCGTTGTAGCGGCGGCCGGCGAGGATACGGCCGGTGTGCTCGTCGACGATCATGACTTCGCCGTCCATGACGACGTAGTCCTTGTCCTTCTTGAACAGTTCCTTCGCCTTGATGGCGTTGTTCAGGTAACCGACGAGCGGGGTGTTCACCGACTCGTAGAGGTTGTCGATGCCCAGCCAGTCCTCGACCTTGGCGACGCCCGGCTCGTGGATGGCGACGGTGCGCTTCTTCTCGTCGACCTCGTAGTCGCCGGTCTCCTCGATGCCCTTCAGCGGGTTGCCCGCCTCGCCCTTGGTCAGGCGCGTCACCAGCTTGGCGAAGTCGCCGTACCACTTGGTGGCCTGGTCGGCCGGGCCGGAGATGATCAGCGGCGTACGGGCCTCGTCGACCAGGATCGAGTCGACCTCGTCGACGATCGCGAAGTTGTGGCCGCGCTGGACGAGCTCGTCCTGGGACCACGCCATGTTGTCGCGCAGGTAGTCGAAGCCGAACTCGTTGTTCGTGCCGTACGTGATGTCACAGGCGTACTGCGCACGGCGCTCGGCGGGCGACATGTTGGCGAGGATGCAGCCGACCTCCAGGCCGAGGAACTTGTGCACCCGGCCCATCATCTCGGAGTCGCGCTCGGCCAGGTAGTCGTTGACCGTGATGAGGTGCACGCCCTTGCCGGACAGTGCGTTCAGATAGGCCGGCAGCGTGCCGACGAGGGTCTTGCCCTCGCCGGTCTTCATCTCGGCCACGTAGCCGAGGTGCAGCGCGGCTCCACCCATCATCTGGACGTCGTAATGGCGCTGGCCGAGGACGCGCTTGGCGGCCTCGCGCACGGTCGCGAAGGCTTCGGGGAGCAGGTCGTCCAGGCTCTCGCCGTCCGCGTACCGCTGCTTGTACTCGTCGGTGAGGGCACGCAGCTCGGCGTCGGAGAGGTTGACGAAGTCCTCTTCGATGGAGTTGACCTGGTCCGCGATGCGGTGCAGCTTGCGCAGGATCTTGCCTTCGCCTGCACGCATGATCTTTGAGAGGACGGACACGGGGGTTGGTCTCCTTGCCGGTCGGGCCTGGCGCGGTCGAGTGGCTATGGGTGTGGATACAGCAACGGTCATCGTATGCGAGGACCCGGCCGCGCCGGGAGGTCTGCTGTTACGACAACGGACGGGACCGGCCGAAGGTGCCGGTCGGGTGGGGAAATGAGGTGGTTCCCGCAGCCGTGGGCAAGGAGAATCGGGCGATGGAAGCCATAACGCTCACCACCGAACGCCTCCTGCTGCGCCCCGTCGGCCCCCAGGACGCCGACGCCACCCACGCGGCCTGCCAGGATCCCGACATCCAGCGGTGGACGACCGTCCCCTCGCCCTACTCGCGCGAGCACGCGGAGGCCTTCACCTCTTCCTACGGTCCGGACGGCTGGCGCCATGACACCGACTACACCTTCGCGGTACTTACTGCGGACAGCTCGGCCCTGGTCGCCATGATGGGCGTGACTCGGCGCGGCCCAGGCTGCGCGGAACTGGGCTTCTGGGCGGCCAAGGAGCACCGGGGCCGCGGCTATGTGGTGGAGGCCGCGACCCGGGTGGCCCGCTGGGCCTTCGAGGCGGCCGCCGTCGACCGTCTGGAGTGGCGGGCGGAGGTGGGCAACGAGGCCTCCCGCGCGGTCGCCCTGAAGGTCGGCTTCACCATGGAGGGCACCTTGCGCTCGGCGGCCGTGCACCAGGGCAGCCGCCGGGACAACTGGGTCGGATCCCTGCTTCCTACGGATCTGGGCCTGCCCGGCGTGCTGCCCTACCTGCCCGCGGGGACCTGACCCTCCTGCGTTGTCAGTGGCGGCCACTATCGTGCGGAGCATGACGAGCCTGCCGCCTGCCGCCGCCGAACTGTCCGCCGACGAGGCCCGCAGGATCGCCCTGCGCGCCCAGGGTTTCCTCGGCGCGCCCGACCGGCGGGGCGGGGTGCGCGGGGTGCTGCGCCACCTGGGCGCCGTCCAGCTCGACACCATTTCCGTGCTCGCCCGCTCGCACGAGCTCGTCCCCTACGCCCGCCTCGGCGCGGTCGGCCGCGCCCGGGTCGAGGAGGCCTACTGGAGCGGCGGCCGCTCCTTCGAGTACTGGTCGCACGCGGCGTGCGTCCTGCCCGTCGAGGAGTGGCCCCACTTCGCCTTCCGCCGCCGCGCCTACCGCGCCCGGCCGCACTGGGGGCACGAGCTGCCGGACGGCGCCTACGAGCAGGTGATCAAGCAGCTGCGCGCCGAAGGCCCGCTCACGGCAACGGACTTGGGCGGCGCCAAGAACAAGGGCGAGTGGTGGGACTGGTCGGCCTCCAAGGTCGCCGTCGAGCGGGCCCTGATGTACGGCGAGGTGGTCTGCACCGAGCGGCGCGGCTGGAAGCGGGTCTATGACCTGGCCGAGCGCGCCATTCCGGACGCGCTGCTGCACGACGACCTGGACGACACCGAGTGCCTGCGCCGCCTGGTGCGGCTCGCCGGCCAGTCGCTCGGGGTGGGCACCCGCGCCGACATCGCGGACTACCACCGCCTCAAGGGCGAGCAGTTCGACGCGGTCGTCGCCGATTCGGGCCTGGTGCCGGTCACCGTGCAGGGCTGGGCCAAGCCTGCCTGGGCCGACCCCGAGGCGCTGGCCACCGAGCCCCGCGGCCGCCACCGCACCACCCTGCTGTCACCGTTCGACTCGCTGGTGTGGGACCGCGCCCGCACCGAGCGTGTCTTCGGCTTCGCGCACCGCCTGGAGGCGTACGTCCCCAAACCCAAGCGGATCCACGGCTACTTCGCGATGCCGCTGCTCTCCGGCGGCCGGCTGGTCGGCCGTGTCGACCCGGCCCGTGAGGGCCGCACCCTGGTCGCCAAGCAGGTCTCGCTGGCCTCGCCGAAGGCCGTGCGGCCCATGGCGCAGGCCCTGTTGGAGGCAGCGACGTGGGTGGGCTGCGATGCGGTACGGGTCGAGCGGGCCGGGTCGCCGCAGGAGACGGCGGCGCTCGCCTCGGCGCTGGCTACCTGATCTCCAGGATCTTCTCGCGCATCGCGTAGACCACCGCCTCCATCCTGGAGTGCAGCTGAAGCTTCTCCAGGATGTTGCGCACGTGGTTCTTCACGGTGTTCTCGGAGATGAACAACTCCTTGGCGATGTCCCGGTTGTTCATCCCCGTGGCGACCAGCTTCAGCACCTCCAGCTCACGTTCGGTGAGCCGGGGCGCGGGCACCAGGCGGCGCTCGTCGCTGCGCTGGATCATCGACTTGAACTCGGTGAGCAGCTTGGAGGCCATTGAGGGGCTGATCTGCGACTGGCCGTCGGCCACCGCACGGATCGCGGTCGCCACCTCGTCCGTGGAGATCTCCTTGAGGAGGTAGCCGGTCGCCCCCGCCTTGATCGCGTCGTAGAGGTCCGCCTCCTCGTCGCTGATCGTCAGCATGATGATCTTCGCGCTGGGGGCCACCTCCTTGATGGAGGTGCAGGCCTCGATGCCGCCGCGGCGCGGCATCCGTACGTCCATGAGCACGATGTCCGGCAGCAGGTCGGCCGCCTTGTCCACCGCCTCCGCGCCGTCCCCGGCCTCGCCGACGACCTGGATGTCCTCCTCGGCGGCCAGCACGATCTCGAGTCCCCGGCGGAAGAGCGCGTGGTCGTCCACCACCAGGACCCGGATCGGCTCCTTGCGGGAGCCCCCCGTGTCCATGCCGCTCTCGCGGTCTCCCCCGTTCGGGCTGTCGGCATGGGAACCGCCGTGCACCGGCCCGAAGCTGTCCGCCATCGTTCCTCCCCCTGAAGGCCGTGGCCCGCGTTGGTGTGCTGCACCAACCACGCTCCAGGGAGCTGCGGTTGGCGTGCGACGCCATGATTTCATGCCCGGCCGACAGAAGGGTGGTCCAGTGGTCGCACGGTGGTGCCCCTGGGGGCGCACAAGCGCTCCAGGGGCACCGTCGCCCGCTGATACGGCGCGCCGTCCTCAGACGTTCAGCGCGCCCGTCCGACGGGTTGTCCGTGATCCTGCCGGGCCGGGTCAGCCGCCCAGCGCACCGCCCGCACCGCTCGCGTCCTCACCGGCGAGCGGGTCGGTCTCCAGGCGGATGACGCCGTAGTCGTAGGCGTGCCGCCGGTAGACGACACTGGGGTTCTTCGTCTCCGAGTCGACGAAGAGGTAGAAGTCGTGCCCGACCAGCTCCATCTCGTAGAGCGCCTGGTCGAGCGTCATCGCGGCAGCGGTGTGTGTCTTCTCGCGGACCACCAGCGGTCCTTCGCCCTTCACTTCGAGCGAGCCGATCCTGGTGGTGGGGATGCGGTCTTCCTCCGAAGTGTCCACAAGCTCGCCGTTCCCGTTCAACTGCGCCACACCCGGCACGGCGTCGACGACCTCGGCGGCCGAGAGCCGGCCATTGCCACGGCGTGTGTAGCGCTTGTCGTGCTGCTTGCGCAGCCGCGCCTCCAACTTGCCGGTCGCCAGATCGAGCGCCGCGTACGGGTCTGCTGCCGCCGCCTCCGCGCGGATCACCGGGCCTCGCGAGTGGAGGGTGATCTCCACCCGGTCCGAGCGGTCCGCCTGCCGCGGGTTGTGTTCCTTGGACACCTCGACGTCGAGGCTGATTACCTTGCCGTCGAGCTTCTGGATCTTCTCCAGCTTCAGCTTCTCGGCCACGTGCTTGCGGAACCGCTCGGGCACCTCGGTCTTGCGGCCCTTGACGACGATGTCCACGCAGAACTCCGTTCCCGGATCACTCCGCCATCTGCGGAGCTGCTCCCTTTTGCACCAGACCCCGGTGAGTGCCGGGGCGTCGGACTCGGTGACGTATCACCTCCTCCTCCCCCGTCGAGAAGATCCCCACCCCACGAACTCGGGGGTAAGTGAAAACGCGCCGAAGCTCAGTCGTGCATTAAGTGAACGGGCTTTCGCCATTCCTCACAACCGAACATAGCTCTCTCGGCCGGAAGTCGGCACCCGCTACTCGCACGTACCTCCACTCGGGTGTTTCTACCCTCTCATTACCTGCAACGATGCAAGTTCTCGGTCAGTTCCGGTTTATTGCGAACGATTCCGGAGCCGCCGCGACAACGGCGGCGAGCGGGCGCGAAACATCGCCGTCCGGCGGGGCCGACCCGGCCCCTCGCCGACGATGCGAAGCTCCCGCCGGGGGAAATGCTGGAATTCCCTGCCTGGGGCATCCATCTCCGTCCGGGGCGTCCTCGTGCGGACCGCCTACCCCGGCCGCGCGGATCGCACGCGCCGCCTCCGCAAGGGATGCGCCGGTGGTCATCAGATCGTCCACCAGGACCACCTGGCCGCCCCTCAGGAGCCGTACGCCACCGCCCGCCACCACAAGGGCCCCGGACAGATTCCGGAGCCGCTGCGGGGCGCTCAGGCCCGCCTGGTCGGCCACCGTGCGGCGTTGCCGCAGGACGGCGGCCACCCGGGCGTCCGTACCGCTCCGCCGCAGCTCCCCGGCCGCCGCCAGGGCGATGCGCCGGGTCGCGTCGTGCCCGCGGGCCCGCACCGCACGCCGCGACGACGGCACCGGGACCAGCAGCAACGGCCCCCGCGCACAAGGGCCCGCGGCCGCCCGTGCCGCACCCGCCAGCGCCTGACCGAGCACCCCGGCAAGGCCGAGGGCGCCCCGCTCCTTGTGGCCGAGCAGCACCGCACGCACCGCGTCCTCATAGGGCGCGGCCGCGTACACGGTGGGCAGCCCAGCGGGCTCCGGCGCCGGACGCACCCGGCACGCGGACGCCCCGAGCAGCCCCGCCCGGCACCCCCCGCACAGCGCCGTACGCGGCCTGCCGCAGCCGCCGCACGCGGTCGGCAGCACAAGGCCGGAGAACTCCCGCCACCACCCCCGCATGGCATCCACTGTGCCAACGGGAGCGGGCCGCCGCCACCCCTGTGGACAACGCGTCCACAACCCCGGAACTACCCCGGATACGCGGGCGCCGAGCCCTTCTTGACGGCCGTGCGCCAGTTCGCGCCGGGCGGCAGCCGGACGATGCCGTCCTCCTGCGAGTGCGCCACCAGCGGCATCCGGTCGTCGTCCGTGGCGGCCACATCCGTGACCTTGTTGACGCTCGGCAGCGTGCCGGCGGCCGACGTGGAGCCGTCCGTCTGCACATAGCGCAGCTGCTGAGAGACGCCGCCGGTCTCCTTGCCGACCACCACGAGACGGCTGCGCCCGGCCCAGGACACGGCCGTCACGTCTTCCATCTGCGGTGCGCCGGCGCGCAGTTCGACCACCGAGACCACACTCTTGTCGCCCTCGCCGGTCCGCTCGACCCGGCCGATCCGCAGCGTCGTGTTGGTGCCGTCGGACACGAGCAGCGCGGCGCGCACCCCGTCCGCCGACATCCGCACCTGCTGGATGCGCGCGCCGTTGAGACCGGCGACGTCGACCGTCTGCGGCTCGCCGGCGCCCCGCACCAGGCGCAGCAGCCGCGGCTTGGCCGCGTTGCGGTCAGCCACCCACAGGTCGCCGCGCCCGTCCCAGCTCGGCGCCGAGAGGCCGCCGTCCTTCGCGTCCTTGTCGTCGCTGGTCACCGCCGTGCGCGCCAGCGCGCCACCGGCCGCGAGCGGGGCCACGAGCAACGACTTGCCGTCCGCCGACACCCCGGCCGCGCGCTTCTCGTCCCGCGAGACCGCGACCGTACGCACCTGCTGCTCGCCCTTGCCGAACGGGCCCTGCACCGGCTCGGTCACCACCGAGGCGTCCGAGCTGTCGGAGTCGTCGGCGCCGTCCGTGCTGCCGCCCGAGGTGTCCGAACCGCCCGCGTCGGCCCGCATCCGCTCGACGTGACCGCCGGCGTCCACGAAGTACTGGCCGGGACTCGTCGACATGCGGTCCGGCGCGTACGTCTCGGCCTGGTCACCGCTGAGCACGCACAACTGGGACCCGTTGGCCCGGTCGAGCTCCACCTGGCCGACCCGCGTCGTCGTCAAGTCCCGCAGCGTGAACAGGATTTGGGCCGCCATGCGCTTGCACTGCGCCTCACCGGCGTTGGAGGCGCGCTCGTTCAGGGGCACCTTCAGGGCGTTGCGGTCGTCCAGGGCGAGGGTCTTGGTGTCGCCCTTCAGCGCCGTGCCCGAGGGAAACTTCGAGGCGACCACCGGTTTCAGCCAGTTCGTCGGGCCGTCCAGAACGGACTGCACCGTCTGCGTGATCAGGTTCATCTGCGTCACGGGGTCGGTGCGCAGCCGCACGTACACCGGGTCGGCGACGAGGCGGTCCTGGCCCGCCGCGAAGTAGTACTTGTTGACGGAGCGGTAGATGCGCTGGAAGTCGGACTGGCCGAGCAGCAGCCCCTCAGGCAGCGCGTCGATGCGCCACTCGCGGCCCGTCCCGTCGGCCCCGCTCTGGCGGACCAGATGGATGGTCTGGTTGTACGTGTCCTGCGGCTTGGCCGGCTGGTAGGCGTGCTGCTTGTCCACGACGGCGACGGGCTTGCCGGACACCGTGAAGGTGAACCCGTTGGCGTCCGCGCCCCGGTCCGCCGAGCGGTTGGGCTGCGGGTCGGGGCCGTCGGCCAGGACGGTGACCTGGGTCGCCCGCCAGTCCATCGCGGCCTTCGGCGTCAGATACTGGCGGGCCATCGCGAACTGCGGATCGTCGCTGGTCATCGCCTCGAGGAAGCCCGAGACGATCTCGTTGGGCTCGGCGCCCGGACGCGGCGGCACGGCGTACACCTGCACCTGCGAGTCGGCCCGCTGGGACGCCGACACCGAGTGCACATCGCCGCTGCTCGGCATGGACGCGCAGCCCGACACGAGCAGCGAGCCGCTGCCCAGCACGACCACCGAGCCCAGCAGTCTGCCGCGGGCCCTCCCCCGGTCAGCGCCCACGGGCCGATCCCTCCTGGTCAGTCGTTTCGACGAGCCGCTCAGGGGCCGCCGTACCGTCCTCGCGCGCCGCCCCCGGCCGCGTGTCCGGCTCCGTCTCGGGGCGCCGCGCCACCACCCGGCCACCGCCGCCGCCGGGCAGCCCGGCGGGGCTGGCGCCCGGGCCCGAGGTGCGCGGACGCACCGGGGCCGTGGGCGGCACGGGCAGCGTGGACCGGTCCACACGAGGTATCGGCACGGTGGAGAGCCGGTTGCCCTGGGCCCCCGAGGACGCCGTCTCGGTCCTGGCCCGCTCGCGGGCGGCCCGTGAGTCCTCGGGCTCCAGCGGTATCGGCGATCCGCGCAGCGGCTCGTCGGCGGTGCGCGGCAGCGTCAGCCGGAACTGGGAGCCCCCGCCCGGCTCGCCCCAGGCCTGCAGCCAGCCGCCGTGCAGCCGCGCGTCCTCGACCGCGATCGACAGGCCGAGCCCGGTACCGCCGGTCGTACGGGCGCGTGCCGGGTCGGCCCGCCAGAACCGGTTGAACACCCGGGTCGCCTCGCCCGGCTTGAGCCCGACGCCGTAGTCCCGCACGGCGACGGCGACAGCGCCGCCGGCCGCCGCGAGGCGCACCACGACGTCCCGGCCCTCGCCGTGCTCGACGGCGTTGACGACCAGGTTGCGCAGCACCCGCTCGACGCGGCGGGCATCCGCCTCTGCGACCACCGGCTGCTCGTCGCCGGCCACCCGTATCCGGGTGCCCTTGCGCTCGGCCAGCGGCTCGGCGCCCTCGATGACCCGTCGTACGACCTCGCGCAGGTCTATCGGCTCGGCTTCCAGGGCGGCCGCGCCCGCGTCGAACCGGCTGATCTCCAGGAGGTCGGCGAGCAGCGACTCGAAACGGTCCAGCTGCCCGGCCAGGAGTTCGGCCGAGCGGGCCGTCACCGGATCGAAGTCGACCCGTGCCTCGTGGATGACGTCGGCCGCCATCCGTACGGTCGTCAGGGGGGTGCGCAGCTCGTGCGAGACGTCGGAGACGAACCGCCGCTGCATCCGCGACAGCTCCTCCAGCTGATTGATCTTGACCTGGAGATTCTGCGCCATCTTGTTGAAGGCCTCGCCGAGCCGGGCGATGTCGTCCTCGCCGGTGACCTTCATGCGCTCTCTGAGCACGCCCGTGGAGAGCCGTTCGGCGACTCCGGCCGCCATCCGCACCGGCGTGACCACCTGTCGCACGACGAGCCAGGCGATCGCCCCGAGCAGCACCACGACGAAAAGCCCGGCCGTCGCGAGGGTCGTCTTGACCAGGGTGAGCGACTTCTCCTCCTGCACCAGCGGGAAGAGGTAGTACAGCTGGTAGGACTGCCCGTCGACGTCCTTGAGCCGGGTGCCCACCACGAGCCCGGGCTCGGCCTCCTGGCCGTCGGTGAACTTGATCGAGGTGTACGTCTTGAACGCGCCGGTGCCCTCGTCGACGCTGTCCCGCAGGCTCTGCGGAACGCTGGCCCGGGGATCCACATAGCCGGAGGCGCGCGGCCCCCGGTTGCTGGAGGCCGAGTCCGAGTCGGAGGAGGCCGAGCCCAGGGCGACGACGTAGAACGCGCCCTGGCCGCTGCTCGCGAGCTGGGTCACCAGGTCGTTGCGCCAGCTCACCGACGAGCCGGAGCCGCGACCGCCCGAGGTGCTGTCGTCGCCGGAGGAGACCGGGGTGCCGGCCTTGTCCTTGGCGACCGCGAACCCGCCCGCCGACTGGCTCTCGGCCGCCTTCTCCTTGGTGTCGAGCAGGCCGTTGCGCACCGCCCCGATGACCACGAAGCCGAGCAGCACGACCACGCCCAGCGACATCAGCAGGGTGGCCGCGACCACCCGGAGCTGGATGTTGCGCCGCCACAGCCGTGCGGCCGGCAGCAGCGGGCGCCGCAGCCAGCGCACGACGAGGCGCAGCACCGGACCGCCGGGCGCTCCGTCCTGGAGCAGCCGGCCGCCCCAGGACGTCTTGCGCCCAGCTTCTTGGGTCATCTCAGCTCGGTCCTGCCTTGTAACCGACCCCACGGACGGTCACCACGATCTCCGGCCGCTCGGGGTCCTTCTCGACCTTCGAGCGGAGCCGCTGCACATGCACGTTGACCAGGCGGGTGTCCGCCGCGTGACGGTAGCCCCAGACCTGTTCGAGGAGTACTTCTCGAGTGAACACCTGCCACGGCTTGCGGGCGAGCGCGACCAGCAGGTCGAACTCCAGCGGGGTCAGGGCGATCGACTGCCCGTCCCGCTTCACCGAGTGGCCTGCCACGTCGATGACCAGATCGCCGATGGCGAGCTGCTCCGGCGCAGGCTCCTCGGACCTGCGCAGCCGGGCCCGGATCCGGGCGACCAGCTCCTTCGGCTTGAACGGCTTCACGATGTAGTCGTCGGCCCCGGACTCCAGGCCGACCACCACGTCCACGGTGTCGCTCTTAGCGGTGAGCATGACGATCGGCACACCCGACTCGGCCCTGATCAGCCTGCAGACCTCGATGCCGTCCCGTCCGGGCAGCATGAGATCGAGCAGCACCAGGTCGGGCTTGGCGTCACGGAATGCCGCCAGTGCCTTGTCGCCATCCGCTACGAACGACGGCTCAAAACCTTCTCCACGCAACACAATGCCGAGCATCTCGGCCAGTGCGGTGTCGTCGTCGACGACAAGGACGCGTCCCTTCATAAACGTCATCATCCCATTAGCTAATCGTTACCTGGCGTGACCTGGCACACAGCTCCCTCAGTCCGCCCCCTGTGACCGGGGACAGCACCCCCTCCTCGGTGACGATCGCCGTGACCAGTTCCGGCGGTGTCACATCGAAGGCGGGGTTGTACGCCTGGGTCCCCAGCGGGGCCACCGGAAGGCCGGAACCCGACCCCCAGCCGCCACCGGCGGCCTGCGGCAGAGTGACCTCCGTCACCTCCTGGCCGGGCCGCTGCTCGACCTCGATGCCGGCGCCGTCGGGGGTCTCCAGGTCCACGGTGGTGACGGGCGCGACCACGATGAACGGCACGTGGTGGTACTTGGCGAGCACGGCGAGCGGATAGCTGCCCACCTTGTTCGCCACCGAGCCGTCGGCCGCGATCCGGTCGGCGCCGATGAGCACGGCGTCCACCTCACCGGCCGCGAACAGCGAGCCGGCCGCATTGTCGCTCAGGAGGCTGTACGCCATCCCGCTGCTCGCCGCCTCGTACGCCGTCAGCCGCGCGCCCTGCAGCAGTGGCCGCGTCTCGTCGACCCACAGCCGCCTCAGGTGGCCCGCCCGGTGCGCGGCGAGCGCGACCGCGAAGGCGGTGCCCTCGCCGCCGGACACCAGTCGTCCGGTGTTGCAGTGGGTGAGGATGCGGTGGCTTCCGCCCGGCAGCAGCTCGTCGAGCAACGCCAGCCCGTGCCGGGCCATACGCGCGCTGGCCTCGGCATCTGCCCGGTGCAGCTCCTTGGCGGCGGCCAGCGCCGCGGCCCCGGCCTCCGCCGCTCCCCCGCCCTTCTCGACCACGGCCCGGTACGCCCCGGCCGCCAGCCGCACTCCGTACGCCAGGTTGACCGCGGTGGGCCTGGCCCCCGCGAGCAGCGCCGCCGCCTCGTCCACGTCGTAGCCACGGGCCGCGGCGAGCGCGACCCCGTAGGCGCCGGCGATGCCGAGCAGCGGGGCGCCTCGTACCGCCAGCTTCTGGATGGCCAGCACAAGGCCCGGCACATCGGTGCAGACCAGCTCCATCTCCTCGGCGGGCAGCCGGGTCTGGTCCAGGAGGACCAGCACGGGGCCCTCCGGCGGCTCGTCCCAGCGCAGCGAAGGTATTCCCGAAGGGCCGGGGCCCATGGTGGTTCGCACGTCCTGATCAGCCATCCGCCCAGTCTGCCCCGGAAGCCGCCGACAATTGAAGGTGCGAACGAGATACGGGGGCAGGTCCATGGCCGGGATCCACGTGACACCATGGCAGCCAACCCGAAGGAGCCGGCATGCGCAGCCGGTCCCGCGACCAATCCACGAGGTGGACGACCGTGAACGACTCTCCGGGCTGGGCCTCGCCCGGATCGCCCTCCTCCGACGGCGAGAACTCCGGCACGCCCCCGACACCGGAGCCCTCCGACCGGGCCCGCGCCTCCTCGAAGTGGTCGAAGGACCAGCCCCCGGCCGCCCAGTGGTCCTCGCCGGGCGCGCGCCCGACGCCTCCGCAGCAGGCCCCCGGCTGGGGCGGCGGGCAGCAGGGCCAAGGCGGCTGGGAACAGGTGCCCGGGCAGCCTCCGGGCGGCCACTGGAACCAGAACTACGGTCGCCCGCCCGCCGCCAAGCCGGGTGTCATCCCGCTGCGCCCGCTGGGTGTGGGCGAGATCCTCGACGGTGCCGTCTCCACCGCACGCGCCCACTGGCGCACGGTCCTCGGCCTCACCCTGACCGTCGCGGTGATCTCCCAGATCGCCCAGATCCTCGCCGTCCGCTACGTCCTGCCGGCCCCGGCCTCGATCAACCCGAACGCCACCGGCACCGAAGCCGTCAACCAGGCCTTCGACGCGATGCAGTCCAGCCTGGTCGACCTCGTGCCGCCCGTCGTGATCGGCCAGTTCGCCACCCTGTTCACCACGGCCATCCTCACGATCGTGGTCAGCCGCTCCGTGCTCGGCCGCCAGGTGAGCCTGGGGGACGCCTGGAGCGAGGCCCGTCCGCGCCTCCTGAGCCTGTTCGGCCTGCTGGCCCTGTTGTTCGTGATGTGCGGCTCGATCATCGCCGTCGGCATCCTTCCCGGCGCACTCGTCGGAGGAGCCGGGGGTGCCGCGCTGGCCCTGCTGGGCGGCGCCGCCACGTCCGTCGTCGCACTGTGGCTGTACGTCCGCTTCAGCCTCGCCTCGCCGGCGCTGATGCTGGAACGGCAGAGCATCGTCCAGTCCCTGCGCCGCTCCGCCAAGCTGGTCAACGGCTCCTGGTGGCGGATCTTCGGCATCATCCTGCTGACGTCCGCACTGACGGCCATCGTCTCGATGATCATCACCATCCCGTTCACCTTCGCCGCGATGGCCGCGGACAGCAGCTCCTTCAACGGCCTCCTCGACGGCACCACCCCCGACTTCAACTGGGCCTACCTGATCATCTCCGGCGTCGGTGCCGTGATCGGCTCGGCGATCACCTACCCCATCGCGGCCGGCGTCAGCGTCCTGCTCTACATCGACCAGCGCATCCGCCGCGAGGCCCTCGACCTCGAACTGGCCCGCGCCGCAGGCGTTCCGGGCTACGAGACACCCGGGAGCTGATGCAGTGTCAGAAGCGGGGGGCTTCATCACGGCACGGCTGCTGAACGGCGCATCCGCTACGCCTCCGGTCGACATCGGACGCGACCCGGCCCGCGAGGCGGCCCGGCGCGAACTGTCCGACCCGGCGTACCACCAGAACGACCCGAGCCTCCTCCAGCGCGGCCTCGACAAGTTCTGGGACTGGGTCGGTTCGCTCTTCGACTCGGCCTCGGGGGCAACGCCGGGCGGTCCGCTCGGCCTGGTCGTGATCGCCGTCGCCGTCATCGCGCTGATCGCCGCCCTGTGGTGGCGGCTCGGCACCCCGCAGCGGGCCGTCACCTCTGGCGGCACCGTCTTCGACGACCGCCCGCGCAGCGCCGCCGAACACCGCACCACGGCCGAGGCGCATGCCGCCGCCCGCCGCTGGAACGAAGCCGTCCAGGAACGGATGCGTGCCATCGTCCGCTCGCTCGAAGAACGCGCCCTCCTCGACCCCCGCCCCGGCCGCACCGCCGACGAGGCCGCCGCGGAAGCCGGCCGCCCACTGCCCGGCCACGCGGACCGACTCCGCGCCGCCGCCCGGTCGTTCGACGACGTCACATACGGCGGCCGCACCGCCGACGAACCGGCGTACATACGGCTGCGCGATCTCGACCGGGACCTCGAACGCAGCAAGCCCGCCCTGAGCGAATCGACCCCCGGGGCCGCCGAATGACCGCCACTGCGGCCGCCCCCACCTCCACCTCGGTCACGGCCCGCCACCTGTGGACCCGCACCCGTGGACTGGCCCTCGCCCTCACCCTCCTGATCGCCGCCGGCATCACCCTCGCCGCGCTGCGCTCCGACGCCCAGCACGGCAGCCTCGACCCGCGCTCCGCCGACCAGTCCGGCAGCCGAGCCGTCGCCGAGCTCCTCAAAGCCCAGGGCGTCTCCACCCGCGTGGTCACCACCCTCGACGAGGCGACGGCCGCCGCCGGCCCGGACACCACACTCCTGATCACGGTGCCCGATCTCCTGACGGAGGGTCAGCAGCGCCAACTCCACTCCGCCACCGCCGACTCCGGCGGCCGCACGCTCCTCATCGCCCCCGGTCCGCCGTCGCTGGACATCCTCGCTCCCGGCGTACGCGCCGAAAGCCCCGTCCCGGTCAGACCGCGCGACCCCGACTGCAGCCGGCCCGACGCCACCCGCGCGGGCCGCGCCGACACCGGCGGCATCCGCTACGCGAGCCCCGACGAGAACAACGACGGCTGCTACTCCGCCGACGGCCTCCCCACCCTGCTCCGCGCCCCCTCGGCGCACGGGCAGGGCGACACGGTCCTGCTCGGCGCCCCCGACCTGCTCCTCAATCACCGGCTCGACGAGGAGGGCAACGCCTCTCTCGCCCTCCAACTGCTCGGCACTCGATCCCATGTGGTCTGGTACCTCCCCTCGCTGGGCGACGCGTCGGCCACCGACGGCGGCAAACGCTCCTTCTTCGACCTGATCCCGTCCGGATGGCGGTGGGCCACCGTCCAACTCGCCCTCGCCGCCGTGCTCGCCGCCATCTGGCGCGCCCGCCGGCTCGGCCCCCTCGTCACCGAGCGGCTCCCCGTCGCCATCCGCGCGTCCGAGGCGACCGAAGGCCGCGCCCGCCTCTATCGCAAGGCCAACGCCCGCGACCGCGCGGCCGCCACACTCCGCTCCGCCACCCGCACCCGTCTGGCACCCCTCCTTGGTGTGGCCGCCTCGGCGGCGCACTCCCCCGAAGCCCTCGTCCCGGCCGTCTCCGCCCGGCTCCCCGCGACCGGCCGCGACCCCCTTTCCCTGCTCTTCGGTCCAACCCCGGCCGACGACGCCTCACTTGTCCGCCTCGCGGACCAACTGGACGCCCTCGAAAGAGAGGTACGCACTTCATGAGCGACCGCACCCCGGAGACCGCAGCGAACCCGGACAGCGCCCGCGCCTCCCTCGAAGCCCTGCGGGCCGAGATCGCCAAGGCCGTGGTCGGCCAGGACTCCGCCGTCACCGGCCTGGTAGTCGCCCTCCTGTGCCGCGGCCATGTGCTGCTCGAAGGCGTACCCGGCGTCGCCAAGACCCTCTTGGTGCGCGCCCTGGCCGCTTCCCTCGAACTCGACACCAAGCGCGTCCAGTTCACCCCCGATCTGATGCCGAGCGACGTCACGGGCTCCCTCATCTACGACGCCCGCACGGCGGAGTTCTCCTTCCAGCCCGGCCCGGTCTTCACCAACCTGCTGCTCGCGGACGAGATCAACCGGACCCCGCCGAAGACCCAGTCATCCCTCCTTGAGGCCATGGAGGAGCGTCAGGTCACGGTCGACGGCATCCCGCGCCTCCTGCCCGACCCGTTCCTGGTGGCGGCCACCCAGAACCCGGTCGAATACGAGGGCACGTACCCGTTGCCTGAAGCCCAACTGGACCGATTCCTCCTGAAGTTGACCGTTCCGCTGCCCACCCGCCAGGACGAGATAAACGTCCTGACCCGTCATGCGAACGGCTTCAACCCCCGCGACCTCAAGGCGGCAGGCGTCCGCCCGGTGGCCGGCCCCGCCGATCTCGAAGCCGCCCGCACCGCCGTCGCCAAGACCTCGGTCTCGGACGAGATCACCGGCTATGTCGTCGATATCTGTCGTGCCACGCGTGAATCCCCCTCGCTCAGCCTCGGGGTCTCCCCGCGAGGCGCCACCGCCCTGCTTTCCACGGCCCGGGCCTGGGCCTGGCTCACCGGGCGGGACTACGTCATCCCGGACGATGTGAAAGCCCTGGCACTCCCCACACTTCGCCACCGCATCCAACTGCGTCCCGAAGCCGAGATGGAGGGCGTCACCGCCGACTCCGTCATCACTTCGGTCCTCGCCCACGTCCCCGTACCCCGCTGAGGCGACCCCGTGGCCCTCACCGGACGCTCCGCACTCCTAGCCGCTCTCGGCTCCGTCCCGGTCGGCGTCTTCGCCCCGGGATGGACCGGCATGCTCGCGGTCAACGCTCCCCTTGCACTCGCAATTCTGTGCGACTACGCCTGCGCCGCGCCAGTGCGAAAGCTCCGATTCACTCGAAGCGGTGACACATCCGTTCGACTGGGCGACGCGGCCACGGTCGACCTCACCGTCACCAATCCTTCGAATCGCCGCCTCCGCGCCCAGCTCAGGGACGCCTGGCCGCCCAGCAGTTGGGCCCCCGGGGCCGAACAGGCCGCGTCCCGCCACCCGTTGACAATCCCGGCCGGCGAACGAAGCCGCCTCTCGACGGCGCTGCGCCCGACCCGCCGTGGCGACCGCCAGGCAGCCCGCGTCACGGTCCGCTCATACGGCCCCCTCGGCCTGGCCGCCCGTCAGGGCAGCCACGATGTCCCCTGGACCGTGCGCGTCCTGCCGCCGTTCACCAGCCGCAAACACCTGCCGTCACGACTCGCTCGGCTACGCGAACTCGACGGCCGGACCAGTATGTTGACCCGTGGGGAAGGCACCGAGTTCGACAGCCTCCGCGAGTACGTTCCCGGCGACGACACCCGCTCCATCGACTGGCGCGCGACCGCCCGCCACGGAAACGTCGCCGTACGCACGTGGCGCCCGGAACGGGACCGACATGTCCTCGTCGTCCTGGACACGGGCCGCACCTCGGCCGGCCGAGTCGGTGACGTACCCCGTCTCGACGCCGCCATGGACGCCGCACTGCTGCTCGCCGCTCTCGCCTCACGCGCCGGCGACCGAGTCGATCTCCTCGCGTACGACCGCCGAGTCCGTACCCAGGTCCAGGGCCGAGCCGCAGGCGAACTTCTGCCCGCGCTGGTCAACGCGATGGCCCCGCTCGAACCCTCCCTGGTGGAAACCGACGCCCGCGGCCTCTGCTCAGCGGCCCTGACGCACGCCCCGCGCCGCTCGCTTCTCGTCCTGCTCACCAGCCTGGACACAGCGGCAGCGGAAGAAGGTCTGCTTCCCGTGCTCCCCCAACTGACCCAGCGCCACACGGTGTTGGTGGCATCGGTGGCTGACCCCCACATCCAGCAGATGGCAGCCGCAAGGGGCGACGTCGAGGCGGTCTACGAGGCGGCCGCAGCCGCCCAAACCCAAGAACAGCGCCGCCGCACAGCAGAAAAGCTGATGCGTCACGGCGCCACGGTCGTAGACGCCACCCCCGACGACCTGGCGCCCGCGCTGGCCGACGCATACCTCGAACTGAAGGCGGCGGGCCGTCTGTAGACCTCGGCCGGGCAGGGGGAGAGGCCTCCGATCTCCCCTCCCCCTACTAACTGCCCCGATCTCCTCTACTTTCCCCTGGAACGCGAAAAAGCCCCGCACCGTGATCCGTATTTCTACAGATCATGATGCGGGGCTTTCCCCTAAAATTTGTTCGGCGGCGTCCTACTCTCCCAC
>NZ_JBIATV010000025.1:0-32811 GCF_042892175.1 Streptomyces sp. NPDC001828
TCCACCGTGGCGGCCGCACCGCCCGCGCCGGCGAGTCCGGCAGCGTCGTCACCCTCGTCACGCCCAACCAGCGCCGCGAGATGAGCCGCCTGATGGTCAACGCGAGCATCGTCCCGCAGACCACTCAAGTACGCTCCGGCGACGAGGAGTTGACCCGCATCACCGGCGCCCAGGCGCCCTCCGGCATCCCGGTCACCATCAAGGCACCGGTCGCCGAGCGCCCCCGCCGCAGCGCCTCCGCCTCCTCCTCGCGCGGCCGCCGCAGCCGCCCGTCCCAGGAGCGGCGCGCCGCCCGCGCCACCGAGCCCCGCCAGTCCGGGACGGCCGCCTGAGCCCGTACGCGGTCCTTCAGCGGGGCGTTCGCGCCCCGACCGCCGACCGCACACCCGGTCGGTCCACCCCCCAAGCCTTGGAAGGCATCATGCGCTGCGTCATCGCCCGCTTCCCGTTCGATCTCTCCAAGGCCCAAGTGGTGGCCGCGATGAAGGGCATCAAGCCCGAGCCCGTCGAAGGTGACTCCGTCCTCATCGGACGCCGCCACTACCCCGTCAAGCAGGTGGGCGAGGTCATCACCCGCCAGGACCGCCGCGACTTCAGCGCCCAGGAGGTGACCCGGGCCATGACCCGCCTGGGCTTCACCTGCCAGGGCCTCCCCCAGGCCGCGCCCGCCCGCGCCCTGACCCCGCTGGAAGCGGCGACCGAGATGCTCGGCGTCAGCGCGCTCGCGTAGCCGCGGAGCCGGACGCACCACAGCACCGAGAACACCACGAGGGCCCCGCCGGATCACCGGCGGGGCCCTCGTCATGTGCCGGGTTCGCCGCCCCCGCCGGTCGGCGCGACGCCCGGGGCGGTCGATGGTGTTGAATTTCCCCTCGGGTCCGCGGTCCCGTACGGCGCCGCGGACCTTCGACGCGGTGCGAAAGAGGTGACATGACAGCGGACAGCCCGCTCAGTGGTCGACTGGACGACGACGACTACCCCGCCTACACGATGGGCCGGGCCGCCGAGATGATCGGTGCGAGCCCCGGATTCCTGCGCGCCCTGGGCGAGGCGCGGCTGATCACTCCGCTGCGCTCCGAAGGCGGCCACCGGCGCTACTCCCGCTACCAGCTGCGCATCGCCGCCCGCGCCCGCGAGCTGGTCGACCAGGGCACCCCCGTCGAGGCGGCCTGCCGCATCGTCATCCTGGAGGACCAGCTGGAGGAGGCCCAGCGCCTCAACGCGCAGTACCGCGACGCGGCGGGCAAGGACGACTGAGCCCGCTGACAGCGAGCCCCAACTGGCTCCAACTCCCTTATATGCGAGCCTAGTTGACGCTGCCAGCCAACCTCGGGGGGATCGGGCCCACGCCCGTGTGAGTGTGGCGGCGGGCCGGCGGGTTCAGCGGGTCGCGCCCAGGCGGCGCTCGGGCCTGGGCTCGGCGGCCTCGCTCCTGGCCCACAGCGAGCGGACGTGCCCGAGGTGGCGGGTCATGCACTTCTCGGCGCCCCGGGCGTCACCGGCCAGCATGAGGTCGAGCAGCTCGATGTGCTCCTCGGCCGACGGGATCAGCTCGTCGCGCTGGTCGAGCGCGGTCAGACCGTACAGACGCGACCGCTTGCGCAGATCGCCGACGGTCTCCACCAGGCGCTCGTTGCCGGACAGCGCGAGCAGCGAGAGGTGGAAGCGGCGGTCGGCCTCCAGATAGCCGATGAGGTCGTGGTCGCGGGCCGCCCGCACGATCTCCTCGGCGTCCGGCCGCAGCGCCTCCAGGTCGGCGCGGTCCGCGCTGCGGGTGATCCGGCCGATCATCGGGACCTCGATCAGCGCGCGGATCTCGGTGTACTGGTCGAGATCGCGCTCGTTGACCTCGGTGATCCGGAAGCCCTTGTTGCGGACCGGCTCCACCAGGCCCTCCCGGGCGAGATCGAGCATGGCCTCGCGCACGGGGGTCGCGGAGATGCCGAACTCCTCGGCGAGGCCGGGCGCCGAGTACACCTGGCCGGGGCGCAGCTCGCCGGAGATCAGCGCGGCGCGCAGGGCGTGGGCGACCTGGTCGCGCAGCCGCTCGGTGGTGGTGATGACCTTGCTCTGCTTCAGGTGTCCCATGCTGCTGTTCCTCCGTACCGAGCGGAGACCCAGAGTACAATGTCACGTTACGTTTGCGACTGGCCCGGTTCCTCGGCATCTCCGGGCACTTGGGCGGCCAGCGCCCCGAGCGTGACCGGCACCGCCAACGGGCGGCGCTGCGCCGGGGGTTGACCGTCCCCGGCGAGACAGGACACCGCCGCCCCGCACATCCGCCCCTGGCACCAGCCCATGCCGGCCCGCGTGAACAGCTTGACGGTACGGGCGTCGCGGGCGCCCTGCTCGGTGACCGCCTCGCGGATCCGGCCCGCCGTCACCTCCTCGCAGCGGCACACCTCGGTGCCGTCGGTGAGCCAGCCGGTCCAGCCGGGCCCCGGCGCGTGCGTGGCGGCCATGGCCTCGGCGAAGGTACGCAGCCGGGTGCGGCGGGACAGCAACCGCCGCACGCGCCGGTCCGCGCCGGGGCGCCCTCCGAGCCGCGCGGCAATGGCGAACGCCGCCAACTCGCCCTCTACACGGGCAAGTTGCGCACCACCGACACCACCGGCCTCCCCCGCGGCCCACACCCCCCTGACGGACGTCTCCTGCCCGGGGGTCAGAGCGAGGGCGAGGGTGTTGTCGGGGGTGCGGCGGGTGGCGCAGCCCAGGGTGGTGGCCAGTTCGATCCCGGGGACGAGGCCGTGCCCGACGGCGAGGGCGTCGCAGGCGATCTCGTACCCGGACCCCGGAACGGGCCGCCACCGTGCGTCGAGCCGGGAGACGGTGACGGCCTCGACGCGTTCGACGCCGTGCACCTCGGTCACCGCACTGCGGGTGCGCAGCGCCACCCGGTGCCGGAGCAGCGCGGCGCCGTGCGTCGCGGCCTCGCCGAGCTTGTGCGGGTTGGCGGCGAGTGCGCGGGGGTGGCGGGCGTAGCCGAGGTAGCCGGACGCCTCGATCACGGCCGGCACCTCGGCGCCGGCCGCGCCGAGCGAGGAGGCGACGGCGAGGAGCAGCGGCCCGCTCCCGGCCACGACGACCCGCTTCCCCGGCAGCACGAGCCCGCCCTTCAGCATGGCCTGGGCCCCACCGGCCCCCACGACCCCGGGCAATGTCCAGCCGGGGAAGGGGAGTTGACGCTCGTACGCGCCGGTGGCGAGCAGCACGGCCCGCGCCCGAATCCGCACGGGCCGACCATCAGCCTCGGCGCCCCCGTCGGCCCCGTCGAGAGCACGTACCGTCCAGTCGTCGTCGCCGCCGCGCTCGACGGCCCACACGTGATGCCGGGCGAGATGATCGACCCGCCCGGCCGCGAGCCGCCCGCGCAGGGCGACGAAGGCGTCCCAGTCGTGGTGCAGCGCCCCGGGCCGCGCCGCCCCGAGCGCGGGAGCGGGCTGCCGGTAGAACTGCCCCCCGATCCCCTCGGCCAAGTCCAACAGCGCGACGTGAAGCCCGAGTTCCCCCGCAGCGGCAGCCCCCGCAAGCCCAGCGGGCCCCGCCCCCACGACGACGAGGTCATACACCCCCTTCACCATCCCAACCCCCTGAGCCACACGAATCCCTCCCCAACCGGCCCGTCTGCCCCCAACCCCTCCAGGGGAGAGAGGACCGACGCGAACACCCCAGCCGCCCCCAACCCCCTGAGGGGCGCGGGGAACTGCGCGACCAGCCACAAACAACCCGCACCCAAAGAGGACGCGCCCCGCACAACCCCGACCAGCCCCTCGGGCACCTCATCCCGACCCCGCACGGCAAAGGGCGTAGGGAGCCACGCGCTCAACCCACCACGAGCCGCACCCGAAAACGGCGGAGCCCCCCGCTCAGACGGCCAGTTCCCCACGCCCATCCCCCTCCTGCGTCACGACCTCGTCCCCGGGGGCCGCCGCCACCAGGCACGCCCGCCGATTGGCAACGCCATTGACCGTGGCCAGGCAGTCGAAGCACTGCCCGATCCCGCAGAACGCACCCCGTGGCCGCCCGCCCCCACGGGTCGTCCGCCAGGCCAGAATCCCCGCGGCCCACAGCGCCGCCGCCAGACTCTGCCCCGGCAGCGCCGGCACCGCCCGCCCGTCGACCGTGATCTCGAACGCGGGCCCCGGCCGCGCGCCGGCCAGCTCATGAGGGGTTCGGGCCACGCGGCCCTCCTTTCCTGACCGACGACGCCTCACGCCTCGGCCCCGCCGTCGAACCGGGCCGGGTCGAACGGGCCTATGTCCAGCGGCAGTTGGCCGCCGGTCAAGCAGTCCGCGATGATCCGCCCGGTAACGGGTGCGAGCCCGATCCCCGCCCCCTCGTGCCCGCACGCGTGCAACAGCCCCGGCACCCTCGGATCCACCCCGATCGCCGGAAGGTGGTCCGGCAGATACGGCCGGAACCCCGCGTACGTACGGATCACCCGCACCCCCGCGAGGACGGGGAAGAGCGCGGTCGCCCCGGCCGCGAGCCGCCGCAGGGCCGGTACCGACAGCGTGCGGTCGAACCCCACGCGCTCACGGCTCGCGCCGATCAGGACCGGCCCCGCCGGCGTCCCCTCGACCACCGCCGAGGTCTGGAGCTCGGCCGAACCGCTGGCGACGTCCGCGACGTAGTCCGCCGCGTACACCTTGTGCCGCACCACGCGCGGCAACGGCTCGGTGACCAGTACGAAGCCGCGCCGGGGCAGCACCGGCAACAACACCCCGGCCAGTCGCGCGAGTTCGCCGCCCCAGGTGCCGGCGGCGTTGACGACGTACGGCGCGTGCAGCACACCGGACGCGGTGCGTACGCCGCGTACCGCGCCGCCCGCCCCCGTGAGCAGCCCGGTGACCTCCTGGCCGAGCCGGACCTCGGCGCCCGACGCGCGCAGCAGATGCGTCGCGGCGAGGGCGGGCATGACCTGGGCGTCCTGCGGATAGTGGAAGCCCCCCGCGAGATCCGGAGCCAGGTGCGGCTCCAGGTCGGGCAGCCGGTCGGCCGCCACGTCGCGTACGGTCACGCCCGCCTTCTCCTGGGCCGCGGCGAAGGCGCGCAGTGCGGTCAGGCCCGCCTCGTCGGAGGCCACGACGAGGCCGCCCTTGGGTTCGTACTCGACCCCGCGCGGCAGGAGTTCTGCGAGCGCCTGCCACAACTGGGCCGAGTGCAGGGCGAGTTCGAGTTCGGGTCCTGGTGCCTTGTCGGAGACGAGGAGGTTGCCCTCGCCGGATCCCGTGGTGCCGCCGGCCACGGGGCCCCGGTCGAGGACGGTCACCCTCAGTCCGGCGCGGGCGGCGTAGTAGGCGCAGGCGGCCCCCACGATGCCCGCGCCCACGACGATGACGTCCGGGGTGCGTGTCATGACCACCCCGGTAATATTTCACATGGCACCCCCCGAGCAAACCCCCCGCCCCCTCACAGCACCGAACTCCCCAGCGCCCGCCCGGGCCGCCCACCCGGCAGCACGTAGAACAGCGCCGAACCGTACTGGTCCGCATAGGAGTTGAGCGCATCGCCCGCCGCCAGCCGGGCACCGACCCGTACGAACAACGCGGGGTCCCTCATGTACGCGAGGAAGAGCAGCCCCCGGTCCCCGGGGCTGTTCTCGTACGAGTAGCTCCGGCGCAGCATCCGCGCGCCCCCGTCGAGCCCGGGACCGGCAAGGCGTACGTGGGCGTCGGGGGGCAGGGCGGCACCGTCGGGGCCCAGCGGCCCGCCTCCCTTGCGGCGCCCGACGATCTGCTCCTGCCGGGCTACCGGCAGGCGGCCGAACTCCTCCACCCGCAGCCGGATCCGCCGCACCACGAGGAACGTGCCGTCCGCGTAACGCCCCTGCCCGGGCAGCCAGACCCAGCGCTCGCTCTCCGACGCCGTGGGGTTGGCCGTGCCGTTCCTGAAGCCGAGGAGGTCGCGCGGGGCCTCGCCGCCCCTCGGCGGCGCGAAGAGTTCGGAGCGCGGTCCGGGGCCTTCGGCCGGCAGGAAGCCCGCCTGGCGCCAGCGCGGCAGCAGCACCCCCGCGCCCGCGCCCGCGAGCAGCCCGGCAAGGCGCTCGCACCCCCGGGGATCCCGCGCGCAGATCTGCACGCCGATCTCGCCGCCCCCCGCCCCCGCGTCCAGGTGCTCCCCGGTGAACCCGGGCAGCTCCCGCAGCCCCTCGGGTGCCCCGACGCCGAGCCGCTGCGGCAGGGCGGGGCCGATGCCGACGGTCGCGGTGGGCCCGGCCGGCATCTCGGCGAGCAGCTCGCTCCACCGTGCCAGCAGCCGCCGTACCGCGTCGCGCCCGGGGGCGCCCCGGGTGCCCGGGGTGAGGTCGTAGGAGACGAAGAGCAGGTGCGGCTGCTGGGGCTCGGCCACCCCGGCCTGCCGGACCGGCCCGTCCATGGGTCCGGGAACGGGCCGCCGGTCCCGCTCGCGCCGAGGCGCCGCGGCCTCGCACCCGCTCAGCGCGAAGGCCATGGGAAGGGTGGTGAGAAGCGCGCGGCGCCGGAACTCCGGGTCACTCAAGTCATCGTACAAAACAGTACATTTCGTGAGAGAAGTGCTCGGTACGATACACCTGCGGCACCCCGGGTACGGGGAGTTCCGGAGGGCGCCCGACGAAATGCGGCAGAGCGGGACGAGAGCGGCGGAGCGAGAGCGGCGGAGTGAAGAGCGGCGGAGTGAAGAGCGGCGGAGTGAAGAGAGCCGCAGGGCAAGTGCCGCGAGCGAAGAGCGGCGAGCGAGGGGAAGCGGGGGAGCAATGTTCGGCTACGTGATCATTCCCGGTATCGACGGGTCCGACGAGCGGCACTGGCAGAGCGAGTGGGAGCGGCAGTGGGGGCCGTCGGCGGTGCGCACCGCCCCGGCCTCGTGGTCCGAGCCGGACCTGGACGACTGGGTCGACGCCGTTCAGGAGGCCGTCGACGAGGCGGCCCGGCAGCACGACGCCGTGGTGCTCGTGGCCCACAGCCTGGGCTGCTGGGCGGCGGCCACCTGGCTGGCCCAGGACCCGTCACCCATGGCCGCGGCCGCGTTCCTGGTGGCCCCGCCCGACCCGCTGTCCCCGGCGTTCCCGAGCGAATCCGCACCGACCTTCACCGAGCTGGCGGCGCGCCCGCTCCCCGTCCCCGCCCTGGTGGTGGCCGGCACGAACGACCCGTACTGCGCCCCCGAAACCTCCGCCGCCTTCGCCGCGCAGTGGGGCGCCCGCCACCAGCTGGCCGGGGCCGTCGGACACATCAACTCCGGCAGCCTGCTGGGCAGTTGGACGGAAGGGCGGGACCTCCTTGACTCCCTGATCCTCACCCACGACCCGGCCCCCGCCCACGAGACGGCCGCCCCCGCCGCTACTGCTCCCCCAGCGGGTTGACCGGCGCCGGCGGCGCGTCCGGGTCGTCCTCGGCGCGGGGGAGCGGGCGGTGCCCCTCCGACCAGTGGTTGGACCAGCCGCACACGCCGCACGAGTACCGCCCGTCGAGCCCGGCCAGCTCGGTGCCGCACCGCTTGCACTGCGTGTAGGTGATGTCCGGCGTCTGCGTCGGCCCGCGCCCCGGCAGCGGCTCGGCCTCGGGCGGCCGCTCCGGCTCGGACGCGGGGGTGTCACTCATGCGTCGGAGCGTACGCCCGCCCCGGAGTGACCGGTCTCACGTGCACCTGCCGTCCCACCTCTGACCGGCAGGTGGCGACCGGTACATGGGGAGACGGCGGTCGATATCTGTCATCCGTTTTCTGTTATCCGACCACCGTCGCCCTGTTCTCCTCTCCGTCGGGTCAGTTAGGTTCGGTGCTCCGGGAGAGTGGACGAGGCGTGATCAGTGAACAGATAGCCGCGGTGGTCGTCGCGGCCCGGGACGGGGATCAGTCGGCGCGCGACGAGCTCGTCGCCGGGTATCTGCCGCTCGTGTACAACATCGTCGGGCGCGCCCTCAACGGGCACGCCGACGTCGACGACGTCGTGCAGGAGAGCCTGCTGCGGATGCTCGACGGGCTCGGCTCGCTGCGGGATCCGGAGGCCTTCCGGTCCTGGCTCGTCGCCGTCACCATGAACGAGATCCGCCGGTACTGGCAGGGCCACCGCCGTACCCCCGTCGACGGCGGGCTCCAGGACGCCCACGACCTCGCCGACCCCGGCGCCGACTTCGTCGACCTCACCATCGTGCGGCTCGGGCTCTCCGGGCAGCGCAGGGAGGTCACCGAGGCCACCCGCTGGCTGGAGCCCGACGACAGGGCGCTGCTCTCGCTGTGGTGGCTGGAGGCGGCCGGGGTGCTCAGCCGCGGCGAGGTCGCCTCGGCGCTCGACCTGTCGGCCGAGCACACCGCCGTACGCGTCCAGCGCATGAAGGGCCAGCTGGAGACCGCCCGGGTCGTCGTGCGGGCGCTGGCCGGGATCGAGCGCTGCGGCGAGCTGTACGGGCTCGCGCTGTCCTGGGACGGCGTGCCGTCGGCCCTGTGGCGCAAGCGCATAGCCCGCCACGCCCGTACCTGCGCGGTCTGCTCTGGGCACTGGAGCGGGCTCATACCCGCCGAGGGGCTCCTGGTCGGGCTCGCGCTCGTCCCGGTGGGCGCGGGCACCGCCGGTCTGCTCGCCGTTCTGGGCGGCCCCTCGCCCGCCCTGGAGACCACCGCCCACGCGACCACCGCCCACGCGACCGCCGCCACCCGGTCCGCTCCTCGCGGCGGTCACGGCGCGCACGCGGCGGGCCGCCGCCGCGCCCCCACCTCGCGGCGCGACCGGCGCGACCGGCGGGCGCGCCGACGGCGCCGGGCCGCCGCCGTCATCGCGGGGCTGGCCGCCGTCGCCGCTCTCGGCGGGGCCTACCACTTCGTCACCGGCCCGGGGCAGGACGCCTCCCGCTCCGTCGCGGACGCCCCCCTCACCACCACCGACGCCGCGAGCGCCGACGGCATCGGCACCGGGCCCCTGTCGCCGAGCCCGTCCGTCTCCAACTCGCCCTCGAAGGCGAGCAGTTCGCCTTCGCCCAGCGCCTCGGCCAAGCACTCCTCGGCCCCCGCAGCCAAGCCGTCCACGCACCCCGCGCCGCCGAAGCCCGCCGCCCCCAGCACCAGGCGTGCGGCGCCGAGCAGCACCGACGACGGCACCCCGGCCGCCGTGCAGCAGGTGCTCGACCTGGTCAACTCCGAGCGGAGCAAGGCCGGTTGCTCGGCGCTCACCAGCAACGCCAAGCTCTACGACGCGGCGCTCAAGCACTCCGAGAACATGGCCGCGCAGAACTTCTTCGACCACACCGACCCGAGCGGCGCGGGCCCGGGCGAGCGCATCACCGCCGCCGGGTACCAGTGGAGTACGTACGGCGAGAACATCGCGCGGGGCCAGGCGGACGCGGCCGCCGTCATGGACTCCTGGATGCACAGCCCCGGCCACCGCGCCAACATCCTGAACTGCGCGTTCAAGGAGATCGGCATCGGTGTGCACTACGGGTCCGGCGGCCCCTGGTGGACCCAGGACTTCGGCACCCGCAGCTGACACCGCCGACGTACGAGGGCGGGCCCGGTCTTCGCGACCGGGCCCGCCCCTGTGCGTACGCGAGCGGTACCTACAGCGGTACCTGCCCGCTCAGTCCTGGTCCTCCAGGTCGCCCTCGGTCTCCAGGTACACCTGACGCAGCGCTTCGAGCACCGCCGGGTCGGGCTTGGCCCACATGCCGCGGGACTCGGCCTCCAGGAGGCGTTCCGCGATGCCGTGCAGGGCCCAGGGGTTGGCGTTCTGGAGGAACTCGCGGTTGGCCGGGTCCAGGACGTACGTCTCGGTCAACTTGTCGTACATCCAGTCGGCGACCACGCCCGTCGTGGCGTCGTAGCCGAACAAGTAGTCCACCGTGGCGGCGAGTTCGAAGGCGCCCTTGTAGCCGTGGCGGCGCATCGCCTCGATCCACTTGGGGTTGACCACGCGGGCCCGGAAGACCCGGCTCGTCTCCTCGACCAGGGTGCGGGTGCGGACCGTCTCGGGCCGGGTGGAGTCGCCGATGTACGCCTCGGGGGCGGTGCCGCGCAGGGCGCGGACGGTGGCCACCATGCCGCCGTGGTACTGGAAGTAGTCGTCCGAGTCGGCGATGTCGTGCTCGCGGGTGTCGGTGTTCTTCGCCGCGACCGCGATCCGCTTGTACGCCGTCTCCATCTCGTCCCGCGCCGGGCGGCCGTCCAGCTCGCGGCCGTAGGCGTAGCCGCCCCACACCGTGTAGACCTCGGCGAGGTCGGCGTCGGTGCGCCAGTCGCGGGAGTCGATGAGCTGGAGCAGGCCCGCGCCGTAGGTGCCGGGGCGGGAGCCGAAGATGCGGGTGGTGGCCCGGCGTTCGTCGCCGTGCTCGGCGAGGTCGGCCTGGGTGTGGGCGCGGACGTAGTTCTGCTCGGCGGGCTCCTCCAGGGAGGCGGCGAGGCGCACCGCGTCGTCGAGCAGGCCGATGGTGTGCGGGAAGGCGTCGCGGAAGAAGCCCGAGATGCGCAGGGTGACGTCGATGCGGGGGCGGCCCAGCTCGTCGAGCGGGATCGGCTCCAGGCCGGTGACCCGGCGCGAGGCGTCGTCCCAGACGGGCCGGACGCCGAGCAGCGCCATGGCCTCGGCCACGTCGTCGCCCGCCGTGCGCATGGCGCTGGTGCCCCACAGGGAGAGCCCGACCGAGGTCGGCCAGTCGCCGTTGTCGGTGCGGTAGCGGTTGGCCAGCGATTCGGCGAGGGCCTGGCCGGTCTCCCAGGCGAGCCGGGAGGGGACGGCCTTGGGGTCGACGGAGTAGAAGTTGCGGCCGGTCGGCAGGACGTTGACCAGGCCTCGGAGCGGGGAGCCCGAGGGTCCGGCCGGGACGAAGCCGCCGTTCAGGGCGTGCACGGTGTGGTCGAGTTCGGCGGTGGTCGCGGCCAGGCGCGGCACGACCTCGCGGGCGGCGAACTCCAGGATGGCGCGCACCTGTTGGGGCTGGTCGGCGGGGATCGCCGCGAGGTCCCAGTCGGCGTCGTCCATCAACTGGACCAGGGCGCGGGCCTGTTCCTCGGCCTCGTCGGCGCTGGTGCGGGTGGCGGCGGACTCGTCGAGGCCGAGGGCCTCGCGCAGGCCGGGCAGGGCGGTGGTGCCGCCCCAGATCTGGCGGGCGCGCAGGATGGCGAGGACGAGGTTGACGCGGTCGGCGCCGGCCGGGGCGTTGCCGAGGACGTGCAGTCCGTCGCGGATCTGGACGTCCTTGATCTCGCAGAGCCAGCCGTCGAGATGCATGATGAAGTCGTCGAAGCCCTCGTCCTCGGGGCGGTCTTCGAGCCCCAGGTCGTGGTCGAGCTTCGCGGCCTGGATCAGCGTCCAGATCTGGGCGCGGATCGCGGGGAGCTTGGCCGGGTCCATGGACGCGATCTGGGCGTGCTCGTCGAGGAGTTGCTCCAGGCGCGCGATGTCGCCGTAGGAGTCGGCGCGGGCCATCGGCGGCACCAGGTGGTCGATGAGCGTGGCGTGCACGCGGCGCTTGGCCTGGGTGCCCTCGCCCGGGTCGTTGACCAGGAACGGGTAGACCAGCGGCAGGTCGCCGAGTGCGGCGTCGGGGCCGCAGGCGGCGGACAGGCCCGCGTTCTTGCCGGGCAGCCACTCCAGGTTTCCGTGCTTGCCCAGGTGGATCATCGCGTCGGCGCCGAAGCCGCCGTCGGCGGCGCTCGCCGCGATCCAGCGGTAGGCCGCCAGGTAGTGGTGCGAGGGCGGCAGATCGGGGTCGTGGTAGATCGCGATCGGGTTCTCGCCGAAGCCGCGCGGCGGCTGGATGAGGATCAGCAGGTTGTCGCGGCGCAGGGCCGCGAGCACGATGTCGCCCTCGGGGTTGCGGGACCGGTCGAGGAACATCTCGCCGGGCGGCGGGCCCCAGTGCTGCTCGACGTTCGTGCGCAGTTCCTCGGGCAGCGTCGCGTACCAGCGCTTGTAGTCGGCGGCCGGGATGCGGACCGGGTTGGCGGCCAGCTGCTCCTCGGTGAGCCAGTCCTGGTCGTGGCCGCCCGCGTCGATCAGGGCGCGGATCAGCTCGTCGCCGTCGCCGGAGACCAGGCCCGGGATCTCGTCCTCGGGTCCGAAGTCGTAGCCCTCGGCGCGCAGTCGGCGAAGGAGTGCGACGGCGCTGGCGGGGGTGTCGAGGCCGACCGCGTTGCCGATCCGGGAGTGCTTGGTCGGGTACGCGGAGAGCACGAGCGCGATGCGCTTGTCGGCGGCCGGGATGTGCTTGAGGCGGGCGTGGCGCACCGCGATACCGGCGGCGCGGGCGGAGCGCTCGGCGTCGGCGACGTAGGCGGGCAGGCCGTCGGCGTCGATCTCCTTGAAGGAGAACGGCACGGTGATCAGGCGGCCGTCGAACTCGGGGACGGCGATCTGGCTGGCCGCGTCGAGCGGGGAGACGCCCTCGTCGTTCTCCTCCCAGGCGCTGCGCGAGCCGGTGAGGCAGAGCGCCTGGAGGATCGGTACGTCCAGACCGCTGAGCGCGCCGGCGTCCCACGACTCGTCGTCGCCGCCCGCCGAGGCGGTGGCCGGCTTGGTGCCGCCGGCCGCGAGGACGGTGGTCACGATGGCGTCGGCGGCGCGCAGTTCGTCGATGAGCGCGGGCTCGGGGTCGCGCAGCGAGGACACGTACAGCGGGAGCGGCCGGCCCCCGGCGTCCTCGATGGCGCCGCACAGGGTGTCCACGAAGGCGGTGTTGCCGCTCATGTGGTGGGCGCGGTAGTAGAGCACGGCGACGACGGGTCCCTCGACCGGGCGGGCGGTGCGCTCCAGCGGGCCCCAGGACGGGGCGGGCGCGGGCGGTTCGAAGCCGTGGCCGGTGAGCAGCACGGTGTCGGACAGGAACCGGGCGAGCTGGTCGAGGTTGGCGGGGCCGCCGTGCGCGAGGTAGGCGTGCGCCTCGGCGGCGATGCCGACGGGGACGGTGGAGGCGGCCATCAGCTGGGCGTCCGGGGCCTGTTCGCCGGTCAGGACCACGACGGGCAGGCCGCTCGCGGTGAGCTGGTCCAGGCCGTCCTGCCAGGCGCGTACGCCGCCGAGCAGCCGTACGACGACGAGGCCGACGCCGTCGAGGAGTGCGGGCAGGGCGTCGAGCGCGAGGCGGGAGGGGTTCGCGAACCGGTACGGGACCGGGCCGTTCGCCGCGCGGGCGGAGAGCAGGTCGGTGTCGGACGTCGACAGGAGCAGGATGGGGCGGGGGTCCTCTGCGGGCTCCCCGGACGAGTGCAGCATGCGGCGTCAGGCCTTCCTCGGGGTGTCCGCGCCCCGGGTGGTGTCGGAATGGGTCTCCCCGAGCCGGGGAGGGGGAGTTCCTGACTCACCCGGTCTCCGAGCTGGCCTCGGTCCGGGCTCACAGTGGCGGGACCGCGCCGGAATCACACCGGGCTTCCTCCCCTGCCGCCGTCGCCGGCGCCGCCTGCATAGTAGCTACCCCGGTCGCCCGCCCCTTTGGGCGCGGGGTGGTTCTGGGGTGCGGGGGCTTTGGCCCGGGGTGCGCCGGGGCCCGCCCCGGACCCCGGGAGTTCGCCCCGCCCCTTCCCGCGACCTCCCGGGGGTGAGGAGGGGGTCGTGTGCGTTCGGCTGCGGACCGTGCGGGGCTGGTCGCGCGGTTCCCCGCGCCCTTGGCGGTACTGGGCGCGCATCCCGGCGGCCGACCGGCACCCGGACCACTCCCGGCGTGGCCACCGCCTCCCCCCTGGGTATGCTCGCCGCCATGCCGCCCCCCTCCTCAACACCCCCCAACCAGGGCGAACCCCCCATAGGGGGCACCCCGGGCGAAGTCGCGCCCAGTCCCGTCGTGCGGGACCGCGACGACGCCTGCCCCGGCGCCCTCCGGCTGCACACCGCCGACGACGGCGGACTGGCCCGACTCCGTCTGCCCGGCGGCATCTTGACGAACCGCCAGGTCGAGGCGCTGGCCGTCGCGGCCGAGCGGTACGGGGACGGCCACCTCGGCATCACCTCGCGCGGCAACGCCGAGCTCCGCGGCATCGGCGACCACTGCGGCAACGGCCTCGCCGAACTCCTGCGCCACACCGCCCTGATGCCCTCCGAGCGGCACGAGCGCGTCCGCAACATCGTGGCGTCCCCGCTGGCCGGGCTCGACGGCGAGGGCCACGGCACCCTGCACCCGTGGCTGCGCGCCCTGGACGCGCTGCTGTGCGCCCAGGACTGGACCACCGCCCTCTCGGGCCGCTTCCTGTTCGCCCTGGACGACGGCCGCGGCGACGTCGCCGGCCTCGGCGGCGATGTGACCTTGCTCTCCCGAGACGGAGGGTCGGCACTCATACGCGTCGGGGCCACCACCCTGCGCGTGGCCGCCGCCGACGCCCCCCGCGCCGCCCTGGCGGCCGCCCACGCCTTCCTCGCCACCGCGAACGCCGCCGGCACCGGCGCCTGGCGGGTGCGCGAACTGCCCCCGGGCCACGAGGTGGACCTCGCCGCCGAGCTGGCCCGCGCGGGCATCCCGGCCGGGCCCGCCCCCACACCGGACGAGGCACCCGCCCCCGTCCCGCCGGAGCCCGGCGCCGTGCGGGGCCCCGACGGGACGTACGCGGTGCTCGTGGCGCCCGTGCTCGGCCGGGTGAGCAGCGGGCAGCTGCGGGCGCTCGCCGGCCCGGGCGGCGAGATCAGGATCACCCCGTGGCGCGGATTCGTCGTCCCCGGGTTCGACGAGCGCGGCGCCCGCGAGCGGCTGGCGGAACTCGGGGACGCCGGGTTCATCACCGGCCCAGGCTCCCCGTGGAGCGGGGTCGGTGCGTGCACCGGGCGGCCCGGCTGCGCGAAGGCGCTGGCCGACGTGCGCCGGGACGCCCTGCCGGGCGCCGGCGGGCTGCCGGTCTACTGGTCCGGGTGCGAGCGGCGCTGCGGCCATCCGCACGGCGACTGGGTGGACGTGACCGCGACCGCCGACGGCCACTACGCGGTGGCGGTACGGGGAGACGCGGGAGAACACCAACTGCCTTGCCCACAGGGTGAGTTGGCGGCCGCCATCGCACGGGCGCGAGGCGGCCGGCCATGAGGACCGCACCGGCCGGCACACGTATGACGGCGACAACGGGCACGACGGCGACGGGGACCACGACGAGATGAGCGAGAGCACAGTGTTCGACTACGAGAAGGACGGCGCGGAGATCTACCGCCAGTCCTTTGCCACGATCCGCGCCGAGGCGGACCTCGGCGGCCTGCCCGCCGACGTGAGCCAGGTCGCGGTCCGCATGATCCACGCCTGTGGCATGACGGACCTGACCCGCGACCTCGGCTGGACGCCCGGCGTCGTGGCACGGGCCCGCGAGGCGCTGCGCGCGGGCGCGCCGATCCTGTGCGACGCGCGGATGGTCGCCAGCGGGGTGACCCGCAAGCGGCTGCCCGCCGACAACGAGGTGCTGTGCACGCTGGGCGACCCGTCGGTGCCCGACCTCGCCGCGAAGTTCGGCACCACCCGCAGCGCGGCCGCCCTCGAACTGTGGCGGGACCGGCTCGACGGCGCGGTCGTGGCCGTCGGCAACGCGCCCACCGCGCTGTTCCGGCTGCTCGAAATGATCGAGGAGGGCGCGCCGCGCCCGGCGGCGGTCATCGGCGTACCGGTCGGCTTCATAGGCGCGGCCGAGTCGAAGGACGCGCTCGCCGCGCACCCTTCGGGCCTGGAACACCTGGTGGTACGGGGCCGGCGCGGCGGCAGCGCGATCGCCGCGGCCGCCCTCAACGCGATCGCGAGCGAGGCGGAATGAGCGAGAACAGCAGCACGGCCGGGCGGCTCTACGGAGTCGGCCTCGGGCCCGGCGACCCGTCCCTGATGACGGTGCGCGCGGTCGAGGCCATCGCCGAGGCGGACGTGGTGGCGTACCACTCGGCGCGGCACGGCCGGTCCATAGCGCGCTCGATCGCGGCGAAGCACATCCGTGCCGACCACATCGAGGAGAAGCTGGTCTACCCGCTCACCGTGGAGACCACCGACCACCCCGGCGGCTACCGGGGCGCCCTGAACGACTTCTACGAGGAGGCCTCGGCCCGCCTGGCCGAGCACCTCGACGCGGGCCGTACGGTCGCCGTGCTCGCCGAGGGCGACCCGCTGTTCTACGGCTCGTACCAGCACATGCACAAGCGGCTCGCGCACCGCTATCCCACCGAGGTGATCCCCGGCGTGACCTCGGTGAGTGCCGCGGCCGCCCGGCTCGGGGAGCCCCTGGTGGAGGCCGAGGAGGTGCTCACGATCCTGCCCGGCACGCTGCCGGAGGAGGAGCTCACCGCGCGCCTGGCCGCCACCGACTCGGCGGTGGTGATGAAGCTGGGCCGCACCTTCACCAAGGTCCGCCGGGCGCTTGAGCGTTCGGGGCGCCTCGACGAGGCACGGTACGTGGAGCGCGCCACCATGGCGGGCGAGCGCACCGGCCGACTGGCCGACATCGACGCCGAGTCGGTGCCGTACTTCTCGGTCGCGGTGCTGCCCAGCCGTATCGACGCCACGCCCCCCGTGCGCGAGCGCGGCGAGGTCACGGTCGTCGGCACCGGCCCGGCCGGCCCGCTGTGGCTGACCCCCGAGTCGCGCGGCGCGCTCGCCACCGCCGACGACGTCGTCGGCTACACCACGTACGTGGACCGGGTGCCGGAGCGCCCCGGCCAGCTGCGGCACGGCTCGGACAACAAGGTGGAGTCCGAGCGCGCCGAGTTCGCCCTCCAACTGGCCATGCGGGGCAGGCGAGTCGCCGTGGTGTCCGGCGGCGACCCGGGCATCTTCGCGATGGCCACGGCCGTGCTCGAAGTGGCCTCGCGGCCCGAGTACGCGGACGTCCCGGTGCGGGTCCTGCCGGGGGTGACCGCGGCGAACGCGGCCGCCGCCCGCGCGGGCGCCCCGCTCGGCCACGACTACGCGACCATCTCCCTTTCCGACCGGCTCAAGCCGTGGGACGTCATCGCGGAGCGGCTGCGCGCGGCGGCCGCCGCCGATCTGGTGCTCGCGCTCTACAACCCCGGTTCCGCAAGCCGCACCTGGCAGGTCGCCAAGGCGCGCGAGCTGCTCCTGGAGCACCGCCTGCCGGACACCCCGGTCGTGGTCGCACGGGACGTGGGCGGCCCCGCCGAGCGGGTCCGCATCGTGCGCCTGACCGACCTGGACCCGGCCGAGGTGGACATGCGCACGATCCTGCTGATCGGCTCGTCGCAGACCCGTACGGTCCGGCGCGGCGACGGCGAGGAGATCGTCTGGACCCCGCGCCGCTACCCGGAGGCCTGACGCGCACGCCGGGTGACCTCGGCCGGGGTCACCCGGCGAACCGGCGCACCCAGGCGGCCGCCTCCTCGGGGGTGGCCGCCTCGCCCACGCCGTCCGGCACGGGCGGCCGCCGCACCACGACGACGGGGATCCCCGCCTCGCGGGCCGCGGCGAGCTTGGGCGCGGTCGCGGCGCCCCCGCTGTCCTTGGTGACGAGGACGTCGATCCGGTGGGCGCGCAGCACCTCCCGCTCCCCTTCCAGGGTGAACGGGCCCCGGTCGAGCAGCACCTCCATCGCGGCGGGGAACGGCGGCTCGGGCGCGTCCACGGACCGCATGAGGAACCACAGCGCGTCGAGGCCGGCGAAGGCGGCAAGGCCCATGCGTCCGGTGGTGAGGAAGACGCGACGGCCGAGCGCGGGCAGCAGCGCCGCCGCCGACTCCAGGGAGTCCGCCGGATGCCAGCGGTCCCCCTCGCCGGGGACCCAGCCGGGCCGGCGCAGCGCCAGCAGGGGAACATGGGCGTCGGCGGCGGCCCGCGCCGCGTTGAAACTGATCGTCCCGGCGAAAGGGTGGGTGGCGTCGATGAGCGCGTCCACCGCGTGCGTACGCAGCCACGCGGCGAGCCCCTCGGCGCCGCCGAACCCGCCGACGCGGACCTCGCCGGGCGGCAGCCGGGGCTCGGCGACCCGCCCGGCGAGCGAGCTCGTCACGCGCAGTCCGTCGATCCGCGCGCCGCACAGCAGCCCCGCCAGCCGACGGGCCTCGCCCGTACCCCCCAGAATCAAGACGTGCACAGCATCCGGTTCCGTTCGTGAGTGAGGCCGAGGGTCATGAGTTCCGTGAGGTGGGGCGGCGGTGAGGCCGGGGGTCGTGCGTTCGGTGGATGGGGCCGAGGGGCGTGAGTGAGGCGAAGGGCGGCCGCGGCGCCCAACTCAAGCACACCGGTCTGCGCCCCGGCTGGACGACCGGTGCCTGTGCGACGGCGGCCACGACGGCCGCGTACACCGCGCTCCTGACCGGCGACTTCCCCGACCCGGTGACGATCACGCTGCCGCGCGGCCAGACGCCCGCGTTCGCGCTCGCCGCCGAGGAGCTGGCCGCCGGGCACGCGATGGCGGCCGTGGTGAAGGACGCGGGCGACGACCCGGACGTCACCCACGGCGCGCTGGTCCGCTCGACGGTACGGCTGCTTCCGCCCGGCTCGGGCGTGGTGTTCCGGGCGGGCGAGGGCGTGGGCACGATCACCCGCCCCGGCCTTCCGCTGCCGGTGGGCGAACCGGCGGTCAACCCGGTGCCGCGCCAGATGATGCGCGACCACGTGGCGCTGGTGGCCGGGCGCCACGGCGCACCGGGAGACGTCGAGATCACCCTCTCGGTGGACCACGGCGCGGAGATCGCCCGCTCCACCTGGAACCCGCGTCTGGGCATCCTGGGCGGCCTGTCCATCCTGGGCACGACCGGCATCGTGGTGCCGTACTCGTGCTCGGCGTGGATCGACTCGATCCGGCGCGGAGTGGACGTGGCGCGGGCGGCCGGCCGCACCCATGTGGCGGGCTGCACGGGCTCGACGTCGGAGAGGACGGTGGTCGCGGAGCACGGCCTGCCGGAGGACGCGCTGCTCGACATGGGCGACTTCGCGGGCGCGGTCCTCAAGTACGTACGCCGTCATCCGGTGGACCGCCTCACCATCTGCGGCGGCTTCGCCAAGCTGTCGAAGCTGGCCGCGGGCCATCTGGACCTGCACTCGGCCCGCTCCCAGGTGGACAAACCGTTCCTCGCGGAGCTCGCCCGCCAGGGCGGCGCGAGCGAGGCGCTCGCGACCGAGGTCGCGGACGCCAACACGGGCCTCGCGGCACTCCAGTTGTGCACGGCGGCGGGCGTCCCGCTGGGCGACCTGGTGGCCGCGCGGGCCCGCGACGAGGCCCTTTCCGTGCTGCGCGGGGCGCCCGTGGCGGTGGACGTGATCTGCATCGACCGGGCCGGCAACGTGGTGGGCCGGAGCGCCCCGGCGGGCCCGTGAGGGGCCGGCGGCGCTCAGCAGCGGTGCCGGTCGGCGGAGTAGAGGTGGCTGTCGCGGAACTCGGCCGCGCCCAGCGTCCGCCCGACCAGGATGACGGCGGTCCGCACGAGCCCGGCCTCCTTCACCTGCCCCGCGATGTCCGACAGGGTGCCGCGCAGGACGACCTCCTCGGGCCGTGAGGCGAACGCGACGACGGCGGCGGGGCAGTCGGCCCCGTAGTGCGGCAGCAACTCCTCGACCACACGGTCGGCATAGCCCGTCGCCAGGTGCAGCACGAGGAGCGCGCCGCTGCGTCCCAGCGTCGCGAGGTCCTCGCCCTCGGGCATGGCGGTGGCGCGCTGCGCGACCCGGGTCAGGATCACGGTCTGGCCCACGGTGGGCACGGTGAGCTCCCGCTTGAGGGCGGCCGCGGCCGCGGCGAACGCGGGCACCCCCGGCACGACCTCGTAGGGCACCCCGGCCGCGTCCAGGCGCCGCATCTGCTCGGCGACCGCGCTGAACACCGAGGGGTCCCCGGAGTGCAGCCGCGCCACGTCCTGCCCGGCCTCGTGGGCGCGCACCAACTCCCCGGTGATCTCATCCAGGTTGAGCTGCGCGGTGTCCACGAGACGGGCGCCCTCGGGGCACTCGGCGAGCAGCTCGCGCGGCACCAGGCTGCCCGCGTAGAGGCAGACCTGGCAGGAGGCGAGCGTACGGGCGCCGCGCACCGTGATCAGGTCGGCGGCACCGGGCCCCGCGCCGATGAAGTACACGGTCATCTGTCGTCTCCTGAAAGGGTGTTGAGGGGTGCGGGACCGGCCTTGACCACCGCCCACTGGGTGACCGGCATGGCCTGGCGCCAGCCCGTGAAGGTGCCGACCGGCACGGCGTGCGCGACGGCGAGCCGGACGAGTTCGCCGCCGTGGCGCCGGTACCACTGGGCGAGCAGCGCCTCGGACTCGAGCGTCACGGTGTTGGCGACGAGCCGGCCGCCGACGGCCAGCGCGTCCCAGCAGGCGTCGAGCAGCCCGGGCGCGGTGAGCCCGCCGCCGATGAACACGGCCTCGGGGGACGGGAGTTGAGCGAGCGCGCCGGGCGCGGCCCCGCCGACCACCGTTACCCCGGGCACGCCGAGCCGGTCGGCGTTGCGACGGATGCGCTCGGCCCGCGCGGGATCCCGCTCGACGGTGAAGGCCCGGCAGGACGGGTGCGTACGCATCCACTCCACGGCGATCGAGCCGGAGCCCCCGCCGATGTCCCAGAGCAGCTCGCCGGGCGCGGGCGCGAGCGCGCCCAGCGTCGCGGCGCGGATGTGCCGCTTGGTGAGCTGCCCGTCGTGCTCGTACGCCTCGTCGGGCAGGCCCGGCACGGCGCCGAGCCGGAGGGCGCCGGGGGCGCGCAGGCACTCGACGGCGACGAGGTTGAGCGGGTCGCCGGCCGGGAGGTCCCACGTATCGGCGGTGCCGTCCCGCTGGTGCTCCTCCTCGGACCCGAGCTGTTCGAGGACCCGCATCCGGCTGGGTCCGAACCCGCGGTCGCGCAGCAGGGCGGCGAGCTCGGCGGGGGTGCCGGCACCGGCGCTGAGCACGAGGAGGCGGCGGCCGTGGTGCAGGGCGGCGGCGACCCGGGCCAGCGGCCGACCCACGGCGGTGACGACCTCGGTCTCCTCCACGGCCCAGCCGAGCCGGGCGCAGGCGTAGGCGACGGAGGAGGGGTGCGGGAGGATGCGGGGCGGGGCGCCGAGGACTTCGGTCAGGGTGCGGCCGATCCCGTAGAACATGGGGTCGCCACTGGCCAGGACGGCGATGCGGCGGCCGGCGTGGGCGGCCATCAGCGCGGGGACGGCGGGCCGCAGCGGCGAGGGCCAGGCGACGCGCTCGCCCCGGCACGCCCCGGGCAGCAGCGCGAGCTGCCGCGGCCCCCCGACGACGGCCTCGGCCTCGCGGAGCACCCTCTGAGCGGCCTCCCCGAGCCCGTCCCATCCGTCGGCCCCGATGCCGACGACGGTGACGTCGGGGTGGGGGGAGGGGGGGTGGGGGTTCACGGATACCTCGGGGTGGTGCGGGGCGTCTGGACCCGCACTCTACTGTCCGCTCCCCCACCCCTCCCGGGCGGGTCCACACCCCCACACAGGCCATCCGCGCAGTTCCCCGCGCCCCGGAAACCCTTCTTCGGCTGCGGACCGTGCGTGGCTGCTCGCGCCCACGCGGCGGAGCCGCATATGTCACAGCCCCGCGCCCCTGAAGGCCTGCGTGCCGGCCAGTGCAGGCATCTTCAGCCCGTCATGGGGGTCCCCCCGGGCCCTTGAGGCCTTGGGGGAGATCGAGGACGAGCGCCCTTGAGGCGCGAACGGGGTCCGGGGCGGAGCCCCAGGGGCTGGGGGCAACCCGGGCCCACGGGTTGGCGTAGACCTCTTGCGGCTTGGTCCAGACCAATGCCAGTCTGCCAAGTACCGCTACCGGAGGGCGACTTGGCGCGCCCGCACGCCACCATGCCCACCCCACGATCAAGGAGCACGCATGTCCGCTCGGCGCACCGCCGCGTCCCTGGGTGTCCTCGGGGCAACCTCCCTGACGCTCCTCAGCCTCACCCCCACCGCCGCCTCCGCACACGGAGCGATGTTCAACCCGGTCAGCCGCATCGCCGCCTGCTACGCCGAGGGCCCGGAGCACCCGGTGTCGCAGGTGTGCAAGGACCTCGTGGCCGACTCGGGCACCCAGCCGCTCTACGACTGGAACGAGGTGAACATCGCCAACGCCAACGGCCAGTCCCGCCAGCTCATCCCCGACGGCAAGCTCTGCTCGGCGAACCGCGACAAGTACCGGGCGCTCGACTGGGCCCGTACCGACTGGCCGTCCACCAGCGTCGCGGCGGGCAAGTTCGACTTCAAGTTCCGTGCCACGGCGGCCCATTCGGGCACGATGACGGTCTACATCACCAAGGAGGGCTTCGACCCGACGAAGCCCCTGAAGTGGTCCGACCTGGACAACACCCCCGTGGCCACCTACCAGACCCCCCGGACCGCGACGGACGGCTACTACAACTTCAGCGGCACGCTGCCGACCCGCACCGGCCGCCACATCATCTACAAGGTCTGGCAGCGCGACGACAGCCCGGAGGCGTTCTACAGCTGCTCGGACGTCGTGTACGGCGGCGCAGCCAAGGCCGCCGCGGCGCCCACCGAGCAGAAGATCGCCGCAGGAGCCGGCCACTCCACGGTGAGCCACCACGGCCACGGCGGCGACCCCGTGACCGCCACCACCCCCGCGACCACCCCGGCCGCCTCCTCCGCCCCCACCAGGAACTCGGCCGCCCCCCAGGCCCTGGCCGCGGCCTCCGCCGCGAGCGTGGCGGGCGGCGGCTTCCTCCTCCTGCGCCGCCGTCGCGGCTGAACCGCCACGGCGAGGCGCCGCCCGCCCCCGGCCGGCCTACGGGGGCGGTGTCAGCGCCTTCCCGGGCCGCCGGGCGGGCCGTCGCGGATGTCGTGGTCCGAGAGCCGGCTGACCCGGGGCGCCGCGATCGTCAGGGCGCCGTGGACGGCCACGGCCGCCGCGTAGCCGCGGTCCACGGGGATGTCGAGGACGGTCCAGCCGGCCGGCGGGTACGGGCCGTCCGGCCCGCCGGAGCCCACGTAGTCGGCCGCCGGGTCGCGGCCGAGGCCGGTGCCGAGACCCTTGAGGTAGGCCTCCTTACGGGTCCAGAGACGGGCCAGTTCGCGGGGGCGGCGGACGGGTGCCAGGGCCGCGATCTCCGCCTGTTCGGCCGGGTGCAGCATCGCGGCGAGTTCGGCGGCGCTGCCGGGGTCGGTGATCAGGTCCACGTCCACGCCGATGGGGGCCACCGCCGTCCCCATCAGGACGAGGTCGCCCCGGTGCGAGAGCGAGAAGTGCAGTTCGCGGCTCGCGCCCAGGACGGTGGGCCGCCCGTGCGGACCGCCGCAGCAGGGACAGGTCTCGCGGCCGTAGCGGATGTCCTGGGGCCGGGTGCCGAGGTAGGTGCCGAGGAGGCGGCGCAGCGCCAGATGGGCCGTGGTGAAGCGAATCCGGTCGTCGGCGTGCGCCAGTTCGGCGGCGCGATGCCGTTCGGTCGGGTCCAGTACCGCGGTGTCGAGGGCGGCGCCGCGGATGTCCGGGACCCTGATGAGATAGAGGTCCAGGGAGCCGGGCAGGGGCAGGGGCCGTCCCGGTGGGGCCGCCGGATGGAGCAGGGTGGCGTTCGCGGACGGAGAACCGCTCATGGGTCACTCACCGACCTCTTCCTGATGGATGACGGCGCGGACCGCCGTCGGACGCGGCACGCTCCGCACGCGACGGCGTACGGGTCGGCGGCGTGGTGGGACTCCCCAACTCACCTTCCGTCAAAGGTGGTTCGGTCGGCAGGTCGCGGCGCGCGCGCAGCGGCCCGGCCAGCAGCAGCGCGGAGCTGACCGCGAGGCCGCCGGTGAGCATCCACAGCGCGGGCCGCACGCCGAGGGCGCTGCCCAGGATGCCGCCGAGGAGCGAACCGATGGGAATGGCGCCGAAGTTGGCGACCGACATGCTCGCCGTGATCCGGCCCAGCAGGTGCGGCGGGCAGTACTGCTGGCGGAACGTGCCCTGGATGACGTTGGCGGACACCACGCCCAGGGCGAGCACCGCCCCGCCGAGGGCGAGCAGGACGACCCGCCACCCCGGTTCGGCCAGCGGTACGAGCAGGCCGAACGGCGCGGTGGCGAACTTGCACAGCAGCATGCCGCGGGCCGACCCGAACCGCCGCGAGAGGGACCCCGCGACCACCGCGCCGAGCAGGCCGCCCACGCTGGCGCCGGCGAGCAGCCAGCCCACCGCGGACGCACCGACGCCCAGGTCACGGACCAGGAAGACGGTGAGGAGGGCCTGGTAGCCGGTGAGCAGCAGGTTGGTGACGGTGCCGTAGGCGGTGAGGACGCGCAGATAGGGGTCGCGCACCGTGTAACGCAGGCCGTCCCGCACCTCCTGGCGCAGCGGCCGGGGCACGGCCGGCGCCTCGGGGCGGGGTTCGGTGCTGCGGATGCCGAGCAGGCACAGGGTGGAGGCGAGGAAGGTCGCGGCGTCGACGAGGAGACCGCTGACCGCGCCGAACAGCCCGGCCAGCATGCCGCCGCCGCCGAGCCCGGCGAGCTGGGCCGCCGACTCGCTGCCCTGGAGTTTGGCGTTGGCCTCGGCGAGGTCCTCGCGGCGGACGACGGAGGGCAGATAGACCCGGTAGGCGATGGAGAAGAACACGTTCGCGAGCCCGGTGAGCAGCGCGACCGCCATGAGCTGGGTCATGGTCAGGACGTTCAGCCAGGCCGCCGCGGGCACGCTGGCCAGCAGCACGAGCGAGCCCAGGTTGCAGAGCAGCATCAGCGGGCGTCGCGGCAGCCGGTCCACCCAGGCTCCGGCGGGCAGGCCGACCAACAGCCAGGGCAGCCAGGCGGCGGCGGCCAGCGCGCTCACCCAGAAGGTGCTCGCGTCGAGGCTGACGACGGCGGCCAGCGGCATGGCCACACCCGTGATGTTGCTGCCGAACCGGCTCATGGTCTCGCCCGCCCACAGCAGCCGGAAGTCCCGTTGGCCCAGGAGTCCGCCGCGCGGCCGTGGCGGGGCGGCGGTGGCGGTGTTCATCGGACCGTCATCACCTTGGCCACCTCGTCGGTCAGCCGGTCGGCGGAGGCGGCCCAGCGTGCCCGGCGTTCCGCGAACTCCCGCCCGAAGGCGGCGAGTTCCTCGCGGGCCCGGGTCAGGGCGGCGTCGGGCGCGGCGCCGCCGGGTCCCCCGCCGTGGGCGCAGGCCGCGGCGACCGTCTCCGGGTCCAGCCAGTCCGCGGGGTATCCGGCGGCGGCCTCGGCCACGGCGGGCTGTGCGCGGGCCGCCTCGGACAGCGGGAGGCCGCCGTCCAGGGCGGCGAGGACGGTCTCGCCGACGAGGTGGTGGGCGGTGCGGAAGGGCATGCCGTCCACGACGAGTCGTTCGGCGAGGTAGGTGGCGGAGGTGAAGCCGTCCCGGGCCCGGGCCGTCATGCGCGCGCGATCGGGTTCGGCGCCGGCGACGACGAGCCGCAGCAGGGTCGCCGCCTCCTCGGTGCCGGCGAGGCCCGGCCACAGGTGCCGTACGGCCTCGGTGCCGACGGCGATGGCGTTGGTGTAGCCGGCGGTCGACATGGCGGTGGCGGCACCCGTGAAGCCGGCCAGGGCGGCACTGGAACGGCCCTGGATGTGCTCCAGCAGGAAGGGGTTGCGCTTCTGCGGCATCATCGAACTGGAGCCGACCAGGTCGTCGGCCATCCGCAGCAGCCCGAACTCCTCGGTGGTCCACCAGGTCAGGTCGCGGGCGATCCGGGCCATGAGGACACCCAGCACGGCCGCGGCCGACAGCATGCGCAGCGCGAAGTCCCGGGAGGCGACGGCGTCGACCGAGTTCGGCGCCGCCCCGGTGAAACCGAGGAGTTCGCCGGTGCGGCCCGGGTCGACGGGCACGGAGGTGCCGCCGACGGCGCCCGCGCCGAGCGGGTTGACGTCGATCTCGCGCCCCGCGTCGAGCAGTGCACCCGCCGACCGCAGGACCGCGCCGGCGACTCCGCACAGGTAGTGCCCGTAGCTGATCGGCACCGCGGGCTGGCCGTGCGTGTAGGCGGGCATCGTGACGTCCCGGTACCGCTCGGCCCGGTCGAGCAGGACCTCCGCCAACTCCAGTACCTCGGACACCAGTTGTGCGTAGGGGCCGCGCACCCGGAGTCGTACGGTGGTGGCGTTGAGGTCGTTGCGGGAGCGGCCGGTGTGCAGCACGCCGCCGGTCTCCTGGCCGAGCCGGTCCACGAGCCAGCCCTCGTACGCCAGATACAGCCCGCGCGGCATGGGGCGGTCCCGGACGGCCGCGAAGTCGTCGGCGCGCAGGGTGTCGATGGTGCCGAGGAGCGCCCCGGCACGGGCGGTGTCCACGATGCCGCGCTCGGCGAGCATGACCAGGTGGGCCCGGTCCACCTCGCTGATCAGCCGCAGCTCCTGCCCGATCGGGTCGTCGGCGCCGGGCCGGTACTGGTCGTAGACGATGCGGTGGGCGCGGTCGTCCAGAGCGGTGCGCAGCCGCCCGGTGTCCACTCCTCCGGCTCCGACGGCCTGCGATGGCGTCGTCATACCGGCATCTCCTCCTTCACCGGGGCGTGTTCCAGGGCGGTGGCCAGCCCGAGGGACCGGGCGGTGTCGGCCGCTCGCGCCGACTCCTCGGGGCGGTCGGCGACGGCGATGACGTGGCCGAGCCGGCCGCGGAAGTCCTCGGCAGGGCCGACCCGGGTGCCGGGCGGGCGGTAGAGGGCGGCGTCCACGGCACCGGGCACGGCGAGGGCGGCGGCCTCGGCGGCGTCGGTGTCCCCGAGGACGGCGTCGGTGTCCGCGGTGAGGAACCTGATGGAGGCCGCTCCCGCGGTGCCGCTCGTGCCGATGAGCTCGACGGGCAGGCCGAGCCCGGCGCGCACCTGGGCGCCGACGAGGTCGATGCCCCGGGCGCGGCGCACCAGTTCCGGGATCATCCCGCCGGCCAGGCGCGGGTTGACCTCGATGACACGGGCCACCCCGCCGTCGAGGCGGAGCTCGACATGGGCGGCGCCCCAGCCGAGGCCGAGCGCCTTCACGGCGTGCACGGCGCTGTCGGCCAGTGCGGCTGCCTCGGGCGCGGGCAGCACGGCCGGCACGTCGTGGCCGGTCTCCACGAAGACGGGCGGTTCGCCGACGTGCTTGGCGACGGTCACGACGACCTGCTCACCGAACACCTCGACGGAGAACTCGGACCCGGTGAGGTACTGCTCCACCAGGACCCGGGCGGGTGTGCGCAGCCCGCGTTCATTGACCGTGGCGGACAGCAACTCCCCCGCGTGGGCGACGACTTCACCGCTGTCGCGGCACAGGCGTACGCCCAGGCTGCCGGAGCCCTGCACCGGCTTGACCACCACCGGGCCGCCCTGCCACTGCGCGGCGGCGACCGCTTCGGCGACCGTGCCGGCCACCGAGAACCGGGGGACGGGCACCCCCGCCTCGGCCAGGGTGCTGCGCTGCACCGACTTGTCCCGGCAGGCGCGCACCGCGTCGGCGGACGGCCCGGGCAGCCCGAGCCGCGCCGCCAGGTCGGCGGCGGCGGCGACGTAGTACTCGGAGCTGGACAGCACACCGGCGACGCGCGCACCGGCGGCGAGCCGCTGGACGGCGGCCCACAGGGCGTCACCGTCCGCGGTGTCCACGACGACCGTGCGCAGCTCGTCATCGGCCGCGTACGGGTAGCGGCCGGGGTCGGCGCTCAGCAGCACCGGCTCGGCGCCGAGCGCGCGCGCCCGCTGCGCGAACTGGCGCCCCGTACCGGTGGTGTTGGACTCGACGAACAGCAGCAGCGGGGCGCTCATGCGTCGGCCCCCGGCATCATCACGTCGTCGAAGCCGCGCCGCGCCCAGACCAGGCGGGACCAGGAGGAGGGGGCGTCCAGCGGGTGCGCGACGGTCACGGGGCCGCCCGGCGTGGGGGCCGGTTCGATGCCCTGCTCGCCGAGCCAGTCGCTGTTGTAGACGGTCGACTGGTAGCGGTAGCCCTCGTCGGGCAGCACCATGACGACCTTGCTCTCGGGGTTCTGCGCCGCCCACCAGGACGCGACCTGGAAGGAGGCGCCACTGGTCGGGCCCATGAACAGGCCGTGGTTGCGGAACAGTTCGTGGGTGGCGTGGAAGGCCTCGGCCGCGGTGACCCAGTGGACCTCGTCGTAGGCGGCGTGGCGCACGTTGCCGGGGTGGATGCTGCTGCCGAGGCCGCGCAGGGTGCGCGGACCGTCGGGGGTGCCGAAGATGATCGAGCCGTGGGTGTCGACGCCGACCAGGTGCAGGGCCGGGTCGGTGGGACGCAGGGCGGCGGCGAGCCCCCCGGTGGAGCCGCCGGAGCCGACCGGGCCGACCAGGCAGTCCACCGAGCCGACGGTCTCCCCGATGAGCTGGGCGACGACCGCGTAGGCGCCGGGGTTGTCCGGGTTGTCGTACTGCCCGGGGACGAAGCTGTCGGGGTGCAGTCGGCGCAGTTCCTCCACCCGGGCCAGCCGGGCACCCTGGATGCCGCCGGGCTGGCCGGTGTGCTCGACGATCTCCACGGTGGCGCCCAGCATTTCGAGCCGGTTGCGCAGGTCCCGGTCTATCGCGGAGTCGCCGACGATGGTCAGGTCGTAGCCGCGCAGCCGGCACACCATCGCCAGGCCGAGCGCGAAGGTGCCCGAGGAGGTCTCGATGATCCGGGTGCCGGGCCGCAGCAGGCCCGCGGCCTCCGCACGGTCGACGATGAACCGCGCCGGGAGCAGCTTCATCAGGCTGAACGCGGTGGCGTAGAGGTTGTCGGTCACCTGGATGATGCGGGGCAGCTCGGTGGCGTCCACCACCGAGTCGTGCACCCGTGCGGCGCCCGCGATCGTGAAAGTGGTCATGTCAGTCACCCGTCGTGAAGATCCACTGCTCGTGGATGCCGATGTTGTGCAGCAGTCGCCGACCGTGCTCGGTGCGGGCGTCGACCTCGGGGTCGTCGCGGTCGTAGAGGAGTCCGGCGATGTCTCCGCTGTGCGCGGTCTGAATGCCGAGGGCTCCGGTCTCCCGCTCGATGACGCGCAGGCTGTCCAGGAGCGGGATGGGCAGGTGCCGCTGGTTGATCCCGGTGCTGGCCGAGGCCACCGCGCCGACCAGGGCGACGTCCTTGGTGTGGATGGCCTCGCGCAGCATCGCGTGCAGCTCGGCGAAGACCTCGATCTCCGTGCTGTCGTAGCGGGCCGGCGGGAAGGCCAGGGTGTCGATGCCCTTGCCGTCGTTCTCCGGCCGGGAGCCGAAGCCGAGCACCCGCACGGCCGGCATCCGGTAGCCGAAGTCCTCGATGACCTTGCCCTCGCGCTGTGCGAACAGCACCGAGCTCTCCTTGAACATGAGGGAGTCGGACGCGGTCTCGGCACACACCGCGATCCGTGCGACGGCCTCGGGCGGCAGCGACCGCACGAAGGCGTCCTGTACGGCCCAGATCGCGGCCAGCACGTCACTGGTCGAGGAGCCGAAGCCGCGGCACAGCGGCACGTCGCCGGTCAGTTCGAGATGCCCGCCGACCGGCCCGTCCTCGGGCCGGACACAGGCCTCGACGGCGAGCTGCGCCGCCCGCCGCGCCTTGGACTTCCAGGACGGGGAGACGGTCAGCTCCTCGCCCCGGGCGGGGATGAAGGACGCCTGGGTGGTGTGGACGGTACAGGGCATCGTGACCAGCCCCCGGCTGAGCTGACCCTGGTGCGGAAAGACGCCCTGGAGTATTTCGCCGTGATGTATCGGCGCGGAAGCGACGCCGACGCGCCAACCGGAATGATCCACCATGTCCTTGACTTCCTCTGGGGGCCGGACCGGACCGTTCACTGGGCCTGGCCGATCATGCGGACCCCTCCACGCTAAGCAGCACCGGCACCCGAATCCGGCTGCCGAGGCGGCAGTATGCGGGCAGTTAGCGGCAGCCGGGCGGCGGGAAGCGGTGCGGGGCACAGACCCGGACAGGCCTCGGGGCCCGTACGGCGATCAAATCCGCCGTACGGGCCCCGGGGCCGCGCGCCATGTGCCGTATGCCGTGCCCCGCAGGCCTGTTGTGGCCTGCGCCGTACGACGTGTGGCCCGTGCCGTACGGCGTGTGTCGGGCGGCCCGGCCGTGTCAGATGTGGGCCGCCGGCCGCAGCCGGCGGGCGAGCACCTCCCCGATCGCGCGCAGCGGCTCCGCCTCGGTCATCGCCGCGTGCTCGCAGTCGACCGCGAACTCCTCGACCCGGCCCCCGACATGGGGCGCCCAGGCCTCCGCCCCCGACTGCGCCGCCGGCGTGCCGGTCGCGTCGAAGAACAGCGCGTCACCGCCGAACCGCACGTCCGGCACGTACCGGTACCGCATCCGCAGGTTGTCGAGGGTCGCCGCCACCACGGCCGCCGCCTGTGCGTGCTCCAGACCGGCGAGCACCGGGTCCGACTGCCGCAGCGCATCGGCGAGTTCGGCGACGTCCGGCACCGAGTCGGCGCACCGCACCGGCACGGACTCGCCCCGGCTGCCGAGCAGGGCGGTCAGTACGTGCCTGCCGTCGATCTCGGGCGCCCGGAACCCGTCGGGCAGCGGGTAGGAGTCGAGCAGCGCCAGCAGCGCGACCTCCTCCCCGGCCGCCTCCAGACGGGCGGCGACCGCGTGCGCGACGAGCCCGCCGAACGACCAGCCGAGCAGGTGGTACGGGCCGTGCGGCTGGACCCCGCGGATCTCGGCGAGGTAGTCGTCCGCCATCTCCTCGATGGATTCCGGCACGTCCTCGGTACCGCCGAGCCGACGGGCCTGGAGGGCGATGAGCGGCCGGTCGGCACCGAGGTGCGGCAGCAGTCCGGCGTAACCCCAGCTCACCCCGGATACGGCGTGCACGCAGAACAGGGGCGCCGTCTCCGTGTCCCGGCCGGCCGCCCTGATGGGCAGCACGGTGTCGAGCGGGTTGCTTCCGCTGCCCGCCGCGATGTGCTCGGCCAGCAGCGCCGGGGTGGGGCTCTGGAAGAGGTCGCGGATGGTGACGCGAGTGCCCCAGACCGTACGGATGCGGCTGATCAGCCGGGTGGCGAGCAGGGAGTGGCCGCCGCGGTGGAAGAAGTGGTCGTCGATGGTGACGGAAGCGAGCCCGAGGGTGTCGGCGAAGAGACCGCACAGGATCTCCTCGGCCGGATTGCGCGGCGCACGGCCGTCGGACACGGCGGTCAGATCCGGCGCGGGCAGGGCCCGGCGGTCCAGCTTTCCGTTGACCGTACGAGGCAACTCCTCCAGGACCACGACGGCCGCAGGAACCATGTACTCCGGCAGCCGCGCCGCCGTGTGCCGCACCAGGGCCGTGCTCTCGACCCCCTCTCCCACCACGTAGGCCACCAGGCGCTTGTCGCCGGGACGGTCCTCACGAACCACCGCCGCCGCCTGCTGCACCTGCGGATGCGACGCCAACGCCGCCTCGATCTCGCCCGGTTCGATCCGGAAACCCCGCAGCTTGATCTGCTGGTCACCCCGGCCCAGATACTCCAGCGCACCCTGCTTGTTCCACCGCGCCAAGTCCCCGGTCCGATACATCCGCGCCCCAGCGGGCCCGTAAGGGTTGGCCACGAAACGGTCCGCCGACAAACCCGGCTGACCTATGTAACCGTGCGCCAGACCATGCCCCGCGACATACAACTCACCCGGCACCCCCGGCGCCACCAACTCCAGGTTCCCGTCCAGCACATAGGCGTGCTTCCCGGACAGCGGACCACCCACCGGAATGCTCGCCGCACCCTCGGCCGTACCCGGCTCGATGGCGAACGTGGTCGTGAAGCCCATGCTCTCCGCCGGCCCGTACCCGTTCAGCAACCGCAGGTGGGGGAAGTGGGCGAGTGCCTTCGCCGCGTGGGCGGGGGACGCGGCTTCACCGGCCGTCATGGCTTCACTGATCTGTCCGAAGACGGCGGGGTGTTCGTCCAGCATGTGGTTGAACAGGCTCGCCGACATCTGAAGCGTGGTCACCTGATGACGCTCCACCAGTTCCACGATCTGATGCGGATCAGTGTGCTGACCCGGCTGAAGCACACACACGCCGCCGTGAAGCAGCGGCCCGAACACCTCCAGCGCGAACGCGTCCCACGACACCGGAGAACACTGCAAGAACGTCTGCTCCGGACCGAAAGCCAGATAGTCCGGGCCGACAAAGGTCGCCGCGAGCGCCCGGTGCGACGCCGCAACACCCTTCGGCACACCCGTCGAACCCGACGTGAACATCACACACGCAACCGACTCCGGAGACCCACCCGTCACCACCGACCCACCCGAGACGGCACTGATCTCCGCCACCTCACGCGTCAGATCGACACGCACCGCATCCGACCGCAACACCGGAAGATGCGACTGCGTCACCACCACAGCCGGACGCACCTGCTCCAGAACAGCATTCAGACGCTCATCCGGGAACTGCGGATCCAGCATCGTGTAACCCGCACCCGCCTTCAACACCGCCAGGATCGCGGCCACCATGTGCGGCGAACGCTCCACATGCACCGCCACCAGATCACCCGGCGCCACACCCTTGCCCGACAGATACCGGGCCAGACGGTTCGACCACACCTCCAACTCCCCGTACGACACCACCTGATCCTCGAACACCACAGCCGGAGCCTCCGGCGAACGCGCCGCCCGACCCGCAAACAGACCGTCCAAGCCCAGTTCGGGAGCCCGGGTTGCGGGCCCGGACCAGACGTCGAGCAGATGCCGCTCCTCGGGGGCGAGCAGCGGGACCGAACCGACGGACGTGTCGGGGTCGGCCGCGGCCGACTCCAGCAGGAGCAGGGTGCGCTCCAGCAGGAGTTCGACCGTCTTCGGCTCGTACAGGTCGGTGGCGTACTCGACGATGATGTCGAGTCCGTCCGGGCTGCCGTCGGCCGCCCGGCGCTCACCGAACGCGAAGGTCATGTCGAACTTCGCGATCCTCAACTCCGGGTCGAGGAAAGCCGTTTCGAGGCCTTCGAGTTCCGGAGTGCCGGCGGCGGTGTCGCCGACGGTGAGCATGACCTGGAACAACGGATGCCGGGACGCCGAACGCTCGGGGTTGAGCACCTCGACGAGCCGGTCGAACGGAAGGTC
>NZ_JBIATV010000026.1:0-31313 GCF_042892175.1 Streptomyces sp. NPDC001828
GGCTTGGGGGGGGGGCGGGCGGGGGTGGGGGCGGCGCCCGGCCCCCCCCCCCCCCCGCCCCCCCCCCCCCCCGGGCCGCCCCCCCCCCCCGGGGGGGGGGGGCCCCCCCGGGGGGGCCCCCCCCCCACCGCCGTGACGCGGGATCAGACCTGCGTGCCGTCCATCTCCAACTCGAAGTCCGTGGCCCGGTAGCCCTCCATGAGCAGGCGTACGGCTCCGGTCCGTGTGTCGCCTGCTGCGGTCTGCTTGATGTTCAGGACGCTCATGATCTGCGTGAGCGGGACGACTTCGGCGTCGGGACGGACGACGTTGAACCCGTTCGCCAGGAGCAGGCGGGCGACTCGCCGTTCATTGCGCTCGCGGGCCGTCAGGCGGGCGAAGTCTTCGGCGACGGCGGTACGCGCTTCCAGGAGCGCGGTCTCGTGGGCGATGTGCGCGGCCTCCTGCCGGTCGGTCTCCGCCGCTTTCTCGTCGGCGGCCAGGCGGGCGGCCTCGGCTGCCCAGCGGGCAGCCTCTGACCGCGAGCGCTCCGCCGCCGCGTGGGCACGCGCCGCCTCCGCCTCGGCCGCCGAGAATTCCTCGGCCGCCTTGCGCCGGGCCTCGGCCGCCTCCGCCGATTCGATCGCCTCGGCCTCGGTCCGGGCCTGGCGCTCCGCCGCCACACAAGCGCGCTCCGCCGCCACCTTCGCCGCTGCCGCCTTGGACTCCGCCGCCGCGCGGGCCGCGTCCGCGTTCGCGGCCGCCGTGCCCTTGCGCGCCTCGTGCTCGTACTCGTACTCGTACTCGGCCACCGTGATGTCGGAGGCGCCTTCCAGCTCCCGCAGCCGGTCCGCCTTAGCCTGCTGACGTTGGCGCTCCGCCGCGACGCGCTCGCGCTCCCGCTACGCGCGGGCCCGCTCCTCCAGGGCCTGCGCAGCCACGATGAGCGCCTTGTTGAGCAGCTCGCCTCCCGGGTGATCTTCCTAGCCGGGTGGTGACCTTGAAGTCGATCCGTTTCCCGCCAGGTTCATCCCAGGGCATGAGAAGAGTGGTCATCGCACAAGCTGCGTCTTTGTCAGGCGGCCGGCGTGCAGCCTGCGCCTGAGCCTGGTCTGCGGACGAGGAGGTCACTGAAGTCCTCTTCTGCCTCTGGCCCGGGCACCTCGAGATCACGGGGCCGGTACAGCCGCAGCGGTGACCAGCGGCCTGGTGTGATGATGGCAGTTTCCACGCCCATGGATGAACGGCACGCGATCTGGTTCGACTTCACCGCCGCAGTCTCGCTACGAAGGTGCCTCCACTGTTTGTGATCTTTGGAGGGATGCGGGTGCGCACCAGGGCCATGTGGGCTGTCGGGATTGCCGGTGCGCTGGGGGCCCTTGCTGTCGGGCCGATGGCGTCGTCGGTCGCGGCGTCGTCGGGTGAGGAGCCGTGCCGGATCGACACCGATGCGGCCGTCATCCGCCAGGCCCCTTCAACGGCGGCGGCAAGAATGGGGATCGGGTACCGCGACCAGAAGTGCCGCTTCCACGGCTACACCCGTGACGTGAACTGGGCGCACATCACGATGAAGGGGTCGGGCGTGGACGGCTGGGTGGACCGGCACCTGATCTCCACGGCCAAGGAATCACTCGCCCGCACCTCCTGATGCGCATCCCCCTCCTGCTGCCCACCGTGCTGGCCGTGCTGGTTCTCAGCACAGGCTGCGTGACCATCGCCCCCAACCCGGCACCCCCCGCTGGGGGATTACTCCCCCGGGGAGAGCGTCTGGCCACGGTGGCTCCGGGCCCAGGGTGGCCGGACCCCGTCCAGCCGCCCGCACGGGAGACCCTGGCCCCCGCCTACGGCCCAGCCACCGCGACCTCGGCCGCTACCTCCCACCCTGCGGCCCGCCCCGACCCGGGCCAGCCCCAGCACGAACCCGCCGTCGCCCCGTCACGGCACCCTCACCGCGCAACCGGCCGGACCCCGGCTGTCATCCGGCGCACCTCCCCTGCACGGCATCGCCCGCATCAAGTCCCTCCGCCGTATAACACCGGGGCGGTCTGTTCCTGGGCGCAGGGGACGGGCTTCGATCCGTCCGTGGTGCGCGCCTGCCGTCAACAGCTCGGCCGATGAACCGCCCTCCCGGATCCCTGTGACAAAGGTGCGTGACCCTTGTTGCCGCCTCACCGTTGGGCAGGACGACACGTGGAACTCCCGCCCTCCCCCTGAGGCGGATCGTGTTTCCGGCCCTGACACCCCTTCCTCCCGCCGGCGTCAGGGCCGACATGTCTACGGGCGCAGGGGCACGGCATCCACGGTGACTGCCCGGTCCCGCGCACGGTTGAACTCAGCATGATCCGTCGTTCAGGAGGTTCACTCATGCCGAAGGCTCCGCGAGTCCATGCGTTAGGGGCCGGGTTGTTGGCTGCGGCTGCTCTTGCCGTTGCGGTAGGCCCGGCCTCGTCGGCCTCCTACGTCGATGAGCGCGCCAACACCTGTCACGCCGAGGCCGGCAACCCGTGCCTTTACGGGATGGTCGTCACCTACTGGCACCGGGCCGGCTCCCGGCAGCGCACCCTGAGCTGGATCTACGCCAACCGCAGCCCGGTCAGATCCCACAATCTGGCGCGCTGGTGGTATCAAACACCGGGCGGACCCCGCCATGTCGGCGGAAGCTGGCGGGCAGGCAAAGCAGTGGAGTCCTGGACCGAGATCAGCTGGGGTCGCGGCCGCCACGACCGTGTGGGACCCGACCTTCCCGCAGGCAGCCGGATCTGCGTGGAGTTCAACTACGGCGCCACCACCAAACCCTGCATCACACTCAAGTAAGCCTGCCTGCGCCTTCGTTCGCCTGTCTGGCATTCCTGGCGAGCTACGGATCGATCGCGGTCCGCTGGAGAAAACCCAGCGCCGTCCTGCCTTCGATCCCCCCAGGGCCGCCGATGCGGGTGGTCAGCGGTAGAGACTCCAGCGGCCGAAGCGGGCCAGCGTCCACCGATACCTGTGTTTCCGGCATCGGACCTGGACGCGGGCCACTCACGACCTGCCGCTGGCGAACCTGCCGGAAGTCCTTCAGGCACATCGCCGGCTCGACCGTCTCGCCCGCCGTCATCCGCCTCCGCAGATGAGGCAGACCCTCGACCTGGTGCACAAGGTCATCGACAAGCCGTGGGCGGCAGGCAAGACGACGTACACGGTGCGCTGGAACGGCGGCGACTCCCACGAGGGCGCGTCGGCGACGGCGACGGTGGAGGTCGGCCTGCGCGGCTGAGTGCCGGTACCGGTACCGGTCGGTGAGACTCTTCCGGACGGCGTGAGTACTCGATCCTGATCCATGCATGACAAGGAATGGTCCGGGGGTGGGTGAGGACCTGTGGGGTTCTCGGCGAGGGTGTCACTCGTTTTGGTGAGGCGGACGGGATGCGGCTTCGCCCGGAACCCGCCGTGCCAAAGTGGCGGCGTACTCGTGAGAATGTTCCACCGAGTACAGAGATTTCCGCACCCGTCTTGGCAACGAGCTCCAGCCCGAGGCCATTCCACGGGAGGGGGCGTCATGGAATCACTTGGGACCCTGTTCATGGCCGCAGCCTGGGGTGTTCCGCTGGCCTGTCTACTGGGTGGGATGGTCGCCGTTGTAGGCATCACGCGTTGGCGCCGCCGGGCCATCAACGCTCTGGAGAGGGCCGAGGACGAGCGAGGCAAACCTGCCCGGGGTATGTCTGATCGGTAGTGGAACTGTGAGACTGGGTGAGGCGACGGCGTGAGTGGCCGGACGGCCCTACATTGAGGACATGTCAGAGGATCAGTACCGCGTAGCCGCAGAGACCAGCGTCGAGATCCCTGCGCCCGCCGACGGCGAGGTCTGGGCGGTCGGAGCTGTCATCCTCAACCTGGACGGCAAAGCCTTCGCCCAGAAACGCAGCCCCCACAGACGGCTCTTCCCCGACTGCTGGGACATCGTCGGCGGTCATGTCGAGCCCGGTGAGGCGTTGTTGGACGCCCTCGCCCGAGAAGTCGAAGAGGAGACCGGCTGGCGCCTTCGCCGCGTCCGGCGCCTCCTCGGGATCACCACCTGGACCGGCGACGACGGTGCCGGAATGCGGCACGAGGCCGACTACCTCGTCGAGGTCGACGGCGATCTGGACCACCCCGCCCTGGAATGGTCCAAGCACACCGCCTACGACTGGTTCGGACCCGGCGACGTTGCCCGCCTCAAGGAGAACCGAGCCCCCGGCGAGTACCTCATCCACGACCTGATCACGAAGGCCCTGCAAGATCGCCTGGACACAGTCCAGCCCTGACGGAGTGTCCGTTCCACCCGATCGACGTAGCCCACGTGTTGTCCGTGGGCAGGCAATCGGCTGTCCGCAGACTGGGAAGTGCCGATGGTCTCAAACGGAGCAGGTCGCCAAAGCTGGTGCACAAATCTCTGTACTCGGTGGAGCACTCCCACCAGTACGCCGACACAGGATGGAAAAACGGGACGATTCGGAGGCGGGAGGTGGCGGTGTCCCGGTCAGTCCCGGGTGTGCTCGCGAGGGGGTGGCTGGCTGGCCCGGCGGGACTGTCGGCGGGTGATGCGCCTGGTCATGAGGGTGATCGCGGCCCAGGTGATCAGCGATTTGGAGTGCTGGATGAGCCGCTCGTAGTCGCGAGCGTGTCTGCGGGCGTGCATGACCCAGGCCAGGGACCTCTCGACCACCCAGCGGCGGGGCAGCACGACGAAGCCGACCGCGTTCTTGGGCCGGCTCACCGTCTTGACCGTCAGGCCCAGGTACTTGTTCGACCAGGTCACGAGCTGTCCGGCGTAGGCGGAGTCGGCCCAGACGATGGTGATCTCGGGGTGCATGAGCCGCAGCCGGAACAGGACTTCCTTGGCCGCGTCGCGGTCGGTCATGTCGGCGGGGGTGACCATGACGAACAGCGGCAGGCCCTTGGTGTCGACGACTAGGTGACGCTTGCGGCCGCAGGAACTACCTACAACGCAACCCAGCTGCCCTCAGCACAGAACACATAACTCCAGCTCAGATACGCCGACCCAGCTACGAAGACCGCCACCTACACCTCTCAGCGAACCAGCAACACACCAAGCCAGCCACCTCACCGAACACCAACAAATCTCCCTCCCAGCGTTAGCGCCTCGGCCGGGGCGCTCAGCGCGGAGTCACCAGGTCGCGAGGCCGGGGACCGCTGTGTCGATCTCCTCGACGATCTGGGCCGCGACCGCGTCGATCTGGCCGTCCCAGTAGAAGTGGCCGCCCGGGTAGAGGTACTCGCCGAGCGGTTGGTCGGCCCCGTCGGACCATGCCGTCAGCTCGGCCGGGGTCACCACGTGGTCCTCCTCCCCGCCGAAGAGCGAGCAGGGCACCAGGATCCGCGAGCGTCCGGCGGGGCGCGGGCGCCAGCTCTCCACGAGTTGGAAGTCGGCGCGCAGGCGGGGCTCGTACAGGGCCCAGACGTCGTCGTCCTGCAGGATGGCCTGGGGCAGTCCGCCCATGGCCGCCAGCGCGGCCCGCAGGTCCGGACCGGCCATGGTGTGGAGGGGTTCCCGGGCGCCGGGGAACTCTTCGTCGAAGGGGGTTTCGCACGCGGAGATGCCCAGCCAGACCGGGGGTGCGAGGCCCCGCTCGACGGTCTGGAGTGTCAGTTCGTACCCGACGAGTGCGCCCATGCTGTGTCCGAAGAAGGCGAAGGGCGCGTCCAGCCAGGGGAGTAGATCCTCCAGCAGGTACGCGGCAAGGGCCTCGGTGCTCACCTGGAGCGGGACCCCGCTGAGCGGGCCGCGACCGGGTGCCTCGACGAGGCACACGTCCCAGTCTGCGGGGAAGTGAGAGACCCACGGGGTGTAGGCGAGGTGGGATCCGCCCGCGTGATGCAGGACGAACAGGCGCACGGCCGGGTCGTCCACCGGACGGGGCCGGATGACGGCGGAGACTCGGGTGTTCAACGGGCGGTCCTTTCGGTACGGATGGCACGCAGCATGCGGGTGAGGACGGTGCTGTCCCCCAGTTCCTCGAACACGGTGTCCGGGTCGGTGTCGAGCAGGGCCTCGATGCTCTGCCGCCACAGCACCGGGTGGTCGATGTGCTCCGTCAATGCGACGGCCAGATCTTCGGCCGAGTGCGGGCGTGCAGTGCGGTTCGCGAGGACGGGGAAGGCCGGAGCCGAGAGCGGGGTGCGGCCCAGCACGCGGCCGAACTCCTCGGCCGCGGCGGACATATGGGCGGTGTGGAACGGGCCGCTGACCGGGAGCTGACGTACGCCGCGGGCGCCCGCATTCTTGAGCAGGGTGGCCGCCGCTTCCAGCTTGGCAACCGGGCCGCCGATGATGGTCTGGTCGGCGGTGTTGTAGTTGGCCACCTTGACGGTTTCGAGGCCGGCCCGGCGCAGCAGCAGCCGGATCACCGCTTCGTCCATGCCGATGACCGCGCACATGCCGCCGTCGGTGACCCGGGACATGCTTTCGGCCCGAGCCGCGACCAGGCGCAGTCCTTCGGCGAAGCCGAAAACCCCGGCCGCCTCGAGGGCGTTGTACTCGCCGAGGCTGTGGCCGACGGCGGCGGCCGGACTGGGTCTGCCGTCGGCCCGTGCGGCGGCATAGGAAAGGGCGTTGACCACGTAGACCGCGGGCTGGGTGAAGGCAGTCTGCCCAAGCCTCTCTTGCGGGTTCCGCAGACACAGTTCGCGGACGGAATACCCGAGCACCCTGTCGGCTTCGGCGAGACGGTCGGGGAAGCGGGCGAAGAGCTCGCGGCCCATGCCCACCCTCTGCGAGCCCTGGCCCGGGAACATGTACACGAGGGTCACAGCTGGCCTTCTCTCGGGGTGAAAGCGCTGTCGGCGAAGGTGAGCGCGGGAACATCGCTGAGCACGCCGAAGGTCTCGACGCGGCCCACCAGCAGGGTGTGATCCCCGGCGGGGCGGGCTTCCTCCACGGCGCAGTCGAAGTAGGCGACACCGTCGAGGAGGATGGGGGCGCCCGAGTACGGGGCGGGGCTCCAGGGCCGACCGGTGAAGGCATCGACGCCGGCGGGGCGGGCTGGGTCGGCGAACCAGCGCGCCTCGTGCTCCTGTGTCGCGGAGAGCACGCTGACGGTGAAGGCGGAGGACGCCAGGATCTTGTCGTGCAGCCGGGAGCTGTGCCCGAGGGCGACGAGGACCAGGCAGGGGTCCATTGAGACGGTCGTGAAGGAGTTCACGGTCGTGCCGTGGGGCCGCCGGTCCTGGTCGAGCGTGGTGACAACGGTGACTCCGGTCGGGAAGCGGCCCGCGGTGCGCCGGAAGCGGCGGCTGGGCGCCTCGGATTCGGGAGGGACGGCGCCGGTCCGGGACGGGGCGGAGCCGGATGCGGCGGGGCGCTTGTCGGCCACCGCCGCGATCGGTGTGTGGGCGCTCATGTGGTGGTCCTCCGGAGTTCATCGAGGGTGGCGAGCCCGTCGAGGACCACCTTGGCGGGCAGCCCGAAGTCGATGAGGCAGGCGATCTCGTCCACCCCGAGGTCCTTGAGCCGGGCCACGACCCGTGCGGCCCTGGGGACGGTGCCCAATAGCGCGCCGTCCTCGTAGTAGCGGTCGAAGGCCCGCGCGGCGAGAAAGTCGAGGTCCTTGTCACGGAGTTTGGCCGGGTCGATGCGGCGAGCAGTGCCGTGCGCCTGTGAGCCGAGGAGCAGGTTGACGGAGGTTCGCAGGTAGGCAGTGAGCGGATCGCGTACGAGGAGGCGAGCGGCTTCGTCGTCCTGATCCAGATAGGTGTGGGCCATGACCACCACGTGTCCGGCGGAGCCATCCGCGCCGGGGCGGTTCGCGTAGGCCTCCCTATATGCGGCGATCTTGCCGGCGAGCTCGTCGACGTCCTGGCCCAGGAGATGGGTCAGGACTCCCGCGCCCAGGGCCCCGGCGTTACGGAAGGTCTCGACCCCGCCCGCGCTGGTGATCCACACCGGCAGCTCGGGCTGGACCGCGCGAGGGAATGAGCGCACCCGCTGCGGGACTCCAGTGCCGTCGAGCACGTCCGCCTCCTCTCCGCGCCAGAGCCCGCGGACCGTGCGGACGCTGTCCAGGAGCACCTCGCGGCGGTTCTCGTAGGCCTCGGGGCGCAGGGCGAAATCGGTGGCGTGCCAGCCGGAGGCGAAGGCAAGGCCTACCCGTCCCCCGGAGATGTTGTCGACGACCGACCACTCCTCCGCGATACGCAGGGGATGGTGGAGCGGGGCGACGACACTGCCGGCACGGATGGCGACGCGACTGGTGACGGCGGCGATGGCCGCGCCGGTCACCGCCGGGTTGGGGTAGAGGCCGCCGAAGGCGTGGAAGTGCCGCTCGGGCGTCCACACGGCGGTGAAACCGTGGGTGTCGGCGAACCGGGCGCCTTCGAGGACCAAGTCGTACCGGTTTCGGTCGTCGGGTGCCGTGCTGTCGTTGCCGAAGTAGAAGAGACTGAAGTCCATGTTTCTCTCTCTGTACGGGGCCCGCGCCGGACGCGGTCACCCCCGGGAAGGCCTCGGTCAGGCCGGGGCGGGCGTCGACTGCGACGCCTCTTTCACGGGCTGGGGTCCGGGCTCGGGCTCGGTCACGCGGGTGCTCTCCGCCCAGCGCGCAACGGCCGGTGTGGCCAAGCCGCCGGCCAACAGGACGGCGCCGAACAGGGCCCATCCCGGCCAGCCCCAGCCGATGATCACGATGGTGGTCAGGGCGGGAGTGACGGCGCCGCCGACGCGCTGGGCCAGGTTGAACATGCCCTGGTACTGGCCGTGGGCGTTCGAGGGCGAGAGCTCGTATGACAAGGCCCAGGATCCGGCCGAGTGCAGCATCTCGCCGCACACGTGGACCATGGCGCCGACAACCAGGCAGACGGCCGCGACCCAGGCGGGCTGCCCGGCGGACAGCGCGAAACAGGCGCAGCACACGGCCAGCAGGATGCCGGCCCTTCGCATCGCGCGGGCTCCGCCCGGGACGTCCTCGGCGCCCCTGCTCATGCGCACCTGGAACAGCACGCACATCGCGGTGTTGACGAAGATCAGGCCGGCGAAGATCGAGACCGGCGCGTCGGTGCGCTCCGCGATCCACAGGGGCAGCGCCACCGTCAGCAGCGCGTCGGTGCCCAGGACCAGTACGGCGTTGAGCACGGCGACCACCACAAAGGGGATGTCGCGCAGGACGTTGCGGCGCTCCTCCCCCGGCTTCCCGGCGCCGGCCGGGGTCTGCGGGAGCGGCAGGCACATCAGCCCGGCAGCGACGAACAGGACGCCGGTGGCAGCGAGCAGGACGCGGTAGAGCGCGGCCGAGTCGGCGGCGAGGGCGGTGCCGCCGAGCAGCGTGCCCAGGGACAGGCCGACGTTGATGACGGACTGCAGGTAGGCCCGGGCCGGGACCCGTTCGGCCGGCGGGAGAGCCTCGGCGATCAGCGCGCCACGGGCGGCGGCCCCGCCGGCATCGGCCATCGATGCCAGCGCGACGACGACGAGGAATCCGGAGAACCCGCCGGTCAGGGCGTAGCAGCAGACGATGACGCCCTGGGCCGAACCGAACACGACGGAGGTGGTGCGCGAGCCGAACCGATCGGAGAGCCGGCCCGCCGGGATGCTGACGAGCATGGCCAACACGGCGGCGACGGTCATGCCGAGGCCGACGCTCGCGGCGGGGATGCCTATGGCACTCATGAAGTACAGCACTGTGACGGAGAGCAGGAAGCCGTTCGCCACTGTCCGCGCGAGGTTGCTGATGGCCAGGACCCTGACGACGGGCGAGGGCGGCTTGAGGTCACGCAGCAGAGTGGAGAGGGACAGGGCCATGGCGGGTCACCGCTTCCCTTGGGAGGTGGCGTGGGTGAATTCCCGGTTCAGGGCCGGGCGGTCGATCTTGCCGTTGGGGTTGAGCGGCATGGCGTCGAGGTGCTCGTAGCGGCGCGGGACCATGTGGACGGGTATCTGCTTGCGCAGCCGGAGCATGATGTCGCTGCCTTTGAGCCGTTCGCCGGTGTAGCAGGCAACGAGTTCGGTCTCGTCGGGTCCGGGGATCGCCAGGACGACGGCGTCGCCTATGGCGGGATGGCGGCGCAGGGCGGACTCGATCTCGCCGAGCTCGATGCGGTAGCCGCGCACCTTGACCTGGTTGTCGAGCCGCCCGAGGTGGGTGAGAGTGCCGTGTTCACGGCGCACCCGGTCGCCGGTGCGGTACCAGTGGGCCGGGGTGAGCGGGGTCTCGCCCCGGTAGACCTCGGCGGGGCGGCCGTCGGCCGCGTCGTACGCGAGGAACCTGCCGTGGTCGTCGGCCGGGTCTAGGTAGCCGTCGAAGCGCTGCGGACCCCGGATGCACAGTTCGCCCTCGTCGGCGGGCCGGCCGTCCTCACCGAGCACGACGTGGTCGAGGAAACCGTAGACCGGCCCGATGGGGATCGTGCCATTCGAAGTGGCGGGCCACTGGCTGCTGTCGTCGGCGAGCCGGAACTCGGTGCAGGCGACGGTGAGTTCAGTTGGTCCGTAGACGTTCTCGATACGGGCCTTGGGCGCGGCCCCCGCCCACAGCCGGGCCTGTCGCTCCGTCAGCTGCTCCCCGATGAAGATCCCGTACCGCAGGTCGGGCGCCTTCCCCTGCGGCAGCCTGCCCAGGCTCGCGGCGACCGAGACGACCGAGGGCACCGAGAACCAGTGGGTGACGGACCGTTCGACGATGTACCGGATCGGTTCCAGCAGTTCGGTGCGTTGCGGGACCACCAGGGTTGCGCCGCCGCCCCAGGTGACGAACAGGTCGAAGACGGAGGGGTCGAAGGTCAGATCGAAGGTGTGCGAGACCCGGCAGCCCGGCCGCACTTCGAACCGCTCGATGTTGTGCGCGATGTACGGGGCGAGGTTGCGATGCTTGATCGGCACGCCCTTGGGGCGGCCAGTGGAGCCGGAGGTGAACAGGATGTAGGCGGTGTCCGTAGGTGTGGCGATACGTGCTGGGAGCGCGAAAGCGTCGGCTTCCAGGGCCTCGGTGTCGGTGTCGGTGAGGCGCAGCAGGGTGGGACCGCCGGCGGCCGCAAGATCGCCCTTGAGCTGGGCCGATCCTTCCTCGTCGGCGAGCAGGACCTCGGCCCGGGCGAGCTCCCACACGGAGCGGTTCCGGCCGACCGGATAGCCGGGGTTGAGCGGGGTGAGGATGGCACCCAGGCGCAGGGCGGCGAGGTATCCGGCGAAGGCTGTGAGGCTGCGGGAGGCGAGCAGGCCGATCCTGGCGGGCGCGCTGCCGCCGTTGGCGCGCAGCACGGCCGCCGCGACAGCCGCCGCACGCTCGTCCAGAGCGCGGTAGCTGTAGGTCTTTCCGAGGACCTCGATGGCGGGGTCATCGGGGTAGGAGGCCAGCGAGCGCGCGAACCAGTCGTACAGGGTGTGGTCATGGAGCGGGAGTTCAGTCAGGTCGTTCATCGGGATCCTTGGGGCGTGCCGAGCAGGTCCGCGTAGGCGGTGTCGTGGGCAGAGGCGAAGTCGAGACTGCTGAGGAGGGATCGGGCGGAGGGCTTGGGGTCGTGGCCGCCCTGGCGTAGCCAGGACTGCCACGCCTGCGCCTCGACGCTGCCCGTGCTGAGGGTCAGCCGGCCCAGTCCGCGCGGTGCCAGCGGGTCGAGGACCTCGTTCTCCCGGTCGAGGGCGCGCAGTGAGACCTCGCGCTGCCACTGGCGTTCGGTCACGGCCCGCGTCGGCCGGTCGGCCGCCGACAGCAGGTCGAACAGGTGCTGCGTGGTGACGGTTTCCTCCCCCACCAAGTGGTATGCGCGGCCTTCCGAGGAAGGTGAGAAGGTGAGCTGGGCGATGGCGCGAGCCGCCAGGTCCACGGGGCTTACGGCGAGGGAGCGTTCGTCATGCGGATGCGTGCCGACGGCGAGGCCTCCTGCGATGAGCCGCCACAGCGGGTGCCGGGGGTCGCAGGCTCCGGAGGCGGCGCTGCCAAGCAGCAGGCCCGTACGGAAGACCCGTACCCGCATGCCGTCCTGTTCGGCGCGTTCCACCAGCCGTTCGGCGACCCAGGCGGCGACCGCGCCGCCCGGCATGCCGGGGCGGAGCGGCTGTTCCCGCGTCTCCTCGATGCGCGCTCCGGCGCCGAGGCCAGAGCCACAGGCGCTGAGGGTGGAGAGCAGGGTGAGGTCGTCGACGCCCTCGCCGCGCATCCACGCGAGCAGCCGGGCGAGCGGGAGGACGGTGTCCTCTCGCAGCTGCTCGTAGGGGCCGGTCAGGCCGAACGGCGCCGGGGTGTGGATGACGCGGGCGATCCGGGCGCCGAGGGCCGCGTCATGGCGGACGAGGTCCACGGGGTCCCCGGAGGCGCCGACGGGCAGCACCCGGACCCGCCGCGGGTCGGGTTCGGGCAATTCGCAGGCAGCGGCGTTGGAGCGGAGCAGTTCCCGGCCCTCGGCCTCGTCGTCGACGGGTACGAGGCAGTGGATGGTGCCGGTGGTGTTCAGCAGCAGTTCGCGCAGGACGAACGTGTCGAGGAACTGGGCCGCCCCGGTCATAAGGGTGTCCGTGGCTCTCGTACGGGTCCTTCCGGTGCCCGGGCTTCCGAGGTCGAGGGTCAGATCGGTGCCGACGAGGTCCGTTTCGGCGGGCACCGCCCGATCCGGGGACGGCGTGGACGCGGAGCGGACAACGGCCGCCATGCGGCGTACGGTCGCCTCGGCCCCACCGGCGCGGTAGACGTCGACGGCGACGCCGAAGGCCTTCTGCACGGCGCCTTCGATGCGCATGGCGGAGAGCGATTCGCCACCGTGCGGTCCGAACTCGTCGTCCAGGCCAAGGCCGGCGTGGCCGAGCACCCGGCGCCACACCGCCAGGATCTCGCCCTCGAACCGGTCGGCGCCCGCCGGGACGCCCTGCGCCACAGCGTCGGCTCGCTCGGTCGACTCGGCCGGGGCCGTACCCGCGGCGGTGGCGGGGGGTGCGGCGAGCGGGGGCAGGGAGTCCAGGGCCCAGTGGCGGTCCCGGGTGAAGGGGTAGGTGGGCAAGGCCATGCGGCGGCCTGTGTCCCCGGCCAGCTCCTCCCAGTCCACATCGGCTCCGTGTAGCCAGGCTGCGGTGACGGCTTCCTCGATCCGTTGAGCCTCGTCCGCAGGGCCGTCCAGCGGCAGTACGTGGCGGCCCTCGCCGGGTTCGCCATGGCCGATCAGGATCGTGAAGCGGTCCGGGCGGGGCGGCTGAGCCGGGTCGGGGGCGATGTCGGCGCGTCCCCGGAAGGCTGCGCTGAGCCGGGCGATGACCACAAGGTCGGCGCCGCCAGCGGGCGGTATGAGGACCACCCGGCGGCGCGGCGCGGGCGGTGTCCCGGCGGGTGTTCGCAAAGCCGCGGCCAGGGCCCGCGCGTCGTCCGCAGGGGCCGTCACCACGCGCCGGTGGGGCTGCCCGGTGCGGCCGACCTTCAGCGTGTGGGCGGTGTCGGCGGCGGCGGGTGCTCCTGGCGCCTCCAGGGCCGCGGCCAGCTCCGCGGCGACGGAGACCAGTTCGGAGTCGGTACGGGCTGAGAGCACGAGCCGCACGGTGTCGCGGGCCGGGGCCTCGGGCCGGGTGGGGGCCGGCGGCGGTCCGAGCACCGCGGTGGCGTTGGTGCCGCCGAGTCCCATCGAGTTGACCAGGACGTAGGCCGGGTCCCCGCCCGCGTCGGCGCCCTTGGAGGTGATGGTGAAGGGGCTTTCGGCCAGCATTCCGGGGTTACGCGGCCGCTCGAACAGCGGGTGCGGGGGCAGGGCGCCGGTACGGGCCACTTGGACGGCCTTGATCAGCCCGGCAATGCCAGCGGCGGGCCCGGCGTGCCCGATGTTCGCCTTGACCGAACCCAAGGCGCAGTAGCCGGCCGGTGCGACGGCTGAACGGGAGAGCCCCGCGCGGATGCCTGCCGTCAGGCCCCGCAGCTCGATCTGGTCGCCGAGTGGAGTGCCGGAGCCGTGGGCCTCCACGTAGCGCAGCTTGTCGCCCCCGATCCCCGCGACGTCCAGCGCGTTGGCGATCACGTCGGCGAGTCCGCCGGGGCTGGGCGCGGTGAATCCGGAGCGGGCCGACCCGTCGTTGCCGATGGCGGTGCCGTGCAACACCGCGATGACCGGGTCTCCGTCGTGCAGGGCGTCGGCGAGACGGCGCAGGACCACCACGCCGACACCGGAACTGAACGAGGTGCCGGTGGAGCGGGCGTCGAAGGGGCGGCAGTAGCCGTCCCGGGACTGGAGACCTCCCGCGTGGTAGCGGTAGCCGAGCATCGGTTCGTTGACGGAGGCGCCCCCCGCGAGCGCCATGTCACATTCGCCGGACAACAGGCTGAGGACCGCGTAGTGCACGGCCGTCAGGGAGGAGGAGCAGGCGGTCTGGACACCGATCGACGGCCCGCGCAGTCCGAGCTTGTAGGCAACACGGGACGGTAGGAAGTCACCCAGCCCGCCCAGGTGGAGGGCGACGTCGTCGACGGCGCCCATGACTCCGTCCGTCCATGCGCGGGAGACCTGGAGGGCGGCCATGTAGGTGCTGGGGCTGCCTCCCGCGAAGACGCCGGTGACCAGGTGGCCGCCCCGGGGCGCGTGGCCCGCCGACTCCAGGGCCTGCCAGCAGGCTTCCAGGAAGATCCGCTGCTGGGGGTCAGTGGCCGCAGCTTCGGCCGGCGAGTAGCCGAAGAACTCCGCCGCGAAGTCCCCTGCGGCGGGTATGCCCGCTGCCCGCTTCACGTACTCGGGCGAGTCCAGGGTCTCGCGGCTCAGGCCCGCCGCCTCGAGCCGGTCGGTGTCGAGGTCCCTGATGGAGACCCGGCCGTCAGCGATGTTGGCCCAGTACTCCTGGGGGCTCCAGGCATCGGGGAACCGGCAGCCGGTCCCGATGACGGCGATCGCGTCCTCGCCGCTCACGCGGAGCCCTCCTCGGACACGATGGCCGAGCGGCCGCTGCGGCCCCGACCGCGCAGTCCGGCGCGGGCGTGAACCCCTGGGGCAAGCTGTTCGGAGCCGGGCGCGGCGGTACCGGTCCCGGCGGTGGCCCCCTCGGTGAGCGCCTGTGCGTCCGGGCCGATGAGGAGGTCGGTCTGCGCCTCGATTGTGCTGTGCTCGAAGAGGTCGGCGGCGTCCAGCTCACGGCCCGTGAGTTCGGACAGCCGCTCCATGAGCACGATGAGGAGCAGCGAGTCGCCGCCCGCGTCGAAGAAGTTGACGTCGTGCGCGAGGTCGCCGGCCTCGAGTACCTCGCTCCACAGGGCCGCGATCCGGTCGGCAAGGTCGGCGGAGGGAACTGCCTCGGTGGGCTGCGTCTGCACGGTGGTGGTGAGCACGGAATTCTCCAGGTCTGAGATGAGGTCGGTGGCGGCCTGCGCCACGTCGGTGAGGAGCCCGTCGACGGTGTCCGCGTCGAACAGAGCAGTGAGGTAGGAGAAGGACAGGGCGAACCGATCCGGACCCGCTATGACGGTGAATTCCAGTTCGTACTTGGACTTCAGCCGTGGCGGCGTCACGAATCTCGTCCGGGTCCGGGCGTCAAGCGTGGGAGGCCGGGCCGCCCCGCTCACGGCGTTGAGGTACACCGGGGTCACTGCGGGACGGCTGAGTCCCCGGTCGGGGTGAAGGGCGGCGGCCAGCGTGTCGAACGGCGTGTCGGGGTGCCGGTAGGCGGCCAGCGCCGAGGCGCGGACCCGGGTCAGTGCCTCCCGCCAGCTGGGCTCGCCACGTAGGTCCGCCCGGACGAGCAGGGTGTTGACGAACATGCCCACCGTGCGGGCCCGGTCCGCGCCGTCACGGCCCGCCCACGGGAAGGTGAACAGGAAGTCGCGCTGGTGCCCGCGCCGGGCGAGCGCCACGGCGAGCAGCACGGCAGCGACCATGAAGGAGGTACAGCTTTGCTCTGCCGCGAGTTCGGACAGACGGGCGGCCTGTGCGGGGTCCAGTTCCTGGGTCCGCGTGTCCGCCTCCACGGACTGGCTCTTCCCGCGCGGCCGGTCGTGCGGCAGCGCGATGTCGGTGGGTGCGCCGCGCAGGCCCGCGAGCTGTTCTTCCAGGGCCGCCTCATCGGGGGCGTCGCCGTACCGTACGGCGGCCGGGTGCCCAGGGAGGGACAGGCCTGCCGGGGCCGCCCCCTCCGGGCCGGCCATATCATCGGGGGCCGTGCCGTCCATGCTTACCCGGCCGGCCACACCGGTCAGCGCCCGGTACCACGCGACGACATCGCTCAGGACCAGATCCAGCGACCAGCCGTCGGAGACGATGTGGTGCACTCCGTAGACGAGCAGGGTGCGTTCGGGACCCAGGGCGATCACCGCACCGCGCGCCGGGGCGTCGCGTGCCAGGTCGAACGGCGTCCAGCAGATCTCGGAGATCCGCTCCTCGCGTTCTTCGGCGCTCCATCCGGTGCCGTCGGCGTGGACCACTTCGGGAGCCGGGCCGTCGGTCCGGTAGAACACCCGGCGAGCCTTCGCGTCCAGCCGGAAGCGGGAGCGCAGCCCCGGGTGCCGCTCCAGTGTGCGGGCGAAGGCCGTACGCAGCGCCTGCCGGTCCACGGGGCCGTCGATCTCCACGACGCTCGGCGCCAGGTAAGAGATCCGCAGAGTCCGGATCCGGTCGATGGCCCACATGCGCTGCTGTACGGGGCTGGCCGGATGCTCGGCCCGTGGGTCGACGTGCGGGGCCGGGGCGGAGGCCGGCTCCGTCCGCGCCTCTTCCAGGCAGCGGGCCAGACCGGCCACGGTGGGTTCTGTGAGGAAGCCGCGCAGGGGTACCGGCATGCCCCAGCGGCGTTCGGCCTCCGCGAGCATCCGTACCGCCAGCAGCGAGTGGCCGCCCAAGGTGAAGAAGTCGGTGCCGGGTCCGAGGGCGTCCGCGTCGATGCGCTGCCCCGGCTCCTGGCCGTGCGACGGCGGGGCGAGCATGTCGGCCATGAGCCCGGCGGCCTGGCGCTGGGCCGCAGTCAGCTCCGCCGGCCGCTCCTCGGCCAGGGGCAGCGGGCGGTCTCGCAACGCCGAGAGGGCGGCGAAGTCGACCTTGTCGTTGATGGTGCGGGGGAGGAAGTCGACGACGTACACCGTGGTGGGGAGCGCGGCCGCGGGCAACCAGCGCAGGAGGGGGCGCAGAAGTTCCCCCTGGGACAGCGGTACGGGCCCGCCAGTCTCGCTCAGAGTGACGTAGGCGACGAGGGTCGGCGGGGTTCCGGTGGCATGGACGGCTGCCACCGCGACCGCCGGGTCCTCCTCCAGCAGGCGCGTGACCTCGCCGGGTTCGATACGGTTACCGAGGATCTTCACCTGGTCGTCGGCGCGGCCCAGGTAGCCGATCCGGCCGTCCTCCCGCAGGACCACACGGTCCCCCGTCCGGTACATCCGGGCGCCGGGGTCTTCGTGGAAGCGCGTGGCGTGCGGATCGGGCAGGAAGGCGGCCCGCGTGAGGTCAGGGCGGCCGAGGTAGCCGATGGCCACGCCGACGCCGGCGACGTACAGCTCGCCGGGGACCCCCGGGGGCAGTTCCTCACCGTGCGGGCCGAGGATGTAGGCGCGGGTGCCGGGCAGCGGGACGCCGATGGCCGGTGCCTGCTCGTCGGCGGGGTCCACGTGGGCATAGGTGCTGTTGCAGGAGCCTTCGGTGGGGCCATATACGTTGATGACCTTGGTGCCCCAGCGGTTCGCACACTGGGCGGCGAGTCGGCGTGCGAGCACTTCGCCACCCGAGTACAGGGCCCGCAGGGTGGTTCCCTTGTGGGGTTCCGGGTCAGCCTCGAGCATCGCGTTCAGCAGGCTGGGCGTGATCGAACCGGCCACGGTGGCTCCGTGCGGGCCCCGCACCAGGTCCAGCAACGCCTGCGGGTCACGGCGCTCGGCGTCGTCGGCGATGACCAGCTGGGCGCCGGCCAGCAGGGCCTCGACCACGTTGAAGGCGGCCGGGTCGAAGGCCGTTCCGGCGGTGAGCAGCAGTCGGTCAGCCGGTCCGAGCCCGCAGTCGCGGCCCCACCACAGGGCGGTGTTGAGCAGCCCGCGCTGCGGCACGAGCACGCCCTTGGGGCGTCCTGTGGTGCCGGAGGTGTAGATGACGGCCGCGGGGTCGCCCGGCACTGCCGCAGACCACGCGGCCGCGTCGAACTCCCCGGGCCAGGCAGACAGTTCGTCCAACGCGAGTGGCTTCGCCGTCGTGTCGATCCCTGTCAGCAGTGCGGCTCCCTCGGGGCACACCAGGACTGTGTCGGGCTCGGTCTGTCCGAGGATGTACGCGATCCGGGCGACCGGGGTCTCCGTCGCGAGCGGCACGAAGGCCGCACCGGCCCGCAGGACGCCGACCCAGGCGGCCACTAGGGCCGGCCCGCGGGCGGCCAGCACTGGTACGAAGGAGCCGGGGCCGGTTCCCGCACCGCGCAGCCGGGCCGCCACGGCCGCCGACCAGGTGTTCAGTTCGCCCCAGGTCAGCCGGGCACCCGCGCATTCGACGGCGACGGTGCCGGGATCGGCGGCAGCCAGCACACGCTCTAGAGCCTCGGAGGCTGTGTGCGCTGGGTACGGCCCGGGCTCCGCTCCGACGAGCACGCCGTGCGGCGGAGCGGCGTCGGGGCGGGGGCTGATCGGAAGGTCCTTCAGGCGGGTGCCGGGGCGGCCCACGGCCGCGATGAGCAGCGCCGTGTAGCTTTCGGCGAGGTGGCGGGCGGTATCGGCCGTGTACCGGCCGGTGTCGTACTCGACGGTGGCTTGCAGGCCTCCGCCCGGCTCGCTCTCCAGCACGAGGGACAGGTCCTGCTTGGCGGTGCCGGTCGGCAGCAGTTCAGGCGGCGCCCAACGGCCCGACGCGCCTGCGGCCGGGGCGTTCTGCAGGACGAACCCGATGTCGGCCAGCCCGGCGGGTCCGAGCCGGGCGGCCAGCCGGTCGAACGGCAGCCTCTGATGGGTCAGCACCCGGAAAGACTCGGCCCGGGAGGCGGTGCACAGTGCGTCGAACCCGGCTTCTGGGTCGGGTGCGCAGAGCAGCGGAACGGTGTTCACGAAGAATCCGACCAGCCGTGCGACGGATGGGTGGGGACGGTTCGCGGCGACCGTGCCGAGCAGGAACTCCTCGCGACCACTCCACCTCTGCACCACCGCTTGGAAGGCGGCGAACAGGACCACGAACGGAGTGACCTTGAGGCTGCGAGCGAGCTCGGCGACGGCTGCCTCCACCTGGGCGTCCAGGGCGAAGCGGTGCTGCTCGCCGCGTCGGTCTCCCTCTATGACGCGCTCGCGGGCGGCAGCGGGGGCGAGCACGAGCTCTTCGCCGGCCGCGCGGGCGATGAGCGCGGCGCGCGCGTCGAGCTGCGCGTCGAGGGCCGGGTCGAGGGAATTTTCCGCATCCCATACCGCAAAGTCGGCGTACTGCACCGGCAGTTCCGGCAGTTCCGGATCGGAGGCGCCGGCCAGTGCCTGTTCGTAGGCGTGCGCGAGACCGTCGTAGAGGGCGGGCAGCGACCAGCCGTCGATGGCGATGTGGTGGATGTTCAAGAGCAAGGTTCCCGAGTGGCCCGCGCCCCCTGGCCAGACCGTAGCGCGCAACGGCGGCTCGTCGGTCAGCGCGAACGGCCTGCGGGCGTGGCGCGCCAGCTCGGAATCGTCGGGTGCGCAGCCCGCTTGGAGAACCTCGATGCGGACCGGGCCGGGCGGCGCGACCACCTGCACCGGCCTGCCGTCGTGGGAGGCGTAGGTGGTGCGGAGCACCTCGTGGGTGGCGGTGAGCGCTTCGAGGGCCTTTGTCAGGGCCCGTACGTCGATCGGCTCATGCCACCGAGTGAGGAGGGGAACGTTGTAGACCGGCGAGGCGGGGGCGGTCTGGTGGATGAACCAGAGCCGTTCCTGAGCCGGTGAGAGGGGAGCCGTGGTGGCTCCCCCTCGTTCGGGGGCAGGCGGGCGCGGTGGCGCCATGGGTGACTCTCCTTGCGGGTGGCTCACAGCGGGTTGGTCAAGCCGGGAACTTCACGGCTGGAGGTTCGGCACCGGGCGGTTCAACACCGGGTGATCGGCTGCGATGATCGGCTACCGGGTGCTGGCGGCCAAGGTGTTCGCCGGCGGTGGCTTCGGGTAAGGGGTGGCTTCCGGACCGGGGGCTTCAGGTCCGGTCGGCCTCGCGCAGCTCGGTACGGAGCCGTCCGGCCAGGTCGGCGAGGCTCGGGGCAAGCAGGACGTCGGTGGGGTCGAGCGGGGTGCCGAGCTGTTCGGTGAGCCGGAACGCGGCCTGGGTGGCGAGGATCGAGTTGCCACCCAGACCGATGAAATCGTCGGCGTCCTCGATCGTGGCGCCCGGCACTCCGAGGAGTTCGGCCCAGGTCTCGACGATCCGCCGCGTCACTGGATCGTCCCCTCCGTCGACCCTGCAAGCACCGGGTTCGGCGGGCTCCGCATTCCGGCCGTCCGCTGAGGACTCCGCGAAGTCGGTCAGCAGCTGCTTGACCCGGGAGCGGTCGGTCTTGCCCGTGGAGCCGTAGGGGATCTCGGTCAAGGGCAGCCAGCGCACGGGCAGCATGTACCCGGGCAGGCGCTCGGCCAGGGCCTCGGCCAGCTCTCGGGCCGGATCGGAGGCGGGTTCGGAACCGGCAGCTGCCTGCGGGGGAAGGAGGAAGGCACCAACGAGCCTGGCGTTGTGGCTCTCGCCGAACTTCTCCACAAAAGCGGCATCGGTCCGGCCCGTGGCGAGGGCCGTCTGCTCCACCTCCTCCAGCTCGATGCGGAAGCCCCGCAGCTTGACCTGCCGGTCGGCCCGGCCGACGACCTCGTACGAGCCGTCGGGAAGCAGGCGGACGAGGTCCCCGGTGCGGTAGACCGTCCCCGCGAACCCGGCGCCGTCCTCGAACCGGACATAGGACTGTTCCGTGCGCTCGGGCTGGTTCAGGTAGCCGCTTGTCACGGAGGGTCCGCCCACGCAGAGTTCGGCAATTTCGCCGGGGGCCACGGGCCGCAGGGCCTCGTCGAGCAGGAACAGCCTGGCCCGGCGCACCGGGTGCCCGACGGGAACGCGGGCACGGCCGACGAGGGACTCCTCGGTGCACACGAAGCAGGTGGCGAAGACGGTGGTCTCGGTGGGGCCGTAGATGTTCACCAGCTTCTGCGGGCCGCCCGCAGCGAGTACCCGCAGGGTGGCGGCCAGATCAAGCTGTTCGCCTCCGACCAACAGTTCGCGCAGGCTGCCGAGGGCGGCCGGCGCTTCACGGGCCACCATGTGGAAGAGCGAGGTGGTGAGCAGAGCAGTGCTGACTCGCTCGCTGACGAGCAGCTCCGTCCAGCGCTCCAGATCCACCTCGACGACAGAGGGCAGCACGATGAGCGGGGCGCCGGCGGTGAGTGCGCTCCAGACTTCCCAAGTGAAGGCGTCGAAGGCGGGGTTGGCCAGCTGGGCGACCCGGTCCGTGGCGGTGACGGCTCCATAACCGGCATCGGTGACAAGGTCCCGGACGGCGCGGTGCGGTACGACCACGCCCTTGGGGAGCCCGGTCGAGCCCGAGGTGTATCCGACACACAGCGCGCTCTCCTCGTCCACCTGGGCATCCGGATACCCGTCGCCCACTGCGGCGGCGCCGGTCGCGCAGGGGCACTCTGCGGCCTCCGGGATCGTCAGCACGAGGGTGGCGGCGCCGGTGTCGAGCGGGCGTGCCCGGCGCTCGACGCCCCGGCCCACGAACACAGCCTGGGCCCCGGAGTCCTTAAGTACGGCGGTCACCCGGTCGGCCGGGGCATGGCCGTCGAGGGGCAGGTAGGCGGCCCCCGCGCGGACTATGCCGAGGAGGGCGACGATCAGATCGGCGCCGCGATTCAGGTCCACGGCCACCAGTCCGCCCGCCCCGATGCCGTGACCCCCGAGAACGGCCGCCGTCATGCCGGCTCGGTCCCAGAGCTGCCGGTACGTCAGCTCCAGTCCGGTACCGGCTACCCGGACGGCGCAGGCGTGCGGGGAATCCTGGACGCGCTCGGCGACAAGGCGGTGGACTCCCCCGAAGCCACGCGACGATCTATCGATGGGCGACGAACCCATGAATCTCCCCCAGTGTTCCTGTACTTGATATCTGGAATTTCCGGGTGCGAAGCAGCAACCAAACGCCCCTGCATGACCAGGGAAAGCCACTTGAGAACACCACGGCAATTCAGACATAGCACCCCGATACATGCGCTGCGGGGACTCTTTTTCCACAATGCGGAATTCTTGTTCCGCACAGCGGTAGACTATGATCGTTTTCCAGACCTTGTCAACGAGCACATATCAAGGGGATTGCAATGAGTGAGAATCGCGTTGCGCTGATCACCGGATCGTCATCTGGAATTGGGGCTTCCATTGCCCGGCGATTCGCTTCGGAAGGAATAAGGGTCATTGTCAATTCAAACCGTAGCGAAGCGGACGGAAAGGAACTGGCCGCGCAACTCCCGGATGCCGTGTACGTCCAGGGAGACGTGGCCGACGCACAGGACGCGAAGCGGATCGTCCAGAGCGCGGTCGACGCCTGCGGACGGCTCGACATCCTGGTGAACAACGCCGGCACCACCCGGTTCATCCCGCTGGACGACCTCGAGGGGGCCGACGCCGACGTCTGGCGGGATATCTTCGAGGTCAACGTGATCGGCGCCTGGCAGATGATTACGGCGGCCACCCCGCACCTACGCGCCTCCGGTAACGCCTCCATCGTCAACATCAGCTCTGTTTCGGCCACTCGGGCGCTGGGAAGCTCCATCCCCTACGCCGTCAGCAAGGCCTCCGTCAATCACATGACGCGACTGCTGGCCTCACAGCTCGGCCCCTCGATCCGGGTCAACGCCGTCGCCCCCGGGCTCATCGACACGCCCTGGTACCGGGAGGCGGAGGAGGTCTGGGAGAGCTCGCGCGACTGGATCAGCGCCAACACCCCGCTGCGCCGTGTGGGAACACCGCAGGACGTTGCGGAGGCCGCGCTTTACCTCGTAAATGCTGCCTATACGACGGGAGACGTCCTGACCGTCGACGGCGGACGCCACATCGTCTGAAATTCCGGTCTCTCATGCGGGACGGCCTGGGGGGTCCGGTGCCGGGAAGTAGGTCAAGCGCGGCTTCTGAGCTGAAACGGCCGAGTCGGACGTCAAACTCTCCGTTGCTGCCCAGCTCGCCCATGGGTCCGAGCCAGTCGATGAACACGGTCTGGCGTACCGAAGCACCAACCCCCTTACAGCACAGTGCAGTCCGGCATTCGCTCGGCGTCGAGCAGCTCACCGCGCGCCGAGCTGGGCGAGGAAGAACACCGGATTCGTCCCGGTCTGTCGGGCAGAGGCGTGCCGCACTCGAAGGAGCGACCAGCCTGGTCTGGACGGCAGCGCCGTCCGCATCTCGCCTTGCTCCGGTGCGGCTGTCCTCGCCGGCGAAGACGGCCGAGCTGTGCGAGACCGCCGCCCCGGGGTCTGGGGGGCGTCTAGGTGCTCGGCTATTGCGGCCAGCCCACGGTCTCAGCTCGCTGCACAGCTTCTCATGGCGATCACTCAGGGTGTAGGGGAAGCGCCGATCCTGTTGGAGTTGGACCCGGCACTCGGTGGGTGGCGGAGCGGAGCACTCATCGGGCGCTAGTCGGTGTCAGGGCGTTGCACGGATGCGCGGGAGGCGCATGACGGGCGCGCGCCTGGGCACCAGGTTTCGGGATGCAGGAGGGCCGGGGATGCCTGGGGAGGTTGAGCGGCCTCCTGCCCCAATACGACGATCCCCCCGCAGCGGCGCCTGGGAACCCTCGTGTTCAGGCGCGCAGCGACGAGGCCGCAGCCGACTCGAGCACGTAGCTGAGGTGTGGTCGGAGTGCCGTTCCAGTTGGTGGGACTCGCCATCTGCTGCCGTCGCTACTTTTGACGTCTGCCAGGTATCCGGTGCGCGGTGGGTGTGGTCAGGGAGTGAGATCCAAGACCCGGACCTGGCGGCTCTCCCACTGCTGGGGGACGGTGGTGGCGATGATGGCGCCGTCGGGCCGGTCAGGGGTGGGCTGGGCTGTGTACTGGGCGTGGGCTGCTGCCCACGTCTCTTCGCCTGCGACGGCCAGGGCGACCGACAGGTCGAGGTCGGGGACGGTGTGCCGGGCATCGCGACGAGGTGCTCGGCCGTCCCGGGGCGGGCCCGGTCGGCTTCGAACCAGCGCGCATACCGGGGCGTACAGGAACCAGTCCGGTTCGGCGTGCGCACGGTGGATCAGCCGGGAGGCCAGGAGGTTGCCCTGCCCGGCCGCAGCCATCGCCGTTTCGTCCAAAACGATGTGGATCGCCCCGCTCACCGGCCGGCTGCCCGTTCCAGACGACGGTCCAGCTCGGCGTCGAGGTCCCGCTACTCGGCCGCGCTGGGGGCGTAGCCGTTCCACTCCTGCGTAGAAGTTTCCAGTCGTCGGGGCCGCGTCGGCCACGCACTGCGGCGCGTACCTCGTCCGCGTGGAGGCACGCGGTGCAGGCCATGCCGGCCAGCGGGAGTACTTCGAGGAAGCTCTGGATGTGCTGTTCCAGCGGGCGCACTTCGCGCTTCTCCGTGGCGATCGACACGTCATACAGGACGGTCGCCCCATGGCGACGGCTGCTGTGCCCATGGCCGACAGGACCAAGGGGTTGATCTTGGCGAGCAGGCCCATGGCGACCGGGAGTCCGGCCTCGGCCATCATGAGCGCGTGCACGGCGGATTCCTTGACCCCTGTCGCGTGTTCGATGCGGGTGCGCCGGTGCATCCACCAGTCGGTGACCCCTGGAAGGACCCAGAGCGGCAGGACGCCGTAGAGGAGGAAACGGCGGTTGGCATCCTCGACGTCGGTCGAACCGGCCGGGACCGCCAGGTCGCGACCGCACCGCCAGTGCTGCCAACTGCGCACGACAGTGCCGAAGCGAGCCATCGACAAAGCCTTCTGAAGCAGTAAGAGGGGTGTGCGACGGACCGCAAGCCTGCGCCAGGCGTGCGGTCCGCGAGACGGGGCGAGGACGACGCGCGGTCTCAGGCGTGATCCGCGTCCTCTTGGGCCTCTTCGTTCGGCGTGAGAGCGTCTCCCGCCTCGCCAGCGCGCCGGTCGCTCTTTCCGGCTTCTGCACGGCCCACGTGATGCGTCTCTGCCTCTTCGAACTCCTTGAGAACCTCGCCGAGCGCCGTGTCCGGGCGCTGCTCGTCGTTGTGCTGGGCGGAATCTTGCTCGTGGCGTGCCATGACTCTCCTGATCAAGTGGGTTCAGCGTGCGTGGGCTTCGCGATCTTGGCTGTTCATCTACCCCGGGCGGGCTTGTCGAACAGAGCGATGTCAGCCGAGTTGGGGCAGCACCTTGGTGCGGTAGAAGTCGAAGAAGCCCTGCTGGTCCTTGCCGATCTGGTTGATGTAGACGGTGTCGAAGCCCGCGTCCACGTACTCCTTGACCGCCGCCACATGGGCGTCCGGATCCGGCCCGCACGTGACGTTCTCGCGTACCCGGTCGGGCGTGACGAGCTCCGACGCCTGCTCGAAGTGGCGCGGGGTGGGCAGGATTTGAGGCAGTTCCCCGGGCAGCTGCTCGTTGGCCCACAGCCGGTGCGCGGTGCGGACCGCCTCTTCCTCGTCGGCGCCCCAGCAGACCTTGAGCCCGGCGTACACCGGCTTGGTGCCCCCGCCGCTGCGCCGGAAGCGCTCGATGGACGCGGTGTCGGGCGACATGGTGATGAAGCCGTCCCCGATCCGCCCCGCCACCTCCGCGGCCAGCGGCCCGAAGGCGGAGACGTCGATGGGCACGGGCTCGTCCGGGACGGTGTAGAGACGCGCGTTCTCCACCGTGTAGTGCTTGCCGTGGTGGCTGACCTGCTCGCCGGTGAAGAGCTGGCGCATCACCCGGACGGCCTCCTCCAGCATCTCCAGGCGGACCGGGGCCTCCGGCCACGAGTCGCCCAGGATGTGCTCGTTGAGGGCCTCGCCGCTGCCGATGCCCAGTCGGAAGCGCCCGCCGAGCTGCACGGCACTGGTGGCCGCGGCCTGGGCGATCACGGCGGGGTGCGTCCGGATGATGGGGCAGGTCACCGCGGTCTCCACCGGGAGCGAGACCGCCTGGGACAGCGCGCCGATCACGGACCAGACGAACGGGGCCTGCCCCTGTTCGTCGTTCCACGGGTGGTAGTGGTCGGAGATCCACAGCGCCGAGAATCCGGCCTGTTCCGCCATCCTCGCCTGCTCCACCAGCTCGGCAGGGGTGTGCTCCTCACAGGAGAGGAAGTACCCGAACTCAGTCATCGATTCTCCTCACAGACAGCACGTCACATCCCCACCCGGGTGACCCCGGAGCTCCACCGGAAACCGAGAGGTGCCAAGCGTCCAACGCTCCTTGTCCAGTTCCGTCATTCGTCACCCTAGGCGCGGCTCGCGCCTACGGCATGTGAGCGGAGAGGTGTGCCCGCCCGGGCGGGCCCCGTGGCTGCTGGCTTCGGCCAGGACGGGGTCCCGCCGGGGGTGGCCACCTGGCCCGTCCAGCAAAATCGACGGCTATCTCCGCACCGTCGAACTGGAGCCCCCGAGCGTGCGGCGCTCGACCAGGGCGGCACGTGACGGCGGGGCGCCACCGCCGCGCGGGCCGCCCTACGCGAACGACAACCGGGACCGCCGAGGATGACGCTGATGTGGGGGCTCGGCTGCGCGCGTTCTCAGGGGCGCAGCAGGGTTTTGATCATGCCGTCCTGCTTGGCCTGGAAGGCCGCGTACGCCTGCGGAGCGTCCTCCAGCGGAAGATGGTGGGTGGCGAAGTTGTCCACGCCAAGAGGGTCCGCGTCGGTGAGCAGCGGCAGGATGTCCGGCACCCAGCGCCAGACGTTCGCCTGCCCCATGCGGAACTGGATCTGCTTGTCGAACATGCGCAGGAGAGGCATGGGGTCCAGGGCCCCGCCGTAGACACCGGAGATCGATATGGTGCCACCGCGTCGGACGAGGTCGATTGCCGCGTAGAGGGCGCTGAGACGGTCGAGGCCCGCCTTTTCCATGAACGGGCGCGCCAGTCCGTCGGGCAGCAGTGAGGTGGCCCACTGGGCGGCCTTGGTCATCGAGTTGCCGTGTGCCTCCATGCCGACCGCGTCGATCACCGCGTCGGTTCCGCGCCCGTGCGTCAGCTCGTGCACCGCTTCGAGGAGATCCTTCTCGTGACGGCGCAGGTCCAGGCAGGTCACGCCGTGGGCGGTAGCACGTTCGAGGCGCTCGTCCACGAGGTCCACGCCGATGACCAGCCCCGCGCCCCGGTGCTGGGCGATGCGCGTGGCCATGTCGCCGACCGGGCCGAGTCCGAGCACGGTGAGCGAGCCGCCAGGGGGAACGGAGGCGTATTCGACGGCCTGCCAGGCGGTCGGCAGGACATCGGAGAGATAGACGAAGCGGTCGTCGGCCGGCCCCTCGGGCACCTTGATCGGAAGGTGGTTGCCGAACGGCACCCGCAGGTACTCGGCCTGGCCGCCCGGCACCTGTCCGTAGAGCTTGGTGTAGCCGAAGAGGGAGGCTCCGGACCCGTACTCATGCACTTGCGTCGTCTCGCACTGCGAGTGGAGCCCCTGGCAACACATGAAACAGGTGCCGCACGAGAGGTTGAACGGGATGACGACACGGTCGCCGGCGGATACGGCACGCACCTGTGGGCCGACCTCTTCGACGACGCCCATGGCCTCGTGCCCCAGGATGTCACCGGGGTCGAGGAAGGGCCCGAGAACTTCGTACAGATGCAGGTCGGAGCCGCAGATGCCGGTGGAGGTGACCCGTACGACGACGTCGTCGGACTGTTCGATCCGGGGATCAGAAACCGTCTCAACCCGGACGTCCCGCCTGCCTTGCCACGTGAGAGCACGCATGCTGTGCACCTCTCGATCTCTCGATGGTTCGGGCCATGCGCGGTACGGGTAGCGGTTCGGACGCATCCGTAGCCTCGGCGGCGTACAGACCGGATGGGCTCGGTCCCCTACGACCTTCCGCCTACAGCCATCAAGCATCACCCGCAGCAGAGTGCCGCGCGATGTGGATCAAGCACTCACGGCATTCCGCACCCTGTGTTCGTCCGTCATGCCGAGCCAGATATAGCGGGCAGACACCGCGCTCGGGGGCATACCCGCACCGACGAATTCGTAGGCCGTCGTCTGGGCAGTACGGCAGCCGCACTGCCCTGTGCTTCGCCACCATCTAGTCCAGTCTGAGAGTCCGCCACACGCCGCGCTACTGCGCCTGGCAGTAGGCGCGGTTCCTGTCGGCACGGACGGGTATCGGGATGCAGGAGGTGGTGCACGTGACGGAATGGGGCCGGGATGAGACGGTCGAAGAGCGGGCCGACCGCAAGTGGGGTGATCTCCTCCAGGAACTGAGGGTTGCCCAGACCGGGGTGCAGATCCTCTTCGGCTTCCTGCTCGCGGTCGTGTTCCAGCAGCGGTTCACCGCCCTCGGCGACACCGACCGCGCCATCTACGTCATCACCGTGGTGCTGGGAGCAGCGACCACCGGAGCATTGGTCGGGCCGGTCTCCTTTCACCGGATGCTGGCGGGGCAGCGTCTGAAGCCGCAGACCGTCGTCTGGGCCTCGCGGCTCACCGTCATCGGTCTGGTGCTCTTGCTGTGCACAGTGGCGAGTTCCCTGCTGCTCGTCCTGCGCGTCGCGCTGCACAACGCGCTCGCGCCCTGGCTGGTGGCCGGCGTGGTCTGCTGGTTCATCGGCTGCTGGTTCGTGCTGCCCGCGCTCGCCCGCAGGCTGCACCATGACCGACCGCGGGAGGATTGAGGCCGCGAGACTATCCCCCGCTCGCGGTTCATCGCGCGCCTCGCGGCCTGCGGGCGCGTACACCGGCTGCGTCGTACACGGCGAACGGCACATCGGCGCCTCGCCGTTACTACATGCAGCCCGCTGACGAGCCAGACATTCTTGGATGCATTGACCGGGACGAGTTCGCGCTCGTGAAGCACCGGCAGGCAATGCATGCTCGGGGTGGGGTGCTTCTCCGGCTTCCCCCCATGGAGTTGGCGCATCCACAGGTGGCAGACGGGCGGGGTCAGTGCGTCTCTGGTGCGCCGAGGACGGTCTCCTGGGTGATGAAGTCGATCAGCGCCGGGATGCCTCCCTCTTCCACGATGTGGCGCTGTTGGTCGGCGCCTGTGCCCTCGCGCAGGAGGCGGTGCAGGAGGGGTTCGACGTGTCGCATGTCGCCGTGCTCCTCGAGGGCCGGGGTGATGTGCTCGACGAGCCGGTACAGCACATCACCCGCGGCGAGGGGACGGCCGCCCGGGTCCAGGAGGGTGGAGCTGAGGCCGTGACGGGCCGCGTGCCACATGCTGGCCTGTAGGAGTTCGGGTCGGCACACAGGTTCGGGGACGTCGTCCTTGTGTTCGCACAGTGCGGTGGCTGCCAGGGCTCGCACGATCCCGGCAAGCATGGCCGCGTCGTCGACCCGGAGTTGGACGTCCATGCAGCGCACTTCCACCGTGGGGTAGTGCTCGGACAGGCGTGCCTGCCAGTACAGCTGGCCCGTGTCGCCGATGACGGTGGATGCCACCAGTGCGTCGAGGCTCTCCTCGTAGTCGGCGAGGCCGTCGAAGCGCGGGGGCGGGCCGCAGACGGGCCAGCGGGTGAAGGCGAGGGTGCGCCAGCTCGCGAACAGCGTGTCCTGTCCCTTCCAGAAGGGGGAGTTCGCCGACGTCGCCAGCAGCGTGGGCAGCCACACCCGGATGCGGTTCAGGACCGCCACGCCCGTTTCCCGGTCCGGCATCCCGACATGCACATGCATCCCGTTGACCAGGAGTTCCTCCGCGATGCGGCCGCCCTGGTCGTGCAACCGCACGTAGCGGCGGCCGCTGGTGACCGGTACCTGCCCCTCGCCCATGACGGGAGCCGACGCGGTAGCGGCCAGCCGGCAGCCCGAGGCTTCGGCTGCCTCACTCAGAGCGTGGCGCAGCCGCAGCAGATGCCCGGCCACCTCGGTCAGCTCCTGGCACACCGGCGTGGCGGTCTCCACCTGGGCCTGCAGAAGCTCGGGCTGTACCTCGTCCTCGCCCGCGACATCGTCAAGACCTGCGGCGCGGCGCACCTCCTCCGACCGGGCAACCGGGTGTCCGGTCTCCGGGTCCAGCAGCAGGTACTCCTCTTCAACCCCAACAGTGATCACACAGAGTGGATACCCGGCGCCGCGCCCTCCTACCAGCAGAGAGCAGAGGCACGGACCAGCGTCGGGCATCCGATACAGGAAGTGGGCGCATGCTCAAGGCAGACCAGGGCATACGCCCACCCGGGCATTGATCAACAGGGGCTGGAGGGTGAGTCCGCGTGGCAGCAGGAGCGGTACTAGAGCAGCAGAATCTAATAGAAGGTGGCACTGCGGAGTCTGACGTGGCCGTCGCGACGTCGTGTGAGCTGCCGTGGGTGGAGGACGCGGGCAAGGTGGCTCCTCGGGATGCCCGCGCGCTGTCGAAGGTGTTCTTCGACCAGCTGCAGGTCCTGGAGGAGGGAACTCCTGAGTACCAGTACGCCCGTAACACGCTGATCGAAATGAACATGTCCCTGGTCCGCTTCGCGGCGAGCCGCTTCCGCAACCGTGGCAGCGGTGAGATGGAGGACGTGACTCAGGTCGGCATGATCGGTCTGATCAAGGCCATCGACCGGTTCGACCTCTCGCGCGAGGTCGAGTTCACCTCGTTCGCCGTCCCCTACATCGTGGGCGAGATCAAGCGGTTCTTCCGCGACACCACCTGGGCCGTCCACGTACCGCGCCGCCTACAGGAACTGCGCACCGAGATCGCCAAAGCCAAGGAACATCTCGCGCTCCAGCTGGACCGCGACCCGACGGTGAAGGAACTGGCCGCCCACCTCAAGCTGGACGAGGACGACGTCATCGACGGGATCGTCGCGGCCAACGGCTACACCGCCGGCTCCCTCGACATGCCCACCGACATGGAGGACGCGGGTCAGTCAGCGAGCACCAAGACACGGAGCGTGGCCGACTTCGTCGGCGGGGACGACCCCGGCATGGAACAGGTCGAGAACCTCCACGCCCTCGCTCCCCTGATGGATCAGCTCGACGAACGCGAACGCCTCATTGTCAGCATGCGCTTCGGACAAGAGCTCACCCAGGCGCAGATCGGCACCGAGATCGGCGTCTCCCAGATGCAGGTCTCCCGCCTCCTCAACAAGATCATCGCCAAGCTCCGCGCCGGCATGCTCGACGAAGCAGCCACCGCATAGAGGTCCGCTCGCTGCAGCGGCGAGCTCGAAGAACTGAGAAACGAAGCGTGGCCACCCCGGGGGTCCGGCTCCTTCGCACGCCGGTATGACCGGGGCAGGCTGCGGCCTCGATCTCAGCAGCTGGTCCGGCTCTATCCACGAACCCGCTCCGGCCCGCATCAACCCGGTTTCCCGGGGCACGCTGTCCGCCACGGTGTACGCACCGTGACGACTCGAATGGACGTCGGGTGGAAAGCGAGGAATGTTG
>NZ_JBIATV010000027.1:0-27163 GCF_042892175.1 Streptomyces sp. NPDC001828
GGTCTCCCAGTCCCCGCAGGGGTCCGCGGACGACCCCGCCGCGCTGCTCCCCTCCACCCCCGCCGTCCGGGGCCGCCAGCGGGGGGGCGGTCCGCTCCCCCGGGGGAGCGGACCGCCGCCGTCATGTGGGTCCAACCGCCGTTTCCCGCTCACCCGGACGAAGACGAGGAGGGGGACGAGGTTGACGGCGACAAGGACGAAGACGGGGACGACGAAGGTGCGGACGATGAAGGTGCGGACGACGGCGAGGACGAGGACGACGCCGACGAGGACGGACGGGGTTCCGGGACCGGCAGGTTGAACACGTGCCCCGGTGTCACGATGCTGCTGACCGCCTGGCCGAAGAGCGTGCTGGGTTCCGTCTTGCCGTCCAGGATGTCCGTGTTGAGGACCACGACCATCGTGGCCTGCGACTCGGGCAGGTACACGGTCAGGGTCTCGTAGCCGGGCAGCGATCCGTTGTGGCCGATCCACCCCTGGACGTTGATGATGCCCAGGCCGTATCCGGCGCCCGGAATTCCGGTCGGGATCACCTTGAGCCGCTCGGCCTGTGTCTTGGGGGACAGCAGGGTGCCGGTGGCGACCGTGCGGGCCCAGCTCTTCAGGTCCGGAAGCGTGGAGATCATCGCGCCCGCCGCCCAGCCCCAGGAGGGGTTCCAGTCGGTGGTGACGGCTTCCTTCCCGTCCAGGGTCTGGTTGGTGTAGCCCTGCGGATGCGGGCTCGGGAACTCGGCGCCGACCGGGAAGCTGGTGTTCTTGAGACCGGCCGGCTTCAGCACCTTCTGCTGGATGAAGTCCCGGAGCGGCATGCCGCCCTGCTTCTCCACGACCAGGCCGAGCAGGATCAGGTTGGTGTTGGAGTAGAAGTACTTCGTGCCGGGCGGGAACTGGATCGGCTGCTTGTAGGCGTAGGCGAGCAGCTGCTGGGGTGTGAACGACCGCTTCGGGTCGGAGAGCAGCGTCTGCACGAACGCGGGGTCCTCCGTGTAGCTGGGCAGGCCGCTGCGCATCTCGGCGAGCTGGCGCAGTGTGACCTTGTCCCCGTTGGGGACGCCCTTGATGTACTTCGAGATCGGGTCGTCCAGGCCCGCCTTGCCCTGGTCGACGAGTTCGAGCAGGGCGGTCACGGTGAAGGTCTTGGTCTCGCTGCCGATCCGGACGAACAGGTCCGGCGTCATGGGCTTGCCCGTCGCCTTGTCGGCGACGCCGAAGGACTTGAGGTAGGTCCCCTTGCCGGGCGCCGACACGCTGACGGACACGCCCGGCACGTTCGCCTCGCGCATGACCTTCTGGATCGCGGCGTCCAGGCGTGCGGTCACGGCCGGGGTGAGCTGGGCGAATCCGGAGCCGTCCGACGCGGAGACGGAGGGGGACGGGGCAGGGGGCGTGGTGGCGGCGTACGCGCTCGCGGCGGCCGCCGGTACGGTCAGCAGCGCTGCGGCGGCCACTCCTACGCACGCTCCGCGCCACTGGGGCGGTGAGTACCTCACGGGCAGGCCTCCTGCCGGTCGAGGAACATCCGGACGACGACATCCGGACGGGACCATCCTGACGAGGACATCCCGGCAGGGATCCCGACCGGGATGTCGCTCCGCTACCACGCTAGGCCCGCCCGGTCCGCCTCGCCTGGTGGCGCCCGGCTTGCGAGACGGCCGGCTCCGTGCCGCACCACGCGCCGAAGTTCACCGCCCTCCCGAGTCCACCGCCCTCCCCCGAGCCTCCGCCCGCCACGGGCCGGCCTCGCCCCCTCAACAGCCCTTCCGGACACGGCAGTTGGCGGCACCCTCATCCGCGCACGCCGGCCGACCGGCCGGGGCAGCACCGGCACGGCCCCGGGCGGCCGCGCTCACGCAAGCGGCGGCGCGGCGCAAACCCGACTCTCCGCGACAAACGGTGTCGTTGCAGGTCAGAGCACCGGGAGACGTAACCAAGCCTTGACTTACTTAGGTTAGCCTCACCTCTCATGACTCTCGTTCACCTGGCCGCCTCGGCCGGCTACACCACGCCCCCGCTCTGGCGAATCCTCACCAAATCGGGCTATTTCCTGGGCTTGTCCGGGGCCATCGGCGCCACCGTCACCCATGCGACGACGGTCCGCCCCGCCCTGCGCACACCGGGGAACGTGCGCGGTGACGTCGACGCGCTGCGTCGGCGCACCGCGCTGTACCTCGCCTGGGCCGGCGTCGTCCTGCTCGTGAGCGGCTACTTCCAGCTCGCGGGCCGGGTCGCCAGGGCCGGCAAGGGCATGCCGTTCGGTGAGGCGCTCGCCCCGGGAAACATCGGGGACTTTCTCAGCGCCCCCGCGGCGAAGGGCGCCTGGGTGGCCCAGGGAACCCTCTACGTCGTGCAGAACGCCCTCGTGGTCCTGGCGTCGGCCGCCCTGATCGCGCTCTTCCTGCCACGGGTCCGAAGACACCTCGACGCCCTCGCCCTCACCGCCCTGCCCCTGTCGCTCGCCGTGACGCTCGTCGCCGCGATACCGGCGACCGCGCCGAAGGACGCGGACAAGGTCTTCGACCTGATCTTCGACCAGGTCCACATCGTCAGCGGCACCGTGTGGATCGGCGGTCTGGCCGGCCTCGCCGCGCTCGCCACGACGCGCGGCCTCCTGAGCGAGAGCGCGGGCGCGCTCTGGGCGGACCTGTGGCGCCGGTTCAGCCTCGTGGCGCTGGTCTGCGTCGGCGCGGTGCTCACCTCGGGGCTCTGGCTGAGCTGGAAGCACGTCGGCGGCATCGGGCAGCTGTGGACCACGGGTTACGGGTTCTTCCTGCTCGTCAAGATCGCGCTGGTGCTCGCCATGGTCGCGGCCGGCGGCGTCAACCAGTTCTGGCTGATGCCCCGCATCGCCCGGGCCCGGCGAGCCGACGCCACGGCATCCCTGACGCATCTGACGCTCCGTCACTTCCCGCGCGTGGTCTGGGCGGAGGTCGCCCTCGGCATGGCCGTCCTGGCCGTGATCCCCTTCCTCAGCGGCTCGGCCCGCTCCGAGGCGGGCAGCCCGCAGCCCGTGACGAGCGGCAGCGTCATCGCCGTGGGCGCGGCGCTCGTCCTCACCCTCGCGGCATCGCTGTACATCACCGTACGGACGTCCGACGCGCTGGCCCGCCGCGAGAACCTGGCCGTCGCCTGATCCCGTACGGGCCGGGCCGCGTCGGCGCCGCCCGGTCCGTACGGAGTCACAGGCTCGCGAAGAGGGCGTCGAGCGGGGCCGGTACGTTCGCGGGGTCGAGGGACTCCGCGAGCAGCCGGCCGTAGCGGATCTTCCGGCCCTTCTTCGTGCCGAGGAACCGGCGCAGTTGGGGGCGGCACGGGCGACCGAGCTGCGCGGGCTGGCGCAGGAAGGTCTCCCAGGCGCGCAGATCGCCCGCCGCCGCGATGATCTCCTCGACCCGTGCCGTGCCCAGGGCGCGGATGAGCTCGTCCTCCAGGTCCGCCTCGCACACGAAGAAGCCCGGGCGCGGCGCCCGGGCACGGCGCAGAGCACGCTCGTAGTAGCGCTGTTCGCGCCCGTCGCAGAGCCCCGTGAGGCGCAGGCCCAGACCGGGCGGGCCGAGCAGGCCGGCATAGCGGCCCACGCTCATCGCCCCGCCCATGGGCACGACGCACACGCCCTCGGCGCCGAGATCCCGACCGTGCAGTTCCGCGAGGGCCTCGACGGCGGCGAGGTCGCTCGGTCCTTCCAGCAACACCGCTGTCCGCAGCCCCAGTTCGGCCGCCAGCTCGGTCGCCCCGACGCAGGAGCCGCCGGTCGCCCAGCGGCCGACCGCCTCCCGGAATGCCCACAGGTCCGCCATGGGGCGAGTCTGCGCTCGTGGCCGCGTCCATGTCACCGCATTTCCCCGGGTGCCGGAGTTCCCGACGGCCTCCGCCGCACGCGCCCGTGGCCGTCAGGGCTCAGAGCAGGCCCAAATCACGCAGTTCCCTGTGGAGTTCGGCACGGCTGGAGTCCGGCGCGCCGGGCTTCTCGACCGTGACGGGGGCCGCCGACGGACGGCGCCCGTCGCGCAGGAGGTACGCCCCGGCCATGCCGCCCACGAGCCCGCCGAGGTGCGCGAGCCAGCTCACTCCCGGAGTGCCGGGGACGGCGACGGTCACCAGGTAGGCGAAGGACGCCGCCATCACCACACCGATCAGCGTGTCGGTCAGCCGCCGGTCGAACAGGCCGCGCAGCACCACATAGCCGAAGTATCCGAAGATCACGCCACTGGCGCCGACCCCGAGGGTGTTGGTGTCCTGGAAGATCCAGACGGCGAGGCCGCTGGTCGTCGCCACGAGGAGGGTCAGCCACAGGAAGCGGACCACGCCCCGGTACGCGGCCAGGAACCCGAAGACGAACAGCGGCCCCGAGTTGGCCTCGATGTGGCTCCAGCCGAAGTGCAGGAACGGGGCGACCAGAATGCCCGGCAGTCGGCTCATGTCGTGCGGGACGAGCCCGAACTCCCTGTCCAACTGGTAGTCGCCCAGCCAGTTCACGACTTGCAGGGCCCACACGGCCGCCATGAACCCGAACATGACGAAGAGGGCCTTGCGCGCCTCCGCGACCATCTCCTCGGCGGCGCTCCCCGGCCCCGCTCCGTCCCGCCCCCGCACAACCCCGCCCACGTGATGCGCCCCCTTGCCCCTGTGGCTGAAATTCCCCGGGTGCATAGTAGGGCCGCGTCGAACGCGGTACGAAACGGACGTCCCGCCTCCGCGAGGTCCTCCTCAGCGGGCCAGCCGCGCGGCCGCGGCCTCGGTGACCGGCGTGAAGAAGTTGACGAGGTGGCCGTCGGGGTCGCGGACGAGCAGCGAGCGGTTGCCCCAGGGCATGGTGGTGGGCGGCTGCACGAACGCGTCGACGAGGCCGGAATCGGTCAGTTGCCGGTGCACCCCGTCCACGTCCTCGACGCGGAATTCCAGGATGACGCTCCGGTTGTCGGCCGGGTGCGCGGCGCCGGGCGCGAACATCGGCACCGTACGGGTGCTGCCGATCGCGAGCGTCGCGGAGGGGGTCCTCAGCTCGGCGAAGTCCTCCGTGGCCCAGTCCGCCGACACCCCCGTGGCGCGCTCGTAGAAGCCGACGAGGCGGACGATGTCGCCGGTGATGACGCGGATCGAGACGAAGTCCATGAGGGTCTCCCGGGTGGTGCGAAGCGGTGGCCGGAGGCGGTTTCGCGCCTCTGACCACACGCTATGACGTATACCGGACAGAATCCGCCCGGTATTCGCGAGAGACTTCCCGGTATGGCCAAACCCATCGCCCGCGTGCTCACCCTGCTCGAACTCCTCCAGTCCGGCGGCACCCGTACCGTGTCCGAACTGGCGGGCCGGCTCGACGTGGACGAGCGGACGGTACGGCGTTACGTCCAGCACCTCCTGGACCTCGACGTGCCCGTCGAGTCGGTGCGCGGCCGGTACGGCGGCTACCGGCTGGCCCCCGGCCATCGCATGCCCCCGCTCATGCTGAGCGACGACGAGGCGCTCGCCGTGCTCCTCGGCCTCGCGGCCGGGGAGCGGGCCGGGCTGACGAGTGCGGGTGTGGCGGGCGAGACGGCCGCGGCCAAGATCCGCCGCGTGCTGCCCGAACGGCTCGGCCGAGGGCTCGACGCGGTCCTCGACTCCCTTACGTTCACGGCGCCTGCGGGCCGCCCCGCCGCGAGCGGTACCTCGGCGCGGGCCGGGGCGGACGCTCCGCCCGGCCGGCCCGCCGGCGCCGTCCTGCTCCCGCTCGCCGACGCCGTGCGCAACCACCGGCCGGTCTCGATCCGGTACACCTCCGCCGACGGCCGGCGCAGCGAACGCACGCTGCACCCGCACGGGCTCGTCGCCCACGCGGGCCGGTGGTACGTGACCGGCACGGATCCCGCGATCGGCGCCGACCGGACGTTCCGGCTCGACCGCGTCGTGGCGGCGCGCACCCTCCCCGGCTCGTTCGTGCCGCCCACCGGCCCCGACCCGGCGGATCGCGTCCTGTCCGCGCTCGCCACGGCCCCGTACCGGCACGAGGTGAGCCTGCGGATCCACGGCACGGCCGAGCGGATCCGCCCCCATCTGCCCGCCGACCTGGCGCGCCTGACGGAGCTGGGGCCGCCGGACGAGGGGGGTGGCGAACCACCCTGGTTCCGGGCCGAGTTGAGGGTGGAGCGCCTCGACTGGCTCCCCGCCGTCCTGGCCGCCCTGGACCTTCCGTTCGTGATCGAGCGCCCCGCCGAACTCCGCGGTCTCCTCGCCGCCCTCGCCGGCCGGCTCGCCCTCTCGGCCGCGGAGCCTGACCCCAACTCACCTCAGAACGGGGCTTGTTGACCGGACCCCCGGAAACCGGGTGCGCGCCGGCCCCGCCCCTGCGAGGCTCCCCCGATGAATCGTGAACAGATCTCCAGGCTCGCCCACGCCGACCACCCGATCGCGGCCCCGCTCGACGACGATGCGGTACGCGGCCTACTGGAACACGGCATCCCGCACGGCGACGCCCGCGTACTGGACCTCGGCTGCGGCGGCGGCGAGTGGCTGCTGCGCGCGCTGGCCGCGCACCCCCAACTCCGGGCCGAGGGCGTCGACCTGGCCGAGGGCGCGCTGCGACATGCCCGCGAGGCGGCCCGCGCGCGGGGCGTCCACGAACGCCTCACGCTCCATCACGAGGACGCCGCCGGCTTCGCCGCCGCCCCCGTCTTCGACCTGGTCATCGTCGTCGGAGCCGCACACGCCTTCGGCGGGCTGCCGCCCACCCTGGCGACGGCCCGCGAACACCTGGCGCCCGGCGGACGCGTCCTGATCGGCGACGGCTTCTGGGAGCGCGAACCGTCCCCCGACGCGGTGGAGATGCTGGGCGATCTCGAGCCCCTGCCGACCGTCCTGGACCACGTCGTGGCCGGCGGATGGACACCCGTCCACGGGCACCTCAGCACCCGCGCGGAACTCGACGCCTACGAATGGTCCTGGACGGGAGCGCTCTCCGCATGGGCCCTGGACCACCCCGAGGACCCGGACAGCGCGCAGGCCCTGGAGGCGGCGACGGTCCATCGCGACGAATGGCTCCGCGGCTACCGCGACGCGTTCGGCTTCGTATCGCTGGTCCTGCGCCGGACGGCGGACTGACCAACTCCCCGCGCGCAGCGGGCAGTTCAGCGCACCCCCCTCGCATGGCGGCATGACGCCATCGCGATCAGGTCATGACTGGAGCGCCCTCCGGGGAGACGGGCCGGCGCTCCAGTCATTGCCTCGGGTTTACCCGCGCTCCCTTCCCAAGCCATGTGACATATGCAATTTTACAGAGCACGCAGGAGTAAGCCGCGTACATGCCAAATGATCAGTTCGGCCCGTGGGTCATCGGGCCGCTCCGCCACGCCCCGGAGTGAGGGGCACCGCGTCCCACAGCCGGGGACGCACGTCCCGGAGCCAGGGGCGGCGGTGCGGCACGGCCCCCGGCATCCCCCACTGCCGCGCCCCGGGCGCGGCCTTCACACCGCTGGGAGGCGGCACGTGAACACCAGACCAGAGGGACCCGGACGAAGTCTCACCGGTTTCCTGATACTCGCCCTCGCGCTCTGCCTGGGCGTCGCCGTGCTGGTGCAGCCGAGCCGCGCGGCCGCCGCGTCCGGCCCGGCCCGTCCCTCCGCCGGGACGGCCACCGCCACGAGCAACACCGCCCCGCCGCACCCGAGTTCATCGGCCGAGGTGTCCGACCGCTCCGACGCCAGGCGCAGCGCGATCGACAAGGCGCACCTCCCGCCGAAGCGCCCGATGACCTCACCCGCGCCGCAGCAGGCGAAGGGCAGGGCGGCGAAGGGAGCCGCCGCGTCCTGCACGCCCGGTGACTTCGGCAGCCGGACCGGATCCGCGCTGGTCGCCTTCGTCCAGGCGTCGACCACCACCTGCGTCAACACGCTGTTCGGCCTGACCGGGACCGACGCCTACAACGCGTTCCGCGAGGCGCAGATGGTCACCGTCGCCAACGCCCTTGCGAACACGGCCCGTTCCTACCCCGGCGACAACTCCACCAACGTGTGGCAGCTCGTGCTGTTCCTGCGCGCCGGTTACTACGTGCAGTCCTACAACGCCTCCGCCGTCGGCCCCTACGGAGCGGCCCTGGCCACCGCCAGCGAGGCGGCCCTGGACACCTTCACCGCCTCCCCGCACTTCATGGACGTCAGCGCGGCCAACGGCGACATCATGGGCGAGGTCCTCGTCCTGACCGACAGCGCCAACGAACAGGCCCGCTACCTGGCCACGTACAAGAAGGTGCTCAACGCCTACAACAGCTCCTACGACGCGTACTGGAGCATGGACACCGCCGTCAACGACGTGTTCACCCCGCTCTTCCGCGGCCACTGGAACCCGGCGTACATCGCGGCGGTGACCGCCGACCCCAGCATCATCGACACGCTGAGCGTCTTCGCCCACAACCACCTGGCCAAGCTCGACGACGCCTGGTTCTACCTGGACGCCAACGCCGGCAGCGAGATGGCCCGCTTCCTGGACACCCCCGCGCTCCAGGCCAAGGTGCGGCCGCTGGTCAAGAGCCTGCTCGGCGTCTCCGCCATCACCGGTACGACCGCCCCCCTGTGGGTCGCGGTGGCCGCGATGACGGACGCCTACGACCAGGCCCAGTGCTCGTACTACGGCACGTGCGACTTCGTCGGGCAGCTCACCGCCGCCGCGCTGCCGATCACGTACGACTGCGACGCCGACCACACCTTCCGCGCCCAGTCCCTGAGCGACGCCGCCCTCGCCGCGGCCTGCACCAGCGTCAAGGGCCAGGACGCGTACTTCCACGGCATCGTCAAGGACAGCGGTCCGGTGGCGAACGACCACAACACCAACATCCAGATCGTGACGTTCGCGAGCCCGAAGGACTACCAGACGTACTCCGGCTGGATCTTCGGCAACAGCACCGACAACGGGGGCGAGTACCTGGAGGGCGACCCCTCCGACCCGGCCAACCAGGCCCGCTTCCTGTCCTATGTGAAGAGCGTGGGCGACGGCTTCCCCGGCGACATCTGGAACCTCAACCACGAGTACACGCACTACCTCGACGGCCGCTACGACATGGCCGGTGACTTCAACGCCGGGCAGGACGTGCCGGACATCTGGTGGATCGAGGGCTTCGCGGAGTACGTCTCCTACAGCTACCGCGGCATGGCCGACACCGAGGCCATCGCGGACGCGGCGCAGCACACCTACGCGCTGAGCACCCTGTGGCAGAGCTCGTACGCCAACTCCGACCTGACCCGCACCTATCCGTGGGGCTATCTCGCCACCCGCTACATGGTCGAGAAGCACCCCGCCGACGTGCAGAACATGCTGGCCAAGTTCCGTTCCGGGGACTACCAGGGCGCGTACGCCGTCTACGCCACCGGCATCGGCACCCGCTACGACGCCGACTTCGACACCTGGCTCGACGCGTGCGCCGCCGGCGCCTGCGGCGGCGGCACGAGCGGCGGCCCGACGGCGGCCTTCGACGCGGTCGTCTCCGGTCTGACCGTGAGCCTGACCGACCGGTCCACCGACACCGGCAGCACGATCACCGCGCGCTCCTGGAACTTCGGCGACGGCACGGCCTCAACGGCCGCCAACCCGTCGAAGACCTACCAGGCCGCCGGTACCTACACGGTCTCCCTGACCGTCACCGACGCGAAGGGCCTGACCGCCACCACCACCAAGCCGGTCGCGGTGACCGGCGGCCCGCCGAACTGCACGGACCCCGACACCCGCGTCCTGGGCCAGAACTGCTCCCGCTCCGGCCTCTCGGCCGGCCAGGGCGGCCTCGACTACTTCTACCTCTACCTGCCCGCCGGAAAGGTGACCCTGAAGATCACCACCACGGGCGGCACCGGAAACGCCGACCTCTACTACAACCCCAGCACCTGGGCGAGCACCACGGCCTACACCGCCCGCTCGGCGAAGTCCGGCAACACCGAGAGCATCACCGTCACCAACAGCACCGCCGGATACCGCTACATCAGCCTGTACGGCCAGAGCGCCTTCACCGGCGTGACGATCACGACGGCCTACTGACCCCGGGTCCCCGACCCCGGCCTGCCGACGGCCGACCCGTTGATCACGCCCGCTGCCGCCCCGGTCCGCCGGGGCGGCAGCGGGCGGACCGGGACCGCGCGGCTGGTCGCGTCGGCGTCCGGGGCCTGCTCACGGCCGCCACCATCCACTGACACCTCGGCAACCGAGGTCGTCCACGGATCAGGCGGTCCCGCCCAGCTGCTCCGCCAGCCTCGGGAACAGCCGCAGGGCGTTGGTCCGGCCGATGGCCGTGCGCTGCTGGTCGTTCCAGCCCGGGTACGTCGCGAATCCGGTGACGTTCTCGGTGGTGTGGGCGGCCGGCATGAACGGGAAGTCGCTGCCGAACAGGATCTTGTCCGGGGCGGCCAGTTCGGTGAGGGCCGGCAGGGCGTAGGGGTTGGCCGACATGGCGATGTCGTAGTAGAGACCGCGCAGGGATGCGATGACGTCGCTGGGCGCACGCTCGGTCAGGTACTTGCCGATCGTGGGGCCGTAAGTGAGGCGCTGGGCGAGGAACGGCAGGGTGCCGCCGGCGTGGGAGACGATCAGCTTGAGGTGGGGCAGCCGCTCCAGTACGCCGTTGAAGAGCAGGCTGATCACGGTACGGGTGGTCTCGAAGGTGAACTCGTACAGCGACGGCGGCAGGTCGAAGGTGGCCAGGTCCTTGGCCGGCGGGGTGCCCGGGTGGACGTGGACGGGCAGGCCTCGATCGGCGATCTCGGCGAGCAGCGGCTCGAACTCCGGATCACCGAGGTAGCGGTTGCCGTAGCTGGTCAGCAGGCCGATGCCGTCGAGCCCCAACTCGTCGATCGAGTAGGCGAGTTCGTCCTTGGCCGCCGCGACGTCGGGCAGCGGGAGGATCGCGAACGCGCCGAAGCGGGCCGGGTGGCGGGCGACGAGTTCGGCGTAGTACTCGTTGACCTGGCGGGCCAGGTGGCGGGCCTCGTCGCGGTCGGCGAAGGTGACGCCGGGCGCGGTGATGGACAGGACGGAGGCGGCTATGGAGTGACGGTCCATCACCTCCAGGCTCTCCTCCGGTGTCCAGGTGGGGTAGTCGACGCCCGGGATCGCGACGCGGTCGCCGAGCGCCTTGGCGTAGGCGGGCGGAATCGCGTGGTGGTGGACGTCGATGAGGTCGGTCGCCTGCGGCATGGTGTGCTCCGATGGTGGTACTGGCTGGGGTCAGTTGTCCTGGGGGGCGCCGGTCGTGGGGGGCGGCGCTGCGAGTTCGATGCCGAACCAGGTGCGGTACGCGTCCAGGACCGCTTGGTCGTCGGTCAGTTCCCGCTTGGTCTTGTCGCCGCCCACGGTGCGGGTGAGGGTGCGGCCGGCCAGCGTGACCCGTCCGTCGGCGGTGGGCAGCGAGCACACCTGGCGGGCCAGGAACGGCGACTGGGGAGCGCTGCGGAACCACCACACCATGGGAGCGAAGTCGGCGAGCTCACGCGGCCGCAGCTCGAGCCGGTACTGCACCTCCCCGTCGCGCAGCAGGTCCAGATCGCCGAGGGGGGTCTCGGCCAGCTCGAAGGTGCCTTGCGCGTCGGGCTGAGGGGCGCGGGAGGCGAGGAGCAGGGGACGCCGGAAGCCCTGGCCGTAGCCGACGTCCGCGAGCCACGGCCCGTCCCCGTCCTCGGTCTGCACGCCCAGGGTCAAGTGGCCGAGCAGCGGACCGAATTCGCCGTCTTCGAGGACCCGGCCGGCGAGCGGGAGCACGTCGAAGCCGAGGGAGAGCAGCAACTCGTAGAAGGCGCCGTTGAGTTCGTAGCAGCAGCCGCCCCGGTTCTGACCGATGATCTTGTCAAGGGCCGGTTCGCCGAGACCGACGGGCGGGCTGGGCCGGCCGAGGGCGAAGTCGATGTTCTCGAAGGGGACGCTGAGGACGTGGCGTTCGTGGAGGTGGGCCAGCGCCTGGGTGGTGGGGCGCTCGGGGCGCTTGGCGCCGATGCGTTCCAGGTAGGCGTCGACCGTCTTCGCATCGAGCATCAGATGTACTCCGCCGCGTAGCGTGCCACGATGCTCTCCGCCTTCGCGAGGTCCCGGGCGTACTGCTCGGCGTCGGCGTCGGGCATGTCGCCCTCGCCGGACACACCGAGTTCGGTGAAGAAGCGCTCGAATCCGGCGGGGGTGAAGATGATGAGCATCTTGCAGGGCTTGTCGCCGGTGTTCTTGAAGGCGTGGACCTTGCCACGGGGCACGAAGATGAACGCGCCCGTCCCGACGACCTCGGAGCGCTTCTCGTTCGAGATCTGCAGCTCTCCGTCGATGAGGTAGAAGGCCTCGTCGCTGTCGTGGTGGATGTGCAGGGGCGGGCCGCCGCCGGGGGGCACGAGTGCCTCGATCAGGCCGAGGGATCCGTGGGTGTTCTCCTCGTCGGCCTTGATCGTGTAGTGGTCACCGAACACCCAGCGGGACACTCCGGCCTTCGGCGGGATGTAGACGATCCCCTCGGATTCCTCGAAACTCACCGGTTTCCCTCCTTGGTCGGTGCGTGCGCTTCCATCCCACACCGGGCCGGCGGTCGTCCGGCATCACGTGAATCCGGGGTTTTTCCCGGTCACTGGCGTGGATACGGGATGGCACCGGCGCGGCCAGACGCCATGGTGTGCGGAGCGTCGCGCGCGGACTGTGCGTGCCGGCGTTCTCCGTACCGAGGAATGGATGGGAACATGACTGCTCGCTTCACGGGCAAGGTGGCTCTGGTCACCGGTGGCGGCTCCGGAATCGGCCGGGCGACCGCGTTGGCCTTCGCTCGGGCGGGGGCGACGGTGGTTGTCGCGGGGCGCACCGTGGAGCACCTGGAGGAGACGGTCCGCCTGATCGAGAAGGACGGCGGCCGCGGTGGATTCGTGGTGGCGGACATCGCTCGGGAAGCGGATGTCGAGCGCCTGGTCGGCACGGTGGTGGAGCAGTTCGGCTCCCTTGACGTCGCCGTGAACAACGCGGGCCACCTGCCGCAGCCGGCCCCCCTCGCCGAACTCGACCACGAGACGTTCTCGCGCACCCTGCAGATCAATCTGCTGGGCACCTGGCTTTCGATGAAGCACGAGATCCTTCACATGCGGGCCAACGGCGGCGGCGCCATCGTCAACGTCGGGTCGGTGGTCGGCGCGCATCTGACCATCCCGGGTGCGGCCGCGTACGGGGCGAGCAAGGCGGCGATCGCGGCACTGACGCGCAGTGCGGCACGCGAGTACGCGGCCGACGGGATCCGCGTCAACACCCTCAGCCCGTCGTCCATGGAGACGCCGATGTCGCTGTTGGAGAACGAGACCGAGGCCGAGCGGGTGGAGCGGGCCAAGGGGATGTTCCCGCTGGGCCGGATCGGCACGGTCGAGGAGGGGGCGGCGGCCGTGCTGTGGCTCGCCTCCGACGAATCGGGCTTCGCCCTCGGCCACGACCTGGTCATCGACGGCGGCATCACGTCCTGAACCTCGTGGTCGCCGGCATCCGCTGTGGCCGTGCCCCCGTCCGCCGCTTCCACGCGGCGGACGGGGGCACGGTGCTGTTCGGCCCACCGGGCCGGGTCAGCGCTGGGTCGCGGCGGCCGCTTCCTGGCGCGCCGCACCCTGGGCGACGATGCCGCTGGGGCGGGGGGTGCGGTATTGCAGCAGGCCTGCCCAGAGGGCGCCGACAAGGGCCACGGCGCCGAGCGCGGCACCCACCCAGGCGACGGAGGCGTAGCCGAAGCCGGCGCTGATGACCATGCCGCCGAGGGCGGGTGCCAGCGTGTTGCCGACGTTGAACGCGGAGGTATTGGTCGCACCGACGAGGGTGGGCGCGCCCGGTGCCACGACGAACACCCGTGACTGCAGAACGGGGTTGGTCACGTAACCGACCAGGCCCAGGACGAAGACCAGGACGACGGTGGCGACGGTGCTGTGCGCGGTCACGGCCAGCAGCGCGGAGGCGACCACCAGGACGCCCATGGCCAGAACGAGGGTGCGGATGGGATACACCTCGGCGACCTTGCCGCCGATCACCATGCCGATCAGGCCGCCGACGCCGAAGAGCGCGAGGAGGACGGGCACCCAGCCCTCGGACAGGCCGGTGACATCGGTGAGCAGGGTCGCGAGGTAGCTGAAGGTGACGATGACCGCGCCGAAGGCGAAGGCCGTCACGGCGTACGAGAGCCACAGTTGGGGGCGGGCCATGGCCCTGAGTTCGCTGCGGACCGTGCGTTGTTCGTCCGCGGCTCCCTTGCCGCCGGGGATGGCCGCCAGGGAGCACAGCAGGCTGATGAGCGTCAGGGCCGCGACTCCCCAGAAGGCGGCGCGCCAGCCGGAGACCTGGCTGAGCACCGTACCGGCGGGCACGCCGACGATCGTGGCGAGGGTCAGGCCGGAGGCGACGACGGCGACCGCCTTGCCCTTGGCGTCGGCGGGGACCAGTGCGACGGCGGTGGCCACGGCGACGCCCCAGAATCCGGCGTAGGCGAGGGCGCTGATGATCCGGGTGGCGAAGAGGACGCCGTAACCGGGCGCGAGCGCACCGGCGATGTGTGCGGCGATGAACACTGCCTGGAGGGCTGCCAGGGCGGTGCGGCGCGGCCACTTCAGGGTCGCGACGGCCAGCAGTGGCGCACCGATCACCATTCCGATCGCGAAGGCGGAGATGAGCAGACCGGCGTCGGGAATGGAGACACCCAAGTCGTGGGCCATGTCGGGCAGCAGTCCGGACAGCATGAACTCCGACGTGCCTTGGGTGAAGATTCCCAAGCCGAGTACGTAGACGGCAAGGGGCATGGAATGCCTCCAGATGCAGGGGAACAGAGCGGGGAGCGGGCGGCCGCGGGGCGACGCTAACACAGTTTTGAAGCGACTGATTCAAAACGAGTGCGGCCCGCCGTGCTGTGAACTCCCCCGTTCGTCACGCCAGTTGCCCGGGGCGTTCAGCTGCCACAGCAGCAGCGCCGTCTGCACCCGTTGACGCCCGTGCGCGTCGCTCAGCGACACGCGCAGAATCCGCTCGATGCGCCGTATGCGATGCGCCACCGCACTGTGGTGCAGGCACAGGATCTTGGCGGCCTCCCGCAGCGACGAGCTGCGGCACACCGCCTCCAGCGTGGCCAGGGCCTGCTCCCCGTCCGGACCGCAGCCCAGCCGCGCGACGGCCCCGACATCGGGATGGGCCAGGGCAGTCGACGCCGGGAAGTCGGCGAGCAGAGCCAGCGCGCCCAGGTCCTCGGCCACGACCGCGCGCGGCCAGGTGGGCCCGAGACCGGCGAACCGCGCCGCGCGCCGCGCCTGCGCCCACGAGTCGGGGAGCTGCTGGGGGCCCGTCGCCGGCCCCACCCCCATCGCCGTGTGGGCCGGCCCGGGTTCCGCCTGCCGCGGGACGGCCGCCGAACCGGGCAGCAGAACCGCCCCGACCGTCGGCCACAGGACTGCCGCGTGAGCAGTCGTGGGAGCGCTCTCGCGGCCGCCCAGGCGTTCCGCGCAGCCGTCCAAGGCCCTTTGCAGCAGGCCGGGTTCGCACACCACGACCGCTACGGCGCGCACGTCGGTCCGGGGGCTCAGCCCCAGGAGTTGCAGGGCCCGGGAGCGCTCGGCCTCGGGGAGCCCCGCGGACAGCGCCGCCTGCACCAGACCGGGATCCCCCAGACGCAGCGGCCGGCGCGCCGCCGGCTCACAGCCCTCCCCGTCCCCGTCCGTGGGACCCAGCACGGCGGTTCCCGCCCACTGTCCTGCCCACCCTTCGAGGGTGGGATCGAAGCGGGGGACGGGGCCGTGCACGACCCCCTGTCCGGAGACCGGATACGGCGGGTTCGGTGTCGGTGGGTACATCCGCGGAGGCTAGGCCGCTCCCCCGCCCGGCCGGCTCGCGGCGACAGCAGTCCGTCAGGTCGCCGCGCCAATCGGCGCACGCACGGCGGGCAATGGGCGACAAGTGGCGGAGGCGGACGACGCCGCTCCCGCCGCAGGATGACCCCATGAGTGACACCACTTCCCGTTCCACGGGCCAGGCACCGACCCGGATGAATCTGCGGCCCGATCTGGCGGCTCTGGTGGAGGGCATCCCGTATCTCGACGTGCGCGACCCGCAGGTGGCCCGCGCCACCCTCAAGGAGCTCGAAGCCCAGTGGGAGCCCGCGGACACGAGCGCGATCACTGTCGCCGAGCAGCTGATCCCCGGGCCCGAAGGCGCCCCGGACGTCGTCGTGCGGGTCTACAGCCCCAAGGCGCCGGGGCCGCACGGTGGCCTGCTGTGGATCCACGGCGGCGGCTTCGTCATGGGCAGCCTGGAGACCGAGCACAACCAGTGCGTCTGGTTCGCCTCACAGGCCAAGTGCGTCGTGGTCAGCGTTCAGTACCGGCTCGCGCCCGAGCACCCCTTCCCCGCGGGCGCCGAGGACTGCTATGCCGCGCTGCGCTGGCTCGCCGCCCAGACCGAGGAACTCGGCGTGGTACCGGGCAGGTTGGGAGTGGCAGGGTGCAGCGCGGGCGGCGCCCTGGCCGCGGCCGTCTCCCTCATGGCGCGCGACCGGCAGGGCCCCGAACTCGCCCTGCAACTCCTGACGTTCCCGGTGACGGACGACCGGATGGACACGCCGTCCGCCCGCCGGTTCCACGACACCCCGGTCTGGTCCACGCCGCAGTCCGAAGCGATGTGGCGGCACTACCTCGGCGAGGGGCACGAGCAGCGCGAGACGTCGCCGTACGCGGCACCGAACCGGGCCGCGAGCCTCGCGGACCTGCCCCCCGCCCACATCGTCACCGCCCAGTACGACCCGCTGCGCGATGAGGGCATCCGCTACGGGCAGCGTCTCCTCGAAGCGGGCGTCCCGGTCACACTGCACCAGTGGTCCGGCGCCTTCCACATCTTCGACTCCTTCGGCACCGCCACGGGCGAGCGTTCCATAGCGGAGCTGGTCCATGCTGTGCGTGAACACCTGGGTGACTGACCGCGCCCCCATCCCCACCCCGGTCCCGCTGCGAGGAGCATCATGACTGCAGTATCCGGCGCGTCTCGGCCCGAGCGCGTCACGGCGGAGAACGACTGGTACGCCCCCGCCGGCATCGCGCTCGGCGTCCGCGTGGGCGACCTCGTCTTCACCTCCGGACAGGCGCCCGTGGACGAGCACGGAGTCACCGTCGGCCGGGGCGACTTCGAGGCACAGGCCCGCAGGGCCCTGACCAATCTCGCCACCGTCCTGGACAACGCCGGGTCGGGTCTCGGCCACGTCGTCAAGGCGACGGTGTTCGTCACCGACATCGCCCGGCACCAGGGCGCGTTCGCCGCGCTGCGTGCGCAGTACTTCACCGCGCACGCGTTCGCCGAGTCGTTCGTCGAGGTCTCCTCGTTGGCCGACCCGGACTGGCTGATCGAGATCGAGGCGGTCGGGGTGGTGGCGTAGTGCGGTACCGGAGCACGTGCGCGGGCGACGTCGGACCGTGTCGCATGTTTTTTGTGCGACCGCTCCAAAACCTTTAGGGTACGAGCATGGCCCGGCCCAGGAAGTTCGACGAGACGCACGCGCTCACGTCCGCCATGGACGCCTTCTGGCGGCACGGCTACGAAGCGACCTCCACCCGGGACCTGGCCGACCGCACGGGCCTGGGCCAGTCGAGCCTGTACAACACGTTCGGGGACAAGCAGCAGCTGTACCTGCGCGCCCTGCGTCGCTACTACGACACCACCACGGCCGAGCAGACCGCCCTGCTGCGGCGGCCCGGCCCGGTCAAGGACCGGCTCCGGGAGCTGATCGTCGGGGCCGTCGACGCCGATCTCGCCGATTCGGGGACGCCGGGCTGCTTCGCCATCAACGCCTCGGTGGAGAAGGCGAGTTCGGATCCCGCCGTGAAGGAAGAGGTGCGGCGGCACTTCAGCACGGTGGAGGACGCCCTGTGTGAGGCCATCGCCCGCGGACAGCGGGCCGGCGAGATCAGCGCGGCACACGACGCCAGGACCCTGGCGGGCCAAGTGCTCAGTACCTATTACGGCCTGCGGGTCCTGGCCAGGGTGCACAGCGACCGCCAGGCCCTCCTGAACGTGGTGGACGGCCTGCTGGGCGGGTTCTAGCCCCGGGCACCATCCGTTCTCGGCGCCCGCCGCAGAACATGACAGACTTACGCATTCCGCATTGCGGCTCACCCCCGGCGGGGGCAGGGTCGGCCGGGTGATACGAGCCAACGCGGACTCCCGGCCGACCCTCAAGTCCATTCCTGACGCCACACTTCCGGCAGCGCGCCACGCCTCGCGCCCCGCGGCCCCACACCACGGGTGGGCAGCTCTGACCCGCGCCGAACTGCGGGTCGCCAACCTGGTCGCCGAGGGGCTGACCAATCGGGCCGCCGCCGCGCAGCTGTCCGTCTCGCCGCACACGGTCGACAGCCACCTGCGGAACATCTTCGCCAAGCTGGGCATTTCCAGCCGGGTCGCGCTCGTCCGGCTCGCCGTACTGGCCGACCTCGCCGCCTGACGCTTCGAGCCGGTTCACCCCACCGAGTGCCACCGAGTGTGCCACCGGCGATGCCCGGCGATGCCCGGCGATGGTCGCGGGCGGTCAACTTCCGCCCACAGAACGTCACTTGACGGACTCCTCCACAAGCCATTGCAGGAGATTATTTATCTCCTGATAGTGGTATTCGCCCCGGTCGGCCCGTCTCCAAGGGGACGGGCCGCATGCATTCGCATCGCCCCGGAACGCTCCCACGTAAGCCGCTGCAGGACGAAGAGCGCCGGGCAGGGCATACCGGCGGCGCGCCACCTGCCCGTGCCGCCGCCGACCTACCACGCCCACCATCCGCCGGACCTGTTCCGGCATGCTCGCCGAGGGAAGTCGATGATCGACATTCAGTCCTACCTCCGTTCTCTGCCCGCCTTCCAGCAGCCCGACTGGGCCGCCCACCCGCGCCTCGCCGACATCAGGGCGGACCTCGTCCGGATGCCGGCCCTGGTGGACTCCGAGGCGGTGCGCCGGCTGCGCGCACTGCTGATGGAGGCCGCCGCCGGACACATCCAGGTGATCCAGACCGGTGACTGCGCCGAGGACCCGGCCGAGGCCACCCCGAACGACGTGGCCCGCAAGGCCGCGCTGCTCGACGTGCTGGCCGGCACGATGAAACTGTCCTCCGGCAAGCCGGTGCTGCGCGTGGGCCGGATCGCCGGCCAGTACGGCAAGCCCCGCTCCAACGCGACCGAGATCGTCGCCGGCGCCGAACTGCCCGTCTACCGGGGCCACATGGTCAACCACCCGGAGCCGGACCCCGAGCTGCGCCGCCCCGACCCCGGCAATCTGCTCACCGGCTACCGGGCCGCCAGCGACACCATGCACTACCTCGGCTGGCGTGGTACCGCCGGCCGCTCCGAGCTGGGCGTGCCGGTGTGGACGAGCCATGAGGCCCTCCTGCTCGACTACGAACTGCCGATGCTGCGCCGGGAGGGCGACGGATCCCTGCTGCTGACGTCCACTCACTGGCCCTGGGTCGGAGAGCGCACCCGCCAGCTGGACGGCGCGCACATCGCCCTGCTCGCCGCCGTGTCCAACCCGGTCGCGGTGAAGGTCGGTCCGTCCATGACACCGGACGAGCTGCTCGCCCTGTGCGACCGGCTGGACGGCCAGCGCCTCCCGGGCCGGCTCACGCTGATCGCCCGCATGGGCGCCGAGAACGCGGAGCGGAAGCTGCCCGCACTCGTCGAGGCCGTGAGCCGCGCGGGCCACCCCGTGCTGTGGCTGTCCGACCCCATGCACGGCAACACCGTGGCCGGGCCCGACGGCCTCAAGACGCGCTATGTGAAGACCGTGGTGCGCGAGGTCGAGGCCTTCCAGAGCGCCGTGTTCGAGAACGGCGGCACCCCGGCCGGTCTGCATCTGGAGACCACCCCCGAGAGCGTCGTCGAGTGCGTCCTCGACTCCGGAGAACTCCACCACCTGGGCGACAAGTACCTCAGCTTCTGCGACCCGCGTCTGAACGCGCGGCAGGCCATCGAGGTCGTCTCGGCCTGGCGCTCGTGAACCCGGCCCCTGGTACGCGCCGGCACCCATCTCGTACGGAGGTTGTGAACGTGGAAGAACCCCTCGCCCTGGTCACGGGCGCCGCGGGCGGCATCGGTGCGGCGGTCACCCGGCTGCTCGCCGAGCGGGAGCTCAAGGTCGCGGCGGTGGACCTGGAAGGCAGCTCGATCGAGGAGACCGTCGCGAAGATGCGCGCGGACGGGCTCGACGTCACCGCCTTCACCGCCGATGTCACCTCAAGTCCCGCCGTGGAGCTGCTGGTTCAGCGGGTGGAGGACGAACTCGGTCCGATCGAGAAGCTGGTGAACGCCGCCGGCGTGCTGCGCCAGGGAGCGGCGCACACGCTGTCCGACGAGGACTGGGCCGCGACGTTCGCGGTCAACACGACCGGCGTGTTCCACACGTCGCGGGCGGTGGTCGACCGGATGATCCCGCGCGGACGCGGCGCGGTCGTCACGGTCGCGTCGAACGCCGCGGGCACGGCCCGCGCCGGCATGGCCGCATACGCCGCGTCCAAGGCAGCCGCGACCGCCTTCACCAAGTGCCTGGGGCTGGAGGTCTCGGCGCACGGCATCCGCTGCAACGTCGTCGCCCCCGGCTCCACGGACACTCCGATGCTGCGCGGCATGCATGCCGCGGACTCCGCGGCGAAGAAGTCGATCGCCGGTGACCCCGCCGCGTACCGGGCCGGCATACCCCTCGGCAAGGTGGCGACACCGCACGACATCGCGGAGGCCGTCGCCTTCCTGCTGTCGGACGCCGCCGGCCACATCACCATGCACGAGCTGACCGTGGACGGCGGTGCGACGCTCGGTGTCTAGCTCTGAAAGGACCGACCAGCCCGTGTCCGGTATTCCGGCCGTCGAGCCGTACCCGATGCCCTCCGAGGGCGAACTGCCGCCCAGCACCGCCCAGTGGACCGTGGATCCGCAGCGCGCGGTACTTCTGCTGCACGACATGCAGGAGTACTTCCTCAAACCCTTCCCGCGAACCAGCGAGCCCGGCGGCTCCCTGATCGGCAACACCGCGCTGCTGCGCGAGCGATGCGCGGAACTGGGCATTCCTGTCGCCTACACCGCCCAGCCCGGCAGCATGACGCCCGAGCAGCGCGGTCTGCTCAAGGACTTCTGGGGCCCGGGCATGAAGGCGTCGCCCGAGCACCGGCGGGTGGTCCCGCCGCTCGAACCGGCGCCGGGCGACTGGGAGTTCACCAAGTGGCGCTACAGCGCCTTCCACAAGTCGGACCTGCTGGAACGGATGCGCTTCCACAACCGGGACCAGCTGGTCATCTGCGGTGTGTACGCGCACGTCGGTGTCCTCATGAGCGCGGTGGACGCCTTCACCAACGACATCCAGCCGTTCCTGGTGGCGGACGCGGTCGCCGACTTCTCCGCCGACTACCACCGGCTGGCACTCGACTACGCGGCGCAGCGCGCCGCCCGTGTCGTGACCACCAAGTCCGTGCTGACCGAACTCGATACGGCCGAGGTGGCGCGCTGAACGCGCCGGCCGGGAAAGGAACGACCTCCATGGCACGACAGGAAGACGCGCAGAAACTGCTCGCGCGGATCCTTGGTGGCACCTCTGGCCCGTTCGCGCTGCTGCACCGCCCCGAGTCGGCCGGCCCGGACACCCTGGAACTGCTGACGGGCGACATCGCGCGGGTCGACTCGCTCGCCGGCCTCGGCCTGCCCGAACAGCCCCGGCCGGGCGCGCACCACGAGCTGCTCGCGCTGGTGCCCTATCGCCAGCTCGCCGAGCGGGGCTTCGCGGCACCCGACGACGGAGAGCCTCTGCTCACGATGCGGGTCCGCGAGCAGGCGACACTGCCCCTGAACGAGACGCTGGCGCGGCTGCCCAATGAACCGGTGAAGGTCGCCGACGGTCGCTTCGACGTGGACGACGCGGCATACGCCGACATCGTGCGCCGAGTCGTCGCCGACGAGATCGGCACCGGCAAGGGGGCCAACTTCGTCATCAAGCGCTCCTTCACGGCCCAGCTGCCGGGCTTCACGCCCCGATCGGCACTGTCGTTCTTCCGCCGCCTGGTCGAGCGGGAGGCGGGCGCCTACTGGACGTTCCTGGTACACACCGGTGAGCGGACCTTCGTCGGCGCGACCCCGGAGCGGCACATCAGCGTTCATGACTCCACCGCGGTGATGAACCCGATCAGTGGCACCTACCGGTACCCGCCGAGCGGTCCCGACCTGGACGGCGTTCTCGAGTTCCTGGCCGACCGCAAGGAGACCGACGAGCTGTACATGGTCGTCGACGAGGAACTGAAGATGATGGGCCGCATCTGCCCCGAGGGCGGACGGGTCGTGGGCCCGTACCTGAAGGAGATGGCCAGGCTCGCTCACACCGAGTACTTCATCGAGGGCCGCACCGACCGCGATGCGGCCGACATCCTGCGCGAGACGCTGTTCGCGCCGACGGTGACGGGATCCCCGCTGGAATCGGCGGCCCGGGTCATCGCCCACTACGAGCCGGCCGGGCGCGGCTATTACAGCGGGGTGGTCGCCCTGATCGGCCGGGACGCGTCCGGCGGCCGCACCCTGGATTCCTCGATCCTGATCCGTACCGCCGACATCAACGCGAGCGGGCAGCTGCGGATCGGAGTGGGGGCGACGCTGGTACGCCACTCCGACCCGGAGTCCGAGGTGCACGAGACCCGTGCGAAGGCCGCGGGGCTGCTCGCCGCCCTCGGCGAGACGGAGCCCACCCGGTTCGGGGCGCACCCGGCGGTGCGTGAGGCGCTGGACGAGCGCAATGAGTTCGTCGCCGGGTTCTGGCTGCGGGAGCAGGGCCGGCGCGGTCAGGCGGTCGAGTCGCTGACCGGCCGGCGTGTCCTCATCATCGACGCCGAGGACACCTTCACCGAGATGATCGCCCAGCAGATCCGTTCACTGGGCTGCGAGGTGGTGGTGCGCCGCTTCGACGAGCCGTACGCCTTCGACGCGCATGACCTGGTGGTCATGGGGCCGGGCCCGGGCGACCCGCAGGACACCGGCCATCCCAAGATCGCGCACCTGCGGACGGCGGTGTCCCAACTCCTGGAGGAGCGCCGTCCGTTCCTCGCGGTGTGTCTGAGCCATCAGGTCCTCAGCACGCTGCTCGGTCTGGACGTCGTGCGCCGGCCCGTTCCCAACCAGGGGACGCAGCGGGAGATAGACCTGTTCGGCAGCTCGGAGCGGGTGGGCTTCTACAACACGTTCGCCGCCCAATGCGCCGATGACGTCATCACCCACCCGGTGCACGGCCGGATCGAGGTCAGCCGGGAGGCCGAAGGGGGCGAGGTGCACGCGCTGCGCGCCAACGGCTTCGCGTCGATGCAGTTCCACGCCGAGTCGATGCTCACGGTCGACGGGCCGCGGATCATCGGTTCCCTGCTCCAGGCGGTGGCGTCGACATGCGCGCGGTGATCGTCTGGTGGGACCTGACCGAGTCGCGGCAGAGCATCTCCTCGCTGAGGGGGTTCCTTCGCGACGAGGCTGTGGAGCGCTTCTCCAAGGTGGCGGGGCTGCGCCTGAAGGTGTGGATCTCTGATCCGGACACGAACCGGTGGGGAGCGGTGTTGCTGTGGGAGTCGGCCGAGGCCGCCGCGGCGCCGATCCCCGCACGGGCGGCGGAGCTGATCGGCTACCCGCCCACCGAGCGGTACGCCTTTGACGTGGAGGCCACCGTCGAGGGCGAATTCGCCGCTGCCGCGCTCGCCGGGCGCGGGCTGGCGCTCACGTAGCCGGGACGCCGGGCCGGCCGTTCGATCGGGTGTCCCCCGTGGCGTCCCTCCGATTCTGTAGGCGGAGGGACGCTGCCGGGACCCCCTGACAGCTTGTGGAGCAGCCATGAACGGACCCGCGGTGGTGCTCGTCGGAATGCCCGGCACGGGCAAGTCCGTGGTCGGGCAGGCCCTCGCCGACCACCTCGGCCTCGCATTCCGCGACACCGACCACGATCTGGAGCGGCTGAGCGGGCAGCCGACGCACGAGCTGCTGAGCTCCGGTGGCGAGGCCCGCTTCCGTGCGTGGGAGCGCCGGGCTGTCGACGAGGCGGTCCGGGAGCACGCCGGGGTTCTGGCGCTCGGCGGAGGTGCGGTGCTGCACCACGCGACGCGTCTCCAGCTCAAGGAGTGCCGCGTCGTGCATCTCCGGGCCGGCCTGGACACTCTCGCCGAGCGGGTCGGCGGTGCGCAGTCGCGGCCGCTGCTCACCGGGGACCCGCGAGGCAGGCTCGCGCAGTTGATGCGGGAGCGTCTGCCGCTGTACCGGGACGTCGCGACGGTGTCCGTGCGGTCCGAGCATCGCGAGCCGGACGAGATCGCCGTGGAGATCGCCGTCGCCCTCGCGGCCCTCGGGTGAGCGGTGGTCCCGCTCGCCGGGGCCCAACCGCCTTGGTGCGGGCCCGACTTGACGGACTGACCTCGATAGTGACGAACCGGGATGTATCGCTTTGCCGATCGCGCGTACCGGGAGCCAGGGTCGCCCTGACAGGGGCCGGCCGTTCCCAGCGGTGTCCTGGCCTCCGCCTCGCCCGCTGTCCAAGACCGACCGCCGGGACCTGCTGACCGCTGCCGCGCCGGCCGCACGCAATGAAGGAGAGCGATGACCGCATCCCCCCCTGCCCGCCGGGCCCGCATCCCCGGGTCGAAGTCCCTCACCAACCGGGCGCTGCTGCTCGCCGCGGCCGCGCGCGGAACCAGCGTCCTCGAAGCCCCCCTGGTGAGCGATGACACCGTCGCCTTCCGGCATGCCCTGACGGGTCTGGGCGTGCGGATCGAGCGGGAGTCCGGCGACCGCGCCTGGGTCGTGACGGGTCTCGGCCGCGGGCCGACCGGGAGCGGCGGCGTGTGGTGCGAGGACGCGGGGACCGCGGCCCGTTTCCTGCCGCCGTTCGCCGCGGCCGGACAGGGCGACTTCCGCTTCGAGGGCACCGCCCAGCTCACGGCGCGGCCGGTGGCCCCCCTCGCCGAGGCGCTGCGGCACCTGGGCGCCGACGTCCACACCGAGCCGGACGGACGGCTGCCGCTGCGGGTCCGCTCCGACGGCCTGGCCGGCGGGGAGTTGAGCCTGGACGGGAAGCTCAGCAGCCAGTTCCTGTCCGGGGTGCTGATGGCCGGTCCGCTGATGCGCCGGCCGTTGGTACTGACGGTGCGCGACCTGGTCAGCCGCCCTTACGTCGACATGACCCTGGCTTTGATGCGGCGCTTCGGGGCGCACGTCGGTGAGGACGTTCCCGGTGTGTTCACCACCGACCCCGCGGGATACCGGGCGGCGGAGCTGCACATCGAACCCGACGCCTCCACCGCCTCGTACTTCTTCGCCGCCGCCGCGATCACCGGCACCACCGTGACGGTGGCCGGCCTCGACCGCGACAGCCTCCAGGGCGACTTGCGCTTCACCGAGGTGCTGGAACGGGCGGGGGCACACGTCGAACGCACGCGGGAGGCGACCACGGTCACCGGGACAGGTGCGCTGCGGGGTGGATTCACCGTCGACATGGGCGAGATCTCCGACACCTTCATGACCTTGGCCGCCATCGCGCCCCTGGCCGACGGCCCGATCACGATCCGTGGCATCGCCCATGCCCGCCTGAAGGAGTCGGACCGCATCGCCGCCGTCGCCGAGAACCTTCGCGCTCTCGGCATCCGCACCGACGTCGGGCACGACCGGATCACCATCCACCCCGGCACCTGTGCGCCCGCCGAGATCGCCTGCCACCGCGACCACCGCATCGCCATGGCGTTCTCGGTCCTTGGTCTGCGCGCCGACGGCATCACCCTCGACGACCGCGGCTGCGTGGCCAAGACATTTCCCGGCTTCCACGAGGAGCTGGACCGGCTCTTTCCGCAGTACGGGCCCGCCACGGTCAAGTGAAGGGCTCCCACCAGCACGTGAACAGAGAGGACGCGACGTACAACATGGCTCACATCGTGATCGCCGGCGGCGGTATCGGAGGGCTCGCCACAGCTCTGTCGCTCGCCCGGCACGGGCACCGCGCCACCGTCCTGGAACGGAGCAGCACCTTCGCCGAGATCGGCGCGGGCATTCAACTGGGCCCCAACGCCTTCCACGCCCTGGACCGGCTCGGGGTGGGCGACGGGGTGCGCGAGCGTGCCGTGTTCATCGACGAACTGCGCTTCATGGACGGCACCACGGACGAGCTGGTCACCTCGATGGAGTTGACCGGCACCTACCGGGAGCGGTTCGGCAATCCGTATGCGGTGGTGCACCGGGGCGATCTCTATCAGCCGCTTCTCGCCGCCTGCCAGGCGTCGGACTCCGTGGAGCTGGTGGCCGGTGCGGCCGTCGAACGCTACGAGCAGAGCCCCGACCACATCAGCGCGCACACCGAGGACGGACGGACGTTCACGGGGGCGGTTCTGGTGGGCGCCGACGGCATCCGCTCCACCGTGCGGGCGCAGATGCTCGCCGACGGCGGGCCGCGTGTGTCCGGGCACACCATCTACCGCTCGGTGATCCCGATCGACAAGGTGCCCGAGGAGTTGCGCTGGAACACGGTCACCCTGTGGGCCGGCCCCAAGTGGCACTTCGTGCACTACATCATCGGCGGGGGCGAGTTCCTCAACCTCGCCGCCACTCGCGACGACGGCGCCACCGAGGCCGTCGCCGGCCGCCCTGCCGAGCGTTCCCATGTCCTTGGCCAGTTCCCCGATCTGGGGGCGACCGCCCGCCGGCTGCTCGAACTCGGCGAGGGCTGGCGGGAGTGGGTGCTGTGTGACCGTGATCCGGTCGACGCCTGGACCGACCGGCGGGCCGTGCTGACCGGCGACGCCGCGCACCCCATGCTGCAGTACGCGGCGCAGGGAGCCTGCCAGGCCCTGGAGGACGCGGTCGTCCTCGGCGACCTGCTGGAGGGGGTGCGAAGCGACGATGTGATGCAGCACCTGGAGAAGTTCAACGCCGCGCGCCGCGCGCGCACCAACCGCACCCAACTGGTGGCCCGCCGCATCGGCCACGAGCTGTACCACCCGGCGGGCGAAGAGGCGTTGGCGCGCAACAGCATGCTCTCCGCCTTCTCTCAGGAGCAGTTGCACGACGAGGTGTCCTGGTTGCACGGGGACAGGCAGTTCACCCGCAGCGGTGTCGGGGAGTGGGAGGTATGAGCAGGTTGCGTTGGCTGACCGCTGGGGAGTCCCACGGACCCGCACTTGTCGCGACGCTGGAGGGTCTTCCCGCCGGCGTGCCGATCACCACG
>NZ_JBIATV010000028.1:0-21046 GCF_042892175.1 Streptomyces sp. NPDC001828
CCCCGGCGGGGGGGGGGGGGGCGGGGGTGGGGGGGGGGGGGGCGGGGGGGGGGGCCGCCCCCCCCCCCGGGCGCCGGGCCCCCCCCCCCCCCCGCCCCCCCCCCCCCCGGGGGGGGGGCCCGCCGCTCTACGTCCGGCTTATGCCTTCGGGGTGCCGCGGCTCGGGCCCTGGTCCGGTCCGGGCATCTGCGGTCCCTGCTGCTGACGCTGCTGCTCGGCCGCCATGGCCTGCTGCTGCACCTGGAGGCGCTGGGCGTCCTCCGCGATGCGCTGCGCGTACGGCTGGGCGTCGCGCAGGTTCATCTCCTGCCGAAGCTGCGCGGCGGCGCCGTCGAGCTGGCCCACCCGGTTCCGGGCCGTACCGGCCTCCGCTAGGGCGTTCTCCGCGCGGCGTTGACGCGCGGCCGCGGTCCGCTCCAGCACGGCCTCCCGCGATCCGCCCGCCTTCTCCCAGTCGGTCAGGACCCGGTCGTGCTCAGCCGGGTTACCCGCTGTCCGGCGGCTGTCCTCCTCCTGGCGCCGGGCGCTCTCGATCGCGGTGTTGGTGTCCTCGGCCGCCGTACGCAGACGGCTCAGGCTCGTCTCCATCTGCTGTCGGTCGGTACCGCGCACCGCGTTCCTGCCCAGCTTCTTCTCCTCCAGCCGGGCCTCGATGCGGCGGATCTCGTCGCGCTGCTGCTCGGCCTGGCGGCTGAGCTGCTCCAGGCGTCCCGCCGCCGCCCGCAGGTCCTGGATGGCCTGGACGCGTTCGGCGCGCTCGTTGACGTTCTGCTCCACCGGGCCGCCGGGGGCGATGGCCGCGAGGAGCTCGGCGGCACGTGCCTCCTGGGCAGCGGCCTGTTCCTGGGCGGCTTCCGCCGCCTCGACGGTCTGGGCCAGGGCGTCGGAGAGCGCGGAGTCGGACAGGGTGCCGTACGGCCGCGTCTCCCACGTGGCAACGGCCGGCGCGGCTTCCTCGCGGTCCTCCTCATCCCTGGGCTGCGGGTCCTCGGCGGTCACCTGGTCGTCGTCGGTGCGGATATCTTCCGCGTCGGACGCGGCGACGAGCTGCTGCGGCTCCTCCTCGGGAACAGCGAGTGCCGGCGCGGGCGGCTCGGTGTGCGTGTCTTCGGGCTGGGCGGGCTCCACCTCCTCGGTCCGCTCGCCGCCCGCAGACAGCTCGACGTCGGCAGCCGCCTCGACCTGCTCGTCCTCAACGGCGGGCTCGACCACTGCCTCCTCGACGTCCTCGCGGGCCTCGACGGAATCCTCGGCAAGCTGCTCGTCCTCGCGGGCCACCTCAACCTGCTCGTCCTCGACAGCGGGCTCGACCACTGCCTCCTCGACGTCCTCGCGGGCCTCGACGGAATCCTCGGCAAGCTGCTCGTCCTCAACGGCCGGCGCGACTTCCGGCTGGCTGGCCTGCTCCGGCTCGGGCGCAAAGGCCAGGTCTTCCCCTTCCTCCATGACGGTCTCCGTCAGCTCGGTGCTTTCCTCGGCGACCGCGACGGGTGCGGGCGCAGTGCTCGTGTCCCGGTCGGTCGTGGCGTCCGGGGTGGTCCAGGTCTCGGCCAGCGCTTCACCTCGGAGGGCGGCGGCCTCGGTGGCGCGGGCCCGGCGTCCGACCTCGGCGACCTGGTCGTGCAGGACCTGCCAGGCGTCCGCGTCCCGGCCGCCGACGGGCTGGCCGCCGATGCCGTTCTCGGAGGCGCGCAGCTGACGCTGAGTCCTCCACGCGTCCGCGAGAGCGGCGGTCCTCTCCCACTGCTCGCGCAGTTCGGTGCCGGGAGACGGGACCGGCCCCAGGGCCTTGGCCCAGGCGGGCGGATCGGCGGCCAGGGCCTGGCCGGTCTGCGCCAGGCGGGCGTCGATGACCTGGCGCCGGGCGTCCAGGTGCTCCAGCCAGGCCATGGGGGTGTGCTGGTCGCGCTCGACCTCGCGCGGGGTCAGCCACTCCGGCAGCGGCCCGGTGTTGTCCGGGGTCGGAGCGGGGCCGTCGGGCAGGAGTCGGCGCAGGCGCTGTTCGGCCTGGACGCGCTGGTCGACGACTGCGGCACGGTCCAGCTTCTGGCGGGCCTCGTCCTGGCCGTGCAGGTTGGCGCGCATCTCGGCAGCGACGGTTTCGCCGTCCAGGCCGGCGGTGTGCGCATGGCCGACGCCGGGCTCGCGCTGCCACTCCTCGCGGGCACGGTCGCGCCAGTCCATCGAGGAGCGAAGGCGCTGCTCCTCCTTCAGTGCACCGAGCCGGAGCGCGGCCGCGCGGGCTTCTTCCCGGTCGCCTTCCCGGCCCGCCATCCGGCCGTCCCGTCGCGCCTGGGCGATGGCCTGAGAGAGCTGGGCGCGGGTGAGATCACCGTGCTCCCGGCCGGGCCAGGCCGGGGCCGGGAGACCGTCGACGACGACCGGCCGGGGCTGGCTGTCCACCCGGGCGTCGGCGCGGCGCAGCTCGTCCAGGGCCTGGGTACGGCGTTCACCGGCGCGCTCCGCGAGGCTGTCCAGCTGTGCGTCGGTGAGGTCCTTCAGCGGGCGGCTAAGGCCCTGCTCCTCCAGGCGGCGCAGGGTGTCGCGGGCCTCCGCCACGTGGTTGTCGATGCGCCAACTCAGTACGGCGGCGTTGTCCTCGGCGTCCGCGAAATCCCGCTCGTAGAAGGCAGTGGAGAGGATGCGTTCGGGCGCGAATCCGGCCCGCTCGGCGTCGCGCAGCGCGCGCTCGACGGCGGGCCAGGCGTCTTCGGCAATGATCGACTCGGCCCCGAATCCGAGGACGTTGCGGGCCATGCTCTGGTAGCGGAGGGACAGGGCGCGGGCGTGCACGTCGGTGTACTCGGCGGACAGCTGGCCGATGCCCCAAGCGCGGTCCTGCTCGGCCCGGATCGCCTCGGTGGCGGAGACCGATGCCTGCGAGTTCCGGGCGATGGTGTCCAGCACGTCGCGCATCGTCATGCCCTCATCGAGCACCACGTAGAGGCGGTTCTCCTGGCGCCCACGGGTGGTCTGGACGTACGCCGACTCGCGGGCGGTGCGGCGGGTGAGGAGGCCGCTGCCGGTGTCGACGGTGGCGCCCTGGCCGCGGTGGCCGGTGCTCGCGTAGCCCAGCTCAACGTACTTGCCGACGTAGTCGGCGGGCAGCACGGTGCGGCCGCCGTGGTCGGTGTGGCGGACCTCGACGTCCCCGTTGTCCAGGACCCTGGTGATCATCCACTGATCACCGTTCTTGACGAAGTCCTTCCCGCTCCTGAGCAGGTTGGTGCGGGCGTTCTTCCTGGTGACGATCAGGTCGCCGCGGTGGGCCTCGACGCCCTCGCGCACGGCCACGGTGCGGCTCGTGTCGAGCTGTCCGGCGCCCATCCGGTATGCCTGGGCGAGCGCGTTCAGCTCGGCGACACTGGCGTTGTCGTCGGCCATCATCAGGGCGGTTCGACCGGCCTCGATATCGCCCTGCCAGTCCGCGAAAATCTGGTGGACCATCTGTTCCCGGGTGCCGGCCACGACGCGGCTGTTGTCCAGGTACCAGGTCCAAGCGGTGTCGGGCTCCCCGTTGCGCAGGGTCAGAGATGCGGCGGCTTCACCGGGCGTGCGGAAGCGGTGCACGCTCTCCAGCTCGACCACGTCGGTGGTGTTCGCCAGGAGGCGCAGGGCGCCGCCGCTCTCCACGGCGGAGAGTTGGAAGGGGTCTCCGATCAGGCGCACGAGCGCACCCGCACGTTCGGCTTCCGCGATGACGGCGGCCAGGCGCTTGCTGCCTGCCATGCCCGCCTCGTCGACGATGATGACGTCTCCGGAGCCGAGGGCGTATTCGGGTCCAATGCGCTTGCCCGCCTGGGCGCGCTCGCGTGCACCGAGCCAGTCGTGCACCACGAATGCGGGCGCCTCCAGACCGGCGGAAAGCTCTGCGGCGGCGCGGGCCGACGGGCCCATGCCGATGACGCGGCCGCCGCTGGCGCGTACCGCGTCGGCGGCCACCTTCATGGCGGTCGTCTTGCCCGCGCCGGCGGGCCCGATGCCCGCTGCGACGAGACGCTCGGACGTCGCGAAGGTCCGGGCGAGGGCGCGCTGTCCGGCGTCCAGGCGGCGGTTCGGGTTGGCTTCCTGGTAGGCCGCCTCGACCGCCGCGTACACCTCGCTGGACACGGCGGGGATCACGCGTGTGCGGGCAGCGGCAACGATCCGGTCCTCGGCCGCGAGGACTGCGGCGCTCGTGTAGAGCTCGCTCTCGCGGCGCCGGTAGATGCTGCTGCCGTCGTCCCGGGTGAGGGGTGCGAACGTCGGGTTCAGGTCCGGCGGGGTGATGTCGATGCTCTGGGTTCCCAGGACCCGGTCCGTGATCCGGTCGGCCAGATCGCCGCCGGGTGTGGCGCCTGTGGTGGCCTGGAGAACCCACCGTCGGGCCTCGGCGAGCACCTGCCTGCGGCCCCACACGCTGCGGTGGTCGGAGACGGTTTCCAGGACCTCCCTTGCGGCCTTGTCGATGTCGAGATGCGGCACGGCTTCGGCACTGGGCCGGGCCTGGGCGGCCGCCGCTCGGGCGGTTTCGAGCAGGCCGTCGATCCGTGTGGAGCCGAACGCCTCGATGGCCTGCTGACGCCATTCGTCGCGGAGGTCGGACAGCGGTTTGGCCGCTTCCTTGTCCGGTCGCGTGTCGAGCGTTGCCTGCTGTGTGATGGCGAGCAGGGCCTTGGCCGACGGCTCGTAGCCATGCCGCTCGCGGTACTCCTCGACCAGCTCGGCGGTGCGCTCCTTGATGGAGATGGCCCGGCCGGAGTGAGCTTCCATCAGGTCCAGGCCGATGCCTGCAATCTCCATGACTGGACGCTTTCCGGGGGTCACCTCGCGGGCTTCGGCGCGCAGACCGAGACGCTCGCATACGCCCTCGACGACGCGCTGGTTATAGAGCTCGCTGGCGGCCACGCCCTGCATGAACAGCAGTTGCCCGTCCAGGGCTCGCCACTTGCCGTCACGCCCCTGGACCTTGTTACTGACCACGAGGTGGTCGTGGAGCATGGCCTGTCCGAGACGGTTGCTGTAGTGCCGGAACCGGGTCGCGATGAGTCCGCCGGCGATGTCCTCCTGGGCGATGCCGTTGGTGCCCGTGCGGGTCATGGCGGCCTTCTGCTCCAGCCACTCCAGGGTCTCAGTGAGGGCCTGCACGTGGGCCTGCTCGACCAGCTTGCGCACGCCGTCGTCCCCGAGTCCCCACAGGACGCTGACGGACTTCGGTGCACTGAAAACCAGGTCGTATCCGGCGACTGCATTGCGCTGCTTGCCGCCCTCCTGCTCCTTGATGAACCGGCCCAGTTCCTCCTTCGATGCAGGGCTGCGCCCGTGCTCCGAACGGAAGTGCACGGCCCCGGCCTTACCCCGGAGCTCCGCCCGCTCCTTCGCGTTCGGCTCCCGGTGGTGCAGCCGCTTGAAGGTCTCCAGTTCTTCGTTGAGCTTGCGCCCGAACGGGGTGTCCTTCTCGACGAACGTCATGTACTTGCGGCCCAACTTCGCGGCCCGCATCGCCTGCTTCCTAGTGTCTCCAGCGGCGATGCGCTCGGCGATGATGCGGTCCGCATCCGGGTGGAGTCCCTCACCGTAAAGCGCCTTCATCTGCGCTTCGCTGACGTTGCCTGAGACACCCAGGGCCTCGATGCCGGAGCCCATCCAGAGGCCGGGCGGATTGCCGCTGGCGGTGTAGTAATCGCCCAGCTCTTGACCTCGTTCGCGCTGCTGGTCGGCGCTCACGGTCTCGCTGATGTAGTAGGCATACCCGTCCCCAGCGCTGAGCTTGTGGACGGTCATCATGCGGTGGATCTTACCTGGGACATTCATAATGCAAGAGGTGTGACCGTAATGATCTTGAAGCGCGTTGCGCGTCCAGACGAGACGTGGAGGAGCTTGCGACGATCACGGTGAGGCTGGACGGCGACGTGCTGAAAGAGCAGGACGGTCACAGACTTCGTCTGGCGGCTTTCCATAGTCAGGTCCTCCGGACATGGCTGTGGAAAGGCGTACCGGCGGCGTCACCTGTGGACGCGTCAGGTGCTGAGCCGAGACGACGTGGCGTATCGCTCCCGCAGCGCTTCGCCGCTCGTGAGCCTCGCGGCGGTGCGTCGTACGTGCAGTACCGGCGGGCGGACCCATGCGCTCGCTCGGTGCAGGTGGATGCGGCCGCACCGACGATGTCGGTGCGGCCGCGGTGCAGTTGCTCCGCATCGGCCCGCGCTCCTTCACATGCGGTACCTCCAGCGTCACCGGTGCACCCGCCCGCCGCACCCCGGCGCCGCCGCACCGGCGGAGCCGGTGCGGCGGCGCGTGCACTCCCCCGCATCACCGCCCCACTTCGTCAAGGGCGGTGATGCTGCACGGCCCGCTGCACCGGACCGCCTCGCGCGGCCGGCGCGAGAACGCACCTCGCGCCTGCGGCGCGGCGTGCACCCTTCCGCCAGGATCGGCGCACGGGCACGTGCGGTGCCGTGAGGGCTCGTCCGCGCTCACGGCCCGGCATCCACCTGTCCCGTCACCAGTGGTGCGGGTGCACCTTCGGCCGCATCACCCCGGATCGGCTTTCGGCTCCGCCACGCGGGGGCGCCCGAGCGGGCGGCCGCGGGAAGGCGGACCGCGGCAGGCAGAATGAGCCGTGCAGTCACACGACACGGAGGTGCAGCAGCACATGACGCAGAAGCCGCAACGCAGGTCGAGGACAGTGCTGGCGAGGGAGGCCGCGCGGGAGAAGGCGGCGCGGTTCCGGGAGCTGGAGGACGAGCGCCTTCGCATCGCCGAGGCAGCGATCCTGATTCAGGAAGAGATCGACGACTTCGACGAGGAGACCGAGCGTCGCGTCGCCAAGCTCCGTGAGGAGCGGAACAGCCAGCTGGGCGAGAAGCGGCAGAAGCTCGACGCGCTCGTGGTGGAGATGCTCGACACCGAGATTCCCGCCCAGGAGGCTTCCGAGCGGCTGGGCATGTCGGTGGGTCAGGTCCGGGCGGCGAAGAAGTCGTTCGAGCAGACGGTGGCGGCGCTCGCCGAGAATCCCGCCGCCGACGTCACCGCGACGGCTGCCGCCCCCGCGACGACGGACGATGCGGCCGCTCCGTCAGCCCCGTCCGCCGACGAGCCAGATGCTGCGGCCCCCGCGGCAGAGACGGCCGCGCCGACGGAGTCGTACGACTTCCCACCTCCCGGTGGATCGCCTGCGGTGCCGGCTCAGGAAGGCTCACCGGAAAACCTTCAGGACGCGACCCTTCCGCCAGGGTCGACCGGCTGAGGGCGCACCAACGCGTAGGGCCCCGGCCCGGGATGGCTTTCCATCCCGGGCCGGGGCCCTACGCGTTGCACGGGCGGAGCGGTCAGAACAACGACATCTGTCCGTCGTCCTCGACACCCGGAGCGGCGACGCCGTGGTCCGCAGAGAAGAGCGGGACCATCGCGGCACTCGGGTCGGACGCACGAACGGCGGCAAGGTACGCCTCCGCGTCATACCCTCCGGCCAGCGCCTTGCGAACGAGCGGACGTGCTTCGCCCTCCAGCATTGCGGCGGCCAGCGCGTCCAGGTCGAGCCCCTCGCGAAGTGCGGCCTGGAGAGCCTGCGCCCGCCCCAGGGAGCCGCGGGTGTCCGCGTAGCCGAGGTGGGCCCGGCCAGCCGCACGGCCCTGGTCGGCCATCTGTCTCATGTTCGTGCGCTGCGTCGCGCTCGACAGGTGGTCGATGTGGACGCACAGCGATTCGTTGCAGCTGTGAGCGGTGATCGCACGTACAGGAAGCGGGCCGTGGACCTGCTCCATCAGCCACCGGTGCACCCGTACGGTCCGTTCGCGTCCGGCCTCGGTGACGACGGCCTTCGCGTAGCCGTCCGTGGTGAGGCTCCTGGTCCACAGTCGGCACCCGTGCGGCACAAGGATGCTGCGTTCGGCGACGTAGTCCAGTGCCCGCTCGGTGTCCCTGCCCATGCTGCCGCTCCCCCGCTCATCCCGCTCCGGCGATCTTCATCCTGCCAGGGCTGGACGAGCGGGGTTCACTGCGCGTCGGTGCCGGCCTGGCGGGCCTCGTCGAGCAGCTTGCGAGCGTGCGAGGTGACGTGCAGACCGATCTCCCGCTGGACGTCCTCGGCGGTCAGGTCGGGCTGGTCCTTCAGCAGACTGATGACCTTGTCCAGACGAGCCGCCCGCAGGAGTCGCTCGGCGTGGACCGGGTGTACTCCGAGGTCCTCGCCCAGCATCTTCGCGGTGAGGGTGGTGGGGTGCTGGACCAGCAGCTGGCGGGCCCGCTCCTTGCGCTCCTCGGCCTGCGGGTTCGGCGGACGGGACTGCGATTCCTTCCGGCCAGCCGGACGTCCCTTGGGGTTGCCGCGGCCGCGGCGGTCGGCAGCCCAGTCAAGGATGGTCTGCCGGCGCCAGAAGTCCTCTCCGCCGACGACCTCGCCGTCCACCTCCTTGCCACCGAGGTTGAAGTCGGGGTCAGGAAGACGCGTCTTGGTGCCGTACCGGTAGCCCTTCCACGTGGACAGGGTGACGCGCTTGTCCTCGGGGAGGGCGTAGAGGGACTCCTCCAGGTCGAGCAGGTCGCCGGGGTGCTCCTCGGCCGGCACCGGGGGGAGGTCGTACCGCGGCTGCTCGTTGACGGCCTTGGCCCGCTCCTCCTCCGCGCGCGCGGCCAGCAGCTGCTCCTTGGAGTAGAGGCGCCGGCGGCTGCCCTCGCGGTTGAGGAGCTTCAGGCCGCGGATCTCCTCCCAGTGCTTGGTGTCCTGCCAGTAGCCGACGCTGACGCCGAAGATGTCGGCCGCGATCTGGTCGTCGGCAGGGGTGACGCCGTGGGGAATCATGAGTGTGGTGCTCCTGTAGGTAAGGGCTTCGAGGTGCAGCAGGTGGTGCCGGCCAGGTGCCACCCTAGCCAACATTGAAAAAAATACCGTACTTGGGCCATGCGTGGGAAGTCGGAACTCAGAACAAGGTCTCTTGCCCCCAGCCGGCACTCGCTCCGCGAGGACGTCGAGGGGCGGCGCCTGCTGTCACTCTGGTCCGCTGACGGCCTCTGGAACGGGGCTGCGCTGAGGTGACTGCGTCCCACCCTGGCGAGATCACTCCGGCAGCGTTGTGTGCCTGCGGCTTGCGGTCGGCGTCCTGTGCGAACGACCACCGCAGGACCTGGTCCCGCGGTTCCTCCTCGGGCAGGTTCGCGGTGACCGCGACTGCGCGGGCGGGCGCCGTGTCGGCGCCGGCTGTCGGGCGGGGCGTCTCGACGCCGGGGCAGTAGCCGCCCTCGTCCTCCCACTGCTCGGCGGCTTCGCGCGCCGCGCGGGCCTCCTGCTCGACGAGCGTCACCGGGCGCCGGTAGCGGCGCACCGTGCCGCCGCCCAGGGCGGGAAGGCGACGGGCGGCAGCCTTCTTGTCGTCCATGCGCTTGTACCGCTTCGCGACACGGGCGTAGCGGGCCTCGTACGCCGCCCGGTCGCTCTCGTGCAGGCCCGCCGGATACAGCCGTGCGAGCTCCAGCGCGACCTGGCCCATCGGGGTGAGCGCGAGCACGCTCGCGCCGTCGGCCGCGTCGGCGGCGACCAGGAATCCGGCGGCGCGCAGGTCCTGCGTCCGCTCCCGGCTGATCCGGCGCCCGCCGCTCCACACACCGTGCTCGGCAGCCTTGCGGGCCTGCCCGTTGAGCCAGTACAGGCGGCCGGTCTCCGCAGCCTCCAGCACCCGCATGTGCCCGCCAGTCCAACCGAGCGCGGGCACGATGCCCTCGGCGAGGTAGACGTTCATCGCGACCAGGTGGCGGTTGTCGCTGTCCATGCCGGTGGCGGCCCGCTCGGCAGCCTCCCGCTCCGCCTCCTCGCGGCGCCGCTGGCTCTCCCGCTCGGCGTGCTCCTGGGGCGTGAGCTTGCGCTCCAGCTCGGTCCGCAGTGCGGCGGCCGTCACCTCGACCCCGGCCGCGGCCTGGGCTTGTACGGCGTGGTCGACGGCGCCGCGTGCGCAGTAGTTCAGCGCGCTGTCCGGCATCTCCGGATCGGCCGCCCACTGCTGTGCCCGCGCGGCGTATCCCTCGGCCTCGGTGGCCTCTCGGTGTGCCGCGTGCATGACCTGCTCCAGGCGGGCGGCATTGCCGGAGCGGCTGCGGCACACGGCGTTCATCGCCTCGTCGGCCGCAGCAACTGCGAGTTCAGCGGCCTCGCGAGCCACTCGAAGGCAGGTCTGCGGGGTCGGCTCCCCCGCCTGGGTCTCGGTCATCGATCAGTCCTTGTCGTTGAAGTGTTCGGGTCGTCGTGTGGGCCACCCCTTGCTCGGCTGGCGGACGGCGGCGCGGGGAGGGATTGCTGCGCGCCGGGGGGAGGGACTTCGGGTGCGGCCGTCGCCGGCGGCGCGCTCCCCGTCGGGCAGGCGCGCGGCGGGGAGCGACCTGGCAGGTGTCGGCGCGGCCGCCGGTTACCGCCCGGCGGCCTGAGCGGCGTAGGCCAGGGCGGCGGCCCGCGGGTCGCGGGACGCGGCGATACGGGTGAGCCGCTGGAGCTGGGTGCCGATCCCGGCCCCGGCAAGCGGGCGTACAAGGTGAGGCCAGACGGCCGCCGCGGCGTCGGCGTAGTCCTTGCCGGCGAGCGCGATGACCTCGGGCGCGTGCAGCAGGGCCCGGCCCATCGCGGCCGCCTGGGCGCGGTGCCTGACATGGTCGACGGCCCGCGGGTCCAGCCGCTTCTCGTACGGGCGGATCGGGGTGTCCGGGGTGATCAGCCCGTACTCGGCGCTGATGATGACGACCCTTCCGCCAGGGATTGCCTGGGCGGCCGCGAGGCACTTCGTGAAATACGGGCCGGTGTAGAGCTGGGCGGCGGGGAGTTTCTCGACGCCCTCGGGCAGCGGCCTCTTTCCGGCGCTGCACGGGATGACCACCACGGGGCGGCCGACGGCGGGCGGCGCGAGGACCTCGCGGACGTCGGTGCGGGGCTGGGTGAGGTCGAAGTGGACGGCGCCCTCCTCCTCCGCGGCGACCAGCTGCTCGGGAGTGGACTGGGGCAGCAGGTCGTCGGGGATCGCGAACAGGTTGGAGCCCGGCCGGAAGTGCACGACCACCCACTTGGCATCCGTGCCCAGGGCCTCCGCGGGAGTGCGGCGGCGCCGCCGGGCTCGACGCTCGGGGCGGTCCGCGGGCCGGACGGCGTCGGTACGGTCGAAGAGGCTGAGCTGCTGGTCGCACGACGCGTAGATGGCGGCGATGGTGCGGACGGCGAAGTCCTCCGGGTCGAGGGCTTCGGGCTCCGTCGGGGCCGGCGGTCGGTGCGCGTCGGCTTGGGCCTTCGACTGGAGGGCTCCGAGAGTCAGCCCCCAGGCACGGGCGCCGCTGCCGGGGCAGTCATCGGTGGCGGTGCGGGTGGGGCGGTGGTCGATGACGGCGCCGGAGACGGTGGGCTTGGGCAGCCCGCAGCAGGGGCAGCGAACGGTGTGGGTCTCCTCCGCCGACTTCGGGGCGGGCGCGGTGCTGGTGTGCACGGTCGGGTTCTCCTCCTGGTGGGTGCGGGTTTCGAGCGGCCCGGGGCGGCGGTGCCATCCGCCACCCCGGGCAGGGGTCTTCAGAAGAGACGGTGCGCGACGTCGGCGAGCTCGGCCGCTTCGCGGAGCGCGGCGGCGGCTTCCTGGGCGGTGCGGCCGGGGGCCAGGCTCCACAAGTGGACGACCCCCCGGCGCCACTGCTTCGGATCGGCGCCGTCGGGGACCTGGACGGGGGCGCCGTGCAGGTGGTCGGCCAGGACGCGGTACGCCTCTTCGAGGACGGCGGCGATGGCGTCCATGTCGTACGTGCGGTCAGGGGTCATGCGGTCGCGGCCGGCGGCGATGTCGACGGCGCCGCCGACGGAGCACCGCCGGTTGATGAGGCGGCCGGGGCCGGAGAACAGGCTGTGACGGGACTGGTAGATCCCGACGCGCGCGATGTGCGCGGCGGCCCACTCCAGGAGGGCCCCGGGGGTGGTGGGGATCAGGACGCTGTCGGGCGCGTAGCGGATGCCGGGCACGGTTCCTCCTCGTGCGGTCGGGGTTTCGAGCGGGCCGGGGGCGGCGGTGCCAACCGCCGCCCCCGTTGTGGGTCAGGTGCGCAGGACGTGCTGGAGCTGGAGGGTGCGGCCGCCCGGGAGGCGTCGGCTCAGGCACTCGGTGCTGTCCAGCGGGGCCGGGGTCTGCTCCAGGGCGGAGGTGTAGAGGGCGCTGCCGCAGTGGCCGCAGTACCCGCGCAGGTGGGCGGCCTCGGCGTCCTCGCCTCCGCAGACGTGGGCCAGGTAGGCGACGAGGAACGCCAGGTCCTCGGGGGCGCGGGCGATCAGGTCGGCGTTGGCCCGGGTGGCGGCGATGTCCTCCTCGGGGGTCTCCGTGTCTCCGGGTCCGTCGTGGTTGACGGCGATCTCGGCCACCCGGATGTCGTCGGCGTCCGTGACAACGAAGTCGGTGTGCACGGCGTCGGGGTCACCGGCGCTGACGAGTCCGCCGTTGCGGTTGTAGACGAACTCCTCGCTGGCCCAGGGCCCGCGGGTCGACGCGGCCAGCCGGTCGCGGATCTCGGCGACCCGGGCGCTGTTCTGGATCTCGGCGGGGAGGACGGCGGCCTGGGCGAGGTCGAGCCGGTAGTGGGTCAGGTCGCCTTCCTTGTCCTCGTGCTGGCACAGGGGCTCCCACACGGCGCGGTTGTAGTGGTCGAGTTCGGTGGTCCACTCGGCCAGGCCGAAGAGGTCGAAGGTGTCGGTGATGCGGCGTTCCTCGCCGGACGCCGTCCAGTAGGTGCCATCGGTGATCACCCGCTGGTGCTGGTTCACCGTGAGCCGGAAGGTCACGGCGTCGAACGGTGCGGCGGGGTCGGGGTCGTAGTCGGTGAGGATGTCGCGGACCGATGCGGCGATGAGCGCGCAGGCGACGCGGGCCATACGCGCCTCGGCGCGGTGGACGCGGTCGCGGGCCTCGTCCACGGCCTGGGTCAGGTGGGTGGGCTCGAAGGTGTACGGAGCGGGGCGGGTCATGGGGTGGGGTCCTCCTCGTTCGGGGTCGGGTTTCGAGAGGGGCCGGGGCAGCGGTGCCAACCGCCGCCCCGGCCGGGGCGGTTCAGTTCACGCTGGGTGCGGGTGCCGCGAATGTTGCGGTGAAGGCGGCGACGGCCTCCTCCAGGGCGTCCGTGGAGACCCCGTTGATGAGGTCGCTCGCGGTGTGCTCGTCCAGGAGGCTCAGGCGGCGCCGTGAGGCGCCGGTGCCGGTGGTGACCTTGTAGTCCTCGAAGGACAGCAGGGTCGTGGCGAGTTCGCCCGCGGTGGGGCTGATGGCGGTGAGGCGCAGGCCCTGGAACCGGTCGTGCCAGATCGAGGGCGCCAGCGAGAGGGTGAAGACCAGCCCGCCGATGCGGGCCACCTCTCTGGTGCCGACAACGGCGGCGGTGGGCTCGACTCGGCGGAGCAGATGGAAGATGTTGAGTACGGCGCGGTGCGGGACGGGTCGGCCCATGAGGTTCTCCAGTTCGTTGGGGGGCGAGGCCGGGGGCGGCGGTGCCATCCGCCGCCCCCGGGGTGAGCGGGTCAGTTCTGCGGGCGGTCCTTGCGGACGATGGCGGCCGGGTCGGGGCCGAGGAAGCGGACCAGGTTGATCACGACATCGGCGAAGCGCTGGGCGATGCCGGCGGGGCGTGCGGTCTTCTGCTCGGCTGAGGTGCTCACGGATATGCCTCCGGTGACGGGTTTCGAGTGGTGGTGCCGGTCGGGGTGCCACCCCCTTCCAACAAGCTCAACAATACCAGCTTTAACCCTGATCCCCAAGAGCGGGGGGCGCCGGTCTGCACGGATTTGCCGGGGCCCGGCCGCCGGTCTCGGCGGCCGGGCCCCGGCTGTACCGGCTACGCCGTGGCGGTGGCCACGGCCTCCCGGGCGGCGGTCCACTCGCGGCGCGGGGTGATGCCCAGGTCTTCGAGGACCGGGTCAAGGCTCCCGTTGTCCGGCACCCATTCCCAGTCGGCCCCCTCGTCGCCGGGGCGGTCGGACCAGGTGAGCATGTACGAGCGGCCCGACGTACGGGAGTCGCCGCACACGGCTTGCGCCTCTCGCCGGGTCATCGCCCACAGGGCACGCTTCCGGGCCCGGCGGGTGTTCTTCGAGACGATGAACACCATGGCCATGCCCTCCTGCCAGTCCCCCGCATCCGCGGCGGGGGCCGGCGCGGGGGTCGGCGTCGCCCTCGGGTTGTGGTGGCAGTGGGAGCAGATGCGCGCCTTCGGGTGCCACTGGGTGGAGTGGCACATGGGGCACGTCTCGGCGGCCGGTGTCTGCTCGTCGACGGCCGGGGCCTGCTCGGCCTGCTCCTGGTGCTCGGCGAGTTCCGGCGCGGGGGCGGGCGCCTGCTTGAAGTTCTGCGGCTTGGCGTAGCCGCACACGGTGCACATGCCGCGTGCGGAGCTGAACCGCTTCTGCCCGTTGGCGACCCGCACGCAGTGCGGGCACTCCGTGCGCTCCTCCTCGGGCTCCGGCTCGGTGGCCTCAAGCCGGGCGATGTCCTCGGCGGACGCCCACCCCTGCACGCTGTCGTAGGGGATGGTGTACCCCCCGCGCGTCTTCTCGTTGGGGTCCGTCCGTACGACGGGGACGCCCACCCCGCCGAAGATGTGCGGGATCGAAAGCGTCTTCTTGTTCACCCGCAGCACCTGATACCAGGTGCCGCCGCGGTTCACGAAATCCCCCTTCGCGAAGTCGGCGGGGCCCCACACCTTGAACCCGCGCCGCTCGGCGTCGGCGATGACCTCGCGCCAGTAGGCCAGCTCCTCCGCGAGCTCCGCCTTGCGGCGGGTGAGCTCCTCGGTGTCCGAACGGTGGTAGCCACCGGCGGACTCCCCGGCCAGCCACTTCTCGACGCGCCGGGCGTCGGCCTCCAGCTTCTGGATGCGGCGCAGGGTGACGCCGGGATTGGTGCGGAACGCCTTGTAGGCGGCGGCGGCCTTCTCGCGGGCCGCCCAGTGTCCGGCGCGCTCTCCCTCGTCGATGTGCGTCCGCATGGCGTCGTCGATGCGCTTCTGGTCGCGGCGGGCGCGGCCTTCGGAGTGGTGGCCGACGAGGATGGGCTGGCCGAAGGGGATGCCGTCGGCGATCTCGCGGCCGCGCTTCCATGCGGCCTCGGACCGGCCCGCGGCGTTGTCGGCGTACTGGCCGAATCGGTCGGTGCGGTCCTCGGCCCGCTCGTACCGCTCCTCTTCGGCATCGCGGAAGGAACGGCGCGTGTCCTCGTCGATCTCGATCTCGACCGTCCACCCGGCCTCGCGCAGCGCGGCGGCGGCTCCGTTGATCTTCCACCGTTGGGCGGCCTTGTCGCGGGACTGCTGGACGCCGAGCTGCCCCAGGGAGCGGAAGAAGCGGAAGCCGTGCGGGCGGATGAGCTCGAACACGCCGTCCCCCTTCTGGCTGCCCTCGACAAGGGTCCCGCCGGCGCGGGTGTGGGAGATGGTGATGACGCCCTTCGCAGGGGTTTCGGTCACGGGTAATGCCTTTCGTTCGTACGGGTTTCGAGTGGTGGCGTTGGTCGGGGTGCCATCCCCTTCCAACAAGCTCAATATTACCAGCATTGAGCCTGATCACCTAGCAGATTGGGGCCCTTGAGCAGGGGTTTTAGCTGTGGCCGTTGCTCGGGAGCGCAGTCCCGCCGTCGGGCCCGCGCCGGTGGCGCGGGCCCGGTCCGGGGTGGGTCAGAACAGGGCCGACTGTCCGGCGTCCTGGGCGTCCTGTTCGCTCTGCTGGCGGCGCAGTTGGGCGACGAGCGGGGCCTGGCGTGCGGCCGCGGCCCGCCTGCGGGCCTGGAGTTCCTCGCCGGTGGCCCAGCGGACGAGCTGCTCGTGGTCGGCCAGGCCGGGGGCGTCGTCGGTGACGGTGTACCGGATGTAGGGCTGTTGGAGCCGATTGCGGATCTCGGCCCGGGTCATGACCCAGTCCGGCCCGTAGGCGCCGGCCACCGTGAGCAGGGTGCCGTCCGGCGCGTGGTAGCTGCGGACGGAAAACCCGTCCTCGCGGTAGAGGCCGGGGCGGTCCTTCTTCTGCGCGGCCTCGGTGAGCTTCAGGTCGATAAGGCCGCCCTGGACCAGGTGGTGGGCGACGGTGTGCTGGCGGGTGACGCGCGGCATCGCGCTCCTCTCCGTTGGCGGTGGGGCGGCGGCCGCGCCGCCGCCCCACCTGGTCGGGGTCGGTCAGTTCTTGGACTTGGGCTTGGGCTTGGGCAGGAAGGTCTTCATGGACTCGGCGCGGGCGCTGCTGGCGGGGCAGGGTCCGAGCAGCTGCGTCAGCAGCGGCCGCAGGGTCTCAATGTCGTCGGCCTTGCGGGCGCGCTCGGCGCGCTCCAGCTGCTTCTCGACGTCCTCGGCCGTGGTCGGGTGGGTGATCTCCTGGCAGGGGCAGCTGGTGGGAGGCTCACCCACCAGGGCGGCGACCTTTCCGGCCTGGTCCTCGAAGGGGATGCACCCCTCGTGCCTCCACACCGGCCGGGGGGTGTTGTCGCCGTTGCGACCGCGCAGGTGCGACCACCAGCGGATGACGTAGTGGCCCGACAGGCAGCACTTCAGCATCCACGGGTTGTCAGACCCCGGGTAGCCGGTGGTGTTGCCCTCCTCGTCCTCCGGGAGCCAGGCGAGTTCGGCGACGCGGGCGAGCGCGATGCCCGCGCTCAGGATGTTGCGCCGGGTCGGCTTCAGGCGCGGGGACAGCCACGGGACGATGCCCTGTGCTGCGGCGGCCGGGGCCTCGACAGGGACGGCCGCGGGGTCGGTGGCGCCGGAGTCGACCAGGTCGACCAGGTGCTGGGCGGCGGCGTCCTTGTCGCCGTGGCGGCTCTCCTCGGCATGGCCCTGGGGGCGGGCGTACCACTCGCCGTGGAAGCGGTGGATGTCACCGGCGGGGCGGCCGTCGACGGTGACGGGGTAGCGGCCGCTGGCGTCGCGCGTGCCGAGCTCGTAGCGCTTCGCGGCGGGGGTGGTGGTCGTGGTCAAGGAGTGTTCCTCTCGTCGGGCGTGGGTTTCGAGCGGGGCCGGGGCGGCGGTGCCAACCGCCGCCCCGGCGGGGCGGACCGGACTTCGGTCAGGTGGCGGGCAGAAGGAGCCGGTCCGTGGGGGCGTCCTGGGGAAGCTGTCGATCCGGAACGAGGATGTGGCAGGCGGAACCCCTGCGGCCGTCTCCTCGCATGGTCCAGGCGGAGAGGTCACCGGCCTGGTGCGGCTGCGGGCCGCCGCCGGTGAAGAAGCTCCCGTTTTCGAGCATGACCGGGTCTTCGGTGACCCAGTGCCGATCGTCAGCGGTCCACCGCAGGTAGATCGTCCGGAGGGAGAGAGGGCCGCCAGTGCGGACTTCCCAGGTCTCCGCCTCGACCCCGAGGTAAGTGCGCTTCTTGGGCTTGGTGATGCGCAGCGCGCTCGGATCGGGCTCCGCGATCGTCTCGGCGCACTCGACGCGGGCGGCGTACCGGGACGGCCAGTGCGTCAGGGTCGTGCCGACGTGCATGTGGGTCGCCAAGTAGTCCGCGAACGACTGCGCTTCGCCCTTGGTCGCGCGCCGGTTGTCGAGGAGCGACTGGGCGGCCAGGGCTGCGGCCTTGCCGACCGTGGGCATCGGCACGGATACGGGCCGCTCGGTGCCGTTGGGGAAGATGTGGACCAGCGTGAACTTCACGGTTCCTCCGGGGTGTGGGTTTCGAGGGAGCCGGGGCGGCGGTGCCATCCGCCGCCCCGGCGGGGGCCGTCTTCTACCAGCCGGGCGGGACGGGCTCCTCGTACTGCGAGGGGGCTTCGATCTCGCGGGTGTACCCGCCGTGGAGCTCCTCGTCGTAGTGCTCGCACTCGGGGTCGCAGGGCTCCCCCTCGTCCGCGCCGCAGTCGTCGCAGGGCTCTTCGAGGTCGTCGATGTATGCAGGCATCAGGCGCCTTCCGGTTCGGGTTTCGAGTGGTGGTGTTGGCCGGGGTGCCACCCCCTTCCAACAAGCTCAATATTACCAGCCTTGGACCTGATCGCCTAGCAAAAAGGGGGCCCTGAGCAGGGGTTTTCAGTCGGTGGCGGCAGGGAGGTTGAGCGGCTTCCACTGGTCGCCGGTCCAGAACTCCCAGACTGCTACGTCGGGGTCGCTGGCCTTCAGGTCGCGGGCGAGCCGGGGCAGGAACGGGGAGTCGGCGCGGTCGAGCCAGACCGGCGGGGTGCCGATGGCGATGGTGACGGCGGGCAACCCGTCCTCCTCGTATCCGCGGAGCAGGCTTGCGCGACGCCGCGCGCACTTCGCGACTTCCTGGGCGGTCTCGTGCTCGGTGATGAGGTGGTCCAGTACCTCCTCCTCGGACAGCGGTTCGCCGTCCATGCGGCAGGCGGCGGCGAACTCGTGGACGGCCCGGTGGTCGGCGGCGGTGGCCGGGAAGAACCAGGTGCCCCCGCCGTTGCCCTGGTTCTCGATGACGCCCACGCAGCGCTCCCCCTCGTGGACGGTGGCGTTGTAGGCGATGCCGCAGCGCGTCGTCATCTGCTGGAGGTCTGCGAGGGTGTAGCGGTCGTGGGGGACGCGAAGTCCGGTGTGGGGCAGCTTGGTCAGGTCGGTCATGGGGTTCCTCTCGCAGGGTGGGGCACCACCTGTAGGTGGTGCTGGGACGTGGCGGCGCACGGTGCCGGCCACGGGCGACGGTCCGTCGCCCGTGGGGGTCAGTGACCACCGTGGGGCGCGACCGCGCCGGGGCCTGGGGCCTGTCGGCGCGGTCGCGCTCCGCGATGGTCAGTCCGGAGCGGGCCGCAGCGCCCCGGGGGTGGGGCGCTGCGGTTGCCGCGCGTCAGGCGGCCGCGCGGGCGATGCGGAGCAGGGTGTCCACCACGGTCACCGGCTCATCGAAGAGCGTGACGGTGATGCGGTTGAACGCCAGGCGGGCACTGCCGCGTTCGTCCTCGTCGGCGCGGCGGTAGTCGATCCGGCATTCCTCGGTGGTCTCGGAGAGGAAGGCGAGCGTGGGCCACGGGTCGTCAAGGCAGACGCAGCCGTGATCGTGGCGGCACTCGTCGCGGTCCTCGGCCCATGTCCGCATCTGCTCGTAGGCGGCCGGGGTGATGCCGGTCAGCGTGACGTGCGCGCGGTCGCCGTGCGACTCGGACAGGATGTGCGCGGTGAAGTGCGTGGACCGGACCACGCACCAGGTATCACCGTGCAGCTCGTGCGAGCCGTCGTGGATGCGTCCCCGGCCGCCGTCCGCCTCGATCAGGATCAGACCGGCGGTGTGCGCGGCGGCCTTGGCGGCCGCTCGGGCGGCCTCGACGGCCATGCGCAGGCTGGTGGAACTGGCTTCGGGCATGGTGGTGTTCATCGGCTTCCTTGTCGTGGAGAGGGTGGTCTGCGGGCGCGGCCCGGGAGGTACCGGAGTGCGGGATGCGCACCGGGTGGCGCTGAAGACGTGCGGCCGTCGCCCGGCGGCCGGTTGGCGGACGGACGGGCGCGCGGCGGGGTCGATCGGGGAGTGGTCGGCGCGGCCGCCGCCGCTTACCGCTCGGCGGCGGCCGCCACGCTCACCACGTGCGGTGGGCCCATCGGCCGGGGTCGGCCTGGACGGCGGCCCGGTGGGCGGCAATGGCCTGGGAGCTGAAGGACTCGGCGCGCATCCGCTGGTAGGCCGTGTGCACGTTCCGGTGCAGCTCGGCGTACGCGGTCACCCGGTCGCGGTCGGTGCCTCCGCCTCCCGCGTATCGCGGGCACTCGTCGCAGATCACGCGGTAGATCGGCACCTCTCCGATCTCGTGGCCGCGCGTCGCGGGCTGGGGTGCGACGCTGCCGGGCGTCCATGGGGCTCCGGCGTTCGGGTCGGGGTGCTTCGCCGCGTGCATCCGTACGTCCCACATGTGGGCGTCGCGGTCGTCCGTGACCTTCCCGGCCCATGAGGGGCACCGGTCGCAGGTGGCCCCGTACAGCGGCGTCGTGGCGACTGCGCGGACGTGGATGGCGGGGGTGACGGTCGCGGTGGTCATCGGGGCCTCTCTCTGGCCGAACGGGGCGGGTTTCGAGGGGCCGGGGCGGCGGTGCCAACCGCCGCCCCGGCCGGGGGTGTCAGCTCATGTCCCAGGTCACGCGGCGGCGCGTGACCGGGGTAAGGGCGCGCTCCATACGGAGGGCCTGGAGGCGGGCCGGGTCGCGGCGGTACGCGGCGGTGGACAGTGCCGCGCGAACGGCGGCGCGGTCCGCCCGGTGGGCGGCGGTCTGGTACGCCTTCCGCGTGCCGGGCTTGGTCGCCCATACGCTCCCGCTCCGGCTGTACTGCGGGTTCCCGTCGTCGAGCCGTACGGCCGTCGTCAGGATTCCGGCGCGGGCGGCAGCCTGGTCGTTGACCCCGAGTACGCGGGTGGGGTTGCCCTTGCGGACCGGGCGGGGGCGGCGGTGGTGGTCGGTGCGGGACATGGCGTCCTCCTGCGGTTGCCGGGTTTCGAGTGGTGGTGTCGGTCGGGGTGCCACCCCCTTCCAACAAGCTCAATATTACCAGTGTTGGGCCAGATTTGGAAGGGGGAAAGGGGGCCTGACCAGGTATTTTCAGGCCCCCCGCCCCGCGCCTCTTCAGGCCGCGTCGTAGAAGAAAGTCGGCCGGTCGACCGGGCGACGCTCACCCCACGCGGGGCGGTCGGCCGGGTCGGTGAAGATCAGGTTCGCGCTGACCATCTCCTCGCCGCACGGCTCCTCGGCAATGCCGTTCGCGGCGGCCCAGGCTCGGGCGGCGGCGACCGTTCCGGTCCCCTCCCCCTGGAACGTGACGACCATGAACACGTCGGGGCCGTAGAACAGCGAGAGGTCGTAACGAACATCCTCAAGGGCCCGGCGCACCAACTGCGGGTCAACCTCCGGGACCCCCGCGACGAGGATGCGCTGGACGGAGGCCAGGTGCGGCTCCGGCTTCGCGCTGCACGTGCAGGTGAAGAGCTGGGGGGCGCGGGTCGCGGTCGCGGTCATGTTGCCTGCCTCCGTGTGGTGCGGGTTTCGAGGGGTTCTCGTTGTCCGGGGTGCCACCCCCTTCCAACAAGCTCAATATTACCAGTGTTGGGCCGGATCACCTAGCGGAAAAGGGGGTCTGACCAGGGTTTTTCCCGGAAGTTCCATGATCT
>NZ_JBIATV010000029.1:0-19454 GCF_042892175.1 Streptomyces sp. NPDC001828
CGGTTACATTCCGAACCCGGAAGCTAAGCCTTTCAGCGCCGATGGTACTGCAGGGGGGACCCTGTGGGAGAGTAGGACGCCGCCGAACAATTTTTGGGAAAAGCCCCGCACCAGGCCCTTCAGGGTCACGGTGCGGGGCTTTTCTGCGTTTAAGGTCGAGTCATGCGCTATGACCTCATCATCTTCGACAACGACGGCGTGCTCGTCGACAGCGAGCCCATCTCCAACACCATCCTGTCCGGTTATCTGACCGAACTGGGCCACGCCACCTCGTACGAGGACTCCCTCCGTGACTACATGGGGGCCGCCATCCACCGCGTCCACGACCTGATCCAGGAGCGCACCGGGCAGACGCTGCCCGCCGACTTCGACGAGACGCTGCACGCCCGGATCTTCGCCGCGTTCGAGCGGGAGCTCCAGCCCGTCGCCGGCGTCACCGATGTCCTCGGGAAGCTCGTGGCGGACGGGGTGCCGTACTGCGTGGCATCGTCCGGGACCCATGAGCGGATCAGGGTCGGGCACCTCACGACCGGGCTCGACGAGTGGTTCGAGGACGAGTGGGTGTTCTCCTCGGAGGACGTCGGCCGGGGCAAGCCGGCGCCGGACCTGTTCCTGCACGCGGCCGAGCGGATGGGCGTCGCGCCCGAACGGTGTGTCGTCATCGAGGACAGCCGCCTCGGCGTCGAGGCCGCGCGGGCCGCGGGGATGGACGTGTACGGGTTCACCGCGATGACGCCCGCCGAGCGGCTCGCCGGGGCCAACGGGTACTTCGGCGACATGGGGCAGCTGCTCGGATTGCTCGGGTGATCTCTCTACCCAGGAGTAAGTAACGGCCCTAGGCTGTGCCGCCATGACAGACGCACGCCTGCGGCACGGCAGGGCGTCCCTGGCGGTGAGTTTCTTCGCGCAGGGCATGGCCTTCGCCCTCCTGGTGACCCGCATACCCGCGATCCAGGACCGGTACGGGATATCCGACGGGCTGCTGCCCGTCTTCCTCGCGGCCGTACCGATCCTCGCGGGGGCCGGCAGCGTCTGCACCGAGCAGCTGATCAAGCGGGTCCGGCCGAGCGTGGTGCTGCGGTTCGCGCAGCCCGCCGTGCTCCTGGCGCTGCTCGGCGCCGGTGCGGGCGACCGGATGTGGCAGGCCGCGCTGTCGCTCGGCGCGTTCGGGCTCTCGGTGGGAGCCCTCGACGCCTCCATGAACATGCTGGGGGTCAGCCTCCAGCGGACGTACGGGCGCAGCATCATGCTCGGGTTCCACGCCTCGTACAGTCTCGGCGGGATCGGTGGCGCCTCGCTCGCCTGGGTGGGGGCGCACTGGCATCTGTCGCTGCTCGTGTCGTATCTGCCCGTCGTGGCCGTGCTGCTGCCGGTGTGTCTGGTCGCGAGCCGGTGGTACGTGGACGGGGAGCCGGCCGCCGAGGTGGCGCAGGGTGCTCCGGGGGCCAAGCCCGTGGTCTTCCGGCTGCTTCTGCCGCTCTGCCTGGTGATGAGCTTCGCGTACATCGGCGACTCGACCGTCTCCAACTGGAGTGCCAAGTACCTCCAGGACACGCTGGGCAGCTCCGAGCAGCTGTCGACCGTTCCGTACAACGTCTACATGGTGACCACGCTGCTCGGGCGGGCCGCCGGGGACTTCGGGGTGCGGCGGTTCGGGGCGGTGGCCGTGGTGCGGCTCGGGACGGTGCTCGCGGCCGCCGGGTTCGGCGTGGTGGCCCTCGCGCCGGGGCCCTGGGTGGGAATGGCCGGATTCACCCTGCTCGGGTTCGGGCTCTGTGTGATCGTGCCGCAGACGTTCGCCGCGGCCGGGCGGCTGTTCCCGGAGGCCAGCGATGCCGCCGTCGCCCGGCTCAACATCTTCAACTACGTGGGGTTCCTCGTGGGCTCGCCCCTCGTCGGGGCGCTCGGGGACGCCTGGAGCTATCGCGGGGCGATGCTCGTACCGATGGTCCTGGTCCTCCTGACGCTGGTGTACGCCCGCTCGTTCGGCTCGGAGGCCGCCCGATACGGTGGCGGGCATGAGCGGCCGCGCACTGTTGATGTGGGATGAAGCTGTCACGCGCTACGACTTCGGGTCGAGCCATCCGATGGACCCGGTACGGCTCGCGCTGACCATGGGTCTGGTGCGGGCGTACGGGCTCGACAAGCAGGTGGACGTCGTGGCGGCGCCGCCCGCCGGGGACTCGACGCTGCGGCTCGTGCACCGGCAGGACTACGTCGACGCCGTGCGGGCCGCGTCCGCGAACCCGCGTGCGGCCGACATCGCGTACGGGCTCGGGACGGTCGACGATCCCGCCTTCGCCGGGATGCACGAGGCGTCCGCGCTGATCGCCGGGCAGTCCGTGGCCGCGGCCGAGGCGGTGTGGGCGGGGGAGGCCTCGCACGCGGTCAACTTCGCGGGCGGGCTGCACCACGCGATGCCGGGCGGGGCGGCCGGTTTCTGCATCTACAACGACGCCGCGCTCGCGATCGCCCGGCTGCTCGAGCTGGGGGTGGAACGGGTCGCGTACGTGGATGTCGACGTGCACCACGGGGACGGGGTGCAAGCCGCGTTCTGGGAGGACCCGCGGGTCCTCACCGTCTCGATGCACGAGCATCCCCGGCTGCTGTTCCCCGGTACGGGCTGGCCCGAGGAGACCGGGGCGGACGGGCCCGGCGAGGGGTCCGCGGTCAATCTCGCGCTGCCGGCCGGGACGGGGGACGAGGGGTGGCTGCGGGCGTTCCACGCGGTGGTGCCGGAGCTCATCGCCGATTTCCGGCCACAGGTCCTCGTCACTCAGCACGGGGCGGACACGCACTTCGAGGATCCGCTGGCCCACCTGGCCGTTTCGCTGGATGCCCAGCGGGCGGTGCAGGCGGCCTGTCACTCACTGGCGCACGAGTACGTCGAGGGCGCGAAGTGGGTCGCGCTCGGGGGCGGCGGATACTCGGTGGTGGATGTGGTGCCGCGGTCCTGGACGCATCTGGTGGGGATCGCGGGGCATGCGCCGGTCGATCCCGAGTCGGTGGTCCCGTCGTCGTGGCGCGATGAAGTGTACGCGCGCACAAGGGAGTTGGGGCCCGGCCGGATGACGGACGGGCGGACCGTGGCGTGGCGTTCGTGGGACGAGGGGTACGACCCGGCGGACCGGCTCGACCAGGCGGTGCTCGCCACACGGCGGGCGGCTTTCCCGCTGCGGGGATTGCTGCCGTAGGAACGCCGGCACCGATGCGGCGTTACGCCAACTGTGGGGCAGCACAGGGAAATTGATGCCCCGGCGGGCTCACTGCGGGAGCATCGTCGGGTGTTGAGCATCGGGGCGCTGCGGGCGCATCTTCTGGCGGCCAGGCTGGCCGGGCCGGTGGCCACCTCGCGGGAGGAGAGCCTGCGCAGCTACCGGCTGTTCGCGGCTCGCGATCCCCGGGTCATGCTCGGTCTCGATCCCGAATGGGGCTGGGGCGAAAGGGACTTGCTGCGGCTGATGGCGGACAAGTGCGGGGTGAGCGACGATCCCCGGCATGTGAGCGGGCCCGATGTCATCGATCCCGAGCGGACGCTGGCGGGCCTCGACGCCTTCGCGGCCCGGCTCGGCGAGGTGGCCTCGCGGCGGGGCGCGGTGCTGCTCGGCACCGGGCATCCGCATCGGCTGCTCGGGTTCTACGCCGCTCTGGCGGACGCTTTGTCGGCGGCGGGATGCCCTGTCCTCACCCCCGCGCAGGGTAGCTCTGTCGACATAACGACCCGGTTCGGGGTACGTACGTACAACCTTGACTACGTACGGGGAGTCGCGTTGGTGCGGGAACCCGGCGCGCGGGGAGCCGGGAGCGAGACCGGCGCGCACACCCATTCTCCGCTCCCGATCCGGGTCGCTCTGGGGGTCGCGGCGGGGGGTTCCAGGGGGGTTCCCGAGCTTGTGATCGGAGATCACGGATGGGTCTGCGGGGCAGGTCAGCTGGGTATTGAGGCGGTCGGTCTCGCCGATACGGACGACCCCGCGCTGTTCGTCGGGGAGGCCGAGGGGCGGGTGGCCGTGGCCGTTCCGCTTGATGACGCCGTGCGGTCCGATTACTACCGGCCGCTTACTCGCTATGTACTCAATCGAGCGTGTCTGTCACAGTAGGCGGCCGATCGCAGCTCCTCTTCCCCACTCGCACCACCCGCCCCTAGTCTGGGGAGTGAGCGCACAGCGACGTTGAGTCACCGGAGGGGAAGCCGGTGCGCGTTCGGTGCGGAAGGTACAGGTGGGTCATGGCTGCTGGGAGTGACAGGCCTCTCAACGAGGTCAAGTTCCTGACCGTGGCGGAAGTCGCCTCGGTGATGCGAGTGTCGAAGATGACCGTGTACCGCTTGGTGCACAGCGGTCATCTGCCGGCGATCAGGGTGGGCAGGTCCTTCCGGGTCCCGGAGCAAGCAGTTCACGAGTATCTCCGCGAGTCCTTTGTGGGGGTGGAAACGGCCTGAGGGAGCCGCGTGCTCCCCTCGGATTACGTCCCTCACTCGGCGGCAGGTAGGCTAGGCCGACGTAGGTCGTGTGGGCCCAGACGCCCCGCACCGAGTGAGAAGAAGTGAGCGAGGGTAGTCGTGGGCTCTGTTATCAAGAAGCGGCGCAAGCGGATGGCCAAGAAGAAGCACCGCAAGCTGCTCAAGCGCACGCGCGTTCAGCGTCGCAACAAGAAGTAAGCGAGCGCTGTTCGTGAGATCACAGCCCTCCCGCCGCATCGTCGGTGGGAGGGCTGTGGCGTACCCGGGCCCGGCCCGACGCGTACGCGGACACAGTTTCTCGGCCATGCGCGCGCACGGAGTCATCGCCGCGCAACATCCAGCGGCTACGGTGGCGCACAGGGCGTAGGGGCGTACCGAAGGCCGAAGGAAGGCGCTGATCTTGGGGAAGGTCGTGCTCGTCACCGGAGTGGCCCGGCAGCTGGGCGGTCGCCTTGTGCGGCGGATCCAGCGTGATCCCGAGGTCGACCGGGTGATCGGGGTCGATGTCGTCCGGCCGGAGCACCATTTGGGCGGTGCCGATTTCGTACAGGCGGACATCCGCCAGCCGGCGATCGCGAGGGTGCTCGCCGAGTACGCGGTGGACACCGTCGTGCACATGGACGTGACCGGGACGCCGCTCGGCTCCGGCGGCGGCCGTGCCACGGTCAAGGAGACCAACGTCATCGGCACGATGCAGCTGCTCGGCGCCTGTCAGAAGTCGCCGACCGTCAGACGGCTCGTCGTGAAGTCGAGCACCAGCGTGTACGGATCCGCGCCGCGCGATCCCGCGGTGTTCACCGAGACGACGCCGCCCAAGTCGCTGCCCAGCGGCGGCTTCGCGAAGGACGCCGTCGAGGTCGAGGGGTATGTGCGCGGCTTCGCCCGGCGCCGCCCGGACGTCGCGGTGTGCGTGCTGCGGTTCGCGAACATCCTGGGGCCGAGCGCCGACTCGCCGCTCGCCGAGTACTTCTCGCTCGCCGTGCTGCCGACGGTCCTCGGCTACGACCCGCGGCTCCAGTTCGTCCACGAGGACGACGTCATCGACGTGCTGCGGATCGCCTCGGGCGAGCCCCGGCGCGGCACGCTCAACAGCGGGACCTTCAATGTCGCGGGGGAGGGCGTGCTGCTCCTTTCGCAGTGCTCGCGGCGCCTCGGGCGGCCGACGGTGCCGGTGCTGCTCCCGGCGGTGCGCTGGGTCGGGACCGCGCTCAGGACGGTCGGGGTGACCGACTTCTCGCCGGAGCAGATTCGTTTGCTCACGCACGGCAGGGTGGTCAGCACGGCCCAGATGCGCGAGACACTGGGCTACGAACCCAAGTACACGACGGCCGAGACGTTCGCCGACTTCGCCCGCAGCCGGGGCCCGGGGCTGCTGCCGCCGGACTCGCTGGCCAGGGCTGTGGACCGGGTGGCGGGGCTGCCGTTCGCGCCCTTCCCGGGCGGGGCCCAGGCCCGGCCCACCACCCCTTCGAACGCGGAATGAGGAGCGCACCAACGATGGCGGACGCCAAGGTCATCCCGTTCGACGACGACCGCTCGCGCCAGAGCGCGCAGCGCAACGGGCGCAGGCGCCCGATCCCGGGCCGCCGCAAGGCCGAGCCCGGGCCGCAGCCGGCCGCGGCACCCGCCTCCCCGGTCAGCGCCCTCCCGGGGGCGCAGGAGGCCGGGGAGCAGGCTTCCGGGGCCCGTGCGGAGGCGCCGCGGGAGCAGGGCGGCTGGGACCGACGGATCGCCGGCGGCCTGTCGTTCCTGCGGCGGCGGATCACCGGCGAGTACGACGTCGACGAGTTCGGCTACGACAAGGAACTCACCGACCAGGTCCTGATGTCGCTGCTCCGGCCGTTCTACGACAAGTACTTCCGGGTGGAGGTCAAGGGCGTCGAGAACATCCCGGCCGAGGGCGGGGCGCTGGTCGTCGCCAACCACTCCGGGACGCTGCCGCTGGACGGCCTGATGATGCAGGTGGCCGTGCACGACCACCATCCGGCGGGCCGGCACCTGCGGCTGCTCGCGGCGGACCTGGTCTTCATGCTGCCGGTCGTCAACGAGCTGGCCCGCAAGGCCGGGCACACCCTGGCCTGTTCCGAGGACGCCCAGGCGCTCCTGGAGCGGGGCGAGGTCGTGGGCGTGATGCCCGAGGGCTTCAAGGGCATCGGCAAGCCGTTCGGCGAGCGGTACAAGCTGCAGCGCTTCGGGCGCGGCGGCTTCGTGTCGACCGCGCTGAAGGCGGGCACGCCGATCGTGCCGTGCTCGATCGTGGGGGCCGAGGAGATCTACCCGATGATCGGCAACGCCAAGACGCTGGCGCGGCTGCTCGGCTTCCCGTACTTCCCGATCACGCCGACGTTCCCGTGGCTGGGGCCGGCGGGTCTGGTGCCGCTGCCGACGAAGTGGACGATCCAGTTCGGCGAGCCGATCCCGACGGACGGCTATCCGCCGGAGGCGGCGGAGGACCCGATGCTGATGTTCAACCTGACCGACCAGGTGCGCGAACAGATCCAGCACACGCTGTACAAGCTGCTTGTGCAGCGGCGGTCCGTCTTCTTCTGACGGCTGGCGCTCTGCTGGCGCGCGCCCGGCGTTCGGTGCGTACGGGAGCGGCGTCCGGTACGCGTGTGAGGGGCCGGGAAACGTCCCGGCCCCTCACACGTTCGCTCACGTACTTCTCGCTGCGGCTACTCCGCCTTGTCCTCGTCGATGCCCAGGCCCGGAAGCAGGCCCGGCAGGAGCGGGGGCAGGGTGACGTCCGGCACCGGGGGCTTGGCCGGTTTGTGGGGCGGGGCGGGGGTGGTGCTGCCCGTGCCCGGCTCGAACAGGCCGCCGGTGTTGCCGCCGAGGAGGCCCTCGTCGGAGGGCGAACCGGACGGCTGCTGAGGCGGCTTACCGCTCTGGCCGGGGGTGCTGTGGCCGGAGGCGCTGGACGAGGACGGCGCGGACGGGCGGGTCGCGCCCGAGGTGCCGCCGGGGTGCGAGGTGCTGTCCTGCCGGGTGTGCGTCCTGGAGGACGTCTTGGGCAGCAGCGACTGCAGCGGCTTGACCTCTTGGTCTATGGCGGCGAAGACCGAACTCACCTTGTTGCCGACGTCGCTCAGCTGCGGAGGCAGCTTGCCGCGGAGCTTGCTCCAGCTTTCGCGGTGCGCCTCAGAGAAGGAGTTGAGCGCCGCGATGGGGCCGATCGAGCCGTCCCTGGCGTAGGCCTGGTGCAGCAGTCGGTGGGCCTCTGAGGCGTCGTGCTCCATGCCGCTGAGGGCGCGCCGGACCTCGCCGAGCTGCTCGTGGTCGAGGTCGCCCACGCGACCCCGTTCCATCAGGCGTCTCGCCTCGGAGAGTCTGGTCGAGGCCTGGTCGAGGTAGAGCTCGCCCCGGCTGGCGTCGTCGTCCGCCATGCCGAGCTTGAGGTCCTCCATGCCCCGTTTCAGGCCGTACAGGGAATCACCGGGGAGGGCGTCGGAGCTGGCGGCGGCCACGCCGCTGAACGCGCCTGCGGCCACGCCGATGCTGAGCCCTCCCGCCGCAATGCCCTTGGACCAGCGGGAGCGGGGTCGCAATTTCCGGAGCGACGTCGCCCGGTGGGCGCCGCGGCCGGTCCGCTGCTCGGGCACCTGAGGGTCGGCGGCACTGCCGCCGGCGAACATTCGCTCCATCTCGGCCATGAGCAGCGTCCGCTGCTCGATCTTGACCTGCGGGTCCATCTCCGGTTTCGGCAGTTCGCCGAGCCCACCCGCCAGGGTCAACAGCCCGCCGGTGTCGGCCTGTTCGGCCGGCCCGGTCTCGGGTGTCTCCTGGTCGGCCGCCGAGGCTTCTTCCAGGGCCTGGGCGAAGGCGTTCGCCCGCCGGTGCGCCGATACGTTCGCGATCACTGGCGGCACCTCCTCTCGTCATCACGGTCGACTCCCCAAGGGGCCTGGAAGGTTGCACGCCTTGAGCGCATCCACACGATCGAGTGAGCGGTTGCGGGCAGGGCGTGACCACAGGGAGCCTGCATCCCGCACAACGACGGACGCGGCACTTGGGTTACGGACGAAAGATGAGACGAAAGATGATCGGACCGCAGCGTCATCGGGTGCTCACGGATGGTGAGTTGGACCCGCCTGTGGCGGGTCGGCGGGTGTGTCCGGAAAGGCCGGGCGATCAGCGTGCGTCGTCCGGCAGGAGCCGGGCGAGGGTGCGCACGGCCCGGTACTGGAGGGTCTTGATCGCGCCCTCGTTCTTGCCCATGACCCGGGCGGTCTCGGCGACCGAGAGGCCCTGGAGGAAGCGCAGGGTGACGCACTCCTGCTGCTGCGGGTTGAGCTTGCGTACGGCCTCGAGCAGGGCCGCGTTGGAGAGTGACTCCAGGACGGAGTCCTCGGGGGAACGCTCGACCTCGTTGGCGTCGAGCATTTCGCCGGTGGTCACTTCGAGCCGGAAACGGCTCGACTTGAAGTGGTCGGCGACCAGGTTGCGGGCGATCGTGACCAGCCAGGCGCCGAAGTCGCGGCCCTGCCAGGTGAAGGTGGAGATCCGGCGCAGGGCGCGCAGGAACGTCTCGCTGGTGAGGTCCTCGGCCGTCGCCTTACCGCCGACGCGGTAGTAGATGTAGCGGTAGACGGTGTCGCTGTACTGGTCGTAGAGCCGGCCGAAGGCGTCGGCCTCACCGGCCTGGGCGCGTTCGACGAGGTCCATCATGCGGGCGCTGTCGCTGTCGGCGGTGGGCCGGCGGGCGGTGGGCGTCGCGGACGTGCCCGTGCTGCGGCCGCCGCTCCGTCTACCGACTGCGGCACCACCGTCGGCCAGGGCATAGCAGGGCCCGACAGGTGTTGCGGTGGCGAAGGCAGGGGCGCCGGCGTACGCGGTGGGGACGAAGACGCGCAGGCGGTCGACGACCGCCCCGCGCAGCGTAGCCAGGCCCGAGGCGTCAACCCCGACGTGTGGGTACACGGGACTCCCAGAGGCAGAGCTTCCATCACGTGCAGTGCGGAACTGTTCACCCATCGTGGCGATGTGCGGGTTCCGGATTGCGTCTGAGGAGAATAACGCTTCGTGCAGGGAGCGCTACACCCAGTTGCTCAAATCGTCGATTCCGTCGCTTCTGTTACGTCTATGCGTCTGTTCAAGTCGCACAAAGTGAGCGGAAGTTGATCGGGTTGCTTTCGGATCTGTCCGCGACGGAGATCTGTTGTGCCCGGGTGTGGGCAACGGGGCTGACGGGCCAAGGGGGGTGGGGGCGAAACCCCCACAATCGAATATTCCGACGGTCGACGGCCGCGGGCGATCGCTTCACGGCTGCGGACAGTGGCGAACGGGCCCGCGGGCGGCCTTCCGGCTAGCGCCGGCGGCGGTGCAGGGCGACGGCCGCGGCCGTGCCGCCCGCCAGCGCGCCGACCCCGGCCGCGGCCGGGATGCCGACCTTCGCGGCCTTGCGTCCGGTGCGGTAGTCCCGCAGCCGCCACTCGCGCTCGCGGGCGTGCTTGCGGAGTTTGGCGTCGGGGTTGATGGCATAGGGATGGCCGACGAGCGAGAGCATCGGGATGTCGTTGTGCGAATCGCTGTACGCGGCGCACCGGCTCAGGTCGAGTCCCTCGGCGGCGGCGAGGGCCCGGACGGCCTCGGCCTTGGCGGGCCCGTGCAGGGGCTCGCCGACCAGGCGTCCCGTATAGACACCGCCCACGGACTCGGCGACCGTGCCGAGGGCGCCGGTCAGACCGAGGCGGCGGGCGATGATCGTGGCGGTCTCGACCGGCGCGGCCGTCACCAGCCAGACCTTCTGGCCCGCGTCGAGGTGGGCCTGGGCGAGCGCGCGGGTGCCGGGCCAGATGCGGTCGGCCATGTACTCGTCGTAGATCTCCTCGCCGATCGACATCAGCTCGGAGACGCGGTGGCCCTTGACGATGGACAGCGCGCTGTCGCGGGCGTCCTGCATGTGCTCGGGGTCTTCGACGCCGGCCAGCCGGAACCAGGCCTGCTGCCAGGCGAAGCGGGCGAGCTCGCGGCGCTGGAAGAACTTCCGCTTGTACAGGCCGCGCCCGAAGTGGAAGAGGGCCGCGCCCTGCATGACGGTGTTGTCGAGGTCGAAGAAGGCGGCGGCCAGGTCGTCCCCGACGACGGGGAACTCGGGCTCCGACGGGGTCTCGTCGGCGTTGGCCTGGGCCAGTTCCGCCAGCTCTGCGAATTCCTGCGAGGACTTGCGGGCTGCCTCGGCTGCGGCCTCGCCGGCCAGCACGCTGCGTGCTGTCGCCGAGCGCCTACGAGGGGTGAGCCATCCCAGTGCGGCCATGCCGTGAGCATAGCCAGTCTGTTCGGGACTTCCCGACGCGCCGGTATGCGATGGCGTGAACTCTCCAAGGCCGTCACGTTAAACGGACGTTCCGGGCTTATGGGTCCGTGGGGTGGGCCGGGGTTGGAGAATGGGAGGCATGAGTCCCTTGCTGCGACGTACGAAGAAGCCGGGCGGGAACCCTGCCGACCGGGTGGTCACCTTGATCGGGAAGCCCGGTTGCCATCTGTGCGACGACGCCCAGGAGGTGATCGAGGCCGTGTGCGCGGAGACGGGCGCGGCCTGGGAGAAGAAGGACATCACGCAGGACGAGGCGTTGTACAAGGAGTACTGGGAGCAGATTCCGGTCGTGCTCGTCGACGGCGAGCAGCACACCTTCTGGCGCGTGGACCCCGGGCGTCTCAAGGGCGCGCTGGTCGGCTGAACGGGGCGCCTCAGGGGCGTGCTGGTCGGCTGAACCGGGCGCCTCGGGGGCGTGCTGGTCGGCTGATCCGGGCGCCTCAGGGGTTCGTCGGCCGGGTGGACCCGGCCCGCTTCGGGCGAACTCCGGCCGCTCCTCCAGGGCGGTCGGCCGTGGGCGGTTGAGCAGCGAAATGATGGGGATCGCAATAGTTGCGGTTACCATCATGGTCGTTTTGCTGTGGTTCGGGGGTATCGCTGTGAGGAGAGTGTGCGGCTTTGCCCCCTTCGGGTCCTGAACGGACTGAACCCGTCTGCGGTTCCGCGAATCTCTCCCCGACTCGCGTGAGCCCGGTCACTTTGCTCGGACAAAGCGGACACCATCTTTGTGCACGCGTTCACAAAGACATAGCCTGCATCCGACGGGGCGGCCCTGGGACATGTGGCCGCCTGCAGCCCCGCTCATCCCGCAGGAGCACCGTGGCAACTGGCCGAACTCACCGACCGGCGACCCGAAGCCGAGGAATCCCCGAGGCCACCGTCGCCAGGCTTCCGCTGTATCTGCGTGCGCTCACCGGTCTCTCGGAGCGCTCCGTGCCGACGGTCTCCTCGGAGGAACTCGCGGCCGCCGCGGGGGTCAACTCCGCGAAGCTGCGCAAGGACTTCTCGTACCTGGGCTCGTACGGCACCCGTGGCGTCGGATACGACGTCGAGTATCTCGTCTACCAGATCTCCCGGGAACTGGGTCTGACCCAGGACTGGCCGGTTGTGATCGTCGGTATCGGTAACCTCGGCGCCGCCCTCGCCAACTACGGCGGCTTCGCCTCGCGCGGATTCCGGGTCGCCGCCCTGATAGACGCCGACCCCGCGATGGCCGGTAAGCCGGTGGCCGGGATGCCGGTGCGGCACACGGACGAGCTGGAGAAGATCATCAGCGACAACGGGGTCTCGATCGGGGTCATCGCGACCCCGGCGGGCGCCGCGCAGCAGGTCTGCGACCGCCTGGTCGCGGCCGGGGTGACCTCCATCCTGAACTTCGCGCCGACCGTGCTCTCGGTGCCCGAGGGCGTCGACGTACGCAAGGTCGACCTCTCCATCGAGCTCCAGATCCTCGCCTTCCACGAGCAGCGCAAGGCCGGCGAGGAAGCCGCCGTCGCCGAGGCGGCCGCCTCGGCCGCCGCCGTGGTGCCGCCCGTGCGCGCCGCGGGCAACGGCCGGAAGGGACCGGACGGGGACATGCCCGCCGTGATGCCGGCATGAGCCTCCTGGTCGTCGGCCTCAGCCACCGCAGCGCCCCCGTCAGCGTCCTGGAGCGGGCCTCCCTGTCCGCGGACGCGCAGGCCAAGCTGCTCCACGACACCCTCGCCGCCGAGCCCGCCGCCGAGGCGGCGGTGCTCGCCACCTGCAACCGCATCGAGCTGTACGCGGACGTGGACAAGTTCCACGCGGGTGTCGCCGAGCTCTCCACGCTGCTCGCCCAGCACAGCGGCGTCGGCCTCGAAGAGCTCACCCCCTATCTCTACGTCCACTACGAGGACCGGGCCGTCCACCACCTCTTCTCGGTGGCCTGCGGCCTGGACTCGATGGTCGTCGGCGAGGGCCAGATCCTCGGCCAGATCAAGGACACCCTCGCCCTCGGGCAGGAACTGCACACCGCCGGGCGGCTGTTGAACGACCTGTTCCAGCAGGCGCTGCGGGTCGGCAAGCGTGCCCACAGCGAGACCGGCATCGACCGGGCGGGCCAGTCGCTCGTCACGTTCGGGCTCGAGCAGCTGGCCGCCGGAGCGCCCGTCGAGGACTGGGCCAAGGGCAAGCGCGCGCTGGTCATCGGCGCGGGTTCGATGTCCTCGCTCGCCGCCGCGACGCTCGGCCGGATCGGCATCGACGAGATCGTCGTCGCCAACCGGACACACGCCCGCGCCGAGCGCCTCGCCGAGATCCTCGGCGAGTCGGGCACGGCCGCGCGGGCCGTGCCGATGGCCGACGTGGCACGGGAACTGACACGAGTCGACGTCGCGGTCTCCTGCACGGGGGCCACGGGTCTGGTGCTGACCGGCGAGGCGGTCGCCGACGCGGTCGGCGAGAGCCTCGTGGGCCCGGCGCCGGCCACGGATGCCGCGACCATGGGGTGTCCCGTGGGCTTCTCCGGTACGGCGGCCGCGGGTGCCGCGGTGGCCGGGTTCGGGGTGGTCGACGAGGCGCTCAGGGCTGACGGCGCGGCCGACGCGGCCCCGGGCGCCGACGCCGACTCCCTTGAGCTGCACGGCAGTTGGGCCGAGAACACCCAGCGGCGCATCTCGCGTCCCCGCCGCGACGTTCCCGTACCGGCCGGTCCCGTGCGGCTGGCGCTGCTCGACCTCGCGATGCCGCGCGACATCGACGCCGCCGTGCACCGGGTGCCCGGGGTGCGGCTCGTCGACATCGAGTCGCTCGCCGAGGCCTCCGCCGACGCCCCGATGGCCGCCGACGTGGACCGGGTGCGCGCGATCGTCTCCGACGAGGTGGCCGCGTTCGGCGCCGCCCAGCGGGCGGCGCACATCACGCCCACCGTCGTCGCGCTGCGCGCCATGGCCGCCGAGGTCGTGGCCGGTGAGGTCGCGCGCCTGGAGGGCCGGCTCCCGGACCTCGACGACAAGCAGCGCTCCGAGGTCACCCAGACCGTGCGCCGCGTCGTCGACAAGCTTCTGCACGCCCCGACCGTGCGGATCAAGCAGCTCGCGGCCGAGCCCGGCGGCGCCGGGTACGCGGACGCGCTGCGCACTCTCTTCGACCTCGACCCCGAGACGGTGGCCGCCGTCTCCCGGGCCGATCTGAACGACGCCGATGTCAAGAACCGAGGGCGGTCATGACCGAGAAAGCACTGAGACTCGGGACCAGGCGCAGCAAGCTCGCCATGGCCCAGTCCGGCCATGTGGCCGACGCCGTACGGCAGTTGACCGGCCGTCAGGTCGAGCTGGTGGAGATCACCACGTACGGCGACACCTCCCGCGAGCACCTCGCGCAGATCGGCGGCACCGGGGTGTTCGTCGTGGCGCTGCGCGAGGCGCTGCTGCGCGGCGACGTCGACTTCGCGGTGCACTCCCTCAAGGACCTGCCGACCGCCGAGCACCCCGACCTGGTGCTCGCCGCGATCCCGGTCCGCGAGGACCCGCGTGACGTGCTGGTCGCCCGCGACGGGCTGACGTTCGAGCAGCTTCCGGACGGAGCCCGCGTCGGCACCGGTTCGCCGCGCCGGATGGCGCAGCTCAACGCGTACGCCCGCAGCCACGGCCGGACCATCGAGACCGTGCCGATCCGCGGCAACATCGACACCCGCGTCGGATACGTCACCAAGGGCGAGCTCGACGCGGTGGTCCTGGCCGCCGCCGGGCTCAACCGCATCGGACGCAGCGACGTCGTGACCGACTTCCTGTCGGTCGACACCGTTCTGCCCGCCCCCGGCCAGGGGGCACTGGCGATCGAGTGCACGGCAGCCGATGCCGGCCTCGCCGCCACGCTCGCCGAGCTCGACGACCCGGTCACCCGGGCCGCCGTGACCGCCGAGCGGTCCCTGCTCGCCGCCCTGGAGGCCGGCTGTAGCGCGCCCGTGGGCGCGTTGGCCGACATTCTGGCCGACGGGCAGGTTGTTCATGAGATGCGCCTGCGCGGAGTTGTCGGTACCACCGACGGTTCCTCGCTGGTGCAGCTGTCCACCACCGGTCCCGTACCCACGTCGCACGACGAAGCGATGGCCCTCGGACGCGAACTCGCGGACGAGATGCTCGCCAAGGGTGCGGCCGGTCTTATGGGGGAGCGAGCACTTTGAGCCCCACGACCCACCCCACCGCAGCCGGAAACGTCACCTTCCTCGGTGCCGGACCCGGTGACCCCGGGCTGCTGACGCTGCGCGCCGTGGAGGCGCTGGCGTCCGCCGATGTCCTGATCGCCGAGCCGGCTGTGCTCGACGTTGTTCGCGCGCACGCGCGGACAGGTGTGGACACACCTCAGCTGACGGTTATTGACGAGGCGTCAACAACCGCCGGGATCCCTGTGTTGCGGGACGCCGCCAATCTTGTCATGGAGGCCGCGCGCTCCGGCAGGCGGGTCGTCCGTGCGGTTTCCGGCGACCCGGGGCTGGACGGCGACGCGGCCGACGAGATGCTGGCCTGCGCCTCCGCGGGCATCCCCTTCGAGGTGGTGCCGGGCGTGGCCGCCGCGGTCGGTGTGCCGGCGTACGCCGGTGTGCCGCTGAGCGGTGCCGGTGGCGCCGACGTCCGCTTCGTCGACGCCCGTACCGCCTCCGAGCGGTGCTGGGCCGAGGTCGGCGCGAGCGACGGCACGGTGGTCGTCTCCACCACCCTGGAGACGGTCGCGGCCGCGGCCGGCGAGCTGGTGTCGGCGGGCCGTAAGCCCGACACCCCGATGACCGTGACGATCGCGGGCACCACGACCCGGCAGCGGACCTGGTCCGCGACGCTCGGCTCGGTCGCCCAGGTGCTCAAGCAGGCGAAGGTGCTGCCCTCGCCGGACGGGCACCAGGCGGTCATAGCCGTGGTCGGCGAGCGCAGTGCCCCCGCCCAGCGCGACCAGCTGTCGTGGTTCGAGTCCAAGCCGCTCTTCGGCTGGCGCGTGCTCGTACCGCGTACGAAGGAGCAGGCGGCCTCGCTCTCCGACCAGCTCAGGTCGTACGGAGCCGTGCCGCACGAGGTGCCGACGATCGCCGTCGAACCCCCGCGCACGCCCCAGCAGATGGAGCGCGCGGTCAAGGGCCTGGTGACCGGCCGGTACGAGTGGATCGCGTTCACCAGCGTCAACGCGGTGAAGGCGGTCCGCGAGAAGTTCGAGGAGTACGGGCTCGACGCCCGCGCCTTCGCGGGCATCAAGGTCGCCGCGGTGGGCGAGCAGACGGCGGCCTCGCTGGTCGAGTTCGGCGTCAAGCCGGACCTGGTGCCCAGCGGCGAGCAGTCGGCGGCGGGCCTCCTGGAGGACTGGCCGCCCTACGACCCGGTCTTCGACCCGATCGACCGCGTGTTCCTGCCGCGCGCCGACATCGCCACCGAGACGCTGGTGGCCGGCCTGATCGAGCTGGGCTGGGAGGTCGACGACGTCACGGCCTACCGGACCGTACGGGCCTCGCCGCCGCCGGCCGACACGCGTGAGGCGATCAAGGGCGGCGGCTTCGACGCGGTCCTGTTCACCTCGTCCTCCACGGTGCGCAACCTGGTGGGCATCGCGGGCAAGCCGCACAACGTGACCGTCATCGCGTGCATCGGTCCCGCGACGGCCAAGACGGCCGAGGAGCACGGGCTGCGGGTGGACGTCATGGCTCCGGAGCCGTCCGTCCACAAGTTGGCCCAGGCCCTTGCGGACTTCGGTGCGGCTCGGCGGGACGCGGCGGTTTCGGCGGGGGAGCACGTGACCCGTCCGAGCGAGCGCCGTCCCGGCGCTCGGCGCCGCCGCACGACGTAACCCGGGGTACGCGGAGCCCCGGGCCCCTGCCCGGGGCTCGGGGTTGGTTGGTTCCGGGCCCCTGGGGGCTCCGCCCCCAGACCCCCGTTCGCGCCTGAACGGCGCTCGTCCTCAAATGCCGGACGGGCTGAGGTTGCCCTGTGCGGGCCAGCACCGAGGCATTCGGGGTCACCTACAGGGGCGCGGGGAACTGCGCGAACGGCCCCCACGATCCGCAGCCGAACGCATCCGGGGGCCCGGGGCGCAGCCCCGGCAGCCCGACTGTCACCATCCACCCCCGGAGGGTTGCGGGAAGGGGTGGGGCGGGGAAAACACCCCCCGCGACCGGCGTAGCGTGTACGTCATGACTGAGTACGGATCCTTCCCCGGGGCCCGGCCCCGTCGGCTGCGCACCACCCCCGCCATGCGCCGCATGGTCGCGGAGACCCAGCTGCACCCCGCCGACCTCATCCTCCCCGCGTTCGTACGGGAAGGGATCACCGAACCCGTTCCGATCCAGGCGATGCCGGGCGTCGTGCAGCACAGCCTGGACACCCTGCGGAAGGCCGCCGTCGAGGCGGTCGGCGCGGGCGTCGCCGGGATCATGCTCTTCGGCGTGCCGGAGGACGAGAAGAAGGACGCGGCCGGAACGGCCGGTACCGACCCCGACGGCATCCTCCAGGTCGCCATCCGGGCCGTGCGCGAGGAGGTCGGCGACGACCTCGTCATCATGTCCGACCTGTGCCTCGACGAGTACACGGACCACGGCCACTGCGGCGTGCTCGACGCGGAAGGCCGCGTCGACAACGACGCCACCCTCGAGCGCTACGCCGAGATGGCCCAGGTCCAGGCCGACGCGGGCGTCCACGTGGTGGGCCCCTCCGGCATGATGGACGGTCAAGTCGGCGTCATCCGGGACGCGTTGGACCAGACCGGCCACGAGGACGTCTCGATCCTGGCCTACACCGTGAAGTACTCCTCCGCGTTCTACGGCCCCTTCCGCGAGGCCGTCGGCTCCTCGCTGCACGGCGACCGCAAGACGTACCAGCAGGACCCCGCCAACGCCCGTGAATCCATGCGGGAGTTGGCGCTCGACCTGGCCGAGGGCGCGGACATGGTGATGGTCAAGCCGGCCGGCCCCTACCTCGACATCCTGGCCAAGGTCGCCGAGTCGGTGGACGTGCCGGTCGCGGCGTACCAGATCAGCGGCGAGTACGCGATGGTCGAGGCGGCGGCGGAGAAGGGCTGGATCGACCGCGACCGCGCGATCCTGGAAACCCTGACCGGCATCAAGCGGGCCGGCGCCGACATCATCCTCACGTACTGGGCCACCGAGGTAGCCCGCGGCCTCTGACCCCGGGTCACCGCCCCGGACCCGATTCGCCCGTCCCGCCTTGCCCGTTGTGGGGGAGGCGGGACGGTGCTGGTTCAGGGGGCCGCGCAGAGTAAGGGACAACCCCATCCTCTGGCATCTTGCCGACCGCCCTCACCCCGCCGACTGTGCGTCGGGTGCCCGTGCTCGTCCCATCGGCCACGGCGCGTGCAGCCGAGCCCTCGCCGAAGAGCTTCCGTGAGGCCGGCTCCTTCTGCGGGCCAGGCAGAGCATTCCGTCGGCTGACTTTTCGGAACCGTCGGCAGGGGTTCGGCGAGGGCGGACTCGCGGAAAGCGGGTCGGGACTTGATCAGCTGACGCTCATGCCCCGCTCGGGCCACTGATTTCTTTCACTGAAGACTGAGTTGATCTTGCGGGAGACCTTGAGGTACGCGTAGTCGATTTGGCCGTCGTCGGGAGTCGAGGTCAGGGTGGTGGTGTCCATGGTGAGCTGGCGTGTCATTTCTTCGGGGTCCTCGCCGAACGAATAGCAAATGGAACCAGGCTGTTCGGATACCTTTTTGAAGTAGACAAGGGATGCCATCACCATTCACCTTCGAAATCTTCGCGCTTGTTGAGCGGGACCTTATTCTGCCAATTGTATGTCTCGTTGGCCACGCGATGTGCCTCCTGGTAGGTGGCGCCGGGATGGTCACGGAGGTAGGTGAGTTCGGCGACCTCGTGCTCCAGGAGAATGTGGTCCTCGGGGAGTCCGTTCCCTGAACGCAGACGGATCCAGGCATCTGCGATCTCGGCGTCTGCGTCGAATTTTCTGGTGACGACCTCCCCGGTTTCGTAGTCCTCGATAGGGTGCTCAGTATCGAAGATGTGCTTCTTGACGGCGGCGATCTCTTCTTCCGAGAATCCAGTGGATCCGTTCCCCCGTGCCACGCCTGCGGTGTTGTCGCTGATGGCTCCGATGTCGCGCGAGTTCTGGAGGAAATCGCTGTAGGCATTTTCCGCCCACCTCGTCTGCGCTGGGTCGTCGAGGATGTCCCGGGGACGCCGGCGGGCCCCGGTGAGCCATTCGTCCGCTCCCCGTGGGCCAGGCGGGTGTGACATGTCGCCACTGGACGGACGCGACTGTTCCGGGGTATCGCCGGCGGAACCTGAGGCGGGGTGCCCGGAGTGCTTGATGTCGTGATCGGGGGTCGAGCTGTGCCCATCATGAGGGGAGCCATGCCTACCGCTCGCTGCCCCGTCCTGACCCTGCGGCTCATGGCCGGCGGTGTGGCCGAGGCCGTGCTCGCTGCCGAGGTGGGTGGGAGGTGGGGGCGGCTCGCCAAACTGGGGGCCCGTCATCGCGGGTTCGTGGTGGGGGAGGTGGTTGTCCAGCAACGTCCGGTCGGCTGCGCTGAGTTCGAGGGGGGCCGGGGCGGTGGTGCCGTCGGGGTGGGTGACGGTGAACTCGCCGTCCGCGTAGGTGAGTCTGCTGCCGTCGGTCCATTCGATGTGGGGGCCGGTCAGGTGGGCCCCGTCCGTGAAGGGGGCGGCGGGCAGGCCCTTCAGGGTCTTGAAGAGGTCCAGGACCTTGACCG
>NZ_JBIATV010000030.1:0-11417 GCF_042892175.1 Streptomyces sp. NPDC001828
GGAGGGGGGTCGGCGGGGCCCGGACGCCCTCTAAAAGATCATGGAACTTCCGGGAAAAACCCTGGTCAGACCCCCTTTTCCGCTAGGTGATCCGGTCCAACACTGGTAATATAGAGCTTGTTGGAAGGGGGTGGCACCCCGGACAACGAGAACCACTCGAAACCCGTTGAAAGGTGCTGGACATGACCGTCAAGACCCGCAACTCGCGCCCCGCCGCCAAGAAGGCCACCGAGGCCCCGCAGCCGGTCGTCACCGTCGTTGACACCCGTCACCCGAAGTCCGGACTGTCGATCAGCTACCGCGTCACGGTGGACACCGTGGAGCGCGCCGAGGTCATCAGCGAGGCGGGAGTCTCGGCCGGACTGGTCGCCCGCCTCACGATCCAGGCGGGCCCGCGACAGCGCCCCGTGACCATCATGGCCAGCCGCCTTATCGGCGAGGGCGAGTGGTACGCCGACGCCATGACCGAGCGCGGCGGCCGCGTCCACTACTCCCGGGGATTTGGGAACCGGCGCGGGGTTCCCCGCCGCCTCCTGGCCGACTTGGGCGACGTGCTCACCCTCTGCGCCTACGACGTTCGCGGACTGGTCGAGGACGCCGAGCCCGGCCGCCCGCTGAAGCTGCGCAAGGTCAAGGCCAAGCGCAAGGCGAAGGCCGCCGCCGAGGCGTAACCCGCACGGCCGGGGCGCGACGAGCGCCCCGGCCGCAAGGGGGGCCGGATTAGAAAAACCCTGGTCAGGCCCCCCTTTCTGCTTCCAAATCCGGCCCAATACTGGTAATATTGAGCTTGTTGGGAGGGGGTGGCACCCCGACCGGCACCGCTCGAAATCCGCACCACTTCAACGAGAGGCACCCGAGATGGCTACCAAGACGACGCGCCGCCGCTCCACCAAGACCGCCGAGGAGCGCGCGGCGGAGGTAGACGCCCTCCACGAGCAGCTCAACGACGCGATTGCGTCCCTTGTCTCCGCCGACGGGTGGAAGGCGATGCTTCGCGCGACCGTCGCGAACCTCGGCCGCTACTCCGCCAACAACATGCTGCTGATCCTGGCCCAGTGCCCGCACGCCACCCAGGTGCGCAGCTTCAAGCAGTGGAAGGAAAACGGCCGCTCCGTCCGCAAGGGGGAAAAGGGGCTGCGGATCTTCGCCCCGATGACGGTGAAGAAGAAGGACGACACCGGCGCGCCGGTCCTGGACGAGAACGGCCAGGAGCAGAAGCGGACCATCTTCAAGACCGTTGCCGTGTTCGACATCAGCCAGACCGACCCGATCGAGGGGGAGGCCGCACCCGAAGAGCCCACGGAGCCCGCCTACGCGCTCGGCGGGAAGGTGGAAGGCGACGCCCCGGCCGAACTCTGGGACGGCCTTACGGCCCACATCGAGGGTCACGGGTACACGGTGCGGCTGGAGTCCACCGGCCGCGCGGACGGGTACACCGACCCCAAGACCCGCGTAGTCGGCATCCAGGCCAGCGACCCCGAGGCACACCGCGTGATCACGCTCGCCCACGAAGGCGCGCACATCGAGTGCGGCCACGTCGCGGACATGGACGAGTACCGCCAGCACCGGGGCCGCATGGAGTGCGAGGCCGAATCCGTCGCGTACATCGTCGCCGGGGTGGCCGGACTGGACGCCGCCCTTACGTCCGTCCCGTACATCGCGGACTGGGCAGGCCGGACCGCCGAAGAAGTCCGCGAAACGCTCGCAGCCGCAAGCGCAACGGTCGTCCGCGCCGCCCGCGCGATCCTGGCCACCACCACCGCCACGCCGGACGAGGCGACGGAGACCGACGAAGCGGAGCGCGCGGCGGAAGAAGCCGCCCACGCCGCCTACCAGGAGGTACACGCCGAGATGATCGAGACCGCCCAGCAGCGCGAGCAGCGCCAGCCGCTCAGCACCGCCACGGCCCCCGCCCAGGGGTGACGCAGGGCCGGGGGGAGGGGAAGCCCTCCCCCCGGCGCGGCGGGAGCGCACCGACCGGCCGCCGTGGCGCAGCCCGCCGGGGCGTGGCCGCGTGCGCGGTGGGCGGCGGCCGGCCGGGGGTGGCCGGGCCGGGCGCGGAGCGCCGCCGGGGCGCGGCCGGGGGTCCGCCGGCCCCGCCGTTGAGGGCGCGGCCGGTGCGCAGCACCGCCCGTGGGGCACCCGTCCTTCGGCCGGGTTGCGAGGGGCGCTCTCGCGCCGCCCCCTCGCGCTCCCCAGGCGCCGGGGGCGGGGGCCGGCGGGGCGGCCGCGGGTTGTCGGGTGGGCATCGCACCTTCGGTGCGATCCGGCCGTGCGCCGCAGTCGTCGGGCCCTGGGGGCCCTCCTTATTGCGGCCCGCGCTGCGCGCGGGCTGCGTCGCTTCGCTCCTTGCGCGAAGCCCCGGGGGGCTCCTCCGGACGCCCGCCCCCCGGGGACCGGGGGACGGGCTGAAGTCCGTCGTGGCCGAGGTGATTCCTCCGCGCCGTTGTTGTCCGCCGGCGCGTCGTGGCCGGGGCGAGGGGCTGAGGTCGAGGAGGGCCAGGAGGAGCTGCGCGACGTCGACGGGTGCGGGCCGGCCCGGGGTCGGGGGAGGGAAAAGCGGCTGGCAAGGAGGGGGGTCGGCGGGGCCCGGACGCCCTCTAAAAGATCATGGAACTTCCGGGAAAAACCCTGGTCAGACCCCCTTTTCCGCTAGGTGATCCGGCCCAACACTGGTAATATTGAGCTTGTTGGAAGGGGGTGGCACCCCGGACAACGAGACCCCCTCGAAACCCACCGGAACGGAAGGGCTGGCCACCATGGACCTGCTGACTATCGACCCCCGCGACACCGTCACCTACCGTCCCGTGGAGTACCGGATTCCGCTCGGGCTGGCTCCCTACCGGCCCGGCATCGTCGGGGCGCAGGAGCTGGCCGCCACCCTCGTGGCGCGGCTGGGACTGCTCGGGCACCGGATTGAGAACTCCCGCTACATCGAGGAGGAGCCCCGTTGTGACCGGGGGCCGATGCTGGATTCGCTGGGCTCCCGGGCGATGCGAGTGGAGTGCCAGGTCGACGGCCGCCCCGTGGCGTGGCGGTACGACCGCTTCGCGCGTGGCCTTGAGGCCGCCTGGGCGGTCGAGGTCGACGGACAGGCCCGGCCCGCCGAGCTGTCCCCGTACCTCCGGGCGCACGAGCGTCTCGCCGCTCTGGCCTGGATCGCGCACCGCGCGATCCAGGGATGGTGAAGCAAGAAAAACCCTGGTCAGGAGCCCTTTATGGCTTCCGAATCCGGCTTAATGCTGGTAATATTGAGCTTGTTGGGAGGGGGTGGCACCCCGACCGACACCACCACTCGAAACCCACCGAGGAGCACCCAATGCGCGCACTCATCGAGACCTTCAAGACCATCCGCGCCCGTCACCGCGCGGCCCGCCGGGCGGGTCTGCGGTCGTACACCGTGGTCCTGGACTGGAGCACCAAGGCGTACGCGCACTACGCGCCCGAGATCGTGACCGTCCGGGCATCCTCCCCGCTGGCCGCCGAGATGGACGCCCTGCTTCAGGCCGCCAAGGCCCACACCATGCACGTGGAGGAGTTCGAGGGCCGCGAGGGCCGCGCCCTGCTCCTGGAGGCGGGCAACGTGCTGAAGGTCGTTGCCACCTTCTCCGGCGCGCACAGCGCCGTCCACTCCGACCACTTCTGATCTGCCCCGACCGGGGCGGCGGTTGGCACCGCCGCCCCGGCCCCCTCGAAACCCGTACGCACAACGAGAGGCACCCAGTGAGCACCATGACCGGCACCGTCACCACCCGCGCCCACGCCATCGAGACCGGCGCGCTGATCGAGGCCGACCCCGGCATTGCCGCCGAGGTCGAGTTCCCCGCCCCGGTGGCCATGACCGAGGCCGTTTACGCGGACTGCATCGCCGTCCCCGACACGTACCGGTGGGACACCGGCATCCGGCTGGACGACGCCGAGCGGGAATGGGACCTGCTCATCACCGCGTCCCGGGCGATCAAGGCCGCCGCAGGGTCCGGCCGCCCGCCCCGGCTCGCGTTCTCCCTCTACCGCGTCCCGGTCGACGGCCACAGCCGCGACCCGCAGCGCGTGACCCTGGTGGCCGAGGCGTCGCCCGGCGACAACGGCGAGCGCGTCATCACGATCATGCGCCCGAGCGAGCACCTGCCGCAGTAAGGCGACCCGGGGCGGCCACCAGGCCGCCCCGGACGCCCCGGCCGGAAGGGGATGGCACCCCGACCGGCCCCCCTCGAAACCCCAACCGAGCACGGAATGGAGCGCCCCACATGGGCTACGAATACAGCGTTGAGGGAACCGTCCAGGTCACCCCGCCGATCCCCTTCCCCGCACTTCTGCCCCTGACGCAGGGGCCGGATCTGCCGATCTTCTGCCTGGCCCCCGGCGTCGAAGACCCGGACGCCGCTGGCCCCTGGTCCGACATCGTGGGCGTGTGGGCCCTGATCCCGAAGGACGTGCCGCTCGACCAGGCGCAGCCGGTCACCGTCAGCGCGCTCGCGGTGTCTCACATCTCCAAGAGCGGAGCGATCCACCAGCCGCTCGCCAGGTTCGTCCAGCTCTGCCTGGCAGCCGGTCACGAAGTCGTCAGCGAGCTGAAGTTCCACGGCGAAGGCGGCGAGCGCGGCGAGATCCAGGTGACGCCGAGCGGCGGCATCGAGTGGGTGGAGACCTTAGCCCCCGGCCGGGAACCCGTCCGCTGGTGAAGACCCCCGCCCGGTCCGGCCGGTACCTCCGGCCGGACCGGGCGGGGTAACCGCCGGACGCGACGGCAGCCCGTCGCCCCCTCCGCCCCCGCGCCGGCCGAGGGGCGGGCTGTCGAGAACGACGGCCGCGCCGTTCCTGCGCGGGCATCGGCGCGCGTTCGCGGCGGGCTCCCGCCGCCGTGGGCTCAGCCCTCACAGGGACGCCGGCCCCGGCTTGGGGCCACCAAAAGCGGCTGGCAAGGAACCGGGGCGGACCGGCCCGGAGGGGACGCGCGGGCCGCCCTCGGTTCCTGGAAAAACCCTGGTCAGGACCCCCTTTTTGCTAGGTGATCCGGTTCAACCCTGGTAATATTGAGCTTGTTGGGAGGGGGTGGCACCCCGACCGGCACCACCACTCGAAACCCGTACGAACGAAAGGCACGAACGTGACCGTGACGCAGACCGAGCAGACGGAACAGACCCCCGAGAACGAGGCGGCCGAACCGGCAGTCTTCGGCCGCCTAGTGGCGATCGACCCGCTCGACTTCGACCCCGACGGCGGTACGGAGAAGCTGGTCATCGTCGACCCGTACAACCACCGCAAGAAGCGCGAGGAGGGCGACACCACCGAGCCCGACCCGGCCCTGATCGCCAGCGTCGAGGAGGTCGGCGTTCAGCAGGCGATCATCCTGCGCCCGCAGGAGGGCGAGCGGGACGGACAGCTCGGCATCGTGATCGGCCAGCGCCGCACCCTGGCCGCGTACCGCGTCGCCAGCGCGGCCGCGCAGGAAGGCCGCGAGTACCGGAAAATCCCGGCGATCATCCGCGATGACCTGCGCGGCGTCGATGACGAGGCGCTGACCGTCTCGATGGTGGAGAACCTGCACCGCCGCCAGGCGAGCGCGCAGGACGACGTGGACGCCGCCGAGCAGCTCGCCCTTCTGGTCAAGGCCAAGAAGGTGCCCAAGGCCCGGAAGCGCAGCCTGGCCGCCGCCATCGGCCGCACCGAGGAGGAGCTGGACGCGGCCCACAAGGTCGCGCAGATGGACGCGGAGACCCTCGAAGACCTCCGGGACGAGGAGATCGAATTCGACTGGGTCGAGCTGGGCGACTACGACGAGGTCAAGGACGTGTCCAACGCCCAGGTCACGCTCATGCGGGCCAAGGCCAAGGACGAGCAGGAGGGCAACACCAAGCGGGGCGCGTGGAAGACCGCCATGCAGGAGCTGCGCGCCAAGAAGGCCCGGACCGAGCGGATCGAGACCCTGAAGGCCGAACTGGCCGAGAAGAAGGTCACCACCGTCCACTGGGTGTGGAACTGGTCCTACAGCAGCGCCCGGCCGCTGGAGGAACTGGTCAGCAAGATCGGTATGCCGATGAGCGAGCAGGGGCACGGTGAGACCTGCGAGGGGCACGCGGCCACGATCGACCCCGACGCGGCCGAGGTGGTGTGGCTGTGCGTCGACTGGAAGAAGCACGGCCACCGGATCGCCGGGGCCGCCCAGGGCGACGACGACGGCGACGGCGAGCCGGGCGAGGAGGAGGCCGCCAAGGCCGAGGCCGCGCGCGAGGAACGCCGCCGCGTGAAGGTGAACAACCTCGCGTGGAGGACGGCGCGCGCGGGCCGGGAGGCCCACATCGCGGACATGTGCAAGGACAAGGGCGAGGCCCCGGCCGACGTCAAAGACCTGATCATGCGGACGCTCCTCGTGAGCGACGGCCATTACGTGCACTACGTCGGGAGCCAGGAGCACGGGGCGATGCTCGCGAAGTTCCTGGGGGACGAGCGGCTCACCCGGCACCCGAAGGACGTGATCACCTCGCTGCTCAAGAAGACCGCGAGCAAGCGGTACTGGTGGGTCCTGTTCGCGCACGTGGCGGGCTACTTCGAGGCCGAGCACATGAAGGACGACGCATGGCGCGGAGAGCCCCACTACCACCACGGCCCCTCGGTGCGCGGCCGGATCAGGCCCGCGACCGCCGAGTGGATCAGCTTCCTGAAGCACCACGGGTACGGCGTGACCGAGGTCGAGGCGGAGACGGTGACCACCGCCGAGCAGGAAGCCGAGGCCGAAGCCGAGCGCAGGGCCAAGCAGGAGCGGGAGCGCCAGGAGCGGGAAGCGGCCAGGGCCGCGCGGCAGGCCGAGAACCCCGCCCCGGACGAGGACGAGGAGCCCGGCGACGACGGCGAAGAGGACTACCAGTACGACGACGTGGACGAGGAGTACGAGGAACCGGCCGAGGCGGTAGAGAACACGGACCCCGAGGCCGAGGCCGAGACCGAGGGCGACACGGACGCGGGGCCGGACGAGGCGGAGGGGCACGAGGACGTGCCCGCCGAGGACGGCCAGGAGGACGGCGAGCAGGAGTAACAGCGGTACCCGGGCAGGCCCGTTCCTTGACGGGCCTGCCCCGGCCGGGGCGGCGGATGGCACCGCCGCCCCGGCCCTCGAAACCCATCACGCACGAGGAGAGCGCACCATGACAGACGTTCGTATGGACCCCCACACCGACACGGCCGGGGACCGGCTGATCCGCACGCTCGAAGCCCACGGGCTGACGGCCCGCACCGGCACCGATGTGCACACCGGCACCGACATGGTCACCGTCGACATCGCGGGCGGGCCCGAAATCTGGATCGCGGACCGCACCGGCCACACCGACAGTCCCGTGGACGCCCACCCCGGATGGGTCGCGGTTTACCGGCCGCACGCCGACCTCAGCGACGAGGGAGAGACGGAGGTCTACCGGTCCGAGGGAGCAGGCGGCTTCACCCAGGACACCGCCGCTCTGGTGGTCGCGGTCGTCCAGTGCGCCGCCGCCCGCAGCCTGGCCGCCGCGTGACGGCCCCCGTCCACGAGGCCCGAGCGCTGGCCCACCTGGCCCGCCAGGACGCCGGGCCGCCCCCGGCAGACGCCGAGGAGCGCGCCGACTGGCGCGCGGAGCTGCGCGCGGCCCACGACGACTACCGCGCCGGCCGCGCCATCGCGGTCGGCGTCGACCGGCTCGACACGGTCCGGCGCGCGGTCCGGGCCGGACGCTACGACGCCCGAGGCCACCAGGACCTCACGGAGGCCCTGGCCGCCGTGGAACACGGCTGCATGTCCTCCTGGCGCACCACCCCGTACGGGCTGGTCTGGATCGACAACGAGTTCTGAACCGCCCCGGCCGGGGCGGCGGATGGCACCGCCGCCCCGGCCCCGCTCGAAACCCACCACCCCGAGAACGAGGAGATCACCCATGACGGACGCTCAAGAACGCACGGCCCGCGACCTGCTGAGCGAGGCGCTCCAGGCGGAAGGGCACACCATCGGCGGGGAGTCGTGGCTGGGCAGCGGCTGTTTCGTCCTGACGGTCCAGGTCACCGGTCCGGCCCAGCTCTGGATCAGTGACGCCGACGCCCGGCTCGACTATCCGCCCGCCGAGCACACCGGTTGGACCGCGTTCTACCACTCCCACGGCCTGGACACCGAGGAGGACGCCCCCGAGGTCTACCGGTCCACCGACACCGACTGTGCGGCCGACACCGCGAATCTCGTGCAGGTCGTCAACGCCTACGTGGCCGCCGCCACGGCGTAGCCGGAACGCAGACCGGCGACCGCCCTGCCATAAGGCAGGACCCCCCACACAAGTGCGGCAGGCTGGCGCGGTCGCCGGTCTTCTCGAAACCCGTACCGCGCGTGGTGGCGACATCCCCAGAAGGGGGCGCTACTTCCACGCGGAACGAGAGAACACCAGGGTAGCGGGTCCGGGCCGGGGGACGAAAAAGGATCAGAAACGTGCCCCGCAATGCTTCCAATGCTGGTGAAAGCTGGTATTGTTCTTGTTGTTGGAAGGGGGTGGCACCCCGACCAGCACCACCACTCGAAACCCGTACGGAAGAGGCACCCGATGGCTTCCACCCTGGAACTCTCCGAGGCCGCGCTGACCGGACTGCGCGACTACCTCATGGCCACCGCCGCCGACGAGGACAAGGCCCCGCAGGAGGAACTGGACGGACTCAGCGACACCGTCCTCGCGGCCTACTGGCACGGCTACGTCGAGGCCAGCAAGGCCGGACGCGTCGGGCAGGCGCTGCACGCGGCCGCGCTCAGCAAGGCCCTCACCGCGCCGCTCGGCGCGGTGTGCGCCGAGACCGGCGCGCTGCGCGCCGCCCTCACCCAGTCCTTCCAGTAGCCCGACCGGCCGGGGCGGCGGATGGCACCGCCGCCCCGGCCCCCTCGAAACCCACCCCGCTGAGCCAGAGAGAGGCCCTGATGACCGCCCCTTCCCCCGACGTCGAAGCCGGCCCCGCGAAGACCCGGACCATCGAAGAGCCCGAGATCGACAAGCGCAGCGCCGAATCCCCCTACTTCGGCCGGTTCACCTGCGACGTCTGCGGCGACGACTTCGCCGTCCACCGTTCGCTCACCGTCGAAGAGCGCGAGTTCACCGACATCGAGACCCGCGCGACGTGGCCCGGCCTGATCGTGGTCGCCTGCGACCGCAGCTGACAGCGCAACCGCCCTACCCGGGGCGGCGGATGGCACCGCCGCCCCGGCCCCCTCGAAACCCGACGCAAGGAGAAGCACGACCATGACGCTCCCCAGCGACCTGCCGACCCCGGACGGCAACGCCGACACCGCCCGCTCCCGCCGTGACCTCCTGGTCGCCGGACACGACGGCCGGATGTTCACCGAGACCATCGGCCGCCCCCTGCACCGCGCCCAGCAGGCCGCCCAGACCTACCGGGCCGCCGCCGATCACGCCGAACTCGACCGGTGCGGAGCCCCTGACCGTGTCTGGCTCAGGGGCCAGTCGACCCTGTGCCACCGACGCGCCCGCATCGCGGCCGACGAGGCCGCCCTGGCCACCGAACGGAAGCAGCCGGACCAGGCCGCCGCATGGGCCGCCCTGGCCGACCGCTACGCGACAGCCGCCCGCCACCTCGCCCGCCCCGCGCCGGTCCGGGTCGACGCGATCACCAACCTCCGCGCCGCCGCCGATGCGCTGGAAGCCCTGCCCCCCACGATCCCGGCGCAGCCCGCCGCCCCCCTGTCCTGCATCGCCCTGTTCAGCGTCGACAGCGGCCGCGAGGCACTCGGCAACGCCCGACGCGGCAACGGGCCGGTGCTCAGGCACGTGAACACGGTGGAGGTGGAGCTACTGCTGTTCGCCGCGTACGCCCAGGGACAGGCCGAGACCGGCTACCACATCGCCACACAGGCCGTCCGCGCGCTCGACCGCGCCCGTAAGACCGCGCCCGAGGACGAGGCCGAAGCCATGGACCCGCAGGCCCTGGCCACCGCCTTCGAGCTGAGCGAGCAGGCCCTGGACGCGGCCGAGGCCGCCACCCCGCCCGCGCCGTAGAACCCCAGCCCGGCCGGGACGGCCACACCGCCGCCGTCCCGGCCCCGGACCCCCAGGAGAGCCCTGCCCGATGCCCCAGCCCCACCCCGAGGCGCACGAAGGAACGCCCGCTACGCCGTACGACAGCCTGCTGACGCGCCCCTTCTACTTGCCGGGCGCGCACCTGCCCGACTCAGCCGGCCCCGTCTGGACCTGCCGGACATGCACCACCCCGTGGCCGTGCCCCACCGCCCAGCCGTACCTCCGGGCCGGACAGTGCAGCACGCGCAGCGCGACGACCCAGTGGAAGCCGTGCGGCGCGACAACCCAATGGGAGCGGAACGGCCCCCGACGCTGGCACGTCGGCCCGGACTGCTACACCCGTAAAGACGCCTTGAACGCGCTGGCCGAGGAACTCCACAAGCAGCGCATGGCGAACCCCACCTACCCGCCCAGCCACTACTACCCGGAGAAACCCCGCCGCCGCCGACGCCAGCGCCCGCCGTACGACCACACCCCCATGGGACCGGGCGACATCCAGCCCGGCACCTGGCTATGGGTCATCCCCGGCGGACTCCACCCCGGATGGGGCGACATCCACCGTCTTGCCATGCTCACCGCACTCGGCACGCCCTACTGCGAGGTCTGGATGGACGACACCACCGTCCACCGCGTCCGACCCGAGAAGCTGATCGTCACCGACGCCGGACGCCAGGCCGCCCACGCCGCAGGGCTCACCACCCTCCGGCAGGCGAGCGGGCCCCGCCCCCGCCCGCTGCTCCCCGAATGGCGATGGGTCGACTGGACCCTGGCCGAGCACATCGCCCACCAGCGGCACGCCGCCCCCGCAGCTGAGTCAGCCGAACAGCCAGTCCAGGACGAGCTGTTCACCGTCGCCTGACGGACTACCCCGGCCCGGAACGACCATCGTTCCGGGCCGGAGGCATGTCCGGGTCCAGCGCGGCGACGGCGCCGACGGGCCGACGAGGGCGAGGCAGCCGCGGAGACCGTCGGCGTCACCGTCGTGCGCGCCGGCCTGCCGGAGAACACGCGGCGAGTGCGCCCGCCGTGGAGCGGCATCCGACCTCCGGCCGGATGCGAGGGGCGCTCTCGCGCCGCCCCCTCGCGCACCCCCGGCGCCCGTGGCCGGCCCCGGTGGCACGGCAGCGGGAACCAGGGTGCTGACGGCCGTTCGTACCTCACGGCCAGGCCAGGACGCGCAAGGGGGCGCTTTCCTCGTGGTCGCCGCCGCGGCGGGGGAACTCCGAGACGGGGCCGGGGCGGCGGCGACCTCGAGGACGCTCCGCCCGGCGGGGCCCCTGAAGCTGTTCGTCGTGGGGCACCCGTCCTTCGGCCGGGTTGCGAGGGGCGCTCTCGCGCCGCCCCCTCGCGCTCCCCAGGCGCCGGGGGCGGGGGCCGGCGGGGCGG
>NZ_JBIATV010000031.1:0-3964 GCF_042892175.1 Streptomyces sp. NPDC001828
CGCGGCCGCCCCGCCGGCCCCCGCCCCCGGCGCCTGGGGAGCGCGAGGGGGCGGCGCGAGAGCGCCCCTCGCAACCCGGCCGAAGGACGGGTGCCGTCGTACGGCGCTGCGCGCCCGCGCCGCCCTCCACACCGCGAGCGTCGCTGACGGCCGATGCGGCCACCTGCGTGCGCGGCGGGCCCGACGGTCGACGGCGGGCCGGCGCGCTCCGCGCGAGCAGCCCCCGCGTCCGACCCGAGAGCCGGAACGCGGGGGCGGTGCGGTTACGCCCCGTGGGAGGCGTAGGCGGCGAGCTGCTCGACCAGTTCGAGCGCGTCCAGGTCGCACGTGCACTCCATGCCGTGCCCCGGGGCCTGGTGCACGGCGTTGATCTGCGCGGCCCGTGTCAGCGCTTCCTGAAGCGGCTCGGCCGGGCGCACGGACACCTCTCGCACCTTCTGGAGGTAGTCGCCCTCGATGGGCTTCTCGTGCCCCAGAGAGTGCAGCAACTCGTCTGCGATGTCCTCGGCGATGACCTTCGAGTGGATGCCCTGCTCGGTCGGCAGGGGGTTGCCGTCAGCGTCGTGCGTGGCGGCGTCGTACCGGATGACGCCGAGGAAGTGGGCGGTTACGGCGGTGATGTCGTGTCTCCTGTCAGGTGGTGGGAACTTCGGACGGGCCGGGTGGCGGGGCGGCTTGAGTCGCCCCGCCACCCGGGCCTACACCGCGACGGCTTCGCAGTCGTCGGCGGTGGCGACGATGGTGATGCGCGGGCGGGCGACTGGGGTCTGCGGCGTGCCCTCGTACCGGTCGGTCTGGGGCTTCCTGGCCGTGCCGGTGATGCGCACGCGGTCGCCCTCCTCGGCCTCCCACGCCGACTTGCTGGTGCTGAAGACCTTCAGCGTGAGTCCGTCTCCTGCGTCGACCAGCAGGAGCATCCGGGAGCCGAATGCGCCGTCGACGGTCCTGGCCAGGGTGACGGTGCCCTCATGGGCCACCTCGTCGCCTTCAGCCAGGGATCGGGCGGAGGCGATGCGTTCGGCGCGCGCGGCGGCTTCGACGGCGGCGCGCTCGTCGCGGTGGGCGTACTCCTCGGCGGCCCGGCGGGCGGCCTGGTCCTGGCGGGGCGTCATGGACTTGCCGGAGGTGATCAGGCGGCGCATGTCGTCGGGGAAGGTGCTTCCGTCGTTGTCCATCCACTTGGCCAGCTCGGGCTCGGCGGCGCTGAACTTGGCCCAGATCACGCGGCGCTTGGCGGCGTCGATGATGGCCCGCTCGTGCTGCTTGCGCATGTCGGTGGCCAGGTACTTCACGTCTTCGATCCGGTGCTCAAGGGGCATCGGGGCCCCGAGGGCTCCGTATCCCGCGCAGTCGAAGCAGATGCCTCCCTGGACATGGTCGTAAGCGTTGATGTGTCCCTTGCCGCCGCACTTGCCGCACGGCTGGGCGTATCCGTCCTTCTCCAGCCGGTAGAAGACGGAGACCAGTCCGTCGATGGTGATGGTTGCGCCGCCGCCGAGCGCGTTCAGGCGGGAACCGACGTGGGTGACGGTCGGCTCGGGCAGGGCCAGGGAGACGGAGAGGGCCGTCAGTGCTGCGGCAAGGGCCTCCTTGCGGGTGCGGCCGGACGCGACCGACTGGGGGTCTGCGGCGTCGTCCGCGTGGGCGACGGTCCACGTACGGCCGGGCTTGGTGACCTTGAAGAGCTTGTTGGCGATGACGCAGTGCCAGACTCCGCCGATCTTCGTCAGGGCCGGAAGCTGCTGGTCCTGGTCCGCGCGCTGGGTGGTGGTCATGATCTGTGCCCTCCGTGTGGTGCCGGGTTTCGAGTGGTCTCGCTGTCCGGGGTGCCACCCCCTTCCAACAAGCTCAATATTACCAGTGCTGGGCCGGATCGCCTAGCCGAAAAGGGGGTCTGACCAGGGTTTTTCTGCGAATCACGCACCCTTCGCGCGCCCTCCCAGTCGAGCCGCCCCCTCCCCTTGCCAGCCGTCTTCAGGTCGGCTCGCGACAGGCAGCACCCGGCGGACGGACGATCACGCGCACCGCTCGGAATGCCGCGCCGGGAGCCGTCGACGGATGAACGGCGGGGCCGGCCACGGGCGCCTGGGGTGCGTGAGGGGGTGGCGCGGGAGCGCCCCTCACACCCGGCCGGAGGCCGGGTGCCGCACGGTCGAGCGGCGCACCGTCCGCCGGCCCCACCGTGTGGCCGTCGCTCGCGCCGGGTCCACTCCCCCTCGTACGCGACCGGCGACGCCTCGGCGGCCCGTCGGCGCCCACCGCCGCATGGGCACGCCGAAGGGGCGGACACCTGCGCGGTGTCCGCCCCTTCGGGGGTGTGCGGGGCCTAGAAGGGGGCCAGACCGACGGCCGTGCCGCCCTGCGTGAGGAGGTACCAGACGTTTTCCATCTCGGGGTGCTCGTAGACACCGGGCCGCTTCTCGATCTCATCGGCCTTGGCGTAGGCGGCCTCCACGGCCTCCTGAGCCTCCTTCACGCGCTCGGCGGTGACTCGGCCGGGTCGGGTGAGCATGTCCTGAGCCAGCGCCGCACCGAGACGCTGAACGGCGTACGCGATGTCGAGCAGCTCGGTCAGCGCGTCCGCGATCGGGTCGACCTCGGGCCGCGCGTTGTCCACGACCACCTTGACGGGGAATCCGCACCGGCGGAGTTCGCGGGTGACCTTGGCGAACTTGAAGTGATCGAACGGCCAGGTACGGGTGCCGGGGGCGGCGAACGCGTTCAGGGAGTGGGACCACTCGAATCCGTGCTGCCGCAGGGTCGCCTTGAGCCAACCGTGGTGGTCGCTGAGGCGGGCGGTGGTGCCGTAGACCCTGCTGTGCTCGATGGTGGTGGTGATCACGGGGTTCCTCCGTGGTGTGGGTTTCGAGTGGTGGTGCCGGTCGGGGTGCCACCCCCTTCCAACAAGCTCAATATTACCAGTATTGGGCCAGATATGGAAGCGGGGGGCGGTTCTGATCAGGGGTTTTTCTGAGACTCGGGGCGGCGGTGGTCCGCCGCCCCGGCGCTGGTCAGTCCTGGCGGGCCGCGCGGGCGTCGCGCTCGCGGACGGCGGCGGCCACGGCCCCGGCGAACGTCTGCCCGGCGCTCCTGCGATCCGTCCAGGCGAATGGCACCGCCTTGTTGTCCAGGTACAGGCGGACCGCTTCGCGGGCCGTCTTGCGGCTGTCCACGCTGAACACCGCCTCGCCGATGGCGGGGAGGGACACGGTGACGTTGGTCCACACGTACTCGGCGGCCCGGTATTCGTCGTGGATGACGCGGGCGGGCTCGACCTGGAAGAGGCGGGCCAGGGTGGCGGTGAACTCGCGGGCGGCCTCGTGGGTGTCGAGCGGGGCCGGAATAAGGGTCGCGTCATGGCCGATGGCGGTGTGGATCTGGAACTTCATGGCGTGCTCTCCTGCGGTGCGTCGTGTCGGGTTTCGAGCGGGGCCGGGCGGCGGTGCCATCCGCCGCCCGGCCGTTCGGGGTCAGTTGGTGGCTGCGGCCTCCTCGTCGTCGGTGCGCCACAGCGGCAGGGCCTCGAAGTCCTGGCTGGGCGCGAGCTTGACCACGGCCGCGCGCACGGTGGCGGCCTTGACGGTGGCGGGCAGCAGGGCCGCGACGGCGCGGGGGTCCTTGTTCGCGCGCCACATGGCGTAGTGCACGTTCTGCCGCTCGGCGCGGGCCTTCGTCAGCGCCTCGCGGGCGGCCTGGTAGGTCGCCTCGGCCTCCAGCCCCGCCATGAGGAGGGGGGTGTCGATGCCCTCCCGCTGGTTGGACGCTTCGATCATCTCGGCGCGCATGGCCTGGTAGGCCGCGCGGCCGATCGTCTCCGCCTCGGCCTGACGCTCGGGGGTGATCTGCTCGCTCATGGGTTCCTCCGGTGTGGGTTTCGAGGGGTTCTCGTTGTCCGGGGTGCCACCCCCTTCCAACAAGCTCAATATTACCAGTGTTGGGCCGGATCACCTAGCGGAAAAGGGGG
>NZ_JBIATV010000032.1:0-2780 GCF_042892175.1 Streptomyces sp. NPDC001828
GACCTTCCGTTCGACCGGCTCGTCGAGGTGCTCAACCCCGAGCGTTCGGCGTCCCGGCATCCGTTGTTCCAGGTCATGCTCACCGTCGGCGACACGACGGTGAGCGAACCTGAACTCGGCGGTCTGGCAGCACAGTTCGTCACTCCCGAGATCCGTGTCGCGAAGTTCGACCTGACCTTCGCGTTCGGAGAGCGCCGGGCGGCCGACGGCAGCCCGGACGGACTCGACATCACCGTGGAGTACGCCACCGACCTCTACGACCCTGCCACCGCGGAGGCCGTCGCCGGTCGCCTGGTACGTCTCCTCACCGCCGCCGTCTCCACCCCCGACCAGCCGGTCTCCACCCTGTCCCTCCTCACCGAGGACGAGCACACCCGTCTCGCCCACTGGTCCGGGCCCGCCACTACGGCCCCCCGGCTCGGTCTGGACGGTCTGTTTGCGGGTCGGGCGGCGCGTTCGCCGGAGGCTCCGGCTGTGGTGTTCGAGGATCAGGTGGTGTCGTACGGGGAGTTGGAGGTGTGGTCGAACCGTCTGGCCCGGTATCTGTCGGGCAAGGGTGTGGCGCCGGGTGATCTGGTGGCGGTGCATGTGGAGCGTTCGCCGCACATGGTGGCTGCGATCCTGGCGGTGCTGAAGGCGGGTGCGGGTTACACGATGCTGGATCCGCAGTTCCCGGATGAGCGTTTGAACGCTGTTCTGGAGCAGGTGCGTCCGGCTGCGGTGGTGACGCAGTCGCATCTTCCGGTGCTGCGGTCGGATGCGGTGCGTGTCGATCTGACACGTGAGGTGGCGGAGATCAGTGCCGTCTCGGGTGGGTCCGTAGCGACTGGTGGGTCTCCGGAGTCGGTTGCGTGTGTGATGTTCACGTCGGGTTCGACGGGTGTGCCGAAGGGTGTGGCCGCCTCGCACCGGGCGCTCGCGGCGACCTTTGTCGGCCCGGACTATCTGGCTTTCGGTCCGGAGCAGACGTTCTTGCAGTGTTCTCCGGTGTCGTGGGACGCGTTCGCGCTGGAGGTCTTCGGGCCTTTGCTTCACGGCGGCGTGTGTGTGCTTCAGCCGGGTCAGCACACTGATCCGCATCAGATCGTGGAACTGGTGGAGCGGCACCAGGTGACCACGCTCCAGATGTCGGCGAGCCTGTTCAACCACATGCTGGACGAACACCCCGCCGTCTTCGGACAGATACGAGAGGCGATGACCGCGGGCGAGGCGGCCTCACCGGCGCATGTCGCCCGCGCCCTTGAGGCCTATCCGCACCTGCGGTTGCTGAACGGGTATGGGCCGGCGGAGAGCATGGGCTTCACGACCACGTTCGCCATCGAGCCGGGTACGGCCGAGGGTGCGGCGAGCATTCCGGTGGGTGGTCCGCTGTCCGGGAAGCACGCCTATGTGCTGGACGGGAACCTGGAGTTGGTGGCCCCGGGCGTGCCGGGTGAGTTGTATGTCGCGGGGCATGGTCTGGCGCACGGTTACATAGGTCAGCCGGGTTTGTCGGCGGACCGTTTCGTGGCCAACCCTTACGGGCCTGCCGGGGCGCGGATGTATCGGACCGGGGACTTGGCGCGGTGGAACAAGCAGGGTGCGCTGGAGTATCTGGGCCGGGGCGATCAGCAGATCAAGCTGCGGGGTTTCCGGATCGAACCGGGCGAGATCGAGGCGGCGCTGGCGTCGCATCCGCAGGTGCAGCAGGCGGCGGCGGTGGTCCGTGAGGACCGTCCCGGTGACAAGCGCCTGGTGGCCTACGTCGTCGCCGACACGACCGACACGGCGGCCCTGGTGCGGCACACCGCGGCGCGGCTGCCCGAGTACATGGTTCCTGCGGCCGTCGTGGTCCTGGAGGAGTTGCCTCGTACGGTCAACGGAAAGCTGGACCGCCGGGCCCTGCCCGCGCCGGATCTGACCGCCGTGTCCGACGGCCGCCCGCCGCGCAATCCGGCCGAGGAGATCCTGTGCGGTCTCTTCGCCGACACCCTCGGGCTCGCTTCCGTCACCATCGACGACCACTTCTTCCACCGCGGCGGCCACTCCCTGCTCGCCACCCGGCTCACCTCGAAGATCCGGCAGGCCTTCGGCGTACGGCTCGGGGTGCGGGAGATCTTCCAGTACCCGACGGTCGGACGGCTGGCCGAGCTGATCGCGGCGGGCACCGGCGCGGACGAGCGTCCGGCGCTGGTGGCGGGGGAGCGGCCCGAACGGCCGCCGCTCTCCTCCGCCCAGCAACGGCTCTGGTTCCTGGACCAGTTGGAGGGGCCGTCGCCCACGTACAACATTCCGCTGGGTGTACGGCTCACCGGCGCGCTCGACACCGAGGCGCTGCGCCGCGCGCTGGTCGACGTGGTCGGCCGGCACGAAGCCCTGCGGACCACGTTCCCCTCGGAGCAGGGCCGGCCTCACCAGGCCGTCCGCTCCCTCGCCGAGACCGACCTCGCGCTCCCGGTGACCCCGGTGACGGAGGAGTCCCTGCACCAGGCGCTGGCCCGACTGGCCGGCGTCACCTTCGACCTCGCCACCGATCTGCCCATCCGCGCGGATCTGCTGGCGCTGTCCCTCGAGGAGCACGTGCTCCTGGTGGTGATGCACCACATCGCCTCCGACGGCTGGTCGAACGGCCCGCTCCTGCGGGACCTCGCCACGGCGTACGCGGCCCGCACCCGGGACGCGGCCCCCGACTGGGAGCCGCTGCCCGTCCAGTACGCCGACTACAGCCTGTGGCAGCGCAGTCTCCTCGCCACCGAAGAGGAGCGCCAACTCGACTTCTGGAAGTCGCAGTTGGCCGAGTT
>NZ_JBIATV010000033.1:0-2107 GCF_042892175.1 Streptomyces sp. NPDC001828
CGTTCGAGCGGTTGGTGGAGGTCGTCGATCCGGAGCGGTCGATGGGACGCAATCCGCTGTTCCAGGTGATGCTGATCCTCCAGAACAACGAACGCGCCGAACTCCAACTCCCGGGAATCCGCGCCCAGTACGAACCCCCGGACGTCGAGGAGGTCAGCTTCGACCTCAACTTCTTCCTCCTGGAGCAGAACGGTTCCGACGGCGCTCCGGCCGGCCTCGAAGGCTTCGTCGAGTACAGCAAGGAGCTGTTCGACGTGTCCACGGTGGACTCGATGGCGCAGCGTCTGGTGCGTCTGCTCGAACAGGTCGCGGAGGAACCGGAGTTGACGGTCGGCGCGATCGAAGTGCTCTCCGACGAGGAGCGCCGGCACGCGCTCGTCGACGCAAGCGGCACTGCGGACGGCGTACTCCGCACCACCGTCCCCGCCCGCTTCGAGGCCCAGGCGGCGCGGACGCCGGACGCGGTGGCGGTGGTGGCGGGCGGTACGGAGCTGTCGTACCGGGAGGTGAACGAGCGGGCCAACCGGCTGGCGCGCGAGCTGGTCGCACGCGGGGCCGGCCCCGAGCGTCTGGTGGCGCTCGCCCTGCCGCGCACCGAGGCGATGGTGGTGGCGCTGCTCGCGGTCCTGAAGTCGGGGGCCGCCTACCTGCCCGCCGACCCCGCCCACCCCGGCGCCGACCCCGCCCTGCTCGTGACCGACACGGCCACGGCCGGGACGTTCGCGGACACCGGTGTGCCACGTCTGGTCCTGGACGGGCCCGCGACCGTGGCGGCACTGGCCGCCCACGCCGACGCCGACCTCGTCGACGCCGACCGGGCCGCGCCGCTGCTGCCCGACCACCCCGCCCATCTGCTCGCGGACTCCGGGGTCGTCGCGGTCCACGGGGCGCTGGCCAACCGGCTCGCCTGGTTCGCCGAGGAGTTCCCGGAGCAGCGCACGGCGGCCGTGCTCGCCACCTCGCCCGCCACCGGCACCGACGGCCTCACGGAACTGCTCGCACCCCTGCTCTCCGGCGGCTCGACGGTCATCCTCGACGCGGGGTCCGACCCGGGCGTCTCGCGACTCGCGGACACCGTCGTGCGGCACCGGATCGCGCGGCTCACCGTGGCCCCCGGCCAACTGGGCGCCTTCGCCGCCAGCGACGACCTGCCCCGCATGACGGACGTCACCGTCTGGATGTGCGGCGACCAGGCGCTGGACGCGGCGGACGTCGAGCGGTTCCGCACCAGCCTGCCCTCGGCACGGCTCGTCACCTTCTACGGATCCGCGCCGGCCCACGGCGTCGCGACCCACGCGGACGGCGGCCGCCCCGAGGACGGCAGGGACCTCCTGATCGGCCGGCCGGTGGGGAACACCGGCGCCCTCGTCCTCGACGAGGGGCTGCGCCCGGTACCGGCGGGTGTCACCGGACAGCTCTACCTGACGGGCGCCGGCCTCGCGCGCGGCTACGCCGGGCGGCCCGGCCGTACCGCCTCGCGGTTCGTGGCGGGACCGTTCGGACCCGAAGGCGCCCGGATGTACCGCACGGGCGACCAGGCGCGCTGGACCGCCGACGGACAGCTCGTCCTGATGGGTCGCACGGATGAACCCCAACAGGCCGCCATGGTAGGTGAGTTGATCGAGACATCCGCGTCGCGCGAGCCGCGGGACCCGGTGGAGGAGGCCCTGTGCGCCTTGTTCGCGCAGGTGCTCGGGGTGGAGGCGGTCGGCGTCGACGACAGCTTCTTCGACCTCGGCGGGCACTCCCTGCTCGCCACCAAACTCGTCAGCCGGGCGCGCGCCGCGCTGCGCACCGCCCTGTCCGTCCGGGACGTCTTCGAGGCGCCCACCGTCGCCGAGCTGGCCCTGCGGGCCCGGACCGGGGGCAAGCCCCGGCCCGCGCTCGCCGCGACACCCCGCACGGCCACCCTTCCGCTGTCCTCGGCGCAGCGCCGCCTGTGGTTCCTCAACCGCCTCGACCCGGAGTCGGCGGCCTACAACATGCCGCTCGCCGTACGTCTGTCCGGCGCACTCGATGTGGTCGCCCTGGACGGGGCGTTGGGGGATGTGGTGGCGCGGCACGAGAGTCTGCGGACGGTGTTCCCGGAGGTCGACGGGGAGCCGAG
>NZ_JBIATV010000034.1:0-1427 GCF_042892175.1 Streptomyces sp. NPDC001828
CTGAGACCTGATGCCGAGCCGATTGTGGTGAAGTGGATGATCCTATGCTGTCGAGAAAAGCCTCTAGCGAGTTTCATGGCGGCCCGTACCCTAAACCGACTCAGGTGGTCAGGTAGAGAATACCGAGGCGTTCGGGTGAACTATGGTTAAGGAACTCGGCAAAATGCCCCCGTAACTTCGGGAGAAGGGGGGCCATCACTGGTGATCCAATTTACTTGGTGAGCTGGGGGTGGCCGCAGAGACCAGCGAGAAGCGACTGTTTACTAAAAACACAGGTCCGTGCGAAGCCGTAAGGCGATGTATACGGACTGACGCCTGCCCGGTGCTGGAACGTTAAGGGGACCGGTTAGTCACATTTCGGTGTGGCGAAGCTGAGAACTTAAGCGCCAGTAAACGGCGGTGGTAACTATAACCATCCTAAGGTAGCGAAATTCCTTGTCGGGTAAGTTCCGACCTGCACGAATGGCGTAACGACTTCTCGACTGTCTCAACCATAGGCCCGGTGAAATTGCACTACGAGTAAAGATGCTCGTTTCGCGCAGCAGGACGGAAAGACCCCGGGACCTTTACTACAGTTTGATATTGGTGTTCGGTTCGGCTTGTGTAGGATAGGTGGGAGACTTTGAAGCGGCCACGCCAGTGGTTGTGGAGTCGTCGTTGAAATACCACTCTGGTCGTGCTGGATGTCTAACCTCGGTCCGTGATCCGGATCAGGGACAGTGTCTGATGGGTAGTTTAACTGGGGCGGTTGCCTCCTAAAGAGTAACGGAGGCGCCCAAAGGTTCCCTCAGCCTGGTTGGCAATCAGGTGTTGAGTGTAAGTGCACAAGGGAGCTTGACTGTGAGACCGACGGGTCGAGCAGGGACGAAAGTCGGGACTAGTGATCCGGCGGTGGCTTGTGGAAGCGCCGTCGCTCAACGGATAAAAGGTACCCCGGGGATAACAGGCTGATCTTCCCCAAGAGTCCATATCGACGGGATGGTTTGGCACCTCGATGTCGGCTCGTCGCATCCTGGGGCTGGAGTCGGTCCCAAGGGTTGGGCTGTTCGCCCATTAAAGCGGTACGCGAGCTGGGTTTAGAACGTCGTGAGACAGTTCGGTCCCTATCCGCTGCGCGCGCAGGAACATTGAGAAGGGCTGTCCCTAGTACGAGAGGACCGGGACGGACGAACCTCTGGTGTGCCAGTTGTCCTGCCAAGGGCATGGCTGGTTGGCTACGTTCGGAAAGGATAACCGCTGAAAGCATCTAAGCGGGAAGCCTGCTTCGAGATGAGTGTTCCCACCTCCTTGAGAGGGTAAGGCTCCCAGTAGACGACTGGGTTGATAGGCCAGATGTGGAAGCCCGGTAACGGGTGGAGCTGACTGGTACTAATAGGCCGAGGGCTTGTCCTCAGTTGCTCGCGTCCACTGTGTTTGTTCTGAAGCAA
>NZ_JBIATV010000035.1:0-1077 GCF_042892175.1 Streptomyces sp. NPDC001828
TTTCCGGTATATGTCAAGCCTTGGTAAGGTTCTTCGCGTTGCGTCGAATTAAGCCACATGCTCCGCTGCTTGTGCGGGCCCCCGTCAATTCCTTTGAGTTTTAGCCTTGCGGCCGTACTCCCCAGGCGGGGAACTTAATGCGTTAGCTGCGGCACCGACGACGTGGAATGTCGCCAACACCTAGTTCCCAACGTTTACGGCGTGGACTACCAGGGTATCTAATCCTGTTCGCTCCCCACGCTTTCGCTCCTCAGCGTCAGTAATGGCCCAGAGATCCGCCTTCGCCACCGGTGTTCCTCCTGATATCTGCGCATTTCACCGCTACACCAGGAATTCCGATCTCCCCTACCACACTCTAGCTAGCCCGTATCGAATGCAGACCCGGGGTTAAGCCCCGGGCTTTCACATCCGACGTGACAAGCCGCCTACGAGCTCTTTACGCCCAATAATTCCGGACAACGCTTGCGCCCTACGTATTACCGCGGCTGCTGGCACGTAGTTAGCCGGCGCTTCTTCTGCAGGTACCGTCACTTTCGCTTCTTCCCTGCTGAAAGAGGTTTACAACCCGAAGGCCGTCATCCCTCACGCGGCGTCGCTGCATCAGGCTTTCGCCCATTGTGCAATATTCCCCACTGCTGCCTCCCGTAGGAGTCTGGGCCGTGTCTCAGTCCCAGTGTGGCCGGTCGCCCTCTCAGGCCGGCTACCCGTCGTCGCCTTGGTAGGCCATCACCCCACCAACAAGCTGATAGGCCGCGGGCTCATCCTTCACCGCCGGAGCTTTTAACCCCTCAAGATGCCCTGAGGAGTGTTATCCGGTATTAGACCCCGTTTCCAGGGCTTGTCCCAGAGTGAAGGGCAGATTGCCCACGTGTTACTCACCCGTTCGCCACTAATCCACCCCGAAGGGCTTCATCGTTCGACTTGCATGTGTTAAGCACGCCGCCAGCGTTCGTCCTGAGCCAGGATCAAACTCTCCATGAATGTTTACCCGTAATCGGGTGCACACATCACGTAAGAGCGGGACGGAACCACCGGAATAAGGCGGCCCGTCCACAGCGTCCTCGCTGTGTAATTGCC
>NZ_JBIATV010000036.1:0-1050 GCF_042892175.1 Streptomyces sp. NPDC001828
CAGTCGTGACTGCGTGCCTTTTGAAGAATGAGCCTGCGAGTTAGCGGTGTGTAGCGAGGTTAACCCGTGTGGGGAAGCCGTAGCGAAAGCGAGTCCGAACAGGGCGATTGAGTTGCACGCTCTAGACCCGAAGCGGAGTGATCTAGCCATGGGCAGGTTGAAGCGGCTGTAAGAGGTCGTGGAGGACCGAACCCACCAGGGTTGAAAACCTGGGGGATGACCTGTGGTTAGGGGTGAAAGGCCAATCAAACTCCGTGATAGCTGGTTCTCCCCGAAATGCATTTAGGTGCAGCGTCGTGTGTTTCTTGCCGGAGGTAGAGCACTGGATAGGCGATGGGCCCTACCGGGTTACTGACCTTAGCCAAACTCCGAATGCCGGTAAGTGAGAGCACGGCAGTGAGACTGTGGGGGATAAGCTCCATGGTCGAGAGGGAAACAGCCCAGAGCATCGACTAAGGCCCCTAAGCGTACGCTAAGTGGGAAAGGATGTGGAGTCGCAGAGACAACCAGGAGGTTGGCTTAGAAGCAGCCACCCTTGAAAGAGTGCGTAATAGCTCACTGGTCAAGTGATTCCGCGCCGACAATGTAGCGGGGCTCAAGCGTACCGCCGAAGTCGTGTCATTCCAGCATGTACCCCCAACGGGGGCTGGGATGGGTAGGGGAGCGTCGTGTGCCGGGTGAAGCCGCAGCGGAAGCTAGTGGTGGACGGTTCACGAGTGAGAATGCAGGCATGAGTAGCGATACACACGTGAGAAACGTGTGCGCCGATTGACTAAGGGTTCCTGGGTCAAGCTGATCTGCCCAGGGTAAGTCGGGACCTAAGGCGAGGCCGACAGGCGTAGTCGATGGACAACCGGTTGATATTCCGGTACCCGCTTTGAAACGCCCAATATCGAATCAGGCGATGCTAAGCCCGTGAAGCCGTTCCGGACCCTTCGGGGAAAGGAAAGTGGTGGAGCCGGTGACCCAGACTTGTAGTAGGTAAGCGATGGGGTGACGCAGGAAGGTAGTCCAGCCCGGGCGGTGGTTGTCCCGGGGTAAGGGTGTAGG